>JAWLAY010000007.1:0-272461 GCA_041395245.1 Lysobacteraceae bacterium
CGGGAACAGTGCGCAGGGGCCGGAAGCGGCGCCGGCCTCGGCCTGCATGAACTGGCAGTTGGCGCACTTCTGATCGGCCGCGTGCTTGGGGTATTTGGCCGCATCGACGGTGGTGGTGTCCTCGACATAACCCAGCGCCTTGGCGGTGGCATCGTCGGTGGACAGCATCGGCAGATCGGCGGCATAGGCGTACTTGGCAAACAACGTGGCTGCTGGCACCACGGCGACGGCCTGCAGCAAGGCGCCAAGGGCGCGACGACGGGTCATGTCATTGGAACGCATGGCATTGCTCCTGATGGAAAGGGGTACCGCGAGATCGTTGCAGATCAGGGTGCCGACGATAGCATCGGGATGCCTTGACCGGCGTCAAATCCAGCTGAAAACCCCTTGCAAATCATCAACTTGCAATCGCGAATCGTTCGCGTTCAGAGATGCCTGGCAGCCGCTATGGGCGCGGCGCCTCGGGGCTACAGGATGCCGGCGCGCTTGAGCTCGGTGTACTGGTTGACCAGCGCCATCGGCAACTCGGCCGGCTCCACGTCGACGCAATGGATGCCGTGTCCGCGCAGGCGGGCGAAGGCTTCGCGACGGCGCTCCAGATACTCGGCGGTGGCGGCGTGCGCCAGCGCGTCATCGAGCGCCCGGATGGGGTTGACCAGTCCCTGCTGCAACACCCCTTCGCGCAGGCTGGCCAGCAGCACCAGGTGGCGCCGCTGCAGCAGCTCGATGGCCGGCAACAGGCTGTCGTCGTCCTCGTCGCGCAGATTGCTGAGGATCACCACCAGCGCGCGCTTGCGTTGGCGGGCCAGCAGGGCCTGCGCCGCGCCCAGAAAATCGGGGCTCTGCAGGGTGGGCTGCAGGTCGTAGGTCAATGCCAGCAGGGATTGCAGCGTCGCCATCGACTTGCGTGGCGGCTGCGCCCGTTCGATGCCACCGAAGCTGGACAGCCCCACGGCGTCACCCTGGCGCAAGGCCACGAAGGCCAGCAGCAGGGCCGCATTGAGCACGTGATCCATGTGGCTGAGGGCGTCGTCGCGCGCCTGCATGCGGCGGCCGCAGTCGAGCAACAGGATGATCTGCTGGTCGCGCTCATCCTGGTATTCGCGCGAGATCAGCCGGCCCATCCGCGCGGTGGCCTTCCAGTCGATCTGACGCTGTGGATCGCCTTCGCGGTACTCGCGCAGCTGGTGAAAGTCCAATCCCTCGCCGCGGCGTCGTCGCTTCAGCACGCCCACTTGCGACAAGCGATGGTCGACCGTCAGCAGGGCGAAACGGCTCAAGGCGGCAAAGTTGGGATAGACCCGCACCGACGCCGGCTCGCCAGCCCAGGCGCGGCGATCCCACAGACCCCAGTTCGAGCGCAGTCGCAGCTCGACCTGACCGAATTGCAGATTGCCGCGGACCAACGGCCGCACCCGATACTGCACGCGTGCACCCTGCCCAGGCGGCAGGTGCAGGCGTTGCGGGAGTCCGTGCACAGCCATGCTTGGGGGCACATGGTCGAACAGGGCCAGCTGCAAGGGCTGTTCCGATTCGTTCTCGATGGCCAGATCCACCGGGCGCTGCACACCCAGCGCCAGCGCGTGCGGCAGGCTGCGCTTGACGACCGGCGCCGGCCGTTGCGACAACCGCCAGGCATCCAGCAGCGCCAGCAATGTCAGCGCAGCCAGCGCCGCCCACCACAGCAGTGCCAGCGACGGCAACACCGAGGCCAGCACGCCGAGCAGCGTCAGCAACGCCGTGCCCAGCAGCAGGCGGGGAGCGGGAATCAGCACGCCGGTCCTTATTGCCGCGGCGCCGCCGTGCGCTCCATCAACTCGCGCAGCACCTCGTCGCTGCTGTGGCCTTCGACGCTGAGGTCGGCGCTGGGCACCACGCGATGACGCAACACCGGCGTGGCCATCTGCTTGACGTCGTCTGGACTGACGAAGTCACGACCGGCCAGCAATGCCGCCGAGCGGGCCGCGCGCACCAGCGAGATCGCACCGCGGGTGCCGGCACCGATGCTCAGGCCGGCGAAACTGCGGGTGGCGCGGACAATGCGCACGGCGTAGTCGAGCACCTGCTCGTCGACGGTCAGGCGCGCGGCCAGCAACTGCAACTTGCCCAGGGTATCGGTGTTCAGCACTGCCGCGACAGCGCTGACGTCCAGCTTCTCGCCGACTTGGGCGGTGGTGATCTGACGCACGATCGCCTGTTCCTCGGTCTCGGCCGGGTAGTCGATGTTGACCTTCAGCAGGAAGCGATCGAGCTGCGCCTCGGGCAGCGCATAGGTACCTTCGTGCTCGAGCGGATTCTGCGTCGCCAGCACCATGAAGGGCGGTTCCAGCGGATGCGCGGTGCCTTCGATGGTGACCTGTCGCTCGGCCATCACTTCCAGCAGGGCCGATTGCGTCTTCGCCGGCGCGCGGTTGATCTCGTCGGCCAGCAGCAGATTGGTGAAGACCGGTCCGCGGCGGGTGGTGAACTGGCCGCTGGACGGGTCGTAGAGCGTATGACCGGTGACATCGGCGGGCATCAGGTCCGGGGTGAACTGGACCCGCGCAAAGCGCCCGCCGATGGCTCGCGCCAGCGCCTGCACCAACAGCGTCTTGCCCAATCCAGGCACACCCTCCAGCAGCACATGGCCGCCGGCGAGCAGCGCGCACAGCACCTGGTCGACCACCGTCTGCTGGCCGAGGAAGGCCTGTCCCACCTGCGTGCGCAGCGCGGTCAGCAGCGCTGTCGCCCGCTCCAGATTGGCTGCCGGGATGGTTGCGTTCTGCATCAGTTCGAACTCCGAAGGCGCCGCCGGTCGTGCTGGTAAAGCGACCGCTGCGACGGCGTTCCATTGCAGCAGGACCAGACTGGACCTGCGCGGAACGGGGAATCCGGCGCATGGCCGGGATCAGGGGCCAGCCCGAAAAGCTCACGAGGACTCAAGGCTGGATGGTTCATTCGTCCGGCGCCTCCACAGCAGAGCTTGCCAGCGCCGGGCGCAAGCGCAGATGAAGCTGGCGACAAGCGCGCAACATCTGCACAAAGGGGATGGCATCGGTGGCCTGGGCATCGCCGCTGACAATCGCCTGAGCAGCCGCCGGTGGCACCGACAAACGCTCGACCAGATGCTGGGCCTGCGCCATCGGATCCAGCAGCCGCAGATGGGGCTGATGGCGATACATCTCGCTGCGCGCGTGCAGCAGCGCGCGGGTCAGCAGCCGCCGGCGCTCACCGTGGGACCACAGGAAGCGACCGCTGGCGAGCAGATGATCGCCCAGCCGACGCCGCACCGGTTCGGGGTCTGCCGCCAGCGCACCGAAGCGCGGCATGGCCTGCCAGCCGGCCAGCAACAGCAGCAGCGCCACCGACGCCAGCACTTTCCAGGCATGGGTACGCAGCCAGACGAACAAGCCCTCGTTGCGGGCGCGGAAGAACAGCACCCGTTCGGCGTCGCCGGTCTGCAGCAGTTGCCACAGAAACTCGGCATTGTCATGCCGGCCGATGCGCCAGTTCTCGGCGAAGCTGATGTCATTGAGCGCCGTCAGCCAGCCCGATCCGCGACGCTGCTGCAACAGCCGCACGCCATCCCAGCCCTGCAGCATCCGATCACTGTAGTGCTCGCTGGAGAGGATTTCGCCACCGCGACTGCTGACCACCAGCGGGGCGCTCTGGCCAGGCCAGTCCACCTGCAGCAGATCCGGACTGAGCGGGTTGAGCGGACGCAGCGGCCGCTTGTAGCGATCGGCCCAGTCGTCATACTCGAAGTCCAGATCGAAATCGGTCTCGTCCTCGTCGTCCGACTCCGCCTCGTCGTCTTCGTCAAAGTCGGGCTCGTCATCCGGGTCGCTGCGCTGGATCCCCAGATGATCGAACAGCGGATCGTCCTGGTAGAGCGGCTCGGATTCGATGATGAGGTGGCCGCCGTTGGCGAGAAAGTCGTCAACCGCCTGCAGCGCTGCCGGCCCCGGGTAACCGCGATTGGCCGGCACCAGCGCGGTGACGTGCGGACCGAGGCTCTGCAGCTGGGTCAGACTGTCGACATGCTCGACCTGCAGTTGCTGCGCCAGCAACAGCCGCTCGGCAGCCAGAAAGGGCTGCGCCCGAGCCTCCGGGGAAGGCCATTGCCACTCCTCTTCGCTGCGCCGCTCGTAGGCCGCCATGAACAGCAGTACGCAGATCCCCAGCAGAAGGATGCTCAGCAGAACCTGCCCGGTGCGACTCATGCAGCCACCTCGGCGGGTGGCTCGGCGGGCGCTTCAAAATGCAGCGGGTACTCGCGCACCAGCGACCGCAGCTGATCGGCCGGCAGGCTGCGCTCGGCGTAGGCCACTTCCACCCAGGCCTTGAGCAGCGCGGCCATGTAGCGTTGCGCCGACGTATCCAGATGCGGGGTCGCGGTCTGCAGTACATCGCCTTCGGTGGCGCCGGCCGCCACACGCATGCCACGCTGATGCACCAACTGCGACAGGGCGGCGCGATAGACCAGCGCCAGAGCCTCGCGCAGGCGCCCGGCATCGATCCAGGCCAGCGCGGTTCCAACGATGTCATCGGGCAGGCTGTCGGGGGTGATGCTCAGGCCGAACAACTCAGTCGGCACGACGCCCTCGTCCGGTACGGCGCCACCACCCAGCCAGCGCCGGCCGAGCATCCGACCGATGTAGAGCAACAGCACGGCCAGTGCCACCCAGACCAGCACCTGCCACAACGAGGCCAGCAGTTCGAAGAACTTGCCGATGCCGCTGGCGCTGTCATCGGGTTCATCCTCGTCGTCATCGCTGTCGAACTCACGCAACCGCCAGCGCTCGATCTGCTCGACCCGGCCGAACTCGGGATCGGAGAGAATCTCGACAATGCTGCTGCGGCGGGCCGTCTCGATCGGCGGCAGATCGAACTGCTCGCAGCGGGCCAGCACCGCACGGGCGCGCGTCACCACCGGAGACTCGCCAGCCATCGTGCCCTGTGTCGTGCCCTGTGCCGAGTCCAGCCCCGGATCAGCTTCCACCACGCCGGATCTTGAGGCCGATTTCGAGGCGGAATTCGCTTCGGTCAGTTCACCGCCTTCGAGCAGCGCAGCCAAGGCGTCGCGTTGCTTCTGGCAGCGCTCGCCGTAGGGTGGGTCGGGCTGCAACTGCAATTCGAGATCCGTAGGCGTTTCAGCCGCCTGCAGTGACGTGGTGCTGCCGGCCCCCAGGCCGAGCACCAGCAACAACAGCAGCGTGGCGGCGGTCGGCAGCCGCGCCGCCAGCCGCTTGAGCGCCAGTTCCAGATCCCAGCCTTCGAGGATGACGCGTCGGTTCAGATACAGCGCAAATCCACCGGCCACATACAGCGGCTCGATCAGGCACACCGACAGGATGTACCAGAGCGTGTCCTCGGCACCCCACCAGTCCTCGGCGAAGGTCCCTTCAGCCATCATCATCTGCTGGAACGGGTCCTCACCGGGCTGCAGCAGGACCACGAACAGAATGGACAGCCCCATTTGCACGACCAGTTCCAGATTGACGCAAACCAGCGTCAGGCCGCTGGCGTTGCCATAGAAGCGTCGGGCCAGCAGGCTGCGACGCTGGCCGGCGGCGCGGCCGGTCTGCCGCTCCAGCACGGTCACCGCCAGCAGAAAGCTGCGCGCCGGCGACAGGCGGCCCAGCGTCAGGGACCACAGCAACGACGGCGACAGGATCTGTCGCCACTGACCGAGCAGATCACCCAGCCGCAATTGCTCTCCGAAGCAGCGACGACCCAGCGCAAACAACACGAATCGATCGAAGGCCGGTTTCAGCCACCACAGGATCAGCAGCGCAATCCAGGGTTGCTCGTGAAAGCCCGCCAGCAACGCCGCGGCGATGGGCAGATAGGTGATCCAGAAGGCGCCAAAGCACAGCTTCCACCAGCTGCGCGCCATGCCGAAGCCCAGATCGACCGACTCCCAGCCACTGCGCGGTCGCAGGGCGATGGCGACGCGCTCAAGCTCCACGGGGCCGCCCGGCGCGCAGGAAATAGCCCAGCAGCAGCACCCAGAACAGCGCGCCAACCAGGTACTTCGGCAAGGGGTTGGGCAGATTCATCGGCGAGAAATAGCCTTCGACCGCCGCCGCGGCGAAGAACATCAACGCCGCGCCCAGCATCAGCCGCAATGCGATGCGGGCGTTCTCCAGCAACGCCAGCCGGCGCGAACGGCGGCCGGGAAACAGCAGCCCCTGACCCAGCTTCAGCCCGGCCGCGCCGGAAATGACAATGGCCAGCAGCTCCAGTGCACTGTGGCCGGCGATGAAGGAGTGGATCTGCGGGCCCAGCCCGACCTGGGTCAGGTGGCCAAGGATGGCGCCAATGTAAAGACCATTGAAGAGCAGGAAGAAGACGCTGCCCAGGCCGGCCAGGATCCCGCCGGCGAACGTCTGGAAACCGATCCGGATGTTGTTCCAGATGTAGTAGCCGAACATCGCCGTGTTGGTGGAAGCCTCTCGCACCCCCAGCTGATGCGCCTCGGGCTGGTACATCGCTTCCATCTGCGCCATCTGCATGGGTGACAGCAACAACGCCGCCAGATGCGGGAAATACTGAATGGCCACGACCAGTGTCAGCAGCGGTCCGAAAAACAGCAGCGCGGCCAACCACACGGCATTCTTCTCGGCTCGCACCAGCGCTGGAAACTCCACCGCCAGAAAGCGCCACGGCGCCTGCAGCAACCCGGTCGAGGCACCGTAGAGCTGCTGGTGTCCGGCCAGCACCAGCTGGTTGAGGTGATCCACTAGCGACGGGCTGTAGTGACGCGCCTGCGCCAGCGCCAATTGCGCGCAGATCTGCCGGAACACCGCCGGCACGTCAGCATCGGCCAGGACTGGTGGTGGATCATCCTTGCGCCGCCGCCGCGCCTGCTGCGCCAGCCAGTCGGAGAAGTTCTGCCACAACGCCTGGTGGCGACGTTCGAACTCAAGTTGGCGCATGAGCGCTCTCGTCCGCCGGCCGCTGTCCCAGCAGGTGATTGGCCATGCCCAGCAGCGCCTGCGTCGGCGAGCTGCTGTCGATGCCCAATCTCTGGACCAGCACGCTCGCGATTTCGTCCGCCCGCGCCGGGGTCAACTGCGGACTGCGCTCGGCAAAATCCAGGATCGCGCGCCGGCCATGGAGATCGATGCCGGCGGGCAAGGGCAGCGGCTCGGCCAGCGGCACCCGCAAGGTGGCCTGCGCCGGTGGCTTGTAGACCACAATGGTCCCGGCGGCGTGATCACCGAGTCGCTTGAACTGAGGACTGGCGAGCATGCACAGCAGGCCGCCGAAATAGCCGAAGGGCAAGAAGTCGGCGAAGCGCAGCAGATTGCGGTTCAGCGCCTCGCTCCAGCCCACTGGCGCACCATCATCGCGCAGCACCATCAGACCCAAGGCCTTCTTGCCCGGCGTGGCGCCCTGGAAATGCACCTCCAGCCCGGCCGGGATCAGCCACTCCAGCGCAAACCAGACAATCAGGAAGATCCCGACCCCAACGTTGCCGAGCGGCAGCAGCACCATCGACAGGCCCATCAGCAACGCATAGCGCCACATCAGGTCGAGCAGCCAGGCCAGCGCACGCGGCGCCGGTCCGGCCGGCTGCAGACCCAGTTCGATGCCTTCCGGCGTGGTGACCCGCTGCAGTGTGTCGAGCATCAGGCCTCGTAGTAGATGTCGCGGTAGCCGGTGTAGATCGTTGCCATGAACAACGGACCGGCGACCAGCCAACCCAGCATCAGCGGCAACGAGGCCGCAAAGGCGATCACCATGGCGACCAGGCCGTAGATCAGGAAGGCCAGCCAGTTCTTCAGGCAACCGAAGAAGCTGAGTTTCATCGCCTCCAGCGGCGGCACATTGTTCAGGGCCACCAGCGGCACCGCGAACCAATAGGCCGCCATCACCGGCACCAACAGCAACATCGCGATCAGGAAGCCGATGAAGAATCCACCCAGTTGCGCCGGGTCGATCTGCTCGGCGCCGCCACCGGTCATGATGCTCAGGCCCACCATGCCCAGGAACGGGGCCAACGCGATGATCATGATCACGACGCTGGCGACCACGTAGATCGCGCCGACGACCAGCAAGGGCCCGGCATGCGTCTTGAATGCGGCGAACAGATGATCGAATTCCAGCGAACCGCCTCGACGCAGGCTGTCACAGCCCATCATGATGCCGCCAACGAGAATGGGCATCAGCAATCCCTGGGCCAGACCGCCAATCAAGGGAATGAACTGCACCACCAGGGAAATGCCGAACAACAGAATCAGGAAGACGATCCACATGCCGGGATTGGCGGTGAACAACTTCCAGGCGTCGGAAATCCAGTTGATACCGGCACCGGCCTCACGCTTTCGGGGTGCGCCGAGGAATCCGCCGTCACCGCCGGCGTCCAGTTGCGGATCGCTGACACCGGCGCTGGGTGGCTGATAGGGATTCTGGGTCATCACAGGGCTCCTGGTCGTCTGGCCATTCACCCTCAAAACGAGGGCCATCGCCGGGAGCGACATGCTAGCAGGCAGCGGCCGGGTCTCAGCCGGACAATATCGGCCCGGACAGTGGCAAGCTTCGATCGATCAGGCAAGCCCCGAGGCGGAGTCGGCGCAGGTGATGTCGTAGCAGACTTGCCGCGAAAAACCGCCCACAATGCCATCGGCAAGATCGCGCTCGATCGCCAGCAGGGCTGGCTCCTACACACGCTTGAATTCTGCCCGCCAAGGGCAACGACGATCGCCACTGCGCCCCAGCTCGCGACAGGCAGGCCGTCGGCGGTGAAGTCGCAGCAGACTGGCCGCGAACGACCGCCCTCGACGCCATCGGCAGGATCGCGCTCAATCGCCAGCAGGGCTGGCTCCTACACACGCTCGAATGCCTCCCGCAAAGGGCATTGGTAATCGCCACTGCACCCCTGCTCGCGTAGGAGCGAGCCTGCTCGCGACACGGCAGCAATGGGGCCTCCTTGCCGAATCGGGCTTGCCGCCATCGAGCGCTTCGGCGACCTCCGCTAGGCCCCTGCCCGTCCCCGCTTGAGCCAGCCCAACATCGCGGCCACTTCGCCTTCGGCGATGACCCATTGCAGGTACTGGTCCAGGCCCTCGGGTGTCGCCTTGGGATCATCGCCACCGGGGCTGAGCAGCGGGTCGGCCGCCAGCGCACTGCCCAGACTGCGCAAGGCCGCCAGCTGCTCATTGGCCTGGGCACGGGCGGCGTCGTCCTCGGCGTAGTCGCGAGCCACCTGCGCGCCCAGTTGCGCCTGCAGCATGCTGGTCTGCGGGGTATCGAACAGCAGCCGGCCCAGGTGCTGGCAGATCGCCGCGCGTTCGGCGATCTGCGCCTGCTCGGTGGGCGTAGGTGGACACAGGTCGGTGACGCCCTGCAACGCCGGCACCGCAATGGCCAGTGCGATACCGAAGGTGGTCACCGCGCGCTGCGCCGGCGCCATCGTGGTGAAACCGCTGTCGCTGGCCAGCGCCTCGCGCAACGTCGCCAGCGCGATGCGGTAGCCATCCTCGATGCGCTGACTGCGGCCAATGCCTTCCAGCGCCGCCTGCAGCGCAGCCGCATCCTCGACCTGCTGCGCCCGATGCGCTTCGATCAACCAGGGCCAGGCATTGCTGGCGTCGGCCTGCTTCCAGCGACGCAGCAGATCACGCCGATCGCACAGCGCACGCAGACGCGAGGCGGCCGCATGGCCACAGGACAGGGCAGCCAGCAGCACCACCGCATCGGCATCGGGCTCTCCGGCTTCCCAGCGGTCGATGCGCGCCGGCAGATCGGCCGGGCCACCCATCGCCTCGAAGGGCGCCACCATCGCCAGCGCCTGCATGCGCGGATCGGCACTGCTCTCCATCCGCGCCCAGAAGGCCGCCATCACCTGTTCGTCGGCGGTCGGTGGTTGCGCTGGGCCAGTCGCGAACGCCGGCAGACTGCACAGGGCAAGCAGGGTCAACAGCCATCGCTTCATGAGCGCCAGTTCTCCAACGGCAGTCCGGGTATGCGGGTGAACTCTCGCACGTTGTCGGTCACCAGGACCATGTCCAGCGCAAGGGCATGCGCGGCGATCCACAGGTCGTTGGGGCCAATCGGCGTTCCCTGACGACCAAGTTCATCCCGAATTCGGCCATAGTGGAGGTCGGCATCGTCAGCCAGGGCGTGCACCTGGAGCAGTTGCAGCAACGACTCGACCCGCTCGCCCAGCCGGGCAGAGCCCGACTTCGCGGCGCCGAAGCGCAGTTCGCCGGCAACGACGATGCTGGTGCAGATTCGGGATTCGCCCACCGCGGCAATCTGTCGGGCAATCCCACCGGAGGGCTGGCGCAGCAGATCGGAGAGCACGTTGGTGTCGAGCAGGTAACCGCTGGGCATCAGTCCAGATCCACCTCATCCAGCGCCGGCAGGTCGGCGTCGATATCCGGAAACTGCTCTTCCAGCGGCGCCAGCGTACCCAGCCAGTCGAGCAGCTTGCCCTTGTCCAGCGGCTCGATCAGCAAACAGCCGTCCTGCCGACGCAGCAGCACCGAATCACCGGGCAACTCGAACTCCCGTGGAATGCGCAAGGCCTGATTGCGGCCATTGCGGAACAATCGAACCACTCGATGGGTAGACATGCTGGCGCTCCGAAGTGGCCTATGCGTCAGCCTATGCCAGCGAAGTACCGGCTGCAAGCGCGGCCGCGGGCTACACTGTCGCCCCGCTCGCACCCCGCCCTCGATGTCCACCGCTTTCGTCCATCTGCGCATTCACTCGGAGTACTCGCTGGTCGACTCGACCGTGCGCATCGGTGCGCTGGTCAAGGCGGCCGCGGCGGCCGGCATGCCGGCGTTGGCGCTGACCGACGAAAGCAATCTGTTCGGCCTGGTGAAGTTCAGCAAGGCGGCGGAGGCGGCTGGCATCCAGCCGATCGCCGGTTGTGACGTATGGGTGCGTGAGGCCGATCGAATCGGTCGCAAGACGCTGCTGGTGCAGGATCTGGACGGCTATCGGCGGCTTTGCCGCTGGCTCAGTGCGGCCTATCGAGCCGGTCGCGATCTGCAGGACCGCGTGGTGCTGGAGGCCGACTGGCTGCTCGACGACAACCGCGGCCTGATCCTGCTCTCCGGCGGCCATCACGGCCTGCTCAGCGAGGATCTGCTGCATGGTCGCGAGACAGCCGCCCGCGCCAGTGCCGAGCGCTGGGCGCAGGCCTGGCCGGATCGCTATTACGTCGAGCTCAGCCGCTGCGGCCGTGAGCACGAGGAGAGCGGCTGGCGGCTGGCCGCCGACCTGGCCGCCCGGCTGGATCTGCCGGCGGTGGCCAGCAATGACGTCCGCTTCCTGACGCCGCGCGACTTCTCCACCCACGAAGCGCGCGTCGCCATCCACGATGGCTATGCGCTGGCCGATCGCAACCGGCCGCGGCGCTACAGCGAGCAGCAATGGCTGAAGCCGCCCGAGGTGATGGCCGAGCTCTTTGCCGAGTGCCCGGAGGTGCTGCAGAACACCGTGGCGCTGGCGCAGCGCTGCAGTTTCGAGCTGCCACGCGGCACCTATCATTTGCCGCGCTATCCCTGCGCCGACGGTCAGACCGAAGAAGCCGTGCTCAGCGAGATGGCCGAGCAAGGCCTGCAGGAACGGCTGCGCGAACACGGCTGCGCCGCCGGGCTGGCCGAGCAGGTCTATCTGGATCGGCTGGCGCGGGAATTGGGCGTGATCCTGAAGATGGGTTTCGCCGGCTACTACCTGGTGGTGGCGGACTTCATCGGCTGGGGCAAGCGCGCCGGCATTCCGGTCGGTCCCGGCCGCGGCTCCGGTGCCGGCTCGCTGGTGGCCTGGGCCACCGGCATCACCGATCTGGATCCCCTGCGCTATGACCTGCTGTTCGAGCGCTTCCTCAATCCTGAACGCGTCTCGATGCCGGACTTCGACATCGACTTCTGTATGGATCGCCGCGATGAGGTGATCCGCTACGTCGGTGAGCGCTACGGCGCCGAGAAAGTCAGCCAGATCATCACCCATGGCTCGATGGCGGCCCGCGCGGTGGTGCGCGACGCCGGCCGCGTGCTGGGTCTGCCTTATGGACTGGTCGACCGCATCGCCAAGCTGATCCCCAACCGGCCGCTGGGCACCAGCCTGGGCGACGCGCTGGGCCGCACGGACAAGGCGCAGAAGGAAAGCGAGCGGATCAGCGTCGAGTTGTGCCAGCTGTACGAGAGCGACGACGAGGTCCGGCCGCTGGTCGATCTGGCGCTGGAACTGGAAGGCCTGGTGCGCAACGCCGGCAAGCACGCTGGTGGCGTGGTGATCGCCCCGGATGCGATCACTCAGTATTCGCCGCTGCACCAGGAAGAGCCGCAGGACACCCCGGTCACCCACTTCGACATGAAGGACGTCGAGGAAATCGGGCTGGTCAAGTTTGACTTCCTCGGCCTGCGCACGCTGACGATCATTCAGTGGGCGGTAGAGGCCATCAACGCCCGCGCCGATCGCGCCGGCCAGCCGCCGCTGGACATCATCCAGCTGCCGCTGGACGACGCGCCCACCTACCAGTTGCTCAAGCGCTGCGAGACCACCGCGGTGTTCCAGCTTGAATCGCGCGGCATGAAGGAGCTGATCGGCAAGCTGCAGCCAGACTGCTTCGAGGACATCATCGCCCTGGTGGCGCTGTTCCGGCCCGGTCCGCTGCAGTCGGGCATGGTCGATGACTTCGTCGACCGCAAGCACGGCCGCCAGGAAGTCAGCTATCCGCACCCGCTGCTGGAACCGATCCTCAAGCCCACCTACGGCGTGATCGTCTACCAGGAACAGGTGATGCAGATCGCCCAGGTGCTGGCCGGCTATTCGCTCGGTGGCGCCGATCTGCTGCGCCGCGCAATGGGCAAGAAAAAGCCCGAGGAGATGGCCAAGCAGCGCGAGATCTTCGAGTCCGGCGCGGCCGACAAGGGCATCGACCCGGCGCTGGCCACCGGCATCTTCGATCTGATGGAGAAATTCGCCGAGTACGGTTTCAACAAGTCGCACTCGGCCGCCTATGCCTTGGTGTCCTACCAGACCGCCTGGCTGAAGGCACATTACCCGGCCGAGTTCATGGCCGCGGTGCTGAGCTCGGACATGGACCACACCGACAAGGTGGTGGATCTGCTGCGCGACTGTGAGCGCGCCGGCATCGTGGTGCGCCGGCCCAACGCCAACGAGAGCATCTGGAAGTTCCGTGCTGGCAGCGACGGCCAGATCCGCTACGGTTTGGGCGCGATCAAGGGCGTTGGTCTGCAGGTGGGCGAGATGATCGCCAGCCGCCGCGCCGAGGGCGAGCCTTACACCGATCTCAACGATTTTCTGGCCCGGCTGGATCTGCCGCGCCTGAACAAGCGGGTGCTGGAAACGCTGATCAGTTCCGGCGCACTGGACGAGCTCGGCCCCAATCGCGCCAGCCTGGCCAGCTTCCTGCCCGAAGCACTGCGCGCCGCCGAGCAGCGCCAGCGCAACAGCGACGCCGGGCAGGTCGATCTCTTCGGTGCCGCCAAGGTGGCGGTGGAACAGCCTGGTTGTGTGGAAAAGGCCGAGTGGCCGCTGCTCAGCCTGCTCAAGGGCGAGCGCGACACGCTGGGCTGGTACCTCTCCGGTCATCCGGTCGATGTGCACCGCAGGCTGCTGGAGGGTTTCATCAGCTGCCCGCTGGGCGAACTGGAGCGGCGCATCCCGGCGCGACCGCGGCGCGATGATCCACCGCTGGTGCTGGCCGGGCAGATCGTGGCGATGCGCCAGCGCGGCGATTCCAGCCGCTACGTGGCGATCGAGGATGGCAGTGGCCGGCTGGAACTGGCCTTCCACGGCGAAACCCTGGCCGAGTTCTCACCGCTGCTGATCACCGACGAGATCGTCGTGGTCGAAGGGCAGATCAGCATCGACCGCTTCACCGAGCAACCGCAGATGAAGGTCCGCCGGGCCTGGTCGGTGGCCCAGGCCAGCGGCCAGTTCGCCCGCGGCCTGCGCATCGCCATCAACGGCAGCGGCCCGGACGTGGTAGCCGAACTCAAGCGCGTGCTGACCCCCTACCGCGGCGGCCCCGCCCATGTCCGCGTGGTACTCGACCGCGACGGCGGCCCGGTGCAGTTCGAACTGCCTGAGCACTGGCGGGTGGCCGCCAGCACCGATCTGAAGGAACTGCTGGAAGCACTGCCCGGCGTGGGACCGGTGGAGATTCACTTTCCGCGGAGCGCGGTTTAGAGGGCCCAGGGCTCAGGGCCCAGGGCCCAGCAAGGCGCGGAGTCCGGTCAGCTGGCGGCACCGTCGATCCCACGGCGCGACCGATAGGGCGCTTGCAGCACTTTCGGTAAGCAGGCCTACGGTCAGCCGAACAGACTGAGGGCACCGCCAACCAAGACTGGGCCCTGAGCCCTGGGCCCTGAGCCCTGGGCCCTTCACCCCTAATCCGCCCGCAACGCCCGCAGCGGGGCCACGCTTAGCAGCTCGGATGGCGGGGCGGACCTTGGCTCAGATCTCGTTGCTGCGGGTGCTGTCCGTGGTCACGACCGCTTCGCTGGACGGACATTCCGACCAGTCACCGGCACGTAGATGTGCCGGCTGCAACGACCACTCGAGTGCATCCGGCGCGGCGACCAACACCTGCTCCGCCTCGGGCCCATGCTGTGCCTGGCTGGACCAGCCGACCAGTGCCAGCCAGGCCACTGCAACGAAGCTCCCCACTCGCAGCACTCGACCGGCTGCGGGCGTCTGCCTGTCGCGACCGTGTTGCCAGATGCGGCTTGCCAGCGGGTTCATCTTCCATCTCCTGAGTGTGTCTCAGGCTGGATCTAGCATCGTGCGTGCCAACTACATATTTACTGATAAATCAATAATTTATTTTTCATCACTGGCCGCCCATGGTGTCCGTCCGCGGACAGGTACGCAGCGAAGCGGACGCTTTCGGGGCGCAGCGGACGGTCCCGGGATCAGCAGGGCGGCGACAGCGGCGTGACCGCGAAGATCATCGACGGATCGCGAAAGGCCTTGAACTCCAGCGCATTGCCGCTGGGATCACGAACGAACAGGGTTTTCTGCTCGCCAGCCAGTCCTGCAAAGCGCAGATAGGGCTCGATCAGAAACGGCACCCCGTGGGCCTGCAGGCGTTCGGCGAGCGGGTCGAAGTCTTCCCAATCGACGATCAGACCGAAGTGGAACACCGGCACCGTGTGGGCATCGACATCGTTCTGCGCGGTACTGACCGGCTGCGCGCTGAGGTGCGCCACGATCTGATGACCGTGCAGGTCGAAGTCCACCCAATCCTCGGAGGATCGCCCTTCGGGGCAACCGAGCACGCCTCCGTAGAAAGCCCGCGCCTGCTGCAGATCATGCACCGGGAAGGCCAGGTGAAAGCGGGATCGCTCGCTGGGCATGGTCGAGTCTTCCTTGGGTCAGTTCAGGGCAACCGCCGGCGCCGGGCCGCGCAGCTCCATCGGCACGTAGTCAATGCCGTTCTGCCGCTGTGGCGCTTCCACCGCGCGAAAGCCCCAGCGTTCGTAGGCCGGCACCGCGGCAGGCGCCGCGTTGACGGTAAACACCGCGGGCACGGCCTGCACCAGCGTGCTGTCCAGCGCCCGCAGCCACAACTGCCGCCCCACGCCCCGCCGCTGCCAATCGGCGGCGATGAACAAATGATAGAGATGACTGAAGCCGCGCAGCGACAGCTGCCCGACCAGTTGCCCATCGGCCAGGGCCAGCCAATGGCGGTAGTCCGGATCGGCCAGCCGATCTGCCACGGCCGCTTCATTCAGGCTGGCACGGAAATCCGCCGTTGCCGGATCGGCCGGATCAGCCAACAGCTGGCTCAACAGCGATTGCGCCAGGGCGGCCATCGCCGGTGCGTCCTCGGGTATCGCCTCGCGCAGCTGGATGGAATCGCTCATGCCCGCATCTTCGAACGTCGCCGAAGGCCGGTGCAAGCGCATTCGCTTGCTCAAGCGCGCAGGATCTTCTCCATCGCCTTGCCTTTGGCCAGCTCGTCGATCAGTTTGTCCAGATAGCGGATCTGCTGCATCAGCGGGTCCTGCACATCCTCGACCCGGATGCCGCAGACCACCCCCTTGATCAGCCCCACGTTGGGATTGAGCGCCGGCGCCTGGTTGAAGAACTGTTCGACCGTGACGGCCTCATCCAGTTGCCGCTGCAGCGAGTCGGCATCGTGACCGGTCAGCCAGCAGATGATCTGGTCCACCTCG
This sequence comes from Lysobacteraceae bacterium, assembly GCA_041395245.1. Lineage (GTDB taxonomy): Bacteria > Pseudomonadota > Gammaproteobacteria > Xanthomonadales > Xanthomonadaceae > Aquimonas. The sequence goes on from JAWLAY010000007.1 coordinate 16,152, forward strand.
GCCTGGCTGCGGTCCTTGCGCTCGGCCTTGGCAATGTAGGCCGGATAGATCTTGGCGAAGGGCATGGCATAGATGCGATGGCTCATGGGCGGACCTGCGGCAGTGAGTGGATGGATGAGGGGCGAAGACTACCGCCGCCAGTGGCCGTGCTGGCAAAACGAGGCCCGTGCCGACGGGGACGTCGGCGTTCCCAGGAAGAGCACGCTCGCGAATGACCGCCCCCTGGATCGCCGGCGTCCCTGCCGGCGCTGTGGCCCTCCTGCCGACGAGGACGTCGGCGTTCCCAGGAAGGGCACGCTCGCAGATGGCCGCCCCCTGGGACCGCCGGCGTCCCCGCCGGCGCTGTGAGCCTCATGCCGACGAGGACGTCGGCGCTCCCGGGAAGAGCGCGCTCACGGATGTCCGGCCAGGGGCGCCCGGAATCAGCGCAGCGCCCGGCGCACGCCCGGCATCACCCGTCGGCTGACCGGCACCGTCTGACCTTGCCGCAAATGCAGCGTGCCGGTACCGCCCTCGCTGCGCTCCAGCCGATCGATGTGACGGGTGTTGACCAGATGCGAACGGTGCACGCGCAAGAAGTTCGGTGGCAGCTCGGCATCGAGCTCATTGAGCGTGGCGGTGTGCAGGACCTGGCTGCCGTCATCCAGATGCAGCTCGACATAGTCGCCGGCGCCCTGGATGCGAACGATGCGATCGACCGCGATCTGCCGCAGTTGCCCGGTACCCGGCACGGTCAGCACCTGCGGCTGCCGTTCGGCCTGGACCTGCTCCAGCGCGCGCTGCAGCCGGTCGGCGCGCACGCGCTGTTCCAGTTGCAGGCGGCGCTCGCGGCTGTAGGCGGCCGCCTGCAACACCATCAGGCCCACCATCAGCAGCGCCACCAGCCAATAGAAGCCATAGTCGATGAAGCCGCTGGGGTCGACCACGTCGGCCAGCGCGAACAACGCCAGCCCCGCGGCGTAGGCACGTGCACCCCGTGCGCCGCGACGCACACCCAGCAGCGCCGCGGCCAGTGCGATCAGGCTGCCGATCAGCAGCATCAACGCGGTGCGGCTGTCCATCGCGCCGGTCAGCGCCAGTACCGTCGTCATCGCCAGGGCAGCCAGGACCAGCGCGGGCGCCAGCCGGCGGGGCGCATACAGATGCGTCAGCAGCGCCACCAGGCCAAGCCCGAAGGCGCCGGCGCAGCCGAGGATGCCCAGCAGTCGCAGGTCGTGCATCGGGTAGGCGTAGGCCAGCACGCCGCGGCTGACTTCCAGCAGCAGCTGCATCGCGGCCAACAGCGCCAGCGCGGTCAGCAGGGCCGGCGCCAGCTTGCGTTCGCTGCGCAGCGTCAGTGATCCGAAATAGAAGGCGGCCAGCAGGAACACCCCCAGCGGCAGCAGCGATGGCAGGTAGTAGCGCAGCGTCTGGTTTTGCACATCAGGCGAGCCGACCAGTTCGATGGCGTGGATCGGGCCAACCAGCTGCAGCCAGCCCTGCTGCGAAGACATCCGCAGCACGATCGCGTGGTCGGCTGCCCGCAGTCGGGCCCGGTCCAGCGGCAACACCACATCCATCCGCCCGGCGATCTCGCTGCGGGCATCGGCCCCCGGCAAGCCATTTCGCCCGATCAGTTCGCCACCGATGTAGAGCTCGCTGGAAGCCTTGGCCGCGATCAGCAGACCCAGATAGTCGGTCGATTCGGGCGCGTCCGGCTGCAGTTGCATTCGCAGCCACAGATGCCGGCCCTGCGGGTCGACGCGGTACAGCGGCAGGCGCTCGCAATCGGGCCGATCGAACTGCGCCGGTGGCACGGACTCGTCAGCACGCACCGGGCAGACGTCGACCGGCATGCCCAGGCCGGTCTGCGCCCAGGCCACGATCGGCAACAGCCACAGCATCAACAGCAGGATCGGTCGCGTCATGCGTCGATGATAGGGTCGGCGAGCGGTAGCGCCCGCTCCGTTGACCGGACCGACCGCGCCGTTGGCAGACAAGTGACTGACAAAGCGCATGTTTTTCTGCAGCCTCGAAGCACCTTCCGGTTCCTCGAGACACCCCATGCCCAATCCGCTGTTGCTCTCCGCGCTGTTGTTCGGCGTTGTCCACACCGCCTCCGCCGACGAGCAAGCCATAGATTTTGCGCCGCAACAAGGCGCAGCGGTCAGCGCCTGGCAGGGCCAGTTCGAGGTGCCACGCAACTGGCAACACGCCGACGGCCCGACCCTGACGCTCAGCTATGTGCGTTTTCCGGCCACCGGCGCCAAGGCCGGTTCGCCGATTGTCTATCTGGCCGGCGGGCCCGGCGGCTCGGGCATCGACACCGCCCGCGGCCGACGCTTTCCGCTGTTCATGGCGATGCGTGAATTCGGCGACGTCATCGCCTTCGACCAGCGCGGCACCGGCGCCAGCAGCCGCCAACCCAGCTGCAGCAGCGAGCAGCACATCGACGATGCCAGCGCCTACAGCGATGCCCAGTACATCGAGTTGCATCGGCAGGCAGCCGGCGAATGCCTGGCCCAGTGGCGGGCGGCCGGCATCGATCCGCTCGACTGGACCACGGCGCAGAGCGTGCAGGATCTGGATGCCCTGCGCCGCCATCTGCAGGCCGAACGGATCAGTCTGTGGGGCATTTCCTACGGCAGCCACCTGGCCCTGGCGGCGCTGGCCGCCATCGACGACCGCCTCGATCGCGTCGTGCTGGCCAGCGTCGAGGGCCTCGATCAGACCGTCAAAAGCCCGGCGCAGACCGACGCCTATTTCGCTCGCCTGCAGGCGGCCATCAACGCCCAGCCCGAACTCGCCGAGCAGTTCCCGGACCTGATCGGCCTGATCCGCCGCGTGCACGCCCGGCTGGACGCCGAGCCGCTGGAGATCCCGGTCAGCCCGCCGGTCGGTCCGCCCTACCGCTATCTGCTCGAACGCCGCGACATGCAGCAGTTCGCCTCGATGATGATTGCCGACCCCGCCAACGCGATCCAGCTGCTGGGCCTCTACGCCGCGGTCGACGCCGGTCTGGTCGCACCCGTCGGTGCGCTGCTGGGCCAGTTCCACCGGCCCGGCGAGCCGATCCGCTACAACCCCATGCCCTTCGCCATGGACCTCGCCTCGGGCATCTCGCGCCCCGCGCTGCGCCGCTTCGAGCGCGAATCGAGCAGCGCACTGCTCGGCGGCTGGCTCAACTTCCCGATGCCGCAACTCGACCGGATGGTGCCCGGCCTGGATCTGGGCGACGCCTTCCGCCGCGGCCCGGTCAGCGATGTGCCCGTACTGGTGCTCAGCGGCACCCTGGACGGCCGCACCTACCCCGACAGCCAGCGCCAAGCCGTCGCCGGCCTGAGCCAGGCCCAGGTCACGATCGTCGAGAACGCCGGCCACAATCTGTTCATGACCAGCCCCGCCGTGACCGAACGGATTCAGGCCTTCATGCGCGGCGAGCCGGGCGTGGAGCGGATCGTGGTGGACGACTGGTTCCGCTAGCGCTCAGGCCAAGCGCCGTGGCGCAGCCACCTTGGAGTGCGGCGATCCTTCGCCGCTTTCCGCTCGATCGCCCAGCGTTGCGCGGAGCCCCGCGACACGGCGTCAAGGCGAAATCACTCCAACGCACGGCGCTCGATCCGCCATTCCCCGTCCCAGATCCACAGTTCCGGCGACCCCGCCGGCTGCACCAGGAAGGCGGCACGCGGAACGAAGGGGATATCCAGCACTCGATAGGCTTGCCCACTGCGTCGGTCCTGCACCACAACCTCATCAGAGTCCAACAGATAGGCCAACCGCGTCCCGTCGGTGGACAGCCCGGAGTAGGGCTGAACCTTGTCGGGCGCCGGGATCTCGGCCAGCGCCTGGCCCTGCGATGACCAGACGATGAAGCTCGCTTGGTGAACGGGTGGCTGCGCGCCATCCTGCAATGGCATTCGTGTCACATGAGTGATCAGATCGCCACTGGCATCCGTGGTGACCGGCCCGGGAAGGCGCAGCCAGTTGCCAGCCGGCGTTCGCTCGATCCGACGCATCGGCTGGCCTCGATCGACCAGCGTGATGCCTTCGTCGCCAACGATCCAGTACCGTTCCGGCCCGTCGGCGAAATGCCAGGATTGCTGGTACTCGTCGGTGTGCGGGCGCTGCACGGCGAGGCGCCGGCAATCCGATCCGTAGAGCAGCGCATCGGGTGGCTCATCACGCCGGTCGACCAGCATCTGCCCTGCCGGCGACAACGCCAGACTGGCCAATGACGGGTTCTTGGTGTAATCGCCCGGATCCGGATGGCAGGCATCCACCCATTGGCCTCGAGCATCAAAGCGGTGAATGGCACCACCGTATCGGTCCAGCGCGTGAATGTCGCCCGCGGGGGAGATCTGCATGGCATCGATCAAGGTCAACCCGTCATGACTGGCGGCCGGGGCTCTTTGCACCACCCGTCCCTGCGCATCCAGTTGCAGTAACTCGCGGCCATTGCTGGTCCAGAAAGTGCCATCTGGCGCCTGTTGCAGGCCACCAACACTCTCAAAGGCCTTACCGGCCTCGTCCACGGCCTTGAGCTGGGCGATCACCACACCCTGCGCATCGAGTTGAACGAAGTCGTAGCGACCACCGAAATCTTCCAGCCACAGGCTGGCATCGCGCCCGGCGCGCAGCCCGGCCGCATAGTTCAGCTGGCGGCCCATGACCTGGCTCAACTCGATGCGATCGACAACGCTGCCGTCCCGTGCGTAACGGTCGATGTCCGAGAGGTTCAGCACCGCGATTGGCGCCTCACCACCGGTCTGGGCCAGTCCGTTACCGCCGAAATCGATCTTGTGTGACCAGCGTTGGCGTCCGTCCGCGTCGAACTTGGCCAGCATGGTCGTCACTGTCCACCCCTCATGGATACTGAGGACTGCGACGAAGCCGCCTTCGCCATCCGGCTCTAGGTGGTGAATTGGCGGCGGCGAAAAACCCTCGACCACGGCGACCTCGCCCGATTCGGCATCCAGCCACCAGCCCTGCGATTGGTTGTCCTCGTCGTTGGTCAACAACCAGCGATCACCCTCGATCCAGTGCAGCTTGAGCGTCGAGGGACAGCCGCTGGCACGCTCGAGCAGTGGCCAGCGATGCAGCACCGCGCCGCCGGCATCGGCCAGCACGAACGCGCAGCTGCGCTCGGAGGTCCACCGCAGCAGGCCGAATCGGCCGGCCTCATCGATGCGGAAATCGTAGTGGGTCGCCAGCGGAGCGACCTGGTGCGGTGCCAATTGCAGCTCGGACTGGCCGAGCGAACGCAGTCGGCGACCCCCGAGCGGCGAGCTCGATTCAGCCCGCTCGGGCGCGGCCGGCAGCGGATCAGGATGACGGTGCTTCTCGCCGCTTCCTGCCAGATCGAAGGCCCAGGTCTGCACCTGCCGATCATTGTCCTCGATAACTTCGATCTCGAGCAGGAAGCGCCCTTGCGCCTCGTCCAGCGCGCTGCGAATCGGATAGGGCACGTCGTTGGTATGTAGCCCATTGCCGCTTTGGCGTGCCTCGCGCCATAGCACCTCGGCCCGTCCATCGACCTGCACCCGCGCCACCAGGCAATCGCGATAGCCGTAGCCAGGATGGGTCTCACCGTGCAGGGCGTGGCCAATCAGCAAACCCTCGCGCGTTACCTTGGCCTGGAGCAGCGTGTACGGCAACGTCAGGCTGCGCTGCAACTCGCCATCCAGGCTGAGCTCGTAGCGCGCCTCGCCGCTGCCGCTGCGCAGTAACGGATCAATGCGCCATTGCGAACGACCATCTGCTGAGGCGTAGACGGCCGGATCGACCATGTCCAGGGTCATATAGCCACCAATGGCCAGCGCGGACGACGGCAGCAGGAGCGCCAGGCACCAGCACCGGACCCGGGAAAAGATCGCCATCGGTTGCCCTCGGGGGAGTCGACTCCGCCCCATTCTGCCCCTAGCGTCGCCGGAAACTCGATCAGCCCTTGCGGTCCCGACAGAAGCCAGTTCGCAATCCTGGTCCAAACACTCAGACGAAATGACTTACAGCGTCGCCATGCGCGCCAGCGCAGAGCCGGGGGCAACCACGTAGGCGAAACTACGTCTCCAGCGGCACCCAGCGGACGTACACCAGCAGCAGGGGCAATACCGCGCCCAGGCCGCCGAGCAGCGCGCAGACCGCACCGCCGACGGCCAACTGCATGAGGTCGCCGAGTTGATGGCCCAGCACCACGCCCAGCGGCAGCGCGAAGGCCATCAGCACCAGCAGCACGGTGGCGTAAACGGCCTCCAGGTGGACGCGGGCGCCGCAGTGCGGACAGGACAGCACGCGCAGGGGGCCTAGGGTGAGCTTGCGGGGAATCGACAACATGCGCCGGTGGCAGGTCGGGCAGGCCAGCGGATCGGCAGGGTCGTGGTGAAAACCGGCGGAGTGGGTTCTGTGCATGGCCGCGCGTCAACAAGGGCGAGTGACGAATGTCGAGCCGGAGAGTCGGTTCGCGGGGGACTCTTCACTAGGGTCCTGCCGCAACCACGAAGATTCTCGCACCCATAAAATGTGATGGATGTCACGAATTCGGACAAAAGGGCCTCATCCACCGATTCTCGGTACCTGCGCGAACGGATTTGGCATTCCTCGTTCGGCACGCCGTTGCCATCCGTCTACCGACTTGCTCGAAGCTCAGGCTCGAGGCCGCTGTAGTGCCAGGCTCGACCTGGATCCATGGCCGCCGGCAGGCGTGTTTAGCAGCCGCGCGGCGTTGGATACTTCGCCGCGCAGCAGCGCCCGCCAGTCGGCACGCCGTTGATCGGTCAGAGCCCCTGCTCCAGATACTGACTGAGGGCCTGCATCGCCTCGATGCCGTAGACCACCGACGGACCGCCACCCATCAGAATCGCCACGCCAACCGTTTCAGCAATCTGCGCCTTGCTGGCGCCGGCCTGCAGGGCGTCGTGCACGTGGTAAGAGATGCAGCCATCGCAGCGCACCGTGATGGCAATGCCCAGGGCGATCAGTTCCTTGGTCAACGGGTCCAGGGCACCCGGCCCGACGGCGGCTTCGTGCAGGTCACCAAAGCCCTGCATCACCTTGGGGATGGCGACCCCAAGCTGTTCCATCCACTGACCCAGTTCGGCGTAATGCGCGGGGAAATCCTTCATCGCTGCCTCCGTCCTCGATGGTGGGGACGCACCCGTTTCCCGGGCGCGGCGACAGGCCCGGCGGCGTCCGCTGCACCTGTCATGGAATGAATGCGGGCCCTGGGACGAAAGGCAAGCGCCGTGGATCCGACGCATCGGGAACGGCACCACAGGCGGGTGCGAGCCCCGCTCGCGACACGCCAGCCGCACCCACCCGCGACATCGGGGCATGCCACCGGAGCTGTCGGCACTCAGCCCGCCTGAATGGCCTCGTGAATCAGCGGGGCATTGGCGACCGCAGCCTCCACCTGCTCGGCGATCCAGACCGCCCGGGGCGGCAGTTCGATCTGGCCGGTCTGAGTGATGCCGCTGACCATGCCGTGACCGTCCATTGGCTGCAGGTCGGTGCCTGGCAGCGGCAGGAGATGTCGCTCATCGGACAGATTGAAGACCAGCCACAGCGACTGGCTTTCCGATTCTCGAACGAAGCCCAGCAACGGCGCAGGCAGATCCAGAAAGCGAATTGAACCGCTGACCAGCGCCGGTTGTTGGCGGCGCCAGCTCAGGAACTGCCGCGCCCGATTGAGGGTGGAATCGGCCTGCCGCTGCTGTCGCGCCACCGCCAGCGCAAGGTGCTCCGCCGGAATCGGCAGCCAGGGCTCGGCGGCGCTGAAGCCGGCGTCGACCGTGTCGGTCCACGGCATCGGCGTGCGGCAACCATCACGGCCCTTGAAGTTGGGCCAGAAGGTCTTGCCGTAGGGATCCTGCAGCGCCTCGTAGGGAATGTCGGCTTCCGGCAGACCGAGTTCTTCGCCCTGATACAGACAGACCGAACCGCGCAGGCTGCAAACCAGCGCCAGATACTGCGCCGCCGCGTTGGTCTGGCCGCCCCAGCGGCTGGCTACGCGCGTCACATCGTGGTTGGACACTGACCAGCACGGCCAGCCGCCGCCCAACTGGCTTTCGCTGCGCTCGATGGTGCCGCGCAGATAGGCCGGCGAGCTGTCCTCGGTCAGCAACTCGAAGCTGTAGGCCATGTGCAGCCGACCAGGTCGGGTGTATTCCGCCGCCGTGGCCAGCGAATCCTCGGCCGAGATCTCGCCCAGCGCACATGCATCCGGATAGCGGTCCAGCAGCGCGCGCAGCTGCGCCAGGAAGGCCAGATTCTCCGGCTGGGTGTTGTTGTAGTGGTGATACTGGAAGGCGTAGGGATTGTCCGGTGCAAAGCCGCGCCCCACTCGTGCCTCGGGCGGCTTGGGCGGGTTGTCGCGCAGCTGCCGATCATGAAAGCAGAAGTTGATCGCATCCAGCCGCAGGCCATCCACGCCCCGATCCAGCCAGAAGCGCAGATTGTCCAGCGCCGCGGCCTGCACCTCCGGAAGATGGAAATTCAGGTCCGGCTGCGAAGCCAGGAAGTTGTGCAGGAAGTACTGGCAACGACGCGGCTCCCATTTCCAGCCGACGCCGCCGAAGATGCTCATCCAGTTGTTCGGCGGGCTGCCGTCGGGCTGTGCGTCGGCCCAGACATACCAGTCGGCCTTCGGATTGCTGCGGTCATTGCGGCTTTCGCGAAACCACGGGTGCTCGATCGAGGTGTGACTGAGCACCTGGTCGATCATCACCTTCAGGCCCAGTCGATGCGCTCGCGCCAGCAGCCGGTCGAAATCGTCCAGCGTGCCGAACAGCGGATCCACATCGCGGTAATCGGCGATGTCGTAGCCAAAATCGGCCATTGGCGAGGTGAAGAAGGGCGACACCCAGATCGCATCGGCGCCCAGGTCGGCCACATGGTCGAGCCGCTCGATGATGCCGGGCAGATCACCGACGCCATCACCGTTGCTGTCGCGGAAGCTGCGCGGATAGATCTGATAGATCACCGCCCCGCGCCACCATTGCTCGCTCGCTGCCATCGCCCCCTCGAAACCCTGCTCCCGCACCCTCGGCGCGGCAGACGAGCTTAGCGGCAGGCCCTGTGCGGGCGCGCTGGGTGCAAACGTATTCATCGGCTTACAGGGCTGAGGGCTCAGAGCTGAGGGGGCAGCAGTGCTGGCCATCAGACGAATGAGCGAAATGAGCCCCAAGCCAAACGAGGCCGCCAGGCGATCCCCCAGCCATCAACCGACGCAACCCTCAGCCCTGGTCCCTGAGCCCTCGTCCTCAATTCCGCAACCGCCACCCAGTCCGGAAGATCCACGCCACGGCGCCCAGGCAGCCGACGAAGAACAGCCCGATCATCGCCGCCGAGACCATTGGCTGGACGTCGGCCTGGCCGTAGAAGGACCAGCGCATGCCGGAGATCAGATAGACGATGGGGTTGAACAGCGAGATGGTCTGCCACACCGGCGGCAACATCTGGATCGAATAGAAGGCACCGCCGAGGAAAGTCAGCGGGGTCATGATCATCAGCGGGATCACCTGCAGCTTCTGCCAGTCGTTGGCCCACAGACCGATCAGAAAACCAAACAGCGAGAAGCTGGCCGCGGTCATGAACAGGAAGAACAGCATCCACAGCGGATGCTCGATCTGATAGGGCACGAAGAAGCGGGCGGTGATCAGGATCAGCGCGCCGATCATCAGCGATTTGGTCGTCGCCGCACCGACATAGCCCAGCACCACATCGAACACCGACACTGGCGCCGACAGCAACTCGTAGATCGTGCCCGACCACTTCGGCATGTAGATGCCGAAGCTGGCGTTGGAAATGCTCTCGTTGAGCAGCGACAGCATCACCAGGCCGGGGATGATGAAGGCCGCGTAGCCGACGCCGTCCACCTCGCCCATGCGCGAGCCGATGGCCGCGCCGAAGACGATGAAATACAACGAGGTGGTCAGCACCGGCGAGAACAGGCTTTCGCCGATGGTGCGGAAGGTGCGCGCCATCTCGAAGCGATAGATCGCGCGGATCGCGTGCAGGTTCATGCCGCCACCGCCTTGTCCTGCAGCAAGCCGACGAAGATTTCTTCCAGCGAGGATTCGGCGGTGCGCAGATCGCGGAAGGCAATGCCCGCCTCCTGCAGACGGCGCAGCAGCGTGGCGATGCCGGTGCGCTCCTCCTGCGAGTCGAAGGTGTAGACCAGCGACAAGCCATCGGCCGCCAGTTCCAGCGGCAAGTCGGCCAGCTCATCCGGCACGGTCGCCAGCGGATCGGCCAGCGTCAGCGTCAGCTGCTTGCGTCCCAGCTGCTGCATCAGCGTCACCTTGTCCTGCACCTGCAGCAAGCGACCGTGATTGATCACGCCGATGCGATCGGCCATCTGCTCGGCCTCCTCGATGTAGTGCGTGGTCAGGATGATGGTGACGCCGCGTTCACGCAGCCGTCCGACCAGCCGCCACATATCGCGGCGCAGCTCCACATCGACACCGGCGGTGGGCTCGTCCAGAAACAGGATCTGCGGCTCGTGGGCCAGCGCCTTGGCGATCAGCACTCGCCGCTTCATGCCGCCGGACAGCGTCATGATCTTGTCGTTGCGCTTGTCCCATAGCGACAGATCGCGCAGCAGTTGCTCCAGGAAAGCCGGGTCGTGAGGCTTGCCAAACAGCCCGCGGGAGAAGCGCAGCGCCGCCCAGATGGTCTCGAAGGTCTCGGTGGCCAGTTCCTGCGGCACCAGCCCGATCGAGGCCCGCGCCGCGCGATAGTCGCGCTGGATGTCGAAACCGTTGGCGATGACCCGGCCACTGCTCAGCCGCAGCAGCCCGCAAACGATGCCGATCAGCGTGGTCTTGCCGGCGCCATTGGGACCGAGCAGCGCGAAGATCTCGCCGCGTCGGATCTGCAGGTTCACCTCAGCCAGCGCCACGTGGCCATTGGCGTAGGTCTTGCCGAGTTGTTCGATGGAAATGGCGACGTCCAAGGGCCTGGTCCGCTCGCGAGGGCGGCCAAGCATAGCCAGAACGCGACTTCCCGACAGACACCGAGGCCCTGGCGCAGATCCTGCGCGCCAGCGCGATGTCAGCAGCCCGCTCGTTTTGACCGGCTGAATGCACTGGTCAGATCTGGCGAACCGAGGCTCCGAAGATCGTCAAAGACTTGCGTAAGGCGCCGACCCCACTGACCTTGGGGCCGCACCGGCGCGGTCATCCCCCGGCGTCTACCCGAAGCATCTGATGAGGAATCACCATGAAGTCCACCGTTCTCGCCCTTTCCCTGATCGCCGGCCTGCTGTGCTCGAGCGCCGCGCTGGCGCTCGCGGCCGACCCGGAAAGTACCGACAGCCGCCAGGTCGCTGCCGACAGCTACCTCCAGCGGCAAGCCGACGCAGCCGCCTTCATGCAGGAGCTCAACCTCACCATGGACATGGCCAGAGCCGGCAATCTGGGTTCCATGACCGACGTTGAACTGGCGGCTCTGGAGGAGGCAAAGCTGCGCATCTTCAGCCTGCTGGAGGGTCACGAGAAGTCGACCGACCTCGAGCCGGACGAGCGAATCGCGGTCTACAACGCGCAGCAACTGATGGTTGCGCTCATTCGCCGGCAGCCCCACGAGCAGGCGATCTGCAAGGCGATCACTCCGCTGGGAAGCCGCATCTCCACCTACGAGTGCATGACCTGGGAAGGTCGCGAGGAGCGTGGCCGATACGGTCGTTACGTCACCCAGCGCTATCAGCGGCTGACTCGGTAGAGGTGGCACCTGGCGACGCTTCAGATTCGGCCCTCGGGGCCGATTTATCCAGGGATGGACGCCGTCAACGCAGCACGCGCGCTGTGTCTGGGACCTCCGCGAGCCATCGGATGCCGGGACAACCCGAGATACAACCCACGCTGCGCGCAATCAACCCGCTTCATGAGCCGGGCCAAAGCGCCCTTTGACAGGAGTACACCATGACCACCCGAATCCTCTGCGCCGCCATGTTCGCGGCCCTGCTCAGCGGCCAGGTGCTGGCCGTCGCCGACCAGTCACCGACCGCCAGCGACAACAGAGCCGTGGACCGCTTCGTGCGGGACAGCGCCGATGTTGCGTCTTTCCTGGACGAACTCGACCTGACCATGTCACGCGTCAAGGCGGGCGAACTGGGCGCGATGACCATCGCCGAGTTGTCGGCCCTGGAGTCCGCGCATCGGCATATCCACACGTTGCTGCAAAACCACACGCAGATCGCGGAACTCCCGGACGCCGAGCGCATTGCCGTCTACAACGCGCAACAGTTGATGCTCGCGGTCATTCGTCGTCAGCCCTACGAGCAGGAGATCTGCCGACACACGGTGCCAATTGGTACTCGCATCGCCAGCTACGAATGCGAGACCTGGGAACGCCGTGATGAGCGCGCCCGGAATGGCCGGGAGACGACCCGACGCATCCAGGACAATCGCAAGTTCTGCCCGGGCGGCGTCTGCCCTTGATCGGCTGAGCTGACACGGCTTGATGCGCTCGGGTCCGGCCTGCGGACCCGAGCGCTTGGCTCTACACCTGCTGTTACCACGAATCGTTCCTTGGCCCGCCACCATTGGACCTGCCCGGACGCCGCCTAGCCCCACCTGCGGCCGCTCGTCAAACAATCCACCCCCGACCGCCCTGCCGTACCGAGGATGGCGACACCAACCATCCGGAGTACTGCCATGGCCAACCGTCTGAGCAAGACCATCGCCATCCTGCTGCGCATCGCCTTCGGCTTTGCGATCAGCCTGTTGGTGATCCGCTACGTCAGCCAACACGCCCACGCGGCCGAATTCGAAGGCCTGCAGGTCGAAGTGATCGGCCAGGGCCGGCCGGTGCTGATGATCCCCGGCCTGAACTCGGCCGGCAGCGTCTGGACCGAGACCTGCGCCGCGCTGCAGCCGCAGGTGCAATGCCACATCGTGCAACTGCCCGGCTTCGCCGGTCTGGCCCCGGTGAGCGCCGATCCCTGGCTGCCGGCCATGCGCGACCGGCTGTTGCGCTACAGCGCGCAGCTGAAATCACCGTCGATCGTCGGACACAGCCTCGGTGGCTTGCTCGGGCTGCAACTGGTGCTGGCCGAACCGGGGCGCTTCGAGCGGCTGGTCATCGTCGACTCCCTGCCCTTCTTCCCGGCGATCCAGAATCCGGCCGCCACGGCCGAAGGGATGCGACCGATGGCCGACGGCATGCGCGCCGGCATGCTGGCCTCTGCCGAAGCCAACCTGGACGTCTATCGCCAGCAGGCCCACATGGCGTTGGGCAACATGTCCAACCAGCCTGAGCGCATGGCCACACTGGTGCAGTGGTCCGACAGCAGTGATCCAGCCACCACCGCCGCCGCGATGCACGACATGATGACCACTGACCTGCGCGAGGCGCTGGCCAGCATCCAGACCCCGACGCTGGTGCTCGGCGCCTGGGCCGGGTACTCGGCCTTCGGTGCCACCCGCGAGTCGGTCGAGCAGACCCATCGCACTCAATACGCGGCCCATCCAGAGCTGACGCTGGTGCTCTCGGACGCTGGCTATCACTTCCTGATGTGGGACGATCCGAATCTGGTGCAAACGCAGATCCGCCAATTCCTGGCGCTGGAAACCCGGTAATCCATGTCCGATCGCCGCCCCCGCAGTCTGCGTTGGCTCTGGCAGTGCCTGTTGTGGGGCGGCTATGCGGCGCTATCGGCAGCCATGATGGTCGCCTTCGCGGGCCACCACTCTGGCGGCTACTTCATTGCCGTCATGCTGGGCCTGGGCTTGTGGGCCAGCAGCGAGGCATTGCGGAAACTGGCACTGCAGCACGACTGGCTGGCGCGACCGCTGGCCGGATTGCTTTGGCGGATGGCCCTGGCCATCGCCCTGCTGGCAGCCCTGGTGCAGGTGTTGGTCATTGTGCCCCTGGTCGTGGGATTGACCCTGGGCTGGCTGCAACTGACCGGCAGCGATTTTTCGCCTTGGGCGCTGCTGGCCTACTGGTTCAACACGATGATGCCAATGTGGCTGTGGGCCGCCGCCTGGATCAGCCTGCAGGCGATCCGTCGATCGCGGCAATCCGAGCTGCTGCGACTGCGCGCCGAGGCCGAGCGCAGCCAGCTGGAGTTCGCCGCGCTGCGGGCCCGGCTCAACCCGCATTTCGTCTTCAATGCGCTGAACAATCTGCGAGCGCTGATCAACGAGGACACCGAGCGGGCACGGCAGATGGTGACTCAGCTCTCCAATACCCTGCGCCATGCGCTGGGCCACAGTACCGCCGAGATGGTCACACTGGCCGAGGAACTGGCGGTGGTGCAGGACTATCTGGCCATCGAGGCGGTGCATTTCGAGCAGCGCCTGCGCGTCGAGGAGCAGATCGAGGCCGAAGCGCTGACGGCCCTCTTGCCACCGATGAGCCTGCAACTGCTGGTCGAGAATGCGATCAAGCACGGCATCGCGCTGCAGCCCCAGGGCGGCACGCTGCAGATCCAAGGCGGCCTGATCGATGGACGCCTGTGGCTGGCAGTGCGCAATCCCGGTCGACTGGACCGCAGCGGCAACGGGCACGGTGTCGGTCTGGCCTATCTGAGCAGCCGCTTGCAGGCGCTTGGGGAGTTGGCTGCCTTCTCTCTGGACGCACAGGACGGGCACGTGCTCGCCCGCATCGAGATCCCCCCATGCGCACCCTGATCGTTGACGACACCCGCCTGGCCCGAGCCGAGCTGCGCACGCTGCTGACCGATCATCCGCAGATCGAGATCGTCGCCGAAGCCGAGGATGTGGCCGGGGCCATCGAGGCCATCGATCGCCTGCAGCCGGCGCTGTTGCTGCTGGACATCCAGCTGCCGGGCGGCACCGGCTTCGATGTGCTGGCCGGCGTCGAGCATCTGCCGCAGGTGATCTTCACCACCGCCTACGACCAGTACGCCGTCGAGGCTTTTCAGCGCAACGCGCTGGACTATCTGCTCAAGCCGATCGAGCCCGAGCGCCTGCGCCAGGCGCTGGCACGCGCCAGCGAGCGTCTGAACAGCGAGCGCAGCGCACCGGCAGTGCCGGCTGGCGGCCTGCTCGGCGCGCAGGACACGGTGTTCCTGCGCGATGGCGAGCGTTGCTGGTTCGTGGCCTTGCGCGACATCTCGCACATGGTGGTGGACGGCAACTACGTGCGCGTGCACTTCGGCAGCGAGAAGGCCCTGCTCAACCGCAGCCTGTCGGCGCTGGAGGCGCGACTGGAGCCGAACCTGTTCTTCCGCGCCAACCGCAACGCGCTGGTCAACCTGCGCGCCATCACGCAGATCGACCCCTGGGTCAACGACGGCTATCGCCTGCGCCTGCGCGATGGCCAGACGCTGGAGGTGTCGCGGCGGCAGGCGCGGGAGTTGCGCGAGCGGCTGTCGCTGTAAGGGCGAGATCGCGCTCGATCATCTGCCGCAGCGCCGTCAATGCGGCCAAGGGTGCCTGCCCCGCCTCGAACACCGGCAGCGGACGCTGCGGCTCGATGCCACGGCCTTCCCACAGCTGCCCCTGGGTATCGCGGTAGACCTCGTTGGACAGGGTCAGCACCCAGCCCTCGCCCAGCGGCTTTTCCAGAATGTCCGACAAGGCTCCGCGCGTCGCTGCGCCGACATGGATCACTTGCGGCAAGGCGCGCAGGGCGAGCGTCAGAATCTCACCGCCACTGACCGTGATGTCGCTGGTCAGCAGATAGACCGGGCCGGCGTAGCGCTGGCCAGCCGCCGGCTCCAGCCACAGCTCGGTCTGGTATGGCGGCAGCGCGTCGGCCGGCGACTTGCGATAGACCGGACGACGCTGATCGGCGAAATGCGCTGCGAAGGCACGGGCGATGAAGTCGTAGCCGCCATGATTCAGGCTCAGGTCGATCACCACCGCCCGGGCCTGGCCGCGCTCGAAGTCGGACAGAGCCTGGTCCAGAAATTCGTGCAACACGCGCTCATCGCCGCGCGGGTCGGAGAAATCCCGCTCGGCGTATCCACCCACGGTGTAGGCGGCCAGATAGCCGATCTGCGGTGACAGCCAACCGGCCTGCAGGAAGTCATTGCCGGCCATCCGACCCTCGCCGCCGAGCGCCTCCTTGGCGATGGCTTGCCAGAGATCGGCCTGCCAACGTCGCCGGGCCGGCCCGGCCGGTTCTCCCGCCGCGCGTGCCGCCACGCTGATCCGCTCCAGCGTCCGGCCGCGATTGCCCTCCACCTGACGAGGCTCACCGGCCACCTCCGCACTCAGACTGAGGTGGCCGTCGCGCAGACCCTGCAACGCCTGCTGCATGGCCGCAAACAGCGCGGCCTCATCGGACTTGTCGTCGAGGCTGGCCAGACCTGCGGCCCGCCGCGCGGACCAGTCCACCTGGTACAGCTCGAAAAAGGCGTAGTGCGCCTGCATCAGATCGGCAAAGTGCTGGAAGCGGGAGCGGATGTCGCTGGCCGCGGGCTGCTCGCAGGCCGCCGGCCACTCGGACAGCCGATCGTAGCGATAGGGATGCGGCTCGCCGAGGCCGAACAGGGACAGTTCGCGACACTCGCCACCGAGTTGGTAGCGATCCACCGCCGCCAGCAGACTGTCATCCTCCTCGGCCGGCCAGCAGCGATCGGCACCGGCGATGGACGTAAAGTGGTAGAGCCGGGCGCCGTCTGCACTGATCCGCAAACGATGCCCGTAGCCCCTCGATTGCCAGTCGCCCATCAGCAGCGCCGGCCACTCGCCCGAGGTCGGCATCGGCACGGCCGTCGCGGCCGCCAACACGGCGGGGAGGACCCATGGCAGCAGCAGTGCGAAGCGCAGGAATCGAGGCATGGTCTCCGACCGGTCAGACACGAAGCACTGACGATAGTGAATCGACCCGGTCGATTTTGGCGAAAATCGCCGGTTGGCCGGGCATTTTCGGGCAAAATGTGCGCTGCGGATGAACAATTTCGCCACGGAGCCGAGCATGGGACTGGATCTGCGCCAACTGGATCGCTTCGACCTGGCGATCCTGCGCCTGCTGCAACAGGACAACCAACGCAGCCATGCCCAGATCGGCGAGCAGGTCGGTCTGTCGGGATCAGCGGTGCGGCGGCGCGTTCAGCAGCTGAAGCAGCAGGGCTGGATTCGCGCCGAAGTCGCGCTGCTGCCGCCGGATCTGGCCGGGGTGACGCTGTTGGTGACGGTGCGCTTCGGCGAGGAAAGCCCGTCGATCTACGCCGATTTCGAACGGCAGATGCGCGCGCTGGCACCGGTCAAACAGTGCTATCACACGGCCGGCGATGGCGACTATGTGCTGGTCGTGCAACTGCCCAACCTGGGCGACTACGAACGCTGGTCGATCGAGCAGCTGATGGCCAACCCGGCCATCCGCCGCTACGACACGGTGGTCGTGTGGTCATGCAAGAAGTTCGAGACTTCGGTCGATCTGGACGGCCTGGCGGCCAGCTGAATCCAGCCTTTTCTGCGGCCATGGGAGCCCGGGCCAAAACCCGGAATGCCGCGTCCGAAACCCGCGCGCCGCGCGCTTGCGCCCGTGGGATGGTCAGGGCCTGACTCAATGAGGCTCAACCACATGAATCAATTGCAGAACCAGGTCGCGATCGTCACCGGTGCCAGCTCGGGCATCGGTCGCGCCGCCGCGAGTCTGTTTGCCAGCGAGGGCGCGGCCGTCGTCGTGACGGCCCGACGCCAGTCGTCACTGGCGCAGCTGGTGGACGAGATCGAGCGGGCCGGTGGTCGGGCAATGGCCGTCAGCGGTGACATCGCGGACCCGGATCTGGCGCGGCAGCTGGTGGATGCCGCGGAAACGCACTTCGGCGGTCTGGACATTGCCTTCAACAATGCTGCGACGCTCGGTCCGGTCGGTCCCATTGAGGCTATCGAACCGAACGACTGGGCCCGCACCCTGCAGGTGAACCTGAGAAGCGCCTTCTTGCTGGCCCAGCAGCAGATTACGCCGCTGCGACGACGCGGCGGCGGCAGTCTGATCTTCACCGGCACCTTCGTCGGTCATACCGCAGGCTTCTCCGGGATGAGCGCCTACGCGGCCAGCAAGTCGGGCTTGATCGGGCTGGTCCAGGCACTGGCCACCGAGGTCGGCGAGACGGGAATCCGGGTCAACGCCCTGCCGGCGAACCGCTGCTCAACAATCGCGCGCTGGTGGTGCTGATCTGGGGCATCCGCATGGCCGGCGAGAAGTTCCGGCCAGGCTGATCCGGCCATCACGATCAGTGCAGGTCGCCTGCGTTGCGATGCAGCCGCCGCGTCAGCCACGCTGGCAACGGCTCCGATGTCACCAGCCTGCTGATCGCAGCCCCGGCGTCGGCGGCATCGACCTGACCGCAGCGCCGCGCCAGCCACCACCACGCCAGCCACCAGTGGCGCTCCATCGCACTCAGGTCCGACTGCGCCGGGGGATTGGCCGCAGGCAGCGTGCAGTGGCCGGCGTCGGCACGCTCGGAACGCAAGAACCTACCTGCCTGATGAGCTCGAAAGCCTGGGACTACCAACGGGGCTGGACGTAGTGGGCCCAGTCGAGGATACGCCGCCGCAACTGTCCGCATTGAGCTTCTCACCGAGCCAGGTAGACGTTTCGAACGGCCCTGCGGTGATGACTCTGGCCGCAAGCGGCACAGATGACCTGTCCGGTATCGGAAGCGTCGTCGTTTGGTTTGACCGGCCAATGGTCACCACGTCGGGAAATCTTGAGGGGCTCTTCTCAGGCTTTGAAGATGGAAGTGCTTCGCGTCAGATAACGTTTCCCCAGTACTTCGCCCCGGGCAGGTACAACGTCGTCAGGGTGGTGATATCGGACAACGCTCGGAACGCAAGAACCTACTTGCCTGATGAGCTCAGAGAAAACGGAATGCCGACCGGGCTTGATGTGGTTCTCGGGCTGATCTTGCAAGATGGGTTCGAGTGAGCTCCTCAGATTGGCTCCGCGCATCGAACACGCAGGTCACAGGCGATAGCTCTCATCGCGCGCACTCGCTGCTGTTCTTCTTGGAAGCGGTCTGCGACGCCTTCTTAGTGAAGCACCTGCGCGGTCAGCTCCCCGATCTCTCACCGCAAGACCCAGGCCCGCAGACAGCAACTTGCACGCCACCGCGATCAGGATTGGTCGGCTCAAGCCCGACCTGCTGGTCCAGGACTGCGATCGCACTCGGATCGTGCGGGACACCAAGTGGAAGCTGCTCGACGCCCTGAAGGCCAGCCCGTCAGAGAAGTACGGCCTGTCCCAGGCCTGAGGTCTCCCCACTTTTTTCACACTACGATCCGTGTTGGTGCCGCGCACAAGCGCCAGAGTGCTCTGGTGGAAGTGCAGGCCTTGGTCGATCAAAGTCCGCTGGCCAACCCGCGTCGGCTCACCCTCGGCCTTGAGCAGAACCGACTGGCGATGTTGCTGGCCGCGCTGCACCGCCACGGCGGCGTCGGCGTTTACGACCAGGATGTCTTCGTCAACGTGGTCGGTGGCATCCGGGTGCAGGAAACCGCCGCCGACCTGCCGGTGCTCCTGGCCGTGTTGTCCTCCCTGCGCGACCGCCCGCTGGCGGAGAAGACCATCGCCTTCGGCGAGGTTGGCCTGTCCGGCGAGATCCGCCCGGTACCGAACGGCGAAGACCGCCTGCGCGAAGCCGCCACCCACGGCTTCCGCCGCGCCATCGTGCCGCGTGGCAATGCGCCGAAGAGCGGCAGGGTCAAGGAGTTGGAGATCGTCGCGGTGGAGCGGATCAGTGAGGCGCTGGAGGCGGCGGCGGATTGAGCTACGGGTTCAGGTGACCTGCGCCGACAGCGTGCGGTTGAAGATGCCGGTGGTGCCGAGCTTGAGTTTCCCCGAATGATGGCCACTGCCTCAGGGCGGTCGGAAAACAGCCTGGCTGCGTCGCGGCAATGTCTGACGCGAAGATCGGAAAACGCCGATACAAACCGACGAGGGCAGCCGCAACTCTGAGCACCCGTCCTGAGCACCGGAGCGCTGCGTGCCGCGCTTTGCCGCATCCCGGCGGCAGGCCGCGATGTACGCGCCACTGCCGGCCGCCGACGACGCTCCGCGTTACGCCCGCCACGCACCCGAGCGCACGCTGCTGTATGCGCTGGTCGAGGCACACTACCCGGATTTCATCGCGCGCCTTGAGGCGGAGGATCGCTCACTGCCCGAGTACGTGCGCGAGGAGTTCGAGGACTACCTGCGCTGCGGCGTGCTCGAGCACGGCTTCCTGCGCGTGGTCTGCGAGCACTGTCGTGCCGAGAGGCTGGTGGCGTATTCCTGCAAGAAGCGCGGGCTGTGCCCGAGCTGCGGCGCGCGGCGCATGGCCGAGTCGGCGCGGCATCTGGTGGACGAGGTGTTCGGCCCGCGGCCGGTGCGGCAATGGGTGCTGAGTTTCCCGTACCCGTTGCGCTTCCTGTTCGCCGGCAAACCGGATGCCATCAGCCCGGTGCTGGGCATCGTGCATCGTGTGATCGCCGGTTGGCTTGCCGATCAGGCCGGCGTGCCGCGGGATACGGCGCAATGCGGTGCGGTGACCCTGATCCAGCGCTTCGGCAGCGCGCTGAACCTGAATGTTCACTTCCACATGCTGTGGCTCGACGGCGTGTACGACGCGAACGTCGAGCCCCCGCGGCGCAAGCCGCGCCTGCGCCGCGCCCGTGCCCCCACCTCTGCGCAACTGACGCAGCTCGCCAACACCATCGCGCATCGCGTGTGCCGGCACCTGTCGCGCCGCGGCTGGCTCGAAGGCGAAGACGAATCCGTGTTCCTGTCCGACAGCGCGGGTAGCGACGACGGCATGGATGGGCTGCGGATGAGTTCGATGACCTACCGCATCGCCACCGGTCGCGACGCTGGCCGCAAGGTCGTCACGCTGCAAACATTGCCCGGTGACGCAGGCTCGCTGGAGGGCGATGCCGGCAAGGTCGGCGGCTTCTCGCTGCATGCCGGCGTGGCCGCGGAAGCACACGAAAGCCACAAGCTCGAAAAGCTGTGCCGCTACATCACGCGCCCGGCGATCAGCGAGCAGCGGCTGTCGATCTCACCGCAGGGCAGGGTGCGGTATCAGCTCAAGACGCCGTGGCGAAATGGGACCACGCATGTCGAATGGGATGCGGTGGACTTCATCGCCAAGCTGGCGGCACTGGTCCCGCCACCTCGCGCGCATCTCACCCGCTTCCACGGCGTATTCGCCCCGAATGCAAACCTGCGTGCGCAGCTGACGCCCTCGGGGCGCGGCAAGCGGCCTGCGGGCGATGCGGCGCCAGTGGACGTCAGCGCCCACGACGAGCCGCGCAGCCCCGAGCAGAAGCGCCGTGCGATGAGCTGGGCGCAACGGCTCAAGCGGGTCTTTTCCATCGACATCACCACCTGCGCCCACTGCGGCGGTGCGGTACGGATCGTCGCCAGCATCGAGGAACCCACCGCCATCCGCGCCATCCTCGCCCACTTCGAGAAGCACGGCGCGCGGGAAGCAGCGCACTACCGGCCCGCAGCGCGCGCACCGCCGGCGGAATCCGCGTGACGACCTGCCGGCCACGCGGCCCACGGCCAATCCGGGATCCGATCCGATGCGGGACCGACTCCGCAGGGCTGCGCTCGGCCCACGTTAGGGAATCGCTCAGAGTTGCCCCCGGATGGCGCTGATGCGCGGCCCCGAGAAGCCGAAATCCGACGCATAGACGCCCGATTCGGCGCCAGAAGCGGGGCTAAAGCGACCGTCGCCTACCCGCGAGACTGCCCGAAAAGGGCGTTTGAATTTCCTATGCCCCGTCGAGGCGCTGGTCTGGATCATGCAGCGCATCGGTTTTCCCCGGGTCGAGGTGTTGCCGGTGCCGGAGGACGGCTATGAGCAACTGGTCCATCGCAAACGGGTGATGGTCGCCGGCTGGGTTGACGGCTGAGGGAATCGTCAGCCGTTCTGTGCTGCGACGGTGGGCACATCGGCATCGGACTCGCCCCGTGACACGACCACCGCCCCGACCAGGTCGCCGGTGACGTTGACCGTGGTCCGGCACATGTCCAGGAAGCGGTCAACACCGAGGATCAGTCCGATGCCCTCCGGTGGAATACCGAACATGGCAAGAATCATGGCGATCACCGGCAGTGAACCGCCGGGCACTCCTGCCGCGCCGATGCCCCCCAGAATGCACAGCATGAGCACGGTGATCTGCTGCACGAGGCTAAGCTCGACGCCAAAGAACTGAGCGAGGAAGAGCACGGTCACTCCCTCGAAGAGGGCGGTGCCATTCATGTTAGCCGTCGCACCCAAGGTGCAGACGAAGCGCCCGACTCGGCGCGGCACGCCGAGCCGCTCCTCCGCCACCATCAGGGTGGTGGGCAGGGTGGCGGAGCTGGAAGAGGTGGAGAACGCAGTCAGGATCGCCGGCTCAGCGCGCTTGAAGAACTCCAACGGCGACATACCGCCAACGAAACGAACCAGCAGCGGGAATACCACGAAGAAATGGATCGCCAGGGCCAGCGTCGCGGTGCCCACGAAGCGCGCCAGCTGCACCAGCACATCCACCCCGAGCTTGGCGGTGATCGCGAACAGCAGAGCGGCGACGGCATAGGGTGCCGTCAGGATCACCCAATCGATCAGCTTGAGGCAGATGTCGTAGACGCCCTGCACGGCACCGAGGAAAGTCCGCGTACCGTCAGTGCGCAACACCGCCGCTGCGATGCCGAACATCAAGGCAAAGAACATCACGCCGATCAGGTCGCCGTTCACAGCGGAAGCCATCGGATTGCGCGGGACGATGTTCAGCAGCAGGTCCATGCCGGACACGCCCTCGCGTTTCGCCGCGATGGCGCCGGCGCTCTCCGCCGAACTGGCCAGGATCGCATTGCCCACCTCGGGCGGCAGACCACGGCCGGGTTCGAGCAGATTGACCGTCAACAGGCCGGTGGTTACCGCCAATGCGGTAACCACCACCACGAAGGCCAGGGTCTTGCCGCCGATCCGACCCAGGGATTTCGGATCGCCAATTTCGACCACGCCCAGCACCAGGGCAGAGAAGACCAAAGGCACCACGAGCATGAACAGCAGACGCAGGAAGATCTGGCCGATCGGCTGGGCGACATAGGTCACCAGACCTTCCAGCCAGCCCGACCCGCCGAAGAGCAGGTTGCCGGCAATGCCAGCCACCGCTCCGACGATGAAACCGATCAGCATCTGGGTATGCAGAGGAATCTTCCGGCTCATCGTCGCGCTCCCTCCACGACCATGATCAGGTAGAAGCCCTTGAACCCATAGAGCACGGCCTTCGACTCACGCGCCAGAAAGCTCGCCGTCTTGGCCCCGTAGTAGCCCCAGGTGATGGTTGTCGAGAAGGCGAACAGCAGGACCAGAAACGCCAGCATGTAAGGGAACCAGGGCATCACTTCGGCGAACGCCGCCGAGGTCAGGCGCACGCCTTCAAGGTCGGTGTTGTTGACGTAGGGCGCGGTGATCACGATGACCAGCGCGGTCATGGTGCAGATGACCACGGTGTCCACGAAGGGCTCGAACAGCGCCACCATGCCGGCGCTGACCGGCTCGCGGGTACGGATGGTCGAGTGGGCGATGGCCGAGGAGCCAAGCCCCGCCTCGTTGGAAAACGCCGCGCGACGGAAGCCCATGATCAGCGCACCGACCATGCCGCCGGTGATGCCTTCGGGACTAAAGGCGCCCTTGATGATGGTCATGAAGGCGGTCGGGATATCGGTCACATGCATGGCCAGCACGACCAGTGCCGACAGGATGTAGAGCGCGGCCATCGCCGGCACCAGCTTGGCAGTGACCTGGCCGATGCGGCCAATGCCGCCGATCAGCACCATGCCGGCAATGATCGCGTAGACGATGCCGAACAGCGCCGCCTTGTCGTCCAGGAAACCCCCAGAAATGCCAGCCATCTGCGCATAGGCCTGGTTGGCCTGGAACATGCCGCCGGCGCCGATCGCGCCAAACATGGTGCACACGGCAAAGATCGTCGCCAGCACCACGCCGAGCCACTTCAGCCGCGGGTAGTTCTCGGTGATTCCGCGAGAAAGGTAGTACATGGGCCCGCCGGAGATCGTGCCGTCCGGCTTGACCAGTCTGTACTGCGTTCCGAGCGTGCACTCGACGAACTTGGTCGCCATACCCAGGATGCCGGCAAGGATCATCCAGAAGGTCGCCCCCGGGCCACCCAGGGTGATCGCCACCGCGACGCCGGCGATGTTGCCAAGGCCAACGGTTCCGGACACCGCGGAAGACAGGCCCTGGAAGTAGGTCACTTCGCCCGGCGCCTTGTGGTCGTCATAGTCGCCGCGGATCAGCCTGAAGGCGTGGGCGAAGCCGCGGAAATTGATGAAGCGGAAGTACAGCGTAAAGATGATTCCGGCGAGCACCAGCCAACCGACGATGAGCGGAAACTCGGCGCCATTGATCAGGATGTCGTAGAAGATGAAGTCCGAGATCGCCGCGGTGACGGGGGTGACGGCGGCATTGATGCGTTCGTCGATGCCGGGTTCTGCCGCCTGCGCCCAGGCCGCCAAGGGCGCCAGGAAGCCGGCGAGCGCCGCCACCACACGCTTGATCATGAACTGCTCCTCAACCGGATGAGGGTCCGCAGTCTACATCACCACCCAGGTCGCCCCGTCGGCGCTGCGCCGGGCCGACAGCTGGTTCAGCCGTAGAGTGGCGAGAAGCCGCCTGGGCCCGCGGCGGTCGCCCGGGTCGCCGAGCGCCAGCGGGGGCCGCTGCGAAACACCTTCTGCAAGCGGCTCGACAGCGCGTCCGAAGGCGCACTGCCGGCGCAGAACAGCTGCTGCTCGAGCTCCAGCAGGGCTTCGCGTTGATGCGGATCCTCGAGGACCGAGGCCATCGCCGACAGCAAGCAAGGCCCCGTTGGACACTCCCGCCGCAAAGCCGCCGCAACGGCAGACAGGTCTTTCCGTGCGAGGGCCTCGGCGAGTCGCGGACCAGCAGCCCCGATGGGCGGGGACCGCGTCGCAGGGGTGGCCTGCGCGGTCGCTGCGCGGTATCTCCGCGCGCTCCGCCACCAGCCAAGGCCCATGAGGGCAGTAAGGAGCATCCATGGCCAGGCGCTGCCCAGCCCCATGCCCTGTAGCGGGAGTCCCATCGAGCCCCCCGCTGACGGCGGCGATCCCTGCTCCGCGGGCGTCAGACTCTCCTCTGCGCCTGTTGTCGCGGCGGGGAGCGGCGCCGAAGGCGACTCAGCGCCCGCCGCCGGGACGACGCGGATACTGCGCGCAGGAACTTCGGCGGTACGTGCGGCATCGGCGTTCACGTCCCACCATTGCAGGCGGATCGCCGGGATGGTCAGTTCACCCGCCCGCTGGGGCACGATGGCGAAGCTGCGCATGCGCTCTGCGCCCAAGCCGTCGGCATCGCTGCGATCGCGGGTCGCCGACTGATCGGGATAGATCGCCGCGCCGTCGATGTCGGGCAGTTCCAGTTCGGGGAGCTGAGCTGGTACCAGGCCACGGGCAGTCACCGTCAGCGAGAAATTGATCGGCTGGCCGAGCGGGACTTCTTCGGGCACCGCCCCCCCCGCTCTGCTCGATCTCCACGGACTGGGCGGGTAGCCACGGCAACGGCGCACCGGCAGGTTGTGGCTTGACCCGCAAGGCGATCGGCTTGCCGCGGGCGCTCAGCCGGATTCCAGAGGAGCCGAGCAAGCCACCGTACCCCCCCGCGATCGAGGCCAGTGCCGTCGAACCTTGCCGCGGCGATTTCCATCTCCCCGCTGCGTTGCGGCACCAAGGCGAAGCGCCGTTCGATGACCGAATAGCGTCGACCGTTTCGTTCGACCTGATACTTCAAATCGTCGCCCAAGCGGTAGGACTGCAATCCATCGGCGGCGGGCGCCTCCAGTTGCCCGTCCCACAGCGACACGGCATAGAACAGCTTGACCGCATAGATCGCCTGAGCTTGAACATAGAGCTCAGTGGGAGAAACGCTGGCCTCAAGGAAGACATCGCCGCCGCTGGCGGTATCGATGGGCGATGGACCGACCTTGAGCGTCAGCACCTGCGTGCTCTCGGCTCCCACCTTCAGCGGTGGGACTTCGAGCGTCCCCTCCCGACGCGGCTGCAGTGACACAGCGAACAGGGTGACTGCGCTGCGCTGGCCGTTGACCAGGGAAAACTGCGACGAACTGGAGCTGCCCCGACGCTCGAAATCCCCATCGAGCACCGAGTAGTCAGGGGACGCAGCGCCCGCCCCCTGCACCTCTATGTTCAGCGTCACGGTCTCGCCGAAGGCAATCTCGCTGCGATCCAGCCAGGCGCGCAGCGCGGCCTCTGCGCGACTGCTGCATGTCAACACAAGGCAGCACACCAGGATCAACCTCACCATCAGTCGCGCTCCCCTTCCAGCACCCTGCCCCGATGCTCCAGCGCGAATTTCCGCCGCAGCAGTGCGCCGGGGTCGTCCGGAACCTGGCGCAGCAGCTGCTCGCTCGCCTGCTGCTGCTCATTGGCCTCGATCTGCGCAGCAGTGGGCGCCAAGTTGGCCTCCTGGGCGTCGTTCGTGCTCTCGGCCAGCGCCTCTTCGATGGCCCGGCGCTGGGCTTCAGCCGCTGCCGCCTCACGCTCCTGATTGGCTGCTTCGGTCGATTCCCCATGCTCGGAGTCCGGCCGCGATTCCTGCCCCTCCGCGCCGGCTTCGCGGTTCGAGCTTTCTGCCTCGGATCGCTCCGACTCGGAGGACTGAGGCCCGCCGCTGGATTGCGAGGGGTCCCCTCCTTCCTGGCCTTCGGAAGGCTCACCGGATTGGCCATCCTGTGATGTGTCTTGATCCGACCGCTCGCCTGGCTCGAAGGCGAGGACGAATCGACCTTCCTGTCCGATAGCGTCGGCAGCGACGACGGCATGGATGGGTTGCGGATGAGTACGATCACCTACCGCATCGCCACCGGAAAGCACGCTGGACGCAAAGTGGTCACCTTGCAAACGCTGCCTGGTAACGAAGGTCCGGTGGAAGGCGGCGCCGGCCAGGTCGGCGGATTCTCGCTGCATGCGGGCGTTGCCGCGGAAGCACACGAAAGCCACAAGCTGGAAAAGCTGTGCCGCTACATCGCGCGTCCGGCGATCAGTGAGCAGCGCCTGTCGATTTCGCCGCAGGGCAGGGTGCGGTACGAGCCGAAGACCGCATGGCGAAATGGCACCACCCATGTCGAATGGGATGCGGTGGACTTTATCGCCAAGCTGGCGGCGTTGGTGTCGTGGCAATCAAAGAATGCACAGAGCCCACAATGGCGTCGGTTCGGGGTGAGACGCGGCGCTGCACCCTACGCGACAAGGTGATGCGCCCGATGCCGGTTCGTTTGGCGACTTCCATCAACCGCGCGTACCTCAAAGAGGACAGGCCCTGCGCGCCGGCGGGTTTCGCGTCGCGTCCGCGATCACCCAGCAGCTGGCGAAGCGCGATGTCGTCACGGATCAACTAACTCAGGCTTATTCACCTGCACCGGTTCCGAAACATGCAGTTCCGGCAAGGTCAGCACCAAGTCGTAGTCGCGATCCGTCGCCGTCGACCGAACCAGCATGTCGGCGCCCGCAGAACCCATCGAAAGGGGCGTTAGCGGGCCGCAGGCTTGTTGTTGCATGCACGCCCAGAATTGGGGCCGCTCGGCGGTGACGTTGACGTTGGCGACCTCCGGGCCGCGCAGCGCGGCCGCCATCGGTCGCGGTGGAACGAAACCCTCCGGCACCGACTGCGAATTGATCCTTTCCGGCAAGGTCCAGCGCGCGTGGTAGTTGCCCGTCAGCACGATAATGCGGCGCTCCGGCTGCGTGGCCATCGCCTGTCGCACGCGTTCCGCCATCTGCGCATTGCGGTCCTGCCCCGCGTCATGGAAGGCCATGTCATCGAAGGCCAGCACCTCGACCGGCGCGCCGGTCGCCACAAACGTGCGCAAGGACTCCAGCATGCCCAGCATCGCCTCGCTGCGGCGACCATCACTGCGTTCACGCGGCGTCTGCCAGAACTCGCCCGCCAGCAAGCGTTGCCGATCCGCATCACCCCCCGGACTGCGCAAATACGCCTGCAAGTGGGGCTGCTCCTGCGCGGGAATCTCCAGCGCCACCAAGACCGGGCCACGCGTCGCCCACCGTTGCGCCAGATTGGCCACCAGCGCGGGCGTCTCCTGCGTGCCATGCAGTTCTCCCACGATAAGCATGCGCGTGTCGTCCCGCGCCTGATCCAATAGCTCGACCGGATCGGCGCTGGGCGACGACGCAGCGGCCAAGGCCGTCGACAGACTGAGCAGGCCGATGCAGAACAAGCGTGCGAAATACGCCATGAGCGGGTTCCTCGGTGCAAGGTGGAACCGGCTTCATGCGGCCAGGGCGGGAAATCTCAATCGCGGAGCGTCATCGCACTGAACAGTGAATTCGCGACGATTTCCGGCACGCCTCGGGAAACTCAGCGCTCCATCCGCCAGAAGTCATGACGTCCACCGGCACATGTCACATCCGTGAGAACGCGGCTTCATAGTGCACTGGTGAGCCGTCCGTTCCGAGGTCACGGCGTCCGGTGTGTTCCCCATTCGCACCGGTGCTGACGCGTACTCCCCACGCGATCTCGTGTTTGCCGCCTGGCGGCCGACGGCTCACCGCCTTCTTTCCCAGGTTGATGACGCTGCCATGCTTACCCGCTCGAATACGATCCTTGCTGTTGCGCTGCTTTTCGCCCTCACCGCTTGCGGCGGCGAGGCGCCCACTGATGCCAAACCCAAACCCGCCGCGCCGCTGCAATTGGTGGCGGAAGACGTGCTGGTGCTGGATGCGCAGTCGTTGGCGCAGGGTCCGGTGATTTCCGGTTCACTGCAGCCCGAGTTGCGCGCTGATCTGCGTGCGGAAGTGGCGGGCGTGGTGCTGGAAGTGCTGAAGGACAACGGCGATGCGGTGGCCAAGGGTGATCTGTTGATTCGCCTGGACCCGACCGCGATTCGCGACAAGCTGTTGTCCGCGCAGGAAGCGGAGCGCGCGGCTGCGGTGGCGATGGAACAGTCCGAGCGTCAGCTCAAGCGCATGCAGTCTATGGCCGGGCAAGGTCTGGTTGCGACCGAGGCGCTGGAAAACGCCGAGGCCAAGCGCAACCAGGCGCAGTCGGATCTGGCGTCGGCGCGCGCTCGCGTGGTCGAAGCGCGTCAGCAATTGGAGAAAACCGAGGTCCGCGCGCCCTTCGATGGCGTGGTCGGCGCGCGGGTGGTGTCGGCGGGCGATACGGCGCAGATCGGCAAGGAGCTGCTGACCGTGCTGGACATCGCCACCATGCGCTTCGAGGGCCATATCGCGGCAGATCAGGTCGGTCGCGTGCAACCGGGTGCGGCGGTGGGTTTTCGCGTCAACGGCTATCCCGACCGGCGTTTTGATGGTCAGGTGCAGCGGGTCAATCCGGTCGCCGATGCCGCAACCCGGCAGGTGCAGGTGCTGGTCAGCCTGCCGAAGACCGATGTGACCTGGGTGGCCGGCCTGTATGCCGAAGGGCGCATCGATGTGGCGTCACGCCCGGCCCTGCTGGTGCCGGAGTCGGCGGTCGTCAATGAAGGCGATACGCACAGCGTCTGGCAGGTGCAGGACGGCGTGCTGCACAAGGTGGCGATTCAACTCGGTGAGCGCGACGAGCGCCTGGGGCGTTACGAGGTGCTGAGCGGCCTGAGCGCGGGCGCACAGGTGCTGCGCCATCCCTTGGGTGCGGTGAAGGACGGTGCCACGGTGCAGTTCGCCAGCGACATCGCGGCGAGCACCACACCGGCCGTGTCGACGGGGAACTGATCGATGTTCCTGTCCGAGTTCAGTATCAAGCGCCCCGTAGTCACGGTGGTCATCACGCTGGCGTTGATGGTGTTTGGCTGGTTCGCCCTGAAGGATCTGAAGACCAATCAGACGCCGGATGTGCAGCCGCCCGTGTTGCTGGTGAGTATTCCGTATCCCGGTGCGTCACCGGAGACGGTGGAACGTGAAGTGCTGAACCGTATTGAGGATTCGCTGGCCTCGATCTCGGGCATTCGCGATATCCGCTCGTATGCGCGCGACAGTTTCGCCACCATCGTGGTGATCTTCGAGTTCGACAAGAACCTGATCGAAGCCGCGCAGGAAATCCGCGACGCGATTGCCACGGTGCGCGACAAACTGCCGACGGAAATGAAGGAGCCGTATCTGCGCCGGGTCGATCCCAGCGCGCAGCCGGTGATGAACATCGCGCTGTCGAGTACCGAAGTCTCCGCCACCGAGCTTTCGCGGCTGGCCGAGGACGTGATCGCACGCGAATTGCGCACCGTGCCCGGCGTGGCGCAGGTGGAACTGAATGGCGAACAGATCCGCGAAATGACCGTGCTGCTGCGCAGTGCCGCCATGCGCGAAGCCAACGTCTCGGTGGCCGAAGTGCTGAATGCGCTGCGGGCGCAGAATCTGGCCGCGCCGGTCGGTCGCGTCGAGTCCGATCTGGCCGAGCAGTCCATCCGCTTGCTGGGTCGTCTGCAGGATGTGCGTGACTTCGAGAGCGTGATCGTCAAGACGCGTGGTGATGCCGCCGTGCGCCTGGGGCAGATCGCCCGCATCGAGGACGGTCATGCCGAGCAGCGCAGCTATTCGCTGTTGAACGGCGAACCTTCCGTGGGCGTGCAGGTGACCAAATCGCGCGAGGCCAGCACGGTCAGCGTCACCGATGAGCTGCTGGCGCAGATCGACGCGCTGAAGCCGCGTCTGCCGGCGGGTGTGGCCGTGAAGATCGTCTTCAACGAGGGCCAGTTCGTGCGCTCGTCCTTGAACAATGTGATCGAGGCGCTGACGCTGGGCGCGGGCCTCACCATCCTCACGGTCTACATCTTCCTCAATTCCTGGCGCTCCACCGTCATCACGGCCTTGGCCTTGCCAACCTCGGTGCTGGCGGCGTTCATCGCGGTGTGGGTCAGCGGCTTCACCCTCAACTTCATGACCTTGCTGGGCCTGAGCCTGGCGATTGGCGTGCTGATCGACGACGCCATCGTGGTGCGCGAAAACATCGTGCGGCACATGGAAATGGGCAAGGACGCCATCACCGCCTCCCGCGAGGGCACGGCGGAAATCGGTCTGGCGGTGATGGCCACCACCTTCGCGATCATCGCGGTGTTCATCCCGGTCGCGTTCATGGACGGCATGTCGGGCCAGTGGTTCAAGCCCTTTGGCTTGACCGTGGCCACCTCGGTGCTGGTGTCGCTGTTCATTTCCTTCAGCCTCGATCCGATGCTGTCGGCCTACTGGGGCGACAACCACGGCATGCAGCCGCACACCTCGCGCATCGGCAAATCGCTGGAGCGTTTCAATCGCTGGTTTGATCGCCAGGCCGAAGGCTACTCACGCGTGATCAACTGGGCCTTGCATCACCGCCTGTCGATGTGGGGCCTCGCCCTGGGTGCGCTGCTGGGCGCATTCGTGATGATTGCCACGCAGTCGGTCGGTTCGAGTTTTCTGCCCGACTCCGACAACGGCGGCATGCAGATTGAAGTGACGGCGCCAGCGGGTTCCAGTCTGGCCTATACCCGCATCAAGGCGGAGCAAGCCGCCGCGCTCGCGCGCCAACTGCCGGAGGTCAACTACACCCAGACCACGGTCGGCACCGATGGCAACGTCAGCAAGGCCGAGATCTACATCGACCTGGTCGATCAGGATCAGCGCAACCGCCGCGCCAAGGAGATCGCGGCAGAGCTGCGCGGCTCGATCAGCAGCCTGATCGGTGCGGAGTTCAACGTCACCGACGATCTGAACAACGGTGGACAGAAACCGCTGCAAATCCAGTTCCGTGGCCCGGACAGTCGCAAGCTCACCGAGCTGGTGACCGCGTTCATGCAGCAATTGCGGCAGGTTCCGGGCGCGGTCGATGTCGGCCTCTCCACCCAGGAAGCCAAGCCGGAACTGCAGGTCAATATCGACCGTGGATTGGCGTCCAGCCTCGGCATCTCGATGAGCGACGCCGCCACCGCGCTGCGGGTGGCGTTTGCCGGGGTGGAGATCGGCGATTGGGTCGATCCGACCGGCGAGACGCGCAATGTCTCGGTGCGCCTGGCACCGGAAGACCGCGTCGCGGCCGAAGATCTGGAAACCCTGCCGATCATCACCACCGGCACCGATATCGTGCCGCTCAAGCAGATCGCCAGCATTACCCTGGGCAAAGGACCCTCGACCATCGAACACTTCAATCGCGAGAACACCATCGCGGTGACCGCCAACGTGCAGGGCCGCAGCTTCGGCGAAGTCTATGGCGAGGCGATGGCGCTGGCGGGCGCGATGGACTTTCCGCCCGGTTACGATCTGGTGGTCGGTGGCGCCGGACGCGATCAGCAGGAGGTATTCGGCAGCATCCTGCGCGCGCTGGGTGTCGCCGTGATGCTGATGTATCTGATCCTGGTGGTGCAGTTCCACAGCTTCCTGGTGCCGGTTGCCATCATGCTGTCCCTGCCGCTGTCGCTGATCGGCGTGGTGCTGGCGCTGAAGTTCACCGGCGCCACACTGAATCTGATGAGTCTGATCGGCGTGGTGATGCTGATGGGTCTGGTGGCGAAGAACGCCATCCTGCTGATCGACTTCGCCCGCAAGAAGGAAGCCGAGGGCATGGATCGCGAGGCCGCCCTGATCATGGCCGGTCGTGAGCGCCTGCGTCCCATCCTGATGACCACCTTCGCCCTGGTCGCGGGCATGCTGCCGGTGGCCATCGGTCTGGGCGAAGGCTCGGACTTCTACCGCCCACTCGGCATCGCCATCATCGGCGGCACCATCACCTCGACCGTGCTGACCCTACTGGTCGTGCCGACCTTCTACGACAGCTTTGAAACCCGTCGCGAGCGGTTGGGCGCGTGGCTGCGACGGATATCGGGTTCGGCATCGGCGCAGCCCGCAGGTCTCAGTCAACACTGAGCGATTGAACCCAGCGGCTGCATGACAAGGCGGCTCTACTCACCCAGAGCCGCTGTAATCTCCGGACTCAAGCGCTCGGCAAGCCGCTGCCGTCCCGCATTGTTGTGATGGTGAAAGTCCCAGAATGCCGTGCAGTCGGTGCGGCCTTCCGTAATGAAATCCCAGGTGTGGTCGAGCAGCACGATCTCACCGGCATCCTGCAGGGGCTGCAGGATCGACAAGACCCAGGCATGCCGGTCTGGCGCATAGACGTCCTGCAACCATGCGCCGTGCATCGGTAGCAGCACCACGACCGGCGGCCTTGCGGTGGCCCAGGCGCGAAGCTGCGTCTGGACCGTCGTGCGTAATTGCGCCTCCGCCTCGGTCGGCTGACCGGCGAGCGCTGCCGCATGCCCCCAGCGTTGTTCGACCGGTACCCGAGGCAGGCCAGCGCAGGCCTGCTGCAGGCGTGGCTCGCCGTCGCGCTGGCCTGCCAACGGGTCGCAATCGCTGACCCGATTCAGTGGCACGGCGCACAGGTCGCGTTGTTCGTCGACATTGGTCTGCAGCGCCAGCCAATGATCTTGCTGGTTCCACCATGCAAGGTCCTTGCGGCGTGGTCCGAAATGGCGCAGCAGGTCGGACACGTCGTCACGCCAGGCCATCAAGGCCGACGCCACGGCATAGGTCTCGGGCTGGCCACGTTGCAGGGGAATGAATTCAGCAACCCGGTCGGTGTCCTGCCAGGTCCGCCAAGGGGTGACGATGCCAAGCTCGTAGTGGCCGTTGAACACACCGCCAAACGAGGCCACCGACAGCCCGATCACCACGCCACGCAACTCGGGGTGCTCGCGCTTCAACCATTGCTGCTGGATGGCCAGAGTCAGCCAGTGCGAACCCGGCATGCTCAGGTTCAGATGGGTCTGACCTTGCGCCTGCGCGGCGGCAAAGAGGCCAGCATGATCGATCCCGTAGACCGCCCGCGAGTCACCCACCGTCACGAAATCGATCTGTCGCGCGCGTGGATCACGCAATCCGGCCAGCTTGCGTTGGCTGGTGCCCGCGTGGCTGTTCGGTTTGGCGTAGGGCGACCAGAGCTGGGCGCGAAATGCCCATTCCAGCGCGAGCACGATCAAGATGGGCAAGGCCAGCATCAGCAGCGCACGAAGCGGAAAGCGGGACAGGTTCATGCTCAGAACTGAAAGTAGATGAAGGGGCTGGATTGCGTCGGCGCAAACCAGATCATCGCCAGCGCCACACCGGTGAGCACCATGACGAACAGCGGACCACGGCTGCGCGACACACGTTCCAGCCAGTGACCCCAGGCACTCAGCGCATGAATGATCCACAGCAACGCCAGCGCGAGCATGCCGTAAGCGACCGATTCGTCCGGCGTCGCCCAGCCTCCGCCCAACGCGGCGAAAACCGACAGTGCACGGTCAAAGTCGGCGGCGCGGAAAAACACCCAGGCCACGCAGACCAACTGGAAGCTGACGAAAACGCGCAGCCATGAGGCGAAGCGACCGCCGCGGAACAGGCTTGGAAAACGCGCCATCAGCACGCGCTCAACCGCCAGATAGGCGCCATGCAGCCCGCCCCAGATCACGAAGTTCCAGCTCGCGCCATGCCACAGGCCACCCAGCAACATGGTCAGCATCAGATTGATGCGCGTGCGACCCGCGCTGCCCCGATTGCCGCCCAGCGAGATGTACAGGTAATCACGCAACCAGCGCGACAGCGTCATGTGCCAGCGTCGCCAGAAGTCCTGAATGGTCTGCGCGGTGTAGGGGTGATCGAAGTTCTGCGGAAAGCGGAAGCCCATCAGCAGCGCCGCACCGATGGCGATGTCGGTGTAGCCGGAAAAGTCGAAATAGATCTGGAAGGCGAACGCGTAGATGGCGCGCAGGGTGATCCACGCATCCGGGTTGGCGAGCGTGCCGTCGAACACCGGATCGACCCACACGGCGAGGTTGTCGGCCAGCACGACCTTCTTGAGATAGCCGAACGCCATCAGGCTCAGTCCACGCTGGATCTGCGCCCAGTCCGGTCGCGGTTGGCGATCCAGCTCGCTGAAGAACTCGGTGTCGCGCACGATCGGCCCGGCCACCAACTGCGGCCAGAACGCCACGAACAGGGCGTAGTCGAGCAGACTCTGACGCGGCGGTGAAACGCCGCGATACACGTCCAGCGTGTAGGACAGGCTCTGGAACGTGTAGAAGCTGATGCCGACCGGCAACAGCACGTCGAGCGCAGTCAACTGCCAGTCCATGCCCAGCAAGGTCGCCGCGCCGTTCCAGTTGGCGATCAGGAAGTTGGCGTATTTGAAGAATGCCAACACACCCAGATTTGCACCCAGACTGAGCCACAGCAAGCGACGCGGGTTCGCGACCTTCACCATGCCTAGGCCGATGCGGTAGTCCAGCACGGTGGAAAACAGGATCAGGCCGAGGTACATCCAGTTCCACTGGCCGTAGAACCAGTAGCTGCAGGCCAGCAAGCCGACCTTCTGCAAGCTCGGCCAGCCACGCAGGCCGTGGTAAAGCGCCAGCGAGACAATCAGGAAAAGTGCGAAATCGATCGAGTTGAACAGCATGCGCATGCCCCGCCAGCGGGCGCGCATTGTCGGTCAAAGCACCCCGCCGCCGCTACCAACGGAACGCCTCAGCGCGGTTCGACGCGCCATCGGTCGCGCTGCCGCGTGTGCTCAGCCAGGCAAAGACTTCCGCCAGCGACCGCGCGTCCTCTCAGCCACCCAGCAGCACGTGGCATTGCGCGGGACTGAGCGACCATTGCTGGTCAAGCGCATGGGTATCGCCACTGCCGTCGATCGCCAGCCACGGTCCTTGTCTTGGCGCATCCGGCCAGCGCGAAAGCCAATGTCGATGGAACGGATGATCCGCG
The DNA here is from genome assembly GCA_041395245.1 of Lysobacteraceae bacterium. Lineage (GTDB taxonomy): Bacteria > Pseudomonadota > Gammaproteobacteria > Xanthomonadales > Xanthomonadaceae > Aquimonas. The sequence goes on from JAWLAY010000007.1 coordinate 51,807, forward strand.
GCCAACTCGTGGTCTGCAGGCCACCACAGCCAAAGCCGATGTGCCGACCTCGTTTCCAGCATGTTCCAGCGCGGATCATCGGGCGACAGTTCGGCCGGCAGAAACTGACGCTGCCGCAAGCGGCCATCCGGATCGAAATCGAGCGCGTACAAGCCTGCCCGCCACTCACGCAAGGGACGCGCATCCCAGGTGAAGTGCGCACGCTGCGGGCGCTCATCGATGAACAATTCCGGCGACGAGGCCCCATCCATCCGCCACTGTAACGAGGGTGTCTCCCGTTCACAGGCCAGACGCGGCGAATCCAGTTGCAAGGCGTTGACCGCCGTGTTCAGCACCTGCAGCAGTTCGCGCTTGTCGCAGACATTCAGTGGCAAGTCGGGTGGGATTGTGTTGTCCGAACAATCGGTGTCGGCATTGACCTCCGCGCCCCGGAAGACATCGCGGAATCGGGTGGGCATGTAGCGATCCGCCACACTCGCCGCCCACAAGGATCGGCCCAACAAGAATGGTGCGCCATGCTCGATGTCCAGCAAATCCAGCAAGGTGGGCGCGAGATCGACCTGCGCAGAGACGGCGTTGATCGACGTAGGCAATGCCTCGGCACCGATCACGATCAGCGGCAGGCGCCGGTCATCCACCGCCTCACCAAACAGATCGCGCATCTCGGGGTTGGGAAACACATGATGGTCGGCGGTGATCACCAGCACGGTGTCCTTGAATACGCCACGCTGGCGCAGGCGCTCGACCCAGGCGCCGACCAACTGGTCGGTGCAATGTGCGGCCTGCAGGAATTGCGCGTCGGAATGCGCGTAGGGAGCGCATTCTGGATAGCGAAATCCCGGCAGGTGCATGCCCAGCGTCAGCAGACTCAGATTGAAAGGCTGCCCGCTGGCTTGCAGGCGTTCCCACTGCTGTTCCGCCTGCGCCAGCAGCTCGACGTCACTCAATCCCCAGTTCTGTTCGTCCACCGGTAGCCCGATGGACTGCCAGTGACGAAGTCCGTATTGCTCGCTGTAGCCATGCGCCTGCAGAAAGGCGCCCTTGCCGGCAAACCCCATTTCCGCTCCGCCCAGCCAGACATTGCGGTAGCCAGCACGCTGCAACACATCGCCCAGGCAGCTCATGCGCGCAAATACCGTGTCCCCTGCGGCCATGCTATCGCTGTCGTGTTGGAACGGAAGCAGGGTGCCGCACTGACTGTTGGCGATGCCTTCGATGGTGATGAATGCACTGGCATGCAAATCGGTGTGCAGCCCGTATTGATGATCGAGCGCGCGCAGATTGGGCATCAGATCCGGCCATTGCGGCAGGTCGAACAGGGCGCGTCCGCCGGATTCGAGGTAGAGCAGAATCAGATTCTTTGGCGCGGCGGGAGCGCGCACGGCGACCTTCTCCTTCGGCACCAGATCCAGATTCAGCCAGCCAACTGGCTGCCAGCGCTGCAACTGCGCCGCTGTCAGTTCGGTTGGCAAGGGCGTGAACCACGCCTGCGCAGCGCGCAGCAATTGATATTCGGGAAGGCCACCGCGCGCCAGCAGCAGCAAGGCCAGACCGGGTACGACGGCCATCATTGCGCCACGCCGTGGTCCCGAGGCGCCAACGCGCAAGACACGTTGCGCCCACACCGCCAGCAGGCCAAGGCCAGCAAACAGGGCAGCAATCGCCAGACCATACTGCGCCAATGCCAGTTGCACCGAACGCCATTCGAGATGCAGGAACACGTCCACCGTGAAGCCCTGCCCGCTGAAGCTCACCAGCCCGGCATGCAGAACACGAAGGAAGATCGACACCAGCAGTACAACGGTCCACAGCGTCCGAGACCATGCCCCTTGCGTACGCTGCGCCGCGGCCCAAAGCAGCAGCAGCCAACCCGCCGTGGCAAACAGGTTCCACCATTGCGCTTGCACATTGCCGCGCTGCCACTCCGCCCATTGCACTGGTGCCCACAGCACCAGACCAATCATCAGCCAGAACAGCAGGCGCCACCCAGGCGAACTATTGCGGAAAAATCGTGATCGCATGCGACATCCAGGAAACCGCTGGCAGAACAGCAGCGGACCAGGTAACGCAGCAACGCGAAACCCGGCTGACAAGCAGTGGATGCGCCCTCCCCAGGCAGGCGCGCGGATCGGACCGTGACCGGTCCGATCAGGACTGTAACAAAAACATCACTCGGCGGCGCCCGTGAATCCCATTTGCCGCCAGGCTTCAAACGCCACCACGGCGACCGCGTTGGAAAGATTCAGACTGCGGTTGTCCGGTCGCATCGGCAAGCGCAGGCGCTGCGCGTCGGGAATGCTGGCCAGCACGTCGGCAGGCAGACCACGCGTCTCGGGTCCGAACAGAAAGGCATCGTCGGACCGATAGCGGACATGGTCGTAACGCAGCGCATTGCGGGTCGACAAGGCAAACAGTCGGCCGGGTGCATGCGCATCGAGATAGTGCTGCAAGCTGTCATGCACCTGCAGGCGCGCAAACTCGTGGTAATCGAGACCGGCACGCCGCAGTCGCTTGTCGTCGATCTCGAAGCCCAATGGACGGATCAGATGCAGTTCGAATCCGGTGTTGGCACAAAGACGAATGGCGTTGCCGGTGTTGGGCGGAATCTCGGGTTGGAACAGGACGATGGCAGGCATGTCGACATTATGGCGTGTCCGCTGGATGCGACCGACAATGGGAACACGGACCGTCGGCGCGCCGTTGTCACGGCTGATTCAGCGTCTGGCCGTCTGGGAAGACGCCTGGCAGGACTGCAAGGGTGCCGCAAATGCGTGGGCCCAGTCCGAAGCACCGGCTGGCTGCGGCAACTGCGGAAACTCGATTCGCACAGTCAGGAGCTGGTTGTCGCCATCACGCAAATTGGTCGGTCCCTCAAAGCGCCGCAGCCAGCGATCATGGAGACGGTACGTGACCTCAATCTTCGGCAGCCAGAATCCGATCCAACTGGCAAGTCTGGCCTCCACCACGGTGTGCTCGACGTGGTCGAGGACGGCGGAGGTTTTTGCCTGCACCGAAAATCGGTAGCTCTCACCGCGACTTGGAATCAGCAGTGGAACCCGCTGCTCGCCGCCCTCAAGCAGTTCCATCCAGCTTTGCTCGATCCAGACATCGAAACCGGCGTCGACGACCTGAATTTCATCGGGCGAAAGGCTATGCACGCGTTCAACATTGTCCGGCTCGAAACGAAAACTGCTGGCCGCACTCGCCGTCAGCACAGCGCCTTCAACCGTGCCGCGCGCCGCGTCCTGCAAGACAAAATCGGGCGCCAGAGTCGAACGACGGTAGTCGATCCATTTGCGCGCAAAGGCGGTCCCGTCCGCGCACTCGTAAATGATCAGGCGCTGACTCAAGTCCGGGTCGAACTGGACCAGGTGACGCTCGCGATAGCGCCATTCGCCGCTATCCAGATCGGTGGCATCGCCGACATAGGTTTCCCAATGACGCGCTACCGCACTACTCGGGGACGACCAGCCAACCGCCAGGACAAGCCCTACGTGGCGCAGGATCGACGAAAGGGTGGTCGGGAAGCGAAGCTCAATCATTGCCAGAGCGTGACAGGCGTTCCGACAGGGTCACGTGTAGAACTGGTCAAGCAGGAGTGAAGGCGGCAGTCGACATTCGACTGCCGCCTCTCGCGGTTCGAGAATCACCAGGTGGCGGAGGACTCAGATGCCCACAGAACATCGAGTTGAACGAGCGCATGCAAGCCTTCTCATCCAACCCGAATGTCGCGGTAGAACCCACGAGACGTGTGCCATGCACAGATACTCCGCGCGTCCCTGCACGCACCACCATCAAGGACCAAGGTTCGGCTTCACTCAAAACCGTTCTTGAACACGTTGATGCTCTGCCCGAAGTAGAGATAGAAAGCGCCGTTGTTGACACCAGGGCTGATGTCCAATGCCGGTTCGCCCGCTACAACATCGAACCAGGCGTCGTTGTTGAAACGGCCTGTCGCCACCGAGTTGCCGAACGATGCATCGGTCTGCGTGCCTTCCAGCACCAGGCTGGGGCTGGAAGAGAACCCATTCGGCGTACTGAAATACAGCTTGACCTCACCCGTTCTCAACCCGAACCGGTTATAGGATCTCGGTGCACCCACCATGATCTCCTCCCTGCCATCGTCATTGATGTCGGGCAGGGCCGCCACGCTGCGACCGAAGTCTTCCACTATGTCAGTTCCAAAGAGCGTGACATCGACGAGCGTGTCGAAGCTGCCGGTGTTGCCGAACCAGACTTGCACCATGCCCGCTTCGGTTGTGGCTGCAGAGCTCAGCGGTGCACCGGAAAGCACGTCACCAATGCCATCACCGTTGAAGTCGCCGACTGCAACCGAGGCACCGCCCGTAGCGCCAACCTGTCCAGAGCGCAGGATGGCATCCGGCGTGGTATCGATCGTCACCACGCCACCGAAATAGACCACGGCAGCGCCTTCATTGATGAAATTGGCGCTCGACTCGTAGCCCGTGCTTCCAACGATCACGTCGTTGATGGCGTCGCCATTGACGTCGCCACTGGCCAGCGCATTGCCGCTGTTCACCGACAAGTCGTTGATGGCCAATACGGCGTCGGCGGTCGTATTGAAGTTTGAAGCGCCGTAGTAGATGAAGGCGCCACCCTGATCTGGACGGCCACCCGGGTTGTAGCGCGGTACGCCCACCGCCAGATCATCGATACCATCGTTGTTGACATCGCCCACACCGCGCACCGCGGCACCCATGTTGGCCGAAGAAGCCGGACCCTGGATCGTGGCATCGGCCGTTGCATCAAAGGCGCCGGCGGCGCCGAAGTACACGAAGGCGGCACCGGAATTGGTGCCTGCGGTGCCATCGAACCCTGGTGCACCAATCACCACATCGTCGAAGCCATCCAGATTCACATCGCCCGCGCCGCCGACTCCGGCGCCAAATCCGGCGCCCGCTTGATTGACGCTCAGAAACGCAGAGGTGGTGAAGCCAGGACCGAGGTAGACAAATGCCGCACCGTTGTCAGTGATCCCGTTGCTGTCAAAGCGATAGGCACCAACGACGAGATCGTCGACGCCATCGTTGTTGACATCGCCTGCGTTGGCGATGCGGGTTCCAAGCTCGGCACCGCTCTGCCCACTGGTACGCACGATGTCGGCGGTGCGCTGCAGGAGTGGGTCGATAGTGACCGGGTAGCGTGCGTCGGTATCGTCGACATGGATCACCACACGATGCGTGTCGATGAGAACCATCTGCGTCGGAAGGAGCCTGCCAGCGGCGTCCCATGCCTTGAGTTTGCTGTAGCGAAGTGTGTCTTCCTCGCCGCCAAACTCGATCCGATCGGCGTTCACCCAATGCGCTGGGCGGTCACTCTGCAGATGAAACTCCAGTGCGCCGCGACCGGGTGGCGCCTGGGCCAGATCAAACCCATGTTCGAGTCCCTCCGGCGTATTGATGTACCACTCGGTCAGCGTGTTGCGACGACGTTCGACACGCGCCTCGTTTGCGACAAGGACACCCAGTTCGGCCGACTTCAAGCGGTTTACTCGACCCCATTGGATGAGGCTCAGTCGAAGTAACGATTACGCCGATGGGTCGCGTTCGACCAGTTCGATCCCGTCGTCATGGAATCGCGTGCGAAATCCCTGTGCCCGATTTGGCGCCTGCAGTCCATGCGCGTACACACTGGCGTGGTACTCGCGTGCGGCGATCGACTCCAGCACGTGTGCGGGTAGCGCATTTTCGGCGGCATACGACGTGGCCACGGGGGACCCGAGGCAAAGCAGGCTGAAGGCGCCGTGGCGAAGCATGGACAAGACGGTCATCGTGGTTCCCAGCAGTGAACGGAAGCGTCGCGTGCAGCGACGCACAAAGTGTCCGATCCACATTGCTGGCTGTCGTCCCATAAATATGGGATGGGCGCCCGCCGCGCGCCCACGCGTGATCTACAGGCGGATCACGCCATCGCGAAGCGCGTTGAAGACCGCTTCCGAACGGGAGTTGGCGGCAAGCTTGGGGTACAGGCTGCGCACGTGATGGGCGACGGTGCTGCTGCCTATGCCCAGCGATTGCGCGGTTTCGCGGTACGACAATCCTCGCGCCAGCAGTTCCAGCACTTCACGTTCTCGCGGCGTCAGTGCCATCAGGTGATCATTCGACGGGCGATCCGATCTGGTCGACGCGGGATCCACTCGTTCGGCACGACGCAGTCGCTTGAGCAGATAGCCTGCTACGGCGGAAGAAATGGGTGACTCGCCGCGCATGACACCGTCGAGCACCTCGATCAACTGCTCCGCACTGCAGTCCTTGAGCACGTACCCGTCGACACCGGCTTCGATGGCTTCGATCACGTGGGACTCATCGTCAAACACGGTGAACGCAACGATGTAGGCATGCGGCGCCATGGCGCGCACCACGGGCACCAAATCAGTCCCGCGCCCATCCGGAAGCCCCAAGTCCAGCAGCAAGACATCAAATGCCTGCGCCAAGCGCGCACGCGCCTGTTGCAGATCCGTCGCCAGCCAGGCCAACTGATGCCGATCCGCGTGATTTACCAACCCGGCCACGCGCTGCGCGACCTGTGGATCATCCTCAACCATGGCAACACGGACTAACATCGACGATTTCGCGCAGGGTGGCTAAACGTTCAATCTGCCACGCCCGCGTCGCCCTGCCTACTGGCAGGTCCATCAACGTGGGGCATTGGCTGGCTTCCAGGAGTCTGTCGGACTTGAAAGGGAATCGGCTGCAAATCCGTCTGGACGGTCCATTTTTCGCCGCTTACTTGGGCAATAGTTCAACTATTTCCCGGCGAAACCGGCAAAAACTGACCTCGCCCAGCCGAATTTTCGCTTCGATTCTTCAAGTCCGACAGGCTCCTAGGCAATGGGAGCAGCAGACGGACGCGGGTGCCATCCGCATCCGAGTGCACCGAAAACTCCGCGCCAATCTCTGCAGCACGTTGCTGCATATTGCTCAGCCCGTGACCGGGACCGGCCGCTGCGGAAAGACCAGACCCATTGTCGCGAAGCAGCACACAAAGGAGCTGACGCGTCGAGTCGGGCTCGACGCACAGCTGCAACTCACTGGCATGAGCGTGGCGGAGCGCATTGCTGACTGCCTCCTGCAGGATGCGCAGCACCTGCAAGGTGACCCTCGCACCGAATTGATCCGGAGCGCCGCCGAAGTCATAGCGACTGGTAAACCGTTGCCCGCCGAGTTGTTGCCGCAGCCGACGTTCGAACGCCACGAGGGCGTCGTACAAGCCATCCTCCGCGGTGTCCAATGCATCGACGATCAGTCGTAGATCACCGAGGCTGTCGTCCAGTGCGGTAGCAAGTGCCTCACGATCAAGAGGCTGTGTGCGTAGCTGCGCCTGCAGACGAACCAGCTGGCCGCCCACCCCGTCATGCATGTCACGAACAATACGTCCTCGCTCCTCCAGAATGGCGCTACGCCGCAGGATCTCGTTGCGCTCGGCAAAGCTGGCCGAAAGCTCGGCCTCACGCCTCTGCAGCGTTTGGGTCAGCACGCGGTTCGCATCCAGCACTGTCCGGCGTGCGTGTGCCGCCTCGCGTGCCAAGGCGAGCACCACCGACAGTCCCAACAAGACACCGATTAGCGGCGACCACGGCAGACTCAACGGCAAGTCAGCATCAAATGGGGAGTGAAGATCGTAGAGACTTCCAAGTCGATCCATTGCCAAGGCACTGATACAGAGCGCAAGCACACTGCGCTCGAACCACCGGCGACCCGCATCTCGCACGACGCTCAACGCGAGCACGACCACCGCCAGTGCGACGACGGCAATCACCAGCCAGTACGACACATGCAGGATCAGCAAGAGCCAGTAGCGTGAATTCTCGACCAGCCGTGCGGTCACGAATCCGCAGGCGAATAAGCCAATCAGCAGCCACGAAAGCAGGTACAGCCAACGCGGGCGATCGCGCCCCCATTGCGTGTCGAACCAGACGTAGAGTGCGACGGCGACAGCCATTGCAGCGTTGAGCAGGCACCAGATCAGGACGGTCGTCGACAAGCCCAATGGCCATGGCGGCTTGAATGTCATGAACCATGTCGACAAGGCGCAGCTACCCAGCAGCAGCATCAACGCGCGAATACGTGGCCTGTCGGCCTCTGGCCAGTTCACTGCCTGACAAAGCAGCAGCGCAAAAACCAACACTCCCACGCCAACCATGGGCAGGTCGGTCAGCAGCAGATTCTTCCAGCGATACGCTTCCGCCAGAGCCTCAGCCGGGCCGACGGCGAACTCTGATAGCGCCACATCAAAGCCGTTTATGACCTTGTCCACTTCCAGCAGGTTGCTACCCGGACGCAGGTGCTGCGCAGCCAAAGGGTAATAGCCAGGCTCCGAAGTCAGCAGTCCTTCCAGGCGCACCAGTGGATCGCTGGGCTGTACCACGTGGCCGTTGACGCGAATTTCCGCGATCTCTTCACGAATCGCCAGAAACAAGGCCAAAGGAACGCCAGGCTGGACCACCTCAAAAGGCACCAGAAAGCGAATGCGTGCACCCTCAGCCCCACGACCTACCGAGACCGGATAGCCATCCAGACCCGCTCGATGCGCATTGCGAATCGCTTTGGAATCCGTACGGCCGTCGCCATCCAACAACAGGTAATCGACCGACGCGCGTGAATCCATCTGGATCGGGCGGGCAGATCGCTCGGCGATATGGATCACCACCCAGAACACGATCTGCCAAACCAGCAGCAGGCTCAGCGCCAGGAATGCCGCTTGCGCCAAGGCAGATGCGCCATGGTTGGAAGCTGATTTCGCGTTCACGTCGATCAAACCCGAACACCCGTCTTTTTGCAGTGCATGACGCCATCCAATGCGGCAACACAGTAGCAGGCGGGCGAAATCGTATGCCGCAAAACCACGCTAGGAGCCTGTCGGACTTGAAGAATCGAAGCGAAAATTCGGCTGGGCGAGGACAGTTTTTGCCGGTTTCGCAGGGCAATAGTTGAACTATTGCCCAAGGAAGCGGCGAAAAGTGGACCGTCCAGACGGATTTGCAGCCGATTCCCTTTCAAGTCCGACAGGCTCCTAGCGCGACGGTTCACTCCCTGTTGCTCCGTGCACGCTCAGGCCGGCCCAGAAATAGGGCTCGGAAGCGGCGATTGGCAAACGTGCAGCCAGTCCCAACGTGGCCAGCGCGTCATGCCACCACGAATCCTCGGCTTCGCGCGCCTGCTGCAGCCAGGACCGCTGGGTGTCGGCCAGAGCGACATCCAGCGCGGAACCGGCAGCGATGCGAGGCTGCAGGTCGCGCATCAACCAGCCGGTGCTGCTGTCATCAACCGCCCATAGCGTGCCGAACACGGTCTTCGCTCCGGCCCATTGCAGGGCTTGAACCAGTCCTTGCAGACCATCGCCGCCAAAGGCCTGACCCAATGCGCTTTCGCACGCCGACAGGGTGACGACCGAACCCGGCAAGGACCACGCCGTCATTACCTCTTCCGCACTGATCTGACCATCGTCGTCGCTGACACCACTGCCACTTGCCAGCAACAAGTGAGAGCGCAACGGATTTTCGCGGTCCAGCAGACCGTGCACCGCCACATGCAGCCAGCGTGCGGTGCGCGCCTGTTCGCGCAGCCAGGCCTCACTGGCTTGCCGCCCCAACGCGATCCGGGTGTCCGGTCCGAACACCTCGCGCAATGCCAGCACCTCGTCGCGTGCCGCATCGAGTGGCGCAGCCGCTTGTCGCCGCTGCTCGGCATCGCCCTGCCGTGCAGGCACATCGATGGCATCGCCTGCGCCGACCGCATGACGTCCGCTGTTTCTGCGCTCCGACAGCAGATTGAACGAGTCCACGGACGACGCCAAGGCGATGCTCGCGCGCTCGATCAGATACACCGGCTCAGGCGAGTCGTTGACGACCAATGCGGCCCAGGGCAAATCATGCAGATCCGCATCCGGCACGATGACCCAACGCGACCTGGCGCGGATTTCCGCAGGCAGTTGACCGAACAGATCGCGGAAAAGCGCGTGCCCCTGACGCTGCGCTGCATGCGCCGCGGCAGGAACATCGGGTGCGCCCAGCAGGGTGCGCCAGCGGCGAATTCGCTCGCGCCACTGTTCCTGACCTACCGGCAACTGAAACACGCTGGGCAGGGCTTGATCGGCGCTGTAAACCAGCAGGGCGGTGCGGTCCGGCATCACCACCAGCGAGAGCAGCACTTGATCCTTCTCCAGCGCGGTCGCTTGCGGTGGCGCCGTCGGCCACGGCAGCGCCGCGCTGGCCGGACCATCGCCAAGCAGGGCTCGGGCCGCCTGCCAGCGATATTGCGCCTCCAGCGTGGCGACTTCCGCAACGTTGTCGCGGCTCATCACCATCGCCAACGGCTCCTTGTACAGCGCCTGAAAGCGACTGGCCCAGCGTGCGCGCAGATCCTCACGCGAGGCCGCCTTTTCGCGCGCCGTACCCAACAGGGCAATGGCTTCGCGATACGACGCCAGCGCGACATCCCACTGGCCTTGATCGCGCTGCAGACGAGCCTGCGTGAGCGCGATCTCGACACCATCCAGACGGGAGATTTCCGCCGCCGGATGTTGCGCGCGCAGTGCATCGAGATGCGCCTGCGCCTCGCTCCAATTGCCGCGCAGGCGTTCGGCATCCGCCAGCAAGAGTTGCAGGTCGGCGCGGACCGGCGGAGCGCTCCCCTGCAGTGCCAGGACGAGATCCGCATAGGCTGCGGCCCCGTCACCCGCATCCAGATACCACCCGGCGCGGAATCGCAGCAGGTCCTGCCGCAAGGATGTGCGTCGGACCGGATGCGCCTCGGGCAACGCGTCCAGCACCGCTTCGATCTCACGACTGGCCGAGATCGCCTCGTCCATGCGTCCCTGTGCCTGCCAGACCTGGGCCAACTGCAACCGGGTGCTGAGCGTCTCGTAGCTCTGCGGATCGAGACGACGGGATGCGTGCCAAGACTGCGCAAACAACTGCTCCGCCTCGGTCAGCTGCAACTGACGCCACAGCACGTCCGCCAGCGCCGCCCGTGCCTGTGCATGCAGGTTGGTCGCGGGCGCAACCTGGCCCAGAACGCCCAGTGCCTCGCGCGCGTAGCGTTCCGCCAGAACCAGATTGCGCGGGGTCTGACTGAGCGCGATGAAATGGGCGTTGAACGCCGCACGCCCATGTGCCGCACTGTGGCGATCCAGCTCGCGCAGTCGCTGCAGACCCTGTTCCAACTTGGCCATTCCGTCTGCTCGTCCAAGACGGTCATCGAGAATGCCGCGAAACACCAGCACGTTGGCGGCGTCGATACCCTTCGGCGCGATCCGCGCGCACAAGCGCTCCGCTTCCGTCAGCCATTGTTCGGCCTGCTCGGGCTGCCGCTGGCGAAACGCATTCAGCGCCAGCGCCAGCGCCGCCCGTGCTCCCCAGAGGTTGTCTTGCTCTGCCTTGAACAGATCGGTCGCGCTGGACTCCGCGTTCACAAGGTCGCGCAGTTGGGCATAGGCGATGACGCGCAGCGTATTGATCGCGGCACTCGGCACCGAGGATGCCGACGTGCCGTCCATACGCTGTGCCCAGTCGAGCAGCTCCTGCCCACCGAGCCCGCTTTGCACGGCGTACAACAAGGCGATGCGCTCGATGTCGGTTGCCGTTTCAAAGACTGTGGGCAAGGTCGTGCGAATGCGCGCGATGTCGCCCTCTTGTGCCCACCGTCGCAGCAGGGCAATCGCCCAGGGCGTGGCGGCCTCGGGGTCAGCGGATTGCGCTGCGTTCCAACGGTCCTGCAGGAAGGATGTCTGCAGCGTCGCATCCGACGTCAGCGCGTTGCCAAGGCCGGACGCGGCGTCCACGTGCGGGTCGATGACATCGACCGCCCATTCACCCGCAGGCATCTCCACGCTCTGCCACTGCCCGGATCGCCGCCGACGCAAGGGCAGCGGGCCTGCTTGCGCGCCGTTCCATTCCATCTGTCGGAAGCGCTCGTGGGTCAGACTCGAATCCCCGGTGTTCGCCAGAACATCGCCAACGCGAAGATCGGCACCCAGCGCCGCCATTCGCGGCGATACCTGTATGACCACCACGTCCGCACGCGCGTCGGCACAGGCCACGAGCAACCCGAGCATCACTGCTGTGCCGAACCATGATCGCCGCGCGGGATCAGTAGGTAGGCTCATGCAGAAGGTTCAGTCGGCAACCAGATCGAAGGTGAACGGGCCAGCGATGCGTTGGCCCTGACGATCGGTCACCCACCAGAGATAGGTGCCTGCGACGAGTGCCTTGCTCACTGTTGGCGGAATACGCACTTCACAGTGCTCCACATCGGTCCGCCACAGCGGTTCGCCGTCGGCACCGGCCAGTTCCATGCGTGCCGCCTGCGCCGAAGGGCAATCCCAGCGCAGTTGTTCGGGCGCGGCAGCGAGCACGGCCTGATCCACCGGCAGCAGCGCGGCCACCGCATTGCCTCGAAGGGTGCGATCCGGCGTTTGCCGCGGCAGGAACACACTGCCTGCCGCCACCATCAGCAACACACTGGCCGCCATCGCCCATCCCGCCCAGATGCGTGCTTTCGACTTGCTTGCTCGCAGCGGTACGATCTCGGCATTGTGTTCGCGAGGCGTGTCGGCAAAGGCGTGATCGCTCCAGTCGACCAGTTCCGCACTCAGGGCGATCAAATCGCTGCAAGCCTGACAAGCCACTGCATGATCCAGCAGCGCGGCGCGTTCGGCTTCACCCAGCTCGCCGCGCGCCAAGGCCGTCAAGGTCTCGGCATCCGCGCAGGATTGGGCTGCATGTTCGGTACTCATGACCTGTCCTCCGTGTCCCGCAGCAAGGCGCGCAACTCGTCGACACCTCGATAGGCCAGATTGCGTGCGGTGCCATCAGTCATCTGCATGATGCGGGCGATCTCCGGGACAGCATGTCCCATCAGCAATAGTTGCGCCGGTTGCCGCCGACGTTCCGGCAGGCGCGCCAGTGCGGCGCGCAACTGCGCGATGCGCTCGCTGCCTTGCGCATCGGTTTCGGCAGAACCGCGTTCGTCAACCAGCACGGCGGCCAGCGGCTCGCTCAGGCTTTCCTCCTGGCGCACCACGCGCCGCCGCTGCGCATCGATGACGACCGACAGCACGACCTTCTGCACATAGGACGGCAGATGCTCGATGGTTTTCTCACGCTCCAGCGATTTCCACAGCCGAACGCGGACTTCCTGCATCAGATCATCCAGCTCATCGTCATCCAGCGACCGCACATGCTTGCGCAGCAATGCACGCAGACGAGACTCCTGCTGGCGCAACAAGGCGTCGATGGGTGCTGGGTCCATGGTGCGAAGCCTCCTCTCGCATCAGTGTGCATGGCTCGATGAGAAATCGCATGCCCGGATGCGTCCATCGGGACAACCATCCCACTGAGAGATTGCATCATGGGTACGTATGCGTTCGCGTTGAAGCGGGTTGTTCCCGCCTTGATTGCTGGATTGTTGCCGCTTGCGACTCGACCTGCCCATGCCGAGCCCGGGCAGTTTGATCAAGCTGTCATGTCGGGTCTCCCTGATGCGGAAGCCATCGTCGACATCCATGGTGGCGATCTTGATGGCGATGGCTTGGGCGATCTCTATGTCACTGCCAGTGTCATCACGGTCGGCCCGGAAGGCGCGCAAGCGGCGGTGCGCGACTGGATACTCTGGGGTGGACCGCAGGGGCCGGTGCTTGGCACCGTGGCACTGGATGCTGCCACACCGCATGCCGGCGTATCCGCGGCGTTTGCCGACTTCGACCGAGACGGCGACGTGGACATCGTTGTTGCAGGGGGCGCGGTCTATCTCGGCGGCGGAATCATGCAGGATGCACCGAGCGTCGTGTATGCCAACCTCGGCAACCGTCAGTTCAGCGCCGCCATTCCATTCGGCAACGCCAACCGGAGCGCCGGCCTCGCGGTTTTCGATTGGGACAATGACGGCGCGGCCGATGTCCTGCTGAGCCACACCGACGGAAGCGTGAGTGTTTACCGAAACCTCGCCGGCGTGCAGGGCAGCCTCGGTTTCACCCTCACGCAAACGATCATCATCGGTGGCTTGGATGGCCTGCATGCGCCTCTGGCCGCTGCCAATCTCGATGGTGACAATCGACTCGATCTCGTCGTGCTTCGTCGTGACGACTGGCCACCAAGTCCCGCCGCAGGCGTCGCCTACTTGCGCAACGTCGGTGGTTCAAATCCCTTCCAACCGCTCTTCGACTATGCCTTGCCGCTCGGCACGCCGATGGATCTGGCGGTCGCGGACCTGGACGGCAATGGTCTGGATGATGTGGCGGTGGCCGCCGCGATGCCGGTTTCGTTTGTCAATCCGCCAACCGCCGAATTTCGCCAATCGGCTTCGCGATTACTGTTGAGCCAGCCTGGGCCCGGCTTTTCCATCATGGAATCGCCGATGCGCTTTCCGCCATTGCAGGACTTGCGTATCGAGGCGGCCGATCTGAACGGCGATCTGCTTGACGATCTGGTGCTGACCCACGATCCATGTCCACCCTATCAATGGCTGCGGCCCTATTGCCCGGAACCCGACCATGCGGCCCTGACGGTCTGGTTGCGCGCAGGCAACACCTTTCGGAACAACCGACAGTTTCTGGCTGAACGTCATGGCGGGATCGGGCTGGTCGAGTTGACTGACATGAGTGGCGATGAGCTGGGTGACATCATCACGATGGGGCCGTTGCGCGCCGGGATGTCGAGCAGAGTGCCAGAACCGAAAGTACCCAACGGCATTCCAACCGCCTTCACCGTTCTTTGGAACGATGGGCTGCTCGGCTATTGGGCTATGTGTGTCGCACAGTGGTTGTACGGCTTGGAATCCGATGTTGGCAACGCGCCAGGTCAGATCAACGGCAACTCGGGCTCGCCCGTGATCGACCTCGGCGCGTTCTCCGGTACACGTGATCTGTTGATGCCAGCCAGCGACGCTGGTGCTCGCCTCATCGCGCGCTACAACACCTTCAGTCCGGAAGTCATCGACCTCGCCATCGCGCATCCGGAACTCGCCGCGGCGGCCGCGTCGACGCTCGCGCAGTGGAGTCAGCCGGTGCGCGCCCTGCTGAACGGGGATGGGCCGGCCTACACGGTCAGTCAGGAAATGATCGACGTCGTCGACACCACGCTGGCGTTGATGTCGCAACACGGCTCCATTGCCCTGCAGGACGTGATTGCCGACGAACGCAGCCGTCTGCCGCCCTTGCCGAGTCTTGTCGGCCTCGATATGGATGGCTTTCTGGCCGCAACACTGCCGAACAGCCGATTGTTCCGCGATGGATTCGAGGACTGACCGCCGCACCCTTGGGTGATCGGCTGGCTTCGGTATCGTCTCCTCGGGGCAGCGGCTATCCTGCGCCGTCGATAACCGCTGTCACGTCGAGGCCCGAATGTCGCGCATTCACGTTGTTCCCTTGCTGCTATGCCTGCCGCTGTCGGCGGCCTTGGCCGATTCACTGCCCGAGGAAATCCATCTGGGTGAGCTGACCCAACTCACCTTCGGTGGCGAGAACGCCGAGGCGTACTGGAGCTTCGATGGGCAGAAGGTGATCCTGCAGCGCCGTGCGGAGGGCATGGCCTGCGACCAGATCTATACGCTGGAGATTTTCCGCGACGGCAAGGTGGTCACCGATCAGTCGTTCTCGCCGGTATCGAACGGCAAGGGCGCGACGACCTGCTCCTATTTCCTGCCGGGTAATCAGGAGGTGTTGTTCGCATCGACCCATCTGGGTGGCGACGCCTGTCCGCCCAAACCCGACATGAGTCAGGGCTATGTCTGGGCGCTCTACGACAGCTACGACATCTTCAAGTCCAAGCCCGATGGCAGCGCACTGACCCGGCTCACCGACGCACCGGGATACGACGCCGAGGCCACAGTCTGCGCAGTCGATGGTTCGATCCTCTTCACCAGCGTGCGCGATGGTGACATCGAGCTGTATCGCATGGATGCCGATGGCGGCAACGTCCAGCGCCTGACTCACAGCCCCGGCTACGACGGCGGTGCCTTCTTCAGCGCCGATTGCTCGCAGATTGTCTGGCGTGCCTCGCGCCCGCAGGTCGGCAAGGAGCTCGACGACTTCCAGGGCTTGCTCAAGCAAGGTCTGGTGCGGCCATCCAAGCTGGAGATTTACGTCGCCAATGCCGACGGCAGCAACGCGCGACAGATCACCTATCTGAATGCCGCATCTTTCGCACCGTTCTTCTTTCCCGACGGCAAGCGCGTGCTGTTTTCAACCAACTATCAATCGCCCGGCGGACGCGACTTCGACCTGTGGGCCGTCGATACGGATGGCACCGATCTGGAGCGCATCACCTACACGCCCGGTTTCGATGGATTCCCGATGTTCTCGCCCGACGGGCAGCATCTGATCTTCGCCTCCAATCGTGCCACCGCCGAGGGCAAGACCGACACCAACCTGTTTCTGGCCCGCTGGCAGGCCGCACCGCAAACACTTCCGACGGCGGCCGCCGAACGCTTGATGGCCGATGCCGAATGGCTGGCCGATCCGGCGCGCGAGGGCCGCGGCATCGGCACGCGCGGACTGGAAGAAGCCGGTGCCTGGCTGGAAGCGCGTATGCAATCGCTCGGGTTGCAACCGGCTGGCGCGGACGGCAGTTTCCGCGCACCGTTTCCGGTCGTGACCGCCATCGAGCGGGATGCGGAAACCCTGCTGCGCATTGCCGATCAGCCGATTCCTTCCGAGGCCTACACGCCAACCGGCTGGAGCGCTCAGGCCGAGGTCGAGGGCGATGCGGTGTTGGCGGGCTGGGCGCTGCAGGATGGCGAACTCGGGCTCGACGATTTCGCCGGCAAGGACGTCAAGGGCAAGATCGTGATTGCACGCCGTTTTGTGCCGGAACACGAAAAGCTCAGCGACCCCGCCGTACAGCGCCGGGTTGGCGATCTGCGCAAGAAGGCCTTCGTCGCGCGCAATCTCGGTGCCACCGGATTGATCGTGGTGGACTGGCCCGTGCTCAGTGCGCAAGGTGATACCAATGCGCACGCGGCGGCGGGTGAACTGCCGCCCGAGGCCGCACTGCCCAGTCTGCGCCCGGAAGGATCGGGCGATGCCGGCTTGCCGGTGTTGATCGTCAAGCGCGAGGCGCTGAGTCACGTGTGGGCACAACTCGAAGCCGGTCAGACGGTTCCGGTGGCTCTAAATGTCCGTCTGCGCGCCAGCGAGAGCGAAGCCTTCAATGTGATCGGGCGCATCCCGGCCGGTCGTTTCCCCAGTCAAGGCACCTTGGTACTGGGCGCGCACTACGACCACCTCGGCTATGGCGGTCCCAATTCACTGGCGCCCGACAAGCACGAGCCCCATCTGGGTGCCGATGACAACGCCTCCGGCACCGCGGTGCTGCTGGAAGTCGCCCGCCAGTTGCAGGCGCGACGCGACAGCCTGCCCTACGACATCGTGATCGCCTCGTTTTCGGCCGAGGAATCCGGCGTGCTGGGCTCGAATGCACTGGTACAGGCCCAGCCCGACTGGCTGCAGGGTGCCAAGGCCATGCTCAACTTCGACATGGTGGGTCGTCTGCGCGACAACCAGGTCTCGGTGATGGGCACCGACAGCGCACCGGAATGGGCGGCCTTGGTGGAAGCCGCCTGCCAGCAGGCGCGCGTTCAATGCCGCAGCGGCGGCGACGGCTATGGTCCGTCCGACCACATGCCCTTCTACACCGCGGGCATGCCGGTGGCGTTCTTCTTCACCGGCGCGCACGACGATTACCACAAGCCCTCGGACAGCCCTGACAAGCTCAATGCCATCGGCATGGCCCGGATCAGCGAGATCGCTGTCGATCTGGTACAGCGTCTGGATGGCGTGCAACTGAGCTACGCCAAACTGCCACCCCCCGAGGGCAAGGGCGATGCGCGCAGCTTCAACGCCTCACTCGGCACGGTGCCGAACTATGGCGGCCCGCCGGCGGGCGTAAAAGGCGTGCTGCTGGATGACGTGCGACCCGGCGGCGGTGCCGAAAAGGCCGGCATGCGCCGCGGTGACATCATCGTGCGACTGGGCAAGTTCGAGATCGGCTCGATCGAAGATCTGATGTTCGTGCTGATGCAATCCAAGCCCGGCGAAACCGTCACCGCCACGGTGCTTCGTGAAGGCCAACCGGTACAGCTCGAAACCACCTTCCAGGAGGGCAAGCGACGCTGAGGGCGTCTGTCAAGCCCTGAACCGGGATATCACAGAAGCGATGTGCTTGGACATCGTTTCCGCACATCCCCAACCCCCAGGGAGGCTTGTCGTATGGACAGGCTGTCGGTGCCGGTGTGGTGTTTCGTCTGTGTTCTCATCGGTTCGGAGGCCCAAGCGGCCAAGCCGTTTCGCGCTTGGCGTTCCGCGCCACCCTCGTCCGAGCTGGCTTCCACGGCGCAACGCTGGGTCGACACACGGCGCGTACGACAGCCTTCCAACTGGGCCGAACCCTGGCGCGCTGTGGCGCGTGCAATCGAGTCTGGTAGCCCGGTTACAAGGCGCTTTGCGGGTCGCGTCAGTGCATTGCGGGTGGAGTCGGGTTCCGACGGCGATCAGCTATGGATTGGTGCGAGCAGTGGTGGTCTCTGGCACCTTTCGACGGACGGCACCTGGCTGCCGATCAGCGACACCCTCGCGGGATCCCCCGCGATTGGCGATTTCCTTCGCACTTCGACGGGCACCCTGATCGTTGGCACCGGAGACGCGTGGCGCTACCCCGGCAGCGGCATCTACCTTTCCAACGATGACGGCGCGTCCTGGCACGCCGCGCAATTGCCATTGACACCCTCGGCGATCTATCGCGTGGCCGCGGATCGCAACGCCCCGCACCACTTGCTTGCTGCCAGTGCGCAAGGGCTCCTGGGCAGTCTGGATGGAGGCGAGAACTGGTCGCTTCTGGCACCCGGGCATTGGACCGATGTTCAACAGGACCTGCATCACGCCGAGGTATGGCACGCAGGCGCCTATGAACTGGGTGTCATGCGCTCGAGCGACGGCGGGAGCTCATTTTCCGTGACGCCGGGCACCACGGCGGTGATCACCGGTCAAATCGGACGCATCACGCTGGCGCAGAGCGCCGCCAAAGCCGGTCTGATGTTTGCCTTGGTGGCCGATTTCGGCGGCAGCAACGGACTGTTCAGAAGTGTGGACCATGGCCTGCAGTGGGTGCGCATTTCTGAGGGCCCCGATGTTTCCTGGGGTCAGGCGTTTCATACCAACGCCATTGCTGCGCACCCCGCCAATCCAGACATTCTGGTCATCGGCCGTGGTGGACTGAAACTGACCTCAAACGCCTTGACCGAAACACCGCTCTGGTCGGAAATCGCCGATGGTGGTCATGCCGACTTCACGCGACTGATATGGCGCAACGACAACCAACTCTACGCCGCCAACGACGGCGGCCTTTTCCTGCTCGACGTGTTGGGCTCGGGGGCGGTGTCCGACCTGAACCAGGACTTGGCCCTGCAGCAAGTATTCGATACAGGCGCCTTGGCGCTGGACCCGAATCGTCTCGACCGCGCTTGGGCGGGACTGCAGGACAACGGCCTCGTCACGATCGAAGCCGACGCGGGCGATTGGCGCATGAGTGGTCACGGCTGCTGTGACGCGGGCTGGGTCACTGCTGCGCGCGGCGATGCGGACCGTTTGGCGGTGTCCTTGGGCATTCCATTTGATCGGTATCTCTCTTTCAACGGAGGCGAAAGCGTCAGCCGCAATCTGTGCAACTTCGGCGCCGTTCCGGGCAATCCCCCGCTTGCCTTTGATCCGCGCCCGGTGAACAACAGCAACGCTCGGCTAATGCTGCTGTCACCCGCTGCGGATCAAAGTGCTGCGCGGCTTTTCATACAGGATCTCTCACGCCACTGCGCAACCGGAATCCATACCGTTCCCCTGCCGGACTCCTCGATGCTGCAACCGGACTTTCTGAGCATCGCCGATGATCCAGCGCGACTGCGAATACTGATCAGCGCATCCGTGTGGTCGGCCGACAGTCGACCCGCGATGGTGACGAGTCTGCCCGGTTCACGCGGTCCACCGTACACCGCGTCACGCGTCGAGCCGCCCGCTCCGGGGCCCGGCAGGTTGGCTGTCGATGCATTTCATGCGTCGCGGAGTTATTGGTGGTCGCTCGGTTCCGCGCCAGACGTCTGGCTTAGTGATCGTGCGGATTTCACCGACTGGCGCGCCGCGACCAGCAACCTCGCGAGCTTGGGTAGCGCACTGCAGGTACGACGCGTGATTGCTCATCCGCTCCGCCCTGACACGCTGTTTCTTGCCAGCAACCTCGGCGTGCTGATCTCCGAAGATCGCGGAGTGCACTGGTCACCCTGGGCGGACGGATTACCCGCAGTCGTTGATGCGACCGATCTGGCGATCCATCTCGATGAACCGGTCCCGATGCTTTGGATGGCCAGCTACGGACGCGGGATCTGGCGGCGGGCATTACGCGATGACCGCTTGTTTCGTGACGGTTTCGAAGGGTGACCCACCAGCTTGGCACAGCCGAAGCCGGTGACCTGATTGGTATCCAACTGCCGAGTGAGAAATCCGACATTGTGCTGCGTCTTCATCACAGATCTTGCCGAAAGGTACTGTCCATGACCCGCCTTCCCCGATCGTGTGTCCCGAACATCCGTTGGCTATTTGCGCTGCTTCTCTGTCTGTCGACCTCATACGCCGCCGCACAGATTTTTGTGAATGGTCAGGTGATCGACCCAGACGTCGCAGCCCACCATGCCAATGCATCGGGAAACGTCGTTCCTGATGGTCGCTACTGGTATGACCCGATGACGGGTGCTTGGGGTTGGGAGGGCCAGGGTACGTCGGGTTTCATCGCCCCTGGTCTGCCGTTGGGTGGTCCGCTGCGCGAAGATGCTTCCAGGGGCGCATCCGGTGTCTACGTCAACGGCCGACATCTTCCGGATGCCGACGTGATCGCACTCAAGCAACGTGGAATCCCAGTCCAACCCGGCCGATGGTGGGTCGACGCGTATGGCAATGGCGGCCCGGAGGGCGGAGCGGCGCAGTTCAATCTCCATCAACTTGCCCGACGGAGCGCTCGCGCTCAGGGTCAGGACGCGATCTATGACAGCTGGGGCGTCGGCAACAACCGGAGTTCGCTGTGGCTGGGGTCCGATGGTTCGCTTTCGCAGAGCACCACCATCAATGGCACGACCTACAGCTACAACATCGGCGACTGAGCAGGTAAATGATCATTCCGTGCCGCCAAGAGGCTGTAGGACGCGAAGAATGGGCCGTCCGGATGGATTTGCGGCCGATTCCCCTTCAAGTCCGGCAGGCACCTGGGCATTGCACCCCTGGAGAAAACTCATGCGAATGCATGCGCCATTCTTGACTGCACTCTCGTTGTTCGGCGGTCTTTCACTGTGGCTTCTGCTCTGCGGCACCTGTTCCGCTCAGGTGGTGCTCAACCGCACACCGGTGGAAGCCACTACCTGGGCACGGATCGTCGCCCAACTGGGGTTTGTCCCTTCCCAAGGCAGCTATTGGTATGACCCTCGAAGCGGAGCGTGGGGCCTCGAGGGAGAGAGCACCGCGGGATTCATCGATGCAGGTCTTCACGTGTCGCCTTTACCGTCGGATGCATCGCGCGGGCACACAGGCGTCTTCGTCAACGGTCGCGAGCTTTCAACCGCGGAGGTGGATCGGTTCGGAAACGCGGGAATACGGATGAGCAAGGGTCGCTGGTGGCTGGATGCCGACGGCATCGGTGGAATCGAAGGCGAAGGTCCCCTTTTCAACCTGTTCACCCTTGACCAACGCGAAAGAGCGCGTCGCGGGATGGCCTCTATCCACGATTTCTGGGGAAAAAAGGCTTCGATCAACGCGCTCGCCATCACCCAGGCGCCTGCACGATCAACGGCGGCGATTTTCGACAGCGATCAGGAAGCGTGCACCATTCGCCCATGAGCCGCGCGCTCGGCTCCGGGCTGGCAGCATACTCCCGGGGCAACTGAATCGATCGCAGTCAATGCGGACCCTCCGCGAAAACGAAGGCATCAACTTGACCTGAGATTCGGTTGAACGTGCAACCGATGGTCCTGGTCGACAGAGCCATATTCTGCGACGCGTCGAAAATCCAGCACGCACCATATGGCGTATTGCGATCAATTTGAGATCCTGCTTGCGTTACGCTGTGCGGGTCGACTTTGAGGACTTCGCGCATGCTTCCCACACCCATCGACAAAGCCTTTCAGCGCAGCTTTCGCGGCATGGAGCGTGGCGGCTTGCTGGTGGTTGCCGCCGCCATTCTCTGGGCTGGTGGTGCGGAAGTCTTTCGTCTGATCGAAACGCAAAAAGTGGGCGTCTCGGATCTGCTGCTGTTGTTCATCTATCTCGAAATGATTTCGATGGTGGAAATGTACTGGCGACGTGGCAAGTTGCCGGTTCGACTGCCCTTGTACATCGCCATGGTCGGCATCGCGCGACACATGATGGCGGATTCCACGTATCACTCGCCCTGGCTGATGCTGGCCGGGGGTGGATCGATTCTGCTGTTGGCGGTCGCGGTGCTGATCGTCCGCTATGGCCACATGAAATTTCCCTATCCGGCGGACGAGCAGTCCGGTGATGCGACGGTTCACCAGAAGGCCGACGGCTGAACTTCGCTATCTGACCCCTGTCTTTTGTCGCATGTGTTTGGCCGACTATGTCGCCAGACTGGTCTTTCATTTGCCCCAAATCCGGAACTCCCATGAGATCAAGCCTGCACCGTAAAGTGTCCTTGCTGTCCGTTGCCGTGCTGATGGCGCTCAGCGCCTGCAGCAATAGCGATTCCAACTCCGAGGCGATGACGCCTGCGACGACCATGAGCGCTGCAGACAAACCTGCACCGGTCGATATCGCGTTCGACGAGTTCACGCTGCCAAACGGCCTGCGCGTTGTCGTGCACGAAGACCGCAAGGCGCCGGTGGTGGCCGTGAACATCTGGTATCACGTTGGCTCCAAGGACGAGCAGCCCGGCAAGACAGGCTTCGCGCATCTGTTCGAACATCTGATGTTCCAGGGCTCGGAGAATCACAAGAACGAGTTCTTTATCCCGTTCGAACAGGTGGGCACCACCGACCAGAACGGCACGACCAATACGGATCGCACGAACTACTTCCAGAACGTGCCGACCACCGCGCTGGACATGGCCTTGTGGATGGAATCGGATCGGATGGGCCACTTGCTGGGTGCCATCGACCAGAAGCTGCTGGATGAGCAACGTGGCGTGGTGCAGAACGAAAAGCGCCAGGGAGAAAATCAGCCGTATGGCCTGTCCTGGGATCACCTGTTCAAGGCCAGCTACCCGAAAGGCCACCCGTATTCCTGGACCACCATTGGCTCGATGGCCGACTTGAACGCGGCCTCGCTGGAGGACGTCAAGACCTGGTTCCGCACCTGGTATGGCCCCAACAATGCGGTGCTCGTGCTGGCAGGTGACATCGATGTCGAAACCGCACGGGAAAAAGCCACCCGCTACTTCGGCGACATTCCCGCCGGCCCGAGCATGACGCAGCCGGCGGTGAACATCGCCCAGCGTACGGAAAGCACCCGCGAGGTCTTGCAGGATCGCGTTCCGCAAACCCGCATCCTGCGCGCCTGGAACGTCGCTGATTTCAATCACGACGACGCCACCGAGCTGCAATTGCTGGCGCAAATTCTGGGCGGCAGTCGCAGTTCGCGGCTCGACCGCCGTCTCGTGCACGAAGAGAAATTGGCCGATAACGTCGCCGCGTTTGCGATGAGCAATCAGCTTGGCGGTCAGTTCATCCTGATGGTGGACGTGAAGGAAGGCGTCGATCCAGCGAAGGTCGAAGCCATCCTTGCGGAAGAGGTCGGCAAGTTGATCCAACAAGGCCCATCGGCAGAGGAATTGGGACAAGCGAAAACCGTTTTCGAAGCGGGCTTCGTGCGCGGCATTGAGCGGGTTGGCGGGTTTGGTGGCAAATCCGATGTGTTGGCCGAGTGCGCCGTATTTGCCGGGGATGCAGGCTGTTTCCGCAAGGGTTTGCAGGACTTGCAGACCGCGACACCCGAGGGCTTGAAGGCGGTGGCGAGCACCTGGCTGTCGAAGGGCGATCACACCTTGCTCATCGAGCCGGGTGATCGTCCCGACCCGACACCGGATATCCGCAGCAATGCCGATGGGGCGAGCACGGTGGTGCAGATTCCGGCGCCGAACCCCGAGTACACGACCGTCGCCAGCGATGTCGATCGCAGCCAGGGTGTGCCCAAGACGGAGATATTTCCGGACCTGAGCTTCCCGGCACTGCAGCGCGGCAAGCTGGGCAATGGCATCCAGGTCGTTCTGGCCGAGCGGCATGACGTGCCGGTGGTTCAGCTCAGCATGGAGTTTGCCGGTGGATTCCGCCTGGACCAGGGGCGTCCCTTGGGTACCGCCAACTTCACCATGAGCATGCTCGATGAAGGTGCGGGCGATTACGACGCGCTGGCCTTCGGCGACGCGGCCGAAAAGCTGGGTGCCAACATCGGAGCGGGTGCCTCGTTGGACGGCAGCAACGTCTACCTCTCCGCCTTGGTGGATCATCTGGACGCATCGATCGGCTTGTGGGCCGATGTGATTCAACGCCCGCGCTTTAGTGAGGCGGATATCGAGCGCGTGCGTCAAACCACCCTGGCTGGCATCAAGCAGGAAAAGAGCCGACCGAACTCGCTGGCACTTCGCTTGCTGCCGCCCCTGCTGTTCGGCGAAGGTCATCCCTACGCGATTCCGTTCAGTGGCTCGGGCAGCGAAGCATCGATCGGCAGCCTGACCCGCGATGATCTGCTGGCCTTCCATCGCGATCAGGTTCGCCCGGAGCTGGCGACTCTCATCGTGGTCGGTGACACGACGCTGGCGGAGATCACCCCGCTGCTGGAGAAGCACTTCGGACAATGGAAGGTGCAAGGCGAAGCACCCGCGGTTCCACAACCGTCCGAGGTCGCAAAGCCCGGCACGACGCAGATGTATCTGGTCGATCAACCTGGTGCAATTCAGGCCAACATCTTCATCGGTCAATTGGTACCGTCGACGAAGTCCGCCGATGCGCTGGTTTTCGATGTCGCCAACAGTGTTCTGGGTGGCGAGTTCAGCTCGCGCCTCAACATGAACCTGCGCGAAGACAAGAGTTGGTCGTATGGCAGCTATTCGTTCACGCAGAGCGCGCTGGGGCAGCGTCCGTGGCTGGTGATGGCACCGGTGCAGATTGATCGGACGCTGGATGCCGTGCGCGAACTGCAACGTGAGTTGACCGAGTACACCGATGGAACCCGGCCCGCCGAGGCGGCAGAGGTGCAGAAGATCGTCAACAACAACGTGCGCGGCCTGCCCGGTTCGTATGAGACCGCGCGTAGCGTGATGGCGGCGATAGGCGGCATCCTGCGGTTTGATCGCCCGGATGACTATCCGGTCCAATACAAGGCGCTGCAGGAGTCGGTGACCGTCGATCAAGTGCAGGCCGCTGCCAAAACCCTGGATCCGAATGCCTTGACCTGGGTGGTGGTGGGCGATCTGTCCAAGATCGAACAGCCACTGCGCGAGTTGATGGGTGAAAAGGTCACCATTCTGGACAGTGACGGCAAGCCGGTTCGCTAAGCTCCTTCCGTTGTGCCGACGCCCGCGTGGGGTTCCATGCGGGCGTCTTCGTTCAGATATCCCAAGGAGTCTGTCGGACGTGAAAGGGAATCGGCTGCAAATTCGTCTGGACGGTCCATTTTTCGCCGCTTCCTTGGGCAATAGTTCAACTATTGCCCTGCGAAACCGGCAAAAACTGTCCTCGCCCAGCCGAATTTTCGCTTCGATTCTTCAAGTCCGACAGGCTCCTAGTAGACTGCTTGCGCCGTTTTCCAAGGAGTACACCATGCGTCTTGCAGCGCTTACCGTGTCGCTGATTGTTTCGTCGCTATCCGCTTGCACCTGGGTCAAGATCGAGCCCGAGGCCAAGCAAGTTCGCGTCGCCATGCCGACGGAGGATCTGAGCGCCTGCGGAACGATGCGAAGCGAAATCACCGTGAGCGTTCGCGACCAGGTCGGTCTGTTCAATCGCGATGACATGAAAGTCCGTGACGAACTGGAGACCCTGGCGCGCAATCAGGCTGCCGGGTCCGGCGTCGACACGATGAAAGCGCTGAATGAACCGCTGAATGGAGAACAGACGTTTGGAACGTGGCTGTGTGGACGTACCGTTACGGCACCGAGTGCGGCGTCCCGTCCCAGCGCTCCGTCAAGCCCGGATCGTCAACCGGCGAACGGGCAGCAAGGCGGTGGGTTTCAGGATGTCGAGACCTATCCGGTTGATGATGAGGGTTGATTTGGGCTCGTACCGTCCCGGTTCGACGCGCTGCTCACTGTCCACCGCATGCTGAGCCTTCCTCCGCTCGCGCTGTACATCCACATCCCCTGGTGCGTTCGCAAGTGTCCGTACTGTGATTTCAATTCTCACACCGCGCGGCAGGAATTGCCCATCCAGGCCTATGTGGCGGCGCTCATGGCGGATCTTGAACAGGACCTGCCCTTGGTCTGGGGCAGGGCGGTCAGCAGCATCTTTTTCGGCGGCGGAACGCCGAGTTTGTTCAGCGGTTCCGCCATCGACCAGATCTTGCGCGGCGTCGCCGCACGCCTGACGCTGCGGCCGGGGCTGGAGGTCACGCTCGAAGCCAATCCGGGCACCGCCGAATTCGATCACTTCTCGTCTTACCTTGACGCCGGTGTGAATCGCTTGAGTCTTGGCGTGCAGAGTTTCGATGACGGCTGCCTCACACGCCTTGGCCGAATTCACGACGCCACGCAGGCAGAGCGCGCGTTTGAATCAGCGCGAAAGGCGGGTTTCGACAATATCAATCTCGACTTGATGTACGCGCTCCCGCAACAGACCTGCGCCATGGCGCTGTCCGATGTGCGCCGGGCGGTTTCGCTTGCGCCGGAGCACATCAGTCATTACCAGATGACGCTGGAGCCCAATACGGTGTTCTACGCCCGACCGCCCGAACACATGCCGGATGAGGACGCCGCCTGGGACATGCAAGAACGCTGTCAGGTGGCATTGGACGAAGCGGGCTACCACCAATACGAAGTGTCGGCGTATGCGCGCACTGGCAGGCAGTGTGCTCACAACCTCAACTACTGGCGCTTTGGTGACTACCTCGGCATTGGCGCGGGGGCGCACGGCAAGCTGACGCTGCCCGCCGAACAGACCATTCTTCGTCGATGGAAGGTCAAACAGCCCCAAAGCTATCTCAGCTCGGCCGCCACGGATCAGCGCATCGGCGGCGACGAATGGATTGCGCCCGATTCACGCCCCTTCGAGTTCATGTTGAATGCACTGCGTTTGAACGAAGGCGCTGACTTGGCCAGTTTCGAGGCGCGCACAGGACTCTGTCGTGACGCCCTGCAGAGCGCGTTCTCGAAGGCAGTCGCAAGAGGATGGCTGGAGGTGACCGAAGGCCGGTTTCGCGCATCGCCGCTGGGGCAGCGATTTTTGAATGATCTGATCGAGTTGTTTCTCCCAGAGCAGGCGTAGAGGGTCATTGCAGCGGCGGCGGACCGACGTGGCACACCGCGCAAGCCGGTCGCAAAGCGCAGCCAGATCGTTCGCCTCAGCGCAACAGCATCGCCACGGCCAGTACGATCAGCATCGACAGTAGAACGGTAAGCCAAGCCGGAATGGATTTCGCGGGTGCAGTCGCCGCTGACGCAGCCGTCTCACCGGCGAGTTCACGGTACACCTGCACGGCGCGCTCCCAATCCGCGTCGTGCAGCACATACACCCGAGCGCTACTGCCGGTCATCGGTGTCAGCACGCCCGACACCGAACTGTCCGCATCCGAAAGAAACGTCTCGATGCCTTCACCGTCCAGTGCAACCCGCAGGCTGTAGGCGAACGAGAGGCTGTTGCTGGCGCAGAGAAGTTTGATTAGGCGCTCCCAAATGAAACCGTGATGGATACCTTGTGAGACATGCAAAGCCAAAGGCCCCTGCAAGCCCTCACTTCTTCGGCAAATACAAATCCGTGATGGTGCCTTCGTACACCTCGGCGGCCATGGCGACGGATTCGCTCAAGGTCGGGTGGGGGTGGATGGTGAGGCCGATGTCGGCGGCTTCGGCGCCCATTTCGATGGCGAGGGCGACTTCGGCGATCAGGTCGCCGGCGTTGGGGCCGACGATCCCGGCGCCGATGACTTTGTGGCTGTCCTCGTCGAACAGCAGCTTGGTGAAGCCTTCGGTGCGGCCGATGCCGATGGCGCGGCCCGACGCCGCGAGCGGAAACTTGCCAACGCCGACTTTCAGGCCTTTCGCCTTGGCTTCGGTTTCGCTGACGCCGACCCAGGCGATTTCCGGGTCGGTGTAGGCCACGCTGGGGATGACGCGGGCGACGAATTCGGACTTGTGGCCCGCTGCGACTTCGGCGGCGACCTTGCCTTCGTGGGTGGCCTTGTGGGCCAGCATCGGCTGGCCGACCAGATCGCCGATGGCGAAGATGTGCGGCACGTTGGTGCGCATCTGGCGGTCGACGGCGATGAAGCCGCGCTCGCTCACCTGCACGCCCGCCGCTTCGGCATTGATCTTGCCGCCGTTGGGGCTGCGTCCCACCGCGACCAGCACGCGGTCGTAGAGTTTGGGCTCGGGCGCTTGTTCGCCCTCAAACGTGACCTTCAGACCCTTCTTCTGCGCTTCCACCGCCGTGACTTTGGTCTTCAAATAGATGCCCGCGTAGCGCTTGGCAAGGCGTTGCTGCAGCGGTCGCACCAGGTCGGGATCGGCGCCAGGCATGAGCTGGTCGGACAGTTCGACCACGGTCACCTGACTGCCCAGCGCTTCGTACACGCAGGCCATTTCCAGACCGATGATGCCGCCACCCAGCACCAGCAGTGACTTCGGAACCTCGGCCAGTTCGAGTGCGTCGGTGGAGTCCATCAGGCGCGGGTCGCCCCAGGGTAGGCCGGGCAGTTTCACCGCCTGCGAACCGGCGGCGATGATGGCGTTTTCGAAACGCACGATCTTCGCGCCCTCGGCGGTCTGCACTTCGATTTCCTGTGCGCTGATGAAGCGGCCGACGCCGGTCACCACGCGCACCTTGCGCGCCTTGGCCATCCCGGCAAGGCCGCCATTCAACTGCTTCACCACTTTCTGCTTGTAGCCACGCAGCTTGTCGAGATCAATCTTGGCGGTACCGAAACTGACGCCGATGTCTTCGGCGTGGCGGGCTTCGTCAATCACCCTGGCGGCGTGCAACAGCGCCTTGGAGGGAATGCAGCCGACATTCAGACAGACGCCGCCGATGTCGGTGTAGCGTTCGATCAGGATCACGTCCTGGCCCAGATCGGCGGCGCGGAATGCGGCGGTGTAGCCGCCCGGTCCCGAACCCAGCACGGCAATCTGGCAACTGAAATCGGCAGCCTTGCCGGAGCTGGCGGCGGCCACGGGTGCATTGCTCGGCGTGGCCGTCGCTGCGGTCGGCTTTGCGGGCGTGGCGGGCGTGGTCGGGGCCGCAGGTGCGGTGGGAACGGGGGCGGGCGCATTCGACATCGAGCTGCTCACCCGCAGGCGGGCGATCACGTCGCCGCTGTTGACGGTATCGCCGACCTTCACCTGAAGGCTCAGCAGTTCGCCATCCTGCGAACTCGGCACTTCCATCGTGGCCTTGTCGGACTCCAGCGTGATCAGGCCCTGGTCCTTCTTCAGCACATCGCCGACCTTGGCCAGCAGTTCGATGACTGGCACGTTCTTGTCAGCGCCCAAATCCGGCACTTTGATCTCGATTTCGGCACTCACGATGAATTCCTCGACTGGCAGTTTCAGGCGGCGATTGTAGCGGCTTGGCTGTCGCTGTCCCGGCGCAGGCGATCGGGGGCTCGTGAAGCGGTCAATCCACCCTTGGTCGACATGCAACCAAATGTTCTTTCGCAGTGCGTCAACGGCGAAAACGCGCTGCTAGACTCGGAATCCCTTTGCCTTCACGCCCCCGGGTGAGCCGTGTCCAGTCGAGTTATCGCGCACAAGTTTGGTGGGACCAGCATGGCCGATGCCAGCCGCATTCGCGGTGTGGCCGAGCTGCTGGCGGCCCGTGATGACGGCCTGCAGGTGACCGTGGTGTCGGCAATGTCGGGCGTCACCGATGCCTTGATCCATCTGGTCAATACCGCCAGCCGCTCGGCGGTGGATGCGGAAACCGCGCTCGATGCACTGGCCGAACGGCATCGCGCCGCCGCCGACGTGCTGCTGGAGATCGCGGCCGCCGACGCGCTGGTCAATCTGGAACGCGACTGGGACGATCTGCATGCCTTGCTGCGGGCGATTAGCCTGCTGGGGCATCCGGCCAATGATCTGCTCGACTACGTACAGGGGCTGGGCGAAGTCTGGTCGGCGCAGTTGCTGGCGGCGCGCCTGCGCAAGCAAGGTCTGGACGCCGACTGGCTGGACGCACGCGAGATTCTGCTGGTCAATCATTCCTCTCTCGGCGCGGTGGTCGACTGGGAGGGATCGCAAGCCAGACTGGCGAGCTGGCGTGCACAGCATCCGGCCAAGCACGTCGTCGTCACCGGTTTCGTGGCCCGCGATGGCAGCGGACGAATTACCACGTTGGGGCGCAACGGCAGCGACTATTCCGGCGCGATCTTCGCGCGTCTGTTCGGCGCGCAGGAACTGCACATCTGGACCGACGTCGACGGTGTGCTCTCGGCCGATCCGCGATTGGTGCCGGAAGCCGTGCTGCTGCCCAGCATGTCCTACGACGAAGCCTTCGAACTGGCCTATTTCGGCGCCAAGGTGGTGCATCCACGGACCATGGGTCCGGTGCTGGAAGTGGGCATTCCGGTTTATGTACGCAACACGTTCAATCCCACCTGTCTGGGGACGCGGATCAGTCGTGAGCGCGATACCGAAGGCGGCCCGGTAAAGGGTCTGACCATTGCCAACGATCTGGCACTGGTCGAGGTACAGGGCACCGGCATGATCGGCGTGCCCGGCACCGCCGAGCGCGTGTTCGGCGCGCTGCGCGAGGCCAGTGTGTCGGTGGTGATGATTGCGCAAGCCAGTTCCGAGCATTCGATCTGTTGCGTGGTGAAGGCGGTCGATGCGGAACGTGCCGGGCAGGTGCTGCATGCCACCTTCGCGCGCGAAATCGACGCCGGATTGCTGCAGGCGGTACACGTCGGCAAGGGCATTTCCGTGCTGGCGGCGGTGGGCGATGGCATGGCCGGACACACCGGCGTGGCCTCGCGCATGTTTGCCGAGCTGGCGCGCGCCGAAGTGAACGTGCGCGCGATTGCGCAGGGCGGCACCGAGCGCAATATCTCGGTCGCCATCGATGGCAAGGATGCGACGCGCGCGTTACGGGCCGTGCATGCCGGTTTCTATCTGTCACCGCAGACCTTGAGCATCGGTGTGATCGGGCCGGGCAATGTCGGTGCCGAGTTCATCGACCAACTGGCCCAGGTCGCACCGCGTCTGTTCGGCAAATCCAATCTGGATCTGCGCCTGCGCGGCATTGCGGGATCACGCAAACAGGTGCTGGATGATCGGGGTATCGACCTGCCGAGCTGGCGGGACCGTTATCAGGCGGCGTCCGATGCGCTGGACCTGGCCGCCTTCGCCAAACACATCCGTGCGCCGCATCTGCCGCATGCGGTGATCGTCGATTGCAGTGCCAGCGCCGAAGTGGCCAGTCACTATGCCGATTGGCTGGGGCAGGGCATCCACATCGTCACCCCGAACAAGCAGGCGGGCTCGGCACCGCTGGCGCAGTACCGCAAGACCCGCGACGCCGCGCGGCACGGACACTGGCGTTACGAGGCCACGGTCGGCGCGGGTTTGCCGGTGATTTCCTCCTTGCGCGATCTGCTCGATACCGGCGACGAAGTGCGCGCCATCGAGGGCATTTTCTCCGGCACCTTGTCCTATCTCTTCAACGCCTTTGACGGCAGCAAGCCGTTCTCGGAACTGGTGTTGGATGCGCGCGCGCGCGGCTTCACCGAACCCGATCCGCGCGACGATCTGTCCGGCATGGACGTCGCACGCAAGCTGGTGATCCTGGCGCGCGAAATGGGCCGCGACATCGAACTCGGCGATGTCGATCTGCAAGGTCTGGTGCCGCCCTCGCTGCTGGGTGTGGATCAAGCGACCTTCCTCGCGCGCTGTGGCGAGTTCGACGCGCCGATGGCCGAGCGCCTCGCGGCGGCCCGATCGCGCGGCAATGTCCTGCGTTTTGTGGCTCGCGTGGATGCCGCGAGTGCGACGGTCGGTCTGATCGAGCTGCCGGACACGCATGCCTTCGCGCATCTCAAGCCGACCGACAACATCATCCAGTTCACCACCGCGCGCTATCACAACAATCCGCTGATCGTGCAGGGACCGGGTGCCGGGCGCGAAGTCACCGCGGCGGGCGTGTTCGCCGACCTGCTGCGCGTGGCGCAGGGTTTGGGAGCGCGTCTGTGAGTCGCGAGCGCGCCCGCGCCTTCGCACCGGCCAGCATCGGCAATGTGGCGGTGGGCTTCGACATTCTCGGACTGGCCATCGAGGGTGCAGGCGACAGCGTCACGGTGACGCGCTCGGAAACACCCGGCGTGCGCATTCTGGCGATCCGTGGCAGCGAACATGCCTTGCCGATGGAGGCGGAAAACAACACCGCCGGAAAGGCACTGCTGGCAATGATCGACGTGCTCGGGCTGGACTACGGCTTCGAGGTCGAAATCGACAAGGGCATCGCCTTCGGTTCCGGCATGGGCGGTTCGGCCTCGTCTGCCGTCGCCGCGCTGGTGGCTGCCAATGCGCTGCTCGACCGACCCTTGCGCGCCGAAGGCTTGTATCCCTTCGCGCTGGAAGGCGAGGCTGTGGCGAGCGGCGGCAAGCATGGTGACAACGTGGCGCCAATGTTGCTCGGCGGTCTGGTGTTGGCGGTTGGCGAAGACCCGCCAATCCGTCTCGCGACGCCGCCGGGTCTGTGCTCGGTGCTGGTGCATCCGCATTGCGTGCTGGAAACGCGCCGCGCGCGTGCCGCGTTGGCAACGCCGTATGCACTGTCCGAGTTCGTCGCGCAAAGCGGTCATCTGGCGCGTTTTCTGGTGGCCTGCCAACGCGGTGACATCGACCTGCTGCGGCGCTGTCTGCGCGATGATCTGGTCGAACCACGGCGTGCCGCGTTGGTGCCGGGGTTCCAGGAAGTGAAGTCGGCTGCGCTGACCGCGGGCGCACTCGGTGCCAGCATTTCCGGGGCTGGACCCAGCGTGTTTGCCTGGTGTTTGAGCACTGCCCACGCGCAGGTGGTGGCGCAGGCGATGCAAGCAGCATTTGCCGAAAGCGGTCTCGACAGC
This sequence comes from Lysobacteraceae bacterium, assembly GCA_041395245.1. Taxonomy (GTDB): domain Bacteria; phylum Pseudomonadota; class Gammaproteobacteria; order Xanthomonadales; family Xanthomonadaceae; genus Aquimonas. Next base: position 85,074 of record JAWLAY010000007.1, read on the forward strand.
GATAGTTTCGTGTCCAGTCTGGATGCGCCGGGGGCGCGTCTGCTGGATTGAGTTTTTCTGCAGCCAGAACCGGAGCAACCCGATGCGTTTTGTCAGTACCCGAGGTGGCGGCGAGCCATTGTCCTTGTCCGCTGCGCTGAGTCTGGGTCTGGCCGCCGATGGTGGCCTGTTCGTCCCCGAGCAATTCCCGCACCTTGCCGTGCTGCCTGCCGCCAATCAGTCGCTGGCGCAGACCGCGGCGGCGATCATCGCGCCCTTCTTTGCCGGTGACGCGTTGCAGGAAGCGCTGCCGACGATTTGCGCCGATGCGCTGAACTTCGTCACGCCGGTGGTCGCGACGCATGACCCGGCAACGCAGATTCTGGAGCTGTTCCACGGTCCGACCGCTGCCTTCAAGGATGTCGGCGCGCGTTTTCTGGCGGCCAGCTTCGCCCGTCTACCGAAACGCGAAGACGGGCAGGCGCTGACCATTCTGGTGGCGACCTCCGGTGACACTGGCGGCGCGGTGGCGGCTGCCTTCCATCAGCGACCCGGTTTTCGCGTCGTGGTGCTGTATCCCGATGGACGGGTGTCGCCGCGCCAGGCGCATCAACTCGCCTGCTTTGGCGACAACATTCGCACCTTCCGCGTGGACGGCAGCTTTGATGACTGCCAGCGCATGGTCAAAGCCGCATTCGCCAACGCCGAACTGCGTGCGGCGGTGCCGCTGTCCTCGGCCAACAGCATCAGTCTTGGTCGCCTGCTGCCGCAGATGAGCTATTACGCACAAAGCGCGCTGGCCCACCATGCGCGCACCGGCGAGGCGGCGAACTACGTCATTCCCACCGGCAACCTCGGCAATGCGCTGGCCTGCCTGTGGGCACGCCGTCTGGGGTTGCCCATCGGCGAGGTGGTGCTGGCGACCAATGCCAATCGCGTGTTGCCGGAGTTCCTCGCCAGCGGTCACTACGTCCCGCAGGCCTCGGTTTCCACACTCGCCAACGCCATGGATGTCGGCGCGCCCAGTAATCTCGAACGCCTCACGCAGTGGCTGCCCGGCATCGAAAATCTGCGCTTGGCGATCCGCGCTCAGGCGGTCGACGACGCGCGCCTGACGACGGTGATGCAGCAGGCCGAAGCGCGCTGGGGACATGTGGTCTGTCCGCATACGGCGGCGGCGCTGGCGGTGATCGAAGACCTGCGCGCAGCCGGTGATACGCGGCATTGGATCGCGGTGGCGACCGCGCATCCGGCCAAGTTCGACAGCGTGGTCGAACCGCGCGTCGGTCATGCCGTGCCGGTTCCATCCGCCCTGGCTGCGCTGCTGGCGCGACCTGCACAGGCCGAATCCTTACCCGCCAGCGATGAGGCGCTATTCGAGGTGTTGCTGAGCTCCTCGCGCGCATGACCCGCGAGCAGTTCATCCAGCGCCTGCGCGAGCTCAACTGGCCGCAATGGTTCGATGCCAATACCCTGCGTGACGGCGCGCCGTTGGCCGGTGCGCTGGAAGGGCTCAATTTCTTCGACTATGGCAAGGGTGGCCTGTTGGCCGCGCGCTTGCCGATCGGTCGCCAGATCGGCGCGACCGGCGTCAGTCTGGTCGAGACCGTGCCGGGAAAGCCGCAGGTGCGCTGGGTTTGCGAGTGCCGCCAGCAGCGCTGTCTGCACGCGGCGGCTCTGTTGCTGGCCGTCACCGACACCCGACCCGAGACCGTGATGGCACCGTGGGATCGCTGGCTCGATCGCATTCAGACCGAGCCCAGGCCGGTGGTCGAGAAATCCGCCCACAGCAACAATGAACCGCGTCACCTTCTGTTGATCCTGCGTTACGAGCAGGGGATGCCTGGCGCCTTGCGTGTGCAGCCGTGCTGGGCCAAGGTCGGCAAACGCGGCGGCTTCGCGCACCCACAGGCGATTGATCTGCAACATCCGGGTGGCCCGCGACCGGCGCCGCCCGGTGGCTGGACGGACGAGCAACTGGAGCGTCTGGCGGCGCTCGGGCTGGGCGCCGTGACGGATCGCCATGAAGCGGCCTCATCGAGTGATCGCGGCTTTCTGCCGATTCTCAGCGCGCATCAGGCCCGCGCACTGGAAGCGTTGGCGCAGCAATGGCCGATGAGCTTCGAGCGCGCCTCGGGCACCAGTTTGCGACTCGGCAAGCCGCGGCCACTGCGCCTGCGGTGGCATGATCAGGACGATGGCAGTCAGCGTCTTGGCTGTGCGGTCGATGAGGCCGAGCACGCCTTGATCGCCGAAGCCGGTGGCCTGTGGTACGTCGATCCGACGCGTGGCGAATGGGGTCGCCTGGAAGCGGATGGCCGCGTGCCGGAATGGGTGGCACGTGCGCCCGTGCTGCTGCCCGAGCATGTCGAACAAATGGACCAGCGCCTGCAGAAACTCACGCGCCTGAATCTGCCGCCGCCGAATCCTCGCCGTGGCGTGCAGCGGATCGACGCCATGCCGAAGCCGATCCTGCGTCTGCGCGAAGTCTCGCCCTACAGCCGCGTGCGTGGTCGCAACATCGCCGTGGCCGGACTGCAGTTCGACTACGGTGGCCTGCGACTCGCGGGCACCGGAGCGAGCATGGAGCGTCGTTTTGTTGCTGGCGAGGTCTACGAAATCGAGCGCAACCGGGCTGCCGAACTTGGCGCCGTCGAACGGCTTGCCGAGTTGGGACTGCAGGCCTGCGAGGAAGCGCTCGACTACTACCTGCTGCACGAAGCCGACCTCGGTGTGAACGACTTCGTGCTGCCGCGTGGCCGCCAGGGCATTGCCAATCCCGAGCAGTTTCAGGGCCTGTTGCCGCGCTTGCAGAACGCCGGTTTCGAACTGGAGTACGACCCGCGCTATCCCGCCCAAGTGCTGGATGCGCCCGAGCACTGGCTGGCCGAAGTGGACGCTGACGCGGGCGGAGACTGGTTCAATCTGAGTCTGGGTATCGACATCAATGGCGAGCGCATCGACCTGATGCCGGTGCTGCGCGCCGCGATTGCCGACCCGGAATTTCCCCGTCATCCCGGTCCGCGCGAAGCCGATAACGCCAGTTATCTGGCCGTGCTGGATGACAGCCGTCGACTGCGCCTGCCGCTGAAGCGCCTGCGCGCCTTGCTCGAACCGCTGCTGGAATGGCTGGACGCCACACAAGGCGGCGAAGGCATCCGCCTCAAGCGGGCACATGGCGAGGTTCTGGACGAACTAAGCCAGGCCAGTCTGGTCTGGCGCGGTGCCGAGCCCCTGCAACGTCAATTGGCCCAGCTCCGCGAACGCCGCGTGCGAGTTGATCCACCGGCAGGATTTCAGGCCGAACTGCGCCCGTACCAGCGTGATGGCTTGGACTGGTTGGCCTTTCTTGCCGCCGCCAAACTGGGTGGCATCCTCGCCGACGACATGGGTCTTGGAAAAACTGTGCAGGTATTGGCGCACGTATTGGCCGAAAAACTGGCTGGACGGCTTGCCGATCCGGCGCTGGTGGTGGCGCCGACCAGTCTCGTGCCCAACTGGCGCAACGAAGCGCGCCGTTTCGCTCCGGACCTGCGCGTACTGGTGCTGCATGGCAGCGGTCGTGACGCCCATTTCGAGCGCATGGCCGAACACGATCTGATCATCACCAGCTACCCGCTGCTACCGCGTGATCGCGACTTGTTGGTGGCGCAGAACTTCGGCCTACTGGTGCTGGACGAAGCACAGACCATCAAGAACGCCCGCACCCAGGCCGCCCGCGTCGTTCGCGAACTGAACGTGCCGCGCCGACTGGCGATGACCGGTACCCCGCTGGAAAACCATCTCGGCGAATTGTGGGCGCAGATGGATGCCGTCGAGCCGGGCATTCTCGGCAGCGAACGCCAGTTCAACCGGCTGTATCGCACACCCATCGAAAAGCACCAGGACAGCGATCGTCAGCAGCGCCTCAATCGTCGCATCGCACCGTTGATGCTGCGTCGTCGCAAGCAGGACGTACTGTTCGACCTGCCGCCGAAAACGGTCATCCAGCGCGAAGTTGAACTGGAAGGTCGCCAGCGCGAACTCTACGAAACCCTGCGTCTGGCCCAGCACGAACGCGTGCGCGAAGCGATTGCCGAACGCGGCCTGGCGCAAAGCGGCATCGTGGTGCTGGACGCCCTGCTGAAACTGCGTCAGGTCTGCTGCGACCCGCGCCTCGTCAAACTCGAACACGCGCGCCGGGTGGAGGGCTCGGCCAAGCTCGACCTGCTGCTCGACCTGCTCGACAACCTCGTCGACGAAGGTCGCCGCGTGCTGGTGTTCTCGCAATTTGCCGAAATGCTCGCGCTGATCGACAAGGCGTTGCGCGAACGCGGCCACACCCCGCTGATGCTCACCGGCCAGACCAAGGATCGCGCGCCCTTGGTCGAGCGCTTCCAGACCGGCGACGTACCGATCTTCCTGATCAGCCTGAAAGCCGGCGGCGTCGGCCTCAACCTCACCGCCGCCGACACCGTCATCCACTACGACCCATGGTGGAACCCGGCGGTGGAAAACCAGGCCACCGACCGCAGCCACCGCATCGGCCAGGACAAACCCGTCTTCGTCTACAAACTGCTCTGCAGCGGCACCGTCGAAGAAAAGATCCAAGCCATGCAAGCCCGCAAAGCTGAATTGGCTGCCGCTGTACTGGATGGCGGCAGCAGCACCCAGGTCAAATTCGGCGAAGACGACCTGGCGGAATTGTTTGCCCCGTTGATTTGAAAAGCCGGGATCAATGCGCCGGATTGGCGCAATGTGTCAGCTAGTCGAACCCTAGCCCCTCTCCACTCGCGGGAGAGGCGTTGGGGAGATGCGTTGGGGAGAGGCTAACCGCGTCGAAATATAATGTTCGACCGCTCTCGCGCAAGGAGAGATGGGCGCTGCGCATCGCGCTAATCAGGCGCGATGATAAGAAAAATGCACCACTCAAATCCCAGGGCTGTCTCACGTCCTGAGACTGAGCCGTGTATATAGTCCGGCCATGGACAGCGAATTCAGCGTTTTTCAATACTGGGCGGATTCAACTCCGAATCGCAACACGGTTGTTGAGGGCTTCAGCGAAGACCTCGTAAGGGGTTCGCCAGCCTAACGTTTTTCTCGGTCGGCTGTTGATCCTGCGCTCGATCTCCCGCAGCCGCTCGTCGCTCACGGTCGCAAAGTCGGTGCCCTTGGGCAGGTAGGCGCGAACCAGCCCGTTGCCGTTCTCGTTCGTGCCGCGCTGCCATGACGCATACGGCTTGGCGAAGTAGAAGTCCGCCTTGCAGGCGATCGCGATCAATTCGTGCTCGGCGAACTCCTTGCCGTTGTCTGCGGTGAGCGTGTGCACCACATGCTTGATGGGTGCCAGCGTGCCGATGATGGCTCGACTCACGGCCTCTGCGGTCCGCTGCGACACACGCCGGATCAGGTGCAGGCGTGAACGCCGCTCTGTCAGCGTCACCAGGGCCTGTCCGCCGTGGGCCTTGACCATGGTGTCCAGTTCCCAGTCGCCGATGCGGCTGCGTTCGTCCACCACGGGCGGACGGGCGCTGATGTCGCGACGGTGCTTGATCTGGCCGCGACGATCCGGACGGCAACGGCGCTTCCGGCGTGGCTTGCTCTGCCGCAGCAGCGTATGCAAGGTGCCACCTCGTCGATGATCCGCCGCAATGTGCTGGTAGATGCGCTCATGGCTGGCCAGACCCGTCGCACCGGCAATCTGCTCAGGGCTGTGATCCTCGCGCAGCAGCGCCTCAATACGAGGCCAGTGCGATGGGTTGATCCGGGCGCGACGACTGGCTTGCCGACGCCGATGCCGTGCCCGCACATGGGCCGGATCAGGGGAATATCCCGTTGGGCATCGGTTGCGCTTGAATTCACGACAGATCGTGCTGGCGGATCGGTCTATTCGTCTGCCGATCGCACGCAAGCTCAAACCCGCTTCGCGCAGCGCGTGAGCCTGATATCGTTCTGCTTGGGTCAGGTGACCTCTGGACATGGGCAACTCCACTTGCAGGTAGAGGCGCTCAGGCTACGTCACCTGGTCCTCTACGCTCCGTTGGGGTGTTGCGATTCAGAGTTGAGACCGCCCTGGGGAAAAGCCGATGCCAACCGACCACAAGGTCCGAACTGGCACCCGCTGATCTATCACATGCTGGATGTGGCGGCGGTGGCGAGTGTCTGGTGGGATACTTGTCCCGCGCTTCGCCGAGTGTTCTGTCGAGCATTTCAGGTCGAGTCCGAAGCGCATTTGCGTGCATGGCTGCTGTTCTTTGTCTCTTTGCACGACATCGGTAAGGCAGATATTCGATTCCAGCTCAAGGCACCTGAGGCAATGACCTTCGCCCTTGGGGAAACCCCGGATCACGCCATCACGCAAGCGGAAATCAATCGTTTCGACCATGGTCAGGCTGGGATCGCTTGGGCGGCGCGGGAATATCAACAGTGGGTAGGTACGAGGGACGATGAGATCAATCAGCCCCTCTGGAGCTGTTGGAATAACTGGTTGTCGGCAGTCACCGGACATCATGGAGACTTTCTACCACCCAAAATGAATGGGCTGGAAGGGATAGAAGTCGATGACGCGGATATTGCGCGGGATCGTGATGCGCGTCATGCGTTGGTAACAGCTTGTGAAACCCTGTTTCTTCTCCCTGCTGGTTTGAGCCTGCAAGACCTTCCGCCGGTTTGCTCTCTTCCCGCCCGCGCCCTGCTGGCCGGGTTTTGTGCGAGCTGCGACTGGTTGGGTTCGAATGCCGACGAGTTCGCCTACCGATCCCCTGGCGTAGCGCCAGCGAATTACCTGCGCGAGCGGCGTGAACACATCGAATCGAGCCGAATGCTGACCCGCTACGGCTTGCTCGCGCCGGCGCAGGACTACGCTGGACTGTCTGCGCTGCTCGCCGGTGATGAAGCGCCGCGTGGCATCCAGACGCTGGTCGACACCTTGCCGATAACACCTGGGTTGACATTGATCGAAGCGCCGACCGGCAGCGGCAAGACCGAGGCCGCGCTGGCCTACGCTTGGCGCCTGCTTGGTGCGGGCATGGCCGACAGCATCGTCTTTGCGCTACCGACGCAAGCCACGGCCAACGCCATGTTCGAGCGCGTAAATAACTTCGCTGCCAAGGTTTTCGGCCCCGCGAACGTCGTGCTGGCGCACGGCAAACGCAACTTCAATACGGGTTTTCAGCAGCTCATCGAACGCGGTCAGCGCCGCTCTCGCCAAGGCGACATCGAGGCCAGCGTGCAATGCGCCGCATGGCTTGCGAGCAGCCGCAAGCGTGTATTTCTTGGGCAAATCGGCGTCTGCACCGTCGATCAGGTTCTGCTCTCGGTGTTGCCGGTGCGGCACAAGTTCGTGCGCGGTTTCGGCCTCAACAAATCGGTGCTGATCGTCGACGAAGTCCACGCCTACGACGCCTACATGTACGGCCTGCTCGGCGAAGTGCTCAAGAGTCAGCACGCCTGCGGCGGCAGTGCCGTGTTGCTCTCGGCCACGCTCTCCACGCCGCTGCGCGACAAGCTGCTGGCGGCCTGGAATTCGCACGCGGCTCATGAGAAAGAAGCGCCCTACCCCGCGCTATGGCACGCCAGTGGAGCGTTGTCCACACCGCTGACGGTGGCAGACGAACACCGGCCGCAACACCGTGAGGTTGGCCTAGAACACCTGCGACGAGCGGGTGCTTACCCGGACGGGGAGCTACTGACGCGTATCGTCAGCGCGGCCCAGAGCGGCGCACTCGTTGCTATCGTCGTCAATCTCGTCGACGACGCGCAGCGGTTGGTGCGTGCCCTGCGCGAACGCACGCGCGACTGTCCAGAAATTGCGGTGGACATCTTTCACGCCCGTTACCGGTTCATCGATCGTCAGGACAAGGAAGCTGCGGTCCTCAAACACTACGGACGCGAAGCCCCGCGCACGTCAGGACGGGTTCTGGTCGCCACCCAAGTCGTCGAACAAAGCCTCGACCTCGATTTCGACTGGCTGATTACCCAGATTTGCCCGGTCGATCTGCTGTTCCAGCGTCTCGGACGACTGCATCGCCATCAGCGCGACCAGCGCCCGCTGGGCTTCGAAACCCCGCGCTGCACCGTGCTGACCGTCGAGCGCGACGACTACGGCGTGTTCGAACTGATTTATGGCAACGCGCGGGTGCTGTGGCGCACCGACGCGCTGCTGAACCAGCAAGACAGCGTGGTGTTCCCCGAGGCTTACCGCGACTGGATCGAGCAGGTTTACCAGCGCGACGACTGGCCGGACGAACCGGAAAGAATCGCTTGCGACTTCACCAAGTTCAGTTCGGAACAGGTGAGCCGCGAAAAGGACGCCCAGCAACTGACTAGCATGACAGTCAGCAACTTCCGTGACGAAGACGGGCGCATCACCAGCCTGACCCGCGACGGCGAAATGAGCCTCGCCGTCCTGCCGCTGACCGCAGACGGACACCTGATCGACGGGCGACGCATCGACGCTATTCCAGAGCGCGAGCTGGCCGAAGCGCTCAACCTAGATGCCGTTCCTGCCCCGGCCAGTTGGGCCAAGCTGCTCCGGGACTGCCGCATGGAAACCGAAGGCCGGCTCGCCGGGCTGCGACAACTGGTCGTATCGGAAGCCGCACCGGGCATCTGGCGTAGTCAGGACAAGCGCTTTACCTATTCACAAGATTTCGGTCTGGAGAAAGCCCACCATGAATCTGCTTGAAGCCCCCTGGATTCCCGTCCGCGCCGACGACGGCGCAGGCGTATTCCGGTTGCTGACCTACCGCGACCTGCTCTGCGAGCCGGGTCAGAACTGGCAAATCAGCCTGCCGCGCGACGATCTGGAGCTGGCCTGCCTGCAACTGCTGGTGTGCATGACGCAGGTGATGTTTCTGCCGGAGGACGACGCGGCCTTACGCCAACGCCTCGCCGCGCCGTTGTCGCAGGCGGATTTCGACGCAGGCATCGAGCCTTTTCTCGACTGGTTCGACCTCGACCACCCCACCCAGCCCTTCATGCAGACGCGTGGCGTCAAGGCCGCAGAACCGACGCCGATCCAGAAGCTGTTGATCGGCCTGCCGGAAGGCAACAACCATGCGTTCTTCAACGAAGCGGGCGAGGTCGGCCAGGTCAGCGGCCCGGTCGCGGCGATTGCCTTGTTCAATCAGGCGAGCAATTGCCCCAGCTTCGGCGGTGGCTTCAAGGGCAGCCTGCGCGGCGGCGCGCCGATTACCACGCTGGTGTTCGACCGCGATTTGCGCCGCATGGTCTGGAGCAACGTGCTGACCCGCCCGCGTGTGTCAGAACGACAGATCCTCGCGCCCGGCCCGGCCGAGGATCAACCGACATGGGTGTCGCCCATCGCCGAAAAATCGACGATCCACTGGAACCAGATCGGGCTTATGCGCGGCTTGTTCTGGCAGCCCGCGCATGTCGAGCTGGTCAAGGCCGAACAAACCCGCACCTGCGATGTGCTGGGTGGAGAGCCGTCCGCGGGTTACCGGGCGTTTCTCAAGGAGAAGTTCAACTTCACGGTCGAAGGCGTGTGGCCGCACCCGCACGGAGCGATGAACATGGCGCTCAAAAAGGGTGTGCTGGAGCAGCGCTTCGCCAGCTTCACCACGACCGCACCGGCCTGGACGCAGTTGAGCGAGTTTGTCATCCCACGCGGGATGGACGACAAGGACGCGAAGGAGGGCTCAAGCCCCGCTGGGCCAATCAGCCAGTTCGCGTCGATGGGCGATGGCGAGCAACTCAACCTCCAGATCGGTGGCTACCGTACCAATAAGGCCTCGGTGCTGGAACGGCGGCATGAATTGATCGGCCTGGCACCCGGGTGGGGCAAGGAAAGGCGCCTGTCCCAGTTGGTTGAACTTGGAAAGGACGCAAAAAAGGCCTTGCGCGGCAAGCTCTATTTCGCCGTGCAGGGCAACAAGGACAAGGGACTCAAAGGATTGGGCGCAGCGGTGCATGAGACTGCTGAAAAACTCTTTTTTGCCCGCACCGAAAGCCTCATCCACCAAACCTTTTCCAGCGATGCGACTTTCCGTGAATGGGGCGAAGCGCGGCGTGCCTACGTGCAGCAAATGGCAGACCACTGTCGTGGCATTTTTGAAGAGCTGACCAATCCCTACGCCTTGAAACCCGAGTTGATCCCGGTCATCGCCTGGTCGCGCCGCGCGCTCAACATGGATCTGAAAAAACTGATGGAGGAAACCGCATGAGTTCCGAATTGCCGGATTTCGTCGCGCTAAGGGCGCGCTTTGATAGCGAGGCGTTTTCAAACGGCGCGCGTGCCGAGCTGCGACGTGTGCCGGATTTGGAGTCCGTCGCGCTCTGCCCGGCTTTGTATCGGCTATTCCCCGGCCAGAGGCCGGACGACCGCCATGTGCGACTCGCGTTTTTGTTGCCGTGTTGCAAACACGACGCGAAGGCCAAATCGCTGGGCGCACAGCTCGCCAAACAGAATGTCAGCGAGGCGCGCGTGTCGCAGGTCGCCCGCGCGCATTCGCCGCTGGATTTGATTCAGTTGCGCCGACTGTTGACGCACATCGAACCTGCCGTGAACTGGGAGGAGTTCGGGAAATCACTCTGGTACTGGAATCCGCTTAGCAAGCGTCAGCTCGTCGAAGACTACTACCTCGCCCAATTCAGCCCCGCCAAAGGAGACAAGTGATGTCCGCCAAGAATTTCATCAACTTCCATGTGCTGATTTCGCACAGCCCGTCGTGTCTGAACCGCGACGACATGAACATGCAGAAGACGGCGGTCTTCGGTGGAGTCAACCGAGTGCGTGTGTCAAGCCAGTCCCTCAAACGCGCGATTCGCACCAGCACCTACTACGGTCAACATTTAGGTGAACCTTCGGTACGCACCCGCGATCTGCCTCGGCTCAAAGCCCGCTTCACCGACGCATTGAAGGATCGCTTTGACGCGGCGCGTGTAGCCCTAGCGTTGGAGTGGATGTCGGGCAAAGAGGGCATCGCAGACGGTGCTGCCAGTGATGCCGTCGCGCCATGGACACTCGAAGAAGTCACGCATTTCTGCGAACTGCTGGGCGAAGAAGGGCAAGACCTGAAAAAGCTGGAAAAGCAGATTGAGAAGGACGCGAAACCCTTCCGCTCCGCAATGGCGCAGGCCGTAGACATTGCACTGTCCGGGCGCATGGCAACCAGCGGCCTGATGAGCAACCTGCCGGTCGACGGCGCCATGGCCATCGCTCACGCCATCACCACGCACGCGGTCGAGCCGCAGGACGTCGATTGGTTCACCGCCGTGGACGATCTCACCAGCGACGCGGGCGAAACCGGTGCAGGTCATCTCGACACCCAGCAATTTTCGTCCGGGGTGTTCTACCGCTACGCCAGCCTCAACCTCAAACAGTTGCAGGTGAACCTGGGCCTGATCGCCGACATGAAGAGCGAGGAAACCGCCGATTCGCGCGCGCAGGCGCTGGTGATCGCCCGTCATGTGCTGCATTTGCTGGCGACCGTGGTGCCGTCGGCCAAGCAGCAGTCGTTTGCTGCGCACAACTTGGCCGATTTTGCCGTGGTGAGTTTTGCCGACCAGCCGATTTCGCTCGCCAACGCATTCGAAGAACCGATCAAGCGCGACCGCAACGGTGGTTTTCTCAAGCCGTCGATCACCGCGTTGGCGGACTACTGGGGCCGCATCAATCAGGCATACGGGTTGGATGAACGTGCGCGAGCGTTCTCGCTGCAAGCGGGTGTCGGGATCGAAGGAAAAACCGTCGGCAAGCTCGCCGAACTGGAAAACTGGATTCTCGACGACGGGCAGGAATAAGGCCATGGCGCGCTTTTTGATCCTGCGCCTGGACGGCCCGATGCAAGCTTGGGGCACGCACACCTTCGAGGATTTTCGGCCATCCAATCTATACCCCACGCGCAGCGGGCTGCTGGGTGTTCTGGCGGCTTGCCTCGGCATCGAGCGCAGCGACCACGCCACCCAAGCGGCGCTGGCCGCCAGCGTGGAATTCAGCGTGCGCGTTGACACCACGGTCGAGCGGCTAGGGGTTAACGGACACGTCAATAGGGCAAAGGCCACTGTCAAGATCGACGACTACCACACGGTCATCGATGCGCGCCGTGTGAATCGCCCCCCCAAGAAAGGCGAAACGATCCAAAGTTGGCGCGAATATCTGTTCGACGCCGCGTTCACGGTCGCCGTGGGCACAAAGTCAGACGCGCCGTTCACGTTGGACACCATCGCTGTTGCCCTGCGTCGCCCGCTCTATACGCCGACGTTGGGTCGACGTGCCTGTCCGCCCACGCGGCCTCTATTCGACGGCGAACTCGAAGCCGCCGATGGTGTGGCCGCGCTACGGGCGAGCCGTGGCAGCGGCGCGTTGATCTACAGCGAGAGCCTGGAATCCGGGCAGCCCTTGCGTCTGCGCGACGTGCCATTGCACGGCAGCAAACGCCAGTTCGGCACACGGCTCGTATATCTACACAAGGAAACCCCATGTTCATAAGCCGCGTCGAAATCCCCTGGGAGGCTGCGCGCAATCCCTACGACCTGCACCGGCAACTGTGGCGAATGTTTCCGGGCGAAGATCGCGAAACGCGCGCCAACCAGGAAGAAGAGAGGCAGGGATTCCTGTTTCGTGTCGAAGACCATCTCACGGGGCGGCCTGCGCGCTTGCTGGTGCAATCGCGCCGTGCGCCAGAGCACGCCGACGGGTTGCTGTTGCTTGGAAGTCGCGAAATCCAGCCAGCACCCAGCGCCGGGCAGCGCTTGGCATTTGTCTTGACTGCCAACCCCACCAAGACTGTGATTGATGCACAGAGCGCGGACAAGCAGGACAAGTTGGAACGGCATGCTGAAAAACTGGCAAAGCGGCCTGAACGAAAGCCGCGCCCGCCAACTTGCCGCGTTCAACTCATCAAAGAAGACGAACAGCGCGATTGGTTAAGGCGCAAGTTGGCGATGGCGGCAACGCTCGAAAGCGCCGACATCCTGCCGCATGCGCCGCTGTATTTCCGCAAAGGCAATCGCGCGGGGAAGCTGGTGACCTGCACATTTGAGGGGCAACTCCGCGTCAACGATCCGGGGGAAATGCGTTTTCTCCTGGAAAACGGTGTTGGGCCCGGCAAAGGTTTCGGCTGTGGCCTGTTGCTGGTGCGGCGGCTCCCAACTGACATCGCGCGTGACTAAATGTGCACAGCGAACGCGGGAAATATCAGAGGGTCGGCGATGCAAACGGACACCATCCCTGATTTGCGCGACCGCAACGGCGGGTTGGTGCGTTTTGTCAAAGCGGGCACGTTGTCGCTGGTTTCCTTTCGCATCCTGGATATCTATCGCCCCATCGCCAAGATGAGACAGTCCAACCCATGGTCTCCTGCTGGAAAATTGGTCGACGCGTGCTTTGCTCGCGTCGACCCCATCTTCTACACTGCATCGCATATGCAATGCGTGGAGTCCCGCCATGAAAAATGCCACCTTGCCGCCCCTGCGTGTGGATAGCGCTTTGCGGGCCGCTGCCGAATCGGTCTTGCGCGATGGGGAAACGCTCTCCAGCTTCGTGCTGGAGGCGGTTCGTCTGAACATCGAACGCCGGGAAACCCAGCGCGAGTTCATCGCGCGGGGCCTGCGCGCCAGAGAGGAGGCTAGGACGGCGTCGGATTACGTCAGCGCGGATGACATGCTCGCCCGGCTGGATGCCATTCTGGTCGAAGCGCGCGACAGGGCCGCAGGCGCTTGAACTACCGGGTCCGGCTGACGCCGACAGCAGCCGACGATTTGCAGCGTCTGTTCGCCTTTCTGGCCGAGCACGACGTCTTGGCGGCGGAGCGTGCCCGGCATGCCATCGAGCAGGCGTTCATGTTCCTGCGTGCGTTTCCCTTTGCCTGCCGAAAGGCGTCGCCCGAGCACCCGTTTTTGCGCGAAATGCTGATCGAATTCGGTAGAGCGGGCTATGTCGCGCTGTACGAAATCGAAACCGGCGAAACCGTGACGATTCTGGCTGTGCGTCATCAACGCGAGGACGATTTTCACTGATGGCCGATCTGCTTCCGCCGCTCAAACCCATCCCGCTCAAGGAGCGCCTTTCGATTCTGTACGTCGAGTATGGTCATCTCGATGTGCTGGACGGTGCCTTCGTGGTCGTCGACAAGACCGGCGTTCGCACCCATATCCCGATTGGCGGTGTCGCTTGCCTGATGTTGGAACCCGGCACGCGTGTTTCTCATGCGGCCTGTGCATTGGCGGCCCGAGTGGGCACCTTGCTGGTCTGGGTCGGCGAGGCGGGTGTGCGTCTTTACTCAGCCGGTCAGCCTGGCGGCGCGCGCTCCGACAAGCTGCTGTATCAGGCCCGTCTTGCGCTGGATGATGTTCTGCGCCTGAAAGTCGTCCGCCGCATGTATGCACTGCGATTCGGCGAAGAGCCACCGCAGCGACGTTCGGTGGAACAGTTGCGTGGCATCGAAGGTGCGCGGGTGCGCGAAACCTACAAATGCATCGCCGCCCGTTATGGCGTCACCTGGAAGGCGCGCAACTACGACACGAAGGATTGGGACAAAGGCGACCTGCCCAACCGTTGCCTGTCTGCCGCCACCGCGTGTCTGTACGGTGTGACCGAAGCCGCCGTTCTTGCCGCAGGCTATGCGCCAGCGATTGGCTTCATCCACACCGGCAAACCACTGTCCTTCGTGTACGACGTGGCCGACGTCTACAAGTTCGACACCGTGGTGCCACTCGCATTTCGCATCGCTGCCAAACGGCCGACGCATCCCGAACAGGCAGTGCGTTTGGCCTGCCGCGACGTGTTTCGCGAGACGCGGTTGTTGGAACGCATCATCCCCGGCATCGAGGACATGCTCGCGGCAGGCGAGATCACCCCGCCTGTGGCATCGGAAGAGCAAGTCGGTCCCGCCATTCCCAACCCGAAGAGTATTGGCGATGCTGGTCATCGTGCTTGAGAACGCCCCACCGCGCTTGCGCGGACGCCTGGCGATCTGGTTGCTGGAAATTCGCGCGGGTGTCTACGTGGGCAGCTACTCGCACAAACTCCGCGAGCACATCTGGGAACACGTCAACGCAGGCATCGGCGAAGGCAACGCCGTGATCGCTTGGCCAGCCCGGAACGAGGCGGGCTTCGACTTTGAAACCTTGGGCAGTAACCGACGAGTGCCGATCGAAATGGACGGCGTGAAGCTCGTCAGCTTCCTCGCACCGGACGCGAAAAATGCTCTTTGACAAGCAAACAAACCTCGGCAAGATGACCAGCGAAAATTCGGTAGAATTTCAAAGCCGGATTTTTGGTCGGTAAATCAAAAAGATGGAAGAAGTGCGTTCCCCGCACACGCGGGGATGAACCGGCGTGGCATGGCTTTCCACGGGCTGAATCAGCGCGTTCCCCGCACACGCGGGGATGAACCGCGCTGGGGCATCACGTTCGAGCTGTCCTATATGGCGTTCCCCGCACACGCGGGGATGAACCGGCGGCGACGTGGATGCCCTGCAGCGCATCACCGCGTTCCCCGCACACGCGGGGATGAACCGCATCGATGTGCCGGATGTGTTCGGACACCAGCGCGTTCCCCGCACACGCGGGGATGAACCGTCGTTGTTGTGGCTATCGTTGTCGATGTGGTCGCGTTCCCCGCACACGCGGGGATGAACCGAACTCCGCCTCTACCAAACCGACATCCACGCCGCGTTCCCCGCACACGCGGGGATGAACCGTACCGCACTGCGCTTTGATCGTTCAGCAGACCGCGTTCCCCGCACACGCGGGGATGAACCGAGTTCCGCGAGTACGACCCGGCGGCGGCGTTTGCGTTCCCCGCACACGCGGGGATGAACCGCTCGACACGGTTGCAGCATCCGCCACGGCGAAGCGTTCCCCGCACACGCGGGGATGAACCGCGGGGCCGGTGTGGTGATTACGCCAGCTCGGCGCGTTCCCCGCACACGCGGGGATGAACCGCATTTGGGCTACATGCACGGGGGTGGGTATGCGCGTTCCCCGCACACGCGGGGATGAACCGGACGAGCTTTCGTCTTCGCGCGGCAGGCTGATGCGTTCCCCGCACACGCGGGGATGAACCGAATGAAACCCGGACCGGCTACAAGCTGGTGCGGCGTTCCCCGCACACGCGGGGATGAACCGCCGTTCGGCGGCGCGGCGAGCGTTCTATTGAAGCGTTCCCCGCACACGCGGGGATGAACCGAGCGCCAGGCGCTGTTGCTGGGGCTCTGGAACGCGTTCCCCGCACACGCGGGGATGAACCGGTGGGGTGACCATTTCGGTGATTCCACCTGATGCGTTCCCCGCACACGCGGGGATGAACCGGCGGCAACCTCGACCGGCGAACTTGGGCAGGCGCGTTCCCCGCACACGCGGGGATGAACCGCTGCCCATCGGCGGCGAGGCGTCGACGGTGGCGCGTTCCCCGCACACGCGGGGATGAACCGGCGCACGCCCAGCTTGTACCGGCAGTCCGAATGCGTTCCCCGCACACGCGGGGATGAACCGCAAACCGTCGCATCGCCAGGCTTGACCAACAGGCGTTCCCCGCACACGCGGGGATGAACCGGGAAAAGAATGAGCACCATGAACACGAAAATAGCGTTCCCCGCACACGCGGGGATGAACCGGCCAAAAGCAAGAACGCACCGAATGGCACCGCGCGTTCCCCGCACACGCGGGGATGAACCGGCCAAAAGCAAGAACGCACCGAATGGCACCGCGCGTTCCCCGCACACGCGGGGATGAACCGATTCGACTACGTTTTAGATACGCCTCTAGTGCGCGTTCCCCGCACACGCGGGGATGAACCGTCGTGGAAATGCTTGATGTGGCGCGCTTCCGAGCGTTCCCCGCACACGCGGGGATGAACCGTGACCAGCGTTACCGCCACGGCGGAATATGCCGCGTTCCCCGCACACGCGGGGATGAACCGTGCGGAACGGTTGATTTCGGTGGAAAAATACGCGTTCCCCGCACACGCGGGGATGAACCGGAGAAGACGATGCGCATCACGATCAACACCTAGCGTTCCCCGCACACGCGGGGATGAACCGCGGGATGGGCGGTGGATTGCCGAGGTTTGTGTGCGTTCCCCGCACACGCGGGGATGAACCGGCCAAGATCAAACGCCTGTGCCGGTCAGCGATGCGTTCCCCGCACACGCGGGGATGAACCGCCAGATACTTGATCCAGGTCTTGCCGAATGCTGCGTTCCCCGCACACGCGGGGATGAACCGATGGATCATTTCAGAGGGTGTTCTGCTTGTCGGCGTTCCCCGCACACGCGGGGATGAACCGCGTTGGAGCCAGACATGACGGAGCACGAACACGCGTTCCCCGCACACGCGGGGATGAACCGTAGTCGAACCCGCCACCGGACACCAGCGTTTGGCGTTCCCCGCACACGCGGGGATGAACCGCGACCTGCTGGTTGCGGCGCTGTCGAACCTATGCGTTCCCCGCACACGCGGGGATGAACCGTCGACGCGCGCATTGCTGGCAAGTCGCGCATCGCGTTCCCCGCACACGCGGGGATGAACCGGCGAGCGGCCCGAGCCGAAAACAGTCACCGACGCGTTCCCCGCACACGCGGGGATGAACCGGATTCATCGCTTGCCAGCGGGATCGCCATCATGCGTTCCCCGCACACGCGGGGATGAACCGTCGCCATCGTCAGGCGTCACGGCCCAATCGACGCGTTCCCCGCACACGCTGTTAGCGCCAGTTGGAAACTGACCCACCTGCCGGTTGAAAACTGACCCACCTGAGACCACCCGGCGGCTTCCGGAAATGATGGAAGCGCCGATGTTGATTCAGGAGGATGCAGTGGAGATTGAGGTCATGTTGAAACAAGGGTTGGGGGTGCGTGAGGTGGCGCGGCGTTGCGGCGTCTCGCGCAACACGGTTCGGCGGGTGCGCGATGAGGGCGCACGGCGTCGTTATCAGCGGGAGGCACGTGTCGGTAAGTTGACGGTGTTCGAGGAGTACATCCGCGAGCGGCTGGCTGCGGCGGCACCCCAGTGGATTCCGGCCACGGTGCTGTTACGCGAGATTCGTGAGCGCGGTTATGTCGGTTCGCACTCGATCTTGCGGACGTTCATGGCGAGCCTCCGGCCGCTGCAGGTCGAGGAAGCGGTGGTGCGTTTTGAGACGGCACCGGGTCGGCAAATGCAGGTGGATTGGGCAGAGTTTCGTCTCGATGGTCGGCGTTGGTTTGCGTTTGTCGTGGTGTTGGGGTTCTCACGCTGGATTTTCGGCCGCTTCGTTGAGGATCAGCGGTTCGAGACGTTGCGTGACCTGCATGTCGCTGCGTTCGATGCGCTGGGCGGCGTGCCGCACGAGGGGCTATACGACAACATGGCTACCGTTGTGCTCAAGCGCGATGCCGATGGCAAAGGGCGGCATCGCTTTCATGACGGCATGCTGGCGTTGTCGCGCGACTACGGGTTTGCGTTGCGCCTGTGTCGGCCCTATCGGGCACGCACCAAGGGCAAGGTCGAGCGCGGCATCCGCTACGTCCGCGAGAGCTTCTTCGTGCCGCTGGTTGCTGAGTTTCGGCAACGCGGCGAGGCACTCACACTGGACATCGTCAACGCGCGTTTCAGTGCCTGGCAGCGCGACATCGCCAATCAGCGATTGCATGGCACGACCGGCGAGCGGCCCTGTGATCGGTTGGTGGTCGAATGCACGCGTCTGCTGCCGTTGCCGGGCGGGCGACCCGCTCCCAGCGTGCGTGAAGTGCAGGCTCCGCGCGCGGTCATTCCACGACCGACCACGCCGATCCAGCGACCCTTGGCGGCCTACGAGACGTTCAGTGCCGGGGTGAGCCCATGAACCTCGCGCAGGAGCGATTGAACGCGGTGTGCGCCGACCTGAAACTGACCGGTGTCGCCAACGCGGCCACCCGTCTCGCGCAGGAAGCCAGCGCATCGGAGTGGAGCTACATCGACTTCCTTGATCGTGTGCTGCGAGCCGAGACGGGGCAACGCCAGGAGCGTAGTCGCACGATGCTGGTTCGCACCGCCGGCTTCCCGGTGGTCAAGCGGCTCGATGACTTCGACTTCGCATTCGCCGGTGCGCAGAAGAAGCAGTTCACCGAACTCGCCAGTCTTGCCTTCATCGAGCGTGGCGAGAACGTTGTCCTGCTGGGCCCGAGTGGTGTCGGCAAGACCCATCTGGCGCTCGCCCTTGGCCTCAAAGCGGCAGAGAATGGCTACAAGGTGCGCTTTTATACCGCCGCCGATCTGATGCGCGACATCGCCACCGCGCGCCGTCAGGAACGGCTCGACAATCTGCTGCGCGGGAACGTGCGCATGCCGAAACTGCTGATCATCGACGAGCTCGGTTACATGCCACTGGACAAGGCCGGCGCCCACGATCTGTTCCAGGTCATCGCCAAGCGCTATGAGTACGGCAGCTTGATCGTCACCAGCAACCTCAACTTCGGGCAATGGGACCAGACCCTGGCAGGCGACAGCGCGCTCGCCGCCGCACTGCTCGACCGCCTGCTGCACCACGCCCACGTCATTCCACTGAAAGGAGAAAGCTATCGACTCAAGGACAAACGCAAAGCAGGGCTGATCGAACGCAGAAGCACCGCCAACACGGCGGACTAAACCAAGCTGGGTGGGTCAGATTTACTTCGGCGGGGTGGGTCAGAATTCAATTGGCGTTGACACACGCGGGGATGAACCGTCGTCGCAGTCAGAGTTGAGCGGCTGCAGGACGCGTTCCCCGCACACGCGGGGATGAACCGGCTCTCTATCCACTGCACCTGTTCGCGGCTCGGCGTTCCCCGCACACGCGGGGATGAACCGCGACGGCGCGGGCCGGAACCGATTCGGTGCTTGCGTTCCCCGCACACGCGGGGATGAACCGGTCAAAGCGGTCCGTTTCGAGTTCAAGCGCGACGCGTTCCCCGCACACGCGGGGATGAACCGCCGAATATGAACGGCTTGAGGATGTTGCCGAATGCGTTCCCCGCACACGCGGGGATGAACCGCGGCCAGACGGCACGCGTTACACGCCTGGGGAGCGTTCCCCGCACACGCGGGGATGAACCGCGGTAGCCGTTGCGCTCGTTGAGCGCCTCGCGGCGTTCCCCGCACACGCGGGGATGAACCGCGGTCGCGGCCATCGATGCCGCTATCGCTCGGGCGTTCCCCGCACACGCGGGGATGAACCGCAGGTAATGGTCGACCCGGACACGGGCGAAGTGGCGTTCCCCGCACACGCGGGGATGAACCGGCGCTCGGTGGCCCAGGCTCGCAAGGGTGGATGCGTTCCCCGCACACGCGGGGATGAACCGCCCGCGCGCACCGTAGATCAGTTCGCCGAACGGCGTTCCCCGCACACGCGGGGATGAACCGAATCGCCAGTAGTAGGTGCTACCTGCGCTTTCGCGTTCCCCGCACACGCGGGATGAACCGCAGCGCGACAACCTCGGCCCCCTGTTCTGCAGGCGTTCCCCGCACACGCGGGGATGAACCGCAATTCCTGCCGCTCGGCCGCTTCCTGCGTCGGCGTTCCCCGCACACGCGGGGATGAACCGCAACGGGCGGAATCGGCGGGCTGCTTTCAAAGGCGTTCCCCGCACACGCGGGGATGAACCGTGGGGCGCGTCGAGATTGTCCCTGTCGACAACGCGTTCCCCGCACACGCGGGGATGAACCGGGATTGACGGAAAGAACGGCAGAGATTACAGGGCGTTCCCCGCACACGCGGGGATGAACCGCGCAGGCGGCTCATGCAAGACTGGTCGGATTAGCGTTCCCCGCACACGCGGGGATGAACCGATGTATCCGATGCGGAAATCCAGTCGCTAGGAGCGTTCCCCGCACACGCGGGGATGAACCGGCGTTCGGCTTCATCAACCGGTGGCAGTCGGCGCGTTCCCCGCACACGCGGGGATGAACCGTCAGGCGCATGTCTGCGGTGATTGCATGGCTAGGCGTTCCCCGCACACGCGGGGATGAACCGCGGCCAGACGGCACGCGTTACGCCGTGGGTGAGCGTTCCCCGCACACGCGGGGATGACCCGTAGTCGCGCATTGTCATGCCTGCATCTGGATAGCGTTCCCCGCACACGCGGGGATGAACCGTCACGTTATCCAATTCCTGTTGGATACTGATGGCGTTCCCCGCACACGCGGGGATGAACCGGCGAAGCGCACGCTCGCGTGCCATCGCCTGCAGCGTTCCCCGCACACGCGGGGATGAACCGAGCGCGCTGGCTGAGCTGCAATCGCTGAACCGGCGTTCCCCGCACACGCGGGGATGAACCGGCTGTCGGGTGCGCCGTGGGTTTCGGCGGGCCGCGTTCCCCGCACACGCGGGGATGAACCGCAATTGCAGTGCCCTGAATCGGCGTTCGACTTGCGTTCCCCGCACACGCGGGGATGAACCGAGGTCTACGTTCAGCGCGTCGGGAAAGCCGATGCGTTCCCCGCACACGCGGGGATGAACCGCTTGAGTATGGGACCGGCAGTAACGCACTGACGCGTTCCCCGCACACGCGGGGATGAACCGTGTGGACGGCCTCGTTCCCGGCGACGGACGTTGCGTTCCCCGCACACGCGGGGATGAACCGCAGTTTCTTGCCGAAGCCGACTTCACGCAGCTGCGTTCCCCGCACACGCGGGGATGAACCGCGTATTCAGCGCGCCACGGGCAATGTCGTGGTGCGTTCCCCGCACACGCGGGGATGAACCGTCATGCAGGCTTTCGACCTTCGCCCACTGCAAGCGTTCCCCGCACACGCGGGGATGAACCGCGACTGGTTCATGGAGCGCGCAGGTAAAATCAGCGTTCCCCGCACACGCGGGGATGAACCGGCACACGGCAAATCCGTCCTTCCTGCCTGACCGCGTTCCCCGCACACGCGGGGATGAACCGCGTCGCCGTCTATTCAATCCTGCGCGATTGGGGCGTTCCCCGCACACGCGGGGATGAACCGTCGGTTGTCTTGGGTGTCGATACCGGCGGTGAGCGTTCCCCGCACACGCGGGGATGAACCGAATTCAACGCGACCAGTGACGCCGCCGAAGACGCGTTCCCCGCACACGCGGGGATGAACCGCCGACGACCGATGGAAAGGAAGCCGAGCGGGTGCGTTCCCCGCACACGCGGGGATGAACCGTACGAGCAAGGCGACCGCTGCCGGTATTACGTGCGTTCCCCGCACACGCGGGGATGAACCGTCGGCGGCAGCATCGAAACCACCGACAGCGTGGCGTTCCCCGCAGACGCGGGGATGAACCGTCGCAGTGCTGAAAGGGCAAACCTTCGAGATGGCGTTCCCCGCACACGCGGGGATGAACCAGCGCCGTGATCGACAACACGCTGTGGGACGCCGCGTTCCCCGCACACGCGGGGATGAACCGGCTTATGACCGGGTGCTGGAAGCACTGGAGATGCGTTCCCCGCACACGCGGGGATGAACCGTCCGAATCGACACCCAGCAAACCGCCCGTCTGGCGTTCCCCGCACACGCGGGGATGAACCGCGACCGCTGGAACTCGGAGCCGCCAGTCAGCTGCGTTCCCCGCACACGCGGGGATGAACCGCTGGGCGTGCGCCTTGTTCGCCTGGCTGAGTCGCGTTCCCCGCACACGCGGGGATGAACCGCCAAACATCCCATCAACGAATACCACCCAGGCGCGTTCCCCGCACACGCGGGGATGAACCGACATCAAGATATGAGCGTGGTCGTGCTGCCGCTTACGTCCAAAACGCATTCCTTGCGTGTGCAAGGCGCGGTACATCGCAGACCACGTGAGGCGAAGGTACCATGAGCGATGTCGAACTTATGAATGGTCAGGTGGACAGTGTTCTGTCCCGATTGGCCACCTCGGGAGTCACGCTGAAGCGCGTTCTCCGTACACGTGGGGATGAACCGACGCGAGGCTCGCGCCAAACAGTGGTCGTTCAATGCGAGCGCTGACGGCCTGATGGATGTCGAAATCGAGGGCGAGCATTCAGGCGTTCCGGCGACAGGTCGCACACTGTTCGTCGATGCCTTGCCACGCCGAGCACATGCTCTCAGCGGGGATCAAACTGGTACGACGCGGAGGATGTACCCGCATCCGAGTCAGATGGAACAGACTGACGAGAATCATGGAACGAGTAACACTTGGCTGAAGCCACTTCAGCGGAAAATTGGCGACGACGCGGCCAACGTCGCGTCACTGCTGGACACATCGACCAGCAACACGATGAAGCTGCTGAGCGGGACAGACGCCAATGACTACGTTTATTCGCTTTCCTTGGGAGGAATGCTTGATGCTCGGGGCGAAGTGGTGCCCAAGCAAAGACTTGTCGGCCTTGCATCGAAGGCTGGAAAGGCACTCCAAACTTATATCAAGGCTGCCGGTGGACTCGGCACCGAGGCAGTTATTGGCAGCGTTACGGTTGCGCGAGCTATTTCGGCGCAGTCTCGCATTCGCCAAGTTCAAGGACGATCTTCACTACTGGGTGACGTTGCAGAGCGGCTGTCCAGGGCGAGCCTAGGAGGCTGATCCGCTGCATTGGGCGTCCTACTTTGGTGCCGCCACGTTTCGAGGTTGTGAACTGCCCCGGCAAAGAGACATCGCGACTGTCTTGCAGAACGAGGTGTACGCGATGTCCGAGGCGCACGCGAAGCGGATCAGGGTGTCGACGGGTGGGTCACTGTTGGCGTTGCAGGTCGCCAAAGAAAAAGCCCAGGATTCCTATGAGTCGCCTGGTACGCCTATCGCTTCGCGGCGTCCTCTAGGTGAGACTCCTATCACTGGGCTCGACTCATTCTCGACGGAACTTGGCGCGTGTCAACCTAGGAGTCTGTCGGACTTGAAAGGGAATCGGCTGCAAATCCGTCTGGACGGTCCATTTTTCGCCGCTTCCTTGGGCAATAGTTCAACTATTGCCCTGCGAAACCGATAAAAACTGGCCTCGCCCAGCCGACTTTTCGCTTCGATTCTTCAAGTCCGACAGGCTCCTGGCCTGTCAGTACGTCGAGTTGCAAGGAGCCGGAGTCCGGCTCGATGCGAAAGCCTGCACTGAAAGCAAGGTCGGCCTGCAATTCGGCGGGATTCAGTTGCAACAGGCGATCCTAATCGTAGTCACTCAGTTGCATCGCGGTGCAGAGCGGAACCGAGGCGCAGGCGACGAGACTGAGGGCGAGCGACGAACAACAAAACCGGACGAGTGCGTGCATGGCGACTCAGTGGACCATCGGCCCAAGTCGTTCGGGATGACAGGTTTCGACGCCGCTGACTTCGGTCAGTTGCGTCAACTCGGTGAAGAAGGTGGGGAAGCGCGGGTCAACCCAGTGTGCCTTGCCGCAGCCTTGGTAAAAAAACCGCATGGGCTGCACCGTCGGTTGCGCGCCGCCTTTGGTGAGGTCGATGTCGAGTCTGCCGTCCACGAAGCGCCCGGTGCCGGTGTACCAGACGGGCTGCCGGTTTTCGTCTTCGGCGGCCCAGTAGACCACCACCAGCGGTTCTGGATTCGTGTCGCCGTCCATCCGTGGCAACAGACTGACGAACAGACCGGTACCAGGATTGCTGGCGTCGAACCAGGCGCCGGAAAGGGCGGGATTCGGTGTGTTTCCGACGTAGAGGTGGTGCGCGCTTTCGTATAGCAGCGAGACGCTGCCATCGTCTCCGCGAAGCATCAATCGGCGCCGGATGTTTTGCGTTCCCTTGGGCAGCGTGCCGATTGAAAAGAGTTGCCGGTAGGTCGGAACAGGTGCCGAGAAACAGATTCCGTCCCGGAACGGCAGCAAGGTCAGCTCAACCACCAGCGCGCCGTTTTCCATGAATTGACGGACTGGCGTATTCGGGTCAACGGTGGGTTTGCCGCAGATCGGCAGGTACGCAACGTAAACCTCGTCGAGCGTCGATATTACGGTTTCCGACGACGGAAACAGCGGGTCAGTCAGGCCATCCGGCGGCACCGTCTGTGCGTTGGCGGAGGCAACAAAGAGCAGGGACAGCAACAGGGTGCGAATGCTCATGGCGTTTTCCTTCGGAATCGGATGTGCGCGTCGGACCGGTCCCCTGATACCGCCCCGACGGTTGGCATGTTCAACGCCAATCCGTCCGAGTGCAAGACGTGGTCAGTGTGTCGTTGTGCCTGCAGCGCGGTTCGCGGTGCCCCGCGCGGGCTGACTTCCGGCAGAGGGCTGACAAGGGTGACGACGCCTACAATCGGGACGTCCTGTCTGGAGTCCCCGATGAAGAAGCTTCCGTTCCGTCTTGCCGTGGTCGCGATGTCGGTCGCGCCATTTGCCCATGCCGCCGAACCGGCCAGCGATGAGGCGCGGGTGTTGCGGTATCCCGATATTTCGCGCAGCCATGTGGTGTTTGTGCGCGGCGGTGATTTGTTCATCGTCGGTCGCGAAGGCGGTCGGGCGACGCGCCTGACATCGGCGCCGGGCGAGGAGCTGTATCCGAAGTTTTCGCCGGACGGCAGCCTCATTGCGTATTCGGCCGAGTACAGCGGTACGCGCCAGGTGTACGTGATTCCGGCCAGCGGTGGTACGCCCAAGCAGCTCACCTTCTACAACGATGTCGGACCGATGCCGGTTCGCGGCGGAACCGATTACCGTGTGCTCGACTTCACGCCGGACGGCAAGCAGGTGGTGGTGCGCATGAACCGCGTGCCGTATGACGACCGTGGCGGTCGACCCTATCTGGTGCCGGTCGAAGGCGGCATGGAGCAGCCCTTGCCGATGCCCGAGTCGGGCGGTGGTTCGTTGTCGCCGGATGGCACGCAGTTCGTCTACACACCGATCGATGCGGACTGGCGCGGTTGGAAGCGCTATCGCGGCGGACGTGCGCCGGATGTCTGGACCTACGATCTGGTGCGCAATACCTCGCGCAAGCTGACCACGTTCGATGGTCTGGATCAGAACCCGGCCTGGATCGGTGACCAGGTGTATTTCGCGTCAGATCGCAGCGGCACGGCAAATCTGTATTCGATGCCCGCGACGGCGGAAAACGAGTCGGTCGCGCCGGTCGCGCTGACCGATTTCACCGACTTCGACGTGTTGTGGCCGTCGGGCGGCCCGGATGCCATCGTCTTCGAGCAAGGCGGCTGGTTGTGGCGTCACGATGCCGGGACGCAGGGTGCGACGCGAATCCCGGTCTGGATCAGCGACGATGCCCCGGAAACCTTGCCGACGTTCATCAAGGTGGCGCAGGACGTAGAGTCGTTCGGCCTGTCACCGGATGGCGCGCGTGCGCTGTTCGGCGCGCGCGGTGAGGTGTTCAGCGTGCCGGCCAAGGAAGGCGTCGTCCGCAATCTCAGCCAGACGCCCGGCGTGCGCGAGCACAGCGTGAGCTGGTCGCCGGACGGCAGCCAGGTGGCCTATCTGTCGGATGCCACGGGCGAATACGAAATCTGGCTGCGCGCCCAGGACGGCAGCGGCGAGCCGCGTCGTCTGACGACCGATGGCAGCGTGTGGCGCTTCCCGCCGGTCTGGTCGCCGGATGGCAAGGCTCTGGCGTATGCCGACAAGAATGTGCGTCTGCGCGTGGTGGAGGTGGCAACCGGCAAGACGCGTGAGGTGGATCAGGGCAAGTTCGAGGACATCACCGAATACACCTGGTCGCCGGATTCGCGTTGGCTGGCCTATGCCAAGACCAACCAGACCCAGATGCAGTCGATCTGGCTGTGGTCGATGGCCTCGGGCAAGGCCGAGCAGCTCACCACCGATCTCAGCAACGAGTTCTCGCCCGCCTTCGATCCGCAGGGCCGATACCTGTATTTCCTGTCCAATCGCGATTACAGCGGCCTGACCTTCAGCGCCTTCGAGTTCAACTACCTCTACACCAATGCCACGCGGATCTACGCGGCGACACTGGCCGCTGACGGTCCAGTGCTGAAGCCCTTCAAGTCGGATGAGGTGGCACAGTCGAGCGAACAAGACGACGAATCTGGAAAGCGAGAGGACCAAGAAACCGCACCTGCGCTGCGCATCGACATCGCCGGTTTCAATGATCGCGTGGTGGCTCTGGACGTGCCGCCCGGCAACTATCAGGGGCTGAGTGCGAATGCCGACGCGGTGTTTTTCGTCGCGACCAGCGGCATGCAATCGCCGCCGACGTTGAAGCGCTTCGCGCTGGATGGCGACAAGGCCGAAGACGTGGCGCCCGGCGTGCGTGGCTATGCGATGTCGGCCGACGGCAAGAAGCTGTTGCTGCGTCTGATGAGTGATTGGGCCCTCGTGGACGCCCAGCCCGGGCAGGACCCGGCCAAGGCCAAGCTGGCCGCGCTCGATTCGCTAGAGCTGCGCGTGGATCCGCGTGTCGAATGGAACCAGATGTACGTGGACGCCTGGCGCATCCTGCGCGACTGGTTCTACGACCCCGGCGTGCACGGTGGGATTGCGCGCTGGAACACGATCCGTGATCGCTATGCGCCCTTGGCCGCTGCCGTGGTGACGCGCGAAGACCTCAACTACGTGCTGCATGAGATTGCCGGTGAGGCCAATGCCGGTCACGTCTATGTCGAGCGTGGTCCCAGCGCCACGGCGCAGCCGCGTAAGCCCGGTGGCCTGCTGGGTGCCGAGTTCCGTCGCGACGACAGCGGCTTCTTCCGCATCGAGCGCATCTTTGCCGGCGAGAACTGGGACGCGGCCAATCGCTCGCCGCTGACCGAGGCGGGCGTCAACGTCAAGGCAGGCGAATTCCTGCTCGCCGTCGATGGCATGGATGCGCGCAGCGTGCAGAACGTCTACGCCCTGTTGGAAAACAAGGCCGAGCGCGTGGTCGAGTTGCGCGTCAACAGCAAACCCAGCGTGCAGGGATCGCGGGTGGTGCGGGTCAAGACGCTGGCCAGTGAGGAAAGTCTCCGCTACCTGAACTGGGTCGCCGAACGTCGCGCCATGGTGGATCGTCTGTCGGGTGGTCGGATCGGCTACATGCACCTTCCCAACACGGCGGTCGAAGGCAACCGCGAACTCAACCAGTGGCTTGCGCCACTGGCCCACAAGGATGCGCTGATCATCGATGACCGCTACAACGGCGGTGGTTTCATTCCGGATCGCATGATCGAGCTGCTCTCGCGTACCCCGCTCAACTACTGGAAGCGCCGTGGTCTGGAGCCTCAACCCACACCCGGTATCGCCCATCGCGGTCCGAAAGCGATGCTGATCAATGGACTGTCGAGCTCGGGCGGTGATGCCTTGCCGTACTACTTCCGCCACGAAAAGCTGGGCACCCTGATCGGTACGCGAACCTGGGGCGGTTTGATCGGTATTTCGGGCAATCCGCCGCTGATCGATGGCGGTTCGATTCTGGCGGCCACCTTCCGCTTCATGTCGGCCGAGGACGGTAGCTGGCAAGTCGAAAACCAGGGCGTCGCGCCGGATATCGAAGTGGTCGACCGCCCCGAGTTGATCGCCGTCGGTCGCGATCCTTCGCTGGAAAAAGCCGTGGAAGTGCTGTTGCAGCAGCTTGAAACGCAAACCCCGAAACCCCTCGTCGCACCGCCTGCGCCAACGGTGTTTCGCTGAAGTCCCGGCTGGCCCGCGCCGCGCGAAAGCGTTTCGGCGCGGGCACTTGAGCAGGCTCGCAGCGGGCGTTAGTCTAACGACTGTTATAACGCCTTCGGGAGCCTGCCATGCACTACGCCCTCAAACTGACCCAGATCGGCAACTCGGTCGGCGTGATCCTGCCCAAGGAAGCCTTGGCGCGGATGAAGCTGGAGAAGGGCGACATGGTCTTCATGACCGACTCGCCGGAGGGCTACCACCTCTCGCCCTACAACCCTGAAGTTGCCGAACAGATCGAAGCGGGTCGTGAGTTCATGCGTGACTTTCGCGACACCTTTCATGCCTTGGCCAAATGAGCAGTCCATTCCGCTGGGTCGACAAGCAGGCGTTGTTGCTCCTGCATTCCGAAAGTCTTGCTGAGCACGGCGGACTGGTTGGCATGCGAGACGAAGGTTTACTGGATTCCGCACTGGCCCGCCCGTTGAATCTCGCAGCGTATGGTGCGCCAGACCTCGCCGATCTTGCGGCTATCTATGGTGTCGGACTGGCGAAGAATCATCCGTTTCTGGATGGCAATAAGCGTGCAGCCTTTCTGGCGGTCGGTCTGTTTCTGTACATCAATGGCTATCGTCTCCAGACTGATCAAGCAAGCGCGACGCATGCCATGCTCGCCGTCGCCGCCGGGGAATTGGACGAGGCCGAGTTTGCCGGGTGGCTGCGCGCCCACATCGCCCCTCGTGGCTGATCCGCGCCGCGCCATTTCGCTCGCCGCGCTCTGCTAGCCTGTGTGCTTCCTGCTGCCGCCATTGCCCATGACCGTGACACGCGCACATTCCAATCTGATTTCGCCAGAGACCCGCCGATGTACGTGACCGCGCGCGTATTGGGCATGCTGATCGGCTGGGCGTTGGTGCGTCATCCGGCGGGCGGCGTGATCGGCTTTCTGTTGGGCTGGGCCATCGATGCAGGATGGTTCCGCAGCGCATCGAATGAAGGTCCGGCGCCGGATCGGTCGTACGTCTCCGATGATCCCTACCGCCTGCTCGGCGTGCGTCACGATGCGCCCATGAGTGACATCGACCGCGCCTGGCGCAAGGCGATGTCGAAGGTGCATCCCGACCGCTTCGCCCGCGCCGATGCGGCGACCCGCGCCAAGGCCGAGGCGCGCGCGCGCGCCATCAACGCGGCCTACGACGCCATCGTGGCCCAGCGCCAGGGCGCAGGCTGAACCACGTCGGGCTATCCTGTGTGCTTTGAACAGGAGCGCGGCGATGGACTGGAAAACCACTGATCTGTGTGACACCCATGGCGACGCGGTGCGCGTGCTGGAAGAACCGCTGTCGGATTTCGGTGGACGCCTTGCCTTCTGCGGCCCCGTGCACACCGTTCGCGCCTACGAGGACAACGGCAAGGTGCGTGAGGCATTGAGCGAAGCCGGGCAGGGCCGGGTCCTGGTGGTCGATGCCGGTGGCTCGATGAAGCGTGCCATGCTGGGCGACGAGTTGGGTGCGCTGGCCGAAAAAAACGATTGGGACGGCATTCTGATCTTCGGCTGCGTGCGTGACTCGGCAGCGCTCGCCGAACTGGATCTCGGCATCAAGGCAATGGGAACCTGTCCGCGCAAGACCGACAAGACCGGGCAAGGCCTGCGCAACGTGCCGATCCGCATCGGTGGCGTGGACATCGTGCCCGGCGATTACCTCTACGCCGACGAGGACGGCGTCATCGTTTCCAGCAAGCGACTGCCTGACGCGGAATGATCCGTCTGCCGAGGTGGCGGCAATCGCCGCCACCTGCCGCCACCTGCCGCGGCCTCACGGAATCGGATCTTCGAACCCGTCCGAGTAGATGGTGTTGGTGAGCCATACCGCATCGACACTGTCGACGTAGAATGGTGATGCCCCGTTCACTAACGTGAAGAGTACGGCCCCGATGCCCTCGCCGGGAAAGCGATGGGGCTCGTCGCTGACCACCTCAAGACCGTCCATGGTGATGCTGACCGTGTCGGCATCCATGTCGTAGTAGAAGACGAAATAGTAGGCACGATTGGCGACATAAGGGCCAATTTCGGTGCATGACGTGCTCTGCGTACAGAAACTGACATCACCCGAGCTGGACAGGCGCAACTCGCCAAAGTCTTGCGCAGAGCTGATCGACTCGCGGAAGCGAACCCGGCGATCACTCAGGTTGGGCGTCCACAGTTGGAACCCTATGGCGAAGGTGCCTTCGTTGATTTCTGCATTGTCCAGCAGATCGAAACGGAGCGAACCGGTGCTGGTGCCCGCGCTGGTGCGCGAGATTTCCAGTGCATGATTGCTGACGCCGCCTTTGCCGACATCGCGCAAGGGCAAGGGCGCGGTCGCCTCGACAATGGTTCCTTGAACATAAATCGACACGTTGCTCGGTTGCCCAAGGCTGGCCCCACCGGTTCCCACGGCGCCCAACGGTTGATCTTCAAAATGCGCTTGCAGAAGGAAAATCGGTGTCGGCCCGCCGCCGCCCGCATGGGCGGACGAAGCAAGTAGCGCGCAGCAGGCAAGTGCCCGGACAAGGCAATGACGCATCGGAAAGCTCCCGAGTGGATGGGCGAACTAGTGCAACCCAATCGGCGTCATGTGGGCTTCAAATGAGATCAACGATTGATCAACAAGCATCGTCTGAGCGATCAATCGGCGATCAAAGCGTGATGGCAATCACGAATGTTGACCGCTTATCGAGTCGAGCGATTCGCTGGACCATCGCATTTCGGGAAGAGTCTGCGCACCCCTCGCCATTGCAAACACGGTTGATTTTTTCGCGCTCGATAGGCCATCGAGCGCACGACGTGAGCTTCACGGGGGCGGCGTTTCGAATCCGTCGGAAAACAGGGTGATCGGCGGGTAGTAGGTCACCCTTAGATTGTCGACATAGGTGGGACCGGTGGTCGAACGATCAATACCCAATCGTACCGAGCCGATACCCAGCGGCCCTCCATATGTCGGGCTTGCGGGTCGCACCAGGACTCCGTCGACGAATATCTCGACGGTTCGGGCGTCGAGATCAAAATTCAACGCGAGGTCCAGCGTCTCACCGTCGTTGTAGGTGCCGAGGCTTGCCAACGCCGTGACTGAATCCGACCAGTTGAGATTGCCGGACTCGGCGATGGTCAGCGATCCCCAGTCCGCTGCTGCACCGTTGTTTTCCCGGATGTAAAGCACAAATCTCGCGCCTGTTGGCTGAAATAGAGCCACTTCCACCACCACATTGCCGTCTCCGAGTTCGGCGTCGCCCGGAAACTCGAACACGGCAAATCCGGCACTGGATGAGGCGTCATGATCGATTTCCAGCGCGCGGTTGATGCCGCGAAGGGCAGGGAAGGTCTGTTCCACGACGGTGGCCGTAATCACGCTGGAGACGCTGACCGGCTGCCCGGGACCGCCGGTGCCAATCGGCCCCAGCGGCTGGCCTTCGAACGTTGTGTTCAATACGGGGAAGCTGGGCAGTGCTCCCGCCTGCAGCATGGCGGGCCAATGCAGACAGCTGCATAAGATCACGAGCGCGGTTGACCAACGCGGTAGACGCAGGGGCTTGATCATCTGGGATTCCTTGGAGAGACCGATCCGAGGCGTCCATTGCATTCGCAGCGCGTTCGCAAGGGGTATCAGTGCACTCAGCAGATGATCAGAAAGTGCTCAATGCATTGATTTAGAGGGGAATATCGACCAACAAGAGGGTTGCTTCGCGCGCCGAGCATCAAAACGCGCTGCTGGGTTGCGCGGCAAGCGAATTGGCATCGACATCGGCGGGGAGTGGGCCGCGTTCGCCGCTGCGGAGCCTTGCCCATTGCGCCGCGAGGGCGTAGCCGCGTTGCTCGGCGCTTGCCGCGAGCATGCGCAGATGTAGCGTGTCATTGTTCAGCGCGGCGTCGAGCATGTCGGCCTGCAGCGTCAGTTCCGGTGCCTGCAGATCGGTCAGATCGGCGTCGAGATCGCGCAACGCCTGTCGCGCCCCTTGCAGGTCCGCGCTGGCGATCAGCAGTTCCACCTCGGTCAGACCGGCGCGCACCAGATCGCGCCGATCCTGCTGTCCGCTGCGTTGCCATTCGCGACGCACCAGCCGGACCCGTGCCAATGCCTCGGCGCGCTGCGCGGGCTGGCGCGCCATCGATCGAGCCTGCCTGACGCGGACGAGATGTACCCAATCCTGTTGCCCTGCCGAGGCGAAGCCCTTTTCGGCGGCCAACAACTGCGCTTCCGCAGCGGCGTGATCACCGCGTACCTCGTACCAGCGCGCCCACGCCAAGGCGATTCGCGCATCGTCATGGCTGGCCAAACGACTCCGGTAGGGTTGCAGGCGCTCGAGTTCGCTGCGCGCGCGGGCGAGATCGCCCGCGGCGAGCAGTAGTTCCGCCGCCTGCACGGTTGCGCGACTGGCCCAGACATAGGCTTGCGCGTGCATGAAGTGCGTGTTGGCCTGCAGTATCAGATGTAGCGCAGTGGCGTGGTCGTCAAGGCGCTGCTCGATGATCGCCTGGTTGTATTGGGCACGTCCCAACTCGGCGCGATCCGCCACGTCCTCGGCGATCGCGACTGCCTCGCGATACAACTCTCTGGCTCTTGCCAGTCGACCGCGGCGTGACTCGATTCCACCCAGGTTGGTGAGATTGACCAGCTCGCCGCGCCGATCACCGCTGTCGGCAAACAACTGCCGTGCATGAAGAATCCGCGCCTCGGCTTCGTCATAGCGAGACTGCAAGGCCAGACGCATGCCGAGACTGGTCAGCACCGAGGCGATGCGCACCCTATCAGCGCTCAGCTCGGCCTGTGCCAAGGCGGCTTGCAAGGCATCCTGGCTGCCGTCGGCATCGCCCAGCAGGGCGAGCTGAGCACCGAGCGCGAGTTGCAGCTCGCTGAGCGAACGCGGGTCCGCCTGCTGGATGGCCAGTGGCAGCGCCTGATCAAGCACGGCACGCGCCGCCTTGGGATCGCCACGGCGGCTGAGCATCAGGCTGTACTCGTAGCTGGCCTGATGCATGATCCGCCAGGCACCCTGCGCTTGGGCTTGTGCAATCAGCTCGGGATAGCCACCGATCGGTTCGTTCTGTTCGACGCCCAGCGCCACACTGCGCAAGCGTAGCAAGCGCGTATCCAGTCGCGTGTCCGGCAGCGGGTCGAGCCATTCGCGCAGCGTGTCCAGTGCGCCCTGTCGGCGCAGCTCATCGGCGAGCAGCAGGCGCCAGTGCTGCGCGGCCAACGGTGGCATGCGGGCGATCTGCGCCGCCAGTGCGGCGCGCAGGGTCGCCTGGGCGCTGGCGTCCGTCGCGTCGACACGCCATTGCGCGAACAATGCGGCAGGCTGACGCAGCAGTTCGGGCGACAGTTCGTTCAACAGCGCATGCACGAGTCGATGTTCGCCCCGCGTCAGCGCGGTGGATACGCGCAACAAAGCGGCTTCCGAATCACTGGGTTCGCGCCGCAGCCATTGCGCCAGCGGATCGTCCGGTCCGATCGGTGCGCCCTGCTGAATCAACACCAGGAAGCGCTCGAACGCCGCCGCCCGCTCGTCCAGAGCGCTCCGCAACGGCCCTTCCGGCGCGAGCGCGGCCAACCCGGACCAGTCACCCTGACGCATCAACAACTGACGCAGCGAAACGCGCAGCAATGGATTGCCGGGATCGTCGTGCAACAGCGATTGCCAGGCCTGCTTGGCGTCGTCGAAGCGCTCGTCGGCTTCCGCAGCCAGTGCCGATCGCCATAGTCGGCGTGCTGCCGCCTGCGTCGGCCACCGCGCATCCAGCCCGACTTCCTGGCGGTCGGAGATCGCCTGCACAGCGGTCAAAAGTTGATCCAGGTCCTGCCAGCAGTGCGCTGGCCGCAGCTCGCCCTCCGTACTGGCCGATTCGGACGGCGTGCGATACAGACGCCAGAACAGATTGGCGCCATGGACCTGCAAACGAAGTAGCGGCAGTGCCGGGTCCTGATCGTCACTGCGGAGGTCGGTTTCCCAACGCAGGACATGCTCGACCAGCGGCAGCATGTCCTGTGCCGGAGCCGATGGATCGCCCTCGCTCAGCCACACCCACTGCAGTGGCGGCGCGCCACCGCGCGCAGGTCCGAAACGATCATGAAGCCCCAGCCATAGTGCGGCCAGCATAAGCAGTACGATCGCCGCACCGGACCAGCGCACCCGCGGGTAGCGCTGCGCGACGGCCGCTTCCGCCGTGGCGTGCACGACCGGAGGCGGATTGGATGGCGCCGGTTCGGCAACAGGCTCCGCCGAGCCGTCGTGCTGTTGTGTCTCGGCGATCCATCGATAGCCACGCCGATGCCGGGTTTCGATGAACCGCGATGGCTGGGCGCTGTCGCCCAGCGCGATGCGCAGATCGCGAATGGTTTGCGGCAGGACATTGCGCGACAGCGCGGAATGCCCCCACACCGCGTCGATGATGTCGTCCTGGGCGGTCAACGCTGGCGCACGCTGGATCAGGAACAGCAGCAGCGCATAGGCCTTTGGACGCAGGTTGACCGGCCCCTCCGGGCCGATCAGGCGGCCCTGTTCGGTATCGAGTTCAAATCCATTGAAGAGATAGCGCATGTGCGCAGTGTAAGGGCTGCGCACGGCGACCACGTGTCGCCACACGGCTCCGGATTGTTCGTCGGAACGTGGCGATCTCGTCGTCTCAACCGCATCGCGGTAGTGCCGCTGAGGGTCCTACCAGGCCTTACACGTTCGCCGCAAACCGGATCGCCTCCATGCGCTGCGCCGCGGTCTGATATTCGTTGACCATCCGTTCGATCAACTGCTGCACGCTCGGGATGTCGTGAATGCCGCCAACGCCCTGCCCGGCGCCCCAGATGTCCTTCCAGGCCTTGGCGTCGGTGTTGCCGCCGGAACCGAAATCCATCTTGCTCTTGTCGGCTTCCGGAAGATTGTCCGGGTCCATACCCGCCCGCGCGATGCTGGGCTTCAGGTAGTTGCCTTTGACGCCGGTGAACAGCGAGCTGTAGACGATGTCCTCGGCGCGGCTGTCGACCAGCATCTGTTTGTAGTCCGCCACGGCATGCGCTTCCTGGGTGGCGATGAAGCGCGTACCCAGATAGGCGAGATCGGCACCGAGCGCTTGCGCGGCAAAGATGTCGGCGCCGCTGGCCATCGCACCGGAAAGCAGGATCGTGCCTTGATAGAACTCGCGAATCTCGCGCAGCAACGCAAAGGGACTCAGCGCACCGGCATGCCCACCGGCACCGACACAGACCGCGATCAGGCCATCCACGCCCTGCTCGGCGGCTTTCTCTGCGTGCCGTCGGCTGATCACATCGTGGAAGACCACGCCGCCGTAGCTGTGCACCGCCTGCACGACTTCTTTCGGCGGCGAAAGGCTGGTGATGATCACCGGCACCTGATGTTCGACCACCAGTTTGATGTCGTCGGCCAGTCGGTTGTTGCTGGCGTGCACGATCAGATTGACGGCGAACGGCGCAATCGGTGCCTCGGGCCGCGCGACCTGCGCGGCGCTCAATTCGGACTTCAGTTGATGCAGCCATTCGTCCAGTTGTGCCAGCGGACGCGCATTCAACGAGGGAAAACTACCCACCACGCCCGCCTTGCACTGCGCGGCGACCAGTTCGGGGCGCGAGACCAGAAACATCGGCGAGCCCACCAGTGGCAGACGCAGACGACCTTGCAGAAGGGTGGGTATGGCCATGAACGAATCTCCGTGAAGGATCAGGAAAGGCGGGCGAGGAAGTCCTCCACCGCCCGGTTGAACGCGTCGTTGTCGTCACCGGCCACCATGTGGCCAGCCTCGCGCACATCGATGCACTCGGCATCGGGAATGCGCTGCAGAAAGTCCTGCACGCCTTGCTCGCTGACCAGATCACTGCGACCGCCGCGAACCAGCAGCGTCGGCACGCGAATCTGCTCCGCCGCGGCACACAATCGTGCGTAGGCAGGCTCGGGATCGGGCACGCGCTCGCCAAGCAGGAAGCGTGGGTCCCAATGCCAGCGCAGACGGCCATCGGGATGCAGACGAAGATTCCGCCGCAAGCCTTCGCTGGACGCGGCGCGTTTGCGACCGGGCAGATACGCCGCCACGGCGTCAGCGGCTTCATCGAGCGTGGCAAATCCATCGCTGTGCGCCAGCATGAACTGCACGATCTGCATCACGCCGTCGCGTTCGAGTCGGGGCACCACGTCCACCAGCACCAGCGCGCGCAACGCCGGGATGGGCGCTTCGCCCGCCGCCAGCATCGCGCTGAGCCCGCCGAGGGACGCGCCGACCAGCGCAGGCGGTTGTGGACACTGTGCGATGACGGCACGCACGTCGCCCGCGAAGGCATCGAAGCTGTAGTCGCCGTCTTCGCTCCAGGCGCTGTCGCCGTGTCCGCGCAAGTCGACGCTGATCACGCGCCGACCGGCGGCGGTCAGATCGCGCGCAGCGTGGCGCCAGGCATGTCGGGTTTGCCCGCCGCCATGTAGCAGGATCACTGGCATGGCCTGTTCAGGGCCGCCGACACTGGCGCTCAAACGAAGACCGGCGTGACCGGCAATGGACAGGGCGTGCATACGGCGATGGTGGCGAGACGGACGTCAGGCGTCAATACGCAGACGTATGGAGGCTTGGATTCGCTTGCGCCGGCGACCGCTGTCCACGACATTGCTCGTCATGGTCAGACAGGAGGACAGTTCGATGACGGCAATCGTTGCGCGGCGATTGATGGCACCGGGAATCGTGGCGGCCTGTCTCGCCGTTGTTTCGCAGGCATATGCCTGGGATCTGCAGGGGCAGGTGACGATAAGCGCGCAGGGACGTGCCTTGCGCGCCAGTGAAGCGCAGGGGGTCGTCATCTACCTGCAGCCCGAGGCGCCCATACCACTCAGCCCCCCGCAGGAGCCGGTGCCAATCGTGACCGCCCGCAA
The DNA here is from genome assembly GCA_041395245.1 of Lysobacteraceae bacterium. Classification (GTDB taxonomy): domain Bacteria; phylum Pseudomonadota; class Gammaproteobacteria; order Xanthomonadales; family Xanthomonadaceae; genus Aquimonas. Next base: position 122,363 of record JAWLAY010000007.1, read on the forward strand.
GCAGTTCGTTCCGCGTGTGACGCCGGTGCTGCGCGGCACCCAGGTGTTGTTTCCGAATCAGGACCCGATTCTGCACAACGCCTTTTCCAGTACGCCCGGCGCGGTGTTCGACGTGGGGCTTTACGGACAGGGCGAGCAGGGCACGCCGGTCACCCTGCAACAGCCGGGGTTGGTCAACGTGTTCTGCAATGTTCACCACAACATGCGTGCCTACGTGCTGGTTTTGGATACCCCCTATTTTGTAAAACCCGATGCGCAGGGCCGCTTCGTGTTGCGCGATTTGCCTGCCGAGGGCGGCATGCTGCACGCTTGGCACGAACGCGCTGCGCCGTGGCAGATGCGGATTGACGGGGCGGTGGAGACGCAGATGGACGTGACGCTGGAACTGACCCGACGCCGTCTGCCGGCGCATCTCAACAAGCTTGGCAAACCCTATCCGCGGAGCCATGACAATGCCTACTGAGGGTGTATCGACGGTCGCGCCAAGCCGCAATTCGTTTCGCTGGCGATTGTTCGTCGTGTTGGTCGGTCTGGTCGTGCTGGCGCTTGGTGCCGTGTTGTGGCTGGTCTGGCGTACGGGTGACGAGCTTGCGACGCAGGCGGTCGAGCAATCGATTCAGGACAGCGCTGCCGCGCAGAAGCGCTACGAGGAACTGTCGGCGGAACGTCTGCAGTCGATGGCGCAGGCCATCGCCACCGACCCCGCCGTCATCAACTATCTGGACGCGGCGATTTCCGCGGATGCGGCGGCACTGGCGCTGGACAGCGACTCGCCGGATAGCGCGTTGCAGGCGGCCGATGCAGCGCAGAACCTCTCGATCCGTGATCTGATTCTGGAACGCCGTGACGCGATGGGATTCGGCCTCGCGTTGGTGCTGGATGCCGAGGGTAGTCTGGTTGCCCACAGCGGCGAAAGTGAGGCCTTTGCCGACGCCTATCGGGACGATCCCATGCTGGGCAGCGTGTTCGACTCGCTGGAGCCCGCCATCGGCTATTGGCGCGACGTCGATGTGATCTACCACGCCGCCGCCACGCCGATTGCCAAGGGCGATCTGCTGGTGGGGTTCCTGTTGATCGCATTGCCGGTCGACACGACGTTCTGCGCGCAGATTCACGAAACCAGCGGCGCGCATGCGGCGGTATGGCGTATCGAGCCGCAAGGCCTGCGCTTGCAGGCCAGTTCATTGCCGACCGCACAGCAGCAGGCCCTGGCGGAGCAGGCGCCGGTGTTTGCCGGTCTGGATGGCGATGCCGTCAGTCTTCCGATGACCTTGCAGGGCGAGCACTTCCTGACCCGCAATCGCGCCATGCGTACGCAGGCTGACGGCGAGCCGGTCGCCGTCATGATGGCGCTGGGCTCGGCGGACGCCGCTGCCGCAGGCTTCCTGCGTTTGCGCGAACAGATTCTGATCGCGAGCGGAATTGCCGTGGCGGTGGCTTTGCTGCTGGCCTGGTGGTTGTCGCGTCGTCTGGTGCTGCCGGTGCTGCGCGCCGCCGAGGCGGCGGAGCTGGCCGCGGCAGGTAACTATCAGCACAGCCTTCCTGACACCGGACGCGATGAACTGGGGCGCTTGTCGCAGGCGGTGAATCTCCTGCTCAGCGACTTGCGCGAGCGCCGTGATGTCGAAAGCTATGTCGGCAGCCTGCAACGCCTGCAGGCCGAACCGGTGCCCGCGCCACCCACGCTGCCGCCGATTGAACCGCAGGGTTTCGTTGGCTGGACCACGCTGGCGCTCGACCTGCCGCAATTCGTGGCGACCCCCGATCCGGCGCAGACCGAGCGACATCTTGCCCTGCTGGCGCAGCACTTCCAGTTGTTGCGAGCCGCGGCAGAAGACGTCGGTGGACTGCTGTTGAGCACGCAGGGACGGCAGTGGGTGTGGGGCTTTGCCGAGCTCAAGGACGCACTGCGTTGCATACACGCATTGGCGACCTCGCGGCTTGGCACCAAACCGGCGATGGCCATGGCGCAGGGCGATCTGTTCCGTGCCGCGCTCGATGCGCAGCAGGCGCAGTGGTTGGGCAAACCGCTGGCGATGGCGCAGCGCCTGTTGGTCGACAGTGCGCCGGGTATGGTTCTGCTGGCCCCCGAAGCGGCGGCTGCGTGCCGGGACGGGCTGGGCGACAAAGCCGTGTCGGTCGCCACCGGCGCATTGAGCGGCAAGCGTTTTCATGCGCTGCAGACCACCGGCGAGGAAGTTCGTGTCGCACTGGCCCTGCTTCCCGCTCGCCCGGAAACGATTGCAGACCCGCAGAAGACCGTCATTACGCCCGCCAGCGGCGCGGCGTTGACGCGCGGGGGCACCGTGCGGTTGCAACCCGGCAGCCTGTTTGCGCGGCGTTACGACATCGAAGCGGTGCTTGGCAGCGGTGGAATGGGCATGGTCTACCGGGCGCGTGATCGCGAATTGAAGGACGTGGTTGCACTGAAGACCTTGCGGCCCGACGCGATGCTCGACATCGAGCATCTCGAGCGCTTCAAGAGCGAGCTGAAACTGGCCCGCAGCATCAGTCACCCGAACGTTCTGCGCACCTACGATTTCGGTCAGGCCGAAGGACTGCCCTTCATTTCGATGGAATACGTGCGCGGCATGACCTTGCGCTATCTGTTGCAGCAGCCCGAAAAGGTGCCGTATTCGGCTGCCTTGCGTCTGGCGCGCCAACTCTGTGCTGGCCTCGCCGCTGCCCACGAGGTCGGTGTGCTGCATCGGGACATCAAGCCGGAGAATCTCATCATCGACCCACAAGGTCATCTCAAGCTGATGGACTTCGGCATTGCGCGACAGAGCGCGCGCAGCTCGGGACTGACCCAGCAGGGCATGTTCGTTGGCACGCCAGACTACGCCGCACCCGAGCAACTGATGGGCGAGGAAGTCGACGCGCGTGCCGATCTGTATGCGGTGGGCATCACCCTGTGCGAACTGTTCTGTGGCAGCTTGCCGTTCAAGCGCGGCAACAGCACCGAGGTGATGTTGGCGCATCTGCAGGAAGATCCTCAGTTGCCATCGCAGTTGTGGCCAGAAATTCCGCCACCCTTGGAGAAGATCCTGCTGCGCTGTCTGGAGCGCCAGCGCACGCAGCGCTACGCCAGTGCGAATGCACTGTTGCAAGACCTTGCGGAGCTGCGTGCATGACGTGTCGCTGGCTGACGGGCCTGCTGAGCCTGGTGGTCTTGCCCGCCGCGGCGCAATCCGGCTTCAGCGCCGACCTGCGTCTGCGTGCGGAACACACCGATGTGCCGAATCGTGCGCTGCTGCAGCGTGAGCGTGGCGGTGCGCGCCTGCAGTGGGATGGCCTTTGGGGCGACACGGTCGAATATGGCGCCGGTCTGCGCCTTGCCTTCGGCAGCGATGCCAATGCCGACAATGGCATCAATCTGGATAACCAGCGTTCCGATGCGGTGGAACTGGATCGCGCCTTCGTGCGCGGACGCTGGGGTGAAGCGCACACCTGGACCGTGGGTCGGGATGTCCTGCCGATGGCGCTCAGTCCCTTGCTCTGGGACCAGGATCTGCGGCCCACCGGACTGAGTGCCGACTTGCGCTGGAGCGTGCGCGACTTTGACGGCGTGCAACTGACACTGGGTGCCTTCGAACCCGGTTTGCGGGTGGGCAGCGACGCGCGTCTGAGCGGAGTGCAGTTGGCGTATCGCTGGCGCGAAGGTGCGCCCTGGCGCATGAGTCTGCTGCTCAGCCTGCTGCACTTCGATCATCTCGATGCGCTGCCGTCCGATGGTCTGGCGCGCACCAATCGGGTCGTCGGTGGACGCTTGCTCAGCGACTATCGGCTGCGCGATGTGCAGTGGATCGGACACGGCGAGATGGCGGGTCAAGCGCTGCAGTTACGCATCGATTGGGTGGTGAATCAGGGCGCTGACGACCACAACGAGGCCGCGCGTGTCGCCCTGCAATGGGGTGATCGCAAACAGGCGCGCGGGTGGGAAGTCGGTGTCGCCCAGCAGCGCCAGCAACGCGATGCGGTGCTCGCCGCCGCCAGCGATGATGACTGGTGGTTCCACAGCTTCACCCGTGGCGGCATGCTCTGGCTGGGCTACGGCCTCAACGAACGCTGGTCCTTTCGTCTGGCGGGATTCCGTGAGCGGCGGGACGATACGAGCCAGCACGCACAGCGGGTTCTGCTGGATCTGGAAGCGCGCTGGTAGGACGTTCACCAAGGGATCGGTTGTCCATCCCAAGCGAGAAAGCGCCCGTTGTCGTCGTTCTGCAAACTGGCGATGACACGCAAGAGATGCGCTGCCGACTGCGTCGCTGTAAACAGGCGATCCGCAGCGACGTTGGCTTTGAAAGGCGCCGCGAGCGGGGTATCAACGGTTCCCGGATGCAGACTGACGACACGCAGATTGGGCTGACTGCGGCGTACTTCGATCGAGAGCGTTCGGAACAACTGGTTCTGCGCGGCCTTCGAGGCGCGATAGCTGTACCAGCCGCCCAGCGCGTTGTCGCCGATGGAGCCCACGCGTGCCGAGATCGCGGCGATCACACCGGCAGATGCGTGTTTGAAGCTTGGCAGCAAGGCTTGCGTGAGCAGAATCGGGGCGAAGGCATTGATCTGCAGCAGTTGCATCAGCGCCGTCTCGTTGAGTTGTGCCAGCGACTTCTCTGGACGAATGCTCGGCGCATGCAGCAAGCCCGCGGCATGGATCAGCAGGTGCAGGCGCGGGGTGTGCGCCGTGATCCGGGCAACACCGGTCGCGCGCGACGTCGCGTCGGTAACGTCCATCGCACAGCGCAACAAGCGATCACCGTGTTCGCGCTGCAGCGCGTGCAAGGCATCGGACTGTTCGGCACGGCGTGAGATGGCGCAGACGCTTGCGACCTGCGGGTGCGCGAGCAGCTGGGTGACTAGCGCCAGCCCGATTCCACTGCTGGCACCCGTTACCACCACCTGCGCAGGCTCGGAAAGTCCTTCGATCAGCATGCTCATGTGTGCGCCTCGACATCACTGAAAGCCAAGGGTGCGCCGGCGGAGCTGAAGAAATCGCGATGGCACGCAACGTCGTGTCGTCAGCAGGAATCACAGCCTTGTCGGCGCATGCGCGAGGAGTTGCCCATCGCGCATCCACAGCGTGCGCTGTGCGATGGCCGAGGCCGCTTGTGGATCGTGGGTAATGAACAGCAGCGCGAGGCCGCGCGCGGCCTGCAGCGATTGCAGCAACAGCAGCAATTGCTGGCGGTGGATGGCATCCAGTGCGGAGACGGCTTCGTCGCAGATCAGCACACTCGGTTCGAGCGCGAGTGCGCGGGCGATGGCGATGCGTTGACGTTGTCCGCCGGAGAACGCGTGCGGAAAGCGTGTCAGCGCGTCGGCGTCCATGCCGACTGCCGTCAGCAGTTCGACCAAGGGCTCGACCTGTGTCGACAAGCCGTGCAGTCGGCGTGGCTCGCGCAGCAGGTCGAGCACGCGCTGGCGCGGATCGAGCGAGGCAAACGGGTCCTGGAACACCATCTGCACCTGGCGTCGCTGCACGCGCGTCCAGCGTTCGCCGAGCCGTTCGCCTTGCAAACGCACTTCGCCCTGACGTTGGCCCGCATGCAGCCCGAGCAGGGCGCGCACCAGACTGCTCTTGCCGCTGCCTGATCGCCCCAGTAAGGCCAGGCATTCGCCACGCCGCAACTGCAGGGAAACGTTCTGCAACGCAAACCCCGATTGACCCGGATAGCGCAGGCTCAGATCGCGCACATCGAGAATCGGTTCGGCGCTTTCCCGTTGCATTGCCAGCGGCTGCATGCCGTGCAGATGCGTAGCGGCCAGCAGTTCGCTTCCGTACGCGCTGATCGGTGCATCGAAGAATGCCGCGCGCGGCTGTGCCTCGATTACGCGACCGTCTCTGAGCAGCAGCACGCGGTCGCTGATGTCCTGCATCTCGCTCAGATCGTGACCGATGAACAACAGCGCCAACCCCTCTTCGCGGCGCAGTCGATTGAGCAGATCGAGAATGCCGCGCCTCGTCTCGCGGTCGAGCGCGCTGGTGGCTTCGTCGCAGATCAGCAGACAGGGTTCGGCAGCCAAGGCGAGGGCAAGCATCACCCGTTGTCGCTGTCCACCGGACAACTGATGCGCGAACGCGCTGCCGAGGTGGGCGAGATGCGCCAGATCCACTTGCTGCAATGCACGCTGCCAGTCGGCGTCGCGCGCAGGCAGATCATGCTGATGACGGACTTCCCGCCATTGCGATGCGATGCGCCGGAGTGGGTGCAGACTGGCCAGCGGGTCCTGAAACACCAGCCCGATACGCCGTCCGCGCCAACGTGCCAGCGTGTTGGCCGCCAGCGCGGAGTCGAGTGGGATCTGCGTGCCATCGAGTTGCAGCGCACCGCTTGCCCGCAGTCCGGTCGGCAGCAATCCGCACAACGCCAGCGCAGTGAGACTCTTGCCCGAGCCGGACTCACCCATCACGCCGAGACACTCGCCTGCGGTGATGGCAAATGACAGCGGACCCACCTGTCCGCCCTGCGGTAAGGCAATGCGCAGGTCGCGTACCTGCAGCAGTGCGCCCGGATCGTCGTCGTCGGCGTGCGCGGTGGTCGGCGCGGCAGAGGTTTCCAAGCGCGCCTCGGGGTCGCCCTCGGAGTGTTGCAGGCGCGGGTCCAGCGCATCGCGCAGGGCATCACCTAGATGCTGGAACAAGGCTAGCGTCAGGGCCAGCAAGCAGGCCGGAAACAGCAAAGTCCAGGGCGCGAAATCGAGTTCCTGCGCACCCTCGCTGAGCAGGCCGCCGAGTCCACTGGCGGGCTCCTCCAATCCGAGACCCAGAAAGCCGAGAAAACTCTCGATCAGGATCGCGTTGGCGGCGATCACACCTGCGTAAACCAGCGCGAGCGGCAGCAGATTCGGCAACAGATGATCGCGCAGTAGCGCAAACGTGCCCGCGCCCGCCATCCGCGCCGCCAACACGAAGGGCTGCTCGCGCAGACGTGCCGCTTCGGCGCGGACCAGCCGCGCCAGATCGATCCAGGCGTAACCGCCAATCGCGAGCAGGAGCAGCCACAGCGAGCGATCAAACAGTGCCAGCAGCAGTACCACGATGAGCAGGAAGGGCAGTGCGGAGATCACATCCAGCGCGCGCATCAGCCATCGCTCGCGGCGACCGCCCCACAAGCCCGCCGCCGCGCCGTAGAACAGACCGATCAGCAGAGCGAGGGCGGTTGCCAACACGCCGATCAACAGCGACATGCGCAGGCCCAGCAGACTGCGCACCAGCACATCGCGACCGATGGCATCGGTGCCAAACCAGTGCGTCAGCGAGGGTGCCTGCGAGGGCGAATCCCAATCCGGACGCCAAGCGCGATCCGCGCCCGCCATTTCGGGACCGACGAGACTGATCAGTGCCAGCAACAGCAAGCCCCACAGCAGACGGCGAACTGGGCGCGGCAGGGCGACGAGGCGGGCAAACGGTGCAGAGAACATGCCGCACAGAATACGGGCCGCTTGCTTCGGCGGGTGGCGCTGAGCGCGATCAAAACGCGATGAGGTTGCGCGCGCCTACACTATGCCCCTGTTGGTACCGTTTTCCGGAGTGACCCGATGAGCTTCCCGAACACCCGTCTGCGGCGCATGCGGCGCGATGACTTTTCGCGTCGGCTGATGCGCGAGCATGTTTTGACAGCGGACGACCTGATCCTGCCGACCTTTGTGCTGGAAGGCAGTGGGCAGCGCGAGGACATCGCCTCGATGCCCGGCGTGCAACGACTGTCGATCGATTTGCTGCTGGAACTGGCGGCTGAAGCCGTGGAGCTGGGCATTCCGGCGCTGGCGCTGTTTCCGGTCACGCCCGCGTCGGCGAAGTCACTGGACGCGGCGGAGGCCTTCAATCCCGACGGTCTGGCACAACGCGCCGTCCGCGCGCTGAAAGCACGCTTTCCGCAGTTGGGCGTGATCACCGACGTCGCGCTCGATCCGTTCACCACACACGGTCAGGATGGGCTGATCGATGCCAATGGCTACGTGATGAATGACGAGACCATCGCGGTGCTGGTCAAGCAGGCGCTGTCGCATGCCGAGGCCGGTGCCGATGTCGTCGCACCTTCCGACATGATGGATGGCCGCATCGGTGCGATACGTGCCGCGTTGGAAGCGGCAGGTCATATCCATACCCGCATCCTGGCCTATTCGGCCAAGTACGCCAGCGCCTTCTATGGCCCGTTCCGCGATGCGGTGGGCAGCGCGGGCAATCTGGGCAAAGGCAACAAATACACCTACCAGATGGACCCGGCCAACGGTGACGAAGCCTTGCGCGAGGTCGAACTCGATCTGGCCGAAGGTGCCGACATGGTGATGGTCAAGCCGGGCATGCCCTACCTCGACGTCGTGCAGCGCGTGAAGTCGCGCTTCGGCGCGCCGACCTTCGTCTATCAGGTCAGCGGCGAATACGCGATGCTCAAGGCGGCGGCTCAGAACGGCTGGCTGGACGAGCGCGCGGTGGTGCTGGAGTCGTTGCTGGGCTTCAAACGCGCCGGTGCCGATGCCATCTTGTCCTACTACGCACTGGCCGCCGCGCGCTGGCTGCGAGACAGTCACTGATCCCGTACATTCACCGTTTCCAGGCCCTGCGGCCAAGCCCCTGTTGAGGAATGACCATGCGTCAGCATTTCGCCGTCTTCGGCCAGCCCATCGCGCACTCCCTGTCGCCCTTCATCCATGCCGAATTCGGCAAGCAATGCGGCATTGAGCTGGACTATGTCGCCATCGAAGCCTCGCCAGAAGATTTCCCCACGGCCGTGGCGGCCTTCCGTGCGGCGGGTGGTCGCGGCGCCAACATCACGCTGCCGCACAAGCAAGCCGCCTATGCGCTGTGCAAGGAAGTCAGTGAATACGCCTTCAACGTTGGCGCGGTGAATACGCTGATGTGGCAGGACGACGGCTGGATGGGCTGCAATACCGATGGCGTCGGACTGATCGTCGACCTCACCGAGCGCGAACGGCTCGATCTGCGTGGACGCCGTTGCTTGATGCTGGGGGCCGGTGGTGCCGCGCGGGGCGTGGTGCCCGCGATGCTGGAAGCCGGTGTGGCCGAACTCATCATCGTCAATCGCACCGCGGCGCGTGCCGATGAATTGGTCGATGCGGTCGGCGTGCCGGATCGGGTCAAGTCACGTTACTGGGAAGACCTCGCCGCACTGGGCGATTTCGAACTGATCATCAACGCCACGGCCGCTGGGCATCAGACCACGGTGATGGATCTGCCGTTCTCGTTGCTGTCGCCGCGTTGTCTGGCGGTGGATCTGAGCTATGGCAAGGCCGCCATTCCGTTTCTCTCTTGGGCCAAGGCGGGACAGTGCGATCACGCCGTCGATGGCCTCGGCATGCTGGTTGAGCAGGCGGCCGAGAGTTTTCTGCGCTGGCACGGTGTGCGACCGCAAACCGATGAGGTCTACGCGACCCTGCGCGCCAGGCAGGACGCGCTGATCAGCGCCGACTGATCCGTACCTAATGGACTGCCGCGCCCACTGCGCCGCCTGCTGCATCGCGCCGAGCATCAGCAGTCCCATTCCAGGCATGCCCCACGGCAAACCCGCGGGCGTGCCTTGCATCCAGCTCGACGAGCAACTCCGCTGCCGAATCTTCGGCCAACCCGACCGCCCCGCCGTCTGTGCCTCGCTGCGTCCCAATCCCGAGATGTGCGGCACGGACCGGGAAGCGGCACTGACGATGTTGGGTCGGTTGGAGGTGTTGACGGGGTGAGGTGCTTTGTAGTCGCTACTCAGCGAAACGTAGCGAGTGCCTTTTCGGCCTCCGACCAAGGCAGCCGTCGTTTGCCAGACTTCATTCGGTCAAGCGCCTTGAAGGCGTCGTCGACTGACAGCAGCTGGTTCTCGATCATGGCGCACAGCAGCCCAATGGTGCCCATGACGTTGACCTGCTCCTTGTTGGCAACAACCCGCAAATTGGCGTCGCCGGTCAGCAAAGTGCAAGTCTCTTGCTTCGCAAGCGCCAGTGCCAAGTAGTCGTTGTGACTGGGCTTGGGGCCGTTATTGGCGGGAAGCAGATGGTTGTGCTGGCTTGGCAACTGCTCGGCATACGCCACGAACTCGCCGCTGACCTCCATGACCTGCAAGCCCAGGTCTTCAAGGCCAGGGCTGCCCGGTTCAATTTCTTCGTAGTACAGCAGATCAGGGATGCCGAACTGCATCGGAAGCTGGAAGAGCGTCTCCATCAATGCTCCCGCTTCCATATCGATCAGGATGTTCGCATCACTGATGAGCAACCGCATCCGATGACTCCAGCTGGCGTTCTTTGTGGAAGCGCATCATCGGGATGCCCAGCAGTTCCGCCGCCTTGCCCTCGGAAATGTATTGCTCGGCCAAGGCGCGGTACACCAACTGATCAAACAGTCGTGGATGCTCTTGCGGCAGTGGTTCGCCAGGTTCGGTCTTTCGCCAGCCCTTGGCGGAAAACCGCTTGAACATAGAGAGGTGAGCGGCCTCGGTGATCACGCCACACTGTTTGGCGCGCTGCAGCCATCCGGTCATCGACAGACCGAACTCGTGCTTGAGCACATACAACTCTTGCCATTCCAGGGCATGGCGTTGTGCGCCAAGCAACTGCAACACCGCGACACGCGGAGCCAGGAAGGCACCGGCGAACCGGTCGCAGGCTTTCTCTTCGTTGTTGCCGTCGGCCAGTCGTCCTTCGAGCAGCAGGTGCCCCAGCTCATGCGCCAGCGTGAAGCGCTGCCGATCACCGGGCCAGCGCTTGGAAACGGCTACGACTGGATACTCCCGGCCATCTTCGGTTCGTGCCTTGGCCGTCAAGCCAGAGAAGCCCGGGTTCTCCTCATCGACCACGATGACCAGCAAGCCAAGGCCTTCGAGGGTGTCGGTGAGGTCAGCAATCGGATTCAGCCCCAACTGCCAAGCGTTGCGGACCGTATCCGAGAAGGCATCGATCTCATCCAGCGAGTTGATCTGCTCAGGCAGATTCGTGGGCGGTGCAAACGCCGGGAACGGCAGTTCGGGAAATGCACCAAGCAACTCCACGCGCTTTTCCACCAGTTCGACGACCTTGATCTTCAGCGCATCCTGCGCCGTCTTGCCAAAGGTGGAGAGCTTGCGGAACTCGGGTTGCAGCAGTTCAACCGTATGCGTACGAAAGAAGTACTCGGTTCGGATGCCGCAGGCGCGGGCCAGCTTGAGCAGCTGAGTCGACGATGGCGTCAGCAGACCCTTCTCGTACTTCTGGATGGCGGTGTGAGAAACACCCACCTGTTCGCCCAACGCACCCAGGGTCAGACCTGCCGCCAATCGTGCTTGACGAATGCGTGTCGCGATCATGGCTTGATACACCAAGGTTTAAATGGATGACAAATCAGAAACAATTTTAAACCTAAACGCGCGCCGGGGACCATCCTCTCAACTTTCAACTGGGCGGAAAATCGCCGGGCAGGTCAGGTGCCCGTGTGCCGTCGCGAAAACGGTCGTTGCTGGATCAGCCAGAAATTGCGCTGGGCAAGCTGTCACCGCTGCACGACTGCTCTGCCGACGATCCGTGACCGTATGTATGCCTTGCCAACATGCGGAACGTTGAACGTTGGCAGCATGGGACTGCGAATGTCGTAGATGGTATGAAATGAAAATTCGGATGTGATCGTTGCCGCGTGCAGCATGAGCAGGGTGTTGCGCCGAACCCGCGCGCGCGGTGCGCAGGTTTGGTTTCCTCCGCCTGACGCTGGACCGTGCTGCCACGCCGTCCCCTCGTGGTCAATTTGATCGCAGGCACACAACGGAAGGGAGTTCAAATGCATCTCGATGCAAACACGAGTCTCAGCGTAAGCCTTGAGATGGCCATGTTCGAAGCGGTGGTTGTCGAACTGCATTTGATAGGTGGGCATACGTTCAAGGGCAGAATCGCCAGCATCGGAGAAGACTGCGTGATCATCGACCCCATCGCCGGGAGGGAGTTCTTCGGGGCACACATACGCATCGCGGACATCGTTGCGGTGTCAGTGCAGACCCGCAGAGCCTGATCGCGTAGGGAAACATGGGTTCTTCCGTCGGGCGCGAGCTGACGTTGGTTCAAGGACCGGGGATGGCTGTGAGGTCCGCGCTTGGCGCGCGTGCGATCATGTGTGCCTGTGTTCTGGAGCCCGAGTCATGAGTGAAAGCGTGAGCGCGTCGGTCGTCGATCTGGCGGCGCTGTCTGCCGAAGACTTTGAATCGCTGGTGGGAAAGACGGTGCGCGTCCGGGCGGCCGACGGCGCGCTCGATTGTGTGCTGGAAAGCGTGCAACGCAATCCCTTCCCCAGTGGTCGCGCGCAGGGGGGATTCTCGCTGCAGTTGCTTGGGCCACGGGTGCCTGCGTTTCAGCAGGGCATGCACCAGTTGGATCATCCTTCACTGGGGCCGCTGGTGCTGTTTCTTACCCCGGTCGCGCGCGAGGCGCAGGGCATGCGCTACGAGATCATCTTCAACTGAGACGGGCCGCCGAGCGGAAGCGAGGCCATTGGCCGGTGACGGGTCGCTGCCTCATTGATCGTTGACAACCACATTCCGCGACGGGCGCGGAATGTGGTTGTCGCATCGCGCATGCCGACAGCCGAGGCCGCAGCGGAATCAGCCAAATCGCCTCAAGACCAGACTGGCATTGGTGCCGCCGAACCCGAAGCTGTTGGACAGGACCGTATCCAGTCGCGCAGGACGGGTCGTCTGTACGACGGGTAGTCCTTCGGCTTCGGGATCGAGCGTGTCGATGTTGATCGATCCGGCGATGAAGTCGTTCTGCAGCATCAGCAGGCAGTAGATGGCTTCCTGCGCGCTGGTCGCGCCCAGCGAATGCCCGGTCAGCGATTTGGTCGACGAGAACGGCGGCATGGCGGCGCCAAAGACTTCACGCATCGCGCGCAGTTCGCTCATGTCGCCCACCGGTGTGGAGGTGCCGTGGGTGTTGATGTAGTCGATCGGCGTATCCAGCCCGCCGATGGCCTGTCGCATGCAGGCGATGGCGCCGTCACCGGAGGGTGCGACCATGTCGACGCCGTCCGAGCTGGCACCAAAGCCGACCAGTTCGGCAAGAATGTTCGCGCCGCGCGCCTGCGCGTGTTCGAGACTTTCCAGCACCACCGCGCCGCCACCGCCACCGATCACGAAGCCATCGCGATCGGCGTCATAGGCACGTGATGCCAAGGTCGGCGTGTCATTGCGCTTGCTCGACAGTGCGCCCATGGCGTCGAACAACATCGCCATGCCCCAACTGCACTCCTCGCCGCCGCCGGCAAAAACCACATCCTGCATGCCCCACTGGATCTGCTGTGCCGCGACGCCAATGCAATGCGCCGAGGTGGCGCAGGCCGAGGAGATCGAGTAGTTCAGTCCCTTCACGCCGAACGCCGTCGACAGGCAGGCCGACACCGTCGAACTCATGGTGCGGGTGACCTGATACGGACCAACACGGCGAACGCCTTTCTCGCGCAGGGTATCGGCGGATTCAATCTGGTTGGTGGGCGAGCCGCCACCCGAGCCCATGATCAGACCGGTGCGCGGATGCGAGACCTGCGATGTCGCCAGACCGGATTGCGCGATGGCATCGGCGAGCGCGACGTAGGCGTAGGCGGCCGCATCGCCCATGAAGCGGCGCAGCTTGCGGTCGATGCGCGCTTCCAGATCGATCTCGGGCAAGCCCGCGACCTGGCTGCGCAGTCCGCGCTCGGCAAATTCGGGCACGAAACGGATTCCCGAACGGCCTTCTCGCAGGGCGCTGGTGACGGTGGGCAGATCATTGCCCAGACAGGAAACGATGCCCGCTCCGGTGATGACGACTCGGCGCATGTTCAGAAGCTCGTGGTGTCGGTGAACAGACCGACCTTGAGGTCGGTGGCGGTATAGATTTCGCGACCATCCACCAGCATGCGGGCATCGGCAATCGCCATGTTGAGACGACGCTTGATGACGCGTTTGATGTCGATGACGTAGCTCACCAGCTTGGCGGTCGGCAGCACCTGTCCACTGAACTTCACCTCACCCACGCCCAGCGCGCGACCCTTGCCCGGCAGGCGCTGCCAGGTCAGGAAGAAACCGATCATCTGCCACATCGCGTCCAGACCCAGGCAGCCGGGCATGACCGGATCGTCGCGGAAATGACAACCGAAGAACCACAGTTCGGGATTCACATCCAGCTCGGCGCGAATCTGGCCCAGGCCATGCTCGCCGCCTTCGTCGCAGATGTGTGTGATGCGATCAAACATCAGCATCGGCGGTAGTGGCAGACGGGCCGATTCAGGGGTGAACAGCGTGCCCTCGCCGGAGGCGATGAGTTGTTCGCGGGTGAAGGAATCCTTCATCGACACATGCTCTCAAGTGAATCGCCACGCGGCGACCGCGCGATTATCCGGGAAACCTTGCGTCCGCGAATCTGTACGCGACCGGATGGACGACTAAAGCCGCATCAACCAGCCCAGTGGGTGATGCGCGCGGGCGATGCCATACATCGTTGCGAAGCACAGCAATGCGGCGGCAAAGGCCAGCCAGCGGCCACGGCGCGTGATGGCGCGTTTGAGCGCGAAACTGCCGAGCACGACGTAGACCGCCAGCAGGCTCAGTTTGGTGGCCAGCCACGGGGTGGTGAACGGATTGAGCTTCAGCACCACCAAAAGCATCATCGCAGCGGTAAGCAGGGCGCTGTCGATGCTGTAACTCAGATAGCGCAGTGCTGCGTGCATCGCCCAGCGCTGCCCGCTCAGCAGCAGTCCACCGCGCACAGCGAACAAGCCACCGCTGAGCAGGATCAGCAGAACGTGCGCTGCCTTGATCTGGGGATAGAACTCGATCATCGCCCGGACTCCTCAACCGCTCCGTCCATCCGCGCGAGGACGCAGATAGATCCACGCATTGCGCAGCACCCAAGGAAAAAACGCCAGCAGCCACAGACCCGCGGCAAGGCGTTGCCAGAAGGCGGCGTCGGCAGCGAGTTCTGCCGTGACCCGGACAATGGCGACCGCTTGCATCAGCCCGAATGCCCAAAGCGCGACCCGACCCAACTGTAGCGGGCGTCCCGAGTGGCCTTGCGTCACGCGCGTCACCATGGCGACCAGAAGGCTGCCAAAAAAACCGATCGACAAGGCATGTACCGGCGCGCGACCGAGCAGGAAGACATCATGGCTGGCAAACCAAAGACTCTGTGCCGCGTACAGACCCATCGCCAGCGGCAACCAGGCATAGCCAAGAAACAGCACCCGCAGCAGCGCGGGTGCTTCGCCACGCGGCCACCAGCGCCACAGCATCCATCCATTCAACAGACACAAGGGCAGATCGACCAGCCACAACCAGGTGTGCGCGTGCTGCAGTTCCAGACTCAGGTGAATCAACCAAAGCGGCCATTGCACCGCGAGCAACCAGAGTGGCCGCCAGGCGCGATAGCCGGGCACGACGTTGGCGGCGAAGAACGGGAACATGCGATGCGCGACGGTGGAATAGACCGGCACCAGCAAGCCGAAGCTGCCCAGTTTGAGCATCGCGAAGGCGAGCCCCGGCTTGGGCCAATGCACGTAGATCAGCATGGCGATGACCCCCGTCAGCCCGAAGCCCAGTGCCAGCAAACAGGACGCGGCATGGGGATGCCAACCCTCGGCGCCCCAATACTGGATCGCCAGCCAGAGCGTTGCGGTCATCCAGCCCGCCAGGGTCATCAGCAGCCCGCTGTGCAACAGGATGTCGCTCTGCAGGACCAACCCGGCGAGACAGAGCAACTGGCCGCCGAACAGGCCCAGACCGACCGGCAGGTAATGCCAGGCGGTCGCCTCCGGCAGGTTCATCCAGCGCGGAAAAACGGTGATCAAGAATCCGAAGATGAAGCTTGGCAACACCTGATATTGCAGAATGAAACCATGCATCCAGTTGGCGGGAAGATGGCTGATCGGGCTGACGCCCGGTGCGTGCAGCCAGCTCAACCACCACGCCATGGCGGCCAGTACATTCAGACTGCCGATCAGGAACAGAAGCCGATGCGGCGCGGCGGCCAGCAGACGAGGAATGGCGAAAGGAAGGGTCGTGTTCATGTCATCAGCATGCGGCGCGGTGCGGCGCGCGCGCACTGATCCAGGTCAGGTGAGCGGCATGTCCGGCACGGTCGCCGCGCCATGGCGCTTCCGTTCCGTTCCGTTCCGTTCCGTTCCGTAACGGAAACGGGCACAGATCTCGTCTGTGCCCGTGGCTGGTTACTCACGCCCAAGTGTCATCAAACTGTGGAAGCACTCAGCGGTTCTTGAGTGCCAGTTCGCTGTCGACGGAACGGGCCTTCGGTCGCCACCACAGGCTGGCGACGAACCAGGCGATGGCCAATGCGCCCACGCTGAACAGGGTGTCGCCGGGCACGCGCATCCAGACCAGCATCTGGATGATCGGCTGTTGCATCATTTCGGCGGATCGCGCAAACCAGTAGCCGTGGTCCAGCGCGGCGATCAACTGCATCACGCCAATCGGCAGCAGTGTGAAAAGCGCCATCGCCGAAAGCCCGATGTTGAGTGACCAGAAGGCGGTCTTCAGCAGGCCGTCGTTCCACTGCACGTCGGGTTTGATGCCACGCAGGCTGAACAGCATCAGGCCGATGCCCAGCATGCCGTAGACACCGAACAAGGCGGTATGGCCATGCAGCGGCGTCAGATTCAGACCTTGCAGGTAGTACAGCGGCAGTGGCGGATTGATCAAGAAGCCGAACAAGCCTGCGCCGACCAGATTCCAGAATGCGACGGCGACGAAGAACAGGATCGGCCAGCGGTAGCGCTGCATCCACGGTGTGGCGTGTCCGAGCTTGAAGGTGTGGTAGGCCTCGAAGCCGACGAAGGCCAGCGGCACCACTTCCAGCGCCGAGAAACTCGCACCCAGTGCGATCACGGCGGTGGGTGTGCCGGTGAAGTAAAGGTGATGCAGGGTACCCAGCACACCACCACCCATGAACACGATGGTGGCGAACAGCACGGCACTGGTGGCTGTCGTGGCGCGCAGCAGGCCGAGCTTGGTGAACAGGAAGGCGATGACGGCGGTGGCAAACACCTCGAAGAAGCCTTCGACCCACAGATGCACGACCCACCAGCGCCAGTACTCGACCATCGACAGATGGGTGTGTTCGCCCCACATCAGTCCGGCGCCGTAGAACAGGCCAATGGCGACGGTCGACAGGAACAGCAGGGTGGTGATCGACTTCGCCTCGCCACCGCGTCGGATGGCGGGAACCAGGCAACGTCCCACCAGGGTCAACCAGATCAGCAGTCCGAGGAACAGGAACCACTGCCAGAAGCGACCCAGATCGACATACTCGAAGCCTTGGTGGCCAAACCAGAAATTGTTCGCCAGGCCGAGCTTCTGCATCACCGCAAACCATTGTCCGGTGAACGCGCCGACCACAATGATCAGCAGGCAGACCCACAGCACGTTGACACCCAGTCGCTGGAACTTCGGTTCGTGGCCAGAAATGGCCGGGCCGATATACAGCCCCATACCCAGCCAGGCTGTCGCGATCCACAGCACCGCCAGTTGGGTATGCCAGGTGCGGGTCAGCGAGTAGGGCAATACCTCGGACAGCGCGATGCCATAGAAATCGTGGCCTTCCACCTGATAGTGCGCGGTGAACGCACCGAGCAGAATCTGCACCAGAAACAGGGCAATCACCACCCAGAAATACTTCGCCGTCGCACGCATGGAAGGGGTGACCACCACGTCCGCCAGCGGATCGCGCTCGGGAAGTCGGGTCGGTGCTTCCTCCTTGTGCGTGGCGTGATACCAGCCCAACAACGCAATACCCGCCAGCAGGAACAGCACGCTGAAGCTCGTCCACACGAAGAGGCTGGTCGGTGGTGTGTTTCCGACCAGTGGCTCGTAGGGCCAGTTGGCGGTGAAGCTGATCTCCTGACCGGCGCGCTGGGTAACCGCCGACCACGCCGTCCACCAGACAAACGCGGTCAACGCCTGCCGATGGGCCGCTTCGGTCACCGTGCCGTTCTTCATGGCATAGGCGCGACGCAGGTCGGTCAGCGCCGGTGCATCGCCAAACAGCGCATCGTAGTGCGTCGCCACATACCGGATCGCCGCTACGCGGGAAGGCTCCAGAGTGACCTGGTCGGTGTTGGCGTCATAGGTGTTGGCACGGATTCGCGGTGTCAGTGCGGCGACAAGGCTTGCTTGCACGTCCTCGGGTTGGGCACTGAATTCCTGCCCATTGATCCGCGCCGCGTCCTGATCCAGCCATGCCAGCGCTTCACGGTGCAGCCAATCGGCCGTCCAGTCCGGTGCGACATAGGCACCGTGGCCCCAGATCGAGCCCAACTGGTGGCCACCGATGCTCTGCCAGACCTGGCGTCCGGTTTCGATATCGGCACGCGTGAACACGGTTTCACCCGTGCTGCTGACGACGCGGGCGGGAATGGGTGGCATCTGACGATGGATTTCCGTGCCAACCCACAGCAATACGGAGAATGAGACAGCCAGCAGGGTCAACAGACCCAGCCAGAGTTTGCGTTCGGCACTCACGATGGCACTCCTCACGATTCAAGTGGGAGGCATGCTCGTCAGTGAACCGGGATATCTCACTGATGCAGGTCAAGCGACCCGCAGAACCGGTCGCCTATCGCAGAATCACCGCCGCCATTTCTTCCAGGCGCGGCAGGTCGATCAGATTGAAGTCGCGGCGATCGACCGCCAGAAGTTGATCGGACTGGAAGCGCTTCAGTACGCGACTGACGGTTTCCGGTGCCAGTCGGAGGTAGTTGGCGATATCCGTCCGTGCCATCGTCAAGGTGAAGCGGCGTGCAGAAAAGCCGCGCGCGGCGTAGCGTCGCGACAGGCTGATCAGGAACGCGGCCATGCGCTCATCGGCAGTATGGTCGCCGGACAACAGCGCCGCCTTGTTGATGTCAGCGCTGAGCAGGCGGAACAACTGCGCCTGCAGGCCGGGCATTTTCTGCGCCAGCAGTGCCATCATCGGAAACGAAAAGCGACAAAGCGTGACGGTATCCAGCGCCACCGCGTTGCAGGGATAGCGACCGTCGTGAATGCCGTTGAGACCGATCACTTCGCCCGGCAGGAAGAATCCCAGTACCTGCTCGTTGCCCTCGCGGTCAGTGATGTAGGTCTTGACCGTGCCGCCACGTACCGCGGCGATGGCATTGAAGGGCTCGCCTTCGCGGAACACATGCTCGCCCGCTTGAAACGGTCCGACGTGGGCGACCAGACAATGCAGCTCGATCCAGAGCGACTTGTCATAGCCCTCCGAGAGGGCAGGCCGAAGAAAACGCGCAGGTCGAGCAGAACGTCATCATCCCCATCGCCGTCATCTGTTCCGGGCGCATCCGTGGCGATCATGCAACTGAACTACGTTCATAGGTCGGAATTCTGGTTGACGTTGACGGAGAAAGGGGCATGGTCCACTCGGTATGCGCTTCGATGAGCGCGCATGCACAAATTTCTGTGACGCCCATGGGACCGGGCGTTTGCCGCCCTCGTCCGCTTCCTGCCAGACATATGTTGCACCCGGTCAGTGTCCGGTGTGAACCGGACCCGGGTTGCCGATCAACTGAAGTTCAGGCCGCTGTCGTTGCTGTCCCGCATGGGGCTCGCAGGCGTGCCGCCGAAGGTGTCCGCGTAGGGATCATGGTCATCGCTGGCACCGTCGGTGAGGCGAATCTTCAGGGCCAGGCCATCGCGCGAGTCGGCTTTGCGAAGTGCTTCTTCCAGATCGATCTTGCCGTCCTTGTAAAGCCGATACAGCGACTGGTCAAAGGTCTGCATGCCTTCCTGCAGCGAGCGGTCCATGGCTTCCTTGACTTCGTGCACCTGCCCACGACGGATCATGTCGCGGATCAGCGGCGTGTTGATGAGGATCTCGGTGGCAGGCAGACGTTTGTTGTCGACACCGGTCACCAGGCGCTGACTGATGACGGCCTTGAGGTTCAGGGACAGATTCATCAGCACGTTCTTGTGTGCCGATTCGGGGAAGAAGTTGAGGATGCGTTCCAGCGTCTGGTCGGCATTGTTGGAGTGCAGCGTTGCCAGGCACAGGTGACCGGTTTCGGCGAAGGCGATGGCCGCTTCCATGGTCGCGGCGTCAAGGATTTCACCGATCAGGATCACGTCCGGCGCTTCGCGCATGGCGTTTTTCAGCGCGTTGGCAAACGCGTGCGTGTCGAGACCGACTTCACGCTGGTTGACGATGGATTTCTTGTGTCGATGCAGAAACTCGATGGGATCTTCAACCGTAAGGATGTGACCGGTTGAATTGGCATTGCGGTGATCGATCATCGAGGCCAGCGTGGTCGACTTGCCCGAACCGGTCGAGCCGACCACCAGCACCAGACCGCGCGGCTCCATCACGATGTCTTTCAGGATATTCGGCAACTTCAACTGATCAACCGTCGGAATCTCGCTCTTGATGGCGCGGATCACCATGCCCACTTCGCCGCGCTGCTTGAACACATTGACACGGAAGCGCCCGGCGTCCTTCACGGCGATGGCCATGTTGAGTTCCAGATCGCGTTCGAAGGCCGGCACCTGGCCTTCATCCATCAGCGAGTAGGCGATTTTCTTCACCATGCCGGCGGGCAGACCGGTATTACCCAGCGCGTAGAGCTTGCCCTCGACCTTGATGTTGACCGGCGCGCCGGTGGTCAAGAACATGTCCGATGCGTTTTTTTCCGTCATCAGCTTGAGAAAGTAGCCGATATCCATGAAGCTGCCTCGATTGCGGTGGTCGTGTCGTGTCCGGCGGGAGCGATGGGCTGCCGATTGCCCTGATTACCCAGTGCGGCCTGGGCCGCCACTTTGAATCCAGCAGACGAGCATCATATGACAGCGCGCCCTCCCTTCGTCCTTGCCCCAGTTCACTCTCTTGCAAATTGGAGGCCACGCCGGTCGCACTGGCTTGGTCTGGCCCTGATGTGCGTGCCTTGGCTGGCGCTGCAGGCGCGGACACCGCCGCCGCGCGTCGAGCTCGACCGGGCCGAGCGCGCGGTGCAGAGGGCTCGCGAGGCGGGTGCGTCAAATGACGCAGAGGCCGCGCTGCGCGCTGCAATGGATTATCTCGAAGCCTCGCGTCTGGCGCGTGAGGATCGCAAGCACAAGGATGAGATCGCGCTGGCGGCGCGGGCCGAACTGGAAGCCGAACTCGCCACCGCCGTGACCCGTGCCGCGCAAGCACGGCGGGCCGTGGAAGAAAAGGCCGAGGCCAATGCGCGTCTGCGCCACGATCTGCTCGGGGAGACGCCACGATGAGCGCACTGAGGTTTGCACTGCTGGGTCTTCTGCTGAGCGCGTCTTTGCACGCGGCACCGCGCCCCGATCCCGAGCTGGAGGCCTTGCGGCAAAGTCTGGCGGAGTTGGAGGCCGATCCCAGCCTTGGTGGACTGGCGCCGGGTGACGTCGAACGGGCGCGGCAGGCGATCCAGGTCGTTGCCGAGACCAGCAAGCGCAAGCGTCCAGAGCCGGTGTTCACCGCCCAGCGGCGGATCGCCATCGCGCGAGCCGTGGCCGAGCGCGAACTGGCCGAGCAGCAGTTGATGCAGTTGGAGCGCGAACACGACCGCATACTGCTGCAGGCAGCCCAGCGCGAAGCCGAAGCGGCTCGGCGGGAAGCGGAGAACCTGCGCTTGCTCAGTCTGGCGCGTGCGGAGGAAACCGAACGCGCGCTGCAGATTGCCGATGCGGCGCGCGCGGAGTCCGAACTGTCGCTGGCGGAAGCCGAGGCTTCGCGCCGTGTGGCGGATGCGCAGGCTGAAGAGGCCTCACTGGCCCGTCGTGAAGCGGAGCTCGCCGCGGAAGCGGCCGAAAGCCTGCGTCTGCAGCTCGCCAGCATGACGGCGCGCAGTGATTCGCGTGGTCAGGTCATGACCCTGTCCGGCGACGCGTTTGCCAGTGGCAAGGCCACCTTGCGTCCAGAGGCCGACGCCAACCTGCAGCGCGTTGTCGAGTTTGTACAGAGTCAGCCGACGTCGCGGGTATTGATTGAAGGGCATACCGACAGCCAGGGCAGTGCCAACCTCAATCAGGTTTTGTCGCAAAAGCGCGCGGAGGCGGTTCGTGAAGCGCTGATCGCGGCGGGGGTTGACGGCGGTCGATTGCAAGCTCTGGGTGCGGGCGAGGACCGTCCGGTCGATGACAATGGCAGTTCCGAGGGCCGAGCGCGCAATCGTCGGGTGGAAATCGTGCTGCAGCAGGGTGGTTGATGGCGGCGATCAGCCGCCTGTCGGGGTTTTCCTCACGGCCGCGGAATGCAACATTTTCCTAACACGAATTTCACCCGGAAAAGACCATAAAAATCTTTTGAATCAATGACATAACAAACCACTTGCAGAGCTGATATCAGGCGCGTAGGGTCGGGTTGGACGGTCATGCCGCCGTCCGGGAGGATTGCGATGAAATCAGCATTCCACGCACGCCAATTTCGTGCCCGTTGCGCGATGGGGCCAACGGGCTATTTCAGCAATCGTTCCGGTGTTTGCTAGCCGCCTCATGGGGCAACCCATGGGGCGTTGTTGTCTCTGAGCCAGGAGGAAGCGCGATGTTCGAAGGTCAACAGCATGAAGTCGAAGTCCTGTTGCAACAGGACACGGAGTTCCGCCAGTTGTATCACCGTCACCGGCAGTTGGACCGCCAGGTCAGCAATGTCGAATCCGGCGTACAGGCGGTGGGTGATCAGCGACTGAGCGAGATGAAGCGCGAAAAACTCCGAACCAAGGAACGACTTACGCGATTGTTTGACAGCCGGCACGCGGCACGCTGACCTCATACACCCCGCGCCGCCTGGGCGGCGCGGGGTGTTGCATGACTGTTTATTTGAGCGCGTATCCGAATTGCTGACGGAATTGCTCGGCAAAGCGCGCGTAATCGAAGCGTTGATTCTGCGGACCAAGATGTTCGATCTTCAGCGCACCCATCAATGACGCAATGCGACCTGCGGTCGCCATGTCATAGCCATTCATCAGGCCGAAGATCAGTCCTGCGCGGTAGGCATCGCCGCAGCCGGTTGGGTCCACCACGCGGATCGCATCGGCGGCGGGCACGGTCATCATGCCGGTCTTGCTGTGCACCTCCGAGCCACGCGGTCCGCGCGTGATGATGTAGGCCGTGACGCGTTCGGCGATGTCCTTTTCGCTGAGACCGGTGCGCTCCTGCAACAGGCTGGACTCGTAGTCGTTGACGGTCACGTAGGTCGCCTGCTCGATCATTGTGCGCAGCTCTTCGCCGTTGAACAGCGGCATGGCCTGGCCCGGATCGAAGATGAAGGGGATGCCGAGTTCGGCAAACTCCCGCGAGTTCTGCAGCATGGCCTCGTAGCCGTCCGGACCAACGATGCCGAACTCGACGTCGGCGACGTCCTTCACGTGGTTTTCGTAGGAACGCATCATGGCGCCGGGATGGAACGCGGTGATCTGGTTATCGTCCAGGTCGGTGGTGATGAAAGCCTGTGCGGTGTAGAGATCATCAATCACCTTGACGTGGTCAAGGCGAATGCCGCACTCCTCGAAGTGCTGCCGGTAGGGGCCGAAGTCCTGACCAACGGTGGCCATCGGAATCGGCTCGCCGCCCAACAGGTTCAGGTTGTAGGCGATGTTGCCCGCGCAACCGCCAAATTCGCGACGCATCCGAGGTACCAGGAAGGACACGTTCAGGATGTGCACCTTGTCGGGCAGGATGTGGTTCTTGAACTGGTCCTGGAACACCATGATGGTGTCGTACGCCAATGAGCCGCAGATCAAAGCCGCCATGTCTATCCACTCCACTCGGCGCTGGCGTGGCGGAGGACATCTCCACTGCAGGAGCGCTGCGCCGCTCAAACGGCCGCAAAGCATACCGATGCCGGGCGGGCAGGTCACGGAGCACGCCACTGGCCGTGCGGTCGCGGTTTGCGTGGGTGTCCTGTTCGTGATGGATTTCTTGCTGCTAAATCGCGTACTTGCTAGGCTTTAGCGCTTTTCGCCGCGGGCCAAATTCCCCATGTTCAAGAGTCTCCGTGGTCTGTTCTCCAACGACCTCTCCATCGACCTCGGTACGGCCAACACGCTGATCTATGTACGCGGTCAGGGGATCATCCTCAACGAGCCGTCCGTGGTGGCGATTCGACAGGATCGCGGTCCGGGCTCGCACAAGTCGGTGGCCGCTGTTGGCCACGAGGCCAAGCGCATGCTGGGTCGTACGCCAGGCAACATCTCCACCATTCGTCCGATGAAGGATGGTGTGATCGCCGACTTCTCGACCACCGAGGAGATGCTCAAGTACTTCATCCGCAAGGTTCACAAAGGGCGTTTCCTGCGCCCCAGCCCGCGGGTGTTGATCTGTGTGCCCTGCGGCTCGACCCAGGTCGAGCGGCGCGCCATCAAGGAATCGGCCGAAGAGGCCGGTGCGCGCGAAGTGTTCCTGATCGAAGAGCCCATGGCGGCCGCGATCGGCGCGGGTATTCCGGTGCATGAAGCGCGCGGTTCGATGGTGCTGGACATCGGTGGCGGCACCTCCGAGGTCGCGGTGATCTCTTTGAACGGGATCGTTTACTCGGCGTCGGTGCGTATCGGTGGTGACCGTTTCGATGAGGCGATCATCGGCTATGTACGGCGCAACCACGGCACCTTGATCGGCGAAACCACGGCGGAGAAGATCAAGCTGGAGATCGGTTGTGCCTTCCCGCAGGAAGAGGTCAAGGAGATCGAGGTGTCCGGCCGCAATCTGGCGGAAGGTGTGCCGCGCAACTTCACGATCAATTCCAATGAAGTACTGGAAGCCCTGCACGAACCCTTGGCGGGCATTACCCACGCGGTACGCGCCGCGCTGGAACAGACTCCGCCGGAACTCTGCTCGGACGTCGCCGAGCGCGGTATCGTGCTGACCGGCGGTGGTGCCTTGTTGCGTGACCTGGACAAGCTGATTTCCGAAGAGACCGGTCTGCATGTGCATGTGGCCGATGACCCGCTGACCTGTGTGGCACGCGGTGGTGGTCGTGCGCTGGAGTTGATCGACATGCACGGCAACGACTTCTTCGCGCCGGAGTGATCGGCGCTGCGTTGACCTCTTATCCCTCATCGTCAACCAGCCTTCGGATGCTCTGGTGAACGGCAACAACCGCAGCGGACCGATGTTTGGCGAGGGAAGCAGTACCCTGATGCTGTTGTTCTATCTGTCCTTTGCCATCGTGCTGATGGTGACGGATCACCGCACCGATGCGCTGGGTCGACTGCGGCAGTTGGCAGGTCTATTGCTGCAGCCCATGTATTCGCTGGCTGCACTCCCCGCACAGCTGGCGGATGAAGTCTCCTCAAGCTGGCATTCGCGCGATCAACTGCAGATAGAGCGTGATGCGGCACAGCGCGAGCTGCTGGTCGCGCGTGCCCAACTGGACCGGCTGCAGGCCGTACAAAGGGAGAATCAGCATCTGCGCGAATTGCTGGGTGGCACGCGCGGCTTGCAGATGGGCGTTCAGCTTGCCAATGTGGTCGACGTGGATCTGGATCCTTTCCGGCATCGCATTCTCATTGATGTGGGTGAGCAGGATGGCGTGCAGGAGGGACTGGCGCTGATCGATGCGCACGGCGTGGTGGGTCAGGTGTTGTCCGTGGCGCCGACCCGATCGACTGCACTGCTGATCTCCGATCCAAGCCATGGTGTGCCGGTTCAGGTGGTGCGTACCGGGCTGCGCCTGGTCGCCTTCGGTACCGGCGAGACGGATCGCTTGCGGCTGCCGAACATTCCGCAGAGCGCGGATATCCGTGTGGGTGACGCGCTGGTGACCTCCGGCCTGGGTGGTCGATTCCCAGCGGGCTTGCCGGTGGCGACGGTGATGAGTCTGCGTCCTGATGACACGCGCTTGTTCGTGATCGCCGAAGCGACGCCATCGGCCACGCTGGACCGCAGCGGGCAACTGTTGCTGCTCTGGGCGACCGAGCCCACGCCCGAGATGGGGCCGCCGGTCGAACTGGGTGACCCGGGGCTGATGCAACAACCCGACCCAGGGTCGGCGGCCGACGCCAAGGTGGATGGCGACACCGTGCGAGTGGCGCGCTGATGCGCCTGCTCCGTGTTCCGGCGTTTCCCTTGTCGGTGTTCCTGGCGCTGTGGTTCGGCTTGCTGCCCATGCCGACCTGGGCGGCAGGGTTCAAGCCCTGGTGGCTGGCGCTGGTGATGATCTACTGGAGTCTGGAGTCGCCGCGTTACGGCAGCCTGGGACGCTTGTTTGTGATCGGGCTGCTGGCCGACCTGCTGTTTGGCACCTTGCTTGGCGAACAGGCGTTGCGCCTGTGCATCCTCGGGTTTCTCATCCTGCGTTTCCGCGCCCGTCTGCGTTTCTTCCCCATGTGGCAGCAGTCGCTTGCCGTGCTTGGCCTGCTGATGAACGACCGCATGGTCGTGCTGATGGTGCGTGGTCTGTCCGGTGAGGGACTGCCGCCCTGGGAGTTCTGGATCTCGCCCTGGGTCGGCATGGCCTTGTGGCCCTGGTTGTTCCTGCTGCTGGACAGTGCGCGCCTGCGTTCGCGCGGAAAGGCCTGAGCCATGCGTCAACGCGTGCAATTGAGGAACGCGATACAGGATGCGCAGCGATTTCGACGCCGGGCGGCAATCGCGTTTGTGGCGGTGACGCTGGCGGTTCTGGCGCTGGCAGGGCGCTTTGCGTGGCTGCAGATCGTTCAACATGCGGAGTACGTCACCCGCGCAGACAGCAACCGGATTCGCACCTTGCCGATCGTTCCCGCGCGCGGCCTCATTTTTGATCGCAAGGGTCGCCTGCTGGCCGACAACGTTCCCGCCTATCGTCTGGAGCTGGTTCCCGAGGCGGTCGGCGATGTGGATGCGGCCATCCAGCGCCTGCGCGAGTTTCTGCCGCTCGACGAGGATGAGCTGGCGCGTTTTCAGAGTCAGCGCACGTCGCGGCGTCGCTTCCAGTCCTTGCCAGTGAAGTTTCGTCTGACCGAGGCAGAAGTGGCCGCCTTTGCGGTGCGTCGCCATCTGTTCCCCGGCATGGAAGTCGTGCCCTATCTGACCCGGCGTTATCCCTACGGCGAGCTGCTGGCGCACGTGGTTGGCTATGTCGGACGCATCGACGAGGCCGACCTCGAGCGTCTGGATGCCGCGGCCTATCGAGGGGCGACGCACGTCGGCAAGTCCGGTATCGAGCGCTACTACGAAGAACGCCTGCACGGTCACGTCGGCAGTGAGCGGGTCGAGGTCAATGCGGAAGGACGCGTCCTGCGGGTGCTGGACCGCGAATTGGCGGTGTCGGGCGAGCACCTGTATCTGAGCATCGACATCGATCTGCAGCAGGCAATGGTCGAGGCGTTTGCGGGACAGTACGGCACGGCTGTGGCGATACAGCCCAGCACCGGCGAGGTGCTGGGAATGGTCAGCCTGCCCAGCTACGATCCCAATCCCTTCGTCAACGGGATTGGTCGGCAAGCCTACGCAGATCTGCTGACAGCACCGGGTCGGCCGCTGTTCAATCGGGTGCTTCTGGGCGGCTATGAGCCGGGTTCGACCTTGAAGCCATTCATTGGTCTGGCTGGGCTGGAACTGGGCCTGCGTGCACCGCAGGACACGGTGTTCTCGAGCGGAGCTTTTCGATTGCCGGGCCAGGAGCGTGAGTACCGCGACTGGAAGGCGGGTGGCCACGGCACGGTCAACCTGCGTGAAGCCATCGCGCAGTCGGTCAATACGTACTTCTACACGCTCGCAATGGATCTCGGCATCGACCGCATGAGCGGCTACCTGCAGCGCTTCGGCTTTGGGGAGCCGACGGGCATCGATCTGCTGGGCGAGGCGGTGGGTATCCGTCCGACCCAGGCCTGGAAGCGCGCCACACGCAATCAGGCTTGGTATCCCGGCGAAACGGTCATTGCCGGTATCGGACAGGGTTTCTGGGTCGCGACACCACTGCAACTGGCGCAGGCCACCGCCACACTGGCGGCGGGCGGTGTGCGACACCCGCCGCATTTGCTACGGCAGACGCAATCCCGATTCGATGCCCCCATTCTCGATGCGCCTCAGCCACCGTTGGATGCGCCGGTGGTGAATCAGGTGCAGAACCTCCAGGCCGTGATCGAAGGCATGGTGGCCGTGGTGCATGGGCCCACCGGCTCAGCCCGCGAGATGGGCGTGGGTGCCGGCTATCTGATCGCCGGCAAGACCGGCACGGCGCAGCGCGTCAGTCGCATTGGTGATGAAGCGCGCGATCAGCGCACACTCACGCAGAACCAGCGCAATCAGGCCTTGTTCATTGCTTTCGCTCCGGCCGAGTCGCCGACCATCGCGCTGGCCTTGGTGATCGAAGGTGGCGGCTCTGGTTCGCGCGCCGCCGCGCCCGTGGCGCGACGCATTCTGGATGCCTGGCTGGAGCAGAAAGCACCATGAATCTTGCCCTGCTAGCCCGACGCTGGATTCCACGCCTGTTGACGCCACGTATCGACGTGCCCTTGTTCGCCGCCTTGCTGGTGCTTGCCGCTGTGGGACTGATGACTTTGCACAGTGCCGCCGCCGGCGATACGGGTCTGTTGCAGGCGCAAGCCATGCGGTTTGGTTTCGGCTTCGCCGTGCTGTGGGTGATCTCGCGCATCCCACCGCAGCAACTGCGCTTGTGGGCGCCTTGGTTGTTCGCGCTCAGCATTGCTCTGCTGCTGCTGGTGCCGTTTCTGGGAACTGGCCGCAGCGCGCGTTCCTGGCTCAATCTGGGTTTTTTCTATCTGCAACCTGCCGAGCTGTTGAAACTGGCGGTGCCCTTGTTGGTCGCCTCCTGGCTGCACAGTCAGGTGTTGCCGCCACGATTGGGTGCACTGCTGGTCAGTGCGGCCATCATCGGCTTGCCGACCGCCTTGATCGCCATTCAGCCTGATCTGGGGACGGCCTTGGTGGTCGCCGCCAGTGGCGCGTTCGTGGTCTTCTTCGCCGGAATCCAGTGGCGCTGGATCTTCGGCCTCGGCAGCGCCGCCCTCATTGCCGCACCACTTGCCTGGCCCTTTCTGCGCGAGTATCACCGCAACCGTTTCATGACCTTCCTCAATCCGGAAGCCGATCCGCTGGGCGTCGGTTGGAACATCATCCAGTCGAAAATTGCGGTCGGCTCGGGAGGGCTGTTCGGCAAAGGCTGGGGACAGGGCACGCAATCGCGTCTTGATTTTCTGCCCGAACACACCACGGACTTCATCTTTTCGGTGTTCGCCGAAGAATTCGGCTGGGTCGGCGTGCTGGCAATGTTGGGTCTGTACCTGTTCATCATCGGTCGCAGCCTGTGGATCGTCGCGCAGGCGCGCGATACCTTCTCGCGCATCCTCGGTGGCTCGCTGGCCTTGACCTTCTTCGTCTTCGTGCTGATCAACGGTGGCATGGTCGCCGGGATGCTACCGGTGGTCGGTGTGCCGATGCCCCTGATGAGCTACGGCGGCACATCCGCCGTCTCGCTGCTGGCCAGTTTCGGCGTGCTGATGTCGATCCATTCGCATCGGCGATTCATGGGCGAGTGATCATTGCGTGTTGCCTTCGAAGCCGTCCGCGAAAATGGCTTCGCCCAAGGCGCAATCCACCAGCGCTGCCTTCAACTGGAAGCGTGCTTGTTCGTTGGCAGCGGGTCGTAGGCTGCTGGTGGCACGCACGCTGAAACGTCCAGCCTCGTCGTTTGACCGTGCGGTGAGTTCAGGCTGGCGCACCCCGAAGCGATGGGCTTCGTCGGCGTGGACCACGCCCATCAACGCACTCCCCATGATGGTAACCCGCAGAATGGTAGGAAGGCTCACGGGGTGAAGCCTTCAGGAAGGGTGTAGCGAACGCGAACCTTCGCGATGGTGCATTCGGTGGAAGCGACTTCCACGCGCACCAATACGGCGCTGCCGACAAGTAGGTCTTCGGCGTCAATGGTGGTGGTTCGGCTGGCCAGATTGGTGGTGTCGGTACGCGCATTGACGTTCACCAGCTCAAATATCGGGGGTGACAGACCCGGACCGTAAAACAACTTGGCACGACAGGTTTGCGTGTCCGTGTTGGTCGCGATGATTTCCAGTCCAACGATGTTGGCGTTGTCGGAAATTTGCACGCTGTGATGTGCGATGCAGGTGCCCGCGCCGAAGTTGTCGTTCTTGCGAATTCCCGCTGTTGTGGCGAGGCAGTTGGTGTCCTTGGTCTCGCTGAAGCCGCCGCCAGGCAGGGTGATTTCATGGATGCTGCGTCCACTGAACTTGATGCGACCACTGGTGCGGATGTCACCGCTGACATCGAGCGCTTCGCTGGGAATCATGCCCACACCAACGCGCGAGGGTGCGTCGCGCAGAATGATCAAATGATCCGTGTCATCGGCTACCAAATTGGACGTTGCGGTGTGGCCACCGAGGGCAAGTCGATTGCTTTGGCCGTCGAAGCGGATATAGCCGCCGCGCGCCGTGTTGGAGGTCGCGGTTTCGACGAATCGGATCCGCCCGGACTCCACCTGATCGGCGACTTCACCGGCGAAATGCAGAGTCGGACCGTTGTCGAAGTCGTCCGGACCGCGCACCGTCAACGCATCTCGCGGTGTGCTCGTGTTGATGCCGACGCCTGCGGTCGAGCGAAGTACCAACGCGGCACCATCGTTGGTGCCGAGAAAGTTGAGATTGGGGTTGATGCCACTGTCGCCACTGGTGCTCCAGCATTGTCCGGCGGTCGGTGCCAGGCTGGCTTTTTGCCGATCTGGCAGGGACGCAAACGCGCCGTCACTATCGGCGTCCCGTATCGCCAGTTCCACCCAGGCGCTGTCGTAGCCGACGAGTTGCTTGCCGAAATCCGGCTCCAGTAAGAACAAGCCGTCTTCGATCAGTACGTTCTCGTAAACCACCGCTTCGGCGATGCGCCGGGGACTGTCCGCATCGGTAAATGGCGTGAGCTGCAAATCGTAGCGACCATTCGCGGGCAGGCCGCGGTCCAGCAATTCGCCCTGATAGCGCAGGCTCACCGCCTGGGTGGACGAGGCGCAGCACAGACCGAGAATGAGCAGCGTGACGGCAGTCGGATAGCGAGACATGTGGCAGCTCCTGGGTGACCTGTCGTGGAGAACCCGAGATTACGCGCTGTCCCGCCAACATTGCATGGGTGGAAACTGCAACATGCCGTCGCTTCTGCGGCACCATAGCGGGGCTGCCCCACTCGGAAGCTTTCCATGTCCCGTTTTGCTCTGGTGCTTTGTCTGATGATGTCGAATCTGTTCGCTGCCACGCCCGGTGGTCTGACGCTGGAAGCGCTGACCGGTGATCAACCCCTTTCCGGCCCCACGCTGATGCAGCCGAAGATCGCGCCGGATGGGCGGCGGGTGACCTTTCTGCGCGGGCGCGATGACGACCGCTACCAGATGGATCTGTGGGAGTACCACGTCGCGTCCGGTCAAACGCGATTGCTGGTCGATTCCAAACGCTTGCTGCCCGATGAAGTGCTGTCGGACGAGGAAAAGGCGCGCCGCGAGCGCCAGCGCATCGCCGCGATGTCGGGCATTGTCGAGTATCACTGGGCGCCGGATGGACGGCGTTTGCTGTTCCCGCTGGGTGGCGAGCTGTATCTCTATGACATCGAAGCCGAGCCTGCAAAGGCGGTGCGTCAACTGACCCACGGTGAGGGTTTCGCCACCGATCCGAAGGTGTCGCCGAAAGGTGGCTTCGTCAGTTTCGTGCGGGATCGCAATCTGTGGGTCATCGACCTGGCCAGCGGGGAGCAGACCGCGTTGACGACCGATGGCAGCGACACCATCGGTAATGGCGTGGCGGAGTTTGTCGCCGACGAGGAAATGGACCGCCACACCGGCTACTGGTGGGCACCGGACGACAGCGCCATTGCTTACGCGCGGATCGACGAATCGCCGGTGCCGGTGCGTGAGCGGTTCGAGATTTACGCCGACCGTACGGCGGTGATTGCGCAGCGTTATCCCGCCGCCGGCGAGCCGAATGTGCGGGTCAGTCTGCAGGTGGTCTCGCCGAAGGCCACGGCACGCAAGACGATCGATCTCGGCGCAGAGACCGACATCTATCTGGCCCGTGTGGACTGGATCAATGCCGATACGCTGAGCTTTCAGATCCAGACGCGCGACCAGCAGCGGCTGGATCTGCGACGTGCCGATCTCGGCAGTCTGAAATCGGAAACCGTCCTCAGCGAAACCAGTGCGACCTGGGTGCCGCTGCACAACAATCTGCAGGTACTTGCCGACGGTAAACGCTTTTTGTGGACCTCCGAGCGCAGCGGCTTTGCGCACCTCTATCTCGGCCGATTCGACCAGCCAGGCTTGACGCCGCTGACCGAGGGCGACTGGATGGTGGAAGATCTGCTCGGTGTCGATGAAGACGCGGGGGCGGTGTACTTCAGTGCCACGCGCGACTCGGCGCTGGAACGACACGCCTACGCGGTCTCGCTGGCGGGCGGCGATCCACGCCGCTTGACCCAGCCCGCAGGCTGGCATGACGTGCGTTTTGCCGACAACGCCAGCGTCTACGTCGATGCCTGGTCGAGCCCGCAGACCCCGCCGCAACTGGAACTGTATCGTGCCAATGGCGAACGTCTAGCGGTGCTGCTGCATAACGATCTCGACGATCCCCAGCATCCCTATGCGCCGTTTCGTGCCGCGCATCGGCCCATCGAGTTCGGAACCCTGAAAGCCGCCGACGGCGTTACCGAACTGCACTACAGCCTGTTGAAGCCTGCCGACTTCGACCCCGCCAAACGCTATCCGGTGGTCGTGCTCGTCTATGGCGGCCCGGCGGCGCAAACCGTGAAGCGCGTCTGGGCGCCGGACTTCAATCAATACCTCGCCCAGCAAGGTTACGTGGTCTTCTCGCTCGACAATCGCGGCACGCCGCGACGCGGTGCGGCATTTGGCGGCGCCTTGTATGGCCGTCAGGGCACGGTGGAAGTCGAAGACCAGCACGCGGGCGTCGCCTTCCTGCGGGCGCAGCCCTGGGTCGACGCCGGGCGTATTGGCGTCTACGGCTGGTCGAATGGCGGCTACATGAGTTTGATGTTGCTGGCCAGAAACGGCGACGACTACGCCTGCGCTGCCGCCGGTGCGCCGGTCACCGACTGGGCGCTGTATGACACCCACTACACCGAACGCTACATGGGCCTGCCGCAAGCCAATCCCGAGGGCTATCGTCAGGCGTCGGTGTTCACCCATCTGGATGGGTTGACCAAGCCGCTATTGCTGCTGCACGGCATGGCCGACGACAACGTGCTGTTCTCCAACAGCACCCGCCTGATGTCCGCCCTGCAGCAACGTGGTCAGCCCTTCGAACTGATGACCTATCCCGGTGCCAAGCACGGGCTGCAGAAGAAAGACGCCTTGCACCGCTACCGGCTGACCGAGAACTTTTTTGCGCGGTGTTTGGGGGAGTGAGTCGATAGTCGGCAGTCGGCTTCGGGCGGGGCATGCATCGTCATGACGTCTGGATTTCCGTTTGGCATTGTGTCCAGAAATGGACTACTCTCTGGACATAAGTAGACGGAGGATCCTGCCATGTCTGTGCGAACCAAAGCCCGCCAAGCTGAAGGCAGCAAGCGACAGTCCGGCGTGGCCGAAGCGGCGCCCCTGACCCGGATGCCCCTGCGGGCGCAGACCTTCCGTGCGCTGCTGCGCAATGCACCGCTGGCCGAGCGTGTCGCCATCGAGCGTGAGGGCGTACCGTTTCAGGTGGTGCAGGGCCTCATTGATGGCATCGGCGTCAGCAGCGGCGATTTTCAGCGCTACGTGCGCATGCCCAAGGCAACCTTCTCCAAGAAGATGAAGGAAAAGGCGCTGTTCTCCGGTACGCCCGGGCAGTCGGTGGTCGGCTTGCTGGAGTTGATCAACAAGGTGGAAGACATGCTGCTGGCCGAGCAGGGCGACGCGCTGACCGGATTCGATGTGGAAAAGTGGGTCGGTCAGTGGATTCAGCGTCCCCAGCCCGCGCTGGGCGGCATGGCACCCGCCGACCTGCTGGATACGCCAAGCGGGCGCGAGTCGGTGATGCGTGTGCTGGGAGCGATCCAGAGCGGTGCCTATCAGTGAGGCTGTTGCGGATCGGCTCCACCGGGCCAGGTTGGTCACCGGAGGACCTGAGTGGTGTCGGTGCGGCAATGTCGCCGGGTCGTTGGAACCGGGTTGGTGAGCGGGTCGTCTATGCCGCCCCGACCTTGGCGATGGCGGTACTGGAAACCGCCGCGCACATCGATGACGGCGGCTTGCCCTTGAACCGGTACGTGATTGGGATTGAAGTTCCCGAAAAGGTCTGGGATGCCCGAAGACGCGTTCAAGTCGACGAGTTGCCGGCAGGCTGGGACGCGATTCCGTATGGCCTGCCCTCTGTCGCGATGGGTTCCGCCTGGTATCGCGAAGGTGCGACCGCACTCATCGAACTGCCTTCCGTGATCGTGCCCGAAGAGAGCATTGTCCTGATCAATGCGGAGCACGCCGACACGGTCGACATGCGCGCCAGCGTGTTACGGAAGTTCCAGTACAACGCGCTGTTCCGGCGCAGCGAACTGGCGGCGCGCCGCTGACTCGGCCTGCCGATCCGCTCGCGTCATGCGTTTGTCGGGTCGCTGTGGTGCAATGCGCGGTCTAATTTTCTTCTGCCGTGTTCGCACATCACCATGAACCATCATCCCGACCTCGCTCGCCGTCATTTCGTTGGTTTGTCCGCAGCGGGGCTTGCTGCTTTGGGCCTGTCGCCCTTCGGTCGGTTGCTGGCCCAGGCGGGTTTGCCTGCGGGGCGTATCGCGGGTTTCGGGCCCTTGGCGCCGGTGGCGGATGCCACGACCGGTCTGCCTTTGCTGATGCTGCCTAAAGGGTTTACCTATCGCAGTTTCGGTTGGGTCACGACGCCGATGAGCGATGGTCGTCCGACGCCGTCCAATCACGATGGCATGGGCGTTGTGCATGCCGAAGGGGCGCGGCTGACCTTGATCCGCAACCACGAGTGTCCGGGCGAGCGCGGCACGTTTGCGGCGGCGTCGATGACCTACGATCCTGACGTCAATGGCGGCACCACGACCTTGCTGTTCGATGCCGACAAGGGCGAGCTGCTGGAATCGCGTGCGTCCCTGTCCGGCACGCTGCGCAACTGTTCGGGTGGTATCACACCTTGGCGTAGTTGGTTGTCCAGTGAGGAAGCGGTGGTCAATCCCGGGCGTGCGGTGGTTGATGAGCGCGTAGTGGATCTCAAGCATGCGCACGGGTTTGTCTTCGAGGTGCCCTTCAATGGCCCATCGCGTGCCGAACCTCTGGTTGCGATGGGGCAGCGTCTGCATGAGGCCGCGGTCGTGCATCCCGGAAGCGGCGACGTGTTCATGACCGAAGATGCCGAACCGGCAGCGGGTTTCTATCGCTTCGTTCCCAAGGTCAAGGGCGAGCTGCACCGCGGTGGCACCTTGTGGATGTTGAAAGCCGAAGACGCACCCGATTTGCGACGCGGTCATCGCACCGGTGATCGCTTCCGGGTCAGCTGGGTTCCGGTCGCCAATCCCGAGCAGGGCATCGGTCCGGAAGGACGGCGCGATGGCAACGTGCAGCAGGGCATTGCCGAAGGTGGCAGTCGTTTCATCCGTCTGGAAGGCTGTTACGCCGAGGACGATGTCGTCTATTTCACCTCCACCAGCGGCGGTGATGCGGGTTGCGGCCAGGTTTGGGCCTACCACGCCAAGGACGCTGTGCTGCAACTGGTATTCGAGTCGCCCGCGCAAGAGACGCTGTATTACCCGGACAACCTCGCCATGTCGCCACGCGGCGGTCTGGTGCTTTGTCAGGACAGCTACCGCAAGGAGGCGCAGTCCCTGTTTGGACTGACGCCGCAAGGCGAGGTGTTCGAGTTCGCCCGCAACAACGGCCAGTACGACAACTTCCATGGTCTGACCGGCGACTACACCAGCAGCGAATTCGCCGGTGCCTGCTTTTCACCGGACGGGCGCTGGCTGTTCGTGAACGTCTACAACCCTGGCTTCACGGTGGCGATTACCGGGCCGTGGAAGCAAGGGCTGTTGTA
The DNA here is from genome assembly GCA_041395245.1 of Lysobacteraceae bacterium. Classification (GTDB taxonomy): domain Bacteria; phylum Pseudomonadota; class Gammaproteobacteria; order Xanthomonadales; family Xanthomonadaceae; genus Aquimonas. Next base: position 158,289 of record JAWLAY010000007.1, read on the forward strand.
ACGCGACAGTCTGTTCCAGTCGAACGGCCCGGGAATGCCAGCGACTTGACCAGGTGCGGTGGGCAAGTTGACATGCTTCGCCGAAGGAATGCCCCCCGTTGGTGGACCACAAGTCCGTGGTGGCTAGGAGTCTGTCGGACTTGAAAGGGAATCGGCTGCAAATCCGTCTGGACGGTCCATTTTTCGCCGCTTCCTTGGGCAATAGTTCAACTATTGCCCAGCGAAACCGGCAAAAACTGGCCTCGCCCAGCCAAATTTTCGCTTCGATTCTTCAAGTCCGACAGGCTCCTAGGCGGGCAAGCAACGCCTGTCGTGAGATTGGCTTCGCCTTGCCTGCGAAAAGCCATGCGCATCTGAGAGTCTCGCTGCAAAGAGGGGCGAGCACACGCTTGCCGACGACGCATCGGCCCCGTTCGGCTCGACTCAGTGACGGCGCAATGCGCGCAAAAGGAGCTTGAATGACCAAGTCTCAACCTGTCGCCGTGCTGTCGGTGTTGTCCCCTGTTCCCTGGGGTACGTTGCTGCTCAGCACGGCAACGCTTGCACTGAGTGCTTACGTTGCATTCGAGATCAGCGGGACGTGGATGGGAAAGGTCAGGATCGTCGAACTTGAAAACTACGGCGTACGTTTCGAGCATATCCAGAATCTCGAACTCTGGCGGCTCGTGTCTTCGCAGCTCGTCCATGTTAAACAGCTACACATGGTGTCGGACGTGTTCTGCCTGTTGTGGGTGGGCGCCGCCATCGAAAAACACGTGGGTACAATCCGCTTGCTCTTGCTTTGGCTAGTCGGCGGTTCCCTGGCGACGCTTTTCAGCACGTTGTTTGTACCCCCTCCGTGGAACCTGGGCACAGGGGCCTCGCAAGCGATCATGGTGATCGCCGGTACTGGGCTGTGGCTGGCGATTGAGGGCGTCGACCGGTCGAAGTCGCTGGTACTACCGGTGCTGTTCTCGATCGGCCTCGCGTTCGCCATCGACATTGTCCACGTCTACCATCCCAAGCCTGGGCACGTCGCGGGTGTGATGTTCGGCATGGTGGCTGCCATGCTCTACAAAAGGAAAGCGGAGACACCATCGGCAACCTGAAATGCTGCCCGGCTCCCGAACGGCCTTTCAAGACGCGGCACCTGACGGGCCGTTACCGTAGACGCCCTTGGTCAGTCTGAATGGCGAAACGCCGAGCGACGTCCCCTCACTCCCGCACCGGCAACTCCAGCGTTTCCTTGACTTCTTCCATTACCGCATAGCTGCGCGAGCCGGCTACGCCGGGCAGGGTGAGCAGGGTGGTGCCGAGCAATTCGCGGTAGGCGACCATGTCGGCGACGCGGGCCTTGATGAGGTAGTCAAAGTCGCCCGAGACCAGGTGGCACTCGAGCACTTGCGGCAGCGAAACGACTGCTTGCTTGAAGGCTTCGAACACGTCGTGCGAGGTGCGCACCAGACGGATTTCGACGAACACCAGCAGCCCGGCCTGCAGCTTGGAGGGGTTCAGGCGCGCGTGATAGCCACGAATGAAGCCTTCGTCCTCCAGCTTCTTGACCCGCTCCAGACAGGGCGTGGGCGACAGCCCGACCCGCTTGGCCAGTTCGACATTCGCCAGGCGTCCATCCTTCTGGAGCTCGCGAAGAATCTTTCTGTCGATTCTATCTATTTGATTAACAAGTACTTTTGTGGTTTTCATGGGATTTTGTGCTGGCGAATCAAAGGCCGCAGTGGATCAGCGAGGTCAGTGCGGAAAATACAGACGATAACTCTGTCAGAGCGCACATAGACTCCGCAAACATTTTGCTTGTCGACACGGGAACAGGGATTGTGGCCTGTTGCAGTGCGGCAATAACCCTTGCCAGTCAGGAGTCAGCCATGCGTATCGGTGTGCCGAAGGAAATCAAGAACCACGAATACCGCGTCGGCATGGTGCCCGCCTCGGTCAAGGAGTTGGTGCTGCAAGGGCATCAGGTGATGGTCGAAACCCAGGCTGGTGCGGGCATTGGGTTCACCGACGCCGATTACGTCGCGGCGGGTGCGACGGTGGTGGCCACCGCTGATGAGGTGTTTGCAAAAGCGGAAATGATCGTCAAGGTCAAGGAGCCGCAGGCCGTCGAGCGGGCGCGTCTGCGCGAAGGGCAGGTGTTGTTTACCTATCTGCATCTGGCGCCGGACTGGCCGCAGACCGAAGACCTGATCAAGTCGAAGGCGACCTGCATTGCGTATGAGACCGTGACCTCGGCCAGCGGTGGTTTGCCCTTGCTGGCGCCGATGTCCGAAGTGGCCGGGCGCATGTCGATTCAGGCTGGCGCCACCGCGTTGCAGAAGGCCAATGGCGGCCGCGGCATGCTGCTCGGCGGCGTGCCCGGCGTGGAGCCCGCCAAGGTGGTGATTCTCGGTGGTGGTGTGGTCGGTGCCAACGCCGCACTGATGGCGGTCGGATTGGGTGCCCAGGTGGTGATTCTGGATCGGAACGTCGACGTGCTGCGCCGCCTGGTCGCCCAGTTCGGCACCCGCATCGAAACCGTGTTCTCCAGCGCCGATGCCGTTGAGCGGCATGTGCTGGATGCCGATCTGGTGATCGGTGGCGTGCTGATTCCCGGTGCTGCCGCACCCAAGTTGGTGTCCGCGGATCTGGTCAAGCGCATGAAGCCGGGTTCGGCGGTCGTCGATGTGGCGATTGATCAGGGCGGTTGCTTTGAGACGGCGCACGCGACGACGCATGCCGAGCCCACCTACATCGTCGATGACGTGGTGCATTACTGCGTCGCCAACATGCCCGGTGCGGTGCCGCGCACCAGCACCTTCGCACTGAACAACGCGACCTTGCCCTTCATCATCGAGCTGGCCAACAAAGGTGCGAAGCAGGCCTGCGCCGACAATGTGCATCTGCGTAACGGACTGAACGTGCATGCCGGTCAGGTCACCTACAAGCCTGTCGCCGATGGTTTCAATCTGCCCTACGTCAGTGCAGAGAGCGCGTTGGGAATCTGATTTGCGGAACATTGATTGAACGTGGCCGCGCAGTGATGCGCGGCCATTTTTTTTGCGCGACCGATCATGCGCATGTCGCCGTGCGTTGTGGCTTGTCTGGGGAATGCTTGTGTTTCGCTCGCGCCGATCCGTCGCGATCTTGAGATTCCTCAAACGCCTCGTTGCGGCTTGGGATCACCATGAAATTCCCCAGCCGAAGGAGGCCGATATGTCGATCACATCGATATGGCGCGTCGTGGTCTGTGGTCTGTCCATGCTGGCCCTCGGGCGAGCCGAGGCGGACATGGTGAATCTGGCCCTGAACAAGCCCATCACCGCGCTGACCGACACTGTGTCAGGTGCGCCCGAAGAGGTCGTGGATGGCCTGACTGCGACATCTTGGTGGAGTTATCAGGGAACCGTTTCCACGCTGTCGTTCGTCGTCGATCTCGGGCGTATCGAACCCTTTGTCGCGGTGATGCAGCAGCCGCGACAGACCTCGACATTCACGGTCGACATCTCGGTGGACGGCAATAACTGGCGAACCATTCACCAGCAGTCGCTCGATTGGCCGGGCAATGTCGAAATCTCGTTCCTGCGCCTTGAGCGTCCGCGTGCGCGCTACTTCCGCTACATCGCTGGCAATGCCGAGACGGCCTATGTGGGTATCGCGGAATTCCAGGTTTTCGATACGGATCGTGTGTTCGTCGATGACTTCGAGGGCGATCTAGTCGGTCTTCGCTGAGCGACGACGAAGTGGATCGGAGGCCAGATCGATCCGCGCTCGTCGACTCCGCGCGCACTGTCGGCCTGAATTGCGCAAGGTCGCGGTGAATCCCGGTGGCCCTTGTGTCTTGCCACGTTCATGGCAGACTCACGCATGGGGGACGAGGAGGGTCCCTACATGGATTCCGGACCGGTACCGGAGACATGGTGGACCGGATACCACAGCGGCGGAGCGCCATGCATTGCCTGATCTACAAAAGCCGCAAGAAGGAACAGGTGTTTGTTTACTGTGCCTCTGCCGAGGTCATTGAGCGGCTGCCCGCAGTACTGCGTGAGCGCTTGGGCGGGCTGGATCGGGTGATGAGTCTGTGCCTCTCCCCGCAGCGCCGTCTGGCGCAGGCCAAGGCCATGACGGTTCTCGTCAATCTGCGCCGTCTTGGCTACTACGTGCAAAGCAGCGATTCGGTCGACGTGTTGGAATTCAATGGTCGCCTGCTCGAAGCGGGTGACGAGGCGTCTGCGTGATCGGCTTGATCGCTGCGGTGTTGCTGTCTATCGCGTTGACCGGCGCAGCGGCCTTGAGTGGTTCGACGCTTCAGGCGGTGCTGGCGGGCGGCATTTCTTGGCTGTCCTTGGTGGCAGCGATATTCCACCTTCCGACCGAAAGCCTGGCACTGCGGGTTGACGCGAAGATGCTGCAACGCGCCGCATGGCTTTGGTTGCTGACCGCTTTGCTGTTGTGTCTCCCTGCCTGGGCCTATGCCCAGCGACCGGGCGTGGGCTGGATCGTGATCGGCTGTTTTGCCTTGTCTGGTTGGGTGTTTCTGTCGGCGCGCAATTCGCTATGGACACTGGTTTGGCGACGGGCGCGACGCGGCCAATCCAACGCACTGTTGCGTGTCCGGCCTGATTTCTCGATCACCCTGCAGGTCGCGCTGATTCAGATGGCGGTGCTGGCTCTCGTGTTCATCGGGGCGTTTACATCGCTCGGCGGCGTCCAGCGCTTGCAGACCGTTCCGACCTTCGCCATTGCTGCCGTCATCGTTCTGCTGGCGGTGGGCCTGTTGGGCTTGGCGAGGCGGGTGATGTGGCGCGCGCTTTCGGGCATGCGGACGGAAGCCAATGAAACCAACGAGACGACGTCCATCGATATCGGGGTGGCGAAGGAACCCGAACCCTGCAACCTGTCATCGCCACTGACCCAACTGGAGAAGTGGGCGCGCGCTGGGCAGTACAGGCGTGTGGTGAGCGCTTTGCAGGCGGAGCCCGGTTTGTGGGAAGGCCTGCAAGGGGATGATCGCAAGCCCTTGCGACGCCTGCTGTCCTTGGCCTGTCAGCATGATGATGTGGAGCTGCTGCGGCATCTGATCCTGCTCGGTGCCAGTCTCAACCCGGAAGGCGAGGAGAGCCGTTCGCCCCTGCTGGCGGCGGTTCGCGACACGGTGACTGGCCGGCCCTCCATCGTGGCGATGTTGCTTGCCAACGGCGCCGATCCGAAGCAGGTCGATGGCGAAGGGCGCAGCGCCCTGCACCATGCGGCGCGCTACTCGAACCTTGATGTCGCCGCGCAACTGGTAGATGCCGGTTCGCCCTTGGATCTGCCGGATCGCGAGGGCAAGACGCCGCTGTATCTGGCTTGCGAGTGCGGCAACTGGCGGGCAGCGAAGTATTTGCTTGGACGCGGTGCCAAGACCGAATGGCCGGGCACCGAGCCGGCCCTGCTGGGGGCGGCGTCCGGGGATGACGACACCGCGGGGCTGGAACTGTTGCTGCGGCACAAATCACGCGTCAATGCGCTGGGCCGATTTGGTCGAAGCGCGTTGCACGAAGCCAGTTTGCGCGGTAATGCGCGCATCGTGGCTGCCCTGCTGACGGCAGGTGCGGAGCCTGATCACCCGGATCAGGCCGGTGCCACGCCGTTGATGGAGGCGATTCGCTCCGGTGTCGATGCGGTGGTCGCCGCGTTTCGATCCGCGCGAATTGACGTCAACCGAACCGACCGCTATCGGCGCAGCGCGCTGCTGCTGGCCTGTTCAACTCCGCGTACCAGCCCAGCCATCGTGGCGACGCTGCTGGGCATGGGTGCGCGCAGCGACCTGCGTGACGAGCAAGGTCTGTCGGCACTCGATCACGCGTTGCAACGCGGCCGCTGGGATCTGGTGCGTTGCATCGATCCGGACCGCGACATTCCGGCTGCCCTCAGCGACGCGCCGAGCGGCGACGATGAATCCGCCGAGGCCTTCGAGCGGCTACGTCGTGCGGCACTGGCGGATCGGGTCGATCTGGTGCGGACGATGTTGGGCGATTCGCCTGCGCAGATGGCAAGGCTTGCCGAACGCTTGTTGCTGGAAGAGACCAACGGCACATTGCCTGCCGGTTTGCGCAACTGGTTGCTGCGCCTGCTATCGGTGGAGGGGGTGGATCGCCTGTTGGCCCATGCCTTGCGGACCGGTGGTTCGGATCTGGCTGCTGCTTTGATGCGTCTGGGCGGGCAGCCCAGCGGTCGCGGTTTGCTGGCAGCGTGGCTGGCGCAGGTCATTGCGCTTCCGTCGCGCTATCGCAGCGCGGAAAGCCTGTGTGCCGCGATGATCGGGCGTGGCGCGGATCTGCATGGCAAGGACACCGACTTGCATCCGTTGCAGGGTCTGGTGCGACTGGGCTGGATGGAGGCCTTGCGTGAGGCGTTGGCCCGCGGCGCGGATCCCAACGTGGTCGATCATGCCGGATTCACGCCGTTGATGACGGCGGCCAGTCGTGGCGATCTGGAGTCCGTGGTCTGTCTGATCCGTGCTGGCGCGCGGATCGATCTGCAATGTGCGGACGGTCGCACGGCGCTGGGGATGGCGTTGAGTGCGGGACGAACCGCGTTGATCGAGTGGCTCGACTGGTCGCGCTGGCCACACCCGAACAGGCCGCTGCGGCCCGATGACCTGATCGCCGCCACACGCGCTGGCGATCTGAATGCGGTGAACTGTCTGCTGTCTTGCGGTTTCAGCGTGGATCAGCGTGATGAAAAGGGTAGTACCGCGCTGATTCACGCGTGCGGTGGCGGCGATCTGCGGATCGTGCGCGCGCTGCTGCAGGCGGGTGCGGATGTGAAGTTGACGGCCTCGACCGGCGCGACGGCATTGAGCGCCGCCATCATGCGGGGACATGTCGACATCGTGGCGGCATTGGTTGCTCAGCCGGACGTGCTCGCGCATCGCTTCGATGGCGGTGTGTCGCCGTTGATGCTGGCCGCCATGCTGGGGCGACAGGCGGTGCTCGAGCTACTGTTGAGCAGTGGGCTGGATGCCGAAGAGGCGGATGCTCAGGGCAATACCGTGCTGCACTATCTCGCCAGGTTCGGCTGCGCCACGTGTGAGATCGATTCGACCCTGCGTCTGTGGCAGCTGGTGCTCGCGACCGCGGCGGCGCGCCTGATCAACCAGACCAATCAACGCGGTGATACGGCCTTGATGCTGGTGCTTGGTGCCGATACGCCCTTGCAGCCGTTTGCGAACGAGTCGGGCGTGACGCAGCAGGTCGCCTTGCTGATGCGCCACGGTGCCAGTCTGGATGGTCAGAACCAGCTTGGTGCCAGCGTGTTGCATCTGGCAGCACAACGTGGCGCGCTCAAATTGGTGGAGCAGTTGCTTGCCCTGGGCGCACCGCGTGGCTTGCGGGACACGATAGGTCGGGATGCAGGCGAAACCGCCTTGAGCAAAGGCTATGTCGACGTCGCCGCCGCGCTGCGCGGACCGACTGCGACGGTTTCGATGGCGCGCTTGCTGCGTCAGCCGGAAAACTGAGGGCGGCACTGGCGGAAAGTCGGACCTTTCCGGGTTGTTGGGAAATATCCCCGCGATCAGGTGTCCGCCATGCGTCTTTCCCATTCCTTGTCTCGCGTTCTGCTGATCGGCGTGTTGCTGGTGTGCCATGCAATCCATGCCCAATCGGCACGCGACGGGTTTGATCCCAACGTCGATGGCACGGTGCATGCGATTGCCCGGTTTGATGATGGCAAGTTGTTGATCGGGGGCGACTTCACTAGTGTCGGCGGCGTGTTTCAGACCCGCCTTGCGCGCCTGAATCCAGACGGCAGCCGTGATACCTCGTTTGGCAATCCGGTGACCGGTGGCAGCGTGCGGGTGATCCATATCGCACCAAACGGCGATGTGCTGATCGGTGGCGAAAATCTCAGCGTCACTGATATCGCCATACCGATGGGTGCGCTGTTCCGCTTCAAGGCGGATGGCAGCATCGATCTGGCGTTCAAGCCGGTGTCCAGTGGGCGGGTCGACGCGATCGTTGACGATGGCGCAGACGGCTTCTATCTGGGTGGCACGTTCACCAGCGTTGCCGGGCAGCCAAACGCGTTCTTCGCGCGGATCAATGCATTGGGCAGTTCCATTTCGGGCAATTTGCTGGGCGTGAATGCACCGCTGCACAGTCTGGTCCGCGATGCGGCGAGCGGCGCCATTTTTCTCGGTGGCGAGTTCACCCAACTGGGCGGCTTGCCGGTCAATCGAATCGCCCGATTGCGCAGCGACAACGTGCGCGATACACGTTTTACCCCCGACATCAACGGCAGCGTGCTGGCTCTGACGCTGGCCCGCAATGGCGACTTGCTGGTGGGGGGCGAGTTCACCCAGGTCAATGGCGCGACACGGCTCAACTTCGTGCGACTGACTGAGCGGGGCGCGATCAATACCGACTATCCCGAACGCGGCATCGACAATCGGGTGCGTGCGGTGGTTGAGCGCGGCGATGGCGACATCGTGATTGCCGGAGACTTCACCCGCGTCAACAACAAGTCGCACAAGCGCATCATCCAGCTCGATGAAAACAGCACGCGCAGTGCAGTGCTGGGCGGCACCGATGCGCCGATCCATGCCTTGCTGTTGTTGTCTGGCGACCATCTGGTATTTGGCGGCGAGTTCACCGATGCGGGTGGCTTCGCGCGCAACCGGCTGGCCCGCACCGATGGTCATGGGATCATGGATGAGACGCTGGACACCGCCATCAACGGCATCGTCACGACGGTGGTGCGTTTGCCTAGCCATCAATGGCTGATCGGTGGCGATTTCACCCAATTCGACAATGCCACGCGCACCGGATTGGCGCTGATGAACAGCACCGGGGCGGTGATCACGCCCTTGTCCGGGACTGCGGACGCGCAATTGAACGGCGTGCCCTTGGCGATGGCGGCCTTGCCGAGTGGCGAGATTGTCATCGCAGGCGAATTCAACAGCGCCTACAACGCGGGCGCTGGCTACGTCATCCGTACCAACGGTGATGCCAGTCAGCGTTCGCCGTTTGCCAACTTTTCGGCCGATGCCAATGCCACGGTGCGCGCACTGGCGGTTCAGCCGGATGGCAAGATCTTCATCGGTGGCGACTTCTCTCAGGTGGGCGGCGTCAATCGCGCTGGCATTGCACGTCTCAACACCAATGGCACGCTCGACACCACGTTCAATGCGCTGCTCAATGGCGGCGCGGTGGTGCGAGCGATTGCATTGCAACGCGATGGCAAGGTCGTGATCGGCGGGACGTTCTCCAGTGCGAGCGGGACGCTTCGGAATCATCTGGTAAGGGTCAACGGTGCGGGTGGCGTGCTGGATACCGCGTTCAATCCGAACCCGAACGCGCGGGTCGATACGCTGGTGCTGCAACCCGATGGCGACATTCTGGTCGGTGGCGAGTTCACCACCTTGGGCGCCACAAGCCGGGTCAGAGTCGCGCGACTCAATAGCGATGGCAGCGTCGACAGTGACTTCAATGCCAGTCTGAGCAGCGCCTCCGTGGCGCGCGTGTCGGCCCTGGCTGTGCAAGCGGACGGTCGGGTATTGATCGGTGGCAGCAACGGCCTGATCACGCGTCGTCTGGCGACGGGCGCGACCGATCCGACCTTCGCCGTGACCAGCAACGGCAGCATTCTCGGCATCCATCTCGGCATCGACGGCAAGATCGTGCTCAACGGCAGCTTTGCCGGTATGGCAGGTCAGGCGCGCGAGGGCCTGGCGCGTATCGTCGCTTCGGATCGCGATGCCGGGATCGCCTTCGCCTACAACAGTACGCTCGGCAGTGTCTTGTGGGGCGTGCGTGACAGCGCTGCGCAGGTGATCGGCACACCAGTGTTGTCGGTCTCCAGTGACGATGGGTTGAACTTCGAAGTGGTCGGCGAAATGACGCGTATCAGTTCACTCTGGCGCATCGCGGTCGATCCGCCTGGAACCCAGCCCTTGCTCTACAAAATCGAGGCCAGCGTGGCCGGTGGGAGTGCGGGCAGTTCGGTCTCGCGTGTTGCGACGGTGCATGAGCTGCGATTGCCTGCAGGGCTGTTTGCCGACGGATTTGATTGAGGGCCGTGCAAGCGTGAGGGGTTCGCCCTCGATTTCGCGTTTACTTCATGTCAGTGATCCTGTAGATCACAAGTTCGCGAAATCCTGGAGGGGAATATGCGCAACATCATGTGGGGCAAGTGTGTGCTGTGGAGTTGCGGTCTGTTGCCATGGGCGGCGTTTGCCCTCGGAGATGGGCCAGTGCTGCAGCGCCATGTTGATCAGGCCGCAGCAGAGTCGGGCGCAGAGTCGTTTGACTCGCTGTTTGCGCACGGCCATGACCTGTTCGTGGCCAAGTTCAACCAATACGACGGTCAGGGCCGTCCTGCCACGACCGGTGGCGGCGCGCCGCGCGTCGCCGGATCGGCACCGCTGTTTCTGCGTACTTCCGGCCCCGATTCCAATTCTTGCGCGGGCTGCCACAACGACCCGTTCATCGGCGGTGCCGGGGATGTCGTTGCCAATGTCTTCGTGCTGGCACAGACGCTCGACCCGGTGACCGAGTCCGTCTCGGGGCGATTCAGCAACGAGCGCAATACGCTAGGCATGCAAGGCTCGGGAGCGATAGAAATGCTGGCGCGCGAAATGAGCGTTGCCTTGCGCGCTCAGCGTGCGACGGGCATGCAGCAGGCGTTGGCAAGCGGGCAACCCGTGCGCGTCGCGCTGTCGGCGAAAGGCGTGTCGTTCGGCAGCCTGGTTGCGCAACCGGACGGGCACTATGACAACACGGATGTGCAAGGCATCGACGCCGACCTCGTGCTGAAGCCGTTTCACCAGAAGGGCGTGGTGGTGTCGCTGCGCGAGTTCAGTGTCAATGCCATGAACCATCACCACGGCATGCAGGCCGTCGAGCGCTTCGGGATGGCGCGCACCGGCAGCGCGGACTTCGACCAGGACGATGTGGCGGACGAACTCAGTGTCGGCGACATCACGGCGGTCACCTTGTATCAGGCGGCCTTGGGCGTGCCGGGTCAGGTTTTGCCCAGTGACAACGAAGCCTTGGTGTCGACCTTGGTGGGTGAGCGGCTGTTCGATCGGATCGGGTGCGCCGACTGCCATGTGCCGGTCCTGGCCTTGGAAGGTCGCGAGTTCGCGGAGCCCAATCCCTTCAACCCGAGTGGAACCGCCGGTGTCGCGGATCTGCGCGAGATTCGCTTCGACCTCACCACACAAGGGCAGTTGCCGCGTCTGGAGGCATCCGCAAATGGTGGTGCGTTGGTGCGGGCCTATACCGATCTGAAGCGCCACAACCTGTGCGATGAAGACATCCGGCACCTGTGCAATGAGCAGGTAGTTCAGGCAGGCGTAGCAACCGAGTTGTTCGTCACCCGCAAACTCTGGGATGTCGGCAACTCGGCACCTTATGGCCACAAAGGGGATCTGACCACCCTGACCGAAGCCATCGATGTGCATGGTGGCGAAGCGCGCTATTCGCGGGATGCCTATTTCGCACTGGATCAGCGTGGCCGCGATGCCGTGATCGACTTCATGAAGTCGCTGCAGATGTTGCCGCCTGGCACGCCCGATCTGATCGTCGATTCAACGCTGCAAGGGGTACAGAAGTCTGCGTTGCAGCAGCGTCACGCGGTGGCGGTTCAGCATGCGCTGGCGCAAGCGGACGCGCGGCCATTGAATGACAACGGGCGGCGCTGAGCGACGCGTTTTGCGTGGCCGGCGACACGCGGCCTTCAGGCGCTGATCGCGGACTGGCTTGAGTTGTGGATGGATTGCAGAAATTCATCCCGACTCAGGCTGGCTGCGGGATGCTGGTCCTGCAATTCGGCCAGCATCCAGATCCGTCGGTCACGATGTGCGTGGGCCGGGAACACCAGTGTTTCGGCAGGCAGTTGCAGGATCCGGTGCAGGCTTTCCCAGTGTGCGCCCGGCAGCCTCACGCCGGGACCGAGATGGCATTCGAACGGCGTCAACAGGTCGCCGCAGAACAGGCGGTCGTGCCACAGCAGGCTAAGTCCCTGCTCAAGATGACCTGGCGTGTCGAGCAATTGAATCGGTGTTTTGCCCAGCCGCAGCACGCCCGTCTCCGGGCGTGAGCTCAGCGGTGATATCGGTGTGGCGCCGGTCAGTTCACTCAAGGCACGACCGGCCGGGAACTCCGGGTCGTGGACATGCGTTTGCACGATATGCGTCAGGTTCAGGCCGAGCTCGTGGAGCAGGGCGAGAATGAGTGCGATGTCGGCAATCGCCGGATCGATGAGCAGGGCCTGACGCTCACCGGGATTGGCGATCAGGTAGGAAAGTCCGCCTGTCATGCGATCGAACAGCACGCGAAAGACGCCACAGGGATGCACTTCGGGAGCGCTCATCGACTCGTCGTTCACAGGGTCGTCATGGAAGGACGTCCGGGGATTGTGAGTTCTCACGCGCCCCGGATGCCTTGTCATCGATCAATCCAGGAGTCTGTCGGACTTGAAAGGGAATCGGCGAAAACTGGCCTCGACCAGCCGAATTTTCGCTTCGATTCTTCAAGTCCGACAGGTTCCTAGCGAGGTGTCTGATCCGATTGCGGATTGGCGCGCGCTTCTTCGTTCTCGCCCCACATCGCATTCAGGATCGCCAGCAGTACGGCAAAGCCGACACCCAATATCCAAGCGAAATACCACATACGTGCTCCTTCAGTGATTGCAGCCGCAGCCGTGTCCACCGCAACCTTCTTCGGCGACGACGACTGGGGACCAGGGGGAGGGAATCGGTGCATTGAGCTCACCTTTGCGGTACATGCCGAGTGCCTGTTCCGGATCGGCGATGTCGGTGATCAGCGCACGCACCTTTTGCGCCGCCAGACGCAGTTGCAGGCCCGGACCCGCACCGCGGGTGATCAAGGCATCGATGTTCTGCAATCCAGGCGGCAGTGGCGCTCCCCATTGCGAAAATGTCTCGTCCAGCGCGAGTTTCACCCAGCTCCGATCGACTTCCTGGCCCTGATCGAAGCGGACCAGAAGGAAGTTGCGGCACTTGCCCGCGTGCTCGGTGATTTCGCGCTTGTTCTGCATTGTCAATGCGACGGTAGTGACGGCCATGTCGGAATTCTCCTCAGTAGGCGGAATGTGAGTTCTCGCGGACGTAGGCGGCGGTGACCTTGCCGCGCATCACGTGATAGGCCCAGCTGGTGTAGACGATGATCAAGGGCATGAAGATCACCGTCGCCCAGAACATCAGGCCCAGGGTCAGGTGGCTGGAGACGCTGTCCCACACCGTCAGGCTGGCGTTCGGCGTCGACGACGATGGCATGACGAAGGGGAACAGGGTGACGCCTGCCGTACCGATCACACCGGCCATCGAGATCGAACTGGCGATGAAGGCCAGTCCGGTGCGATACCAGCGCACCAGTGCGACGGCCCACAGCGCGCCCAGAATGCCCAGCGCGGGAACGATCAGCAGGATCGGATGCTGGTCGAAATTGCTCCACCACGCGCCGACCTCGCGCGCCACGGTTTTCGATAGCGGATCGGGCAGCGCATTGGGATCGATGGCAGACGTGATGACGTAGCCCTCGATGCCGGTATGCAGCCACACGCCGGCAGCGACAAAACCCGCAACCATCAGCAACCCGAAGACGACAGCCCCTCGGATAGCGCGCTGCTGGATGTTGCCTTCCGTGCGATGCGCCAGATAGACCGCGCCATGCATGGTGATCATGGCGGTGGAAACGACGCCGGCCAGCAGGGCGAACGGATTCAGCAAGGCCCAGAAACTGCCGGTGTAGGTCGACATCAGCAAATCGTTGTAAATCGCTTGCGGCACCCGAATGAGGCGCGAAGACACTGTGACAGCATATTCAAACGATCAAACAGGCTTGAACTCCCATGACCTCGCGAAGGAATGTAGTTATTGCCATACTGGCTGACTGACGCAAAAAGAAATGTCACATCGCTGTTGTTATAGCTTCCAGTATCGCTGAGCTGCCAGATCGCCAAATGCTTTATGAAATAGCACCTTCGCAAACGGCAGTAATCAGACTCAGCTCACAATCCCAGTGCTGAACCATCAAAGATTACTGATGATCACACCATCACCGGCAACGACAATCAGCAGCAGTGAATATGTCCACACGTCATAGCTGCGTCGCCAACCAGATATTGTTAGCTCGAATGGAGCACACCAACCATGCGCTCACTGATCACTTTGAGAGTTTCGTAACGGAACATTATCGCCGCCCTCAGTGTGCTTCGGCGCAGGGAAGGTTCGCTGTCGTAGCGGCCCGTGCCCAGGCTGCCAGGACCTTGCTTGGCGAAACGCACCATCAGATACATCTCAACGATGGCCAGCACGGTGTAAAAGGCCACGAAACCGGCGATGGAGGCGTACAGGCTTTCGACGGTGAGGTTGGAAACCGACAGGTGGGTGGGCAGCACACCGTAAATGGTCCAGGGTTGGCGGCCATACTCGGCCACGAACCAGCCGAGTTCACTGGCGATCCACGGCGCGGGCAGCATCCACAGCGCCCAACGCAGCAGCCAGGGCTTCTGCATGCAGTTGACCTTCAGGGTCGACAGGAAGGCGAGGCTGAACAGCAGCAGCATCAAAAAGCCCAGCCCGACCATCAGGCGGAAGCTCCAGAACATCGGTGTGACAGCAGGCACGGTGTCATGCACGGCCTTTTCGATCATCTCGGGGCTGGCGGCGCGCACATCATCGGTATAACGCTTGAGCAGCAGACCAAAACCCAGATCGGCCTTGTGCGCCTCGAAGGTCGCTTTGGCTGCGGCGTCCTCACGGTTCTTGCGCAGCGTCTCCAGTGCCACCACGGCGTTGACACCCGACAGGATGCGTTCGCGGTTGCGCTCCTTGATGTCGTGAATGCCTGGCATGGTGTGGGTCACCGAGCGGGTGCCGATCAGACCCATGACGTAGGGAATCTGCAATTCCCAGTCGTTTTTCTGTTCCAGCTCGTTGGGCCAGGCGACCAGATTGAACGGCGCCGGAGCCGGGTCGGTGTGCCACATGGCTTCCATCGCGGCGAGCTTGGTCTGCTGCGCTTCGCCGACGGTGTAGCCGGACTCGTCACCCAGCACGATGACCGAGCAGACCGACGCCAATCCGAAGGCGGCAGCAACCCGGAAGCTGCGCTTGGCGAACTCGATGTCACGCTTGCGCAGCAGATAGAAGGCCGATATCGACAGCACGAACATCGCGCCGGTGACGTAACCGGCCGAGACGGTGTGGACAAATTTGGCCTGTGCATCGGGATTGAACACGACAGCCCAGAAATCGACCATCTCCATGCGCATGGTGTCGTAGCTGAACTCGGCACCGACCGGATTCTGCATCCAGCCGTTGGCAACCAGAATCCACAGTGCGGACAGGTTGGTGCCGATTGCCATCAATACGGTCACCAACAAGTGTTGCGGTTTGGAAAGCCGGTCCCATCCGAAGAAGAACAGACCGATCATGGTCGATTCGAGGAAGAAGGCCATCAGCCCCTCAATGGCCAGCGGCGCGCCGAAGATGTCGCCCACGTAGTGCGAGTAATAGGCCCAGTTGGTGCCGAACTGGAACTCCATGGTGATGCCGGTGGTGACACCGAGCGCAAAGTTGATGCCGAACAACTTGCCCCAGAAGCGGGTCATGTCCTTCCACACCACCTTGCCGGTCATGACATAGACCGATTCCATAATCACCAGAATCCAGACCATGCCGAGCGTCAGCGGCACGAACAGGAAGTGGTACATCGCAGTTACCAGGAACTGCAGTCGCGATAGATCAACCAGTTGTTCTGAAATCACAACAATCTCCTCACACAGCAAACGTGTCAGTGTCGGAATGGATGGGACCACGGGGGGAATCCCGGCTGACGCCCTGGGATGGACAATCCAGCCTTTGACCAAACACGAAACATGCCAAGCAGCATGCGCCCACGGGGCGCTTTAAAATGTTGTTCTTTATCAAATGCTTGCGCGACAAATTGCCGCAGCGTCAATGTGCCGCGCGACAAAGTGCAGCAGGGAGGGTGGAAATCCGTCGCCTGAGCACTGCCTTTGGCAGTGATGGCAGTGTGCCAATCTGCCAATATGGCAGCACCACCGATCCGGGAGATCAGAATGCAACCGCTGGCCGAATTGATCGCCTATCTGGAGAGCCTGCCCGAACCGCACATCCTGTTTGACGGGCAGTACCGCATCCTGGCCGCGAACGCGGCCTACCGGGCGCAGTTCCAGCGCAACGACAGCGTGGTAGGGCGCACCTGCTACCAGGTCTCGCACGGCATCAACCGCCCCTGTGATCAGGCGGGGGAGTCCTGTCCCTTGGCTGCCGCACGGTTGTCCGGCAAGCGCGAGCGGGTGCTGCATCTGCATCACACCAACGAAGGCGATGCCTATGTCGGTATCGAACTGGTGCCGATCCGCGATGCGACCGGCGAAGCGCGCTATTTCGTCGAGCGCATGGAGAGCCTCTCACTGGCGCAGAGCGCGGCCAGTCCGCAGGGGATGGTCGGTCGCTCGGCGGCCTTTCAGCGCATGCTGGCACTGCTCAATCGTGTCGCGCCCTCGGACGCATCCGTTCTGTTGCTTGGCGAGTCGGGAACTGGCAAGGAACTGGTTGCCCAGGCCTTGCATCGAGCAAGTCTTCGGAGAAGCGCGCCGATGGTCGTGGTCGATTGTGCGAGCCTGCCGGAGAGTCTGTTCGAAGCCGAGTTGTTCGGGCATGAGCGCGGCGCGTTCACGGGGGCCAGCGCGGCACGCCGTGGATTGGTGGAATCGGCCAGTGGCGGCACCTTGTTTCTTGATGAGGTGGGCGACATTCCGCTCAGCATGCAGGTCAAGCTGCTGCGCCTGATTGAGTCGGGAACCTATCGCCGGGTTGGCAGCAGCGACTTGCGCCACGCCGACATCCGGCTGGTATCGGCGACCCATCGGGATTTGTCGCAACGCGTGCGCGAAGGTCTGTTCCGGCAGGATCTGTACTTCCGCATCGCGACCTTCCCGATCCGTCTGCCCAGTCTGCGCGAGCGGCGAACGGATATTCCCTTGCTGGCCGAGTCGATGCTGGCGCGTCTGGCGGGCACGCGCGCCCTGCGACTCAGCCCTGCCGCGCTGGAGCGGCTGAGCCAGCACGACTTTCCGGGCAATATTCGCGAGCTGCGTAACCTGCTGGAACGTGCCCTTTTGCTAACGGATGGCGACGAGATCAGTGCGGAAACGCTGGATGCGGCGCTTGCACTGGAAGGTCCGGCGACGGGGTCTGCACCGAGCCGTCGACGCGTCGGCGATCTGGCCGCGCTATCGACGGACCAACTCCGCCGGCACGCCGCCGCGCATCAGGGCAGTCGGCGGGACCTGGCGAAGCAACTCGGTATCAGTGAGCGCAGTCTGTACCGTCGACTGCGCTCACTGGCTTCGGACATCGGGTCTGACGAGGCGGTGCCGTGAACCGCGCGGCTTACTTGGGCACGCCGGGGAACTGGTCGACCGGCAGCTTGAGGTAGCGCACTCCGTTTGCTTCGGGTTCCGGAAGTTGGCCGGCACGGATATTGACCTGCACCGAGGGCAGGATCAGGACTGGCATCGCCAGCGTCTTGTCGCGCGCCTCGCGCATGGCCACAAACGCCTCTTCGCTGCGACCACCACCGACATGGATGTTGTTGGCTTTTTCCGCGCCGATGCTGGTTTCGTAAAGGTAGTCGCGACCGCCGGGTGCATAGTCGTGGCAAACGAAGACGCGAGTATCCTCAGGCAGGGTAAACAGTCGGTGGATCGACTGATACAGGACGTGCGCATCGCCGCCGGGAAAATCGCAGCGTGCGGTGCCACCATCCGGCATGAACATCGTGTCACCCACGAACAGGGCATCGCCGATCAGGTAGCTGACGCTGTCGTTGGTGTGACCAGGCGTGGCGATGACCTGCACCGCCACCTCGCCGAGCATGAATCGATCACCATCCTTGTGCAGGTGATCGAACTGGGTGCCATCAACCGGGAAGTGTTCGCCCAGGTTGAACACGCCGCGGAAGGTCTTCTGAACCTTGCAGATGCCCTCGCCAATCGAGAGCTTGGCGCCAGGGAATTGGTCGCGCAGCCAATGACCACTGGACAGATGGTCGGCGTGCGCGTGCGTTTCAAGAATCCACTGGACACGCAAGCCGTGCGCGTTCACCGCAGTACGGACTTCCTCCGCATTGGCCAGCGAGGTGTTGCCGGACTTCGGGTCGTAATCCAGCACCGGATCGATGATGGCGGCCTGCTTGCTGGCCGGGTCGAATGCCACGTAGGTCCAGGTGCAACTGTCTTGGTGGAAAAACGGAAGAACGGTGGGTTTCATGGCGATCTCCTTGGGCGAAGGTCAGCTAAAGGGAGCGTGCCAGCGACGAAACGCAAGCGCGCCGGGTTGAATCACAGCAAGCCGGGCAGGGTTCGATAGACGATGAACACGCCCATCAGAACGAGGAATCCGGCGAAAACGCGTTTCAGCAGAGCTTGCGGCAGGCGGTCGGCGATCTGCATTCCGATGACGGTGCCTGCCGCGCCAATGCCGATAAAGGTGAAGATCAGCGTCCAATCCAGGGCAACGCCGGCCTGATGCAGCAACAACCAATGCTTGGCAAAGCCACTGAAGGCATTGGCGGCGATGATCCACAGGCTGGTGCCTATGGCGATCTGCATGCGCAGGCCGCCAAGCAGGACCAGCGCGGGCACGATCATGAAGCCGCCACCGATCCCGACCACGCCGGTGACCGTGCCGACGCCGACGCCATCCAGCACGATCGCGGTTCGCCGCCTTGGGGCGAGATTGACTGGCGCGGCGCTGGCGGCGGACTGGCGGAACATCATGAACGAGGCCGCCAGCATAACGACGGCGAACAGCAGGAGCTGCAGTGCGCCCGAAAGCCACTGCGACAGCCAGGCACCGAAGACGGTGCCGAACATGCCCGGCACGCCAAACCAGACGACGCTGCGCCAGTCCACTTGTCGCTTGAATGTGCGTGGCAGTGCGCCCGCTAGTGCGATACCACCGACGATGGCCAGCGATCCGGCGATCGCGATCTTCTCCGGCTGACCAACCACATAGACCAGAATCGGCACGGTCAATATCGATCCGCCAGAGCCCAACAAGCCCAGGCTGAGGCCGATAACCAGTGCGCCGATCAGTGCTAGCAGCATGTTGTTCTCGTGTTGGGAGGAGTGAGAAAGCATTGTGCCGCTGCCCCCACATCCTCGGGGGCAGCCGCGCGTTGTTCAGAGTGTTTTCCGGCTGAAGTACCAGTCAACGTACTCGTAGCCCTCGGCAGCACGTTGTTCGGCGGCTTCCGTCGTTGCTGGCGGCGGTACGATCACAGACTCACCCTTCCTCCAGTTTTCCGGCGTGGCAACTTTGTTGGCGTCACTGGTTTGAAGTGCCTCAAGCAAGCGCAGGAACTCGTCCACCGAGCGGCCGTTGCTCATCGGGTAATAAACCATCGCGCGTAAGATGCCGTTGGGATCGATCACAAAGGTGGCACGCACCGCCGAGGTGTCGCTGGCACCCGGTTGAATCATCCCGTAATCATTCGCCACCCGCATCGACAGATCCGCAATGATGGGGAAATCAATGGTGACGCCGAACTTTTCCTTGATGTTGCGAACCCAGGCGATATGCGAGTGCACGCTGTCGATCGACAGGCCGAGGAGTTCGCAATTCAGCGCGCGAAAAGCCGCTGAGCGTTGGGCAAACGCGGTGAATTCGGTCGTGCAGACGGGGGTAAAATCGGCGGGGTGGGAAAAAAGCACCAGCCATTTTCCCCGGTAATCGGCGAGTGTTTTCTGACCATGGGTGGTCTTGGCATCGAAGTCGGGTGCAGGGCGATTCAGCTGCGGCAGAGTCGGGGTGTTGATAGCGGACATCGGAAATCTCCTTGGAGTGGGTGGCCCCGTCTTGGGGTGGACGCACTCTATTAGCCGATGCTAATTCAGTGAAGTCTAAATTTTGGATGGCAACAATAGCCTGCATCGATCGAAGCGTCGAGTTGCTTTGCAGCAAGGCCTCGCCATCCTGACGTGGGCAAATCAAGGACGTTCGGTTTAGTTGTCGCCACCGGCGAGGCGCTGATGCCGCCTTGCGATCACAGTTCCGAACATCACGCAAGACGTGGCGCGAAGCGCGTTTGGCAGGCATCATGCGAACGCAGAGGCGCTGCGGTTTGGATGCCTCTGACATCGTTGACAGGGGCTGTACCCGGTTTCCAGCGCCACCAAGGTGGTCTGCTGGCAACGATTCGACTGGTTTCATCTGCACCGGGTTCTACCCGTCCTTCCAACGGGTCGAGTCCACCGAAACGGGTCGGTCATGACAGGGAAGTCACCGAAACCCTAGTCCTCACGCCACGGTGGGGGCTGGGGTTTCGTGTTTTTATCGGGGCGGGTTGCGCGCCGGAACGACGGCGAGTCGATTCT
The DNA here is from genome assembly GCA_041395245.1 of Lysobacteraceae bacterium. Classification (GTDB taxonomy): domain Bacteria; phylum Pseudomonadota; class Gammaproteobacteria; order Xanthomonadales; family Xanthomonadaceae; genus Aquimonas. The sequence goes on from JAWLAY010000007.1 coordinate 178,683, forward strand.
TCAGCGGACGCGTGTCCACAACGCCGTTTGCGCCTCCGTGCTCAACGCACGCCATTCCCCGGCAGCGAGTCCATCCAGCGCAAGTCCGCCGATGTGGCTTCGATGCAGCGCCTTAACGTGGTTTCCCGTCGCCGCGAACATCCGCCGTACCTGGTGGTAGCGGCCTTCGTGCAGGGTCAGGCGCGCGCGCTGCGGCGAAAGCACCTGCAATTCGGCGGGCAGTAGCGGTGAGGACTCACCTTCGAGCAGCAATTCGCCGCTGGCGAACAGTGCCGTTTCGTCTCCGCGCAGCGGCTCGGCCAGCTCTACCTCGTAGATCTTGGGCAATTGGCTACGCGGTGAAATGATTCGGTGCAGTAGCTGTCCATCGTCGGTCAGCAGCAGCAATCCGGAGGTTTCGCGATCCAGTCGCCCAACGGTTGCCAGTACGGGCGAGCGTTGCCGGAAGCGATCCGGGAACAGGTCATACACGATGCGGCCTGGGTCCTTGCTTGAGCAGGTATAGCCGACCGGCTTGTGCAGCATCAGCAACAGGCCTTGTGGCGGGTCGAGCGGTTGATCGTCGAACAGGATCTCGGCGTGGTCGACCGCACTGTCCGGGCGCAGCGCGCGGCCATCCAGGGCGCGCACCCAACCTTCACGAAGACACAGCGCCACCTCGCGACGGCTGCAGTAGCCGAGGTTCGAGAGCAGGCGATCCAGACGAACCCGACTCATATCTTTGCTTTCCTTGCATGCAGCACTTTGTAGCCATCGGCCTCGCACCTTACCGCGACATGGCCCAGTCCCTGTCTGAGCAGGGTTTCGTAGGGTAGGTGGCGATTGGCAACCAGCCAGAGTTCGCCACCGGGTGCCAGCGCGGTCATCGCGCTGCGAAGAAACTGTTGTCCCAGCGCATGGGATTGTGCACCACCCGCATGGAAGGGCGGATTGCTGAGAATGACGTCGTACTGGCGGGGCAGCCCCTGTGTCACGTCGTGCCAGTGCAAGCCTGGCGTCGGCGTCAGCGCGGCCAGATTGCGCTTTGCCAAGGTCAGCGCACGGAAGTCGGCTTCGTACAGATCGATGCAGCGCAGTTCGGGACAATGGCGCGCCACATGGGCAGACAGAACCCCCACGCCGGCTCCGAGATCGGCCAGCGAGCCGCGCAAATCGTTCGGCAGCGCCTGCATCAGCAAGGCACTGCCGGCGTCGATTCGATGGGCAGCAAACACACCGGCCTGAGTCCACAGCGAAAGCGGCGCGTTCCATTGTGGTGAACCGGACTGCTCCCATTCCCGCGCCAGCGCCGCATTGCAACGCGCCTTGGGTTGGCGAACCACGACGCCGCGGCAGCGATGCTTGCTGAAGACCTCAACCTGACCAAACAGGGCTTCGGCATCCGCCTGCAGACTGCGCGCGCCGCGCTCGTTGTGCTGCGCGCAGATCAGCACACCTTCATCGGTGGTTCGCCGCGCCGCCGCCACCAGTTCCGCCCGCGCCGCGGCACGAACCGGCGACGGCCAGACCAGCACGCGTTGGAACCGTTGATCCGGATCGAGTTCGGCGAGGTCGGGCAACACCGCACGCCCGGTTGCGGTCAGCGCATCGACGAAGGGCTTGAACGCTTGCACTGCCGTGGAGGGCGGAAGGTATTCCTGCAATTCGATGCGCGCGCCGAGCACGAGAACGGACGGCGACGTGGAGGGCTCGACGGCGTGCCACGCATCCCGCAGCGCGGACGCCAGAATCAGGTCGGAGGCCTCCCCGCTCATGGTTCGTAGGCGTACTCGCGCAGGTGATCCAGACTCACCACGCCCAAGGTATTCAGGTGCGTTGACTGCAGGATGACGCGCGGCGCGACGCCCGCATGGTAGGCCTCCAGCCACCGTGCGGCGCAGAGGCACCAGCGATCACCGGCACGCAAGCCGGGGAAGTCGAACTCCAGCCGGGGCGTTGACAGATCATTGCCAGCCACTTTGGAAAAGGCCAGAAAACGCGCGTCCATCACTGCGCAAACCACGTGCAAGCCCCGATCTGTTGGGTCCGTGCGGCAGCAGCCGTCGCGGAAATAGCCCGTCAGCGGCTTGAGGCTGCAGGGCTGCAAAGGCAGGCCCAGCACATTGAGCGACTCCGGCATATATCGTCCTGATGAGCGAATCGCGCCCGGCATCACGCGGAGCCGCGCGGGTGGAGGCGCACTTTAGCAGGCGGTGACGTCCCCGCTGCAGGCCGATGCCGCCTTCCCGGCGGGTCCAACCGCCCGTCTGCTAAGGCAAATCTGTGCAAATCGTGCGCGCAAGACTGGAATTGCAGCGCGGTTCCGGGCATTCTCCGCGACCCATGCAAAACCACAGTCATTCCCCAAGCGCCTGCCCGTGCGGCAGTGGCAAGTCATACGACGCCTGTTGTGGCGTCTATCACGGTGGAGCGCCCGTGCCCAATGCGGAAGCATTGATGCGTGCCCGCTATACCGCCTACGTCCAGCGCCGCAGCGATTTTTTGCTGGCCACCTGGCATGAAAGCACCCGACCGGCAACGCTGGATTTGAGTGATCGCCCCGGATTGCGCACCAATTGGCTGGGGCTGCAAGTCATCTCGTTCCGCCAGCTCGATTCGCAGCGCGCAGAAGTGAGCTTCATCGCCCGCCTGCGGATTGGTGCCGGTGGCGCCCAGCGCATCGTCGAACGCAGCCAGTTCGTCCTGGAAAATGGACAGTGGTTGTACGTTGACGGTGAGATCGGTCCGAAAAAGTAGGTGATCGACGCCGATGTCTGAGTCCGCGCCCGCCCCGGCGGCCCCGCGCGGGCTGGATGCCGCGCTCAAGGACACCATTCGTGCCAGCTACGAACGTTTGAAACAGGCGTTACCGGGTTTCAAGCCGCGTGCGGCACAGGGCCAGATGATTGCCGCGGTCGCCCGTGCGCTGGCGCATGACAAGGCCATCGCGGTGGTCGAAGCACCGACCGGCACCGGCAAATCGATGGCCTACCTCGTGCCGGGCCTGGCCATCGCGCAATCGCATCGCAAGCGCCTGATCGTCAGTACCGCGACCATCGCGTTGCAGGAGCAATTGGTCACGCGCGACATCCCGGCGTTTCTTGGCGCGGTCGGAGGCACGGCGAAAGTCGTGTTGGCCAAGGGCCGGCAACGCTACGCGTGTACGCGCAACATGAACGAGTTGGGCCAAGGCGACGCGGAGCTTCCGCAAGGCGGATTCGACTTCGGGCCAGACGGGTGGCAGAACGCGACCTGGCCCAGACGACCACGCGAAGGCGAGCCCAAGCAGATCGCCGAACTGTTGCAGCAACTGCTGGATCGCCGCTGGGATGGCGATCTCGACCGCCTGCCGATTGCGCTGGCTGACGATACCCGCAGCCTGTTGACGACCTCGGCCGGTGGCTGTGCCAACCGCCGTTGTGCCTTTCTTCAGCAATGTCCCTTCGTGCACGCACGCAATGCCTTGCGCGATGCCGACATCGTGGTCGCCAACCATGATCTCGTGCTGGCCGATCTGATGCTGGGCATGGACGACGAAGGATCAGGTGGTGTTCTGCTGCCCGCACCGCAGGACAGCCTGTACGTGTTTGACGAAGCCCATCATCTCGCGTCCAAGGCGATCGATCGTGGCAGCGCGGAAGTGCATCTGCCTGATGCCATCCGGCGCACCGCGCGACTGGCCGGGCCGCTGCGTGCGGTGTTCGCCAGCAGCGGAAAGGAGCGCATTGGGCGCCTCACCGCCGACGAGATCGACGCCACCCTGCAGGAGCTGGAGGTGTTGCTCGACGGTCTGCAGCGCGACATCGTGCAGCGCTGGCAGTCCGACCCGACCGAGCGTGAACCGCTTTGGCGCGCGCCACTCGGGCAGATTTCCGAGGAATGGCGGTTGTGGGCCGGTGCCCTCAACGAACACACCGGCAAGTTGCTGCGCTGGTTGCCGTCCGCATTGAAAACCCTGTTGGAAAGCACCGCGCCGCTGGATCGCCGCGAGGCCATCGCGCGCGAACTCGGCTTGGCGCGCGAGCGGCTGGAGCGCCAGCACGCCCTTTGGTTTCTGTGGTCGCTGGAGGAATCCGGCGAGCATGCGCCGACCGCGCGCTGGATCGCACCGGGCCATGACGGTGGACTGGTCTGTCATGCTTCGGCTGTATCGGCCGCGCCGGTCCTGCGACGCGTCCTCTGGCCGCAAGCCGCAGGCGTGGTGCTGACCTCGGCCACGCTCAGCCTTGGTGGTGATTTCCGGGCATTGCATGCGCAACTGGGCGTGCCCGACCACGCCGAATCGCTCAGTCTGGCCTCGCCCTTTCAACTCGCACAGCAGGCCAAGCTCGAGGTTCCCCGTCTGGCCGCCCTGCCGGATGATCGCGAGGCGCACGTACGCGAGATCGTGCACTGGCTGGAGCGCGATCTGGACTGGCAGCAGGGCAATCTGGTGTTGTTCACCTCGCGTCAGAAATTGGACGCCACCCTGGCCGCACTAAGTCCAGCTCGCCGACTGCGCGTGAAGGCGCAGGGCAGTCTGTCCAAGGCAGCGCTGTTGGACGCGCATGCGGCAGCGGTCGGAGCGGGCCTCGGCAGTACGCTGTTCGGGCTGGCCAGCTTTGGCGAGGGCCTGGATCTGCCCGGCAAGCTGTGCGAAACGGTGGTCATTACCCAACTGCCGTTCGCCGTGCCGACCGATCCTGTCGAAGCGACCTGGGCCGAATGGCTGGAGTCACGCGGGCGCAACGCTTTTGTCGAAGTCTCGATCCCGCACGCCACCCGGACCCTGATCCAATACTGCGGCCGATTGATTCGCTCGGAGAACGATGTCGGACGCATCGTCATACTGGATCGGCGGCTGGTAGAAAAGCGTTACGGCGGCAGCATCCTGCGTGCCCTGCCGCCTTTCCGGCAACTAATCGAACGCTGAATCAGACCGGCGACACCCGCCGCGACAGCCATGAAATGGCGCAGGACTTGCAACCGGCATCCCACGCCCCGAAGCAGGAAACCCGCCGCCAATGTCCACCCCCGATCCGATCGACACGCCAGAGCCGGCACTCGATCACATCGACGCCAGTTTGATTCTGGCCTTGATGGGGACCCGACATGTGGCGTCTCTGGCCGAGCTGGTGCTGGCGCGTGCCCTGCAGCTGACGGGCTGTCGGGACGGACATGTGCTGCTGGGCACGCCGTGGGCAGAGCACATGCAATCGGTCCCGGAAGCCGATCCATCGTCGTGGATGGCGTTGGCAAACGAGGCGCTCGGAACCAGTAGCGGACATGCGCACTCGACCGATCACGAACACCACGCCATCGTGCTGTCCACGCACGAAAGCGGGGCGGCTGCGGTGTTGATCCTGCATGGTCCTGAGATTTCCACGGCGACCTCGATACCGCGTCTGCAGCACTGGGCGCTGTGCCTGCACATCGTCGGATTGCGTCTACACGAAGCCTTCGAGACCGACCAACTGAACGTCGCGGTCCTGCAGTTGGAGCGCACTGAGCGACTCCAGCGCGCCCTGTTCACCATCGCCGACCTGTCGAATGCGGCCCTGGACATGCCCGCCTTGCTGCGCGGTATGCACGACATCGTGCGTGCACTGATGTATGCCGAGAACTTCTATATCGCTCTTCACGATGGCGTGCGCGACACCGCCAACTTCATCTATTACGCCGACTCCGATGATGAAAGCAGTGCCGTTATTGTCGACAACGAACTCGCCATGTCGGAGATCCAATACGGACTAACCTGGCATGTGATCCGAAAAAAACAGGCGCTGCGCGGAACGCTGGAAGAAATCGAGCAGGAGATCGATGGGCCGCTGCAGCGAATCGGCACGGCGCCCAACAACTGGCTGGGCGTTCCGATGGTGTCCGGTGACGAGGTGCGCGGCGTTCTCGCCGTGCAAACGTATACCGAAGCGGTGAGTTTCAGTGAGGCAGACCAGAATCTGTTGAGTTTCGTCGGCACTCACATCCTCAATGCGTTGGAGCGTCATCGGGCGCGCGTCGAACTGGAACGTCAGGTGGCTGACCGCACGCGTGAACTGGCGGCCACCAACGAAGATTTGCATCAACAGGTCCGTGAGCGCGAACGCGGCGAGCGCCTGCAGAAGGCCTTGTTCAAGGTTGCCGAGTTGTCCGGGCACGATGGCAGTCTGGTCGACTACTGCTCGGCCCTGCATGTGATCGTCGCCGATCTGATGCCCGCGACGAATTTCTATCTGGCCATGCTTTCCGATGACGGGCGAACACTCTCCTTTCCCTATTACATGGACGAGTACCAGCCGAAGCCGGAGCCGCGCGCCATCAGCCGAGGCATGACCGAGTACGTCATTCGCCAGGCACATGCCGTGCTGATCGATGCCTCGCAGATGCGGGCTTTGATGGAACAGGGTGAGGTGGAAATTCACGGTAAGCCCGCACAGTCGTGGCTGGGCGCACCGCTGATCTGTACGCGTGGCGTGATGGGCGTGCTGGTGGTGCAGAGCTACTCTGGCGAGGTGGTCTATGCAGAGCGCGAGTGCGAACTGTTGATGTTTGTTGCCTATCAGGTCGCCAACGGCATGCAGCGGCGTCGGGCCGCCGAGGACTTGCGCAAGGCCAATGCGATGCTGGAACTGCGTGTCGAGGAGCGGACCCGCGAGCTGCGGCGGCAGATTGAAGAGCGCGAGTTGATCCAGGCCAGGCTGAAACATCAGGTTCTGCACGACACGCTGACCGGCTTGCCCAATCGCGATCTGTTGCGCGAGCGCTTGGACCGCGCGCTGCAGCGACTGCAAAGCACATCCGGTCCGCCGTTCGCCCTGTTGTTCATCGATGTGGATCGGTTCAAGGTCATCAATGACAGCCTCGGCCACCAGGCGGGCGACATCGTGCTGATCGAAGTGGCGCGTCGCTTTGAGTCCTGCGTGCGCGACCGCGATATCGTGGCAAGGCTGTCCGGTGACGAGTTCGCAGTGCTGCTGGAGCAGGCGGAAAATCTTGAAACAGCCATGCGTGTCGCGCAGCGGATCATCGAGACCATTGCCGAGCCGATGTCGATCCTGGACAACACGCTACAACCCTCGGTCAGCATCGGAATTGCGCTGGCCGATGTGCACTACCGCAATGCGGACGACCTGCTGCGTGATGCGGACGCGGCGATGTATCGCGCCAAGACGGCTGGTCGAAACCGTTATCAGGTGTTTCAGAAAGAACTGGATAACGCCGCACACGAGCAGATCGCGCTCGAATTCGATTTGCGTCAGGCCTTGCTGCGCGAGGAGTTCGAACCGTGGTTCCAGGCCATCGTCGAACTGGGCACCGGAGAAGTCGTCGGCTACGAAGCACTGATGCGTTGGCACCATCCACGGCGCGGCGTGATGGCACCGGGCGAGTTTCTTGGCGTTGCCGACGAGAGCGGTCTACTGGAGGCCATCGACTGGCAGGTGTTCCGCAAGGCCTGCATCGCGTTGCCCAACTTGCCGCAGACTCAAGCCTACATCACCCTCAATGTGTCGCCGCGCCATTTCCAGGAAGACCGTTTCGCGGAACGCTTCCTGGGCCTGCTCGACGAGCTGGAGGTTCCGCATCAGCGCGTGCGGGTCGAGCTCACCGAAGGCACCTTGTTGCGTCATCCAATGAAGGTACGCAGCAGTCTGGAGCGTCTGATCCAGTTTGGTGTCCACACCGCACTCGACGATTTTGGCACCGGCTATTCCTCGTTGAGCTATCTGCACCAGTTCCCGCTTCAGATGCTGAAGATCGACCGCTCCTTTGTCACCGCGCTGGATGAGGATGACGGCAGCAGCGGGACGGCCATCGTCAGTGCCATTCTGGCCATGGCGGCCTCGCTGGACCTTCAGGTGGTGGCCGAAGGCATCGAAACCGAGTCGCAACGGCGTCGCCTGATCCACATGGGATGCCGGTACGGGCAGGGTTTTCTGTTTGCGCGTCCGCAGCGCGTCAGCCTGTTGTAGGGGTACGCGCGGAATCGTGTCCGATTTCCGCGAGTCGCCGGTTCGACAACATGGCAAGCTGCGGTCCCGTCGTCGCTGTCTTGCTCAGGAGCCTGCGCGGCAGAAGCCGACCGGTCTGCAAAGCCGTCTACGCGGTCCATTATTTCCGCCGATTCTTGGTCCATAGCCGTGCTATGGACCGGCGAATCGTCGAAAATCTGTCCTCGCGCAGACAACTTTTCGCCTCGATCATTTCTGCCGCGCAGGCTCCTAGCCATGTCTTTGCTGGATTCCGATATCTGCTATCGCCAACTGTGCGCCCGCGACGCGGTCGCCGACGGTCGCTTCTTTGTGGCGGTGCGCACCACGGGTGTGTATTGCCGTCCGATTTGCCCGGCGCGCACACCACGCCGCGAGAACTGCGACTTTCATCGGACTGCGGCCGCCGCAGAGCAGGCGGGCTATCGACCCTGTTTGCGCTGCCGGCCGGAGTTGGCACCGGCGCATTGGCCCGTGCTCGACAGCGAGTCACGCCTGGGACGCGCCCTCGCGCTGATGTCCGACGGCATCATGGAGCGCGGCGGTGTGGCGGCCCTCGCTGAAGCCATGCGGTTGGGCCCGCGGCAGTTGGGTCGCCTGTTCAATGCCGAGCTGGGCGTGACACCTTCGGCGCTATGGCAGACCCAGCGTTTGCTGTTGGCCAAGCAACTGCTGCATGACAGCGCGCTGTCGATCACCGACATCGCCATGGCAGCGGGTTTTCGCAGCCTGCGTCGCTTCAATGAGCATTTTCTGGCGGTCCACGGACAGCCTCCTAGCCGTTTGCGCCGACAACGCGCTGCACCAACGGGATTGCCATTGCGATTGGGCTATCGGGGCGCGTATGACTGGCAGGCGATGCTGGATTTTCTGCGTATGCGCGCCTGGTCGGGCATGGAAGTCATTGCGTCGGGGTGTTACCACCGCGCGGTGATGTTCGATGGCGTCGTCGGCGCATTGCGGGTCAGCCATCTGCCGCATCGCCAGGCGCTGCAGGTGGAATGGCACGGTGTGGCGCCGCGGCGTTTGCCGACGCTGCTGCGCAAGGTGCGACGCCTGTTCGATCTGGATGCGGATCTACCGAGCATCGAGGCTCATTTGCGTGCCGATCCTGCGCTGGCGGCGCGCATCGACGCGCGTCCCGGATTGCGCCTGCCGGGCGCGTGGTCGGTGTTCGAAGCGGGTTTGCGCGCGCTGCTGGGACAGCAGATCACGGTGAGTGCGGCGCGTCGCCTGGGCGACAGTCTGCTCGGACGCATGCGCCGCTCTGCAGCCGGGACTGCCATGGGGGTTTGCATCGCGTTCTGCCTGAGCCGTCGAAGGTATTGCCCGAGGACTTGCGTCCGTTGCGCAGCCGCAGGCGCGGCGTCAGGCGATCGCACAATGGCGTTTCATCAGGCATCGCCCTCGGCGATTCGGCAGCGCGGGACGATCACTGCAGGACTGCAAGTGCCTGCTGGATCGGCCCGGCATCGGCGACCGGACGCGCACTACACCAGCTACGCGGCTTGCGCGAACCCGATGCCTTTCCTGGCCAGTGATATCGGCCGGTACAGGCGATGAGCGCAGCCGATCAGCCGCGCATGGATGCGGCCAGTTTGCGCCTGCAAGCCGAAAGTTGGCGCCCATGGCGGGCCTACGCGCCCAACATCTCTGGGCGAGCGATACCGATTTCGCCCTGGTTCAGAATCCGGACCCGATCAATCAGGAGCCAGACCATGTCCGTTGAGTTGTATCGCGAAACCCTTGCCACCCCGATCGGCAAGCTCATCCTGCTGACGGATGCACAAGGCCATGCGCGCGCTGGACTGGTGGGACTACGCGACACGCATGGAAACCTGCTGACCGCCAGTACCGCAAGGCGGGACATCAGCGCGACACGCGCCGAGACGCAGGCCTGCGCCAAGTGCGTGCCTATTTCGTGGGTGATCTGGGCGCGCTGGACTGGTGCAGGTCGTCACGGCAGGCACTCCACCCAGCAAACCGTGGCACAGTGTTACGCGCGATTCCGGTCGGGCAGGCGGACAGCGCGACTGGCGGAACATCTGGGTTTTGCGGGTAGTGCGCGCGCGGTGGGGCTCGGCCAGCTGGCGCCAATCCGGTCAGTTCGATCCTGCCCTGTCACCGCGTGATCGGTGCCAATGGGGCAACTCACCGGCTATGCCGGTGGCATCGAAGCGCAGCGCTGGCTGCTTGAACACGAGGGCGTACTGCCGCGCAGCCCTTGTGCGGACACAGCAATGTCGGCAGGCGATTGGCACAGACCGGCGATACCAGCGCCGGATGACGTGGACGGCTGGACGCAGACGGCCCGCGATCAGGCGCTCACATCTAGCAGGCGTGCCGAGCATCTCGTCCTGGGTCTGAGGTTGACCATGTTCGCCTTGACGGCGTAACTGGCGGATTTGGCGTTCAGCAGATCGGCCGTGTAGTCACCGAACGGGTTGCCGGGGGCCTCGGTAACCGAGCCGCGCACACCGCCGCCGTTCTGCGACAGCGGCACGACTTGCTGTCGGGCGTAACCGGCAGTCTGCGCGTTGGCGATGTTGTTGGCGGCCACGCCAAGGGCGAGCTGAGCGGTGCTGATGCCAGAGGTGGCAATGGACGAGACGCTGTTCATGGCGGCTCTCCGCAGAAGGAACGGGCGCAGTTTAACGCCGACCCCGGCGGGTTTGACTGTGCGGCGCTGCGCAGAAGGTCGCGCCGAGAGTCAGGAGTTTCCCGACAGGCTTACTGACGCGGCCCGCGTGGATTGTCCGGCTGCCCGGGCTCGCTGCTACGCCAGGGATTGATGTCGAGTCCACCGCGACGGGTGTAGCGCGCGTACACCGTCAGCAAATCGGGTTGGCATTGCCGCCACAGATCCAGCCAGATGCGCTCGACGCAATGCTCGTGAAAATCATTGTGTTGCCGAAAGGCGATCAGGTAGCGCAGCAAGGCTTCGCGATCAAGCTGGCGTCCCCGATAGGCGATTTGCACACTGGCCCAGTCGGGCTGACCCGTGACCGGGCAATTCGACTTCAGCAGATGCGACACCAGAACTTCGTCGACGATCCGATCAGCGCAGCGCAGTGCCAGTTGTTCGGGATGTGCGAAGTCATCGATGTCGATGTCGAGTTCATCGATACAGTCGCCTTGCAACGACTGCAGAGGTACTCCTTGCTGCGCCTGCGGATCGAACAGGGTCACATCGACCTTTGCTCCGGCCGCCTGCGAAAGATCATCGATCAGACGGGCCTGCAAGGCTTGCATCGACGCCAGGCGGGTCTGGTTGAAGCCATTGAGATACAGCTTGAACGACTTCGATTCGATCAGGTTCGGCGACTCCGCGGGCACGTCGAAACGCGCCAGTGCCACCTGCGGCTTGCCGCGTGGGTTCAGCCACGACAGTTCGTAGCCGTTCCAGAGATCGACGCCATGAAACGGCAAGGCATCACCGCCGAGCTGCAGCGCCTCGCGGCTGCGTGCGCGGGGAATAGGAAACAGCAGGCCCGGGTCGTACTGGTCGCCGTAGCGAACGGCCTTGCCAAGCGAGGAGGTTTCCGGCGAAGCCGGCTGAGCGAACTGGGTCATGCCGCAAGTCTAGTATCTCTGCGCGTGAAAGCGGGGCATCGAGCCGCCCTGCATGACCATCAGCAGCTTGAACTTGTGCCTGCCTGGGTTACGCTCCCCGGCTCACGAAGGGGAGTTCGTCATGCGATTGAATCCGTTGTTTTCTGCGTTGCTCGTCGGTTTGGCCCTGGGGAGTGCGGCGGCTTCGGCAGCCAAGCCGGAGGCTGAGCCGAAGTGGGATGTGAACGCCGCACACGGTGAAACCCGACAGGTGCGTTTTGCCACCAGCGAAGGCACCTGGATGAGCGTTGATGTCAGTCCGGATGGCCAGCAGCTGGTGTTCGATCTGCTGGGCGATTTGTACCTGCTGCCGATCAACGGCGGTGAGGCCAAGCGGGTGACACACGGTCTGGCCTTCGATGTACAGCCGCGCTTTTCGCCGGATGGCCGGGAGATTTCCTTCACCTCGGATCGTGGTGGTGGCAACAACATCTGGCGCATGCCATTGGCGAATGGCGCGCCGGTCGCGGTCACCAACGAAGACTTTCGCCTGACCAACAATGCGGAGTGGACGCCGGACGGCGACTATCTGATCGCGCGCAAGCATTTCACCGGCGAACGCTCGCTGGGCGCGGGTGAGTTGTGGATGTACCACCGCAGTGGTGGCAGCGGCTTGCAGTTGACCCAGCAGAAGAACGATCAGCAGGACCTCGGCGAACCGGCCATCAGTCCCGACGGGCGCTACGTCTACTACTCGGAAGACGTCACCGCCGGTCCGTACTTCCAGTACAACAAGAATCCACACGACGGCATTTATGCGATCAAGCGACTGGATCGCCAGACCGGTGAGACCGACGTGCTGCTCAGCGGCGCGGGCGGTGCGGTGCGGCCACAGCCGTCACCCGACGGCAAATCGCTGGCCTTCGTGCGCCGTGTGCGCGAGAAGTCGGTACTGCATGTGATGGATCTGGAAAGTGGCGATGTGCGCCCGGTGTGGGATGGCCTGAACCACGATCAGCAGGAGGGCTGGGCGATTTTCGGCCCGTATCCGGGTTTCGACTGGACGCCCGACAGCAGTCAGGTGGTGATCTGGGCGCAGGGCGGTTTGTGGAAGATTCACGTCGCCAGCGGCGAAGCGGAACGGATTCCCTTTACGGCGCAGGTTGATCAAACCGTCACCGAGCCGTTGCGCTTCGCGCGAACGCTTGCCGAGGGCAGCTTTACACCCAAGATGGTGCGGGATGTCGCCACCAGCCCGGACGGGCAGACCGTCATTTTCCATGCGGCCGGCAAGCTGTATCGCCGCACCTTGCCGGACGGACAGCCGCAGCGGCTGACCATCGATACCGGCTATTTCGAATACCAGCCGAGTTTCAGCCCCGACGGGCAGACCTTGCTCTACACGCGCTGGGCGGACGACAGTCTGGTGCAGGTGATGGCACTGAATCTGCTCACCGGCGAGCGTCGCCAGTTGAACGCGCAGCCGGGCTTTTTCTATAGCCCGCGCTTCTCACGGGATGCCAGCAAGGTCGTGTTTGCACGTTCGGCGGGTAGCGCACTGACCGGTAGCCTGTGGGCGCGCGAGCGTGGCGTGTTCTGGATGCCCGCCGAGGGCGGCGAGCCGGTGCAGGTCGCCAAGGATGGCTACGAGCCACAATTCAGCGCCGACGGCACGCGGATCTATTACCTGGTCGGCGGCGGGCTGTCGAAGAAGCTGATGTCGGTCGGCCTGCATGGCGAAGAACCGCGCGAGGTCTTCAAGCTCAAGTACGCCGACAACCTGATCATCAGCCCGGACGGCCAATGGGTGGTGTTCAACGAACTGTTCAATGCCTACCTCGCGCCATTGCCGCAAACCGGCGGCAGCGTCGAATTGTCGAAGGACAGCAAGGCAATTCCGGTGACCCGCATCACGGCGGATGTCGGCAGCTACCTGCATTGGTCAGCGGATGGTTCTGCGGTGCATTGGATGGTCGGGGACGAGTACTTCACACGGAACCTGAAGGACGCCTTCGCCTTCCTGCCGGAGGCGCCGAAAACCCTGCCCAAGCCTGCCGACGCACGGGGTGTGGCCTTGGGCCTGCAGTTGCCGGTGTATCGACCCAACGAGCGCGTCGCCTTCACGCACGCGCGGATCATCACCATGCGCGATGCCGAAAAGACCCAGGAAGTCATCGAAGACGGCACGTTGATTGTGGAAGGCGACCAGATCGTCGCCGTTGGGCCGGGCAGCAGCGTGGCGATTCCCGAAGGTGCACGGGTCATCGACGCCACCGGCAAGACCCTGATGCCCGGCATCGTCGACGCGCATGCGCACGCGGCGCACTTCGGACAAGGCGTGATTCCGCAGCAGAATTGGGCCTACTACGCCAATCTCGCGTTTGGCATCACCGCCATGCACGACCCGTCGGCGACCACCGAGTTCGTGTTCTCGCAGGCGGAGTTGGTGCAGGCCGGCGAGATGGTGGGACCGCGCGTGTTTTCCACGGGCACCATCCTGTATGGCGCCGATGGTGACTTCAAGGCGGTGGTCAACTCACTGGATGATGCGCGCTCGCACCTGCGCCGCATGCAGGCAAACGGCGCCTTCAGCGTGAAAAGCTACAACCAGCCGCGCCGAGAGCAACGTCAGCAGATCAATCAGGCGGCGCGCGAGCTGGGCATGCTGGTCGTCGAGGAGGGCGGATCAACTTTCTTCCACAACCTGACCATGGTGCTGGACGGCGTGACCACCATCGAACACAACCTGCCGATCGCGCCGCTGTATGGCGACGTCATCAATCTGTGGAAGGCCACCGATGTGCGCAATACACCGACCCTGGTCGTCAGCTACGGTGGCTTGTCCGGCGAATACTGGTGGTATGCGCGCGACAAGGTGTGGGAAGAACCCCGTCTGAATCGTTTCTTCCCGAAGGAGACGCTGGACGCCCGCAGCATCCGACGCGAGATCGCACCGGATTGGGACTACTACCACATCGAAGTGGCCAAGGCCGCCAAGTCGTTGCGCGATGCAGGCGTCAAGATCCAGGTCGGTGGGCACGGACAACTGCAGGGACTCGCGCCACACTGGGAGATCTGGATGCTGACCCAGGGCGGCTTCAGCAACTTCGAAGCGCTACGCGCGGCGACCATCGATGGTGCCGACGAAATCGGTTTCGGCAAGCAGCTCGGCTCGCTGGAAGTGGGCAAGAAAGCCGACCTCGTGCTGCTGAATGGCGATCCGCTGCAGGACATCCGCGACAGCGCCGCGACCGCCATGGTGATGGTCGGCGGGCGCTTGTTTGACGTGGCGCAGGACATGGCCGAAGTGGGTGGACGCGGTGCGCTGGCACCACAGTTCTACTGGCAGCGGCATGGTGAAAGTCGCAGCTTTGGGCTGGAGTATGGCCCGACTATGCCCTGTCACTGTCCGAAGTCCGGGGTGGCGCATTCGCATTGATACCACTGAAAGTCCAATAGCAAACCACTGATAGACCAATCCCGCTCGAAGCCTTGTCGAGCGGGATTTTTTTCGTCAATACCAGTGCGCATCGCAGTGCGTCATCGGTACACTCGGCCGTATTCAAACGACCGAGCAAAGCCATGACTCCCAGCCAACAACTGCGTCGCACCAAGATTCTTGCCACCCTCGGACCGGCGACCGATGCGCCGGGCATGCTGGAGTCGGTGTTGGCCGCAGGCGTGAATGTGGTGCGGCTCAATTTCTCGCACGGTACCGCCGAGCATCACCGTGCGCGGGCCACCGCGGTTCGTGAGCTGGCGGCCCGTCTGGGACGGGAAATCGGTATCCT
Source organism: Lysobacteraceae bacterium (assembly GCA_041395245.1). Lineage (GTDB taxonomy): Bacteria > Pseudomonadota > Gammaproteobacteria > Xanthomonadales > Xanthomonadaceae > Aquimonas. Next base: position 193,969 of record JAWLAY010000007.1, read on the forward strand.
CGCTGACCTCGGTGGTCCGAAGATCCGGGTCGAGAAATTCGCCAACCAGAAGATTCAGCTCAAGAGTGGCCAAGCCTTCGTGCTGGACTGTCGCGCCGACGCGCCGCTGGGTGACGAAACCCGTGTCGGCTGCAGCTACCTGGGTCTGCCGCAGGACGTCAAGGTTGGCGACACCTTGCTGCTGGATGACGGGCTTATTTCGCTGGAAGTCGTCGCCGTGCAAGGACCGGAGATCCACACCCGTGCCATCACCGATGGCCCCTTGTCGGATCGCAAGGGCTTGAACCGGCTTGGTGGCGGCCTGTCGCTGGGTGCCCTGACCGACAAGGATCGTGCCGATATCCGTACCGCCGCCGAACTGGGCGTCGACTTCATCGCGATCAGTTTCTGCCGCAGTGCCGAGGACATCGAAGAGGCGCGCAGACTTGCGCGTGCGGCGGGCAGCAATGCACAGATGGTGGCCAAGATCGAACGCGCCGAGGCGATCGCCAACCTGCGCGAGATCGTCGACGCCAGCGAGGTCGTCATGGTGGCGCGCGGTGATCTCGGCGTCGAGATCGGCGACGCCGAGTTGCCCGGCCTGCAGAAGACCATCATTCGCGAGGCTCTGGAACGTGGGCGCGTGGTCATCACCGCCACGCAGATGCTGCAGTCGATGGTCGACAACCCGATCCCAACTCGCGCGGAAGTGCTTGATGTCGCCAACTCGGTGATCGATGGCACCGACGCCGTGATGTTGTCGGCAGAATCCGCCTCCGGTTCCTGGCCTCAGAAAGCCGTCGAAGCCATGGCGCGTATCTGTCTGGGTGCCGAACGGCAGTTCAAGACCGTCGCCGATTTCGGCTCGGCGCAGGAGCATCTGGCGCATGTCGATCAGGCGATCGCGATGGGTGCGATGTTTCTGGCCGAACACATCAAGGTCCGCGCCATCATCGCGCTGACCGAATCCGGTGGCACGGCGCGCTACCTGTCGCGCTTCCGTAGTGCGGTGCCGATTTTCGGCATGTCGCGTCATGTTGCCGCGCGTCGGCGCATGTCGATGATGCGCGACGTGCATCCGGTGGATTTCGACAGCGGTGACATGTCGCCGCGCAACGCCGCCCGCGCCGCGGTGGAAAAACTGTTCGGCCTGGGATTGCTGGCGGTCGGTGACCGCGTGGTGATCACCGCTGGCGACCACATGCAGCAGCATGGCTCCACCAACACCCTGCGTCTGTTGCGTGTCGGCGAGGGTGGTGTGGCCGAAGGGCTGGGTGAGTTGTAAGCACCCGCTCAGAAGCGATCCATCGGGAACAAATCGGGTTGTGTGGCTTGCTCTTTGCGGGCTGCCTGGATCGGTCGCAGGCGACTGCCATGTTTGCGCAACACGTCCTCGCTCAATCTCCGCAAGTCGGGTTGAGATCGCCGCCACGCTGCAAGGCGCTGTCGCGCCTCGCGGCCTGCTTGATCTGCATCGGTTATGGGTCTGGGATAGTGGGTGTCGAGGCAAACGCCGTAACGCTGAAGCTGCTGACTGGAAAGGTGCCAGGGTGCGTGGATAAAGCCAGCTGGCAGGGCGGCCAGCTCGGGCACCCAACGACGAATAAAATCGCCATCGGGATCCTGATCGACGGACTGCTTCAGTGGATTGTAGATTCGCGGAATATTGATGCCGGTGACGCCGCTCTGCATCTGACACTGCGGGTAGTGGATGCCCGGCTCGTAATCGGTGAACAAGCGGGCCAGGTGCAGTGACGGTTGACGCCAGTGCAGCCATAGGTGCCATGCGGCGATCGCCATCAACATCGCGCGCATGCGAAAGTTCAGCCAGCCGGTATGGATCAATGCCCGCATGCAGGCGTCGACGAAGGGCCAACCCGTGTTGCCGGTTCGCCACGCATCGAAACGTTGCGGAGAGAAGTCCGTTTCGCGCATGCCGTCGAACGCGGAGTTGACGTTGCGAAACTCGATACTGGGTTCGGATTCGAGTTTCTGGATGAAGTGGCAGTGCCAGTGCAGTCTTGACTCGAAACTGCGCAGCGCGCGGGGCCATTGGCCGCGTTCTTGCGGCGGCAGGCCCATCAGTGCGGCGGCGCGGGCACGACTGGACTGCACCACCTCGCGCAGCGACAACGTCCCCCATGCCAGATGCGGTGACAGCCGGGAACAGGCTGAACCTGCCGTCAGCGGACTCGACATCTCGCGGGTGTAGTGTTCACCGCGCTCATGCAGAAAGCCGTCCAAGCAACGCAAGCCCGCGGCACGCCCGGCACGCTGTTGGATTCCGCTGCTGGATGGAATGTTCATCCCGCTGGGGGCATCGGGAATGTGGCCGTTGGTCGCGACGCGCGCAGCACGCATCGAGCCGATGATCACCTGAGGTTGGCTCATCAGGCGTTCCCATTGGCTGACCCAGTGCTTGCGCTCGCGCAAGCCTCGAACGACACCAAAATGGCGTATTTCATGCCAAGTGACGCCACGGCTGCGGGCCCATGCGGCGACACGCAGATCGCGCTGGAACGTCCAGTCATTGCCGGTTTCCTGGTGTGAGTGCATGGCAACGAACCGCGTCTCGCGATGCAATGCCTCCAGCACCGTGGTGACTTCGCCCTCACGCAGGCACAGTGGCAACCCGATGTCGGCCAGTTGGTCACGCAGTTCGATCAGTGATCCGCGGACAAACTGCCAATGACGCCAGGATGCATCGGGCTGCTGCCAGTAGTTGGGCTCAACGACGTACAGCGGAAGCACACACCCGCCGTCTGCCGCGCGCTGCAGTGCGGCGTGGTCGTGGACTCGCAGGTCTCGCTTGTACCAGACGACATGGATCGATGCGGACATGCGCCGACTTTGCGAAATGCACCGCCAGCGGCAGGTGAAGATCCGCAGCTGGAGAACAAAATGGCTGCTCGGACGATCTGCTGCGTCGGCAGGCCGGTTCGCTGTCGCAGGCCATCGACATCACACCGGAATCGCTTCACGCGCGCAGCTTGCTGGGTATCGACCAAGCGCGCGGCGAACGCGTCTCTGAGCGACTATGCGGGTCGCACCTCGCTGGTGTTGCTGTTCGAGGACGAGTGCCGCAATTGCCTGCAAGCGGTGCGGTTGGCCGACGCGCGGGCCACGCCGCTGTTGTTGATCGTGGATGCCTCGGGCAAGGTCAGGCAGCGCGAACTGGGGAGTTTCAACGAGATCGATCTCGACGCCTGGTTGCTCGCCTCGGCAGCGCGTTGACCGCGACAGGCGCAGTGCGCAGACTGCCCGCAGCACCTCGCCGGAGTCGCTGTCGATGTCCCCACAAACCTTGAGTCGAAGTGGATTCGCCGTGCTGCTTCTCGTGCTGGGAGTCGCGCTGACGGCCTCCTTCCTGATCGCTCAGGATCGCCTGACCTGGCTGCTGGAAGTGATGTGGGTGCTTCTGGCGATCCCGCTGCTGGTCGTCACGCGCCAGCGCTTTCCGCTGACCGCACTGCTGTATGTCCTGATCGGCGTGCATTGCCTGATCCTGATCTATGGCGGCGCCTACACCTACGCACTGACGCCGCTGGGCTTGTGGGTGCAGGACGTCTTTGATCTGGCGCGCAATCACTACGACCGGCTGGGGCATTTCGCGCAGGGTTTCATTCCGGCGATCCTCGCTCGTGAATTGCTGCTGCGGCTGACGCCGTTGCATCGCGGTGGCTGGCTGTTCTATCTGGTGACGTCGGTGTGTCTTGCCTTCAGTGCCTTCTTCGAGATGATCGAGTGGTGGGCAGCGCTGATCTGGGGTGGCGAAGCGGATGCCTTCCTCGCGACCCAGGGCGATGTCTGGGACACCCAGTGGGACATGTTCCTGGCGCTATGTGGTGCCATCCTCGCGCAGCTCGCGTTGGCGCGCTGGCATGACCGGGCATTGGGTTTGCCGCGCGACTGAAGTGGCGCGTGGCATTGTGCTCGCGCAGCCTGAACAATGCGCTTGACGGGAGTGTTTACGAGTGTAATCTGTACCTACGATTACACGGGTAAACGATCATGCAGATCAGCGATGCCGAAGCGGTGGTGATGGATGTGCTGTGGGCGGCCAGCCCGCGCAGCGCGGACGAGGTAGTAATAGCCTTGGCGGGTCAGCAGGACTGGCAAGAGGCCACGATCAAGACCTTGCTCAATCGCCTGTTGAACAAGGGTGCGATCAGCGCCGAGCGCGACGGTCGGCGTTACCTGTATGCCCCTGTGTTGACCCGCGAGCAATACGTGCGCTCACAGAGTCAGGGCCTGCTGGATCGCTTGTTTGGCGGTCGATTGGCACCGCTGGTGGCCCAGTTTTCCGAGCAGCGCGGCTTGCAGCCCGAGGACATCGCGGCATTGCGGGCATTGCTCGATGAGATGGATGAACCGCAGGCCCCCGATCCGACCACGCAAGCCGCGTCACGGCAACGGAGTCGCTGATGGACGCCGTCGTGCAAAACGTGTTTGAAAGCCTGATCGCTCTCACTGCGGCGCTGGCTATGGTGCTGTCGCTGCGCAGGTCGTGGCGACGCCGCTTCGGCGCCAGCACCACCTATGCCTTATGGAGCTTGGTTCCAATAGCCGTCGCGACGGTGTGGTTGCCAGCACGCCAACAGGCGATCGAACTCATGCCGATGAACCCGGGTACGGCACCCGCGCTACTGCCGCCTCCGTCAATCACCACGATGTCCTCAGCGGCGGATTGGAGCACCTGGCTTGGCGTGGCGTGGTTACTCGGTGCCGCATTGGTCTCGTGGCATCTGTTGCGCCAACAGCGGGCATTTCGACGGGGTTTGGGATCCCTCACACCGATCGGTGAGCGAATCTGCATGGCCGAGACGCGTGAGCACTTGCCCGCCGTGGTCGGCTTGCCCGGCACCATCGTGCTGCCGTTCGATTTCGCGAACCGTTTCAGCACCGAGCAGCAGACATTGATGCTGGCGCACGAACGGGTCCACCTGCAGCGCGGCGATCTCTGGATCAACGCGGGCGTTGCCGTGCTGCGCGTCGTTTGCTGGTTCCATCCGCTGGTTCACTACGCCGCCCGGTGTCTCCGATTCGATCAGGAGCTGGCCTGCGATGCGCGGGTGCTGTTGGCCTATCCGCATTGGCGTCGTTGCTACGGCGAAACCCTGTTGCAGGCCGAGTCACTCGGTCATCCCGTCCCACTGGGTTGCCACGCGTTTGGCACTCATCCACTGAAGGAGCGCATTGCCATGTTGATCAAACCCTTCCCCGATCGCAGCACGCGACGCCTTGCACGATGGGTGCTTGCCGTCTTGATCGTCGCCGGCTCCACCTTCGCGTGGGCGACCCAGGCCCCAAGCGTTGGCGATGGTCATCGCGCAATCGTGATTGATCTCGCCTTGGAGCGCCAAACCGTCAGCCTGAAGAGCAATGCCATCTTCAATTCGAACGATGGCAAGCCACGCCTGATGGCGCTACCCGGCAGTCCGTTTTCCGTCGCCGTGGGCGAGCCCGATGCGCGGTGGGAGGCGGAGTTCGTTGCAACGGAAAGCGCGCCGGCGCAATTCGATCTTCGAGGCAAGATTCGTTTTGATGGCCAGTTGATCGGCGAGCCGCGACTTCTGGTCGAGACGGGAAAGACAGCCAGAATTGAAGTCAGCACCGAGGACGGGAAGCATCAGTTCGGTATGGACGTAACCCTGAGCTGGGGCGAACTGTCGGCGCCGCCCGCACCGCCCGCACCGCCAGAAGCGCCAGAAGCCCCAGAAGCCCCAGAAGCGCCAGAAGCGCCAGAAGCGCCAGAAGCGCCCTCCACGCCTTCGATACCTTCAATACCGGCGATCGCTCCAGTGCCACCCGCCCCATCCATCGCACCACCTGCCCCTCCTGCGCCACCCGCACCACCGCCGCCGCTGTCCAGCGAGGTCAGCATCGTGAACGCACCGCCGCCGACGTATCCGGCCAGTGCGGTGCAGGATCGATTCGAAGGCGAGGTGTTGCTCAAGCTGCTGGTTAATGAAGACGGCACGCCGGCCATGATTTCCGTGGTGGAGAGTTCCGGTCATGTCGAGCTGGATCAGGCCGCGACCGCGGCAGCGGAAACCTGGCAGTTCAAACCGGGCGAGCGCGATCATCGACCGGTCGAATCGTGGATCATGGTGCCGGTGAGCTTCAGTCTGGATGAGGCCGCTGCGGAGGCAGGTGACGTCGAGTCCTGAGGCGGTTAACGGGAACGAGGGCTTGATTTTGCGAGCACGGCACCCTGACGGAGCGCGCCTACTTTCACACCCACCCGCATGCCAGCACCGTCCGCAAGGCGTATGTAGTCGTGGGCGATACCTTGCGCGGCTACGGCGAGACCGCCGAGTTCATCGAACTGGAATTCATCGCGCCGAACGGACGTGCCACCCGCGGCTGGATCAACTGGATGGATGTGATGCCCAGTCTGTGGCGGGGCGATGGCGCGGAGATGTAGGACGCGTACGAACGGCCGCGCAATGCAGAGTGCCGACACGCGGAACGCCCAGCGCGGTGACATCGCCGAAGTTGTCCGCATCACGCTCTGCTAGACTGCAGCGCCGCTCAGGCAACGTGGTCAGAACATCGATGTCCGGATTGAAAATTTCCTTGGGCTGTGGTGGTGTCCGTCTTCCCGGTTGGACCCATGTCGACGGAGATCCGCAATGGGAGCCGGATATCACGGCCGACCTGTCGCAGCCCTTGCCCTTTCCGGACCAGAGCGCCGACTTTCTGCAGTCGGAAGACTTCATCGGGCAGCTGACCTTTGTTCAGGCGGAGGTGTTTTTTCGCGAGTGTTTCCGTGTGTTGCGACCGGGCGGTGTGCTGCGTCTTCTGACGCCGGATCTCGCTCTGCTGGTGTCGATGTATCAGCGGCGCGACTATCGCCTGCGCGAGTTCTGGGATGAAGGTGTCGGCATCCCACTGCACACGCGGACCCTTGGCGAACTGGTCCACAAGGCGCTGACCTTTGCCCAGCAACAGTCGTTCTACGACGAGGAAACCTTGCGCGCGTTGCTGGAGCCGGTCGGTTTTCGGGTCAAGCGGGTTGCCTATCAACAGAGCGCACACCCCGAATTGCGCGGGCTTGATCAACGCTCGCCGGAGGACGCGATCAGCCTCTACCTCGAGTGTACGCGGCCTCGTTCCTGAGTCCCCTGCGGAATGACGGGCATGCGCACCAAGCCTTATCGAAAGTGGAAGCGCCAACTGCGTGAGTTGGTTGAACTTTTTTTGTTACCCGTTTTCGCGACTCTGCTGCCCTGGCGCTGGAGCTTGCGCCTGTTCCGCTGGTTGTCGCGCTGGCCCGGTTGGTACCGCGAGGAAATCGAGCTATCCATGAATCATGTCCGCGCCCTCGGCGTTGTCGAGGACGTTGATGCCTTCGCGCGTCGATTGCGCTGGCGCTTGTTGATCGAGCACATGGATTGCTATCTGGTGCCAATGCGTGGAGATCGGTTTCTGCGACGCTGGGTGAAGGCGCATGGCGATCCGTTGCCCGAGTCCGGGCCGGTCCTGTTCATCGGTACGCATCACGGTTGCGGGTACTGGTTTCTGCCCTACGTGAAGTCACGCCATCTGCGGCCAAATATCGTCGCGCCACGACTTGGACCCTTGCTGAGCCGTTCGAGTCTGCAAGGCAATCTGTACGTTCGGTTGCGACACAAACTGATCGCTTATGCGGCGGGCCGACCGCTGGTCTACAAAGGCGGTAGCGCGGGTGAAGCGATTCGCCACATGCTCAGCGAGGGCGAAGTGTGTTTCGGTCTTTGTGACATGCCGACCAATCGCCCGGATGCGGTGCCCGTGAGTTTGTTGGGGATGCCCACTCGCCTGGCACAGAACATGTTCGAGATCGGTGTGCAGACCGGTGCGCCGATCTACCTGTTCACGTCCGATACCGACCTGCAGACGGGTGTGCGCCATATCCACTTTCAGCGTGCCGACAGTGACTGCCCCGAGAAGATCGTCCGGCAGTTCGCCGATCTGCTCAATCTCGCCATGCTGCGCGACACATCGGGGTGGCGATTCTGGTCGATTGCGCCCTCGTTCTTCCCAGAGCGCTTCTGACCATGCGACTGGTCCTGACCTATCATGCGACGCGCCTCAACCGCCTCACCCGCGATGGTTGCGATTTGCTGTCACTGCATGCCGATCTCAACTGGTTTGCGGATCAGGGAATTTCGGTTCTGCCGGTCGACGACCTGCTCGCCGATCCCGACGTGGATGGCGTGGCGATCACACTCGATGACGGCACGCGTATCGACGGATTTCCGCATTTGCATCCGCGCCTTGGCCTGTTGCCATCGATGCTGCAAATCCTGCGACATGCCAAGCGCCGTCTGCCGCGTTTGTGCGCCAGCAACTTCGTCATCGCCAGCCCCTTTGCGCGCGACGTTCTTGCGGCACATCTGGTCGATGAACTGGGCGAGGCGCTGATGGATGCGGATTGGTGGTCGGAAGCCCAGGCAAGTGGTCTCATGCAGTTGGAAAACCACTCCTGGGACCACAACCATCCGCTGTTGCCAAACAGCGTGCAGCGTGACAACCAACGCGGCAACTTTCTGGTGATCGACAGCGCGCAGGATGCCGAGGCCGAGATCGCCGTGGCCAGCGATGTCATCGGTCATGCGCTGGGTCGTCGCCCGCGCTATTTCGCCTATCCGTTTGGTGATGTCAGCCCCTATCTGCGCGATGTCTGGTTGCCGACTCGCGGCGCTGCGATTGGTCTGCACGCCGCCTTCTCGACCGAGCCACGAGCCATTCGCCGGGATGACAATCCGTGGTCGCTTCCACGTTTCGTCTGTGGTCGGGACTGGACAGATGAGCACCAACTGGCCGCATTGGTGGATAGCGCTCGTCACGCCGATCAATGAACGCCTGCCGTCACTCGGTATTTGTGCGATCTGGGTTGGGTGGTGCGGCAGGACGACGGAATGCAATCACCACACCGCGTCGTTCATCCTCGTTGCGATGTCTATCCGGTCCTTGCCAGATCGGCTGGACCTCGTTCGGGCGTGCGGGTTCGCTGTCCTCACTCTCCAGGCGATGCTGTTCCGCTTCCAGGGCTTCCTCAAGTTCCCAGCTGTAGACCTTGCGCGGCGGCAGTGGGTCGAGCGAGGACCAAAGCAGTCCGCCCAGGATGCCGAACACGGCCCCGCCGAGGTGGTATTCCCAGGAGACGCCGGGCTCGCTTGGCAGTACCGTCAGCAACATCCCGCCATACATGAAAAAGGCGATCAGGCCGGCGGCTACGGCAATGCGATCACGCCGGATCAGGCCGAGTGTCAGCAGCAGGAACATCAGTCCGTGATTGAGTCCACTGGCGCCGATGTGATTGCTGCCTCGTGCCAGCAGCCAGACGGAGAGGCCGGAACCCAACCAGATCAGCAGGCTGGCGCGGGCGGCGGCGCGAGGAAAGGTACTGAACGTGAGTGTGCCCAGAATGAGCAAAGGCAGCGTATTCGATACCAGATGTTTGAATGAGCCGTGCAGCAAGGGAGCAGTGATCACCCCCAACAGCCCCCAGGCGTCGCGGGGACGGTTGCCCAGTCCACCGAGATCGATGTCGAAGCCGATCTCGAAGGCCTTGATCCACCAGAGCAGGGCGACGAACAAGGCGCTGACCAAAAGGCCGTAGCGCAGTTTGCGGCGATCATTGCGGGCTTGCGATGCCGGGTCGGAAGCCGGTGCCAGTACGGGAATGTCCATGCGAGCCAAGTTTGGGGCGGCGCACGTCGACGCAAGAGCTAAGGGCGCGTGTCGGATTGTCGACGCCCTACCGGCACGGTGTTCATTCGGCGGATTCGGCGTCGCCGCGTGACTGCCCGGGGCCGCGTTCGCTGCCGCGGAACAAGCGTTCAAGTTCACGCTCGGCACTCAGGCTGCTTTGCACCATGGCGGCCTCGTCGTCCCAGATCAGATGCTGTTCGCGCAGCAGGGCTTCGTCGTGGTGGCGGAACAGGGCGATACGTTCGTCGACCGTCTGACGGTCCATTCCGAGCGCAAGCATGACGGCGCGCGACAGCTCCAGGCCGCCGGGGAAGTTCTCGCGGACCACGCCATCCACGGACAGATCCATCAGCCGGAACGCATGCTGTCGATTGCGCGCGCGCGCCAGAACGCGAACCGCAGGAAACAGGCGTTTGACCATGCGCGCGGTGCGCACGTTCACGTCGGGGTCGTCGGTCGCCAACACAAATACTTCCGCTCGCTCGATGTGGGCGGCGCGCAGCAGATCCGGCCGACTGGGGTCACCGAAATACAGGTGCGCGCCAAATCGTCGCGCCAGCGCGAGTTGCTCGGGATCATTCTCCAGCGCGGTAAACGGAATGCCTTGCGCGCGCAGAAGACGGGCGACCACCTGACCCACCCGACCGAATCCGGCAATGATGACGCGCGGTGGCTCCGCCAGTGCGACATCGGGTTCCCCAGCATCGGGTCCAGGTGTGGATTTGTGCGGCGGTGACCGATCGACCCACAGCAAGAGGAGTGGCGTCAGCGCCATCGACACACCGACGATGACGATCAAGACGTCACGCTCCGTGGGCGAAAGCAACTGCACGCGCGCTGCTTCGGCAAACACCACGAAGGCGAACTCGCCGCCCATCGACAGCAGGCCGACCAGTTGCAGTCGTCCGGCATGCGCCAGGCCCGCAACGGCACCGGTGGCGTACAGCACGGCGGCCTTCAGGCTCAATAACAGGACCACCCCGGCCAATACCGTCCAGGGCAGTGCGAGGATCACATCGAGATCGACGTACATGCCGACCGACATGAAGAACAGGCCCAACAGCAGTCCCTTGAAGGGCTCGATATGCGATTCCAGTTCGTGTCGGAACTCGGATTCGGCCAGCAGGACGCCGGCCAGAAAGGCACCCAGCTCCATCGAGAGCCCGACCGATTGCACCAGCCACGCGGCGCCCAGCACGACGAGCAGGGCGCTGGCGCTGAATACCTCGACCGACTGGGCCTTGGCGACGGCACGGAACATCGGACGCAACAGAAAGCGTCCGCCGACGATGATCAGTCCGATGACGCCGATGGTTGCCAACGCGCGCTGCGTGAGTTCATCGCGTGACGCATCGGCGGCGCCACTGGCCAGCAGTGGAATGACGGCCAGCAGCGGAATGGCGATCAGGTCCTGGAACAGCAGAATCGCAAAGGCCTGACGGCCATGTGCGGCGGTGATCTGCTTGCGCTCCGACAGCAACTGAAGACCCACCGCCGTGGACGACAGCGCCAGACCGAGACTGACGATGACCGTTGTACGCCATTCGTCCAACCAGAAAACCGTGGCGCCCGCCAGCAACGCGGTGGACAGGGCAACCTGCAACCCGCCGAACCCGAATACCTGACGGCGCATAACCCACAGGCGAGCCGGTGACAATTCGAGCCCGATGATGAACAGCAACATCACCACGCCGAACTCGGACAGCGTGTGCGTGGCTGCCGGATCGGCGATCAGCGCCAGCACATCCGGTCCGATGACGACGCCAGCACACAGGTAGCCCAGCACGCTGCCCAGGCCAAAGCGCCGGAATAAGGGTACGGCGACGACCGCCGCTGCGAGCAGGATAAGGCTGTCCAGCAGCAGGCTTTCCACGGGGAGAGGGTTGGTGGCCATGGCTCAATTGTGCCGCATGGCAAGGCGTGGATTCACCGAGTCCGGTTTTGCAATGTGCGTGACAGGTTCCAGCGGCATTCTGCGATTGGGACAGGTCGACGCGCGTTTTCGCCGCTGGCAGGTATATCAGCGAATGCCGATGGGGTGTTGGCGGCGCACTGCTAGACTGCCATCGCCGAACGCGTTCGCTGCAGGACAATGCGCCTGTATGCCGAACGCCGCGCGTCGACAGGATTCCGATGACACCGTGCGCCTGCGGCGCAAAGCCGCACGGTGCGAGTATTAATACTGCGGCATTGCAGGGGGCAGCATGCGAAATGGCTTGATCGGCAAAGTGGCGGGCGTGATGTGTCTGTTGCTGGCTGGGGCATCCAATGCCGCGACATACAGCGTCTACATCGATTCCGACAACGACGTATCGACAGGCTGTGCGGTCACGACGGCGGCGGGGAATGCCGCCGGCATGGACTGGCGTCTGACCGCAAACAGTCCCGACGAACCGCCCGCCGTGAGCGGACTGACGCTTGCCGACTGTGTCGGTGGCAGTTTCGGCGCCGGGACGGCGGTCGGTGGTGCCTACCCGATCGGGTTTGACCGCGTTGGAGGTACGACCGATATCGTCGAATTGGCGTTTGCGCGCGAACTGATCACTGGCGATGTGGCCACCGACTGGAACCTGTTCTTCGTCGCCGAAAGCAGTTTGCTGGGCGCGGTGGATGTCGCCGGTCCAGTTCTTGTCCCGGCATTGGGTCGGCCCTTGCTGCCTGATCCGGTGCCGCAGCCTGCGGTGATTCCGGGCACGACGACCTGGGGCTTGGGGCTGCTGGCCATCGCGGTGGGTTTGCTGACGGTTTGGATTGCCCGGCGGCATCCCGGAATGCTGCTCTGGGTGGTCGTGATTGGCGGCAGTTCGATGCTTGGCATCGCTTGGGCGGCCAACTATCTGCTCGACGGTGAAATTGCCGATTGGGATGTGCCTGCGGTGCTCTCGGATGCCTCCGGTGATCCCACGGCGGACGAACCGCAGGTCGATCTGCTGGCTGGATTTGCGGTGCGAGCAGGGAATCAGATTTTCTTCCGCATGGACGTGCGCGAAACGCGTCTGCCGGTGATTCTGCAACCGCGTCTGGTGGCGGCGTTGGGCACGCCTGAAAATACCGCCACGGGAACCGTTGTTGGCTCACTCCGCAACAGCACCAGTGGTCTTGCCGGGCTGCTGACGTTCAGTCTGCAGTCGCAGGCGCCGAGCAATGGTTTCGCGGTGGCGAGCAATGGCGATGTGAGCGTTGCCGACAGTGCGCAGCTCGATTTCGAAACCCGTCCAAGTTTCACCTTGCAGACCCAGGTTGGACTGACCGGCGTGCCTGCGTTGAGCATTGCGCATCCGGTGACCATTACGCTGAGCGACGTCAACGAAGCGCCGACCGTCAACGACCAGGCCTTCAGCGTGTTCGAGAATGATCCGAACGGCACCGTGCTGGGCGGCGTGGTTGCGTCGGACCCGGATGCGGGGACGGCGGGGCAACTGAGCTACGCGGTCACCGGTGGCAGCGGCCAGGCCGCGTTTGCCGTGAATGCCAGCACCGGGCAGGTGAGCATCAGCAATGCGTCCGCCTTCAATCTGGGCGGATCGCCGTACCTCTTGAATCTGACCGTCAGCGATGGTGGTGTGCCGAGCCTGACGGATACCGCCGTCCTCACCATCAACGTGCAGGACGTCAACGATGCGCCCAGCTTCACGGCAGGCCCTGCGGTGGCGGTCAATGAAGATAGCGGCGCCTATTCGGCCAGCTGGGCGACCGCTATCGACGACGGCGATCCCGGCAACCAGACGTTGACCTTTGAAATCAGTGGCAACAGCAATCCGGCGCTGTTCCAGATCGCGCCCGCGCTCGCCGCGAATGGCACCTTGAGTTTCACGCCAGCAGCGAATGCCAATGGCAGCGCCACGATGTCCGTTGTGCTGCGCGATAACGGCGGCACCGCCAATGGCGGCGTGGATGTGTCGGCGGCACAGACGCTGAGCATCACGGTCAATCCGCAGAACGATGCACCCGTCGTCGACCTCAATGGTCCCGCTGCAGGCGACGGATTCAATGCCAGTTTCACCGAAGGTGCGGGCTCCGTGGCGATTGTCGATGCCGCCGCCCTCGCTATCACCGATATCGACTCGACGCAGATTCAGCGCGCTGATGCGGTTTTTGCTGCCGTCCCGGACGGCGCGTCGGAATCGCTGGCCGCTGACACCTCCGGTACATCGCTGGTGGCGACCTACACCGCGGGTACCGGCACCTTGAGCATCGTCGGCAACGCGACCCTGGCGGACTACCAAACGGTGCTGCGCCGCCTGCGCTATGACAATGTCTCCACCAATCCGACGACGTCGGCGCGCAACGTGGTCATCAACGCCGTGGACCTGGAAGGTGCCATGAGTGCGCCGGTGACCAGCGTGGTGTCGGTCGCCGCCGTCAACACGCCACCCTCGTTTACTGCGGGTGGCAACGTCACGGTGCTGGAAGATGCGGCAGCCGTGAATCAGGCTTGGGCCAGCGGGATTTCGGACGGTGATGGTGGCGGTCAGACGCTGAACTTCGAGATCGTCAGCAACAGCAACCCGGCCTTGTTCTCAGCGGGCCCGGCGATCAACGCGAGCACCGGCAACCTAAGCTTCACTCCAGCCAGCAATGCCAATGGCAGCGCCACCGTGGTGGTGCAGTTGCGTGACAACGGCGGTGGCAGCGATGTCAGCCCGTCAGCCAATTTCGATATCACCCTCACCGCGGTCAATGACGCGCCAAGCGCCAATGTGCCCGCCAATGCACCGGTCGCGTTGGAAAACAGCGGTGCGCAGACGGCGGTCGGATTTGTAACGGCCATCGTCGCTGGACCCGCCGACGAGGCCGGACAGACGCTGACGCCGAGCACCGTGGTGCAATCGACGACCGGCACGCTCAGCTTTGCCGTCGCGCCGTCGATCAATGCGGCTTCTGGCACGCTGACCTACACGCCAGCCGTCGACACATCCGGAACGGCGCTTGTGCGTTTCACCCTGCAGGACAACGGTGGCGTCGCCAATGGCGGTGTCGACACGTCGATCAACTACGATTTCACCATCACGGTCAGCGGCGTGAACTCCGCGCCGGTATTTACCCCTGGCGCGGCCACCGTGACGGTCAATGAGGACAGTGCTGCCTACTCGGCGGCCTGGGCCAGTGCCATCGATGACGGCGATGCCGATGAAGTGCAATCGCTCACCTTCGTCGTACTGAGCAACAGCAACCCGAGCCTGTTCAGCAGTGCACCGGCCATCGCCAGCAACGGTCAGTTGAGCTTCACGCCGACGGCTAATGCCAATGGCACGGCCACGCTGAGCATTGCCTTGCGCGATAACGGTGGCGTGGCCAACGGTGGCGATGACGAGAGCGATCCGGTGGCCCTGCAGATCACGGTACAGTCGGTCAATGACGCGCCGAGCTTCGCAATCCCGGCGACGGCACCGGTAATTCTGGAAAATGCCGGTGCACAAACGGTGACTGGCTTCGCCACCGCAATGAGTGCGGGACCGGCGGATGAGTCGGCACAGACGCTGGATTTCGTCGAGACCATCGATGCCACCACTGGCTCGCTGACGTTCGTCAGTGCACCGAGCATTGATCCCTTGAGCGGCACGCTGACCTACACCGCGACCGACAATACATCGGGCACGGCGACCATCAGCGTGGTGCTGAACGACAACGGCGGTACTGCCAATGGCGGCACCGATGCGTCGGCAGCGCAGGTCTTCACCATCGAGGTGCAGTTCGTCAACGACCCGCCCACCTTTGTTTCAGGTGGCAACGTCAGCGTGAACGAGGATGACGCCCCCTACAACGCCGCGTGGGCAAGCGCGATCGATGATGGCGATGCGGGCGTCACGCAGGGCTTGAGCTTCATCATCCAGAGCAATGACAACCCCGGCCTGTTCGCCACGGCGCCAGCGATCAGTGGCGCGACGGGCAACCTGAGTTTCACGCTCGCGGCCAATGCCAACGGAATCGCCAACCTCACTGTCGTGCTGCAGGACGATGGTACGGGCGCCAACACATCGGGTCCCGTCAACTTCAGCATTACCGTCAATGCCGTCAATGACCCACCGGTCGTGGTACCGCCGACCAATGTCTTCATTATTCGGCATATCGGCCGCAGCCTGGCGGCAGCAAGTCCCGAAGGGCTGTTGGCAATTGTGAGCGATCCGGCCGATGGCGCGGGAGCAGCATCGTTCACGGTCACCCCGCAGACGGCGTTGGCGACGACCAATGGTGGTCGCGTTACCATCGCTTCAGACGGTGCCTGGAGCTACGAGCCACCGGCGGGGTCGGTTGCCAGCGACAGTTTTGACTTCGAAGTCTGTGATAGCGGTGTCCCGGCGCCACCGGCCTGCACCATCGCGACCGCGACGCTGGCATTGTCTGGAACCATAGTCTGGTTCGTCGATGATTCGACGGCAGCAGGCGGTGACGGCACCTTGGCCAGACCCTTCCAGACCATTGCAGACGCCGTATCGACCGGTGGTTTCAATGCGCGGATCTTTGTTGCGAGTGGCAACTACACCGCTGGGGCAACGCTGCTGGCGGGGCAACAACTGATCGGTCAAGGCGTCAGCGTGGTAAGCGCGATCGATTTCGACACGCTGTTCGGCATTATCCCGCCCGCAGGGAGTGCGACCCGTCCCGCCATCGGAGGTACGCGGCCTGTCATCGCGGCGGCTGCCGGGAACACCGTCACATTGGGAATTGAGAATGCCGTTCGCGGCATCGAGATCGGCAGCACCTCGGGCGTGGCCCTCATCGGTAGCAACTTCGGCACCTTGACCCTGGGCGACAACGTGATCAACGGCTCTGGTCAGGCCTTGAATCTGAACACCGGCACCTTGGCGCAAGCGTCGGCGGCCAACGCCTTCGATTCGATTACCTCAACCGGTGGCAGCAACAACATAGTGTTGTCGGCGGTCGGTGGCACTGTGAATTTCGGTGCCGGTGCGCTGTCTGGCGCGACGGGGACGTCGTTCCAGTTCAGCAACGGCACCGCGACCATCAATTATGCGGGCTCGATCAGCAAGAGCTCGGCGGGTCGCTTGATCGATATTGATGGTGCGGGTAACGCGACCGTTACCCTGAGCGGTGATTTGAGCTGCTCGGCCAGTTGCGGCAGTGGCGCGGGTAATCAGGGCATCCGGGTCAACGCGCGCACTGGGGGCACCTACACCTTCAGCGGCGCCAGCAAGACCTTCACGGGCACCAGCACCAACCCGGCACTGCAATTCACCTCGAATACCGGCGCAAGCATCGCGTTCACGGGCACGACCAATCTGGGTACGGTGGCCAATCCCTTGGCGGGAACGGCGATCAATGCCACGGGCGGTGGCAGTCTCAGTCTGAACGACCAACTCAACATCACTACGGCGGGTGGGCGTGCGATGGTGGTGTCGGATATGACCCTCGCGGGAACAACGACCGGCGCGATTTCGACCAATGGCGCGCTGGGTGCGGGTATCACCGTGATCGACATCCAGAGCAGTGCAAGCTCGGGCACATTCCAGTTGGGGTCGACGTTGAACTTGGATCACAACGATGCGGGCGAAACCGGCGGTGGCATCAACTTGGTCAATAACACCGGAACGTGGTCGTTCCCGAACGTTACGCTCAGCTCGACAACGGGAGTGAGTGCGCTGCGCGCCAGCAATGCGGGCACGCTCACGATGGGACAGACGACTCCTGGGCAACTGGCCGTCAATGGCGTTCCGGTGCTGGACGTGCAGAACACCACGATTGGTGCTGCCGGACTGAATTTCGTCCGTATTGATGGTGGAATTGGTTCCGTCGGAATTCTGCTCAACAATACCGGCGCCTCGGGTGGATTGAGCGTAACGGGTTCCGGCAGCACCGCAGGATCGGGTGGCACGATTTCGAACGGCACCACCGGCATCAGCCTGACCAATACGCGCAACGTGTCCTTGTCGAACATGCAGTTGAACGACTTCAGCGACTACGCGATTCGCGGCAGTGGTGTGGTCGGGTTCAGTCTGACTGGCAGCACGATCAACGGAAACAACGGCAACGATGCTGGCGCCGACGAAGGCTCGGTCCGATTCACCGAGTTGACCGGTACGGCGACGATCACCAACTGCAATATCAGCGGTGCGGTCGAACACAACATGCAGGTAGTGAACACCTCGGGCCTGCTGAATCGCCTGACTGTCACGGGCACCACCTTTGGCAGCATGAATGCCACGACCGGCAGCGATGGTCTACTGATCGAAACCCAGGGCACGGCGGTGATCAATGCGACGGTGAGCAATAACATCTTCACTTACGCAATTGGCGACCACTTCCAGTTCTCGGTGAACTCGTCGACGACCAACGATGTGATCTTCAGCAACAACACACTCAGTAACTCGGGTGTCGCCGCCGTCAGCGGCGGTGGCGGCGTGCGTCTTATCGGTGGCAGCAACGTCCCACAGATTGATGCCAACCTGAGCTATGACGTGCTGAACAACACGATTCGTGATTCGCGTGGTACCGCCATTGCCGTCAACAAGCTCGGTGGCAATGGTGTGTTCGCGGGCGTGATCGAGGGCAATACGGTGGGTGTTGCGGGGATATCGAACTCGGGCTCGCTGGAGGGATCGGCCTACTTCCAGATCCATGACAACGCGGGTCAGCACAACACCACGGTGCGCAACAACCTTGCCTATCAATACAGCAACTACGGCATCTACCTGCAGGCGGGTGGCAGTGGCACGGTCGGTAACGGCAGCTTCCACAGCACGGTTACTGGCAACACGGTGCGAACCGGGAACGGCCGTATTTCCCAAGAACGGCGTTCAAATGAATGCCGGAGTCACGACGGGTGACACGTACGCCTTGTGCACGGATGTCGGTGGTGCGGGCGGGTTGGCGAATACGTTGACAGGTACCGGTACCGACGGCGGCACCGACCTGCGTGTGCGCCACCGCCAAGCTACGACCGTACGGCTGCCGGGCTAGGTGGAGCCGTTTACGACACCACTGCCGTCCAGACCTTCAAGTCGGGAAGGAATGTGTTGGGAACCGTCTCTGCAGCGACATCCAGCACCGGCGGTGGCTTTGTCCGGAGGCGCCGCATGCACCCAACCCTGAGCCTGTCGAGCCACTTCATGTGGAACTGCGCGAAACCAAACAATAACGGAGTGCGTCATGGCTGAGCCATTTCTGTCGGAAATCCGCCTGATGAGTTTTTCGTTTGCGCCGCAGGGTTGGGCCCTCTGCAACGGCCAGCTCTTGCCGATCAATCAGAACCAGGCGCTGTTCTCCTTGTTGGGCACCACCTTTGGCGGCGACGGGCGCGTGAACTTCGCTCTTCCGGACTTTCGCGGGCGCGTTCCCATCCATGTGGGTTCGAGTCATACCCTGGGGGAACGCAGTGGCGAGCAGGCGCATACGCTTAGCATCGCCGAGATTCCGACGCATACCCATACCTTGCGCGCGTCGTCATCCAGCACAGGCACGGTCGCTGTGCCGACCAACGGCTTTCTTGCGCCGGCCAGCAACGCCTATGGTTCTGCGACCAATCTCGTGGCGATGGCGCCCACCTCTATCGCCAACGTCGGTGGCAGTCAGGCGCATCTGAACATGCAGCCGTTTTTGACCGTCAGTTTCTGCATCGCCCTGCAGGGCATCTTCCCTTCGCCGACCTGATCCGTTTGCGTGCTCGATACACAACCTTGCACGATTTCTTGAGGTAACCCCGATGGCACAACCTTATGTAGGTGAGATCCGGATGTTCGCGGGCAATTTTGCACCCGCTGGATGGGAGTTCTGTAGTGGCCAGTTGCTGCCAATCTCCGAAAACGAAACCCTGTTTCAGTTGATCGGTACAACTTATGGCGGCGACGGACAGTCCACCTTCGCTTTGCCGGATCTGCGTGGACGCTTGCCGTTGCATCAGGCAATGGCTTTGTTCTTGCCGAAACCGGTGGCGCCGAGGAAATCACCCTAACGACCAACCAGATTCCTCGCACTCGCACCCTTGCTTGCCCGCGGCAGCAGCGGTGCAGACAGCTCACCCGTTGGCGCGGTGCTGGCGCAGACCGATGGCACGATCCAGCCCTACATCAGTGATGCGGCGTCGGTGAACATGAATCCGGCCAGCGTGACCTCGGTGGGTGGCAGTCAGCCGCATACCAACATGCAGCCCTATCTGTGTGTCAGTTTCATCATCTCGTTGTTCGGCATCTTCCCCTCGCCGACCTGAAGGATTCGATCATGGCCGATCCGTTTGTTGCTGAAATCCGCATGTTCCCCTTCAACTTCGCGCCGCATGGCTGGGCGTTTTGCGACGGGCAGTTGTTGCCTATATCGCAGAACACCGCGTTGTTTTCGCTGCTGGGGACAACCTATGGTGGCAATGGCAAATCGAACTTTGCGCTGCCAAATCTGCAGGGGCGTGCGCCGATGCATCCAGGGCAGGGGCCAGGCTTGAGTCTGCACGATCTGGGTGAAACCGGTGGAACCGAGACGGTGAGTTTGCTGGAGTCTGAAATCCCTTCGCATTCCCATGCGCAGCGTGCGGCAATTGACCCCGGTGACTTGTTTGCGCCCGCCAACAATGCACTGGCAACGTCGGTCGGAGCTGCGATGTACCAGCCCACCGTCACGCAATTGGTCAACATGTCGGATCAGTCGCTGGCACCTGCCGGTGGTGATCAGCCACACAACAACATGCAGCCCTATCTAACCGTCAACTTCTGCATTGCCATGCAGGGTGTCTTCCCGCCGCGTACTTGAGGACCACCATGAAATCCATTGACAGCCCGCAGCGCCGTCGACTGTTGCAGACCATGGGTGCGGGCCTGCCCGCCGTCATTGCCTCGCCCTTGGCATTGGCCGAGACGGTGGCGGGATTGAACGCTTCGGACGCGCGGTTTGTGCTGTATCACCGGACCGCAGAAAGTGAGTCCTATCGTCGCTGGACTGGATCGGGCTCGGCCACATCGGCTGGGTTGCTGGAAGTGCAACTGCATCCGCTGGAGTCACTCGCGCAAGCAGGGATTGGCGAATGGTCTGTGGATGCGATGCTGGCGACGCCCGATGCGGCCCCGAGTGCCTTCACCGCTTGGCGATCTCTGAGCCGAGGTCCCGAATTTGGAAGTCGACGGGCACGCTTTGTAGTGGGCGCGCGGCAGTGGCGTGGCGCCCATGTGCGCTATCGCGAGCACGACACCGACGCAGAGCGGGTGCAATACCTGCCCTTGGTGCAGGAAGGCGGTGCCGCTCTTGCGCTGGGGGATTATCTGTTGCTGCGTCTGCCCTCGGATCGCCAAGCCGAGTCGCTCCACGTCGCGGCGCTTCCTGCGCTCGGCATCAGTGCCGGTCTGGCCTTTACAGTGCGCGCCTGGGCGGAGCCCGCCGCCGAGATCCAACGTGCCGATCTGGCTGCCATCCGTGCCGCACACGAGCCGGTTGAGCTGTTGGCCTGATCGGTGGCACGCATTGCCGATGCATTGAATGCCGAGTGGCCGGGCAAGCCGGCCACATTGAGCTTTCGCGATGAAATACCTGCTGACCGCGACTGCGCCATGGCGCTTTATCGCAGTGTGCGTGAACCCGAGTTGGCCTTGACTGACTGGGACGAGACCATGCGCTGCGCTTTCGTGGCGCAGCAGTTCGACGCCCAGGCCGCGCAGTACCGCCAGCACTACCTCGGCGCGGAGTTCCTGTTGCTGCAGTCCGGTGACGCCATCATCGGACGTCTGTATGCGCATCTCACCTCAGCCGAACTGCGCCTGATGGAGGTGACACTGAGCCCCGCCGAGCGCGGCAGCGGCTTGGGGACCGCGATCACGCGCTGTCTGCTCGGTTTGGCCGCCTCGCTTGGCCTGCCAATGACCTTGCATGTCGAGCCCTTCAATCCGGCCTATCGGTTGTATCAGCGTCTGGGTTTCGTCAAGGTTCGCGAACACAACTACTACCATTTCCTGCAGTGCCTGCCTGAGGATGCACGCCAGCGCATCTGATCGTGCGCAAGGTCGTGCGATCATGCCTGCGGTTTATTGAAAGGTCGTGGCATGCAAGGAATGTCCTATCTCGCGTGGTTGATGGTGCTGGCGGGCAGTGCTGTCTTGCTGATCATCGGCTTGCTCATTGCCGTGTTCAGGCGGGTCACTCCGGCGGCGGATCTGCGGCCGGACCTCGAACAGATCCGTAGCGACCTGGATCGCAACGAACGCGGTCTGCGCGAAGAATGGCGTGACGGTCAGCGCATCGCGCGCGAAGAACAGGCGGCCACCCTGATGCGGCTGGAGACGGCGCTTCGCCAGCAATTGGATTCGGCAGCGCAGACCCAGCAACAGCGCACGGACGGCATGGCTCATCGGTTGGATCAATTCACCCAACGCACCGATCTACGCCTGGAAGGACTGCGGCAAAGCCTGACCGAAGACGCGCGCCGTGGTCGTGAGGAAAGTGCCGAAACACTCAAGCGCTTCGGTGATTCGTTGGATCAACGCGTGCTGGCGCTCACCCAGCAGAACGATCAGCGCTTGATCGAAGTGCGCACCACACTGGAGGCGCGTCTCAAGGACATTCAGGCTGACAGTGCGGCCAAACTGGAACAGATGCGCGCCACCGTTGATGAGAAGCTGCAGCGCACCCTGGAAACCCGGCTTGGCGAGAGCTTCAAGCAGGTCTCCGAACGTTTGGAGCAGGTGCATCGCGGGCTCGGTGAAATGCAGACGCTGGCGCAGGGCGTCGGCGATCTCAAGCGGGTGCTTGGCAACGTCAAGACCCGTGGTACGTATGGCGAAGTGCAGCTCGGTGCCTTGCTGGAACAGGTGCTGACCAACGAGCAATATGCCGCCAATGTCGCCACCGTGCCCGGCAGCGGCGAGCGGGTCGAGTTCGCCTTGCGCCTGCCCGGGCACACGCCGGAGGCGCCGGTCTGGCTACCGATCGACGCCAAGTTTCCGCGCGAGGACTACGAACGTCTGCTGGACGCCCAGGAGCGTGCCGACCCCGAGGCCGCCGCGGTGGCAGGCAAGGCACTGGAAGTTCGTGTGCGTGAAGAAGCCAGGCGCATCCGCGACAAGTACATCGGGCCGCCGCACACCACCGATTTTGGGTTGCTGTTCCTTCCCACCGAAGGCCTGTACGCCGAAGTGATCCGCCGTCCCGGTCTGTTCGAAGCGCTGCAGCGCGACTACCGCATCACCTTGGCGGGGCCGACCACGCTGAGCGCCTTGCTCAACAGTCTGCAAATGGGGTTTCGGACCTTGGCGATCGAGAAACGCAGCAGCGAGGTCTGGCAACTGCTGGGCGCGGTCAAGAGCGAGTTCGGCAAGTTCGGTGAAGTATTGGACAAGACGCAGAAGCAACTGGACACGGTCAGCAAGAGCATTGGTCAGGCTGGCATCCGCACGCGCGCCATCGAGCGCAAGTTGCGTGATGTGGAAGTGTTGCCCGGCACTCCCTCGCTGAGCCTCGAAAGTCTGGATGGCGAGGCCGACACCGACGAGGATCGCGTATGAACGCGACCGCGGCGCCGCTTGCCGTCGAGATCATTCCGGTCACACCGTTTCAGCAGAATTGCTCGCTGCTGATCTGCAATGCCACCCGCAAGGCGGCCCTCATCGATCCGGGCGGCGACATCGAGCGCCTGCTGGCGGTAGCCAAAAAGCATGCAGTGGTGATCGAAAAGCTGCTGGTGACGCATGGGCATCTCGATCATTGCTCGGCGGTTGCCGATTTGCGTGATCGGCTGCAGGTGCCGGTCGAAGGGCCACACCAGGACGACGCCTTCTGGATTGAGCAGATCCCGCAGCGCTGCCTGGAATACGGGTTCCCGCCCGCCCGCCGCTTCACGCCGGAACGCTGGTTGGACCATGGTGACGAGGTCAAGGTCGGCGATCTGCTGCTCGACGTCGTGCATTGTCCCGGCCACACACCCGGACATGTGGTATTCGTTCACGCGCCGAGCGGGATCGCCTTCGTCGGCGATGTGTTGTTCAAGGGCTCGATAGGTCGCACCGATTTTCCACGCGGCAACCACGCCGATTTGATTCGATCGATCCGCGAACAGCTGTTTCCGCTGGGCGACCACATCCGTTTCGTGCCGGGGCATGGGCCGACGTCCAGCTTCGGTGAAGAGCGCCGCAGCAACCCCTTTGTGCGCGGCTAACAAAAATCAAACAGTCGCGATCTCCGCTGATCGCGCGGAGAACTCCGGCCAGTGTCTGGACAAGTGAACGGTGTCGGCCCACACTACGCGCCCGGCGCCGGGGTGGGGCGCTTTGGACTGAGGACGCGGCGTGGCTGAGTTGCTGCTGTTGAATGGCCCCAATCTGAATCTGCTCGGCACGCGCGAGCCCGAAGTCTACGGGTACACGACCTTGGCCGACATCGAGGCCGAGCTGACGGCGCTGGCCGCGGCGGCCGGGCATCGTCTGCACTGCCTGCAGAGCAATGCCGAACATGTGCTGGTGGAGCGCATCCATGCAGCGCGACAGGAGAAGATCGAGTGCATTCTGATCAATCCGGGCGCGTTCACTCACACCAGTATCGCCTTGCGTGATGCCCTGGCCGGCGTCGCCATTCCCTTCATCGAGCTGCACTTGTCCAACGTGTACGCGCGTGAGCCCTTCCGTCAGCACTCCTATCTCTCCGACAAGGCCGTCGGTGTGATCACCGGCTTTGGTGTGGAGAGCTATCGCCTCGCCCTGCAGGCGGCGGTATCCCGTTGTTCAACCCGTCCGGCGATCTGAGTTCGCCGACGACTTCCGTCTCAAGAGGTTTCCGAGGTATGTCCATGGATCTGCGCAAGATCAAGAAACTGATCGACCTGCTGGAAGAGTCGAATCTGGCCGAAATCGAGATTCGCGAAGGCGAAGAAAGCGTGCGCCTGTCGCGTCTGTCGCGCAGTGCGCCGGCCTTGCCCGTGCAGGCCGCACCCATCGCCGTCGCCGCTCCCGCTGTGGCACCGACCGCGGTCGCCAGCGTGTCTGCGCCCGACGCGGCGCCCAAGGCGGGACGCGACTTGCCGGACGGCCATGTGGTGCGTTCGCCGATGGTCGGTACCTTCTATGCGTCACCGAACCCCGACGCGCCGCCCTTCGTCAAGGTCGGACAGGCCGTCAAGGTCGGCGAGACGCTCGGCATCATCGAAGCCATGAAGATGTTCAATCCCATCGAGGCCGATGTGGCCGGAACGGTGCAGGCCGTACTGGTCAGCAGTGGTCGCCCGGTCGAGTTCGACGAACCGATGTTCGTCATCGCCTGATCCCGGGCTGCGGTGCCGAGCAACGCGCGCCGCCCCGATTCGAGCCTTCGAGGTAAACCATGCTAGACAAAGTCGTCATCGCCAACCGCGGCGAGATCGCCCTGCGCATCCTGCGTGCCTGTCATGCGCTGGGCATCAAGACGGTCGCCGTGCACTCGACCGTGGATCGCAATCTGAAACACGTCGCCATGGCCGATGAGTCGGTCTGCATCGGGCCAGCGCCCGCGGCGGAGAGCTATCTCAACGTGCCTGCGCTGATCGCGGCGGCCGAAGTCACGGACGCGCAGGCGATCCATCCGGGCTATGGCTTTCTGTCGGAGAACGCGGATTTCGCGGATCGGGTCGAAAGCTCGGGCTTCATCTTCATTGGCCCGAAGGCAGACACGATTCGCCTGATGGGCGACAAGGTGGAGGCCATCAAGGCAATGAAGGCAGCCGGCGTGCCCTGCGTGCCGGGTTCGGGTGGGCCATTGGGCGACGACCCGGCCGAGAACATCCGCATCGCGCGCGAAATAGGCTTCCCGGTGATCATCAAAGCGGCAGGCGGTGGCGGCGGACGTGGCATGCGGGTGGTGCACTCCGAGGCGGCGCTTGTGAATGCCATCGCGACCACCAAGGCCGAAGCCAAGGCCGCCTTCAGCAACGACATGGTCTACATGGAGAAATTCCTGGAAAACCCGCGCCATGTCGAGATTCAGGTCCTGGCTGACGGACAGGGTGGGGCAATTCATCTCGGCGAGCGCGATTGCTCGATGCAGCGCCGTCATCAGAAGGTCGTGGAAGAAGCACCCGCGCCCGGCATCACGCCGGAACTGCGCGCGGAAATCGGCAAGGTCTGTGTCGAAGCCTGTATCCGCATCGGCTATCGCGGCGCGGGCACCTTCGAGTTCCTGTTCGAGAACGGGCGTTTCTACTTCATCGAAATGAACACGCGAATTCAGGTCGAGCATCCGGTAACCGAACGCGTCACGGGCGTCGATCTGGTCCGCGAGCAGTTGTTGATTGCGGCGGGGCACAAGTTGTCGATCAAGCAGGACGACATCGTGATGCGCGGCCACGCCATCGAATGCCGCATCAATGCCGAAGATCCGGAAACGTTTGTGCCGTCACCCGGCCTGATCAAGCATTTCCACGCCCCCGGTGGCCCTGGCGTGCGTGTCGATACGCACATCTACGCGGGCTACCGCGTGCCACCGAATTACGACTCGATGATCGGCAAGCTGATCGTGCATGGCGCCACCCGTGAACAGGCCATCGCGCGCATGCGCGTGGCGCTGTCGGAAATGGTCGTCGATGGCATCAAGACCAACATCCCGCTGCAGCAGCGCATCATGGCCGATGCCGGATTTCAGGCCGGTGGCGCGAATATCCACTACCTGGAAAAGAAACTCGCCGATGCGCGCGAGAAAGGTATCGGGCTGGGCTGATGGCATTTCTGCAAGCCAATCTGCGCTGCTCGCTGGCACAGCAGCCCGCCGTCGAGGACGTTCTCGAAGCGATGGGGGCGTTGTCGGTGACCCTGGCTGACGCGCATGCGGATGCGCCGGACGAACAGGCGATCTTCGAGCCCGGTGTGGGTGAGATGCCGCTGTGGAACGACATCGTCGTGCAGGCCCTGTTCGAGGCGGACGCCGATCCGGCCGTGCTGCGCGAGGCGGTGCTGTCCCAGGTCGATGCGCTGGACGCCGAGGCGATCAGCTTCGAGCACATCGCGGACCAGGACTGGGAACGGGTCTGGATGGACCGTTACGAGCCGATGTCTTTTGGACAGCGATTGTGGGTGTACCCCTCGTCGATCGAGCCGCCCGGAGATGCCGACATCGTCGTGGTCAAGCTCGATCCGGGTTTGGCCTTCGGTTCCGGTACGCACCCGACGACCGCACTGTGCCTGGAATGGCTGGACGAGCTTGCCGCGCGCGGTGAACTCGCCGGAAAGCGGGTGCTCGACTTCGGTTGCGGCTCGGGGATTCTGGCGATTGCGGCGCTGAAGCTCGGTGCTGCCGCGGCAGATGGCATCGACAACGATCCGCAGGCCCTGGTCGCCACCGCCGACAATGCCGAGCGCAACGCGGTCCAACTGGCGGTCTATCTGCCCGAACAGGATCCGGCGCAGCGCTATCCCGTCGTGCTCGCCAATATTCTGGCCAATGCGTTGGATGCCTTGGCCGACGTGCTGGCGGCGCGTACCGAGCCGGGTGGACGGATTGCCCTGTCGGGCATTCTGGATGGCCAGGAAGACGAACTGTTGCTGCGTTACGCGCCCTACTTCAGCCACCTTCGGGTCAGCAAACGCGAAGACTGGATACGCATCGACGGGGTGCGTCGACACTGATCGGCGCCGCGATTCAGTCTGCCGACGCTTTGGGCGAACGGCTGGAGCCCAGCTTGCGGGTCAGGGTGTTGCGACCCAGACCCAGACGTTCCGCGGCCTGTTGCCGATGCCCGCCGGTAACACTCAATGCGGCCCCCAGCATCACCTGTTCGAATTTCTCCAGCGCCAGCGCGTAAAGCTCGCGCTGTTCGGCACGCAAGGCCAGCTCCGCCCACTGCCGCAAGGCGTCCTCCCAGTCGCCGGGAGGCGTTGCGCTAGGCGTGCCGCGCAGCGCCTCCGGAAGGTCGGCGGGCATGATCACCTCACCCGGCGACAGTGCGGCAACGCGCCAGCACAGGTTCTCCAGCTCACGCACATTGCCGGGCCAGTCGTAGGCCAGGAATCGATCCAGCGTGCTGCGATCGAAGCGCTTGTTGCCGCAGCCCAGCTTGCTGACGGCATCTGCCAGAAAGCGTTGCGCCAGGGCGGGAACATCCTCGCGACGCTG
The DNA here is from genome assembly GCA_041395245.1 of Lysobacteraceae bacterium. Classification (GTDB taxonomy): domain Bacteria; phylum Pseudomonadota; class Gammaproteobacteria; order Xanthomonadales; family Xanthomonadaceae; genus Aquimonas. The sequence continues at coordinate 221,653 of JAWLAY010000007.1, forward strand.
CCGCAGTGGCGGCAGATTCAGGCGGACCACGTCCAGTCGATGCAGCAGGTCGGCACGGAAGCGCCCCTCTGCGACCAGCGCATCCAGTGCCTGATGGGTGGCGGCGATGACCCGCACATCGACGCGAATCAGCTCCCTGCCGCCGATGCGGAAGAACTCGCCCTCGGCCAGCACACGCAGCAGCCGCGTTTGCAGCGCGGCGGGCATGTCGCCGATCTCGTCGAGGAACAGCGTGCCGCCGTTGGCTTGTTCGAAGCGGCCCAACTGGCGCTTGGCGGCACCGGTAAAGGCACCGGGTTCATGCCCGAATAACTCGGACTCCAGCAATTCCGCCGGGATGGCCGCGGTGTTCAGGGCAACGAAAGGCTGATGGGCGCGTGGCGAATGACGATGCAGTGCGCGCGCGACCAACTCCTTGCCGGTGCCGGTTTCGCCAATGATGAGTACCGACAGCGGCGCTTGCGCGAGCTTGCCGATCGCCCGGAACAGTTCACGCATCGCCGGTGCCTCGCCAACCAGCTCCGGTTCCACGGTCGTTTCAACGGGGGTTTCGGCAATGACCGGGTCTTCCTCCTGCAAGGCGCGCCGTGCCATCGCGATGGCAGTGTCGATATCGAACGGTTTGCTGAGGAAGTCGTGCGCACCGCCACGAAACGCACCCGCCGTGCTGGCCACGTCGGTGTAGGCACTCATCACCACCACCGGTAGATCGGGATGGTCGGCCTTCAGCACGTTGAGCAATTTGAGCCCATCCATGTCGGGCATCCGGACATCGGTGAACACCGCGTCCGGTATCGCCTTGCCGAGCGCCGTGAGTGCGGGTGTCGGTCCATCGAACTCCCGCACCTGCCAGCCTGCGGAGCGCAGCGCCTCCGCCAGCACGAAGCGCACGGAGCGATCGTCGTCGATGACCCAGATCGTGGGATCAGGCCGGGTGTGGGCGGCGTCAGCGGGCATCGTGCTCATCCTCGGGAACGGGCAGCAGCAGGGTAAACACGGTGTGCCCTGGGCGCGAACGATAACTCAGGGAGCCGCCATGCTCGCGCGCCACCTGCTGCGCCAGTGGCAAACCCAAGCCGGTTCCCTGAACTCGTCCGGAAACCAGGGGCAGAAAGATGCGTTCTGCGAGTTCGTCGGGAACGCCACGGCCGTTGTCCTCGACCTCAAGGCGGATTGCCAGGCGCAGGCGCTTTTCCGCAATCAACACGCCATGTTCGGCGCGCGAGCGCAGACGAACTTCGCTGGCACCGGATTCCAGCGCGTTGCGTACCAGGTTCCACAGTGCCTGGGTCAGGCGGTCGGGATCGGCGGGCAACTCGGGGAGGCTGGGATCGTAGTCGCGCAGCATCTGCACCGACCAACCGGCTTCCGCTTCGGCGAGCAACCGGACCCGTTCCAGCACTTCATGCACGTTGGTCGCGACCGGTTCGCGCAGGGGCGAGGGATTGAGCAAGCGTTCGACCAGATCGGCCAGCCGCGCGGATTCGTTGAGGATGACGTCGATATAGCGACGTGCATCGATGTCCTCGATGCGACGCTCCAGCAACTGTGCCGCGCCTTTCAGCCCGGCCAGAGGATTCTTTACCTCGTGTGCCAGGCCTTTGAGCGCCGCACTCAGGGCGGCGGGCATCGCGGTGGCCGGATCGCTGCCGGGGAATTCGTCCGTCGGGTGGAACTCCAGCAGCAGCCCGGCATGTGCGTCGAGCGGACTGGCATAGACCTCGGCGAAGCGTTCGCCGGCGTCACAGAGCAGCCGGATATGCCGACAGCGCAAGGAGCCCGGACGTCGCAACAGTTGCAATACGGCGGCCGTCAGTGCGCCATCCGCGCCATCCAGCAGGGCAAGATCTCGTCCGATCAGGCGTCGTCGGGATGCACCCAGCCAGCTTGCCGCTGCCGCGTTGACATAGCTGACCCGCGCATCGCCGTCGACGCAGAGCGCGGGCGTGCTGAGCTCTTCGAGCGCAGCGAGCAGGGCGACGTTCACGCCGCCGCAAACGCATCGCGGGTGAGGTTCTCCGGCACGCCGGGCGTACACACCACGTCGTCTTCGATCCGGATGCCACCGAAGGGTTTCAGATGTTCGATCAGTGACCAGTTGAGGCGCTCTTCCGGCAGACGGCTACGCAGCGGCGTGAGCAGACTTTCGATGAAGTAAATGCCCGGCTCGATGGTCACGACCATGCCGGCACCCAGAGTCCGGGTCAGGCGCAGGAAGGGATGTCCCTCCGGTCGTTCGATCCGTCCACCCGCATCTCCTGCGGCAAATCCGGCCACGTCATGGACCTGCAGGCCGAGCAGATGGCCGAGTCCATGTGGAAAGAACGTGGCACTGATGCCTTCGGCCACGGCGGCTTCGGCACTGCCTTTCAGAACGCCGAAATCGATCAGTACATCGGCCAGGCGATGGTGACACTCGACATGCAGATCGCGATAGTCGACGCCCTCGCGAACCCGGTCGACCAAGGCGCGTTGCGCCTCGTCGACACCGCGCAGCAGGGCGCTGAACAGCGCGTCCTCGTTGCCGTAGGTGCGGGTGATGTCAGCGGCATACCCGGCAGCACTGGCACCGGCGTCGATCAGCATCGAGCGAGCCGATTCGGGCTTCTGCGGACTTTGGTACTGGTAGTGCAGCGTGGCGCAATGCTCGTTGAGGCAGACGATATTGGTGTAAGGCAGGTCGAGATCGCTGTGGCCGGTCGCCGCCAGATAGGCGCGGTGGATGTCCAGCTCGGAACCGCCGGCACGGAAACTCGCTTCGGCGGCGCGATGGCCGCGTACGGCGCAGGCGCTGGCCGTGCGCAGCAGACTGAGTTCGTAGGGAGTCTTGTAGGCGCGGTGGAAATGCAGAAAGTCCACCACGGCCGCCGCGTTGTCCGGCACGTAGCCGGGCAATGCCGCGTCCGCTTCGCCCACGATGGCGCAGTCGGCAGGCGGCGGCAGCAGAGGACGCGCTTCCTCGGGTGTGCGAATCAGCGAGATCTGCCAGTGCGCGGTCCAGTAGCCTTCCGGCGCCCGGGGCGGAAGGTGCCAGAAGTCGTCCGCCAGCAGATAGATCAGGTGCGGCTTCTGCCCCGGCGTGATGACCAGCCAGCAGTCCGGATAGTCGGTGAGAGGCAGCCAGGCCTTGAAGTGCGGGTTGACCTGGAACGGGTAGGGACGGTCATCCAGAAACTGGTACTTGGTGACCCCGGAAGGAATCAGCAGATGCGCCTTGCCCGCCCGACGCAGGGCTTCATCGGCACGTTGCATCAGGACAGCGAGATGCGCCGGGTACAGGGCGGCGGCGGGGGTGTCGAGGAGAGGCACGGGGCAACCATGGATTGCTTAGGGTGCCGACAGGATAACCGCGCCACATCAGCGCTGCGGCGGGGCGGGCGAAATTTGCTGCACTGCACGGAAGGTCATATGCCTAAACGTGCAAGTTGCGTAAAAAATTGGTAAACAGTCTCCACGACTTGCTTCTTGTGCCGCTGACGCGGCGGGACGCGACCAAAGCGGATGCCTATCTGCCATCGCGCGCGAGTCGAATGGTGGTCGCCCCCCTAATTTTGGAGGTTCAGTTCATGCGTAAGCTTGCTCTTTCAGTGGTTCTCGCTTTGGCTTCGCCCTTGGCGTTTGCAGGTAGTGTTTCCGGTACAGTGACGGTGGCATCGGACTATCTGTTCGATGGCGCGAGCCAGACCCAGGGCGACGGGGCATTCCAGGCCGCGCTGGACTGGTCTGGCGATAGCGGTTTCTACCTCGGTACGTGGTTCTCCAACGTGGATTTTGGTGAAGGCGATCCGGCGGACTCGGAGGTTGACTACTACGGTGGTTACGGCTGGGAGGCCGAGGGTGATTGGGCGTTCGCACTGGGTTTTGCGCGCTATACCTACAATGGCGCTTCGGATTACAACTACACCGAACTGACCAGTTCGGTCACGTTCCCGTTCGGTACCGAGGTACTGGCCTTCTTCGCCGATGACGACGCACTGGGTGGCAGTGCCTACCGCGTAAAGGGCAAGCACAGCTTCGCGCTGCCGGCGGATTTCTCGCTGGATCTGGAAGCCACGCACACCAACTACTCGTCGTCCGATTTCGTCGACTTCAATCATGCGCAGATCGGCGTATCGCGCGCCTTTGGTCCGGTCACGGCCTACCTGGGCTACTCCGATACGGACGACAACGATAACGTTGCTCGTGATGGGACCTTGCTGTTCACCTTGTCCGCCTCGGCTGACCTGTTCACCTACTGATTCACTGTTTGACACAAAAGGCGCGCACTCCTAGGGGTGCGCGCTTTTCTTTTGCCCACAGGATGAGCCCAGCGCCATTACGTGGAGACGTTCCGGCGTCGATGACCAGTGCAGACGTGGTTGCATGGCCTCGGCGATCCACCAGTCGCCCTGGCTATCCCTGCGTAACAGGCAATGCACGCCCAGTTGTCGCGCGATGCGTTGCACTTCATCGTCCTTGGCGGCCAGCAAGGCGGTCGCGGCGGCGTCGGCGAGCAGTGGATCGGGGTGCAACACGCTGACCGCGCGCTGTCCGCGAACGGCTTCGCCGCTGCGCGGATCGATGACGTGCGACCACTGCTGGCCTTGCGCATCCTCCGCATGGCGCGCGTAGGTACCTGACGTGAACAAGGCCTCTCCATCGCTCAGTTCGATCCACGCCGCCACACCGCCATCCGGATGGCGAATCGCGGCGCGCCACGGGCGTTGTTCGGCCGTACCCAGCGCCAATACGTCTCCGCCTAGGGTGATCAGGGCGTCCCGGATGCCACGCTGGTGCAACCGTTCGGCGACTTCTTGTGCGGCCGCACCTTCGGCAATGGCATTGAAATCCCATTGCAAAGCCGGATGCAGACAACGGGCTCGACGGCCTTGGAACACGATGTCGTCCATTCCGGCGGGATCGGCCTGCCAGGCCGACAACGCGGCAGCGCTGGGTGCATGCCATGCCTGGCTGGAAGACGAATCCGCGGTGTGGCCGAGATGCCAGCTTGCGATGATTTTTCCGGCAGCGGGGTTGAATAGGCCCTCACTGCGTTTCCAGAGCGCCAGCGAGGGCTGGTAGACCGCTTGCAGCGCGTCGGGCCAGTCAAACCACTCGCCGCTGGCGCAGGCCACATTGGCCGCGGTCAGCGTGCTGGCTTGCCACAGACTCCAGTCGCGCTCGCGCCGTCCGAGGTGTTGCAGGATGTCCGCCAGTGCCGCATCGGACTGCGCCGATGAATCGGCGTGCCAGATGAAGTGGGCGGGGCTGCCGAACACCAGTGCGTCGGCCTGAAAACGGGGCGGTGGCGGTGCGCAGGCGGTCAGCGCGCAGGCGCCGAGCCACAGCATGCAACGTGGCAGGCACCGCCGCTTGCGCGAGGAGGGCGTCAAGGCGGTCATCGATTTCAGGGGTTCAACCGGAGAGGCCATTCGCATGCGATAGCGCGACGGGTCGCTCGTCACGGCGTTTGACGCAAGGATTTGCTGGTTGTCGGATTGTTGAGTGGCGGTCACCGCCGCTTCAATCAAACTGGCCGCCCGGTTGTTCAACCCAGCGGATCAGATGATCCGCATCGGCAGGCGCGATGTCGATGAAACGGAATCCGCACCAGAACTGCCCCGGCACATGGGTAGTTTCCGACCACAGTTGGTGGGCGCCGACTTCCATCACCCGTGAGGGCATGCCGTGGCCGCCGAGGGTAAAGCGCAACTGATACAGGGCGTCCTCGGTCAGGGGCGCGGCAGCCTGCATCATCATGCCGTTCTCGGACAGATTGCCGATCCGGCCAACCGCCTGCTCGGTCATGGTGTCGATGACGTCGATGTTCTCTTGCGCGCGCTTGCGCTTGGCACGCCGATGTTCGCTCATGGGCTGGCTCCCTCGGTTGTCGGTTTACCCGAGAAGGATTTGAGTGCGCCCATGATGGATTGCCAAGCGCGATCAATCATGGTGCCTTGTTCGGCCATGACGATGCTCGCCTTGCCGCTGAGCAGCAAGCGAGCCAGATGGGCCATGTCGTACTCGCCGGCGCGTTGGCCGCGATGATTGACGAACAAGGCGTTGTTGGTGACCGTGCTGAACCAGGACATGCGGCGGCGCACAGGCAGACCGTGATCTTCGTGGAATTCGAACCAGGTGCCGAAAGGCAGATGGCGGATACGGTCGTACTGGGCTTGTTCGTCCGCGCTGAGCACGGGCTTCGGTTCGATGTGATGCGTTTCGCCTGTCGTGCCCAGACGGGTTCGCGACTTGAGCTTCAGCGCCAATTCGGTTCGCGTCGAAGCCTCATCCGTACTGATGTCGTCCGGGCCTGCCAGCAGGCGGGCGACCAGCGCCGTGGCGTCGTTCTCGTGATACCCCACCTTGACAAGCGCATGTTCGACGTCTTCGCGCAGGCCAGACAGTTCCGCGCCAGCCAATCGCGCCTGCCCCGTCGAGATGCGGATCAGCTGATCGACGATTTCGATCTGACGCTGGTAGACCGGCGATTCTTCACCGCCACGTAGCAGCGACAGGGCGAGAACATCTGTCCATGCCTGATTGAGCAGCGCGCTGACGAATTTCGGCACGTTCTGCCCGCTGAGTCGCGCCGCGACAGCTGCCTCCGCACCCTGTCTCGCAAGGGCCAGCTTTTCCTTGCCGCGTGCGGCTTCGACGTGGCGGCGTTCCGCGACTTCGGCCTTGCGCGCCTGGGTCTGCATCTGCTGTTCGAGATCGCCGACCGTACTCTCAAAGATGGCCGGGTCATCGTTGAATTCGTGGGTGACCTTGTCCACCACGATATTCAATTTGTCGAGCAGTCCTTGATCGAGATCTTCGCCATCGCGCAACCAGGTGGCGCCAGTCTCCGCCACCGCATTGAGCATCAGTCGGGCCGGGTGCTGACGACGGGTGAAAAAGCCCTTGTCGGACAGGGCAACCCGCAACATCGGCACCTGCAGTTTGGCGAGCAACTGGGCGGCGGGACTGGTCGGTGCGAACTCACGGCTGATGTTCTCGAACAGCAGACTCAGCAGTTCAACGATGTCGTTGTGCTCGGGCGACAGTGCCGGCGACTGGCCTGGCGGTGTGACCTGCCGCAATTGCGCCAGCATATCCTGCTTCACGTGAGCGATGCTGCGCATCACCGGGCGGCCATCCACCTGCATTCGGGGTGGCTCACGGCCCTGCATCAGGGACAGCACGGCCTGCACGTCGTCGCGACTCGCGGTGTAGGCATTGGCCGGTGGCGTTGCGGTATTTCCGGACAGCTTGCCGAGCAAGGCTCGCCGCCCTGCCAACAACTGGCGCAAGACATCAAACATCTGACCGTCATTGCCGCCGCCATCCATCTCCAGAGGTTCTGGATGCGTGGTGCCCGGCCAGGCGGTGAAGGGTTTGGCGGCATTGGTACTCGATGCAGTGGCCGCCGTGCCGGCGGGCGGCATGGGCTGACCCAGCGCAGGGCCGGGGTTCATGCCGGCGAATGGCGAGGCAACGCCGGGCGGAACCTGGGGAACTTCGAAGGTACCGCTTGGCACCGCGCCTTGCGGCATGCCGGCACCCGTCGCCGCGCCAGGTGGCGCTCCCCAGCCGCCTTGCGGAACATGAGGGATATGCGGAACGGTTTCCGGGTTGAATCCGCCTGTTGGCGCAGATTTGCCGCGTGGTGCGGTCGTCTCGCCCGACGGAGGTGCCTGCGCTGGCATCTTGGGTTGACTGACCACCGCAGAGGTTGTCGGGCGCGCGCGATTGGGCACCGCACTGAGGTGCGGCAGCACCTTTTCACGCGCCAAATAGCTGTTGACCGCCTCGTACAACGAGCCAATCAGCTGCATCACCTGTCGATCGAACTGGCGGAACAACAACAGGCGATACTCGATGTTCAGATCCAGCGAGTGGACCGCCTTACGCAAGCAACGACAAAGCAACTGCGGTCCAATGGGAAGTCGTTCGCTCTCGAACGCCGGTTTGCCGGCGATGACGCCGAATCGTTGCCCCAGCAGGAACAGGGGAAGGCTGTGACGAATCTCGGCGCGGGAAGAAATTTCGTTGAGAACGATGTTTTCTTCCAACTCGATGTCAGCCACCAGCGACAGTTCGCCGAAACTACCGCGCTGCTCATTCGGATCGGGCTCTGGCGCGGCATCTCGGATACTGGCGAGTATCGCTTCCAGGGCAATCAGAAAGCGCGGCGTCAGGTCTGATCGTCCGCGCTTGATCTCGCGCAATGCTTCGAAACAGGATGCTTGGGTAGCCGAATTTCGTGCCTGCTCCGCCAGCTTGAACAATTGCTGTTCGAACTCATCCAAGGTGGCGCGCATGCCGCGTTCGACCTCATCGGAGGCGAATTTCAGCACGCCCTCCAGCAGGGCGCGAACACGGCGTGGCAAGGGTCGCTGCGCCAGACGCGGTGGCGTGCCGGATGACTCGGTGTTCATGCTGCCCACTCGACTCCGCATGGCGAATTTCCTGTGATCATCGTCACGATTCTATCAGCATGAAAGGGGTCATTCCGCTGCCTCCGGTGACGCTTTTGTTGATGCCTGCGACATCACATCAGCAAGGGTTAACGACTATTGAAACCCATTGCACGTTGCAAGCAAGCCGCTGCAACACGCTCTGGAAACAGAACGTAAAGCCGTCATGCCGGGTGCCAACGATGCCTTGCAAGTCGATTGCAAGCAATATCGCTGCCACAACGCGTTGCCTGCACCGTGTCCACGGTCTGAGGAGACATGCGGTCGATGGCCTTGAGCAGGGTGTTGAAAACACCCTGCGAAGGCAAGCCACGGATGGCTTGCACAAAGATCAAGCACGCCAGGTGCTTGATCTTCGGAGCCTGTCGCGGGCGTGTACCGCGACAAGGCGAGTTGAGATGGCAGGAAAGCCCTCTCAACATCCTGTTAGAACATCCTTTTAGTCCGCGCGCATGACTTTTCATGCCCGCTAGGAGCCTGTCGGACTTGAAGAGTCGAAGCGAAAATTCGGCTGGGCGAGGCCAGTTTTTGCCGGTTTCGCAGGGCAATAGTTGAACTATTGCCCAAGGAAGCGGCAAAAAATGGATCGTCCAGACGGATTTGCAGCCGATTCCCTTGCAAGTCCGACAGACTCCTAGAGTGCACCGCCATTAGGCCCGAATCCGTCGCAGCGTTCTTCGCCTCTCCCCGGCAACTCGCTCGCCGGGGGAGACCGTCGCTGATGCATCAGGCAAATCAGGAGTTCGCTTGTCGGCCCGCCGACCGCGTCACTTTCCGTCGCCTGCCCAGCGCAGCATCAGCCAGCCATTGGCATCGTCGGTGTTGAATCCACTGACCTCCGTGTAATCCCGATCCAGCACATTGTTCAGGCGGGCTTCGAGTTGCCATGCCGGTGCCAGTTGCCATTGCGAGACCAGGTTGAGCAGGCCGTAACCGCCTAGTTTCGCGCCAAAATCCGGGCGCTCGGAGACGCCGACCGCCTCGACGCCGATCCGGATGTCGTTGAACACACGGTGGAGTTGCAGCGTCGCCTTGCGCGCGGGGCGGCGCAACAGACGGGTATCGGAATCCACGTTGCGCGGATCCTGCCAGGTGGCATTCGCATCCAGGCTCCACTCGCCTAGGGATTGTCCGTAGCTCAACTCGGCACCGTCGATGCGCGCGCGCTGGATGTTGATCGCCTGGAAGGTGGCACCACCGGCGTAGGCGATCAGGTCATCAATGTCGTTGCGATAGACCCGCAATTCGGCGTGCCGGTTGCCGTCGGGCTGCCACTGCAGGGCGAACTCGGTGGCCTCGGAGGTCTCGGCATTCAACAACGGATTGCCCGCGTAGTAGCCACCAAAGCCGGGTGCGTAGAGCTCGTTGAAGTTCGGCGCACGGAAGCCCTGGCCGAAGTTGCCGGACAGCTTCCAGTGGTCGGCAAGCTGCCAACCCCACGCGAACTGGGCGGTGAATTCGCTGCCGAACGCGCTGTTGTCATCCAGTCGCGCCGAAACGGCCACCTGGTGTGCGCCCAGGTCGGTGCTCCAGTGCAGGAAAGCCGCCCGGTTGCTGCGGGTCTGGTCATAGGTCGGGCTAGCGGAGAACGTGTCCAGCAGTTCGCCGCTTTCGTGCATCCACGCGAGTCCGAACTGCCATTGCTGTCCGTTGCGTTGCAGTCGGTGGACCCAATCGGCTTGCTCACGGCGGGTTTCAAAGGTGTTGAAGAACGCGGGCGTGTCGAGCGATTCGCGTGCATGGGCAAGACGCAGGTCATGTGACCACTGCGTTCCCAGTTCGCCCTCCAGCGCCAGACTGGCGGCATGGTGCTGGATCGACGAGACGCCCTGATCGAATTCGATGACATTGTCGGTGGCCAACAGGCTGGCGCTGGCACGCTGCTCGCCCAGGGTCCATTCACCCCAGCCACTCAGGTTGCGCAACAGGCTGCCGTCGTCATCGGGATCGAAGCCGAAGCCACTCGGGTTCTGGGCGTTGAAGCCCTCGCTGTCCAGATAGCCCACCCGCAGGCCAAAGCCATGTCCTTGCTGACGATGACCCCAGCCCGCCTCGCCTCCCAGGGTTTGATGCCCGCCTGCCAGTACCGCGCCATCAAGGCTTTCGCCGCGACGGGTGAAAATCTGGATCACCCCGCCGATCGCATCGGAGCCCCATTGCGCGGCACGCGGACCCCGTACGATTTCGATCCGTTCGATCTGGCCGAGCGGCAGGTTTTCCCAGGCGTAGCCACCCGTGTTGGCCGAGGCGATGCGCACGCCGTCGATCAGCACCAGCACGTGGTTCGAATTGCTGCCGCGCATGAACAGACTGGTCTGCTGACCGAGCCCGCCACTGCGCACGATATCGATACCGGTCTGCAAGCGGAGCAGGTCGACCAGATCGCGCGTGACCGCTTGGTCGATTTCTTCGCGGGTAATCACGCTGACGCCTGCCAGACTGGCGTCGATGGGCTCGGCTTGGCGGGTTGCGGTCACGACTACGGTCGGTTGGCGCGTCGCCGCCGTGCTCGGAGAGGAAATCGCCAAGGCGATGGAAAGGCCCAGCCAGTGCCGGGACGTCGGTGCAAAGTTCATGAAACGCTCCTGATTGCTCACCCGCAGGAACACAGGGCGAGACGCAGGCGTTGCCGCAGCGGCGAACGCCCGCATGGCCCGCCGCCAGTGCGTCGTGACAGCGCGCCGCATGCGAATGGAACGCGGCAGGCTGTACCTCAGGCCGGTCTCCGGGCTTGCAGGGTGACGGGGCTGTGCCCGGTCGATATCGAGCCGCCTTCCCGGTGTGACCCAGTGGCTGAGTGGCCGATTACGCCTGCTTACCGTTGCGGGGGCAGCGCCGGATTCTCACCGGCTTCCCGTACACCTGAAGCGCGCGCAGTCTAGCAAGCGAGGCGCGGGCTGTTCAGTCCATTTCGACAGACGTGATGCGCTTGCTGGCGAGCACCTTGTCGATCCGGTGTCCGTCCATGTCGACCACTTCCAGTTGCCAGTCCTGCAAGGTGATGCAGTCGGTGGTGTGCGGCAGACGGCCCAGCAAGGTCAGAAACACGCCGTTCAAGGTGTGGTAGTGCTCCTCGACTTCGGCCGGCAGCGGTCCCAGCGCCAGGGTGTCGATCAGGATGGGCAAGGGTGTGAGGCCATCCAGCAGCCAGGATCCATCCTCGCGTTGAATCGCCCACGCGTCGTCTTCCTCCACCGACAGAAACTCACCGGCGATGGCTTCCAGCAGATCGTGCTGGGTGATGATCCCCATCACGTCGCCATACTCGTCGGTGACGAAGGCCATGGGCGCACTGGAGCGTCGAAGCTTGTCGAGCACTTCCATCCCGTTCATGCCTTCTGGAACGAACAAGGGCGGCTTCAGTTGGCCTTCGATGTCGAGCGGCTGATCGTTGAGCACCTGGGCCAGAACGATGCGGGTTTCGATGATGCCGAGAACCTGATCCAGCGAGCCGCGCGCGACTGGCATTCGATGATGGGTGCCCTGGGCTAGCCCGCTGCGAATCTGCTCGGCGGCGTCGTCCAGATCGATCCAGCTGACATCGCCGCGCGGCACCATCAGCGAGGCGGCGCGACGTTCGTCCAGGCGGATGACGTTGCGCATCATGGTGTGTTCGTGCTGCTCGATGACGCCCGATTCGCTGCCTTCCTTCAGCACCGCCTGGATGTCCTCGCTGGTCATTGCACCGGCGCCTTCCTGATGAACGCCAAGCAGGCGCAGCAAAATCTGTGTGGAATGCGACAACAGCCAGACGAAGGGACGGGTCGCTCTGGCCAGCAGCGCCATCGGAATGGCTACGCGGCGTGCGACGCTGTCCGGGTGTGCCTGACCAAAGCGTTTCGGCACCAACTCGCCAACCACGATGGAAAAATACGTCACGGAGGCAATCACGACGGTCATCGCAAGGTAATGCGCCGCCTCATTCGTCATGCCCCAGGCCATCAAATACGTGGCGAACGGGTCGGCCAGGGCCGCCTCGCCAGCAATACCGCTGAGCAGGCCGATCGAGGTGATGCCGATCTGCACCGTGGACATGAATTGGGTTGGATTTTCGCCCAGCTTCAATGCCGCGATAGCACCCGCATCACCCGCTTCAGCGCGCGCCTGCAAGCGACCGCGGCGGGCCGTCACCAAGGCGATTTCCGACATCGCAAACAGTCCATTCAACAGGATCAGACCGGCGAGTAACGCGATCTCCACAACGACACTCCAAGCTATGAACGGCGACAGGCCATTGACGTGGGTGAAACCAATAATGCCTCAGTTAAGGATTTCAAGTTTTGCGTAGGCCAGTACCAGCCACTTGCTGCCCGCCGACTCGAACTGCACCTGCACGCGGGCGTGCAGACCACTGCCTTCGACATCGACGATGACGCCATCGCCGAAGCTGCCGTGTCGAACCGACGAGCCCAGTTTCAGTCCACCCGGAATCGTGTCGGAAAACAAGACCGAGGGTGAGCGTGACGACAGGGCAGGACGACTCACCTGCACGCGCGGGCGCACTTCGCGCAGCACTTCACCGGGGATCTCGCGCAGAAACCGAGACGGTGCGCCCCAGGTGTCCATGCCGTGGATACGTCGGGTTTCGGCGTAGGTCAGGACCAGTTGTTGACGCGCGCGGGTGATGCCGACATACGCGAGGCGACGTTCCTCTTCCAGTCGTGCGGTGTCTTCGATGGATTTCTGCCCCGGGAACAGACCTTCTTCGACACCGACCATGCAGACCAGTGGAAACTCCAGGCCCTTGGCCGAGTGCAGGGTCATCAGTTGCACGCAATCCTCGCCCGCCTGTGCCTGCGCCTCACCGGCTTCCAGTGCGGCATAGGCAAGAAAGCCGACCAGTTCCGGCAAGGCATTGGCGCCTTCTTCCACCTCGATCTGGATGAACCGACTGGCCACGGTCACCAGTTCGTCGAGGTTGTCGGTACGTGCGTCCAGCGTTCCACGCGAGGCTTCCGCGTAGTGGTCGTAGAGCCCCGACCGTTTCAGCGTGTAGTCGATCTGCCTTGCCAGGGTGTTGCTGCTGACCTCGCGCGCCAGCTCCTCGATCAGTTCGATGAAGCCCAACAAGGCGGACTTGGCGCGCCCTGACAGGGCAGGGTCGTGCAGCAGGCTCAGGGCACTTTCCCACAGCGACTGGTCGTGCTTCTGCGCGTGCGTGCGCACCAGTTCGACACTGCGCTGCCCGATACCGCGCGGCGGCGTGTTGACCGCACGTTCGAACGCGGTGTCGTCATCGCGGTTGGCCAGCAAGCGGAGATAGGCGAGGGTGTCCTTGATCTCGGCGCGCTCGAAAAAACGCAGACCGCCGTATACACGGTATTTCACCTGCGCGGCGATCAGCGCTTCTTCAAGTGCCCGCGACTGCGCATTGGAGCGGTACAGCACGGCGCAATCCTGTGCCGAAGCGCCATCATGGATGAAACGCTGGATACGCTCGACCACAAAGCGCGCTTCGTCGATCTCGTTGTAGGCGGCGTACAGTTCGATCGGCTCGCCCTCGGGATCGGCTGTCCACAGGGTTTTGCCAAGACGTCCCGGGTTGTGAGCGATGACTGCATTGGCGGCGGTCAGGATGTTGCCGGTGGAGCGATAGTTCTGCTCCAGCTTTAGTGAAATGGCGCCATCGAAATCACGCAGGAACTGCTGCACGTTCTCCACCTTGGCGCCACGCCAGCCATAGATCGACTGGTCATCGTCGCCCACCACGAACACCTTCCCGCTGTTGCCGGCCAGCACGCGCACGAAGGCGTACTGAACGCTGTTGGTGTCCTGGAATTCATCCACCAGCAAATGGGTGAAGCGCTGCTGGTAGTGGTGCAGCAACGCCGGTTGCTGCAACCAGAGTTCATGCGCGCGCAGCAGCAGCTCCGCAAAATCGACCAGCCCAGCCCGTTCGCAGGTGCGCTGGTAGGCCTCGTAGATGCGGATCAGCGTGTCGGTCGACGGGTCGCCGCCAACAATGTGTTTCGCGCGTTTGCCCTCGTCCTTCGCGGCATTGATGAACCACGCCGACTGGCGGGCAGGCCAGCGCTTTTCATCCAGCCCGAGTTCGGTGGTGATGCGCTTCAGCAGGCGGATCTGGTCGTCGCTGTCGAGTACCTGAAACGCCTCCGGCAGCCGCGCCTCATGCCAGTGCAGTCGCAGTAGTCGATGCGCGATGCTGTGGAAGGTGCCGATCCACATGCCGCGACTGCCATCGGGGCGCATCTGCTGGATGCGCTGGCGCATTTCGCTGGCCGCCTTGTTGGTGAAGGTGACCGCCAGCAGGGAGTGCGGTCGAACGCCTTCGACTTCGGTAAGCCAGCCGATCCGGTGCACCAGCACGCGCGTCTTGCCCGAGCCTGCGCCCGCCAGAACCAGGGTGTAGGGTGCGCCGGTAGTGACCGCAGCGCGTTGCGCTGGATTCAACGCGTCCAGCAGATGAGAAACGTCCATGGACGCATTGTAGCCGTGCAGGCCGCTTGGAAATGTTCTTACGCCGGGCTGAAACCCAAGGAAGCCAGCCACTCTTCGAATGGCAGAGGATGGGCGAGCAGGAAACCCTGGACTTCGTCACAGCCGTGATCGGAGAGCCAATCGAGCTGCTCCGGCATTTCAACGCCCTCGGCCACCACGCGCAATCCAAGTGCGGACGCCAGCGCGATCACTGAAGTGCAAATCGCCGCATCGTCTTCATCCTGGGGCAGATCACGCACAAAGGCGCGATCAATCTTGAGACGGTCCAGCGGAAGACGCTTCAGATAAGCAAGGCTGGAGTATCCCGTTCCGAAGTCGTCCAAAGACATCGAGACGCCCAGCTCGCGAAGTTCCTGCATGACCGCAATGACGACTTCCGGGCTTTCCATCACCACGCTTTCGGTGAGTTCGAGTTCGATGGCGCCTGCTGGCAGGGCGTACTCAATCTTGAGTGCACGAAGATCCTCGAGAAGTTCTCCGCGCAGGAACTGCGCGGCGGAGACATTCACCGCAATCGACAGATCGCTGCGTCCGAGGTTTTGCAAACGAGCATGATGTTTACAGGCTTCGCGCAGTACCCAACGTCCAAGCGGGATGATCAGACCGCTCTCTTCGCATATTGGAATGAACTGCGAAGGCGGCAGTAGACCTTTCTCGGGGTGACGCCAGCGCACCAGTGCTTCAATGCCTGTGAGCTGACGCGAGTCGGCCGTGAACTGAGGCTGGAAGTGCAGTACGAATTCGCCATCATCCAAGGCACGCCGAAGCCTCGAGACCACATCCAAGCGGTCGTCTACGTCGGTTTCCAGGCTGAAGTCATATTCGACGCAGGTATTGCGTCCATCCTGCTTTGCCCGATACATCGCAAGATCCGCGTGTTTCAGCAGGAGATCGGCATCCGCACCATGTTGCGGATAGCAGGCCATGCCAATGCTGGGGGTCACGTATCTGAGTCCCCCGGTCAGCTCGATCGGTTCTGCAATCAGGTGCAATAGCTGTTGGCGTGCGGCTCGGTCGATTCCGTGTGGGATAACCGCGACAAATTCGTCGCCGCCGAACCTTCCCACGTGCGCATCGCCCGAGAACAGTGTGCTCAACCGCAAGGCAACCACCTTGAGAACCTCATCGCCGATGGCGTGGCCGAGGCTGTCGTTGATCAGTTTGAAGTGGTCCAGGTCGATCAACAGGACGCATACTTGCGAACTGTCGCGTTCGGCGCGTTGGATAGCCGAAGCGATCTTTTGGGTGACAGCGATGCGGTTCGGAAGGCCGGTCAGTGCATCGTGGCTTGCCTGCCATGCCAGTTCGCGCTGGTAACGATGTCGTTCGCTGACATCGATCATACCTCCAACGACGCGAACCACCTGTCCCGAGTCGCTGCGGATTGACTTGCCTTGGTCGTTCACGTCGACGTAGCGACCCGTCTGATCCCGAAAGCGATAGCTCTCCTGCCAACGATCCATTTCCCCGTTGCAGAAGTCGGCAAATGAGGTTTCGACTCTCGGCCGATCATCGGGATGGATACGGTCGAGCCAGAACACAACCTCGTCACCGACCTCCTCGCGCGCAAAGCCGAATGTCTCGTAAAACGAATCACTCCACCATAGACGATGGGAGGCCAGGTCCAGGTCCCAGACCGCATCGCTGGTTGCCTGGGCAACGAGCTGAAATCGCTGCTCACTCACCGAGCGTTCCTGCTCGGAATGGATCCAATCGCTGATATCCATGCACAGCATCAACCAGGCAGGTATGCCTTGGTAGTCCATGCGCACGCAGTAAACCAGCACGTGCAGGATGGTGCCGTCGCCGCGCAGGTGTCGCCACAGATCCGCGGATCGCTCATCGCGCTGCGCGTTGGAAAGACTGCGCCGCAATCGTTCATGATCTGCCTCGGGCAACAACGAATACAAACCTGTCGATCGAAAATCGACTTCCTTACGCTGATAGTGAGCGGTGGCAGCGCCGTTCACTTCGAGGAAACGTAGATCATCTGCGGCGACAATCCACAGTGGCATCGGGTTGTTCGCAAAAAGAAACCGGTAGCGCGACTCCGTATCACGCAGGCGCTCCAGGACCCGCACGCTGTCAGTCACGTCCTGCGCTGTACCGCGAAGGGCGAAGCGGTTGCCCTCGCGTTGCAGAGATCCGCGAACACGCACGACACTGGGTTCGCCCAGTTTGCGGTGAATGCGCACCTCGGTGTCCAATTCGCCGCGGCGTATCGAGGGCCGGGTAAGGTACTTTCGGAGATGGACGATATCGTCCGCGGCCAGCAGGTCGCTCAGCGCCTCGGGAGGGACTTCCTCTGCAAATCCAAGTAGCGCCGCAAGTTCCCGTGAGCCCTGCCATCGATGTGGCCGACCGCTGATACTCCATCCGCCGATCTGCGCAATTTCCTGAGCTTGGCGCAGCGCGTCACTGTGCTGCTGCAGTTCCCCGGCGAAAGCCTTCTGCTGAAGGTAGTTGCGCGCGAGTAACCGCAATGTTGCCCACCAAACCGCGCCACTGATGAGCATCAACAGGATCAGCAAACTCGCTGGCAGCCAAAGTACCAATTTGCTGTCAAGCGTGGACCCGGCTGCGACGTGAAGAGGGTAGTCACCGATCGTTCGCGTCGAGGAAAGCCGGAAGGTGGCGGGGGCGGTCGGGTCGACGCGCTGCTCCTCCGGAAGAACCCTTGGGCGATACTTGCCTACGACTCTTCCGTCCTCCGTGGGAGTGATTGGAGGATGGCTAGTTCCAGCATAGATGCCTTCGCCCGACCCCGCGAGGATGGAGCCCGCGCTATGCGATATCAGGAGGTTGCCCGCATCACCCAGATCCTGTGCTTCCGCAACCTGATCCAGCCAACGCAGATCGAGGTCGGCCTGCATCCAGCGCGTGTGACTGCCATCGAGTGGCATGCGCAGAGGTAGATGCCACAACGCGTCGCGTTCAAAAGGTGCGTCGATGCATACGCGCTGCCATAGGCCGTGACTCTCGCAGTCGCGATCGATCCAATTGGACGGATCAATCTCCACAACACGTAAGTCGAGCAACTCGGGATGTCGCGAACGGACGTCGGCCAACAAACTGTCGGGCAGCGCAGCGGGGAGATCAGGTCGGGTTATCTGCAGTTGCTTCGCGTGCCGTTGCAAGCCGATCAGCGAGCGCTCGATATTCCGTAAGGTTGAATTGGTCAGGTCCGCAACATGGTTGCTTGTCGTCGCTACGAGGCGCTCGGTTCCGCGTTGCTGCTGCTGCACTCCGCGCCACAGCAACGCAAACAGGGCGAAGTACAGAACCGCAAGGACACCCCATCCAAGTAACGCTGCTTTACGGAACGCAGTCCGTCCGCCTAGGTCGCCATGGGTGTCTCCGATCCGCATGCTCTCCCCCTGAAGCAACAGCATCCACCACCCACCCAAGCGGTCAACGCAGCGCAAGAATGGATTGCGCTGTGTGACACGGAGCCCCCCAAGGCTCCGACGAAGACTGCGTTACGCTCGCGCCGGGGTCAAGATCACTTTCAGGGGCATGACAGGTTGGATGCAATTGCTACGCCACATAGCCAATTTCTTGCGTACGCTGGCGTGTGGTTTTGCCTGCTCAGGCACTTCTGCGGGCAATGAGCTTCTTCATCTGCGTGAAATAGATCGTGGGAAAGTGGCGCTTCCACCACCATCGACGGCGTTCAGTGGCGGTCGGGATGATGAGAAACTCCCCCTTCGCTGCACTCGTCGCAATCGCCGACGCGATGTCGTCCGCACTTTGCTTGGCCTCGTCCATGAGTTTGGCGGCGGTTTTCAGCATGCGTGGCGTGCCGCGGAAACTGTCGAGCAGTCGCGTCTTGAAGAAAGCGGGACAGGCGACTGAAACGCGGATGCCCTGCGGTTCGAGCTCTGCGCGCAGCGACTCGCTGAACGCGACGACCGCCGCTTTGGCAACGCCGTAACTGCCCAGCCCCGGTGCGCCTGCCAGACCGGCGAAGGAGGCGATATTGATGATCTGCCCGCTACGGCGCTTGAGCATGTCCGGCGCAAAGCAGCGGCAGCCACGGACCAGTCCAAGCAGGTTGACGTCCAGCATCCACTGCCATTCGTCGAGGTCGGCTGCCAGCGTTGGGCCGCCGGATGCCACGCCGGCATTGTTGACCAGTAAGTCGACCGTGATGGACTGCGCCGCCAGCGTGTGGCGCAGCGCTTCCCACTCCGCCTCGCGCGTGATGTCGAGTGGCGCGACGATCACCTTGCCGCCCTTGGCAGTGATCCTCGCGCCGGTTTCTTCCGCGCGTTCGACGTTTACGTCGGCGACCACGACGAGCCAGCCATGGCTGGCGTAGTGATCAGCAAAGGCGGCACCGAGTCCGCTGCCTGCGCCGGTGATGAGTACGGTCTTGGTCATGGAGGCATTCCTGTAGCACGTTGCGCGGGTTGGCAAAGGCATACATGTTGCACGCGGATGGGCACCCGATGCGTATCCGCGTCGTCGCGCGCAACGCGTTGACCCCGCAGACGCATTCACTCTCGCGCGCTACATTGCGCCCTATCACCGAGACAGAGGCCATCAACGTGATCGTGACCGTCAGCAACAACAAAGGGGGCGTGGGCAAGACCGCGCTGGCCGCGCACCTGGTCTTTCGCGCGGCGGAACAGGGGCGCGTGCTGGCGATCGATCTCGATTCGCAGAGCAACCTCAGCGCCACCCTGATCGCACGCATCGACAAGCATGGACGGGCATCGTCCGACGCGCTGTTTACCGAGATCGATGCGCCGCAGCCCATGCACACCGCCGACGCCGGAATCGATCTGTTGCCCGCCGCGGCAGGCTTGACCGGCGTTGATCGACAGAACCTTTCCTCTGGCTTCTCCGCGATGGGGCATATCAAGGCATTGGCTAAGCAGTACGACGTCGTGGTGATCGACACCCCGCCCGCATTGGGCTTGCGGCTGATGACGGCGCTGGCCTGTGCAGATCGTGTGCTGGTGCCACTGGTGCCCGAGTCCTACTCGGTAGACGGTGTGGCCACGGTGTTGTCGGAGATCGCCTCGATTGGCGAGAACCTCAATCCTGCCATGCGTCCTGCCGATTTCGTGATCAATCTGATGAACCCGCAGGCCAAGCAGCATCGGCGTATTGCCGAGCAGATTGCGAGCAACTTCAAAGTGGCCGAGCCTTGGTTGAGCCGCTCGGTCGCGGTGGCCGATGCCCTGGCCGAGCGCCGTCCTGTGTGGCGGAAGACGAGTTCGCGCAACGCAGCGACGCAGTGGCGGACGCTGTGCGAAACCTTGCTGCGTGACTACGGCGTATTGCCAACGCTGGACTGAGCCATTTCGGCGAAAGGATCGTGCGGCGGCAGCGCGGTTTCCCATTCGAAGCGATGCAGGATGCGTTGCCACTCAGCATCGAGTGGCGCCGCAATAGCCATCCGTGTGCCCAGGGCAGGATGCTGGAAACTCAGGCGCCAGGCGTGCAGCAGCATGCGGTGTACGCCGAACTCGACGCGGAATAGCCGGTTGTGCCGACCCTCGCCGTGGCTGGTATCGCCAATAAGATGGTGCGAGATGTGCTTCAAATGGCGACGTAGTTGTCGATAGCGCCCTGTCTCCGGCTGTAGTGCCAGCAACGAATAGCGCACGCTTTCGTAGCGTCCCAGCGCAATCGGCAGTTCGATGCTGGCCAGCCTTCGATAGTGCGTCAAGGCGGGCTTGGGCTGAGGCTTTCCCGGCGCATCCAGGGGATGATCGATACAGCCGCTGTCGTCGAGGCGCCCTCGTGCGACGGCCAGATAGGTCTTGCTTACCTCGCGCGACATGAACTGTTCGCCAAGCTGTCGCGCCATGGTCGCGTCGAAGGCGATCAGCAAGGCGCCGCTGGTCGCCCGATCCAGACGGTGAATCAGGTGGCAACGGCGACCGAGCTGTTCGCGCAGGCGATCCAGCAGAAAATCGGTTTCGTAGGCGGCCATTCCGCTGCGATGCGCCAGCAATCCAGCCGGTTTGTTGACCACTGCAAGGTGATCGTCCAGATACACCCACTGCAGCGGTGGATCACGCTCGGGCGGTGCGCTGTCGGGTACATCGGTATCGGGCAAGGGATTCACGAGCGGGCGGCGGTAGGCGCGGGGCTCGCTATCATGCCCGTCCGACGACGACTACGCAGGACTTCGCATGAACCCGATCACCGACATCGCCCAGTGGCTGACTTCCCTGCAGGATCGCCTCTGCAGTGCGCTGGAGCAGGCCGATGGTGGCGCACGATTCCACGAAGATGCCTGGACGCGCAGCGAAGGTGGTGGTGGCCGTACCCGAGTGCTGCGCGATGGCGCAGTGTTCGAGCAGGGCGGGGTGAACTTCTCCGAAGTCAGTGGTGATCGTCTGCCGTCCTCGGCCAGCAGTGGGCGACCGGAGTTGGCGGGCGCGGGCTTTCGAGCCATGGGGGTCTCGCTGGTCCTGCATCCGCGCAATCCCTATGTGCCGACCACGCACATGAACGTTCGCTACTTCCAGGCGATTCGTGATGGCGCGGTGGTGGCCTGGTGGTTTGGCGGCGGCTTCGACCTCACACCCTTCTATCCGTTTGATGAGGACATTCTGCATTGGCACCGCACAGCGAATGCGGCTTGCGCGGGCTTTGGCGCGCAGCGCTATGCCGCCCACAAGCAGTGGTGTGACGACTACTTCTTCCTGAAGCATCGGCAGGAAACCCGAGGTGTGGGCGGACTGTTCTTCGATGACCTGCATGCCGATGGCTTCGATGCCTGTTTCGCCTACACGCGTGCCGTGGGTGAGGCGTTCCTTCCCGCCTATCTGCCGATTGTAGAAAGACGACGACAGATGACCTGGGGCGAGCGGGAGCGCGAGTTCCAACTGTATCGGCGCGGTCGCTATGTCGAGTTCAATCTGGTGTTCGACCGCGGCACGTTGTTTGGCTTGCAGTCCGGCGGACGAACGGAATCGATCCTGATGAGCCTGCCGCCGCGCGTGCGGTTCGAGTACGGCTACCAGCCCGTAGAGGGTTCAGCGGAGGCGCGTTTGGGCGACTACCTGCGCGCCCGCGATTGGCTGGGCGAATTGTCCGCGGTCGCCGAGCAACCGGACCGTCAATAAAAAAAACCCTGGTCACGAGGGGAGGCGTGACCAGGGTCGGTTTGACGAAGCGGCGTGGGGGAGACCGTTTCGTCGGACTCACTCTGGGGAGGGTTGAGTGAATCGGGTGGGCGTTGCGTCCACCGCGAACAGAGATGGCGTCGTGTGCGGCAAGTTCAAGCGTCTGAGCGGTTTCGTTCAGCTCTTGCTTAGCTGTGTGAGGTTCGGGTGATGCAGGCGGCGGTGCTGTCACCCTTGGCCAAATAAAAAGCCCCGAGCGCCAATGGGGGAGGTGCGCTCGGGGCTTGGGGTTTGGAAGCGGATTGGGGAGATCGCTGCTTCCTTTGATCTGCGAGAGGGGGAGTTCGCAAATCTGGTGACCTTGCGTCACCGTGCTGCGCAGTCTACGGATGTGATCTGAAAACTACGTGACTGCGACTGTCAAAGAGTTTGACAGTTCAGAATCAATTCACACCATCCGACTTTGGAGGTAAGTGGGCGACTCAGTGCGCTTCATCCCAGTTGGCACCGACGCCGCAGTCCACGACCAGCGGTACCCGCAACGTGGCGGCATTCTGCATGCGCTGGCGGGCTTCGGCGATCAAGGTGTCGCAGAAGTCGGCGTCAACCTCAAACACCAGTTCGTCGTGCACCTGCATCAGCATGTGCGCCCGATCCTGCTGGGTCGCGAGCCAGGCGTGCAGGGTAAGCATGGCGCGTTTGATGATGTCGGCAGCACTGCCCTGCATGGGCGCATTGACGGCGGCACGCTCGGCACCGGCGCGCAGGCCCTGATTGCGGGCATGGATGTCGTTGAGATACAGGCGTCGCCCGAACACGGTCTCGACGTATCCCTGATCACGTGCCTGTTGCCGGACGCGCTCCATGTAGCCCTGTACGCCCGGATAGCGGGCGAAGTAGAGCGCGATGTAATCCTGTGCTTCGCCACGACCGATGCCCAACTGGCGCGCCAGTCCAAACGCGCTCATGCCGTACATGAGGCCGAAGTTGATCGCTTTGGCAGCGCGACGTTGCCCGCTGTCGACCTGATCCAGCGCGACGCCGAAGACTTCCGCAGCGGTGGCGCGATGAACGTCCTGGCCTCCTGCGAAGGCCGCCAGCAAGCCTGGGTCTTCCGAAAGATGCGCCATGATGCGCAACTCGATCTGCGAGTAGTCGCAGGCCACGATGCGCCGTCCGGGTGGTGCGACAAAGGCGCGGCGGATGCGTCGACCGTCTTCGCTGCGAATCGGGATGTTCTGGAGATTCGGGTCGCTGGACGACAGGCGACCGGTCGCCGCGCCGGTCTGGTGGTAGCTGGTATGAACACGCCCGGTCTCCGGGTGAATCGCTTCCGGCAACTTCTCGGTATAGGTGCTGCGCAGTTTGGCGAGTCCGCGATAGTCCAGAATCAGGCGCGGCAGTTCATGCAGGTCGGCAATGGCTTCGAGCGCTTCTTCGTTGGTGCTGGGCGCGCCGGTCGGTGTTTTCACCATGGCAGGCAGGTTCAGCTCGTCAAACAGCAAGGCGGCGAGTTGCTTGGGTGAGTCGAGACTGAAATGGCGGCCCGCCAGCTCGAAGGCGCGTTGCTGTGCGGCCAGCATGCGGCGACCCAAATCCTCGCTCTGGCGTTTGAGCTCGCTTGCGTCGATCAATACGCCCTTGGCCTCCATGGCGGTCAGCACCGGCACCAGCGGCATTTCAATATCGGTATAGACCTCGCACAAGGTCGGGTTCTGCTGCAGTAGAGGCCAAAGCGTCTGCTGCAAGCGCAGGGTGATGTCGGCGTCCTCGGCGGAATAGTCGCAGGCCGTCTGCACATCGACCTGAGAAAACGCAATCGACTTGGCGCCCTTGCCTGCTACCTGTTCGTAACTGATCGGCGAATAGCCGAGGTAGTGCCGCGCCAGCGAGTCCATGTCGTGCCGCGTGGCGGTCGAGTTCAGCACAAACGAAGCCAGCATGCTGTCGTGCTGCAAGCCCTGCACGTCGATGCCGTGCCGCCGCAGGACATGCAGGTCGTACTTGGCGTTTTGCGCCAACTTTCCGATTGCCGGGTCCTGCAGAATCGGCCGTAGCGCGTCCAGCACTTCGTCGCGCGCAAGCTGCGCGGGCGCGCCGGGATAGTCGTGTGCCAGCGGGATGTAGATGGCCTCGCCTGCGGCGATGGCAAATGACAGTCCAACCAGGTCGGCACGCATCGGATCGAGCCCGCTGGTTTCGGTGTCGAAACAAAGTAGCGAGGCCGTCGACATCCGCTCCAGCCATGGCTGCAGTGTGTCCCAGGCAGTGATCAGGTGATAGCTGCCCTTGGCTGGCGCATCGGTCGACACGGCCAGGGGGTTGCCTGCGTTGACAGGATGCAATGCCGGATTGCGTTTGGGCACGTCAGGGCTTGGACCGGGATTGCCTTCCATTTCACGCAAGGCGGCATTGAAGCCATAGCGCTGGAACAGATTTTTCAGCGCCGCCGTGTCCCTCGGCTGCAGAATCAGATCTCGCGCGGTCCGATCCAGTTCGACATCCGTACGGATCGTGGTCAAGGTTCGGTTGAGCGGCAGGCGAGGCAGCGCGGCGCGGAGGTTCTCACCAATCTTGCCGCCGATCTGCGCGGCGTGGTCCATCACGCCCTGCAGGCTGCCGTACTCTGCCAGCCATTTGGCGGCGGTCTTCGGTCCGCATTTTTCGACACCGGGAATGTTGTCAACGCTGTCACCCATCAAGGCCAGATAGTCGATGATTTGGTCGGCGCGCACGCCGAACTTTTCGACCACGCCCGCTTCGTTCAGTGTGCTGCCGCTCATCGTGTTGACCAAGCGAATGCCCGGCCGCACCAGTTGGGCGAAATCCTTGTCGCTGGTCGAGACGGTGACGTCGATGCCTTGCGCCGCCGCTTGTATCGCCAGCGTCCCGATCACATCATCAGCTTCAACACCGGCCACGCGCAGGATGGGAAAGCCCAGCGCCGCAACAATGGCCAGCATGGGCTCGATCTGGGCACGCAGATCATCAGGCATGGCCTCGCGATTGGCCTTGTACTGCGGATATAGCTCGTCGCGGAAGGTCGGCCCCGAGGCATCCATCACGAAGGCCGCGAATTCCGGCGCTTCCTTGAGGGTGGAACGCAACATGTTGACGACCCCGAACAGCGCGCCAGTGGGCTCGCCCGCCGAATTGCTCAACGGCGGCAAGGCATGGAACGCACGATAGAGATAGCTGGAGCCATCGATCAGGATCAGTCGGTTCATGCGGCATTGTAGTCTGCGTGCGTGGCTCGGCAGTATGCTGCGCAACCACTGGCTGGCATGGGAGAAGCGCGATGAAACGAAGCTTGCTATGGGCGACACTGCTGTTTCCGGCTGCCGTGCTGCATGCCCAATCCGATACGGCGTCGGCCCCCGCGCCCGAGGAGGCGCCGTTACCACCCAAGGTTGAACTGACACCACAACCCGAGGACGCGCCGGTGGTGTCGATCCGTCGGGATGAGTCGACTGGCGATGTGGTGGAGGAGTATCGCCAGAATGGGCGCATCTACATGGTCAAGGTCACGCCGCAGCGCGGCCCGTCCTATTCGCTCATCGACACCAATGGCGATGGCAAGTTGGACAAATCCGATGGCGAAGGTGTGCGTCCGGTCTACTGGACGATCTACGAGTGGGATTGATCCAATGTGATGGCTGAAGAGCGTGCGCGGCGCCTCAGCGCCGCACGCGCTCCAGAATGCCTTCCAGTTCATCCAGGCTGAAATACTGCACGACGAGCTTGCCGCGTCCGCCACGACCGTGTTGGATCGCCACCTTTGCACTCAACAGTTCCGACAGTTCGCGTTCCAGCGATTGAATGTCGGCGTCCGCCTTCTTTGCCGTCGGCGCGGGTGCGGTCTGGCCGCGTTGCAGGGCCTGCACGCGGCGTTCGATCTCGCGTACCGACCAGCTTTCGTCGGCGGCCTGGCGCGCCAGGTCGACCGCTTGATCGACGGGAAGGGTCAGCAGGGCGCGGGCATGGCCCATTTCGATCCGACGTGCTTCCACCAGGTTGCGAATGGCTTCGGGCAGCTCCAGCAGGCGCAGCAGATTGCTGACGGCGGCGCGTGAGCGACCGACCGCCTCGGCGGTTTGCTGGTGGGTCAACTGGAACTCGTCGATCAGGCGTTGCAGGGCGAGCGCTTCTTCCAGCGGATTGAGGTCTTCGCGCTGGATGTTCTCGATCAGCGCCATGGCCAGCGCGGCATGATCATCGGTTTCGCGCACGACGCAGGGCACTTCGCGCAGCGAGGCCAACTGCGCGGCACGCCAGCGGCGCTCGCCCGCGATGATCTCGAAGCGATCGCGATTGATCGGACGAACGATGATGGGCTGGATCAGTCCTTGAGCCCGAATCGAGTCGGCCAGCTCCGCCAGCCGCTCCTTGTCCATCGTGCTGCGTGGCTGATACTTGCCCGGTTGCAGTGACTCGATCGGCAGATCGCGGAGGCGCTCGCTTTCAGAATTTGAACTGGCGGGGGTCGTTGCGGAATTGCCGAGCAACGCATCCAGTCCACGTCCCAGTCCGCGCTTCTTGGTGCTCATGTGGAAGCCTCCGTGCGGCTTGCGTCGGAATGGGTCGGCGCGCCGTGCTGCTTCTCGCGCCGGATGACTTCGCCTGCCAGACCAAGATAGGCGATGCTGCCACGCGAGCTGCGGTCGTATTCGACGATGCTCTGGCCATGGCTGGGCGCTTCGGCGACGCGCACGTTGCGCGGAATCATGGTGCGGAACACCTTGTCGCCAAAGTGTTCGATCAGTTGCGCGGACACATCGTTGCCCAGATTGTTGCGCACGTCATACATGGTCCGCAGGATGCCATCGATCTCGAGGCGGGGATTCAAGCGCTGCTTGACCGCTTTGACCGTATTCATCAATGCGGACAGTCCTTCCAGCGCGAAGTATTCGCACTGCATTGGCACCAACACGCCATCGGCAGCGGTGAGTGCATTCAAGGTCAACAGATTCAACGAGGGTGGGCAGTCGATCAGAATGTAGTGGTAGTGCTCGCGGACGCGCTGCAGTGCTTCACGCAGTCGGTGTTCGCGGGCCAGCGCATCCATCAGCTTGATCTCGGCGGCGGTCAGGTCGGCGCTGCCGGGCAGCACGTCAAAGCCGCCGTTGGCCTTGCGAAGCGCCTGTTCGACGGTGGATTCCTCCAGCAACACATCGCAGCCATTCGGCCCCTCGGCATGCTTGTCGATGCCGACCGCCATGGTCGCGTTGCCCTGCGGGTCCATGTCGACGAGCAGGACACGGCGACGCGCCTCGGCCAGACAAGCGGCCAGATTCACCGCGGTGGTGGTCTTGCCCACGCCACCCTTCTGATTTGCGATTGCGATGATGCGACCCATGTTGCGCTCCAGTCTGCGCTGCGCTGATTACCGACCCGCGTCCTCAGCAACGCCTTTCCAACACCACGATATGACGCTCCGCGTCCAGGAACGGTACGCGCAATGCCTCGACTTCTCTGACTTGCCATGCGCTGGGCAGCGCATCGATCTCATGACCGGGAAACTGTCCCTTCATGGCGAGGATCTGACCGCCGTCGCGCACAAGATGGCCGCCCCATTCGACGATCTGCGCAAGACTACCCAAGGCGCGCGCCGTTAGACAGTCATAGCGGGCACTGGCGTCGACATTTTCTGCCCGACAGGCAAACACCGTGCAATGACTCAACTTGAATTGCCGCACCGCTTCGCGCAGAAACCGCGCCTTCTTGCCGACCGGCTCGACCATGTCGATGCGCCGTTGCGGCTCTGCAATGGCCAGCGGAATGGCTGGCAGACCCGCACCGGCACCGATGTCAATCTGCGATTTTCCCTGCGTCCAGCGCCACAGACTGAGCGAGTCCAGCAAGTGCAACGCGACCATGTCGTCGGGGTGGCGAATGGCGGTCAGGTTGTAGGTGGCGTTCCAGCGTTGCAACAGATCGACAAAATCCTGCAGCGCGGGTGCGAGTTCCGGCGGCAAGGACAGGGCTTGCAGGCCTTGGTCCAGCTGAAGCTTGGCTTGGGCAGAAAGACTCACGACGGGTCCGGTCGAGCCAGGACGTCACGCGACCCGGCGGGGGCGGAAGTATCGTGCGCGGCCGCGGCTTGCGCAAATGGTGACGCGATCAGGCGGCGCTGCGTCCGCTCGTGGGCTGCCAATGGCAACGCACCACATGGAGTCCTTGCTGGATGACCTGCTGATTGAGAGCGTGGCGGAGTTGCTGGGAGAAACTTTCGGGTGCGCTGTTCGCGGCGAGGTGATCCGACAGACAGTTCAACTGACTGACCGTGGCGCTGGCCACCACGGCCTCCGGATCGGTCAATGCCGCGCCGGTCTGCTCGGGATCGAGAATCTGGAAATGCACGGCCGCATGACCGCCAAGTGCGGCGGCATCAATAGCGATGCTGTGGCCGATCAGGCTGACGGGCGGGCCAACCCACTCCCAGCCGGGAACGACGAAATGCCAGCCAGCCGGTAGCGCACGGGCGAACCGACTGCCTCGGAGGACGGCACGTACGCTGCCTTCGGGAACGCGCCGAATGGACAGTGCGAGCGCGACGGATAGGCTGATTAGCAGCAGAAGTGAGCCAAGGAATGCCATAAAATCAGTGCTTTGGGATGCAAACATCGGGTGATTTATCAGAAATCACCGGCAGAGTGCTGTTTATGCCCCGGAAGTGGGCGCACTTTAATCAGCGCAATCCCAATGCAGAGTGAACTGATACGCAAAATGACAAGGGCGAAGTTAGGGCGTCGTCTGGCGTAGGGCTTCCATCGCCTTCAACTCGGCGGCGACCGACAGTTCGCACTGCGCGACGATATGACGGTACTGCTGCAGGACGGACTGCCCTAGCGGTGTCAGTTGTGCGCCGCCGCCGCGTTTTCCGCCGATTACCGTGGTGACCATGGCGCCGCCGAACTCCTGCTGCAGGGCTTCGACCAGCAGCCAGGCACGCCGATAGCTCATGTCCATGCGTCGTCCTGCGGCGGCAATCGAACCGGTTTCAGCGATGCCCTGCAACAGATCCGCGCGGCCGGGGCCCATGTAGGCGCCGTTGCCGAGCATGACGCGCATCTTCAGCCAGGGATGGTCGGGGGGCGGTGTTGCCAAGTGTGACTTCTTCATTGTGCCAATCTTCCTGGCCAGCGCTGCTGCAGCAAACGCAGGCGTCGTGGGTGGTAGTCCAACTGTTCGAGTTCCTGACTGGCCGTTTGCAGGAACGGATCGGGCGATGCACGGGTGACCCGCACGCACTCGGCCTGCAACAGTGCCAAGGACGCCCTGTCTGCGCGCATCGCTCCGCCACCGCGTGCGAGTTGCTCGCCGATGCTCGCGGCCTCCGCGTCGACATCGCTGCAGTCGCCCTGCAGCACACGCATTCTCAGTTGGCTCAAGCCAATGCGGCCGCGCCTTGGGTCCGCGACATTCAGTGCCTGCTCGCTGATCCGGCGCGCCGTGTCGGCGTTGTCTCGCGCCGCTTCGAGCTCGCCCAGGTCGAACAGGACATCGGCGTAGGCGGCACGCCACAGCGCCATGTCCGGATGGTCGGGGCCGACTTTGGCTTCAATCACCTGCAGGGCGGTTTCGAACTCCCGGCGTGCGGCGGGCAAATCGCCTTTCTCGCTCAGCAGCATGGCCAGACTGGCGCGACTCACGCCGCTCTGGAAATGCGATTCGCCAGACAGCGCGAGCGTCATGCTCAGGGCTTCGCGCTGGTGCGTTTCGGCAATGTCCAGCTCACCCAATGCGCGTTCAATCACCGCGAGATTGCCGAGGATGGCGGCCACGGTCGGGTGCTGGTCGCCGAACGCTGCGCGCGCGACCTGCAGCGCTTCGCGCATGCCGTTCATGGCGCCGCGCAAGTCGCCGAGCAGTTGCGCCACCACGGCCAGACTGTTGAGGCTGCGTGCGACGTCGGGATGGGTCGGGCCGAGCAGTTCGCGTTGCAGCGCGAGGGCGGACTCGAACAGCGATTTGGCCTTCGCCGCCTGGCCGAGACGTTGCATGGCGCCAGCCAGTTCAAATCGTGAGCGCGCCACGTCCGGATGGTGCTCGCCGAGCAACGTCAGCCGGATCGCGAGTGCGCGCTCGAACAGCGCAGCGGCCTCCGCTGCATCGCCGCGTTGCAGACGCACCACACCCAGATCATTGAGGATGCGCGCGACCTCGGTGTGTTCGGGCGGCAGCTCTTTCTCCGCATCGGCAAGCGCATTGCGAAGCTGTTGCTCGGCACCGTCGACGTCACCGCCCATGAATCGCACTGTACCGAGTGCGATGTCGTTGCGCAGGCGCAGCATGCGATCGGTGATGGGTGTCTCCTGTTCTGCTTCCTTCAAGAGCGACAGCGCTGCGGGTTTGTCGCCGCGCTCGGCCAGCATTTCGGCCAGTTGCGAACGCGCTTGACTGCGGGTTTCGACGGACTCGGATCGCAAGGCGGCGCGGAACGCCTGTTCGGCTTCATCCAGTTGCCCCAGTTCGCGGAGAATCCGCCCGCGTTCCAGTTGCGCGGCGGTGCGGGTGTCCTCGGTCTGCGCTGCGTCGAGTGCCTTCAGGGTCAGCTCTTTGGCGTGCTCCAGCGCGCCAAGCTGACGCCAGGCCGCAGACAACGCCAGCAATAGATCGCTGCTCAAGGCCGGGGCGGTGGTCAGTGATTCGAGCAGCCGCGTCTCGCCACGTTGAAGTAGCTCCTTCGCGCTGATCTCGCGGCCCCGGCTTTCGTCGGGTGAGATGCCAGAAAACAGGTCGAGCATCAGGCCGCGAATCGCGTCGGCGCGAATGGCCTGCTGCTCTGCCTCAAGTGCCGCCTGACGCGCGCGCTCGGTCTGGCGGAAGGTCGCGATGCCACCGAGAGCGATGCTGAGCAGCAACAGCGCGGTGATCGCCAGCGCGACGCGATGGCGGCGAATGTAGCGGTTGACGCGATAGGCCCAACTGGCACGGCGTGCGCGAAGTGGACGATGCGACAGGTGTCGATTCAAATCCTCGACCAGCGCCGCGACGCTGGCATAGCGTGCTGTCGGCTCGGGTGCCAGAGCGGTTTCGAGCACCACATCCAGATCGCCGTTCAGCGTATCGCTCAAGTTGCGCAAGGTGCTTTGCCGCTGTGTCGCCAGCCGTGTTTTTTCGGGATGGGTATTGAGTCGTCTTGAGGGGGGTCGAAGGCTGCCGTCCTGCAGGCGTTCCGGGCGCAGACCGCACAGGAGTTCATGTAGAACCACGCCCAGCGCATGCACGTCGGTGGCGGTGGTGATGGCTCGCCCGTCGAACTGTTCCGGCGCGGCGTAGGCGGGCGTCAGGCGGCGCAGCGCGGTGCGGGTGTCGTCGCCCCGTTCGGAATCGTCAAGCAGCTTGGCAATGCCGAAGTCGAGCAGTTTGGGCTCGCCATCACGGGAAACCAGAATGTTCGCGGGCTTCAGATCACGATGCACGATCAGCGCGCGATGCGCCGCTTCGACGGCCGCGCAGACCTTCAGGAACAAGGTGATTCGCGCGCGAACGTCGAGTTGGCGTTCGTTGCACCAGGCAAGTAATGGCGCGCCGTCGATGTATTCCATCGCGAACCACGGAACGCCGTCCTCGCTGATGCCTGCATCCAGCAGGCGTGCGATGTTCGGATGCGCAAGTCGGGCGAGGATGCGCTGCTCGCGCTGGAAGCGTGCTTTCTCCACCGGATCGCGAACGCCGACCCGCAGCAGTTTGAGCGCCACACGCTGGGTGTAGCCGTCGTGCTGGCGTTCAGCCAGGTACACGCTGCCGCTGCCGCCTTCGCCGATCAATTGTCGGAGTTGGTAGGGCCCGATTGGTTCGCTGCCGGTCAGGTCCGTGATCGAAACAGCGAGTACGGCCGCGACCTGTTCCGGGCTGCGGTCGAGCAAGCCGGGTGCGTGATCCGCCGCGAACCAGTCGCTCAGCGTCTGGCGCAGCACCGGATCGGTCACGGCTTCGATGGCGAGCGCGCGATCCTCGTCGCTGAGCTCAAGCAGTTGATCGATCAGTGGACTGAGTTCGGCCCAGCGTTCCGGCCAAATGGACGAGTTCATCGGCCGACACCCGTCGACAACGCGTGGTGCAATAGCAGACGCGCCTTCTGCCAGTCGCGAATGACGCTGCGCGGGTGAATGGCAAGGGCTTCCGCCGCATCTTCCACCGACAAGCCCGCGAAGAATCGCAGTTCAACGACCCGCGCGAGGCGCGGCTCGCTCTTTTCCAACTGGTTCAATGCGGCATCCAGCGCCACCAGTTCGCCCGCCATCGAGTCGATGGCGATGCCCTCGACACCTTCGCCGATGCGGTCCAGGGCGACCAGATCGCCGCGGCGTTTGTGGGCGTTGCGACGTCTCGCGTGGTCGACGACGATGTGTCGCATCGCGGTGGCGGCGTAACCCAGAAAATGGGCGCGGTCGCGCCAGATCGGATGCTCTGGATCCATCCGCTGCAGATTCAGATAGGCCTCGTGCACCAGTGCTGTGGTGTTGAGGGTTTCGCCGCTCTGCCCCTGAAGATAACGGTGCGCGAGCTGCCGCAGGCGCTCATAGACTTGCGGCTGCAATTCGTTCCTCGGCGGATCAACGCTGTCGGACATGCCTCGCTCCCATCGTTGCCTCGCCGCAGCGCGCGAGGGTAGTGCGGCGCAGTCTAGGAGTGCGTCGTGGTTTGGGCAACGAATCCGGACGGTCGAATTGGCGAAAGCAACGATGGCGGTGCGGGGATGCTTCAGCGCGGTAGATACGCACGCAGAAACAAGTCCAGCACCGAGTCGATGTGCTCCTGCGGATCACAGGTGTCACTGCAAAGCGGGCAGCCCAGCAACTGGAGCATGTGCCCTTCGCCCTTGAGCAGGCAGAAAAAATGACTGGCCGCGCGTGCGGGGTCCGCGATGTCCAGCTCGCCGCTGCGTTGTGCCGCTTGCAGAAAGGTCTGAAAAGCGCTGATCACACGCCGCGGGCCACTGTCGTAGAACAGCTCGACCAGCTTGGGGTTCTGCGCACCCTGCGCGATCAGCATGCGATGCAGGCCGAGCGATTCAACACTCATCACCAGCTGATGAAAGCCCTGCGCAATGGCGCGCAGGCGTGCCCTTACGTCGCCGCGCACCGAGACATCGAAGACCGATTCCGGCAGGCTTTCCTCGCACTTGGAGCGGACCGCGGCCTGGAACAAGGTGTCCTTGTCGGTGAAGTGACTGTAGACGGTGAGCTTGGAAACCCCCGCGTCCGCGGCAATGGCTTCCATGCTGACGCCGTCGTATCCGCGTTGCGCGAACAGGCGTTTGGCGGATTCCAGCACGGCGGCGCGTTTATCGAGGTCCTTCGGGCGACCGGGGCCTTGGCGTGAAGAGGGCTTGGGCATGTCGGCAAGTTTAAACGGGTGGCTAAATAAAATACTAGACCGACCGGTATTTTAATTCTAAGCTGCGCGCCGTTGCCTTCCTTACTGCAGGCTGCGGCCTGCCGACGACATTGGAGTCGCCATGAATCCCGCCACCCGAATCGGTCTGTTGTGCCTGACCTCCGCTGTATTCCTGGCTGCGTGTAGCAGTCCGCCCGAGCCGCAGGAGGTTGTGCGTCCGGTGCTGGCGGTACAGCCGCAGATCGCCGCCAGCCGGTTTGACTCGTTCGCGGGTGAGATCCACGCGCGCTTCGAGCCGACGCTGGCGTTCCGGGTGGGCGGCAAAGTGGTGACGCGCCTGGTCGATAGCGGTGATCGGGTCAGCGCCGGACAGGTTCTCGCAACGCTCGATCCCAGTGATCTTCGCCTGCAGGCGGAAGCCAGCAAAGCGCAGTTCGCCGCGGCGGAGGCGGACTTGGCGCTGGCGCGTGCCGAGCAGGCGCGCTACGCGAACTTGCTGCAACGGCAATTGATCAGTGCCTCGCAGTACGATCAGGTGAACACGCGTCTGCAGGCGGCGGAAGCGCAGTTGGAAGCCGCCCGTGCGCAGCGCAGCGTGAGCGCCAATCAGGCGGCCTACAGCGAGCTGCGCGCACCCGCCGATGGCGTGATTGCCAAGCGCATGATCGAGGCGGGCCAGGTCGTGGCGGCAGGGCAGGCAGCCTTCGTCCTGGCGCAGGACGGCGAGCGCGAAGTCGCCATCAGTATTCCGGAACGGGATGCGGCCCGGCATGCCGTCGGGCAGCTTGTGCGGGTCGTGCTGTGGTCGCAACCGCAGCAACCGCTGAATGGAAAGATCCGCGAAATGGCGCCTTCGGCGGACGCCGCCTCGCGCACATTCGCCGCGCGGATTCAAATCGACGCCGCGACTCAGCCGATCGAGCTGGGCGGCAGCGCGCGGGTGTTCATCGGTACCGGCGAAGGCACCCAGCTTGCCCTGCCACTGTCGGCTATCAATGCCGATGCCGGCGAGGCCTACGTCTGGGTGATTCAGCCCGAGACTGCCGCATTGCAGAAGCGCCCGGTGACCGTGGGGCCCTATGGCGAAACCGAGGTGCCGGTGCTGAGCGGGGTGGGCACGACGGATTGGGTGGTGGCCGGTGGTGTGCACCTGCTGCGGGACGGACAGCGGGTTCGCGCGGTGGACCGGGACAACCGCGCAGTCGACCTGCGTGCCGCTGCGCAGGGTGGTTGAGTCATGGCCGGAATGAATCTCTCCGAGTGGGCGCTGCGGAATCGCAGTCTGGTGCTGTATGCGATGTTGTTGCTCGCCATCGTGGGTGTGGTGTCCTACCAGCGTCTGGGACAGAACGAAGATCCACCGTTCACCTTCAAGGTGATGGTCGTGCGCACGCTGTGGCCGGGCGCCAGCGCCGAAGAAGTGGGCCGCCAGATCACCGATCGGGTCGAAAAGAAGCTGATGGAAACCGGTAGTTACGAGTTCATTCGTTCCTACTCGCGGCCCGGCGAATCGATGGTGTTGTTCGCTGCACGGGACTCGATGCGTTCCAGCGAACTGCCCGAGTTGTTCTACCAGATTCGCAAGAAGATTAGCGACATCCGGCTTACCTTGCCATCGGGCATCCAGGGGCCGTTTTTCAACGACGAATTCGGCGATACCTTCGGCAACATCTACGCGTTGACCGGCCATGGCTTCGACTACGCTGTGTTGAAGGACTACGCCGAACGCCTGGAGCTGGAGCTGACTCGCGTCAAGGATGTCGGCAAGATCGAGCTGATTGGCGTGCAGCAGGAAAAGATCTGGATCGAGCTGTCCAACACCAAGCTCGCCACGCTGGGTCTGCCGATGGATGCAGTGCAAGCCGCACTGGATGCACAGAATGCGGTGGTGGATTCGAGCTTCTTCGAGACCTCGACCGACCGTGTTCGCCTGCGCGTCACCGGTCGCTTCACCTCGCTCGATGACATCAAGAACTTTCCCCTGCGCGTGGCGGATCGCGATTTCCGCATCGCCGATGTCGCCGATGTTTTCCGCGGCTTTTCCGATCCGCCCGAGCCGCGCATGCGCTTCATGGGCGAGGATGCCATCGGCATTGCCGTCTCGATGCGCAAGGGCGGCGACATCATTCAACTGGGCACGGCATTGGATGTGGAGTTCGCGCGTCTGCAGTCCAGCCTGCCGGTGGGCATGGAGCTGCGTCGCGTGGCCGATCAGCCGCGTGCGGTGCGCAATGCGGTGGGCGAATTTGTCCGCGTGCTGGCTGAAGCCGTCATCATCGTTCTGGTGGTGAGCTTCTTCTCGCTGGGGTTCCGCACCGGTCTGGTGGTCGCCTTGTCGATTCCGCTGGTGCTGGCGATGACCTTCGCGGGCATGTACTACCTCGACATCGGCCTGCACAAGATTTCGCTCGGCGCGCTGGTGCTGGCGCTCGGGCTGTTGGTCGACGACGCGATCATTGCGGTGGAGATGATGGCGATCAAGATGGAGCAGGGCTTTGATCGCGTGAAGGCGGCGGCGTTTGCGTGGAATTCGACCGCATTCCCGATGCTGACCGGAACGCTGATCACCGCAGCGGGCTTCATTCCACTGGCGATTGCGAAATCGAGCACCGGCGAATTCACGCGATCAATCTTTCAGGTGGTCACCCTGGCACTGCTGGTGTCATGGATTGCCGCCGTCGTCTTCGTTCCCTATCTGGGCGACAAGCTGCTGCCGGATCTGGCGCGTTTGCATGCGGAGAAACACGGCAAGGCGCATGGCACGCACGATCCCTATCAGACCGGTTTCTACGTGCGATTCCGGCGGGTCGTCGAGTGGTGCGTGCGCTACCGCAAGACGGTGATCGGCATCACCGTCGCCCTGTTCGTGTTGTCGCTGGCGATGTTCCGGTTCGTGCCGCAACAGTTCTTTCCTGCCTCGCCCCGGCTGGAGTTGATGATCGATCTCAAGCTGGCCGAGGGGGCCTCGTTGACAGCCAGCGATGCACAGGCGCGCAAGGTCGAGGCCCTGCTCAAGGAGAAGGAGGGTGTGGAGAGCTATGTTGCCTACGTCGGCAGCGGTTCGCCGCGGTTCTTCCTGCCCCTGGATCAGCAGTTGCCGCAGCCGAGCTTTGCGCAATTCGTGGTGGAAACCCGTGACATCGAAACCCGCGAGGCGGTCCGTCAATGGCTGATCGATACCTTGCCGCAGGCACTGCCCGAGGTTCGCTCGCGTGTGACGCGACTGGAGAACGGACCGCCGGTGGGCTATCCGGTGCAATTGCGGGTGTCCGGCGAACACATTGACGAGGTGCGTCGACTGGCGCGCGCGGTGCAGGACAAGCTGATCGAGAATCCGCACGTCAGCAACGTCCATCTGGATTGGGAGGAGCCCAGCAAAGTCGTGCAGGTCGTCATCGACCAGGCGAGAGCGCGTGCCCTGGGTGTCACGTCGGCACATGTTGCGCAGTTTCTGCAGGGATCGCTGTCCGGAACGCCGGTGAGTACCTATCGTGAGGACAACGAACTGATCCAGATCGCCCTGCGCGGTCCTGCTGAAGAGCGCGCCAGTCTGGCCATGCTGGGCAGCCTGGCGGTGCCTACAGCGAGCGGCGCGGCGGTGTCGCTGTCGCAGATCGCGACGCTGGAGTACGGCTTTGAAGAAGGCATCATCTGGCATCGCAACCGTCTCCCGACTGTGACCGTGCGGGCCGACATCTACGGCAATGTGCAGCCAGCCACGGTGATTGCCGAAGTCATGCCCAAACTCGACCCCGTGCGCGCCGAACTGCCTTCCGGCTATCTGCTGGAAGTGGGCGGCACCATTGAGGATTCTGCACGTGGACAGAAGTCCATCATGGCCGGCATGCCGCTGTTCTTCGTGGTGGTGATGACCCTGCTGATGATCCAGTTGCGCAGCTTCTCGCGCACCGTGATCGTGATTCTCAGTGCGCCGCTAGGCATGATCGGGGTCACCCTGTTCCTGCTTCTGCTGGGTCGACCGTTCGGCTTCGTTGCCATGCTGGGCACCATTGCGCTGGCGGGGATGATCATGCGCAACTCGGTGATTCTGGTGGATCAGATCGAACACGACATCCGCGATGGTTCGGCACCCTGGAACGCGATCATCGATGCCTCGGTGCGGCGTTTCCGACCCATCGTGCTGACCGCGCTGGCGGCGATTCTGGCGATGATTCCGTTGTCGCGCAGCGCCTTCTTCGGTCCGATGGCGGTCGCCATCATGGGCGGCTTGCTGGTTGCCACAGCGCTGACGTTGCTGTTCCTGCCTGCGCTGTATGCCGCCTGGTTCCGCGTGGTGCCGCGTGAGGCCCAATGAGCGCTGAGTCCGCCAAGCGTCACGGTGACTTCCGACACTACACCGCTTGCGTCGCGGCAACCGATGCTGTGTCCGACCCAAGTCGGCATTGGTCGGCTTTGCCGCATGGCACTACAATCAAGGCCTTGCGTCCACAGTCGGACTAGCCCTCAGGAATTTCCCATGCCTCTGGATATGGAACACGCCCGTTTTGCGATGGTTGAGCAGCAGATCCGCCCTTGGGAGGTGCTGGATCCGCGCGTGCTGGACACGCTTTCTGCAGTCAAGCGCGAGGAGTTCGTGCCTGCGCGGCATCGCAAGCTGGCGTTCGCGGATGTGGCGTTGCCGCTTGAGCACGGGGAGTTCATGTTCAAGCCCGTACTGGAAGGACGCGTATTGCAGTCGCTTTCCGTGCAGGCGACCGATGAAGTACTGGAAATCGGCGCGGGCAGTGGTTTTCTGACCGCCTGCCTTGCCAATCTCGCGCGCGCCGTGACCAGCATCGATATCCACGCCGATTTTGTTGAACGCGTGCGCCTGCGTCTGCACGCGACGGGAATGACCAATGTGCGCGTTCAAGTCGCGGATGCCATGAGCTACGCCCCCGGACGCGAGTTCGATGTGGTGGTCGTGACCGCGGCGGTGCAGGAACTGCCTGCGCATTTCGCGTCGTGGGTGCGACTGGGTGGGCGTCTGTTCGTCATCTGTGGTGACAGTCCCGCGCAGGAGGCCGTGTTGCTTACCCGCACGGCGGCGGGTTGGCAGCGCGAGAGTCTGTTCGATACCGATATCCCCTATCTGCACGGTGCGGAACCCAAACCCGCCTTCGTGCTCTGAGTTGAATTACCGCGAGGAAACACCATGCAACTGCCGCTGCTTCGTCCCCTGAGTTTCGCACTGCTGTTCGCCCTGGGTGGTCAGGCGATGGCGGCTGATCTGCTGCAAGCCTATCAACTGGCACGCGAAAGCGACCCGCAACTGTCTGCCGCAGAATCGCAGCGTCTGGCCACCGGCGAGGGCGTGGTGCAATCGCGCGCTGCCTTGTTGCCGCAGATCACGGGTAGCGCCAGTCTGTCCGACAGCGACTCGACAAGCACGTCGTTCAGTGCCGTGCCGGACGAGAACGGCGATCTGGTGTTTGGCCGCGCGACGACGGATTCGGACAGTCGCAGTCGCAGTTATGGCGTCGACTTGCGGCAGTCGCTCTACAGTCATTCCAATTACACCCGCTTGCGTGCATCCAGGGCGCGCTCGGCTGCAGCCGAAGCCGATCTCGATGCCGCGCTGGATGGACTGGCCTTGCGGGTGGCGCAAGCCTATTTCGGCGTGTTGACCTCGATCGACACGCTGGCCTTCGCCCGTGCGGATGAGCGTGCGGTCAAGCGCCAACTTGACCAGGCCGAGCAACGCTTCGAAGTGGGCCTGACGGCGGTGACCGACGTGCATGAAGCGCGCGCCCGCTACGACAGTTCACGCGCTTCGGCGATCACCGCGGAGAACGCACTGGATGATGCGCGCGAGGCGCTGGCGGAAATCACCGGTAACTGGATGGAGAACTTCAAGGGGCTGGAAGACGGATTCGTTCCGGCCCTGCCGCAGCCCTCCGATCTGGCGCAATGGGTGGAGATCGCCCTGGCGGAAAGCCCGACCCTGCGTTCGAAGACCTTGGCGCTCGACGCGGCCGAGCAGGACATCGCCACTGCGCGTGCCGGGCACCTTCCTTCGCTGTCGGCGTTCGTTAGTTACGACAAGGGTGCAGGTTGGGGTGATCGCGTGCTCAGCAGTGGCTTCAACGTGCCGGCGAACAGCGAGAACGATGGCACCACCATCGGTCTGAGCCTCAATGTGCCGATCTTTGCTGGTGGCGCCACGCAGTCGGCGGTGCGTCAGGCCGTGTATGGCCGCGACGCGGTGGCCGATCAGCTCGAACAGCAACGCCGTGCGGTCACCCGCACCACGCGCAATGCCTACCGCGCCGTGCTGGCGGGTATCAGCGAGATCGAAGCGCGCAAGCAGGCGCTGGTGTCGGCGCAGAGCGCGCTGGAAGCGACCGAGGCCGGTTTTGAAGTCGGTACCCGCACCATCGTCGATGTGCTGCTGTCACAGCAGGTGCTGACCCAGGCGCAGCGCGACTACTCCAACTCGCGCCACAACTTCTTGGTCAACACGCTTGCCCTCAAGCAGTCGGCGGGCGTCATCGATATCAAGGATGTCGAAGCGGTCAATCAACTGCTGACACGGGACGCCGAAGCCGCGCTGGCCGCGGTCACAACCGAAGCACAATGATCGCCTGATTCGCCGACGGGCACCTCGGCAAACCGGGGTGCCCGTCTTTTTTGTGGTGTTCAAAGATCCCTATCGCCTGTGTCGATTCCGCCAGCGCTCAGCCGACGTGAATCGATCGACGCGAACCATTGAGACGCCAGCGTCTTAGTGCGCGCCTGAAATTTGCCGGGTCCGCATAACCGAGCGCCAGCGCGATCTCCGGTACGGTCCAGTCCGGCTCGGCGAGATACTCCCGTGCGAGTGTCGCACGGACCTCTTCGACGACAACCCGAAAGGTCGTGCCTTCGTCGACCAACCGCCGGTGCAGTGATCGTGGCTGAAGTTGGAGCAAGCGGGCTGCTGCAGGCAGCGTTGGCAAGCCCCCCGCCTACCGAGCAGCAGTCGATGCAGTGCAGTCGAGACGGGGCGGTCGCCGGCTTGTGAGACGAGTTCTTGCTCGGCGCGGCGGATCAGTGAAGCGAACGCGATGGGATCCCCGCCGTGCAGAGGCAAATCGACCTGGCAAGCTGGCAGCACAAGTCCAGTGAAGCTCTCTCCCCAACGCACCGGGCGGCGAAGCAGGGCACGCGCGAAGTTTGAATAGGGTGGCGTGCGATCATCGAAGGCAATGCGAATAATTGCGCTAGTCCCTTGCGCGATCTGCTCGATCAACGTTGCGAGCGCGACGACGACCGCTTCCAGCAAGGCCCGGCGCACTTGGCCGCGTGGTAGTGCGTCGCGCACGAGAAGTCGAAACTCATTTCCGATCTGGACGACATCAAGCCCGACCAGTGGCGCGCGTGCGTCGAGTTGGTCTACCAGTAGTCGGGCGATCTCTCGCAGCGTGGTTCCACGCAGGATGGCTGCGCCGAGCGCCCCGTGAGACGTCACGCCTAGTCGATCACCGACCAGCAATCCCAGCGCCGGTTCGCCGGTGGTCGTGATCGCGTCGCGCAGCAGACGCGCAAAGTTGGTCAAGGGAAGTTCAATCGCGGCATCGTCGATCGCAGCGGGCTCGATGCCATTTCGCGAGAGCAACTCCCGCGCATTCGCGCCCGATGTGCTGATGCAATCAGCGATGGCTCTCAGGTAGGGGCCGGCGAGTGAAAGGTCCGGCAAGTGATTGGGCGACGCGGGCATGTGGGCCCATGGTCGGTCGTGCTGGTATGAGTGTCAATAAATGACCTCCCCAAGATGCATTGTCGCCCCTACGCTCTGTGGAAACCTGACCTGACTGGTATTCACAGATGGCCATCAACAATCGTGAAATCTGTACTGCCACGATCAATGGAACAGTCACGTCGGTGTATCCCGGACAGACGCTACTGGACGCTGGACTGGCGGCCGGTATCGCAATGCCCTTCGGCTGCCGTGTTGGTGGATGCGGGACCTGCCGTTGCCGGCTGCTCAATGGTCGTGTGCGCGAGCTGACTGAGACCGCCTATCTGCTGGAGGACATTGAACTCGCGGCAGGGATCATTCTTGCCTGTCAGAGCGTGCCGATCGGCGACGTGCGCGTCGCATTTGATGTCAAGTCCGCTGCAGCGCGTCGACAAGTCACTGGACGCGTTCGCGAGCAGCAACGGTTGACGCCATCTATCACTCGGCTCGTGGTTGAGCTTGATCAGGGCTTAACGTATCAGCCCGGGCAATACGCAATGCTCACGGTGGCATCGTTGCCTGGCGTGACCCGTAGCTATTCGTTTGCAACGCCGCCTGCTGCGCAGCCTGTGGTCGAGTTTCACGTCCGCCACGTACCCGGTGGCATGTTCACCGAGCATGTCGCCAATTGCGATCTCACGGGTGAGACGGTGATCGTTGATGGCCCTCTGGGTGACTTCGCGCTTCACGCGGGCGAGAGGCCGCTATTGTTCGTAACTACCAGCACCGGGCTCGCTCCGGTGTTGGCGATGCTGGAAGCGGCGCTCAATTCTGGCGAGACACGACCGGTGACATTGCTGCATGGCGCGCGGACACACGAGGATCTTCATGCGCTCGACAGACTCGACCGCATTGCGTGCGCCTGGCAGGGTAAGTTCTGCTTCGTGCCGGTGTTGTCGCAACCTGACGCGACATGGAAGGGTGCACGCGGACGTGTAACAGAGCACCTCACTGAGCTCGCCGACCCCGAGGTTGATGTATATCTCTGCGGTGCCGCGGCCATGACAGACGATGTGGCTGCGCGCTTGGAAGCCCTCGGGCTTCCGTGCGGACAAATCCGTACTGATCGCTTCACGACCCAGGGGGACCCCCTCGCCGGAGGCGCAGCGTTGGCAGCCGTGCCAACGCTGCATCGACCGATGCGACGCGCGACAGCGCCGGAGCATGCATCGACCGCGATTGCGCCGACCGTTGATCGCGAGGCCAGTCTGCTCGATTACCTCAAGTACTTCCTTTTTCATGCAATCGGCCTTTGTTCGATCATCGCCATGCTCGCGGGTAGCCAATGGACGACGGCCGGGTTGCTCGCCATCGTCATGTTCTACGTCGGTGGCGACGCGCTGTTTGGCGACGACACCAGCGCTCCGCGTTTCCATCATTCCCGCGTGCTGACCCTGCAGCTCTGGCTCGCTCTGCCATTGGTTGTCTGGATCGTTTTCACCGCCGTGTGGACGGTGAGTCCCGGCGACCCGCTCGGCTACGGCGCCTGGATTCAGACCGTCAGTGGCTGGGATGTCCTTAGTGCGCGGAGCACCAACCACGCCGGTCATCATCTGTCGGCTGTCATCCTGACAGGACTGATGATCGGGATGGTCGGGACGATCCCCGCGCATGAGCTTGTGCATCGAACCTGGGATCCGATTTCAGCGGCAATCGGGCGAGCTCTGCTGGCTTTCAGCTTTGATACTGTGTTCGCAATTGAACACGTCTACGGCCACCACCGTTACGTCGCGACACCGGTGGACCCGGCTACTGCACCGCGAGGTTGCAATGTTTATAAACATATCCTGAGGTCATCCTGGCTGGGCAATCGCTCGGCATGGCGTATCGAGTCCCGACGCCTGAAACGTCGCGGCTATCGTGTACTGGGCTGGCGAAATGGCGTGATTCGCGGTCATCTCGCGAGCGTCGCGCTCATCGGTGGTGCCTGGGTCATGGGTGGCTGGGTCGCTGCAGGGTTTTTTGTCGCCAGTGCACTGTGGGGCAAGGCGTTGCTCGAGATCGTGAACTACATGGAGCACTATG
This sequence comes from Lysobacteraceae bacterium, assembly GCA_041395245.1. Classification (GTDB taxonomy): domain Bacteria; phylum Pseudomonadota; class Gammaproteobacteria; order Xanthomonadales; family Xanthomonadaceae; genus Aquimonas. The sequence continues at coordinate 264,732 of JAWLAY010000007.1, forward strand.
GATTGGTGCGCGATCCGCTCACTCCGGTTGCACCGCGGCATTCATGGAACACGAATCGGCGCATCAGTTCATGGTCGATGTTCAACCTGACCCGTCACTCGCACCACCATGCGCAAGGTGAAGTCGCCTATCAAAATCTCAGGCCCTTCCCGGATGCACCAATGATGTTGGGTGGCTATCTGACGACGATCATCGTCGCATTGCTCCCACCGCTATGGCATCGGCTGATGTCGCCTCGACTAGATGCGTGGGATCGCGACCATGCGACGCCTACCGAGCGCCATCTCGCGTTAGAGAGCACGTGGCGCCAGGCCAGTCGAAGCGCAAGCTTACCTGCGTCGGCTCGGGATCAGGGCGCGCGAAGGTAGTAGGCCGCGTCGAGCGATCGATGACGCGAGACACCTCAGCTACCACCCAGGCCGATCGATTCGCGCCAAGCGGCGTAGAGCGATTCCAAGGCGAACTTTTCGTTGGCGGTCCATTCCTTGCTGGCTTCCTCCATGCCGTGGCGGTCGCCCCAGCGCTCGGGCAAGGCCCGTACGGCGGCCTTGTAGTAGCTCACTGCCAGCTCGCGATCACCGCTTTGCCAGAAGGCCAGCGCAAACAGTGGTGGCACCCAGTCGGGTTTGCCACCGTGCAACTGCGCCGCGGTTTGCCATTGCTGGATCGCGCCCGCGGTGTCGGCGCTGCGCAACAGCGCCCAGCCATAATTCCAGTAAGCGTATCGCTGCAGTCGACTGCCCGCCTCGGCAACCCGGATGGCGTAGTCGAACTCCTGCGCGGCACGGGCTCGCAGGCCTCGGTTCAACAACGCGTGCGCGTTCTGGACGCGGGCCGGCACATTGCGTTCGTCATAGCGTAGCAGTTGTTCGAGTTGTTGCACCGCGCGACGATCCTGTGGATCGATGGCTTGTGCGAGCTGCGCGGCATTGTCGGCATCGACGTAGTTGTCCTCCACCGAAGGCAGTCCGTCCTGCCCGTACAGGCCGCCGGACGCGCCACTCAAGATCAGCGATAACAGCAATCCAGCGCTGTTCACGACGTGGTTTCGCGCATCGGCGAATGTGCCGAAGGTCAACCTGCTCATGTGTTTCCCCCGAAAGATGAATGCCCATCGTCAGACGCGGACGAGGCGTCCTGATTGACGAATGTCAGCTTTTGCGTTGCAGCAATTTGCTGGCGAATCATACCCATAGCCTTCGCAGCGTGCTGCACCGTATACCGGACAAAGCTCGGGTGGAAAGGTTTCAAATGTTAGGATTTGTCGCTTCGCCCCCAGCCGGTCGCTCGTCCGATGTCTGTTCCCGTCTCATCGCCTGCCTCCCCGCTCGATCTGCAGTACACCCTGGATGACAAGTACACCCGCGAGGCGGGGCGTATTTATCTGAGTGGCGTACAGGCGCTGGTGCGCCTTCCGCTGATGCAGCAGATGCGTGATCGTGCCGAGTCACTGAACACTGCCGGTTTCATATCGGGCTATCGCGGCAGCCCCTTGGGCGGCTTCGACCTGGAGCTGTGGAAGGCGCGCAAGCACTTGGCGGCGTCGGCCATTCATTTCACCCCCGGCGTCAATGAAGACTTGGGCGCCACCATGGTCTGGGGCAGTCAGCAGACCAATCTGTTCGAAGGCGCCAGATACGACGGTGTGTTTTCGATGTGGTACGGCAAGGGCCCGGGTGTGGATCGCTGCGGCGACGTGTTCAAGCATGGCAATGCCGCAGGCACATCGCGATTTGGCGGCGTGCTGGCTCTGGCGGCCGATGATCATGCGTGCCGAAGCTCGACCTTGCCGCATGGTTCGGAGCTGGAGTTCGTCTCGGCGATGATGCCGGTGCTCAATCCTGCCGGTGTGCAGGACATCCTCGACATGGGCCTGCTGGGCTGGGCGATGTCGCGTTTCACCGGGCGCTGGGTGGGTTTCAAGACGATTGCCGAAACCGTCGAATCGTCCGGTTCGGTCAACGTCGATCCGCATCAGTTGCACATCATCACGCCGGATGATTTCGACATGCCGGACGGCGGTCTGAACATCCGCTGGCCCGATCCGCCGATGGATCAGGAAATGCGTTTGCATCGCTATGCGGTGGCGGCGGCACAGGCGTTTGCACGCGCCAACAAGATCGACAAGGTGGTGCTGGACTCGCCGCGCGCGCGCTTCGGCATCATCACTACGGGCAAGAGTTACCTCGATGTCCTGCAGGCACTGGAATACCTGGGCATCGACGAAAAGGTTGCGGCGGACATCGGTATCCGCGTCTACAAGGTCGGCATGACCTGGCCGCTCGAACCGCAAGGGCTGCGCCGCTTCTGCGAGGGGCTTGAAGACATCCTGGTGGTGGAAGAAAAGCGTGCCTTCATCGAATCGCAGGTGAAGGAGTACATGTTCAACTGGCCGAATCACCCCAGCGTGGTCGGCAAGTACGACGAGCAGGGCAACTGGATTTTGCCCAGCACCGGCGAACTCACGCCCGCGACCATTGCGCAGGTCATCGGCAAGCGTGTGCAGCGTTTCTTCAACACCGAATCGATCGAACAGCAGATGCGCTGGATGGAGGCAAAGGAAGCCGAACTGGCGTTGCCACGTGCCAGCTTCCCGCGCGTGCCGCATTACTGTTCCGGTTGTCCGCACAACACCTCGACCGTGATTCCCGAAGGCTCGCGCGGCCTGGGCGGCATCGGTTGCCACTACATGGTGACCTGGATGAACCGCCGCACCGATACCTTTACCCAAATGGGTGGCGAAGGGGCGAGCTGGTGCGGTCAAGCGCCCTTCACCGACACGCCGCATGTGTTCCAGAACCTCGGCGACGGCACCTATTTCCATTCCGGCTCGCTGGCGATTCGTCAGGCCATCGCCGCCAAGGTCAACATCACCTACAAGATTCTCTACAACGACGCGGTGGCGATGACCGGCGGGCAACCGGTCGATGGCAGCCTGAGCGTTCCCGAGATCGCGCATCAGATGCGCTCGGAAGGTGTGCAGACCATCGTCGTGGTGTCGGATGACATCGATAAATGGTCACGCCCGGAAATTTTCCCCAGCGGCGTCGAGTTCCTCCACCGCGACCATCTGGATGCCGTGCAGAAGCGTCTGCGTGAGGTCAAAGGCACCAGCATCCTGATCTACGACCAGACCTGTGCCACCGAAAAGCGTCGCCGCCGCAAGCGCGGCAAGATGGTCGACCCGCAGCAGCGCACGGTCATCAACAGCTTGGTTTGTGAAGGCTGCGGCGACTGCGGCCAGAAGAGCTTCTGCGTCTCCGTGCTGCCCAAGGAAACCGAATACGGCCGCAAGCGCGAGATCGACCAATCCAACTGCAACAAGGACTTCAGTTGCGTCAAAGGCTTCTGCCCGAGCTTCGTCACCGTCAAGGGCGGCAGTCTGCGCAAGAGCAAACGGGTCAGCGCGGAAGCCTTGCTGGCCAGCTTGCCCGAACCCAGCGTTCGCAGCGACCTGAGCCAGCCCTGGAACATTCTCATCACCGGCGTCGGTGGCACCGGCGTGGTGACCATCGGTGCCCTGCTGGGCATGGCCGGACATCTGGAAGGCAAGGGTGCCAGCGTGCTGGATCAGACTGGTCTGGCGCAGAAAGGCGGCGCGGTCACCACCCACATCCGCATCGCCCGCACACCGGCCGACATCCACGCCGTGCGTATCGCAGCCGGTGAAGCCGATCTCGTATTGGGCTGCGACATCGTCGTGGTCAACGACTACTGGGCATTGTCGAAAGTGCGAGGCGAGCGCAGTCATGTCGTGCTCAACACTTACGAAGCCATGCCTGGCCCCTTCACCATGCAGCCGGACATGCAGTTCCCCGCTGCCGAGATCGTCAAAGCCGTCAAGGTCGCGTTGGGCGGACGCGAGCCGATGCTGGTGGATGCCACTCAACTCGCGACTGCCCTGCTCGGTGACGCCATTGCCACCAACCTGTTCATGCTTGGCTACGCCTGGCAGCAAGGCCTGGTGCCGCTGTCCCGCGAGGCCATCCTGCGCGCCATCGAGTTGAACGGTGCAGCGGTCAGCATGAATACCCAGGCCTTCCAGTGGGGTCGACTGGCCGCGATCAACTTGCCTGCCGTGATCGACGCGGCGGGCATCGATCACCACGCCGCGCCCGGCGAGCGCGTACCCGATCCGTTCGACGACAGTCTGCTGTCCAGCTCGCTGGACGAACGCATCGCGCGTCGTGTGGCGATGCTCACCGACTACCAGAACGCCGCGTATGCCGAGCGCTATCGCGCATTGGTCGAACGCGTGCGCGGCAGGGAAACGCAGATCGCTTCCGGCAGCACGGCACTGACCGAAGCCGTGGCGCGCTACGCCTACAAGCTGATGGCCTACAAGGACGAATACGAAGTCGCCCGCCTGTACACGTCTGGCCACTTCCTCAAGCAGATCGAAGCGCAGTTCGAAGGCGACTACCGTCTGCACGTCAATCTGGCGCCGCCGCTGCTGGCCAAGCGTGATGACAACGGCCACCTGGCCAAGTCGGAATACGGCCCGTGGATGCTGAAAGCCTTTGGCCTGATCAAGCATCTGCGCTTCCTGCGCGGCACCGCCTTCGATCCGTTCGGACGCAGCGAGGAACGCCGCACCGAACGTGCCCTGATCGAGGAATACGCGCAGACCATCGAGCAACTGCTGTCCGAGCTCAGCCCCGAACGCCTCGACCTCGCGGCCCAGATCGCCAGCGTGCCCGAACACATCCGCGGCTATGGCCACGTCAAGGAAACTCACCTCGCCAAGGCCAAGTCGGAACGCGAGGCCCTGCTGGCGCAGTGGCAGAGCAAACGGGCGGGGTAGCGGATTGAGTGAGGGAAGGCGGGCAGTGCGGGTCCGCCTTCGTCACTAAGCTCGACACGTGCAGCGTTGGCTATCACTCACTCCGATAGTCGTCCGGGCTAGGCGGCGGTGGCAGTTTCGAGGTCCTTTGCACCATGTATGCGGGTGGGAAGCCGACAGGCAACGCGCCCCCTGACGCGGCCGCGCGAACAATTGAAACTACACCTGCGTTGGCGGTGGCATTCGGATCATCCTCTCGATATTCGTCGGACACATCCAGGACTCGTCGCGCATCAGGTTCCAGCGCAACCGATTCATCGTTGACGCGAAGCGCGACAACTACATATGCACCGGGATCCAGTCGTATCCCTCCGCAACTACTCGGCTCATGCGTGAGCGTCCTGATCTTTGCACTCGGGCCATGGACGGTTTCAACCACACGTACGCTGGTCTCGATCCATTCAATGTGGCCTCCGTCTGCAAGGCGATCCTCCTTCAGACTCGCCGACTCAACGCGGACCACTGCGACCGTCTCTGCGCTACGCAGTGCCTGCGAAAACGATGGTGGGTCCGGATAGGAGCACGCTACCGAAGGACCGGCGAAAAGAAGTAAAACGCTAAAAATGACATCAAAACGGTTCATTGGGGCACAGGTCTGGGCGACTCCGAAGAGAATAGATGTGAAGTTCGAGGAAGCGAAGCATCGCGTGTAGGTCTATCATTCCAGTGTTGCGTTCATCATTTTGCACGATCTCGAACTTGACGCTCGGCCTTGGTTCAGAGCAGGTTGGTCGTATGTCGAGCCTGCTCGTTGAACCAAAATAAGCCTTATTGCGGAAGACTGAAATGACTGTATTCGGTTCAGAATCATCTATTCCACAAGTAGTACTTGATGCCGCTTTGGCGCTACATCAACAAGAGTCCACCGAATTGACCTTTGTCGCACCGAGGTGGGTTGGTTGCGACTTGCCTGGGAGCGATTCGCTTTGGCATTACAATAACGGAAAAATTGTCTATGCCGACTTGGTGGCGCGCAATCACTGCGCTGCGCAGGCAGTCCTTCAGCAATTGACACCCTTGGACGACCCGACACCTCTGTTTGATGCTGCTCACGAGCTGTGGCGGCATGAAATTGGACACGTGGATTCGGCGGCAGGGCGCTTGCTGGGGCTGGCCAGTGCAGACGTGAACGTGCTCGCAGCAGCAGCACAAGCCATCAGGTCCAAGCAGCATCCCACTTTGGACGTGTTCGACTATTTGCATTTGATGGAAGTGGCGCTTCCACACATTTCGCGCATTGACGCGAGCGACGTGGTGGCCCTCGTTGAGGCTCAGCATGAGCTCACGAAGCAAGACTTGGCTGGGGGAATGTTCTACCGTCCTGTGGAGACGCGGTTGCAATCCGAGCCACAGCTGGCCAGCGAGGTTTTGCGCATCACCAGAAGCCGAATGTCCGAGTCACTGCAAAACCTGTACAGCGTGTCGTTACAGGCACTGTTGACCGCAGACCAGAAATCCGTCGTGCTTCAACAAGCCAGAGAAGATGCAGACCACAGTGACCCGCTGATGGCCGGGGCCGCGCTGTGGACTTTGGGCCGTGCGATACAAGCACAACCCTTGACCGAAGACGAACTGAACGAGTGCATTGCTGTCTTGAAAAGCAAGGTCCTGTCGCCGTCCACCGAGACAAGGCAGACGGCCACTCGTGCGGTGGCCCATGCGGCCCTGAAAGACGAGCGGTTGATGCTGGAGCTGGTTCGACTGGCGTCAACGGGCGACGAATACACGCTGACGGTTGTGGCCAATTTCATGTTCATGAATCAGCATGATTTGCCAACGGCATCGCCACACTTCGAAACGTTGCTGAAAGCCTTGATTGGGCTCCCTCCATCGTTGGCTGCTGGCATCCGCAATTTCGATTGGGTGCTGCGTCAACTCTATGCCCTGCCAGAGCAGCGGGCGCTGGTTGTGGAGTGTTTGTCTCAATGGATCGTCAAGCATGGGGAGTCCAGCTTGCGTGAGAAGGCGTTGATCGAGCAGTTTGCGCAAACCATCACGCAAATCGCCAACGACAAACCGGGGTTTCAAGCCGTCATCACCCGTTGGTTGGTTGCGCCGGAGCTTCAACTGGCGGTCGCCAGTGCTGGTTTTCTCAGCTGCTTGAATGTCAGGGGCATGAAATCGGCGGCGTTTTCGGCAGAAGTGCTGGATGGGTTTGATGCGCAGGATTTGTTGCTGCTCGCCCGAAGGCTGCTCGGATATGTGATCTCCGAAGAACTGCTGATCTCGTTGACGCTTTCCATGTTGGACATGCGCAATGCACGGGAGCGGAGCTTCAATTTGGTTCGCGAACTGTTGACTGAACAGGTGGGCCGAGACTACGAACGCGCAACGATGGACGCGATCGCGGCCCGCTTGCAAACGGCCACCAGCCCGGAGAAAGAGTTGCTTTCGCAAGCATATGCGGTTCTTCAAGAGCGCAGCACCGCCAACGATCACCTGCCCAGACTACAGGAGTTACGCCCACCCACAAGGTTGCGCCGGGCGATTGCGCTGAATCGGGCGAGAGACATGGAGCAGGCACGGAAGACCGCTGATGAGAAGTCCGTCTTTCGCAGACTGGTGACTGAAATTCCCCTCAAAGCGGGCCGGGGCTGCTTTTCTGTGACCAACAACGAAGTGGGTCCGACTCAGTACTTGCAGAGCATCTCTCATTCCATGAGCCTGCCTTTGCGCTCATTAGCTGACCCGGTGGGATACGCCATGGACGGTCTCCACTTTCGCCTTGCCCAAAAGGAGGAAGCATGAGACTGGCTCTGGTCATTGCCGAATACCTGCGCACGCTGAAAGAGCGAGACGAACTGGACAGGTTGATGCCGGACTTGTTGGTGGAGATGGGGTATGTGCCCATCGCACGCCCACAAACTGGAAATCGGCAGTTTGGTGT
>JAWLAY010000008.1:0-238586 GCA_041395245.1 Lysobacteraceae bacterium
GGGCGGTGGTGTCGGCGACGCTGAAGGCGCAGCTACCGATACCGGTCGCCGCATCAATGCTGACCGGTCCGCAGGTGACCGTGGTCACCGGGCTCGCCAGGCTGGCGGTCAGGCTGACCGTACCGTCGTAGGTCTGGTGTCCACCATCGACATCGAAGGCGACACTGAGGGTCTGACCGACCACGATCGAGGCCGACAGGTCGCTGGTGATGGCGATACTGCTGGTGGCGCGATCAATCGTGATGCCATCGGCAACCGACAGGCTCGGTGCGAAATTGGCATCACCGACGTATTGCGCGACCAGACTGACCGTTTGCGGTTCGTCGTAGCTCAGGCTGCAGGTGGTGCTGCTCGACAGGTCGATACTGCAGCTCGCGCTGCCTGCATCGCAGACCGGGGCACTGGCCGGGCAGACATGTACCAGACCGGTGATCGGTGTGGAGGCCGCGCCGCCCACCGGGCTGACGCCGACGGTCCAGGTGATCGCATCGCCCGCTTCGGCGTTGTCCGCTGGCGACGAGACCAAGGTGATCGCGGTGCTGCGGGCGATCACGCTCAGCGTGTCGCTGTCGCTGCTTGGCACATCGTCCGAGTCACCGGCATAGGCCACGCTGATCGGGTAGTCGCCTGCCAGTTGCAGGTCGGTCGCCGGAATCACGCAGCTGCCGAGGCCAGTGTTGATGTCGAAAGCGACCGGCGCGCAGACCGACGGGCCGCTGCCATATTCCACACTCACCGCACCGTCATAGGGCAGCACGCCGCCGCTGACCGTGAAGCTCAGGGTGACGGCATCACCGACCTGGGCCACGCCCGATGCAGGCGAGTAAGCCGTGATCTCCGTGGTGGTGATCGCGCGGATGACCTCGTAGCTGATCGGGTTACTGCTGCTGCCCGCCACGTTGAGCGCATCGGTCGGGGTAAAGGTCGCGGTGATCTCACGCGTGCCGACGACGGAGAAGCTCAGGTCGCAGGTTTGCGGGAAGGCCTCGCCACCGGTCAAGGTGACCGAGCAACCGGTGGTGTGCAGACCGGCCACCGTGATCGTGCCAGCCAATGGCGCCACACCATTGGTCATCGACAGATCCAGGCTGACGGTGACTGTCTCCGCCGCATCGATGGGATCGAGCGTGTTGCCACTCAGTACCAGTGCCGTGGTGGCCTGGCTGATGGCGTGGCTGAAGGCGCTGGAGGTGGCACCGGCATCGGTGCTGTCACCCGCGTAGGCCGCGCTCAGGTCATAGCTGCCGACATCGCCATTCGGCGCCACGATATCGCAGCTGCCCGATCCGCCGGTGGCGCTTCCCGTGCAAGTGAAGCTGCCGGGCGCCGTGGTGATGGTCACGCTGCCATCGAAGCTGCCATCACCGCCGCTCACTGTATAAGCCACCGTGTAGGCGGTGCCGTAGTAGTGCGGGGTCGGTGTGGTGCCGGTGACGCTGACGGTGACCGGGATGCCGACCACTTCCACCAGCTCGGTATCCGAGCTGGCACCGCTGTCCAGGAACTGGCTGTCCCCGGTGTAGGTGGCGGTCAGCGTCTTGCTGCCCTTGGTCGCGAACGTCAGATCGCAGCTTGCCGCGGGCAGACTGATGGTGCAGCCCGCCGTGTTGTCACCACTGATGACGATGCTGCCGGTCGGCATCCCGGCACCGGGCGCAACCGCGGCGACGCTGGCGCTGACCGTGACCGTCTGCAGTGCTTCAGGCGACGCCGGATTGACCGCGTTGATCGTGGTCGCGGTTGGCGACTTGGCGACCGTGTGCTCGTCATCGTCATCACTGCCAACGAAATCGTCATTGGTCAGGAAGAAGGCGTAGTAGATCTCCGAACCCGTGGTGCGCGGCGGTGCATCGAACGACGCGACACCACTGCCATTCAGGGCGACCGTACCCAGCACATCGGAGTCACGCGTGAACTGCACCAAACCGCGCGGCGTGATGGTCGACGGCGCATCGGCGGTGACCACGGCGGTCAGGCGGATGCCCTCGCCGTAAATCGACGGATCGGTCGCGGAACTGACACCGGCGGTGCTCAGTACGGTCGTGGTCGGTGCCGAGCTGACCGTGACGGGATCCGTCGCGGTCGGACCGGCCGCATTGAAATCCGTGGTGGCCAGGTAGTTCACCGACAGCGTCTTGACCAGCGAGGCCTTGGCGGCCGCGATGGCCTTGGGATCACCGCCCTGCATCGCGGTCAGCAACTGCGAGGTGTTGTTGACGCCAGTGAAGTGCAGTGAGCACTGATTGGTCAGATCCCAATCGATGGAACAGGTGGTTCCCGCCTCGCTGGTGGCGACCTGCAGATCCGGCGCATTGCTGCCATCACCGGTGACCGGGCCCAGCGCCGGTGCGACGGCATCCAACGCCACCGTCACCGAAATCACTTCACCCGAAACCACGGTGACATCCGACACCACCGGCGTGATCGCCACATCGCCCGGCAACACGCTGAAGGCGAAATCGGCACTGGTGCTGGTGTCGTCACTGTCATCACCGGAATAGGCTGCTACCAGACGATTCACGCCGTCGCGCGGCTTCATGCTGCTGGCCGCCAACGTACAAGAGCCTGTCGCCACTCCGGCTGATGGCGCACTCAGCGTCGCCACACAACTGGACACCACGACGGCGCCATTGCGTGCTTGAACCGTCACCGTTCCGGTGGGGTCGGCACCGCTGACCGACACGGCCACATCGACCGCCTGATTGGTGCGCGAGCTGGACGCAGGCAGGCTACTGTCAATCGTCGTGACCGTTGGTGCGGGCAGGATGGTGACGTTGCGAGTCGCTGGCGTCGCGGCCAGATAGTTGCTGTTTCCCGCTTGATCGGCCTGCAACGCACAGGTGCCCGCACGCAACTCGCTGACCGTATTGCCGACGACCGAACAGATGGTCGGAGAATTGCTGCTGAAGGTGACCGCGTTGCCCGAACCACCGCCCGACGCACTCAGCGAGAAGGTGCCCGCAACGTTGTAGGTCTGGGTGCCGGGATCACTGAAAGCGATGCTCTGCGGTGCCTGATTGATCGTCAGCGTCTGGCTGACTTGCGGGGCAGCGTTGTAGGTGCCATTTCCGCCCTGGTTGGCGCTCAGTGAGCATGGTCCTGCCGCGACGATGGAAACCGTCAGCGGGCTGGTCCCCGAACCGGTACAGAAGCTTGGCGTGGTACTGGCCAGACTCACGCCGAGACCTGAAGACGCGGTCGCAGTCGCAACAAACGTTCCACCTGGGCTGTATGTCTGGTTGCCTGGTGAATTGAACGTAATGGTTTGATCGAGCTTGGCGGTCGTAAAGCTGATCTCGTTGCCGTAGCCGGTGCCCGCCGCGTTGATGCCATAGGCGCGGACGTAGTAGGTCGTTCCCGGGCTCAAGGAGGAAAGTGATGCCGAGAAACTTCCCGTGCCAGAGCCACTGGAAACGGTGGCGTTTGACGTTGTCGGGCCGCTGCTCGTGCTGTACGCCACACCTCGCGATGTCACGCTGGCGCCGCCATCGGAACTGATATTTCCCCCGGTGTTCGCTCCCGACGCGGTGATTCCCGAAGCGCTGGTCGTACTCAGCGTTGGCGGCGTTGAACTGGTCGTCGTGAAGCTGATCTGCGGCCCATATCCGGTGCCAATCGCGTTGGTAGCGAATGCACGTGCGTAGTAGGTCGTGCCCTGACTGAGACCTGTCAGCGTGACCGAGAACGATCCCGTTGTCCCGCTGGTGGTAACCGTGCTGTTGGCGGTTGTTGGGAATTGCGAGGTCGCGTAGGCAACGCCGCGAGAGGTAACCGTGTTGTTGCCATCACTGGATACATTGCCTCCCGAATTCGCAGTCGACCCGGTGATGCCGCTGGCTGACGTGGTGCTGTTGACGGTTGGCTGAGACTCGACCACACCGCCTTGCACCAGCCAGCGGAAGATGCCGGAAGATCCGACATTGGACTGATTGACGACATCCAGAAAGTTCGACGTCCCGGAGACCGAGACTTCGCCGTACGTGGTGCCCGTTCCTGTCGACCAGCCGGCGGTCGGCCACGCCCCGTTAACGTTGCCCGAGCTGGCCCACTGCATGTCGACGTAGCGAATCTCGATGTAGAAGTCCTGCGAACCCGCCGACACGGGAGTCAGGACAATCTGGAAGGTGTTGGCGCTGGACGTTCCCCCAACAACGGGGTCAGAGAACGGGTACACGCTGCTCCACGTCGCCACCAGGCGACCGTTGGAGTCATCGAAATAGACATCGCCGCCCTTGGCCGGATCAAGGTCATCAAACTGACCAGCGACAATGGGTCCCAAGTTGTAGCCAGCGATACCAGTGGGATTGAAAGACGAGTTGTTGTGTCCGAAGGTCACGTAGCCATTGGACCCGACGGAAACACTGGTGTAGACCGTGCCGCCGAAGTTCAATCCTGAGGGGAAGGTGTTTGAGATCGTGCGACTGCCGTAGCTGTCGTCGCTATCTGGCCCGAAACCAGTTGAACCGATTGGCGTCACCAAGCTCGCGGCAGCGAACGTGAGCATGGGAAGCATGGCCATCGTCGCGGCGGCGGCACGCCCCAGCCAGCGAACTAGCCTCCCCGGAGGTCGCGGACGCTCCGTCGCCGTCTCGCTCCCGGGCAAACTGCGCCGGTCCTCACCCTGCTGCACACTGATCTCGTCCATATATAACTCCCTAAACATCAGTCGGGGCTGCGCAAATCGCGCTTTCCAGTCGACCCACTCAAGGCCAATCCAACGCCAAAAAGTCGGCACTTCCATTGAAGTCCTGTTGACTGTGCAATTCGTGCGCCACGCAAACCGCGTGGCTGCCTGCGCTTGACTGCTTATGCAAATGACGACGACCGATGGCTCACCTGCAATCGAAAGCAATCGAGCTGGCGGAGCCCATTTCAGTGTTCCTGTCCGGCGCGATTCGTGCGCGACTCGTCGGAGCGGAGGTCCTCTGTATCTGATGAATGCCGTTGCGCGATACGTCGATAGGCCGGGTTGATTCCGACTGATGCCGTGGTTGCCGGGTCGGTCGGTACCTTCAAACGCCGTCCCTGGCCTCAAAATAAAAAGGGCTCGCCGAAGCGAGCCCTTTTTGGTTTCCGCACTGACCGCCGTGTATCAGTTGCAAACGCCCTGGTACAGGCAGACCACCCACTCGGGATGATCGATGAACGGGTTGCGGTTGCCTTGATAGGTTTCGATCACGTCATTTCGGAGTTGCTCGGCGGCATCCACCGGGTCGGCCAGGTGCCACTGGATCAGCGTGCTCAGCTTGCCCATGTAGGCGACCGACGCATTGCCGCCGGTCATCACCACTTCACTGAGGTTATCGGTGAGACGCAGATCGGGTTCGGCGGCGCCGCTGACGCCATGCGTGCCACCTTCGTAGCGGATGTCCATGTAGAACATCGCGCGTGCCACATTGCCTTTCAGTTTTGACCAGACCTGGAACACGCTGTCGCTGCTCAGGTTCGGATCGCTCGCGCCGCCAGCGCCGTTGTAGGTGGCGGTGGCCAGTGCTGTACAGCCCGAGGTGCAGTTGTCATACGGCTTGTTGCTGCGCGTCGAGTTGTAGCTGATGTCCGAGATCATCAGCATGTGCAGGTCGGTGTAGGCGTAGTTGGTGCTGCCATCGTTCGGGAAGCCCAGCGAATTCGGCCAGGTGTGCTCCCGGTTGTAGAAGTCGTTGCCGCCGGTGGCTTTGGCATAGGACGTGTTCTTGTAGATGTCGAGCACGCGACTGCTGTTCAGCGGATCCTGGTCCGCCACATTGAGCACGTCCCAGGTATCGGTGGTGCTGGCGGTGTAGGGGATCTTGGTGTGGTCGTCGATCACCGGGTGCAGGGTGCTGCGCAAGGCGCTTGCCGAGCTGGCGTTGACGCTGGCGTAGTAGCCACTGGCTGCCGCACTGGTGGTGAAGCTGCGGGTGACGTTGGCGGCCATCGCCGTGGGCGTGCCGTCCTGATCGAGGATGTTGGCGCCCGTCAGCGTCAGCGTGCAGGTTTCCAGGTTGGCGAAATCGACCGTTGGATTCAACGTGAAGGTGGTTGGGCCGCCGCTTACGCTGGCGGCATGCGATCCACTGTTGCCGCAGCTCAGGCTGTACCAGCTGCCGCTGACCGTCACCGCCTCGCTGAAGGTCAGGCTGATGTCGCTGGTGATCGCCACATTGGTGGCACCCGAAGCCGGTGTGCTGCTGCTCAGCGTCGGCGCCGCATCGGTCCCGCCCGTGCTGTAGCTCGGCAACAGGCTGACGCCCGAGAAGCTGGTGTAGGCGCGTAGCATCACATGCCACGTTCCCGCTGTCGGACTGGCGAAAGTGCAGGTTTCTGCATTGCCGGACTTGTAGGGGCGACAGTCGTAGGTCGAGGTGGTCGGCGCGCTGCCGAAGCGCACATACATGTCCGCATCGCCGGTGCCGCCGCTCATCGCGAAGCTCAGGTTGCTGGCGCCGGCGGGCACGCTAAGGGTGTAGCTCAGGCTGGCACCGGTGGCGGCACTCAAACCCGAGACGGTCACGCCGTTACTCAGTGTGCCGCCACCACCGCCGCCCGCGACCGTCGTGAAGCTGCGGGTGACATTGCTCGCCATCGGCGTGGCAGTGCCGTCCTGATCGAGGATGTTGGCGGCGGTCAGCGCCAGGGTGCAGGTTTCACTGTTGGCAAAGTCGGCATTCGGGTTGAGCGTGAAGGTCGTCGGGCCGCCAGTGACCACGAAGGGATGACTGCCACTGCTGCTGCAGCTCAGCGTCGCCCAGCTACCGGAAACCGTCACCGCTTCGCTGAAGGTCAGGCTGATGTTGCTGTTGACCGCCACACCGGTGGCACCGGAAGCCGGTGTGCTGCTGCTCAAGGTCGGCACGGCATCGGTCCCGCCGTTCAAGGTCTGCCCGGTGTTGCAGGCGCCCCAACTGCTGGTGCGTGCCGGCTGCCAGGTGAAGTCGCTCGCCTTGCTACCGGTGCCCGCCAACTGCAGTGAGTAGGTACTGGGTGTCGATGCAGTTTCAGATACCGGCACAGCGGTACTGGTGACACCGCTCGCCGGACCACCACTTGCGGTGAAGGTGCCTTCGTAACTGATGAACTGCACCAGCGTACCGGACGCATTGACCAGGGCGATGCCATCGGGTGCGCCGTTCTGGGCTCCCGAAATGCTGGCGACAACGGTGCCGTGACCGCCGCATTGATTGGTCGTGGTGCCGCTCAGGTTGACGGTCAGGTAGGAGGTGCCGCCGGAACCGTTGTAGAGATAGACCTTCCAGCCCGCCAGCGAGGTTCCCGCCGGGGCGATGATCTCGACCTTTTCGTTGGTATCGGTGCCGCTGTTGTCGTAGTGGAATTCATTGATGAAGACATCGGCCTGCGCCGATCCAGCGGCCAACAACAGGACCGCCTGCGCGCCGACGAGTCGCGCGCGCGCTGTGCGATTGAACATGATTTTCCCCGAATTGGTGAGCTGATCCGGCCTTCCTGGCGCGGTCAGGTCCGACGGTGTTTCCGATTCCGATTCGGCGCGCTCGTCCGTCCTGGCCGACCGCTTGGGTGCCTGCGCCTGGATCGATCCCCTGTCGATCCGACCGTGTTCAAGCCGCTGGCATTGAATCAGAAGGTGAACAACTGTGCCAGCGGGGAATGACAGTGCGGAGACAGCGCCGCATTGACCGCGGCTCGCGCTGTGAATGTGCTCACAGAATGGGCGCGAGTCCGGCGCCGAATGCGGTCAGAATGCGGGTGTTGATTCCCTTGAATGGAATCGCGACCTCGGGAAAATCACCGACAGGCGTGTAGCACTCGGCGAAATCGGCAGCCAGCGGTGGGCGCGGCTCGCAACCCGGATTGATCTCATAGCTGGTGGCATAGCGCCATGGCCAGAGGTCGAACAGCGGCAATTTCTCCGACAACTTGCCGAGGCTGTAGTTGAGCCCGGAGAGCACCGGCAATCTCGGTCTGGGTGCGATGGTCCAGGCATTCTGCGGCGCCATGTCGAACAGCAAGGTTTCGCGCAGTTCGCGCGCGAAGGCCTGATCATGGACCAGCAGAACCGATTCGGTGTTGAGGTGATCCGAACGCGGGTCGAAGTTGTGACTGCCAATCGCCGCGATGCGCCCGTCGATGACCATCGACTTGGCGTGCAATCCCATTCGCAAGCCCAGCGTCTTCAGCGGCAAGGGTCCGCGCAACAGGGTTCGGCGCGAGGCCGAACCGAAGGCGCGCGCCGATTCACTGCGGACGAAGTGCAATGGCATGTACAAGCCTTCCGCATCCTCCAGAACAATCGGCGCACTGGCGGGAAACGGCTTGTACTCATGAATCTCGAAACGCATTTCGCGCAGGTAGGTTCGCTTGTATTTGTGCGACAGCGCATACACCGGAAACGCGTCGGTCGCTGCCAGACTGTTGGTCGAAATCTGGATGCGTGGCGGTGATTCGCGCTGCTGCAGGCGTCGGAAAGTTCGCCGTGCGGCGCGAGACAGGACCAGATAGGGCGTTTGCAGGATGACTTCCTGACGCGCCGAGCTGACCAGCTCACGCAAGACCTGACTGCTTCGATGGCTGTCCGCATCGGTACTGTCAAACGCCTTGTCCGGCGAATCCGACAGGTAGTCGACGCGGCCCACATCGAACAGCGGCTGCACCAACACCTGATCGAGCACCGCCGACGTGGTGGCTTCGGCGCGCAGGGTGGCGATGCGTTCGGGCTGGCGAATGCGCGGTGCGATCACCGGTGTGACGCGCTTGCCTTCGGTGCGCAACCAGCGCCGCACATCGCGCAACGCCGCAATCGGGACGCTGCGCGGATGGGTCCAGAAGGCGTCGAAGGACGCCACCATGTCGCGCACCACGGGACCACCCACCATGGCATCGCGGTCGCGATAGTTGAACTGCGGGTCCCAGTCGAAATAGCGTTCCTGGTAGTTGCGGCCTCCCGTGATGCCCAGCACGCCATCAACCAGCAAGGTCTTGTTGTGCATGCGCTGATTGAAGCGGGTGAAGCAACACAGGATGCCCGCCACAAACTCGACCCGTCCGGTGCTGGCGTCACCAAAGGTCGGGTTGTAGAGGCGCATCTCGAAGTTCACGTGCGCCTGCGCCAGTGCGGCGAGCAAACGTTCGTCGGTCAGCGCGAACAACTGGTCGAGCAGGATGCGGACTTTCACGCCACGTCGCGCCGCGTTCAGTAGTTCTTCCAGAATCAGAAAACCCGCATCGTCCTCGGCGAAGATGAAGCTCTGTACCTCGATACTGCGCCGCGCCGCGCGGATCAGGTGCACGCGCGCCAGCAAGGCATCGCGTCCGGTTTCGAGGCTCAGCACCACGTGTCTGGGCTGCGCCGTACTTGAGCGCCGCTGAGCCTCCACGGCGCGTTCATGCAGCACCGACGGCTCGGCGCAATGGTCCGCTCGCGAACAGGAAAGGGACTGATCCTGAAGCGTCGATGCGGTGTGCTGCGCTTCGCGAATCTGTCGCGGATTCGGCATGCAGGCCGCGAGCGCCATCGCCGCGAGCGCGATGGCACCGAACCGCCAGATTCGTCCACCAGCGTGCGCAGTCATGGTGTGCCGTCGACCTTGGCTTCCGGCTTCAACAGGAACTCGAACTCCAGGCGAACATGCTCGCCGATCAGCAAACGCCGGGCCTGCATGCCGAAATCGCTGCGGTCGATCTCTCCCGAGGCGATCACCGGGCAAGCCTGTCCCGGTGTGTCGCAACGCGCCGCCTGCATAGTCAGAACGATCGGTTGCTTTCGCCCCCGCAACTGCAGTTCGCCCTGCAACTCGCCGCCTTGCAACAGCAGGGAACGCGGGACACCGACCGCGGAGAACTCGATCCAGGGATGCCGTTCGACATCGAAGAATTCAGGCGACCTTGCCCAGCTTTCGTAGCTGTCGCGCCGCATCAGCACGCTACCGGCGGCGATGCGAATGTTCACGTCGTAGCGGGCTTCTTCCGCATCGGGTTGAACGCGGCCTTCGATGTGGGCAAAGCGCCCCTCGATCGGTACCAACCAAGGCCCACGCAGCGCGAACCGCGCCACTGATTGCGCCCCATCGATCTGCAAGGGCATGGCATGAACGACAGGCATGACCGTCAACAACACGATCATGCGCACCGCCGCCAAGCGGGATCGCCAGCGCATGCGCATCATCCGGCGGATTCCGCGATCAAGGTGCCCAGAATGCGGTCAGCTCTGCTGCGCCGGGTTCCAGTACCGCCGTCTCGGCGAAGGTCAGGATCGCTACGCCGGCCGGCGGCATGCCGCGATGATCGCCGGATTGTCCGGTCGACAGCAGTGCCGCCAGGGATTCAAAACCCGGGTTATGGCCGACCAGCATCAGGCGTTCGACATCACGATGTGCTTCGATTACATCGATCAGATTGCCCGGCGTGGCCTCGTAGATGCGCTCATCCGTGCACTGCTCGATGGGTCCAAGCACGGCAAGCACGTGCTCCAGCGTTTGTTGCGCGCGACGGGCGGGAGAAACGACCACCCGCTGCGGCAGGGCATGCGTTTTCAGCCACGTCGCCGCGTCATCGGCCTCGGCGACGCCGCGTGGCGAAAGCTCGCGGTCGGCATCGGTCTGATTGTTGCCTTGCGGTTCGGCGTGGGCGTGGCGAAGCAGGATCAGTTGTCGCAGGCTCATGGTGTCGGGTTTCCAAGCGGGGTGATGATCAGGTTGCTGCGATTCCAACTGCCGGACAAGGGGGCGGGCAGGGTGATCGTGGTGTTGAGTGTCGCTTGCGTGGTGCCGCTGTAGGTGCGATTGAGGGTTCCGGCGGGTAGTTCACGCGTTTCCCAATCGGTATAGCGCAAACACCCTGGGCAATGCGGTCGCTGTGCGAAGACATTGACCGGACCGTTGGAAAGGGTATTGCTCGCGCCACTCAACCAGCGCGCCGTACCGCTGCTGTCGTACAGGTAGACCGCGAAGAACTCCAAGGGCAGATTGAGGCTCTCGATGCCCAAACCCCAGCCGTCCTGGCTGGCGTTGTACCAGGCTTGGGTGTGGTTCGGATTGCCCACCGGAATGCCACTGGCGGTGTTGTCCATCAGCTCGGCACCGCGTCGGCCATCATTGAATTGCCAGGCGAAGAACTGGGTGTCCGCGTCGACGATCGACCACCACGCCTGTCCCGCACTGACGCTCTGCGGATTGAAACCGGACGGCGCGCCAGCGTTGGTGAAGCGATACAACGCCATGCGACCCAGATTGTCACTGAACGGACCGCTGGCGATGTACCACGTCGGTGTGTGGTCAGCGAGCGCCGTATACCAGATCGCCCCTTGAGCCGCCCCGTACTGGAAACTTGCAAGCCCGCTCGCAGTGCGCGCGAAGTCGTTGTAGAAGCCCTGCCGCGCGGTGATCGCCGTGACGTTTGCCGGGCAGTTGTTCACCACCGTGCAACTGCCGGATGCCACGCTGCCCGCAAGAATCGCCTTGCGCTCGGTGCTCGATACGCCGCTCGACGCCGCCGCGACGTAATCCAGATTGACCGCCGATCCGCAGGCCGCCGTCGTCGGCAGCTGGAAATCGAGATTGACGTTACGGCTCGCACCGACCGCGACGCTGGCGCCCATGTCGGGTGTCGGCGTTTCTATGCGGACCTCGGTCGTGGCGACCGTGGGTTGATTGCCTGGCTCGAACAGGCAGAAAGCTTGTTGCGCTCCGGCGCTGGCGGAGGCGCAAGACGCATTCAAGGGATCGCTGGCCGCGGCATCGATCAAACCGATCGTCGCGCCTGCACCACTGTTCGGATCGGCGCGCCGGTACTGATACGCAACCTGCCCACTGTTGGCGTAAACGACGGCCTGGAACGAGGCATCGCCACTTGCCGTGCCGCTACTCGAATAGGGCTGCATGCTTTCCCACTGGAATACATGGCACGCCTGCACACCACCCGCCTCCGCCGCACGTGGGCAGGAGGAAAAATACTGATAGCGCAAACCGGCACTGGCACCGCTGCCGACCACCAGATCGTCATGCAACACATTGAGGCGCGGCCCGACGCTGCCACGATCAATGCTGCCGGGGCAGCTGTTGTCGTAATCGCCACCGCTCTCGCCAACGGCGAAGGAGACGTAGCCGTTGGTGCTCATGACCGCCTGCGTGTAGGTCGCGCCGTACAGACGAAGTCCCGTGCCTCCCAGAGCGATGACCGAGGTCCGGCCATCGTCATTGGAACCGGCATTGGTACCGGAGGCCGTCAGAGTCAAGGCGGAACTGCTGCTCAGATCGATGAAGTTGTACGCACAGCTGCCGCTGGTGCGCGAGGTGCCGCGATAACCGAACGCATTGGGGCCGATGTCCAGACCGCTGCTCGCGGCATCGCCGTTGGCAAACAGCGCTCGCATGCCCTGCGCCGTGGCGGCGCCACCGGTGTTCTGCAGGCTGACGGGCAAGCGCCAACGCTCGCCCGGATTCATCACCGCGTCATTGTTGCCGCAGAGTTGCGTCGGCGTACCCGCGTTGGCGATCAACTTGGGCCCGGCGACATCCAGCGCGCGACTGATCGTGACCGCACAGCCACTGCCATCGCTGACCTTGACGCTGGCCTGTCCACTAAACGCCTTGGGGAAAGCAAGCTGGACTGTATTCGTCGTGGTGGTGCGTTCAGCGGTGCCGTCACCATCCAAGTCCCAGGTGTAGCTGTAGCCACTTCCGCTACCACCGCTGGCGCTAGCGGTGAACGTGAGCGTGTCGCCTGCTTTGGCGCCGCCCGAGAATGCGGTGGACGACAGCGATGCGGTTGGGGCGTTACAACCACTGTGGCCATCCATGGTGGTCGGGCTGCCGCCGCCACGGACCAACCAGTCACTCATGCGCGTGCTGCTGGTACCGCCACCGGTCCAGCCTGCATCAAGCCGACCGTAACAATCGGACTCGAGGGGCGCACTGCAGCTCGCACTTCCACCCG
Organism: Lysobacteraceae bacterium; assembly: GCA_041395245.1. GTDB lineage: Bacteria > Pseudomonadota > Gammaproteobacteria > Xanthomonadales > Xanthomonadaceae > Aquimonas. The sequence goes on from JAWLAY010000008.1 coordinate 12,889, forward strand.
ACAACACGCCGATCAGGCGCTTGCTGGCGGGATCCCAGAGTCCCGACCCGGAAGATCCGCCCTCGGTGGTTCCGGCTTCGTACTCACTGATGTACCAGTGCGTCGACGCGGTGGCGCCATTGATGATGCAGCTGGGGCTACGTTCCAGCGCATCGGTATTCAGGGTGATGCGCTTTTCGTCACCGGACGGGTGATGGATACCCACTGATCCGGCAGGCGTGGTGCCGCTGCGATCCCATCCACTGTAGAACGGTGTGCCGGCGGCGGGAACAGGCGTGTTCAATTGCACCACGGTGAAGTCAGACGGCGCATGAGTCGCCAAAAGACTGGTGCCGCTCTGCGTTGCGGTGGCGATGCCGCTGGACAATGCGGAACCGCTGGCGGCGCTACCCGGGGTACGGCAGGTAGGGCTTTCATAACGCCAGTAGAGCACCATCGAACCGGCCTCGGCGCTGGTTGAGATGCAGTGATGGGCTGTGGTGAATCGCGGTGCACTGATGTCGTCACCGGTCGAACCCGTGGCCATCAATTGGCCGGTGCAAACATAGCCGCTGCCACCACTGACAAAGGTGTAATGCGCCACCGAGCGAATTTGGTCGCGGTAGGCATCGCCTTCGGAACACGCGGTGTCGATGTTGCAGCTACCGGACTTCAGCTGATTGAGCGCAACGAATGGATCGCGATACGCCTGGGTGACGCTGTCAAGGCTCAGCGTGGTGTAGGCAATCGCATCCGTGGGAACGACGACTTCCAGTCGCGCCGACGCACCGCGAATCAGCGCGCTTCGAAAATAGCCGGACGGCGGGTTGTCGCCATCAGTGAGTACCTGGGTCACCTGTTTCTCGCCCGCTGCGAAAAGTCGCAGTTCGCCGCCAGCGGGTAATCGCAAGCCAGAGAATGTCAGCTCCAACGCACTGCCCTGCTGGCCTTGAATGTCCAGCACCCAGCGAGAACGACCATCGCCCAGCGCTTCCCAATCCTTGGCTGTCGGCGACACCGCCTTGAACGCCGCTTCGACGCCATAGCGAACCGGCACACCGCGTTTGCCTTCTGTCTGACTGTCTTCGATGGCGAGTTTGGCGGTATCCAGCGCAGGCAGTTTCAAGGTCGCCGCGTACACGCTGCCGACCGATGCGGCGAGCAATGAAACGGACGCGAGCAGGACTTCACGAATGCTAGGCGAGGCCATGTGTGGCTCCCTTTCGAGGCGGTGAATCGAGGTCGGCAGCATACACCTGCCTCGCTTTCATCACGGCGGTTCGCTGGCTGCGGCTACACTCTGCGTTCCCGTTCGATGGGGTTTGGTTCAGGAGCCGGTGCTGCGATGTTCGACCCCCGTGATCTTTCCGTGCTGTTGCGTTCCGGCGCGGCGCTTGTGGTGGTCGAAACCCACGAGGAATCGCTGCTGCTCGACAGCTTCAAGCATGTCATGGCCGAATTGATGCGTCCGCTGTGGCGTTGGAGCATCACCAACGGTCTGCAGCGGCTCGACATGGATGTCGATGACACGCCGCCCTGCAACGATTCCAGTCAGTTGCTCGAAGTGATGCACGACGACAGCCATCGCGGCATCTGGTTGCTGTTCGATTTCCCGCCGTACCTGCGTTACGCGATGAACCTGAGACGACTGCGTGAGATCGTGCTGGGGCAGGCCGCAGCGCGCCATTCGGTGGTGTTGATCGGCGCCAGGATCGAACTGCCAGACGATCTGGAAGCGCTCGCGACCCGCTTCACCGCGCGCCTGCCCGATGACACGCGCCTCGGCGCGTTGCTGCGTGAGGAAGCCTTCGCCTATTCACGCGAACACAGTGGACGCCGGGTCGAAATCGACGCGGAAGCGCAGAAGCAGGTGATCCGTCATCTGCGCGGGTTGAGCTTGCTCGACGCGCGCAAGATCGTGCGGCAACTGATCCATGACGATGGCGCCATCTCCGACCGTGACGTGCGGGCCGCGCAACAGGCCAAGTTCGCCTTGCTGGGTCGCGGCGGTGTGCTGCATTTCGAGCCGGAGCTGGTGTCCTTCGATCAGGTTGCTGGACTGGGCCGACTGAAGCGCTGGATCGCGCAGCGCAAACCGATTTTCGCCCACGCCAAGCCACCGCCTGGACTCGATCCGCCGCGTGGATTGCTATTGCTGGGCGTGCAGGGCAGCGGCAAATCGCTGGCCGCGAAGGCGTGCGCGGCGGGTTTTGGCGTGCCCTTGTTGCGGCTCGATTTTGCCGCGCTGTACAACAAGTATCACGGTGAAACCGAACGCAACCTGCGCGAGTCCCTGCAGGCGGCCGAGGCGATGTCGCCGTGTGTGCTGTGGTGTGACGAAATCGAAAAAGGCCTGGCCACCTCGGACAGCGACGACGGCGTCAGTCGACGCGTTCTGGGCGCGCTGCTGACCTGGATGAGCGAGCGCAAGACACCGGTGTTTCTGGTGGCCACCGCCAACAGCATCGAGCAACTGCCGCCGGAATTCCTGCGCAAGGGTCGCTTCGACGAAATCTTCTTCGTCGATCTGCCGCAGCGTAGTGCACGCGCGCAGGCGTTCGGCATCCATCTGCACAAGCGCTCGCAGGACCCTGAGGCCTTCGATCTCGATGCACTCGCTGCGGCCAGCAAAGGGTTTTCTGGTGCCGAAATCGAGCAGGCCGTGGTGGCGGCGCTGTACGCCACGCATGCCGAAACGCGCGCGCTTGATCAGGCGGCGTTGTTGCATGCCTTGCGCGACACCCGGCCACTGTCGGTGATCATGGCCGAGCGCGTCGCCTGGCTGCGACAATGGGCGGCCGAACGCTGTGTTCCTGCCGATGATCCCGAGTCCTGAATGAGCCCTGCATTGCCGTTGCTGATCGATATCGGTGCCAACCTGACCCATAGTTCGTTCGCGCCCGATCTGGATGCGGTGCTGCAGCGCGCGCTGGCACAGGGTGTCGGCGAGATGCTGGTCACCGGTGCCAGTCGGCAGGGTTCGGCAGATGCCTTGCTGCTTGCTCAGCGCTATCCCGGACGATTGTTCGCCACGGCGGGCGTGCACCCACATCATGCGATCGAATACACCGAGGAAACGGACCGCGAACTGCGCGAACTGCTTCGCGATGATCGTGTCCTGGCGGTTGGCGAAACCGGTCTCGACTATCACCGCGACCTTTCCCCCCGTCCCGCGCAACGGCGCGCTTTCGAGCGTCAGTTGCAGACGGCGGTGGATTGCGGCAAGCCGCTGTTCCTGCATCAGCGCGACGCGCATGCGGACTTCCTTTCTCTGTTGAAGTCGGTGCGCGACCAGGTTTCCGCGGCGGTCGTGCATTGCTTCACCGGCAGCCGTGACGAGCTGTACGACTATCTCGATCTCGATTGCTACATCGGCATCACCGGCTGGCTGTGCGACGAGCGCCGGGGCGCGCATCTTCGCGAGTTCGTCAAGGAGATTCCCGCCGATCGTCTGATGATCGAAACCGACAGTCCCTACCTGCTGCCGCGGACACTGCGCCCGATGCCTTCGCATCGCCGCAACGAACCCGCCTTCTTGCCGCATATCGCTGAAGAATTGGCTCGCGATCGCGGGCAGTCGCTGGCAGAGATCGCGGTTCTCACTCGATCCAACAGTCAGCGCTTCTTCGGTCTCCCGCCCGACGCGGGCATTGAACAGGACATCGCATGAATATGCCCCCGGGTAACGCTTGGCGCTCACGCGTGCTGCAGTTTGGTGGCAACGCGCTCGAGTTCGCGCTGAATCGCGTGTTGGCGCTGGATACCGACAGCCACCAAGCACTGCAGCGTTTGAACGGCCGCAGCATCGACTTGCGTCTGGAGGCGCCAGTGCTGAACGCACGGATTTGTGTGGAAGACGGCCGGTTGCGGGTAGGGCCAACCGATGACAGCGAATCGGATCTGAGTCTGAGCGCGACGGCGGGTGCCTTGCTCTCGCGCTTGTTGCCGGGCCAGACAGGTCACGCCACGCCGGGCAAATTGCGGATTGCCGGGGATATCGACCTGGCCCAGCAACTGCAACGTCTGGCGCAGCAATTTGCGCCAGACCTGGAGGAGGCCTTGTCCGAGCGCCTGGGCGACGTGCTGGGTGTGCAGATAGCGCGCGCCCTGCGCAGTGTGGGGCAGAACGCCCTGCAAATGAGCAAGGCAGGTCTCGAACGGGTAGTCGAGTATGTTCGCGATGAACGCGGTGATGTGCTCGGCAGCGCCGAGATGAATGCGTTCCTGGACGATGTCGATCAACTGCGCGACCACGCCGAACGGCTTGGTCAACGCGTAGAACGCCTCAAACGCCAGGTCGACGCACGCTACCCCACTGATTCGTGATGCGCCTCAGCGTTTGCCTAGTTTGAAATCAAAACTCCGGCGCGCCTTGATCGCTGCCGGAACGGGAGGGTAGCGCCAGCGCTGCATTGCCGCGATCGCATCCCGGTCAAATATGCCCTCGGGCTGACTGCGCAGCACGCGGATGTTGCCGACGCTGCCGTCGGTTTGAATGGTGAACTCCAACTCGACCGAACCTTCGATCTTGCGGCGCTCGGCCAGAACGGGATAGCGCGGTGCCGCGCGGCTGATCGGTTCGGGAACAACAATTTGCGCAGGCGGTAGCGTTCGAGTCACCGGCGCACTTACAGGCGGTGACAAGGGCTCTTCTACGACAGGTGATTCCTCGGGAGCGATGACGTTCGTGGCGGGCGTACTCGAGGTTTCCGCATTCGTCGGGGTCGGGCTTGCTTCGGTCCTAGTGGTCGGGGCGGATGCAACAACATCTTGCACTGGAACTTCCGTCGGTGAGGCAGCCGCAGGCCGTCGAGGCAGTGGCGCGTCGGGTTTGGCGACAGAAGCAGCCGGGGTGGTTTCTGCCGGCAGGCGCGCAAGCGCACTCTGTAAACGGGGCAGCGCAGGCGCGTCGGGCTGCGCACGTTGCAACAGTGGCAGCAGTCGTTGGGCTTCGTCGCGATCCTTGGCGGCGATGCGTTGCTCAATGTGTAGCACGGCGTAGGGGATCAGATCGAACAAGGCGTCACGCGCGAAGACGTTATCCCGATCCAGCTCATGCGCTTGCAGAAACAACTCGAAGGCGTTGTTTCCCGCCGGGGCGAAGAGGCGCTCTTCGCGCAGGGCTTGCTCCGCCTTTTCGGCAAGTTTGCTTGCTTGCGCCTGCGGCGACGCGACCTGTGGCGTGGCGCTGGCCGGTGCGGGTGGGGTCAGCGGTGCGTCGGCTTCAGTTGGCTTGGCCTGCTCATTCGACGGCGGCTCCGCACCGCACGCCGCTAGCAGCAGAACACCCGACAGATACCAACGCCTTGCAAGCACCGCGTACAACATCCGATCCTCCCCACAGGATTCGATTCAGCCCAGTTTTCAGTGCAACACACTCGCAAAGTGATCGCGTCAGTGCACCAGACGCAGATCACAATTTCATGTGCTGACCGTTCGCGGGACAGCCTAACGGTCGTCAGTGACTGCCCAAAGACAACGGCGGCTGTTCGAACCAGCGAGGTGATCGGCGGGAAGGCGATTCTAGGAGCCTGCCAGACGAGGAAGCCGTCCCTGGCTCTGTCGTCTTCAGGTTTCAGCGCACAACGGCAAGGCGGTTGTAGACCGTGTGAACGCCGTCAATGCTCTTGGCGATGACTTCAGCTTGGGCTTTCTGTGAGTCATGCCCCACGAAGCCGGACAGCAGAACCTTGCCTTGTCTCACTTCGGTGTTGATTCGGTGTGCCGCTGCCAATCCTTCGATGTCAACCAGTTTGGCCTTCAGTTTGGTTTGGATGGTCGCGTCGTCGATGCTTTCACCCACGCTGCGGGAACCTGTCAGAACAACCATGGCATCACGAATGTCCGCACCCGGAGCGACCTTTCTGGCAGCAGCCATCGCCGCGGTGTGCTCGTTCTGCGATTCGACAAATCCGCCGAGCTGGACGACGCCGGTATGCACTTCCACATTGATGTGCCGCGCTGTGACCTGATCGCTTTCTACCAATGCCGCCTTGGTCCGCGTCGCCAAGGTCGCATCATCAACGTTCTCGCCAGCCGTCCGATCCGCCATAGCCAGCGTGCTTGGTCCCAGGATGAACATCACTGTCCACATCATGCGTTTCAGTCGTTCCATTGGTCGCTCCCATCAGGTTGTCGTTTCGACGATTGCAGGCAATTGCCCTGCGTCCTTGAGCATGCGCCGGATTGGGTGAACGATCGGTAGTCAGCATGCTGACTACTTGCCGATGCAGAACGACGAAAAGATTTCGCCGAGCAGATCGTCGCTCAGGTACTGGCCGGTGATTTCGGACAATGCGTTCTGCGCGAGGCTCAGATCTTCGGCCAGCAATTCACCTTGACGCGAGTTCAAATGAGCCTCTCCGTGCTGCAAGTGATCTGCGACGGCACGGAGGGCATCAAGATGGCGTTGTCGCGCGCTGAAGGTGCCGGGGCCATGTTGATCGGCGGCGATGTGCCTGAGCCGATCCCGCAGTTCATCGATGCCCTCACCACACTTGCTGGATACCCGTAGGAAGTCACTCGCTACTGTCGCTGACTGAGCTGTGAGGTCGCTCTTGTTCGCGATCCATAGCACCTTCATCGACGTGGCCAGTTCCTCGCGCAGAATTGCTTTCTGCTGCGCAGTGTCGGCACGCGAACAGTCTATGACGGCGAGCACGATGTCGGCCTGCTTCAACGCTTCGCGTGTTCGTCGAATACCTTCGCGTTCGACCTCGTCGCCGCTGTCACGCACACCCGCGGTGTCGGCCAAAGTCAGGCTCGCACCCGCGAGCTGCAGTTGTTCTTCGACAATGTCGCGGGTGGTTCCCGCCTGTGCGGACACGATGGCGCGATCCATTCCGGTGAGTGCATTGAGCAGCGAGGATTTGCCTGCATTTGGTGCACCGAGCAACACGACTTTCAGGCCGTCACGCAAGCGCAGCCCTTGCGCGACCTCGGCAAGCAGGGCGTCTAACTCGGCCGTCACGCTGATCAATTCGCTGGCGATGCGTTCATCGGCAAGGAAGTCGATTTCTTCCTCGGGAAAATCGATGGCGGCTTCGACGTGGACGCGCAACCGGATCAGGCGTTGCTGCAGCGTGTTTACCCGCTGCGCGAAGACGCCTTGCATTGATCGCAGCGCGGCGCGTGCGGCGGCGTCCGACTGTGCGCTGATCAGATCGGCGATGGCTTCGGCTTGGGTCAGGTCCAGACGACCGTTCAGAAAAGCGCGTTGGCTGAATTCTCCGGGTAGCGCTTTTCGTGCACCGTATAAACAAAGCTGACGCAGTCCGCGATGCAACAGAGGCAGACTGCCGTGGCCTTGAAACTCGACGACATCCTCTCCGGTGAACGAGTTCGGTGCCGGAAAGTAGAGCAGCAGTCCCTGATCGATCAGTTCATCCTGATCGTCGTACCAGGAGACGTAATGGGCGTAGCGGGCCTTTGGCGTGCGACGCAGGATTCGTTGGGCGATGTGCGCGCTGGCCGGTCCGGACACGCGCAGGATGCCGATGCCCGCCGCGCTGGGTGCGGTGGCAATCGCGGCGATGGTGTCGGCGTGTTCGGTCATGGCGTTCTCTTGATACGACAACGCCCGGCGAGCCGGGCGTTGTCATGGCGCGTGTGCTACTGAATCAGCTCTTCGGCGCGTGGCGCTTGGTGATCACCCACTGTTGCAGCAAACCCAGGGCGCCATTGGTTGTCCAGTATAGGACCAGACCGGCCGGGAAGAAGGCGAACATCACGCCAAATGCCAGCGGCATGATCTGCATGATGCGCTTCTGCATCGGGTCCATGCCAGGGCTCGGCGACAGCTTCTGGGTCAGCCACATGGTGATCAGATTGAGCACCGGCAAGACAAAAAGAGGATCTGGCGCAGTCAGGTTCTGTACCCAGAGAATCCACGGCGCATGACGCAGCTCGACGGCCTCGATCAGTACCCAGTAGAGGGAGATGAAGATTGGAATCTGAACCAGGATGGGCAGACAGCCGCCCATGGGATTGATCTTCTCTTTCTTGTACAGCTCCATCATGGCGGTCTGGAACTTCTGGCGATCGTCGCCGTAGCGCTCCTTCAGCGCTTCGATGCGCGGTTGTACCGCGCGCATCTTCGCGAAGCTCTTGTATTGCGACTCGGACAGCTTGAAGAGCCCCCCCTTCAACAGAACCACCAGCAGGACGATGGCCCAACCCCAGTTTCCCGTGAGACCGTGCAAGGTTCCCAGCAACCATGCCATCGGCTGGGCGATGACGGTGAAGATGCCGTAGTCCAAGGTCAACTTCAGACCCGGCGCAATCGCCTCAAGACGATCCTGCAGTTTGGGACCGACGTAGAAGCGAGAATCGATGTTGGCGGTCTGTCCTGGCGCGACCGTGACTGCCGTGTCGGCCATACTGCGAATCAGGTAGCGTCCGTTCACGACAGTGGTATTGAAATCCTGCGCAACGCCAGTCGCCGGTATCCATGCCGCAAAGAAGTAGTGTTCCAGCATGGCGACCCAGCCATCGGTCGCGGTGATGTTGAGTGGGTCGTCCGCAAAGTCGGTGAACTTTCGCTTGTCGAACTTGCTCTCTGGGCTATACCAGGCAGCGCCGGTAAAACTGTAGGCGGCGGGATTGGTAAAGCTGTTGCCGACCTGTTTGGGCGCTTCACGCTGGATCTGTGCGTAGGCGGTGGCGGCGATGGATTCCGCGCTGGCGTTGTGGATTTCCTGCTGGACATCCAGCACATAGCTGCCACGTGTGAGTTTGAAAATCTTGCGCACCTGATTGCCATTGGCGCCCGTCCAGGTCAGCGCAAACTGCACCGACTCATCACCATCGGCCAGTGCATAACGGGTTTGCTCGGCGACAAACGTGTCCAGATGGTTTGGCAGGCTGCCGGCCACCGCACTGGTAAGACCCGACTGGGCGACAAAAAAGTGGCCGGGGTCGGTCGACAACAGGGCGACGGGCGGTGCTTCGTCGGCGGTGGTCTGGCGATAGTTCAGCAACTCGCTGCGAACGATGTTGCCGCCTTGGGTACTGATCTGCAGACGAAGCACGTCGTTGCTGAGGGTGACCATGCTGACATCGGTCGCGATCGTATCCGCACTCTCAACGGCTGGCGCGGCGGAAGCACTGGCCGTGGCGAGCGGTACCTCTTCCGCTCCTGGCATCGGGGTGACCGCGGCTGGCGTATCTGCCATCTGCGCGCTTTCTGCGGACGTATCGACCGATTGCGGTCTGCTCCAGGCTTCCCACAAAAGATAGGCCAGCATCAGCCAGGCAATGAGCAAGAACGTTCTTGATTGGGACATGAATTGAGCCTGCGGGCGATGGTGGACTCGCCGTAAAAAGGGGATGGAACCGCGCTTCGTGCCAACACACTTGGTGGGCAGCGCCCAGTCCAAACACGACGGGCCAGCATTGTGCCCGTCCGGTTGCGCATCATCAACGCAACAGTCGTTGTAGAAGGCGGGTCAGATCAGCGCGCAATGCCTCGCCATCAACTGTGCTGGCTTCAGTTTTCGCCATGATGACGTAGTCCCCGGCGGGAAGGTCAGGGTGTTGGCGAAATACGTTTCTGGCGACACGCTTCAGCCTGTTTCGAACCACGGCGCGCTTGTCGACCTTTCTCGAAATGGCAAAGCCTATCCTGGCCTGGCGCGGGGTTGCCTGTTCTGAACTGAAGTGGACGCATAGCCGGTAGTAGACACCATTGATACGCCGGCCGCTCCGCATGCAGGCACTGAAGTCGCGGGCGGAATGCATGCGTTGCGATGGCCTCAAACGATGACCTAGCGCTGCTATCGCTTCGTTCATGAACTTGCTCTCGCCACTACAAGCAGAAAAAGAGCCCAAACCGTCCGGTTTGAGCTCTCTATTGACGCATCCTAGGATGACTGGCCCGAAGACCGTCAACCTCACCTGGATTAGGGGATCAGGCGCTTACGGCCTTTTGCACGACGTGCGCTGAGAATAGCGCGACCGTCTTTGGTCGCCATGCGTGCGCGGAAACCATGGGTGCGCGCGCGCTTGAGATTGCTGGGTTGAAAGGTGCGCTTCATCGCGGTAGTCCCGAAGGTGCTCGAAAAGACTCGGAAGGATATCCCTGAATAGGTTTGTCGTCAAGCGTCAATTCTGAAACGGGGGACTACTCGGCAAGTCGACGCATCAGTTTGTCCCAGTCTTCCCGTGTCTTGGGATCGCCACCTACCCGTTTCTTTACCTCTCGACACGCATGCATGACCGTGGTGTGGTCACGCCCGCCGAACGCTTCTCCGATTTCCGGCAGGCTATGCTCGGTCAGTTCACGCGCCAAGGCCATGGCCAACTGCCTTGGTCTGACCAGAGATTGCGTCCTTCGCGGAGAGTGGAGATCACTCACTCGAACCTGATAGTAGTCGGCCACGACCTTCTGGATATTGCTGATGGAAATCACCGCTTGCTGCGCGCGCAGCAGGTCGCGCAGGGCTTCCTGGGCGAAATCTTCGGTGATGGGCTGGTTGGTGAGGTTTGCTCGCGCCGCCAGTGTGTTGAGCGCTCCCTCCAGGTCTCGGACGTTTGAGCGCATTCGTCGAGCCATGAGGAAAGCGACGTTCTGCGGCAACACCACACCTTTCTGTTGCGCTTTGGCAAACAGGATGGCGGCACGCGTCTCGAAATCCGGTGGTTCGATGGCAACCGAGAGGCCCCAGCCCAAGCGGGACTTCAAACGCGGTTCCAGATTTTCGACTTCGCGCGGAAACCGGTCGCAGGTCAGGATGATCTGCTGCTTGAGTTCGAAGAGCGCGTTGAACGTGTGGAAAAACTCCTCCTGGGTTCGGTCCTTGCCAGCGAAGAATTGGATGTCATCGATCAGCAGCGCGTGGACGGTATGGAACTGACGCTTGAATGCGTCCATCGATTTGTCCGCCAGCGCCTTCATCATCGCAGCGAAGAATTGCTCGGAACGCAGGTACAGCACCCGCATCCCTGGCTGCCGTTGTGCCATCAGGTTGCCCGCTGCATGCATCAGGTGGGTTTTGCCCAATCCGGTTCCACCGTAGAGCAAGAGCGGGTTGTAGGCGGCACCAGGATTCATCGCCACCTGCAGCGCGGCGGCTCGACCGAGTTGGTTCGACTTTCCCTCGACGAACGTATCGAAGGTGTAACTCGTATCCAGATGACTGGCGAACGCGTGCAGCCTTGTTGGTGCTTCCGAGGCGGTGGTGGTGGGGACGGCAATCCCTTCCGCCGGTGATACCCGTCGCTCGAATGCCGACACCTTCTCTAGAGTGCCGAGTTCCAGCTGAACCTTGAAATCGGGGTTTTCGGCATAGTGCCGCGCCAAGGCGACGATACGGTCGAGGTACTTCTCCCTGACGGTATCGATGACGAAACGATTGGGTGCCAGCAAGGTGATGCCGGTTGCGGCCTCTTGGGCCTGAAGAGGCTTCAGCCAGGCGTGGAACGCATCCGGTGTGCACTCCGCTTCCAGTCTCTCTAGGCACCGCGACCAGTGGCTCATGAATGTTCTCGGGTAGCTGTAGGTTGGCTCAGCCCTGATGAGGGTTGGGCCATCTGGTTCACTGCAGTCATCGTTTCATGCCGACGTTGTTTGCGTCTCGGCGGATTTTTCCCTTTGCTGGTACTTCGGACTGGTAGACCGCCAAACTGTGCTCCGCTCGACGGAAACAAGTGCTTGACGATGCCAAGTCAGCCGTCTCCTAGGCGTTACAGAACCGTTGTTTCAGCGCTCCGCTTACCAGGGCCATGGATGGCGGTCGGCCAGTTTAGCAGGCTATGGCTGGGCAGCGTGGATCACAAAGACCGATGTGCGTGGTATTGGTCTGACGCGCCGGGTGAAGGGTTACCTCGGTTGGGGGTAATCATGGTGATGAATCGCCTCGTAAGCTGTGGATATTCTGTGCCTTCTTTGCCGTTGGTCAGGTTGAAGGGTTTTCCACACACCTTGTCCACACGAAGCCAACCGGGAGCGCACACGCTCGTACCTGGAAAATTTATTGAGAAACATGGCGTTACTTCCCTTATCCCGTTATCCTCAGAGCTCATCATCACCAGCATTTAAATGCTCTTTATCAACATGAGGTTGTTGTTATGCGATTGACGCTACCGCGCGAAGTTCTGCTGAAGCCGTTGCAGCAAGTCGTGAATGTGGTAGAGCGACGATCCACGATGCCGATTCTGTCCAACTTGCTGATGCAGATCAGCCAAGAGCAATTGGCGTTGACCGCGACGGATCTTGAAGTCCAGATGGTTGCGACGACAGGCGCCGCTGGCGCGGCGGACGGTGCCACGACGGTGCCCGCGCGCAAGTTCTTTGAAATTATTCGTGCGCTCCCGGATGGTGCGAGCGTAAGCCTTAATTTGACGGGCGACCGTTTGAGCGTCAGTGCCGGGAGGAGTCGATACACCTTGGCGTGCTTGTCGGCAGACGACTACCCGGCGAGTGATGAGCTGGAGGTGGTTGAACGCGTTCGGCTGAAGGAACGTGATTTGAAAGTGGTGATGGATCAGACGTCCTTTGCCATGGCGCAACAGGACGTGCGTTTCTACCTGAACGGGTTGCTGCTAGACGTCGATGGCTCGGTGTTGCGAGCGGTCGCGACGGATGGACACCGACTAGCGGTTGCTGAGACAGCAGTTGATAGCGGTGCGCAGGTCAGAAAGCAGTTGATCTTGCCAAGAAAGGGCGTGCTTGAACTCAGCAGGTTGCTGGAAGCTGGCGACGCTGACATCGAGCTTGAGATCGGTAGGACCCATTTGCGTGTCAGAAGGGACGGGTTGGCATTTAGTTCGAAGCTTATCGATGGACGCTTCCCGGACTACGAGGCGGTGATCCCGCTCGGCGCGGACAAGGAAGTGCGTGTGAATCGAGACGAGTTGCGTAGCAGTCTTCAGCGCGCCGTGATTCTGTCGAACGAAAAGTATCGCGGTGTTCGCTTCGAATTCAGTCCAGGGGTGATGCGTGTTGTTGCGCACAATCCCGAGCAGGAAGAAGCGGTCGAGGAATTGGAAGCACAAACCCAGATCGATGCTTTGTCAGTCGGGTTCAACGCGAGTTATGTGCTTGATGCGTTGGGTGCGTTGACGGGTGACGAGGTGTTGCTGCTGCTTCGGGATGCGGGTTCTAGTGTTCTGCTTCGAGAGCTTGGCGACTCAAAGGTGCGCCACGTGGTGATGCCGATGCGCCTTTAAGGCGGTATCCGATTGTTTGACCGGATTGTCATCGAGAACGTTCGCAACCTGGTTGAGGTCTCGATTTCACCGTCGGCGCGTGCCAACTATTTGTTTGGTGAGAACGGTTCCGGAAAGACGTCTGTTCTGGAGTCGCTTTATTTGCTCGGGTATGGGCGTAGTTTCCGCACGGGCCCCGTTGACTCGATCATTCGTCGCGGGGAGCGTTTTTGTCGCGTGGTTGCCGATGCCTCGACGGCTCGTGGTTCGTGCAGGATTGGGCTTGAACGTAGCGACAAGGCGTGGCGCGCCCGATTTGACGGTGACGACGTGGCGCAACTTTCCAGTTTGTTTGTTCGCGTCCCTGTTCTCGGTTTTGACCCGACGTCTGCGGAATCGCTGCTGTTCGATGCCGATGCGCGCAGGCGATTTGTGGACTGGGGTGTGTTCCACGTGGAACCGGATTTGCTGCCGCTCTGGCGGAACTATGTCCGCGCCCTGCGTCAGCGGAATGCAGCGCTTCGTAGTGGTGATCGCGTCGGCGCTAGCGCTTGGGTTGGTATGTTGGCGGAGTACGGTGAGCGTATTCATCGCGCGAGGCTGACCTACTTTGATCAGCTCAGATCCCAGCTGGCGGTAACCACCGCGGACATTTCCCCGGCATTGGATTCGGTTGAACTGACGCTTCGATCCGGATGGGGAGACGACGGCGATCTCTATTCGGCGATTCAATCCAGCCTGGACCGCGACATCGGCAGTGGTTTTACCCACTGTGGTCCCCACCGCGGTGATTTGCGCTTCACTTGGTATGGCCGGTCCTTTCGGGATATCGGTTCGCGTGGGCAAGCCAAGGCGCTTTCACTATGTCTCGTGCTCGCTCAAGCCGCGTTCTACCGCCGTAGTACCGAGAGCTGCCCGGTGCTGCTATTTGACGACCCCGGTTCGGAGCTTGACTCCGATCACCAGGCGCGGCTGGCAAACTGGATCAATCGGGAATCGGTACAAGTCTGGCTTACCGGCGTGGAGGCGGCGTTGTCGCTGCTGCCGCGCGATGTTGCCAAGTTCCACGTGAAACAAGGAAAAGTTACCCGGCTGGTATAATCGCTAACTTCGCTCCAGGCCGTCGCCGCAAGGCGTAAAGGACTCGCATGACAGACCAGACCCCGAACCAGTACGACTCCAGTCGCATCACCGTCCTACGCGGCCTGGAGGCGGTTCGTAAGCGCCCAGGTATGTACATCGGTGACGTGCATGACGGAACTGGTTTGCACCACATGGTGTTTGAGGTCGTCGACAACGCCATCGACGAAGCACTTGCGGGTCATTGCGACACGGTCTCGGTCTTCATTCACGCGAACGGTAGCGTCAGCGTCCAAGACAACGGGCGCGGAATCCCTGTGGATATTCACAAGGAAGAAAATCGCTCGGCAGCGGAAGTGATCATGACCGTCCTGCATGCGGGCGGTAAGTTCGACGACAACAGCTACAAGGTCTCGGGTGGCTTGCATGGCGTCGGTGTGTCGGTTGTCAATGCGCTCTCCGAACATCTGCAACTCACCATTTGGCGAGACGGATACGAACACCAGCAAGAATACGCACTGGGTGAACCGCTCTATCCGCTGAAGCAGACCCATGAATCAACAAAACGTGGAACCAAAGTCCAGTTCAAGCCAAGCATCGAGATCTTCTCGGATGTCGAGTTCCATTACGACATTCTCGCCAAGCGCCTCCGCGAACTATCGTTCCTGAACTCTGGCGTACGCATCGAGTTGCACGATGAACGCGACGGACGGCAGGATGTTTTCAGCTACGAAGGAGGCATCAAGTCATTCGTCGAACACTTGGCGCAACTCAAGACTCCTCTGCATCCCAACGTCATCGCCTTGTCGGGTGAGGAGTCGGGCATCGGGATCGAGGTGGCCGTGCAGTGGACGGACGCCTACCAGGAAACGATGTTCTGTTTCACGAACAACATTCCACAGAAAGATGGCGGCACTCATCTCGCCGGTTTCCGTGCTGCGCTCACAAGAACCCTGGGCAACTACATCGAGCAATCGGGCCTGCTCAAGCAGGCAAAGGTTTCGATGTCCGGCGACGACATGCGCGAAGGCATGGTGGCGGTTCTGAGTGTCAAAGTCCCTGACCCGAGTTTCTCCTCCCAAACCAAGGAAAAGCTGGTCTCGTCGGATGTCAAACCCGCGGTTGAGGCCGTCGTAACGCGTCGATTCGAAGAGTTCCTTCAAGAGCACCCGTCGGAAGCAAGAGCCATTGCGGCGAAAGTGGTTGACGCGGCAAGAGCACGCGAAGCCGCGCGGAAAGCGAGAGAAATGACGCGCCGGAAGGGAGCCCTGGATATCGCGGGCCTTCCCGGCAAACTCGCCGATTGTCAGGAAAAGGATCCCGCCCTGTCCGAGTTGTTCCTCGTCGAAGGCGATTCCGCAGGCGGCTCCGCGAAGCAGGGGCGAAACAGAAAGAACCAAGCCATCCTGCCGTTGCGGGGAAAGATTCTGAATGTTGAAAAAGCCCGCTTCGACAAGATGCTTTCCTCAGCCGAGGTCGGAACGCTGATTACTGCCTTGGGATGCGGAATCGGACGAGAAGAATTCAACGTCGCCAAGCTGCGGTACCACAAAATCATCATCATGACCGACGCCGACGTCGACGGGTCGCACATTCGTACCTTGCTTCTGACCTTCTTTTACCGGCAGATGCCCGAACTCATCGAACGCGGTTACGTCTACATCGGTTTACCGCCGCTCTACAAGTTGAAACAGGGCAAGCAAGAGTTGTATCTGAAGGACGATTCGGCCCTAAACGCCTACCTGATCAGTAATGCGGTCGACAACGCAGAACTGTTCACCGCGCCGGAACACCCACCGATCAGTGGCGCGGGGCTAGAGCGCCTGTTGATGATGCAGGTCTCCGCAGACGAAACCATCCATCGGCTGAGCCATCGTTTTGATCCCAACATTCTGCGAGCGATGCTGTCTTCGCCAGCAATGACCAGCGGCGACTTTTCGGATGATCGCCGCCGTGATGCATGGCTGACAGCCATGCATACACAGCTGTCGTCAAACAGCCTTGGAAAGCCCAGGTACAGTCTGAGCGTGCTGGAGTCCACGCAAGAGGGTGGGGCGCATTTGCGCATCGAACGCGCACAGCATGGGCTGACTGTCAGCAGTGTCTGGTCTCTTGGTAATTTCGACTCCGCGGAATTCAGGCCAATCCAAGAAGCGGCAGCGGAGCTGCACGACCTCCTCGCGAGCGGCGCGAAAATTCAGCGCGGCGGCAAATCGCAGTTGGTCAGCAAGTTTGCCGAAGTGCACGCCTGGCTGTTCGAGGAAGCAAAGCGTGGTCGCACGGTGCAACGTTTCAAAGGCCTTGGCGAAATGAATCCGGAACAACTCTGGGAAACCACAGTGAACCCCGACAGCCGTCGTCTACTGCGAGTTCGAATCGAAGATGCCGTTGCCGCCGATCAGATTTTCGCCACGCTGATGGGCGATGTCGTGGAACCACGCCGCGACTTCATCGAAGAGAACGCATTGCGGGTCTCCAATCTCGATATTTGATTAGCTCGGACCCACTGACGTCGAAACACGGGCAACAGGCGTTGCCTGATCGCGGCAGCAGTGCCCTCTTGCGCAGCTCGAAACACATGACGCGCCGGAAATTCGTTCGCGTCATGCATCGCGAGCTCGCGAATAGGAAACCAAGGTGTTGATTAATAAGACGAAAAATCTACCGTGACGCAGCTAACCACCGCTGAGTCTGGAAGTCGCGAAGGGCGCCGGTGGGCAGAAACAACAACGATCAGAACGAAAACACGCCGCCATACGCTCACTCCGCTTGCGTCGATCACGCACCCGCGCCGAGACCTGATGGTGCAAACCAAGCGGCAGACAACGCAGGCACTCGAAATGCCCGGCCCGTTTGCCATACGATGAACACAAACTAAATACACAGGTGTCCCGATGAAGCAGATGCATCTTTACCTGTTGGCGGCGGTACTCGCGCTGGTCGGCGGTGGGATCCTGCTCTACAAGTGGCAGGTTCTTGATTTTCCGATACAACCTGGTGCAGACGTCGAAGTTTGGACGGTTCAGGCACGAGTCGAATACGTTCCGAAAAAGTCCGCCAACACACTCACCTTCCAGCTTCCATCGACGACCCCCGGCTACACGATCGTTGACGAGCGCTTCATCGCGCGCAACTACTCAAAACTGGAGGAGGCCAAGCGCGACGGTCGTCAAGTGCAGTGGTCAACCCGGCGTGCCGTTGGCAAGCAGGCACTCTACTACCAAGCCACGGTTGTTCGCGGATCGAACGACATGCTAGAAGACAGCGCCCCAAAGCTGGGCGATCCCCCGACGCTCGACGAGCCCTACGCAACGGCTGCACAGAGCCTTCTGGACGGCGTCAGGGAGCGCTCCGCAGACGTCGCCACGTTCGCCAAGGAACTGGTTCGAAGAATGAACGTCGAACCGACCAGCGAAGAAGTGGTGTTGCTCAACAGCCTCTATCCAGAGCCAGATCAACGCGCTCGGTTCATCACTGAACTGCTGGCAATGCGCAAGATTCCGGCCCGCGTCGTGCATGGTATCGAGCTGGGTGACACCCGCACCAATGTTCCACTCGTGCCGCTGCTGCAAGTCCACAACGGCAGCGCATGGATCACCATTAACCTGGTAACAGCCAGGGATGGTTGGCCGGACAACCTGTTTCTGTGGTCAAAAAGCGACGAAGCCCTCCTGCATATCGACGGCGGACCGAAGAGCGAGGTGCAGATTTCAGTCAGTCGCAACCTGGCCGACGCGATTGCCACCGCCGAACGGCGACTCGAGGTCCAGAACGCCGACGTCGTTCGCTACTCGTTGTTGAGCCTACCCTTGCAAACACAGAGCGTTTACCGCGTCCTGCTGATGATCCCGATCGGCGCATTTCTGATGCTGCTCTTGCGCAATATTGTTGGAATCAAGACGTTTGGTACGTTCATGCCGGTGTTGATTGCCATCGCGTTTCGGGAAACGCAGATCCTCGCGGGGGTTCTGTTGTTCGTCACGGTCGTTGGTGCGGGGCTTCTGGTTCGCTTCTATATGGAGCGCTTGCGCCTGCTGCTTGTGCCCCGTTTGACTTCAGTCCTGATCATCGTCGTGATCCTCATGGCTGTTGTGTCCGTAGTTTCGCAACGCCTGGGAATCGAGGTCGGTTTGTCCATTGCCTTGTTCCCGATGGTGATCATGGCGATGACCATTGAGCGCATGTCGATTGCCTGGGAGGAACGCGGTGCCGGGCACGCCGTCAAGGAAGGCGTCGGTACCTTGATCGTTGCCAGCATGGCCTATCTCGTCATGAGCTGGCCGCCGTTGGAGCACCTGGTTTTCGTCTTTCCGGAGACCTTGTTGATCCTGCTCGCCGTCACGCTCTTGCTTGGCAGGTACTCAGGCTACCGACTGACCGAATTGTTCCGATTCAGAGCACTCGCCCGAGAAGCCTCGGCATCGACGCCAAAAGAGGGCTGAGCCATGCTCGGACTATTCCGTACGGCCAAACGGCTCCGCGAGATCGGACTGATGGGGCTTGGTCAGCGCAATGCCGAATTCGTTCTGCGTTACAACCAACGCCGTTTCTATCCACGAGTTGATGACAAGCTCATCACCAAGAGTCTCGCACAGGGCATCGGCCTACCGGTACCCGACCTGTACGCCGTCGTCAGGGAAGAGCACGAAATCGCCGAATTGCACGAGCGACTTAAGCCCTACGACCAATTTGTGGTGAAGCCTGCGCACGGCTCTGGTGGTGATGGCATCCTTGTCATCACCGGCCGACGAGGCGACAAGTACCGACGTTCAAACGGTCACCTGATGAGTCGCGATGAGTTTGATCATCACCTCTCAAACGGCCTGTCCGGGCTCTTTTCACTGGGCGGACAAAGCGACCATCTGCTCGTCGAGTACTGCGTCCAGTTCGACCCAATCTTCGATCAGGTCAGCTACAAAGGCGTGCCGGACGTCCGGATCATCGTGTTCCTTGGCTACCCGGTGATGGCGATGATCCGCCTGCCGACGCGGATGTCGGATGGCAAGGCCAACCTCCATCAAGGCGCCATCGGCGTGGGTATCGACATCCCGACTGGAATAACGCGCCGAGGTGTTTGGGGAAACGAACCCATCAAGGAACATCCGGATACCGAGCACACCATCGTCGGGCTGGAAATACCACGTTGGGGTGAACTGCTGCACATGGCAGCCCAATGCTACGAGCTTTCCGAGCTCGGCTATGTCGGCGTCGACTTCGTTCTGGACAAGAACAAAGGACCGTTGATACTCGAGTTGAACGCCAGACCCGGTTTGGCGATCCAGATCGCCAACGGAAACGGCTTGCTGCATCGCTTGAGAAAGGTCGAAGCGCTCAAAGAAGCGGGACAACTTTCAGCCGATCCGAGCGAGCGGGTCGCGTTCGCCCGTAAGGAGTTTCCGACCGTTTGACAGACAACTGACCTGAAAGCGGTGTAGCGACGTCAGTCGCCTCGACATTGATCGGCCCGAACATTGACAACGAACCACGATGCTGACCGACAGGCGCGCAATCGAGACAATCGGCTGACGTTCTTACGGCGTAACACCCTTGTCGAAACAGTGTATCGGTACCGGACGAAGGTACGATGGAACAATCCCGCGCGCCAACCTGCCGCTGAAACGCATGCCTCGGTGAGATAAAACACGCTGCAGCGAGCCTTGAGTCGAACGAAACATTGCGGGTAGTCTTGCCACCCCGCTACGAGAACCTCCGCGTAGCAGATCGTCAGGTAGCCGTATGCGCAATCCAAAGTTCCATCACATTGTTCTGTCAACCGCCGTCGCGCTGCTACTCGCACTGCCAGCGGCGGCCGCTCGTCGCGAGAAGAAGGAGCCAGAGCCTGAACCTCTGTTCCCGAACGCCACGCGTGTCGAGCCCAAAGCAAAGCCTGTCCAGCGCCTGCAGAAAGACCTGCAGAAGATGTATGACGCCTCACAGGAAGAAGGCAAGGAAGCGGAGGCCGAAGCGCTTGCGTTGGAGATGCTCTCAAACGCCCGAGCTGGCGCCTACGAGAAGTCGATCGCCAACCAGGTGTTGGGGTTTGCTCGCCTGAACGCGGACAACTATCCCGAGGCGATTACCTATCTTCAAGCCGCGATTGACGCTGGCGGCTTGAACAACGACCAGCACTTCCAGCTCATGTACAACATCGCGCAGATGCAGCTTGCCGAGGAGATGTACGCCGAGTCGCTGGCAACGATGGAACGGTTCATCGCCGAAACCCAAACACAGAAGTCAGAACACCTGGCATTGAAGGGCAACGCGCTGTATCGCCTCGAGCGGTATCAAGACGCCGTGCCTGTGCTGAAGGCAGCGATGGAAACCGCTACATCGCAGCAATCCACGTTGGCGCAGCTCCTCATGGCTTGCTATTTCGAGCTGGAACAGCCGCAAGAAGCGGCGGCGATCGCCGAGTCCTTGCTGGCAAAAGATCCGGATAACAAGTCGCTGGTACGTAATCTTGCGTCGATCTACATCAATGCCGATATGGCTGACAAGGCGATGCAGCTCATGGACGGCGCCCGTCAAAGAGGGTTGTTGACCGAGGAGCGCGACTACCAGCAGCTATACCAGCTGTATCACTTCAACGAAAAGGAAGCTGAGGCGATTGCCACGATCAAGGAAGGTCTGGAAAAAGGAATCCTCAAACCCGCCGTCGAACCCTACCGCGTCATGGCCGAGGCCTACTATTTCTCGGACAAGTTCGAAGAGGCGGCGCAAGCCTACGGCCAAGCAGCGACCTATGCCACGGACGGAGAGCCCAGCCTCAATCAAGCAAGAATGTATGCCGAGCTGGAACGATGGCCCGAGTGCAAGACCGCCGCGAAGGCTGCTATTGCCAAGGGTGTCAAGCGGACGGGTGAGGCATGGATCATCGTAGGCGCTGCGGAGTTTGGTCTGAACAACGAAGCCGGTGCGATCGCTGCCTACCGAGAAGCGGCAAAGTACCCGGAAACCAAGTCATCGGCCGAAAGCTACTTGCGTCAAGCCGGCAAGCTGTGAGCTAGCATACGAATGCGAGTAGGTTTCACGCGCGACTTGGTATAAGCTACGTCGTTCTGGCCGGGTTCATCGTTGCCATTGGCAAACGAATGCAGCGCGGCACAGACCCAGAGAATCAACACCCGACTGAACAGCCCTGCATGACCGACAACTTCTCCAATCCCGATTCTCAGGGCCAGTCACTCAGCTGGACACGCATCATTGGCTTGGCGATGGCCATGTCCGTCCATGCGGCTGCCTTCATGCTGATGATGGTGCCTGTCATGCCGCCGCAAGCGGAGGACGAAGCGGAAGAGATCGTTGAAGTGACCTTCATCGAACCGCCGCCGCCACCGCCGCCGCCACCGCCGCCGCCGCCAGAGCCACCAAAGCGCCCACCGCCGAAGATCATCGAGAAGCCGCGTCCGACGCCGCCGCCGCCGGAAGCCCCACCACCGGTGGTCCTTGATGAACCAACTCCGATGTCGATTCCGGCACCGCCGCCCGCGCCGCCCGCGCCGCCGTCAATTCCAACTGACTACGGTGCGTCGGAAGACACGTCTTACCGGAAAGCTAAACCACCGCGTTACCCCGCGCAGGCCATTCGGCGTCGCGAGGAAGGCGAGGTGATGTTGCGTGTACTGGTCGGTATCGATGGCAAACCCGTCGAAATCGAAATCGAAAAATCCAGCCGTTCGCGCCTGCTGGATCGTGCGGCCATGGACGCGGTGCGAAGTTGGGTGTTCAACCCAGGTATGAAGGCGGGCCAGCCAGTCCAAAGCTGGGTACTGGTCCCGATCAAGTTCTCTCTCAGTGATGCCTAACAAAAAAGGGTAAGCGTTATGCAACAAGATGCTGCTTCCACTCAGCCGACTGAACAGGCTGCTGCTGCAACCTCGGTGGCTGATCCGGCCCTCGCAGCTGGCGCCGCCCCGACCACCACCGAACCCGCAGGTGCGATGGCCGGTGGTGTGACCATG
Source organism: Lysobacteraceae bacterium (assembly GCA_041395245.1). Classification (GTDB taxonomy): domain Bacteria; phylum Pseudomonadota; class Gammaproteobacteria; order Xanthomonadales; family Xanthomonadaceae; genus Aquimonas. Next base: position 35,055 of record JAWLAY010000008.1, read on the forward strand.
GATACCGACGCGGAAGCGCTCTCGAAGATGGGTTTTTCCCACCTTTGGGAAGAGATGACCGCGCACCCCGCCGACTTTGCGATGTCGTGGCTGGTTTTGATCATTCTTGTCCTCATGTCGGTAGGCTCCTGGTACTACACCGTGACCAACCTTCTGAAGAATGCCGTCATTCGCAAGCGTGCGTCGCACGTGGTCCGGACCTTCTGGGAAACCCCGAACGCTCAGGATGCGATCCGCTTCATGGAAGACCAGTCGCCGAACGAGCCCTTCTCGAAGATCGCTCTGGACTGCGCCACCGCCGCTGCGCATCACCAGAAGAACGAAGGTTCGCGTCTGGTTGAGACCCTGAATCGTTCCGAGTTCATCGACCGCGCTCTGCGTCAAGCTGTGACCCGTGAGTCGGCCAAGCTGGAAAGCGGCATGACTTGGCTGGCCACCACCGGCTCGACAGCACCGTTCGTCGGTCTGCTGGGTACGGTGTGGGGCATCTACGGCGCCTTGATCAAGCTGGGTGCATCCGGCCAGGCATCGATCGATGCGGTCGCAGGACCTGTGGGTGAGGCCTTGATCATGACCGCGCTGGGTCTGTTGGTCGCGATCCCTGCCGTGTTGGCTTACAACTTCTTCACCCGCATGAATCGCAGCACCAATGCAAACTTCGACACGTTTGCGCATGACTTGCACGACTTCTTCGCGACCGGCGCCCGTGTCGGTGAGTCGGCAAAGCGCTGAGTCGTTGGTACTGACGGAGTAAAGGCATATGGCGTTCAGCACCGGCAGCGGTGGTGGTGGTCCAATGGCAGAAATCAACGTCACGCCACTTGTGGACGTGATGTTGGTTCTTCTGATCATCTTCATGATCACCGCACCTCTGATGTCGCACAAAATCGTCGTCAAGTTGCCCGAAGCGACTTTGGAGACCCAGCCCGATGACCGAACGGCTCAGCCGATCACGCTGGCGATCAAGGAAACGGGCGAGATTTACTGGAACGATCAACCGGTGCAGAAAGCTCTGTTGGAAACCCAGCTCGCGGTGGAAGCACAAAAGAAGCCGCAACCGCGGGTCGACATCCGAGCCGACAGCACCACCCGCTATCGGGTGGTCTCCGAAGTCGTGACGATTGCCAAGGATGTGGGTATCGCCAAGGTGGGCTTCGTGTCCACCCCGGATCGCTAAGCAAGGAGCTCTGCCATGGCATTTAGCAGTAATTCCACCGGCGGCGCGATGGCCGATATCAACGTGACGCCGCTGGTCGACGTCATGCTGGTTCTGTTGATCATTTTCATGGTGACCGCGCCGATGCTGTCCTACCAAATCGAAATTGATTTGCCACAGCCGACGAGCGAGCCGCCTCCACCGGATCAGAAAGAGCCACCGACACCAATTCGTCTTCGGATCGACGCCGCCGGTTCGCTCTTCTGGGACAACGCACCACTGCCTAATGCAGCCCTAACGCCGTCGTTGATGGTCGAGGCCAGCCGCGACCCGCAGCCGTTGCTGGAAATCGAAGCCAGCCAGGACGTGCAGTACCAAGTGGTGGCCAACGTTCTGGCGCAAGCCAAGAACGCGCAGATGAAGAAGATCGGCTTCGTCGAGACGCTCTAGTCTCAACTCACCGCTCTCGAAACGACAAAAGCCACCGTTGAGGTGGCTTTTGTCGTTTCAGGCAATCGATAGCCCACCATTCAGTCGTTGCGCTCCCCGGTCAGGCGCAAATACGCCTGGACCGTTGCCGACAGTCCCGCATACAGCGCCTCGCCGATCAAGGCGTGACCGATCGATACTTCGGCGATGCCGGGTACCTCCGAAAGGAACAAGCCCAGGTTCGCCTGACTAAGGTCGTGCCCCGCATTGACACCTAGCCCACAAGCGTTCGCCGCGAGAGCGGTTTGGCGACATGCCGCCAGTGCTAGGGCCACATCGCCGTGCTCAAACGCGTGTGCGAATGGGCCGGTGTAGATCTCGATCCGATCCAGTCCGACTTGCTGTACCGTTTCGAACGACCCGCTACCCGCGTCGACAAATGCACTGACTCTGGCGCCCACGGCGTGACAACGCGCGATGATCGGCTGAAGCGTGTCCGATTCGGTCGCGAGATCAAAGCCATGGTCTGAGGTGATCTGCGCGTCGCCATCAGGAACGACCGTGACCTGATGCGGGCGAACCGCCTCGATCAGCGCCATGAAGCCTGGATAGCCGGGGCGAGGACCGGCAAACGGGTTGCCCTCGACATTCAGTTCGATCCCAGAGGGTAGCCACTCCGCGAGTTCGTACACGTCCTCCGGTCGAATGTGTCGGCAATCGGGCCGGGGATGAACTGTAATCCCGCGTGCACCCGCGTCGACCACGCATTTGGCAGCGGCCAGAACGGCGGGCTCACGACCACCGCGCGAGTTTCGAAGGACGGCAATCTTGTTCAGATTCACACTCAAGCGAACCGACATCCAAGGCTCCAACAGCTATACAAACGGGCAGCCATTCTGCACCGTCGTGATCGCGCAACCAACGGTGCAAGTAGGGGGCCGAATCACCATCGTGGTGCGGCGCGACAACCAAACGCACCAAAAAAGAGCGCGTGCCGCTGGAAACCGAGGAGCAATCGCGAGAAAGCAGCGGAATAACTGGGTTCGTTAGATTGGCATGAACGTTGCTGAGCACGACCCGCTCAACCCACAAGCCCCCGGAGAATTTTCATGTCATTCGAAGCTGTTCAGAAACTGGCAAAAGACAACGAAGTCGAGTGGATCGACCTGCGATTCACCGACATGCGTGGCATCCAGCACCACGTCACATTCCCCGCGCGCGTGCTCGAACCGAGCTTGTTTGAAGAGGGCAAGATGTTCGACGGTTCGTCGATCTCTGGCTGGAAAGGGATCAACGAGTCCGACATGGTGTTGATGCCCGACGCCGCCACCGCCTTTATCGACCCGTTCACCGCCGATCCGACGCTCGTGTTGATCTGCGACGTCCTCGATCCGAACACCATGCAGGGTTACTCGCGCGATCCACGCGGGGTCGCCAAGCGCGCCGAGGCCTACCTCAAGTCCACCGGCCTGGCGGACATGGCATTTTTCGGCCCGGAACCCGAGTTCTTCATCTTCGACTCGGTTCGGTTCAAGAACGACATGTCGGGTGCAATGTTCGAAGTGGACAGCGAAGAAGCGCCCTGGAACAGCGCGCGTAAATACGAAGGCGCGAACTCGGGCCATCGCCCCGCCGTCAAGGGCGGCTACTTTCCGGTCGCACCCGTCGACTCACTGAACGACTTGCGCGCCGAAATGTGTCGCCTGCTGGAACAGGTCGGCATCGAAGTGGAAGTCCACCACCACGAGGTCGCCGGACCCGGCCAATGCGAAATCGGCGCCAAGTTCAACACACTGGTGAAGAAAGCCGATGAGCTGACGATGCTGAAGTACATCGTCAAGAACGTCGCCCATCGCAATGGCAAGACCGCCACCTTCATGCCTAAGCCCATCGTTGGCGACAACGGTTCGGGCATGCATGTCCACCAGTCCTTGGCCAAGGGCGGGGTCAACCTGTTCTCGGGTGATGGCTACGGCGGCTTGTCGCAGATCGCGCTGTGGTACATCGGCGGTGTGTTCAAGCACGCACGTGCCATCAATGCGTTCTCCAACTCAACAACCAACAGTTACAAGCGCCTCGTCCCCGGCTTCGAAGCACCGGTCATGCTGGCCTACTCTGCGCGCAATCGTTCGGCCAGCTGCCGCATTCCCTTCGTCACCAACCCGAAGGCCCGCCGCATCGAAATGCGCTTCCCCGATCCGATGAACTCGGGCTACCTGACCTTTACCGCGCTGATGATGGCCGGACTGGACGGCATCCTGAACAAGATCGATCCCGGTGCGCCGAGCGACAAGGATCTCTACGACCTGCCGCCCGAAGAGGAAAAGGGCATCCCGACCGTCTGCCACAGCCTTGATCAGGCGTTGGACGCGCTCGACAAGGACCGCGACTTCCTCAAGGCGGGTGGCGTGTTCTGTGACGACTTCATCGACGGCTACATCGCACTGAAGATGCAGGAAGTCACCAAGTTCCGCGCGGCGACCCACCCGCTGGAATATCAGCTGTACTACAGCCTGTAAGACGAATAACTCCGTCTCGGGCTGGTAACGCAGCCGGTACAAGCAACGGGGGCGTTGTCAGTGGGTCAGACCTACGGGTCAGCAAGCGGAGCCTGAGCAATCAGGCTCCGTTTTTTTTGATGCGCTGTGTGTGCGACGAAGCAGAGTCCGCGCGCGTCCTACTCCCGACTGAACCGCCAGGAGAACACGATGCAACGCCGACTCGCACCATGGACACTCGCAGCAATGCTGCTGATCAACCAAGCCGCCGCAGAAGGCGGCCCAGCGACCCAGCTTGGGCCCGGCAGCGATGAGATCCCAACCTCGCTGAGTCCGCATGATGTCAGGCAACGGTACGAACAACTCCGGCAACGACTGGCGCAACAAGAATCCGCGGCGGATCCAACCATTCAAGCGCAACTGGAATCACTGCAGACCCTACTTCAACGCATCGAACGCTGGGAACAACTACGCGGAGGCCGCGCGAAGAAGTTCGTCACCCTGCACCAATCCACCATGCGAGCGATTGCCGAACACGTTCCCGAAGTGGCTCCGCTAATGTGCGCGATGCAAAGTACTCCAGGAAGTCGAGTTGAAACGGCGAGTTGCCGAATCGAAGACAGCACCGGACGCCGATCCAGCGAGGAGATGCAGCGACTGAACCAGGCATCGCCCCAAACCGGCTGATGCCGCCGGCATTCTTGCCAGCACAAGCACGGTAGAACCGAAGGGGATGGGAGAAGCGAACGAAGGAGCCTGCACGGCAGAAGCCGATCGAGGCGAAAAGTCGACCTCGCAGATGGCTTTGCGGACCGGTCGGCTTCTGCCGCGCAGGCCCCTAGGCATGGATCTTGGTCCACACGTCGTCGACCTGCGACATTCCGTCGCATTCCAGTGAGCGCCGCCGCGGCGGAAAATTAGCCCTTGCTAAAGATGAAGGGCGTTTTGACCATGCTGAATCGAATCCATCCTCTGGCTGCTGCCGTGGCCATCGTTGTCAGCTCCCCTGTCTGGGCTGATGCCTCGATGCAGAAGCTCGACGAAATCACCGTCGAAGCGATCCGCGAAGCCGAGCTGCCGAACGCCAACAAGGTCGAAGCAGACGACCTCAAGGCCAAAGGTGCGGCCACCAGCGACGTGGTCAGCTTGCTGCTGGACCTGCCCGGCATGAGCGCCTACAGCGCCGGTGGCGTCTCCAGCCTCCCGGCCATTCACGGCATGGCGGATGATCGCGTTCGCATCAAGCTCGACGGAATGGACCTGATTGCGTCCTGTCCCAACCACATGAACCCGGCACTGTCGTATTCCGCACCCAGCCAAATTGGCGTGGCGAAGGTCTATGCGGGCATCACCCCGGTCAGCGTCGGCGGCGACAGCATCGGTGGCAGCATCGTGGTGGACACACTTCCGCCGCGCTTCGCCGCGGATGGACAGGGCACGATCACGACCGGTGAAGTCGGCGCCTATTTCCGCAGCAACGGCAACGCGAAGGGTGTCAACGTGACGCTTGCCGCGATCACCGAACGCGTCAACCTGACCTACACCGGCTCCAGTGCCGAGTCCGACAACTACAACGCGGGCGGTGACTTCCGCAGCTACACCGCGTCTGGCGTTCAGGGGCACGAGATCCCGCTGGATGAAGTCGCCTCCAGTGCCTATAAAACCCGCAATCATCAGCTCGCGCTGGCCTATCGCTTCGACAACCACTTGCTGGAAGCGAAAGTCGGCTACCAGGACATGCCCTACCAGTACTATCCCAATCAGCGCATGGACATGCTGAGCAACGAAGCCACGCGCTTCAATGTCCGCTATCAGGGCCAGTTCGACGGGCTGATCCTTGATGCACGCGCCTACCATGAAGACGTCGATCACTTCATGGATTTCAGCCCGGACAAGCGCTACTGGTACGGCAGCGCATCGGGTGGCCCCACTGTTCCGTATGGCTCACCGTGCAGTCCGATCTCGCCAACCTGCGCGACCGGCATGCCGATGTACACCGAAAGCAGCACCGATGGCGCCAGCCTGAAAGCCGACTGGATGCTGAGTGATCGCGACCTGCTGCGTCTCGGCGCGGAAATGCAGGCCTACGCCATCGATGACTGGTGGCCGCCGTCAGGCGCGATGATGTGGCCTGGCGTGTTCTGGAACGTCAACAACGGCCAGCGCGACCGCGCTGCGGTGTTTGGCGAGTGGGAGAGCAAGCCCAGCGATGCGTGGACCACCTTGCTGGGACTGCGTTTTGAGCGCGTCTCGATGGATGCCGACGACGTGCGTGGCTACGACATCGACGCCGCGCCGCCGGGCTCGTTCATGATGACCAATGCCGAAGCGACGGCTTTCAACGCCGCGGACCGCGCCCGTGACGACAACAATCTGGACGTCACCGCATTGGCCCGCTATCACGCCTCGGAAACGATGGATGTGGAATTTGGCCTCGCCCGCAAGGTGCGCTCGCCCAACGTCTATGAACGCTATTCCTGGTCGACCTGGACCATGGCTGCGGTCATGAACAACTTCGTTGGCGATGGCAACGGCTACGTCGGTAATCTGAATCTGGATCCGGAAGTGGCACACACCGCATCGGCAACGCTTGACTGGCATGCCGCTGACCGCACCTGGGAAGTGAAGGCCACGCCGTACTACACCGCGTCACCGACTTCATCGACGCCACCCGCGTGACCAACAACAACAACCAGTTCAACGTCCTGCGCTACATCAATCAGGACGCGCGACTGTTCGGCATGGACCTGTCCGGCAAGCTGGAACTGGGTGACACCGCAATGGGCAAACTCGCACTCAAGACGGTCGTCAATTACACCGACGGTACCAACCTGGACACCGACGACGCGCTCTACAACATCATGCCCTTGAATGGACGCATCAGCCTGACCCAGCAGATCGGACGCTGGGACAACGAAATCGAATGGGTTGGGGTCACTGCCAAGGACGACACCTCGGACGCCCGCAACGAGATCAAGACCAAGGGATATGGCCTGATCAATCTGCGGACCAGTTACGTCGTGGACAACTTCCGCCTCGACCTCGGCATCGACAACCTGTTTGACCGCAACTACGACCTGCCGTTGGGCGGCGCCTACGTCGCGCAGGGCACCACGATGTCGATCAATGCGATTCCGTGGGGCATCGCGGTGCCGGGCATGGGTCGGTCGCTCTACGCAGGGGTGAACATCAGCTTCTGATCTCGCTCCCCGCGACACCGAGTCACACCACAAACCCGTGCTGTGCCCACAAGGCAGAGCGCGGGTTTTGTTTTGCGCAAAACCAAACCAGCGCACCTTCGCGGGCTCGCGCTTTATACTACCCCCCAGTATTGGATACACTGCCGCCATGCCACACAGTCCCGCCGAACTGAAACGCGTACTGACCCGCGTGCGACGCATCCGCGGTCAAACCGAAGCCTTGGAGCGTTCGCTGGAACAGCAAGCCGCCTGCGGCGCCGTGTTGCAGCAGATCGCGGCGATTCGTGGCGCCGTCAACGGCTTGATGGCGCAGGTACTCGAAAGCCATCTTCGCGAGTCGTTTGGCAACGCACCGCAAGCACAACCGATCGCCGAACACGCATCACCGCAACAGGCCTTGGACGAGGTCGTCAGCCTGTTGCGTTCCTACATGACCTGAGGGGAGTTCCATGAAAAGTCGCGCCGCCGTCGCCTTCGCCGCTGGGCAACCATTGCAGATCGTCGAGATCGACGTCGCACCGCCACAGAAGGGCGAAGTGTTGATCCGCATCACCCATACCGGCGTCTGCCACACCGATGCCTTCACCTTGTCGGGCGATGACCCGGAGGGACTGTTTCCGGTGGTGTTGGGTCACGAAGGCGCGGGCATCGTGGTGGAAGTCGGCGAGGGCGTGACTAGCGTCAAGCCGGGCGATCACGTCATTCCGCTGTATACCGCCGAATGTGGCGAATGCCTGTTCTGCAAGAGTGGGAAGACCAATCTGTGCGTCGCCGTGCGCGCGACCCAGGGCAAGGGCGTGATGCCGGACGGCACCACGCGTTTCTCCTACAACGGTCAGCCGCTTTACCACTACATGGGTTGCTCGACTTTCAGCGAGTACACCGTCGTCGCCGAAGTCTCGCTCGCCAAAATCCATCCCGAGGCCAACCCCGAACACGTCTGCCTGCTTGGTTGTGGCGTGACGACCGGGATCGGCGCGGTGCACAACACGGCCAAGGTGCAACCGGGTGATTCCGTCGCGGTATTCGGTTTGGGCGGCATCGGCCTCGCGGTCATTCAAGGTGCGCGGCAGGCCAAGGCCGGACGCATCATCGCCGTCGACACCAATCCCGGCAAGTTCGACCTGGCGCGCCAGTTCGGCGCCACCGACTGCGTCAATCCAAAGGATCACGACAAGCCGATCCAGCAAGTGATCGTGGAAATGACGGGCTGGGGTGTCGACCACTCGTTCGAGTGCATCGGCAACGTCAACGTGATGCGCGCGGCACTCGAGTGCGCACATCGCGGCTGGGGCCAGAGCGTGATCATCGGTGTGGCCGGTGCGGGTCAGGAGATCAGCACGCGCCCGTTCCAACTGGTGACCGGACGCAAATGGATGGGCACCGCGTTTGGTGGCGTCAAAGGGCGCTCGCAACTGCCGGGCATGGTCGAAGACGCCATGAAGGGCGACATCGAACTGGCCCCCTTCGTCACCCACACCATGCCGCTCGATGACATCAATGCGGCCTTCGACTTGATGCACGAAGGCAAGTCGATCCGTTCGGTCGTGCACTACTGAGGTGACGACGATGGAACGCATCGAACATCGCGCCTGCTGTGGTGGCTGGCAGGACGTCTATCGACATCGCTCGACCGTGTTGGACTGTGACATGTGCTTCGCGGTCTACCTGCCGCCACAGGCCGAAACCACGACGCTGCCGGTGCTGTACTGGTTGTCCGGTCTGACCTGCACCGAACAGAACTTCATCACCAAGGCCGGTGCACAACGTTACGCCGCCGAACTTGGCGTGATCCTGGTCGTGCCCGACACCAGCCCGCGCGGCGATGCCGTGGCGGACGATGCCGCCTACGACCTCGGTAAGGGTGCGGGCTTCTATCTCAATGCCACGCAAGCGCCCTGGGCAGCGCACTACCGCATGTACGACTACCTCGTCGACGAGCTGCCGCGCTTGATCGAGGCGAACTTTCCCGTCAACGACGCACGCGGCATCAGCGGGCATTCAATGGGCGGCCATGGCGCGCTGGTGATTGCGCTGCGCAATCCGGGGCGCTATCGCAGCGTGTCGGCCTTCTCGCCCATCGTGGCACCTAGCGAAGTGCCTTGGGGTCAGAAGGCGTTCGCACACTATCTTGGCGAAGACCGCACGGCGTGGCTCGACTACGACGCCTGCGCGTTGATCGCGCAGGCGAGTGAACGCCTTCCGCTGTGGGTCGATCAGGGCGATGCCGACGACTTCCTCAGCACCCAACTGCAACCGCAACGCCTGCAGGCAGCCTGCGCGGCGGCGGGGTATCCGCTACGTCTACGCATGCAACCGGGCTACGACCACAGCTACTACTTCATCGCCAGTTTCATCGGTGAGCACCTGGCTTGGCATGCGCAGCATTTGCGTGCTGCCGTGACTACTCAAAACCGTTCTTGAAAATTTCCGGCTGCAGTCGCGCTTCCACCGCACCGATATCAGCATGCACAGGGCTGCTTGGCTGCAGATTCACGTCGTAGCTGCGGCCATAGAAGTCGCGATCAAAGCTCGTCGGCGTGCGGCAGCCGTCGCGCAAGGCCAGGGTCGTCGGTGCGTAGTTGCTGTCCAAGGCAAACGCAGAGGGCGAATGCACCTCATACACACCGCTGACCGGATCAACCACCACGCTGTGCGAGGCAAAATCGGCGGTGCTCTGGAAAAACCCGCACCACTCGCGAGTGAAATGGGTGGACGGCGCCACCTCGCCCACGTTCTGCGGCGCCGACGCGGCAGTGGACGCAAAAATGCTGGCGCGCGCCCATGCGGTGCCCGTCAGCTCACCGAACGGCGCCCAACCCAGTCGAAAGAACATGTCCAGCGGTGTACGCATGATGATGGTGCTGTTGCGCACATCGACAGTGGCGTCGAAGCGCGCCCCGAACAGCGCCGAGGTGGAGGGCGAAGACGCACGCGCAACCACTTCGTTGTTGTCGAGGATGGAGGCCATCAGAATCAGATTGCCGCCGTCATCGGCACTGATCAGGTTGGTCCGCGCGCGGTTGTCGTCCACCATGGCGCGCCGCAGTTGCAGCAGACTTTCGCCATTGGCGATCAGCAGTTGCCCGTCGTCTGTCGCCGGGCCTACTCCATCGACCTGATTGCTGTAAAACCGCACGCAGGGCGTTGCCGAAAAAAAGCTGCACTGCACGCTGTCACCGGAGGGTTCAACAATCAACTCAAGACGATCGCCAGTGCGCAACCCCAATGTGCCACCGCCCAATTGATCTGACACATACAGATTGCGCAAACGAAACCGGTTGCTGCCCGCAGGCGCAGGATTGTTGGGATCACTGAGCGAAGAACTGCCGAGCAAACACAGGCCCGGACTGTTGTCGGAGGTGTTGGCAGTAATCGCTACCAATCCGTTGCTGTCTACCGCTGCGCCCAGATGTCGGAAGCCGTCACCCTGCACGGGAAGAATCGTGTCCAGCGTGCCGAAACCGCCCGCACAACCGACACCGAAGGACAACGCCACACGCTGATTGCCGATGATCCACGCAACTTTGCCAGGCAACGGACGCGGCTGAAATCCGCCACCGCCTTCCAAGGAGCCAAGACAGTAGAAGGCCGCTCCCTCGTTGGCTTGGTTGTAGCCGATCATGCCGTCGGAAAACACGATGCTGCCATGGCGCTCCGTGGCAAGCGTTGCGACATTGGCACCACCGCAGTAAACGCCACCACCTCGTTCCGTTGCGACGTTATTGCGTATCTCCGCCCCCTCCGCGATGTAGAAGTCCACTCGCTCCAACGGAACCGTATCGCTGTAAATGCTGGAACCCGACAACGCCACCCCGCCGCCAAAAAGCGCCGCGTTGTTGCGAATGGTGGTGCCCAAGCCAATCAGCACCGAAGCGCCCCCGCGAACGATCAGGCCACCGCCGGAGGCGGCAAATTCGTTGTCGAGGACTACATCGGTGGCATCACCCCCCGTCAACACGATGCGTCGAATCTGAAACGTTCCCACGCGGCCATACAGGCTGAGATCCAGCACCGAGCGCTCCAAGCCTCCAGCGCCATTGATCACCGCGCGATCCGCATCCGAACTCGTGCTGCCCGACGGCGCACCGGCCGTGCAACTGTCATAGCCGCCCTCCAGAAACACCGCTGTCTGGCCCACGGTCGGCGTGTACACCAAACCATCCGGCACCGCATACACGCCCTTGTTGATGCGCACCGTATGCGTCCCCGTTTGGGTGCGGATCGAATTCAAGGCGCTGCCGATATCCGCGTGGGTACAACCCGCGCCACTGCCGACGCGAAGGTCCAAGGCAGCCACCGGCGCACTCGCCGCCGCCAACCACGCAAACACCGCAACCGAACGTAAAGACAGTCGCATGACGAAATCCCCCACCAAGGACCAGGACTGCTTCGCACACGCTGTGCGAGCAAGACACCCGATGTACGAACGACGCAAGCGCACTTTGGGGTAGCGAGAGGACAACAGGCCACGCGCAGGCGCGAGCGAGTGCCGCCCAGACAGTCGACATCGCACTCACCATCGGCTTCAAACGATGCAGCAAAACTCGCAGCAGACCGCCGCATAGCCCGTCGGCCTCCGCTACCTGACCCTCAACTCAAGGAACGGCCCAGGCGCTTTTCAACCTGCCGCTTCTCCCACGACTCCCAACGGAAGCGCACCACTTCAAACGCTTGCAGCGCGTGCATAACCACCCCCACGCCCCAGCCGATCGCCGTACCCCAGAAGCGCTGATCCGCACCCCACAGCACCGCGAATACGGGTGTCACCAGCAGAAAAATCGCCAAGTGCTGGTAGAACTCCTTCAAGCCTTTGACGTACTGAATGGCCTCCGCCTCGGCGGAATCCAGCGTCGCGATGTTGCCCATCTCCGCATCTCCTGGTTGGAAGGTAGAACGATCAACCTCAAAGACGGCGGCAAGCGCATTTCGTGTTTCCAGACTGACCGAGCAACCCCGCTCAATGCGCTGAATGCTGCGCACGCTGAGCCCCGTCAGGCTGGCCAGATGCTCCTGCGTCCAACCCCGCTGCAGCCTCAACTTGCGCACGATCATGCCCGCCACCCCGCCTTGAAGTCGCCCGAATCATCCCTCGCCAGAAGGCACCTTACCGCGACAACCACCGGACAAACACCTGACAAACAGGCCACGTCGGACCCGATTCAACGGCAGGGGCCGCCTGTCCGGCGAGTCAATCAAGGGTTGGACGCGCACCGCGCGAACGACGTTACCTGTGCCGCCGAAGCCTGCCACATGGACGCCAGGGCAGAACCGATGAGTGTTTGGGGCAGCGATGCCGAGGGCTCTCAATAAGCCTAGAACCAAAATGCGGCGAAGCATGCATCGCCGCTGGTGCGGTCAGAGACTGCAGCCAGACGTAAACACAGGCGGAGACGGTCAGGCCAAGAGCGGGTCAGCAGGAGAGAGAGAAACCCGGATCACGGGAGGCGTCTTGTCAGCCCTGTTGACACGGGCGGCGCAATGGTGACCCCGACTACTGCATAGGGCTCTTAGACTTCGTACTCTTCATGATCACGTTTCATCGACTCTAGCCAAAGCTCTAGATTCGAAAATAGTTTCGTGGAAGGCCAAGTCGGACTAGATTCAACTTTCCAACTGAGATGAACTTCTGCCAAGCGACCGGAGCAATCCTGTATTCCAAAAAGCACATCATCCCGATCCTGCCGCCGTGCTAACACTTTCAGCGGTAAACCAAATAGCGCGTGCTCTTGATTCATTTCACGCTGCAGCTCCACAAGAAGCGATTCATCGTCGTTGGCGTACCAGGGTTCAAGGAATTCCATAGTGTCTAACTTCTGAATTAAGCCGCGCCGCGAAGCGGCGTCGGTTTGTAAGAAATGTTAGGTGACAAGCAATGCACCTTGCTCCACCCACTTTGTACGGGCGAACTCGCCGTGGATCCGTGGAACCGCCGGCAGCTGAAGGATGGCATGGCGAAGCTCGGCGGGCATGGGCGCTGTGGGGTACTGGATGAGGCCGTACGGGCCATCAGGCCAAGTCCAATCGTAGACATACAGCCCGATAGCGCCGTAATCGCCCCACAAGAGCCCGCTACCCAGATGAGGTTTTGGAATGGTCACACCGACTGCGCCTATTGCCTCGGCCGCCTTAGCGCAAGCCAACGGCACGAACCCGCCGCCACCCGTGACGAACAGTGCGATGTTCCCCGCCGCATCCTCGACAAACCAGTCGAAATCCACACCGTCAAGTTCGCGGGACATTTTCATTGCCAACAATCCAATGAACGGACGTTCCCCGTCGCGCGCCGTGTGCAGCGGGTGGGCGTGCGTGAGGATGGAAAGGGGACTCGTCCAGACGCGGTCATGGCGATTGTGCGCATTGGGGTGGATCTTGCCATGAAAGTGCGTCTAGGGCTTTTAATGGCGGGTTGCCTCGATGGAAGGCCTGACCTAATTCACGCGCTTGAACGCACAGTTTGGCGCCTACTCCGTACACGTCATCGTTTCGCTTTCGGAAATGAGGCGCATCTCACCAAGAAATACCTGGAAGATCGGGTACGGCCACATTTCAAAGCTAGACCCTCGCGCCACTACGGGGCAGCTTGATGTACGTACCAGTTGATCGAGCGCAAGAGGCATGATTCCCATCCGAATTTTTAGATTTTTATCGAATGGGTTATTTGTTATGAGCATCATGTTGCCCTTATCGTCTTGCTCCAGCTTAGCGCTGATCGTACGTTCTGGATTGACTACTTCAGCGACAAGACGGAGATTGACCAATTCTCCATTCACTACATCCGCTTCGAACAAGACTGTGCTCCCCGCATATACCGAAACACCTGCCTCCTGCACGATTGGCATGGCATCAAAGGTCTCCGCGAAAAGACTTCCATCTTCTTGCTTCAGCTCGACACGAATGTCATAGCCGCATTGAGCAACGGCGCACACGTCGTCAATGGAAACTGGTTTGGCGTCTGAAGCCGTGCGTCGTTCTGGAGTTGCAGCACATGACGCGAGAAAGAACAGAAAGATTGATAGAAGCACGCGCTGCATAGATACATCTCCAATAGGCGGTATACGAATGAAAGGCCCATCCCCACCGCGCATCACTCGTTCCGGCGGCGGTCATGGCGATTGTGTGCATTGGGGTGGATGGATCTTGCCAAGAATGTGCATCCAGTGCCACGGGTAACGGGATGCTACGATACTAGACCTGACCCCTTTTCCGCTTTTCCGTGACCCCTTTTCCGCAGACTGTCAGCGCCGTCGAGCCTCCAACGAATGGCTAGATGGCGCCAGATACTCAACAGGCACCCCGATAGGAGCGTAGCCAAAGATGCGGAATATGTTCCCAACCTGCTCTCCTGGCACTCGAATGCGTTGAAGCAACTCACCAACCGCAGCAGTCTGCTCGGGCGAGGTTGTGGATATTTCTAGCCACTCGATGCACTCATAGCCCCCTGTACGGAAATGATAGAACCACTCACCATCCCAATCGCAGATGTAGTTGTTCTCGACGTCTTTCGTACGCCACTTGGGAGATAGATCCCCTAACTCGTACATGCCGAGCCGGATCTCTTCCCACTTTGTATTGTTCATGAGTCCCGTGAGGCTCATAGCGCCCTCTAACGAATGAAAGGATCCACCCGACCGCGCGGCGTCTGCAGCACTCGGTAGCTCGGCTAAGTGTTCGTGTGTGAGGATGGAAAGGGGACTCGTACAGACGCGGTCATGGCGATTGTGTGCATTGGGGTGGATCTTGCCAAGAATGTGCATCCACGGCCACGGGTAACGCGATGCTACGACGCTAGACCTGACCCCTTTCCTTTTCCTCTTTTCCTCCTCTCGCAGCGTCCAGCGACCGAAGGGAGCGAGGTTGAGCGCCGGGTTAGAGCGCTTTATGCCCGGGAGAGATTGTCTTGGCGCGATTAACGAAGCACTCACTTTGGAACCTTTGCCAGCCATAAGCGAAGTTGGGCAAGTGTTTCTTGTAGTTTTGATTCGTAGTCCTCTTGTTCGTATATTTGCTCGATTGCAAGCCGCGATTCGATCGAGCGCAACTCTATAGCCATGGCGTATGGAAGTGATTCGATTGCTTTGGCTGTGTTTTCAAGTACGTCCTGCAGATGAACAAACGATGCCTCACCTGCCTCAAATTGAGTGATGACTTCCGCGATTCGAGTAACGAGCGTTGCGTTGGACATTCGGTGGTGCTCTAACGTCCTGTATACACCGCACGCGGTGTGTATTCAGTTATGGGTAGTTGTATATCCACGGGCTCTTATCCCACCTTGTTGATTTTCAATGATTTCATAATCCCGAACACACCCTTGCCGCCGAGAGACGCACCGCCACCGAGGCTACTGAATCAGGTCTGTGTTTAGGCGTGGTGGAAGCAATGCCGCACCCAGACAGAAACACAGTACGGCCATCGAGTCAAGCGTTTCATGTTTTCCATGACGAACGCCATCCGAGAGACTTGGTTCCGGCAGAAGCTGGTGCGTGTCTCCCAAGTCTGCAACGCCAACTGTGCAACGGGTGTTCGATGATCAACCTTTGCCTGATACCTACGCGCAAATCAGGTTCCAACCAGTCGCCGCCAATACGCGCGCGCGATGGGAATGGCGGCTGCGAGGTAGGCAATCGCGAGAAGGCTCTTCAAATATTCTCGATGCCAAAGCGTCAGTACGAATGCGGCAACGCCGACAAGGGCAAAGAATGCCGCGAATAGCAGCATGGCCAGCGGTGGAAGCAGATCGCCATCCGAGCTCCGACCCTTCCACGTGATGGAGCGATAGGCCAGCAACACCAAGAAATACGACAACGGGATGCAGACGGCGAGGATAACAACGGCATCAACGGGCGTGGAGAGCGGCGCCTTCAGCACCTCGACAAGCGTCCAGAACGCGATGTAGGACGGCGCGAACGCGAAGATTCCAAGCATTGCCGCGAAATACAGCCGAACGACAATGCTTGGTGGTGTCTCAACCATCGAATATCACGCCGTGTTGACCGGTCGAGGGCCGAACTGGATGAGCTCGAACGTTAGCAGACGCGCCCCGCCACGTTATGCCAATGCCCTCCGCCCGTTCAAAACCCCATGCTCAAGGTCAGCCTCGCCGTGCGCGGTTCAGCCGGGTGGGTGTGGATGTCCATGATGCCTTCCTCGGGTTCGCCGGGCAGGCGTGAGGCGTAGTAGTAGTCGATGTCGCTGACTTCCGCGTCGAACAGGTTGAACACGTCCAGGCTCAGGCGCGTGTTGGCGCTGAGCTGATAGCCGACGCGGGCGTAGGCGAGGGTGGTGCCGTCGGATCGGACGCTGTTGTCTTCGATCAGGGGACGCGGGCCGAAGTAGCGCAGTTGCAGTTGCCCGAACCACGGTCCGAGGTCGCTGAAGGTGACGCCCAGTGCAGCGACGCGTTGTACCGAACCGGGCACGTGGCGGCCGGGATTGGGTTCGTCGCCCTGGATCTCGTCGAAGCGGGCGCGCGACCAGGCGAGGTCCATGTCCAGCATCCAGTGCGGGTTGATGACGTAGTGGTTGTTGACCTCGATGCCGCGGCGCTTGGAGCCGCCGTTGGGTTCGGTTTCTCCGGCGTCGCCGACGAACACCAGTTCGGAATCCAGCGCCAGTTGCCAAACGGCGAGCGAGCTTTGCAGGCCCGGCAGCCATTCGTTGCGCAGGCCGAGTTCGGCGCCACGACTGCGCACCAGTGGCACGGCGGGGTCGATGGGTTCCCCGCCGCGCGCCGTGACGCGGGCGGTCATGCCGCGCGCATCGTTGCTGTGGAAGCCATAGCCTGCCGAGGCGAACAGTTCGGTGTTTTCCCAGGGCGCGACGATCAGCGACAGCTTCGGGCTGTGAATCCAGTCGCTACGCGAGCCGCTGTTTTCGGCAATCGAGCTGTCGACATCCACGTCGACATGGTCGGCACGCAGACCGAACACGCTGCGCAGCCAGTCGTTCCAGGCCAGATCGGTTTGCGCATACAGGCCCAACGCGCGCTCGGACAGTCGACTTTCCTGTGTCACCTGGTCGCGGTCGCCAAGGATGGCGGTGTAAAGGCCCACCGGATCGAGCCGGTCGTAGCGGGTCTGCAGTCCCACGGTGTGAATCGCCTCGCGCCCGCCCCAGTTGGCGGTCCAGCTACGACTGAGCTTGCCACCCAACACCTGTCGATCCTCGGCCTGTTCGAACTGATCGCCGTTGATCGGGTTGTCGAGGAAATAGGTGAAGTTGGAGAACAGATCGAGATGCGAGCGGATGGCATAGGCGCTGGCGTCCCAGTGGCCGTCGTCGACCTGCTGATGCCAGCCCCAGGACAGACTGCTGCGTCGGGTTTCGCCGTGATCGCTCGGATCGATCGCGCCGAAGCGGCCGATCCGTCCGCTGTCGATGGCACGCTGCGGCACCTGATCGGTGGCGTCCCAACTGGCGTCGTAGTGCATGGCGGTGAAGGTGCTGCGCCGGTCGCTGTCCTCGCGCGCATAACGCAGCAGGCCATTCACTCGGCGGAAGTTCTCGCCGAACTCCCACGGGCCGTCGTTATGCGCGGCCTCGAAGGCGTACAACAAGTCACCACCGCGCAGGGCGAGTGAATCGGCGATCAGTCCACGCGCATAGCCGTTTTCGCCACCGGTCACCGACAGCAGTCCGTTCGGCATGCGGTTGATCAGCCCGATGCGTGCGCTACCTGCGGAACTGAAATCGCCATCTTCGGCGGCGTAGACGCCCTTGCGGTAGTGAATGCGGCTGACCAGTTCGGGAATCAGAAAGTTGAGGTCGGTATAGCCCTGCCCGTGCGCATGGCTCGGCATGTTGACCGGCATGTCGTCGACAAAGGTCGCGAAATCGGTGCCGTGGTCGAGATTGAATCCACGCAGGTAGTACTGGTTGGCTTTGCCGTCACCACTGTGCTGCGAGACGATCACACCGGGCACGAACTCCAGCACCTCGGCGGCGCGCAGCATGGGGCGATTGCGGATCAGCTTGGCGGTGACACTGCCTTCGCTGGCGGCGTCGCTGCTGCCCACCGCATTGTCGTAGTGGCCTTCGACTTCCACCGCAGGCAAGGACTGATCGCCCGTTTCGGCCATCGTGAGCGTGGATGTGGCGCATAGCAAAGCCGCGCTAAGCAGCGCAAAAGTTTGCGTGTTCATGGGAACTCCTCGGGAACTCAGATCGCGGTGGCGGACACCGGCGCGGAAGAGTCAGGCGATGCAGACTCGGAAACCGTCGAGCGCCCGGCCAGCCAGTGACCCAGCAGGAAGCTGATCGCGATCACCACGAGAATGCCGACCGACAGCAGCCAGCCGCGTGGCTCCACCCATTCGGCAAAGGCGTCGGAAGACAACACCGAGGCACCGACCGCTGCCGTCAGCAGACTCACGCCGCTGACCGCGATGGTCATCACCCGTGAGGCCAGTCGCGCGGTGGCGTCGGCGCGTTGAATCAGGCGCGCGATCCACAGGCCATTCAAGCCATCGGTGATCAACATGCCGAGCATGAACATCGCCGCGAGCAACACGGCGGGCTCCCAACCACCAAATCGCGTGGCGGTGATCGCAAACAGCGTGGCCTGACTCAAGGTGTCGAAGGACAGGGCGAACAGCGCACCGACCAGAAACACCGCCCAGGCCTGTTGGGTGCGCAAGACCTTGCCCAGCAGACCACTGCGCAGTCCGGCGACCTGGACCATTTCGTGCGCGGGTGTGCGCAGCAGGTTGCGCAGATTGAGTACCGCCAGCAAGGTCAGCGCGGAAATCGAAATCCACGCGCCGGTCGCTTCGATCCAGCCCGGCACCGTCCATTGCGCGGCGACGGTCGAAACCACCAGCGCGACGCTGATGACGATCAGGCCGTGTCCCAGCGAAAACAGGCTGCCGACGTAACGCGCGATGGCCGGACGCTGACGTCCGTTGTAGCGGGTAAGGCCGTCAATGGCGGCCAGATGATCGGCGTCGAAGCCGTGCTGGATGCCGAGCAGCAATGCCACCCACGCCAGTGATCCCAGTTCTGCCCACATGTCCGCACCACGTCGGTATGAAGAATCTAAAATTCATCCTACGCCGGGAAAATCGTCTGTCAACGCATGGTGATGACCGTTCGTCAGAGACTCCGCGAAGCGACGTTCAGGTGCGTGGTTTGAAGTGCAGATGCGGCATCTGCAGCAGACCATGGCGGTGCTGCGCAGTGGTGGGTGTGTCCACGCCGATCACGTTGAGATGACCATGATGCACACCGCGTTCGGCACACACGCCATCGGCAAACCGTCGCACCGCAAGGGTTGGCCCACGCAGCAAGACGGTCTCGATGCAGTTGTCGTGATCCAGATGCGCGTGCATGGTCGAGACGGTCAGATCGTGATGGGCGTGCTGCAGATCATTCAGGCGCTCGGCCAGATCGCGCTCGTGGTGGTTGTAGACGTAAGACAGGCAGGCAACACACCAGCCTTGCGGATCGTCGCCATCGCGCTGGCGTTCCAGTTCCGCCCGCAGCAGATCGCGAAAGGCTTCAGAACGGTTGCCGTAGGCGCGGCGCTCGATCAGCGCATCAAACTCGGCGGCGAGCTTGGGCTCGATGGATACGGTAAAGCGCTGCATGGCCGACTCCCGACACGATGTCAGCCGGCATCACAAACCAAGCGCGAAGCGTTGGCAAGTTCGCAGCGCCACATCGGGCAGTCACACGATCACGTGGCCACCCGGACGCGCACCCGCGAGACGCCCGGTGATACGCACCGAACGCTCGCAAGGCGCTGAGCTTGAGCCGCTCAACTGACGCGTTTGATGACGAATTTGAAGACGTCGCCTTCAACCGCCGATGACACCAATTCGTTGCCGGTGGTGCGGCAGAACGCTTCGAAGTCCTTGACCGCGCCTGGATCGGTAGCGAGCACTTCCAAGGTGCCACCCACCGCAAGATCCTTGAGCGCTTTCTTGGTACGCAGGATGGGCAGCGGACAGTTGAGTCCCTTCGCATCCAATGTCTGGTCAGCCATGTTCGTTCTCCTCAGATATACAGGTTGATGTCGCTGTTCGAAGCGACTTCGATATAGCTCGCCGCGCCGCCCAGTGTGGGGCCGTCGATCATGTCCTCGCGCTTGTACTCGAACAGATCCATGGTCATCTGACAGGCGATCATCTTGACGTCAGCCTCGACCGCCATCTCACGCAGTTCTTCGATCGACGCGACGCCTTTCTTCTTCAGCAGGTTTTTCATCATGTCGGTGGCCATGCGGTCCATGCCGGGAATCGCCGACACGATATTGGGCATGGTCATGTGCATGCCCATCATCGGCATTTCCATGGCCGGATTTCCCAAGGTCGAGACCTTGAGGTCCAGATCTTTCTTCAGCAATGCCAAGCCGTAGAAAGTGAAGAACATGGTCACTTCCAAGCCCATCGCCGCCGCCGTGGTCGCCAGGATGAAGGGCGGATAGGCCCAATCCAGCGTGCCTTTGGTGACGATGATGGACATTGATTTTGCCGGGCTACTCGAGCTCATAACTACCTCCGTGTCGGACGATCCGACCCTTGATTGCACATGACTAGCGCGATGCCTCAACTCCCCTCTCCCCTTGCGGGAGAGGGGTCGGGGGAAAGGGGTAGAACAACACAACGGGGCGCGGATCCCCCTCTCCCCAACCCCTCTCCCACAAGGGGAGAGGGGCTTGCGTTCGCCTTGCTGACGCCTCGCGCAAAACGGGCGATTGAATGCCCCGAAGCACAATGCAAAACATAGTCCTCGCGCGCTTCGATCCGCTTGACAATTGTCAGCCAGCGCAGCCCGCGTAACCGTCCGCCGCCATCTTGGCTTCGTAGGGTTCAGCCACGGCGGAGCCGGGCACGAGGACGGACGTTGCGGCGGCGTCGGCAGGCTTCACCCGCACCATCCAGCCCTTGCCATAACAGTCACTGTTGGCGGTATCGGGCGCGGCGGTGAGTTGCTCATTGGCCGCAACGATTTCGGCATCGAAGGCCAGCTTGGCCGGACCGACCCACTTGCCGGATTCGACCGTCGCGCAAGACTTGCCCGCCTCGATGGTCTTGCCGACTTTCTTGGCGGTGAAGGCCACCAACTTTCCTGCCATGGAAGTCGCGACGACGGTCAGGCCGACGGTGAGCGTGCCGTCGCCTTCATCGCGGTACCAGATGTTGTTGGCGACGTCGTAAAGCAATTCGTCTGGCAGGGTGCAACCACGTACTACGGGCATGATGTTTCTCCTCGATGGTCTGGGTTTGATGGATGCAAGAACGCAGCCTCTCTGCGTTCCGGTGTTGAATACGATGGGCAGATCCTCATGGTCGCGCGCACTCCGAAGCGCGAAGAACGGCGTTCGCAAACTCGCTCGGCGGCGCGCTCAGTAGACCGGTCGGATTGGTCGCGAAGAAGTGGCCGACGACGGCCTCCACGTCGGTCAGCAACACGCCACGCAACGCCGCCTCCAGATGCAGGATCGTGCTGGGCGGTGTGACGAAAAAATCGCCCGTGATCACCACTTCGCGAATGCGATTCTGCAGGCTGCCTTCCAGTCGCAGATGCGCGCTGATGCGCCCGCCCGGTGTGTCTACCGTCGCCGATTGCACTTCGGCATCGTGCGTTGGATCGTCGATCTCGTAGACGAATTCGTCGCGACCGATTTCGTCGTCGAAACAGCGTTGCGCGCGTGCCTCGACGCAGGCCGGAATGGCCTCGGCATGCAGGGTGATGCCAAGCCGGTCGGTGAAGCCTTGCAGCAGGGTGCGCTTCACCGTCGCCGGGTCCGGCATGGCCGTGCCCAGCAACGCGCGCAGACTGACCACGCGCTGTTGCGCGTCCTGCTGATGGCGTGCCAGTTTGGCCGCGGGGATATTGAGCAGCGCAGCCATTTTGCTGGCGTCCATGTCCAGCAGCACGGTGCCCTGATAAAAGATCGTGTCGCCGTCGAAGAAGCCGCCGGTGCCGGAAATCTTGCGACCGTCGACTTCGATGTCATTGCGAGGACGGAAGCGCGCCGCGATGCCCAAGCGGGACAGTCCCTCGGCGGCCGCTTCGCAAATCGCTGTGGCTACGTCGCCGAGGCCACCCAGCGCCAGCGTTTGGCGATGGAAGACCAGCTCCCAACCAAACTGGCCTTCGTCGAGATACAGCGCGCCGCCGCCGGTGATGCGACGTCCGATACCGACACCCGCCGCACGGCATGCGGGCAGATTCAGTTCCTGACTGATGATCTGATGCCGACCGACCAGCACCGAGGGCGGAAACTGCAGAAAGCGGATCGTGTCGCCGATCTCGCCCGCCTTGTGTGCGTCGATCAGCGCCTGATCAAAGGCGATCTGCGCGCGGCACTCGCGCAGGCCGGTATCGATGACCTGGAACAACCGACTCATGCGCGACGCTCCCTCGCTTTAGCGAAATGCTCAGGCACCGTCGAACTCCTCGCCCGGCACGTAGGTTTCGCCGGGTCGATTCATGCCGAGCTGGCTGCGCACGCGACGGATTTCCGGGTCCTTGAGCGGAAACGGATAGCTCGCAATGTTGGAGGGCGGACTGTCGCCGTAGGGCCGGTCGCAGGCCGAGATGTCATCCGCGAATTTTCCGGGGCAACCCGAGGTGCGGAAGGCGGTTCCGGCATCGATGATCGGTGCCAGCTCGGCTTCCGAAAGGCCGAAATGCACGATGCGGCCGGCCTCATCGAACTTCATCTGTTCCACCCGAACATCCCGGTAGTCGACCAGGTATCGCGCCAGTTGAACGCGCCGCCATTGGTCGCGCGGTGTCGCGGGCAGGTGATCCATCAGCGAGCCCTTCTCGGGGAAGAAGCAGAACATGTGCGAGTGCCCGCCGAGATCGACCAGTTGCTGGATCAGTTGCATCACCTCATATTCGGTTTCGCCCATGCCGACGATGATGTGGGCACCGAATTTCTTCGGCCCGAAGATGTCGCGCGCTTCGTGCAGGATCTCCCAGTACTTCGCCCAGGTATGCGGCGACTGCATGCCCTTGCCACGCGTGCGGTCGAACAGTTCCGGGGTGGCCGCATCCAGCGCGACGGTGAAGATGTCAGTGCCTTGATCACGCAGGGTCTGCACGTCATGGCGCGTCATCGTGGTGGGGTTGGACAGGATCGAGATCGGAATGGCATCCGGATCGATGCGCGCGGTCCAGCGCTTCAGCACCGAAACTGTGTCCGCATCGGAACTCGGGTGGGTGATCATCGAAATGCACATGCGATGGAAGGGCGAGCCCGCCACATCGCGGGCGACGATGTCGATCACTTCGTCGGTGGACACCGCAGGCCAGTCGACGCGGATGAAGTTGCGGTCCGCGTAGTCGCGCTCGGCCTCGCGGTGACGGGCCAGACCGCAGTAGGCGCAGTTGGCTCGGCAGCCTTCGGGATAGGTCAGCAGCAGGTTGAGACAACGCGTGCATTCGCAGCCATACATCTTGCCCTGCACCAAGCCCAGCGAGATGGCCGCCGCCGTGGACATCTGCACGTACTCGGGCGAGCGCATGTGCGGCGTCAGGGTGTTGTAGTCCGGTCGATACACACCTTCGGGACGACGGTTGGCGTCCTTGACCGGGCGACCATTGCGCAATGCCTCAGGGACTTTGCTCGGCACGCGCGGTGCCATGTGCTGGAAGGCGTTGTAGTCCAATCCATGCAGGCCGGTTTCGGTCGGCTGTGCGGATTCGGGTTTCAGACAAGACATGGCGCCTCCGGTGAGCGTGCGGCAATGGTTGGTGTTGGGGCCGTGTTGGCATCGTCCCAGTAGGCGGGATAGGCAATCCAACTGCGGCGTAATGCGGTGGCGTCAGCGCTCGCGTGCTGCTGCGCCGCGATCAACTCGGCGCGCCGTCGCAGCGCGCGTTGCAAGCTTGGATCAAACACGCTGTGCAATTCGTCGGCATAGTCATTGACGGCAGTCGCCTTGCCTTGGCAATGTGCTGCGGCGGCACGACCGGCAAGATGTCCCGAACTGACCGCCGCACTGATCCCGGCACCGGTGATCGGATGGGTCAGACCGGCTGCATCGCCAGCGAGCAGGACGGCGACGTCATTCAACCAGCCCGTCGGTCCTCGCATGCCGCCAACCGGAATCAGACCGCCCGTGCTGGCGTGAACCACCGTGCCGACGCGACCTTGTTCCTGCAACTGCGCATGCAGCGTCTGCAGCAACGGTTTCAACTCTGCACGTTGCGACGGCACCACGCCCAGGCCGAGATTGGCGCGTTGGCCTTTGGGAAACAGCCACGCGTAGCCGCCGACGTAATCGGCGTGCAGAAAGATGTCGGTCGCGCGATGCGCCTGCAGCAGATCGACCTGCACTTGCCGGGTCAGGACGAATGCGTGATTGCTGCAGTGGATCGCCGAACCCACGGCGGAACGCGGGCCGTCGGCGCCGATCACGACGCGTGCCCGCAAGCGGCGGCCATCACTCAATTCGGCAACGCCGTCCGGGTGCAGCGCACGCAGGCTCAGGCCGAACCGGCAATCCGCACCGGCTTGCAGCGCGGTGGCAACCAGTGCCTGATCAAAACGGGCGCGGTCGATCATGTAGCCGGGAAAATCCGGCGTGAGGTCGGCCGCCTCGGCCGCGACGAAGGTTTCCATCGCATCGATGTCCTGCACCCACGACGCATCGATGGGTGCGGCTTCGGCGCGAATCATGCGCGGTACGAATTCGGCACACTGCACCGGCAGACCCGGCTGCGGGCTGCGCTCGATACCGATTACTCGGGCACCGCACAGCGCCGCTTCCGCCGCTGCCGCCGCACCGGCTGGGCCGAGTCCGCAGACCAGCACGTCGGTTTCGATGCACGCATCCTTCACGCCGCGCATGAGTGCACCCGCAGCGGTTCGCTGTCCCTGCCGACCTTGATCGAACAGCACGAGTGCTCCTGAATCCACGGCCGTTGCAAGGCCGCCGACAGACTCATCGCGCCTTCGGCCGGAAAGGCGATGCCATCCAGCCCCGCCATCACCGCGTACGCGTCGGTCACCCGTTTGTGCATGCCCGCCGGTCGCGCACAGCCGAGCAGTACCTGTCGATCTGGCAAGCGTTGTCGCGCCTGCAGGAAGATCCTGCCGACATCGGCGGTGTCGGGTGTCTTGAAGGTGCCGGGCTTGGCGTAGAAAGGCATGATCACCACCAGCACCAGCGCGTGCGTGGGATAGCGCGCCACCATGTCCAGCGCGTTGGCTTCACCCAGAAGCTCGCCGTAGTGCAAGCCGATCACGATGTGCGGCGAGACTTCCATGCGCGTTGCGGTCAGTGCCGCCAGCGTGGCCTCGAAATCCTCCACCGTGCGATCAAGGTGATAGACCTGCCGGATGGTCTGTTCCGCGCCGATCACATCCATCATCGCGGTATCGACGCCCGCTGCTTCCATGCGCTTGGCACCCGCCGCGTCGGTCAGCGCGGTGTGGATGGCGATCTTCAATCCCGGATGATCGCGCTTGAGCGTTTCCAGCACCGGGTAGAAGCGCTCGTAGTGGATCTCGTTGCGCCGGTTCGAGCCGCCCGACAACAGAAACCCCTGCAAGCCCTGCGTTGCAATCAGATCACGCACCTTGCGGTCTAGAACCTCGGGCTGCGTCGCCGCGATCATCGGCTCCAGAATCTTGGTCTGACAGTGATCGCAGTTCAGACCACAGGCGCTTCCCGTGATCGAAAACGCGGGGAAGCTGTTCTTGCTGCAACCCTTCACTTCACCGTTGTCGTATTCCTTGAAGGTCGGTGTGGAAAAACGAATGGCGGGCAAGGGCACCCGTTGCGCCTGGGTCGCCATGTCGCTGACCAACGACGAGTCGAACTCGGCGTCCTCAAGCGCTTCGATGGCGTGAATCTTCTGAATCCAGTCAGACATGCGGTGCATTCCTCGCCAGAACATCTGGCGCATTGGTGTTGGCACGCAAACGCCATGCCATGTCGATGGATGCCATCAGGCTGGCGACATCCCTTTGCACCTCGTCGCGGACCGTGCCGTCGTGTCGCGCATCGAGCAGGGTGTTCAGCCAGTCCGGGTTGACCTCATCGGTATCGATCAAATCGCAATGCAGTGCAGTGAGGGTGTCGACACAGGCAGCGGGCAAGTGATCAGGCATGGCATGACCGGCGATGCGGCCCCACAGCGCCGTCCAGTAACGCGCCAGCGTCCACGGGTTGTAGCCACCACCACCCAGCACCACGGCTGCCGGGGCGGTATCGATCAGGCGCATGACGGCATCGACCAGGCATCGATTGCTCAAGGCCATGGTAGAGAGCGGATCACCCGCCAGCGCATCCGCGCCGCAGGTCAGCACCACCGCTTCCGGCTCAAAGCCGCGCAGCACGGGTAGCAGCGCGTGCTGCAGCAGGAAGTCGAACTCGCTGTCATTCAGACCCGGCGGCACCGGCAGGTTGAAGGTGTTGCCGCGCCCGCGATCGTCTAACCGCCCGGTTCCGGGCCAGCGATCCTGTTCATGCACCGAGAAGGTCAGCACGCGCAGATCATCGACAAACGCCGCCTCCACGCCATCGCCATGATGCGCATCGAGATCGACGTAGGCGACGCGCGATGCGCCCTGCTGCAGGAGACTCAGAATCGCGAAGACCGGATCGTTGAAATAACAGAACCCGCTGGCTCGCGCGGGCATCGCATGATGCGTGCCTCCCGATGGGTGATAGGCCACGGCGCCGCGCGCCGCCAGTTGTCCCGCAAGAATCGATCCACCGACCGCGGTGCTGGCACGTTGATACATCCCTTCGAACACGGGATTTTCCATCCCGCCCAGGCCAAACGCGGCATGCCGAGCCGGGCTGGCGGAGAGGCGCTCATCGGCCTGCTTCACGGCGTCGATATAGTTCTGATGATGGAACTCGCGCAATTGCGACTCCGTCGCCTGCGGGCTGGTGACGTACGCACCAGGGCCTTCTGGGTTCAGCCAACCGAGCTGCTCGCACAGGGTCAGCAC
Organism: Lysobacteraceae bacterium; assembly: GCA_041395245.1. Lineage (GTDB taxonomy): Bacteria > Pseudomonadota > Gammaproteobacteria > Xanthomonadales > Xanthomonadaceae > Aquimonas. The sequence goes on from JAWLAY010000008.1 coordinate 62,259, forward strand.
GGTGCCGATACGCGGAATCGCCAGCGGATGATTGCCGCGATAGCCGGTCTGACGATAGATCTCGGAACTGACGAACCAGACATCTCGAATTGGTTGTGCGGCATCACATTCGTGAAGTAGGTGCGGCGTCATTTTTCCGTCGCGCGGGGGTTCGATTTCAACGCCCCTGCCTTGCATGCTCAGACACCCGGTCTCGGCGGTTTCGCCATCAATTCGGCTTCCGCTGCAAAGATTTCGTCATAGGCAGCCCACGAAGCTGCCGCTTCGCTTTCGGTGATTTTTTCGATCACCTGACCCATGTGGATCAACACGTGATCACCTACGTTGACGGGCTCGTGCTGGAACAGAAAAAGGCTGGCCTCACGCTCAACGCCACGCGCCACGCAACGCACCGAATAGGTGTCCACTTCAATGACCTGCATCGGTACGGCTAGGCACATCTCTTGCTCCCGCTTCTCAAGCAAATGACACCACAAAAAGGTGCTCGCAAATTGCGCCTGATCAAAGCGGATGATGATTCGTGAAGCGCAGTCTAGCCACACCTAGGCATACCCCAGGCAGTATCATGAATGTGAAGACGGCGACCGCAGAAAAAGTACTCGTCATGGGCATCGGCAATTCGCTGCTGACCGATGACGGTGTCGGCGTACACGTCAGCAATGCTGTCGCTGCCTTGCAACGGGACGGCGCGATTGACCAGCCGGTCAACGTCATCGACGGCGGCACCATCGGGCTGTCGCTGCTCTCCGAAATCCATCCTCACTCGCCCCTGATCGCGATTGATGCGATGCAGTTGAATGCGGCGCCCGGCACGGTCCGCGTGTTTGTCGGCGAGCACATGGACCAGCAGTTGCGTGGCACCAAGCGCACCGCGCACGAAGTCGCGCTAGCCGATCTGATGCAGGCGGCGCAGCTGTCGGGTTTCGGACCCGAACGGCGTGCACTGGTCGCCATTCAACCGGACAACACCACCTGGGGCTTGCAGCCCACACCCGCCGTGCAGGCCGCGATTCCCATCGCAGTCCAATCGGTATTGAGCTTGATGGAGGGATGGCGCGATGCATAGTGAATCGCACGCACAACAACGCACCGGCATGGCGCAAAGCGTGCTGCATGAAATCGCCCTTGCGCTGACACAACTGGCCGAGAGCGGCGCGCCCAACGCGATCGATCTGCGCAGCCTGCCGATGACCGAGGCGGATCGCCTCGAATTGCAGGAAGTCTTGGGTCGCGGCGAAGTCAGCGCTTCGCTCGACATGGCGGGCAAGAGCGATATCTGGGAAACCCGACACGCAGGCGTGTGGTGGGTTCGGCATAGCGGAAGCGGTGATCGCATCGCCTCCGAGACCATTGAGATCGCCGCCATCCCCGACATTCTGATGGCCCATCGCGATGACATCCGCGCCGCCGCCGCGCGCCTTTCGGCAGAGCTTGCCGCCGCAGCACCCGAGCCAGTTTGAGGAGAATGGCATGAGCGAACCAATGACCATCGGCGAGTTGCTTACCGCGCGCGGCATATCGCGCCGGTCGCTGCTCAAGTACACCGCGTATCTGGCCAGCACACTGGCTCTGCCTCCCATGGCCTCGCGTGCCATGGCCGAGGCGCTGGCCAGCACACGACGACAATCGGTGATCTGGCTGTCGTTCCAGGAATGCACCGGTTGCATCGAGTCGCTGACCCGCACCATGACACCGACGCTCGAAGATCTGATCTTCGACATGATTTCGCTCGACTATCAGGAAGCGCTGCAAGCGGCTTCCGGCGAAGCGGCCGAGGAAGCGCTGGCCAAGGCGATCGAAGACAACAAAGGCAAGTTCGTGCTGGTGGTCGACGGCTCGGTGTCGACGCTGGATGGCGGGGTGTATTCCACCGCCGCGGGCAAGACCAATCTGGAAGTGCTGAAGGAAGTCTCCGCGCACGCGGCCGCGGTGCTGTCGGTGGGCACCTGCGCAGCGTTCGGCGGCATTCCGATGGCCAAGCCCAATCCGACCGGGGCGGTGCCGGTCTCGGACATCGTTACGCATATCCCGGTCGTCAACATTCCGGGCTGCCCGCCGATTCCCGAGGTGATGGCAGGCACGGTGGCCTACTTCGTGACCTTCGGGAAACTGCCCGAACTCGATCATCTGAACCGACCGAAGATGTATTTCGGCGACAGCATCCACGACCGCTGCTACCGCCGACCCTTCTACGACAAGGGCCTGTTCGCCAAGAGCTTCGATGACGAAGGCGCGCGCAACGGCTGGTGCCTTTACGAAGTCGGCTGCAAGGGGCCGGTCGCCTACAACGCCTGCGCCACCTTGAAGTGGAACGCCGGGGTGTCCTTTCCGATCCAGTCCGGCCACGGCTGCCTCGGCTGTTCGGAGCCGAATTTCTGGGATCAGGGCGGCTTCTACAAACCCCTGTCGTCCTGGGCCATGGGCAATCGCGCCTTGATCGGTGGCGCCGCGGCCGTCGGCGTGGCGGTCGGTGCGTTGAGTGCCGCGATGGCGCGCCAGCAACGCAATGGCGCCATCGCTGCCGCAACGCCCGCAAAGGAGAAACAACCATGAACCTGCTTGATTTCGCGCGTGGTCCTGCGCTGGACGTGGCCGTCGCCGTGTTCCTGTTCGGTGTGGCCTGGCGACTGCTCTCGTTGTGGCTGCTGCCCCATGCCGTGGATCGGTCGGCACCGCGGCCGGATGCGCCTTCGGGCTTTTCCGCCCGGGTGGCGGGATTCATGCGCCACATGACCGTGCCCAAGGACTTCAAGCTCAGCACCCGTTTTGCGGTGGTCAACGGCTATGTGTTCCACATCGGTCTCGCCATTGTGGTGTTCGGCTATGCGCAACACATCCTGTTCATCAAGGGCATTACCGGACTGTCCTGGCCGGGACTGCCCACCGGGGTGATCAATCTGGTTGGCGTGATCACGCTGGCCTCGTTGCTGGCCGCGCTGGTCCGGCGCATCAACAGTCCCGTGTTGCGTCTGCTGTCCGGCTTCAACGACTACTTCACCTGGATCATCACCACGCTGCCAGTGCTGAGTGGACTGCTGGCTGTCAGCCACTTGGGTGCGCGCTACGAAATCCTGTTGTCGGTCCACTTGCTCAGCGTGGCCGCCATGCTGATCTGGTTTCCGTTCGGCAAGTTGATGCACGCCTTCCTCGTGTTCCTGACACGCGGGCAAACCGGCGCTTTCTACAGTCGTCGCGGCGTCAAGCTTTAAGCCTCCGCGCAACGCCAACCCCATAGGTATACACCATGAATCAGCGAGTTGTCGTCGACCCCATCACCCGCATCGAAGGTCACCTGCGTATCGAGGCGGAAACCGCCGCCAACGGTGACATCGTCAGTGCTTACAGCTCCGGCACGATGGTGCGTGGTATCGAACTCATCCTGCAGGGCCGTGATCCACGCGACGCCTGGGCCTTTGCACAGCGCATCTGCGGCGTCTGCACCCTGGTGCATGGCGTTGCGTCGGTGCGCGCCGTGGAAGACGCACTGGACTACAAGATCCCGCCCAACGCCCAACTGATCCGCAATCTGATGATTGCCGCGCAGTACGTGCACGACCACGTGATGCACTTCTATCACCTGCATGCGCTCGACTGGGTCGATGTGGTGTCGGCGTTGAGTGCCGATCCCGCCGCCACCTCGGCGCTGGCCCAATCGATCTCCAGCTATCCGAAGTCCAGCCCCGGCTACTTCGCCGATGTGCAGAAGAAGGTGAAGGGCTTCGTCGAAAGCGGACAGCTCGGCATCTTCGCCAATGGCTACTGGGGACACCCCGGCTACAAGCTGCCGCCCGAGGCCAATTTGATGGCCGTGGCGCACTATCTGGAAGCGCTCGCCTGGCAGCGCGAAGTGGTGCAGATTCACGCCATTTTCGGCGGCAAGAACCCGCATCCGAACTTCCTCGTCGGCGGCTCGCCGTCACCGATCAGTCTGAGTGCCAGCGAAAACGGTGGCCTGTCCGCCACGGCACTGAACATGGCCGGACTGGGCCAGATCAAGTCGGTCATCGACAAGATGAAAGCCTTCGTCGATCAGGTCTACGTGCCGGATACCTTGGCCATCGCCTCGTTCTACAAGGATTGGTTCGAGCGCGGGGAAGGCGTGGGCAATTTCATGACCTTCGGCGACTTCCCCGAAACCGGCATGGAAGATCCATCGACCTGGCTGATTCCGGCGGGCGTGATTCTGGATCGCGATCTCAGCACGATCCATCCGATCAACATCAACGATCCGAACGAAATCCAGGAGTTCATCTCGCACTCGTACTACGACTACAGCGCAGGCAAGAGCGCGGGTCTGCATCCGTATGACGGCGAGACGCAGCTCAACTACACCGGACCGAAACCACCCTTCAAGCAGTTGAACGTCGAGGAAAGCTATTCCTGGCTGAAGTCGCCACGCTGGAAGGGCCATGTGATGGAAGTCGGTCCACTCGCACGCGTGCTGATGATGTATGCGCGCGGCAATCCCGACGCCAAGGCCCTCGTCGATTCCACCCTGGCCAAGCTGGAACTGCCGGTGACGGCCTTGTTCTCCACCATGGGTCGCACCGCCGCCCGCACACTCGAAAGCAAGCTGATCGTCGACAAGATGGGCACCTGGTACGACAACTTGGTTGCCAACATCCGCTCGGGCGATCTGGCCGTGCACAACGACGAAAAATGGGACCCGGCGACCTGGCCGAGCGATGCCCGTGGTGTCGGTCTGATGGAAGCACCGCGCGGCGCGCTGTCGCACTGGATCGTCATCAAGGACGGCAAGATCGACAACTACCAAGCGGTGGTGCCGTCGACCTGGAACGCCGGTCCGCGCGATGGCAATGGCGTGCCCGGCCCTTACGAGGCCGCGTTGATGGACCGCCACAACCTGCACGATCCCAAACAGCCGCTGGAGATCCAGCGCACCATCCACAGCTTCGATCCCTGTCTTGCCTGCGCGGTCCACGTGGTGGACCCGAACGGCGAAGAACTGGTCCAGATCAAGGTCAGCTAGAGGTGAGGTCATGAGCACAACCATCGATGTCCAAGCGGCGACCCGCACCTTCCTTGCACAGACCGAAGGCTATCTGTCTACCTATCTGGAAGCCTGCGTGCACTGCGGCATGTGCGCCGAGGCCTGCCACTTCCATCAGGCCTCCGGCGACCCGCGCCACACGCCTGCCTACAAGCTGTTTCCCATCGCCAAGGCCTACAAATCGCAGAAATGGCCGCTCAACTGGCTGGGACTGGGACGCAAGATCACCGAGCAGGATCTCGCCGAGTGGGAAGAACTGTTGTTCGACACCTGCACGATGTGCGGACGCTGCACGCAGGTCTGTCCGATGGGAATCGATATCGCCTCCATCGTCGGTCAGGCGCGCAAGGCGTTTGCGGCGGCGGGTCTCGGACCCGAAGATCTGCAGGCGGCGGCGGCCAACTCGCGCGACCATGGCAGCCCGCTGGGACTGACCCCGGAAAAGCTCACCGACCGACTGGAGTGGCTGGCCGACGACGAGGAAGTCGATATCCAGATCGACAAGAAACAGGTCGACGTGCTGCTCACGGTGTCCTCCATCGAAGCCATGAAATACCCGCAATCGCTCTCGGCGATGGCCAAGATCATGAATCACGCCGGGGTGAGCTGGACCTTCAGCACCAAGGGTTACGAGTCGACCAACTTCGGCTACCTGGCGGGCAAACCGGATATCGCCAAAATCATGATCGAGCGTCTGCTCGCCGCGGCCGAAGCCACCGGCGCCAAGACCGTCATCATCCCGGAGTGCGGCCATGCCTACGGCGTACTGCGTTGGGGCGCGGCCAACATGATCGGCCGTGAGCTGCCCTTCGAAGTGCTGCACATCACCGAGTACATGGCCAAGCTGAAGCGCGAAGGCCGCCTGAAGCTGAAGCCGTACAAGAAGCCCATGACCTATCACGACCCGTGTCAGGTCTCGCGCCGCGGTGGCGCTGCGGACGATGCACGCTATCTGCTGGAGGGCTTTGCGACGGATTTCCGCGAGATGAGCCCGACCGGCAATAGCAACTGGTGCTGCGGCGGCGGCGGCGGTGTGCAGGCGATGAGTCGTGCTGCCGATCTACGCCACAAAGTATTCAAGCTGAAGATGGATCAGGTGGAAGCGACGGGTACCAAGACCTTGGTGTCGGCCTGCGCCAACTGCCGCATGACCATGGATGAGAGCAAAACCCACATGAAATGGGACGGCGGTTTGGAAAGCCTGGTTGAACTGATCGCCGAACATCTGGATGACGACGCGGCATGAAGCCGCCTGAAAAGGTAGAACGAAATGGCAAGCAAACTGTTGATCATCATGGTGAACACCGATCCGCGTAACCCGGAAGAACTCGGTGCACCGTTCTTTCAAGCGACCGTGGCGGCGGCCATGGACTACGAGGTCGAAGTGGTCTGCACGGCGACGTCAGGGCAATTGCTGAAGAAGGGCGTTGCCGAGAACATCGCCATCAAGCCGGGTTCACCGAAGACGGTATACGACTTCATCAAGGACGCGCACGAAGCCGGGGTGAAGTTCACCTGCTGCTCGCCCAATCTCGACCTGTTCGACATGACCACCGACGACCTGATTCCCGAGTGCTCGGGTGTGGTCGGTGGCGCGGCGGTGATGGAGCGCGTCATGGAAGAGGACGACCTGCGAGTTCTGACGTTCTGATTCGGAGACACGCGAGGGCGCCGGTGCTGTCAGTCCGGCGTCCGCACGCGCTACATTGCGTCGGCGCAGTCGGCGCGATGGCAGGGCTGATCCAGCATGAGGGCAGTGCGTATCCGTGTGCGGGGTCAGGTGCAGGGCGTGGGCTTCCGTCCCTTCGTCTGGCAGCTTGCACACGAGATGGACATCCTCGGTGACGTTCGAAACGATGCCGAAGGTGTTCTGATCCACGCGTGGGGAGCGCAGATCGAGCCCTTTGTGCACGCGCTGCAAACCCGCCATCCCAAGCTCGCTCGCGTCGATGCGGTGGAAGTCGTCGCGCATGTGTTCGCACTGCCGCCGACGCGATTCGAGATCGCCGCCAGCGGCGCGCCCGGTGCCGAAACGCGGGTCACGCCCGATGCCGCCACCTGCCCGGCCTGTCTGGCCGAGATTCGCAGCGATGGTCGGCGACGTGGCTATGCCTTCACCAATTGCACGCACTGCGGCCCGCGTTTCAGTATCCTGAAACAACTGCCGTATGACCGCGGCAACACCACGATGGCCCCTTTCGCGATGTGCGATGCCTGCGCGGCGGAGTATCGCGATCCGGCGGATCGTCGCTTCCATGCCCAGCCCATTGCCTGTCCGCACTGCGGTCCGCGCGTGTGGCTGGAAGTCGGTGGCCTTGCGCTGGATGCCGATCCGATCGCCGAGAGCGTGGCTCGCCTCCGGGCAGGAGAAGTGCTCGCCATCAAGGGACTCGGCGGCTTTCATCTGGCGGTCGACGCGCTCAACGAGCACGCACTGATCCGCCTGCGCACGCGCAAGCACCGCCCGTCCAAGCCCTTCGCGTTGATGGCGCGCGAAGACCAGTTGAGCTCGATCTGCGTGGTCAGTGACGAAGATCTGGCCCTCCTGCGTGATCCCGCTGCGCCGGTGGTGCTGATGCCAAGTCTTGGCCGACTGCCTGAAGCCGTCGCACCGGGCATGAATACGCTGGGTGTGATGCTGCCCTACACGCCACTGCATCACCTGTTGATGGATGCCTTCGAGGGTCCGCTGGTGATGACCTCGGGCAATCTGTCGGGCGAACCGCAGGTCATCGACAACGACGAGGCCATACACAAGCTCTCGGCCTTTGCCGATGCCTTCCTGATGCACGACCGCGATATTGCGCGCCGACTCGATGACGGCGTGGAACGCGCCGATCCGCCGATGGTGCTGCGACGTGCGCGGGGTCGCGCGCCGGATACGCTGCCCTTGCCGCCAGGCTTCGATCATGCGCCGCAGATTCTCGCGCTCGGTGCGCAGATGAAGTCCGCGATCTGCCTGATCAAGAACGGTCAGGCCCTGCTGTCGCATCACCTCGGCCATCTCGACGATGCGCTGACCTGGGATGAGTTTCTGAAGGCGAATGCGGACTACCGATCCCTGTTCGATCACCATCCCGCTCTGCTGGCCTGTGACCTGCACCCTGGCTATCTGGCCAGTGGCTTTGCCGACAGCCTTGGCCTGCCGATCACGCGTATCCAGCATCATCACGCGCATCTCGCCGCCTGCCTCGGTGAGCACCAGTGGCCGCGCGACGGCGGACCGGTGGCGGCCATCGTGATGGATGGTCTTGGCCTTGGTGATGACGGCAGTCTGTGGGGCGGCGAGCTCTTGCTCGGCGACTACAACCGCTACCGCCGCGTCGGCCATCTGCGTCCCGCTGCACTGGTCGGTGGTGACGCGGCCAGCCGCGAGCCGTGGCGCAATCTGCTGATGCGGCTGGATCAGGCCGGATTGGCTGATCTGGCCGATCAATGGTTGGCGCATCAACCTCGCGGTCTGCTCCGCGCGGCGGCACGGCAAGGACTCAACGCGCCGGCCTGCAGTTCGGTGGGTCGCCTGTTTGATGCCTTCGCTGCCGCACTGGGCATCTGCCGCGACCGCCAGACCTACGAAGGCGAGGCAGGCATGCGACTGGAAGCGCTGGTCGACATCGATCAGCTCGCGGGCGTCGAACCCTACCCGTTCGCGATGCAGGGCAAGGAGATCGACCCCGCACCGATGTTTCATGCCTTGCTCAGGGATCAACGTCTCGGACTCGCGCCCGCCCTGCTTTCGGCGCGCTTTCATGTCGGTCTGGCGCAGGCCTTTTGCGCACCGGCGCGCGCCTTGGTGAAACGCGGCGAGGCGCATGCGGTGGTGCTGTCGGGCGGCTGTTTCCAGAACCGCGTGCTGCACCAGGCCTGCCTTGCCGCACTGGCCGACGTGCCGGTGCTCGCGCATCAGCGGATTCCCGCCAACGATGGCGGGCTGGCATTGGGGCAGGCACTGATCGCGGCCGCAACAGCCGTTTGATTCGGAACTCAGCAGATACGCGGCAACTGCTCGCCAACCAGCATGTCGACAATCCGGCTGCCGCCAAACAGGGTCGTCATGCGCACCTGTCCGGGATGCTCGCCGATCACGCGACCGATCTGTACCGCCGCCGTGCCTTCTGGACGCGAGCGCATCGCCGCCAGCGCGGCATCGGCCTGATCCGCAGGCACCGCCAGCACCAGGGTGCCCTCATTGGCGAGATACAGCGGATCGAGACCCAGAATCTCGCACATGCCTTTGACTTCTGCGCGCAGCGGCAGGGCGGTTTCGTCGATGACGATGCCGACCTTGGCCGCTTGCGCCAGTTCGTTGAGCACCGAGGCGACGCCGCCACGGGTGGCATCGCGCGCCGCGCGTGTTGCTGGTGCTGCGTCCAGCACGGCGGCCATCAAATGGCCCAGCGACTGGCAATCCGACTGCAATGCAGTGGACAGCGCGAGGTCGCCACGCGCGGCCAGAATGGTCGCGCCGTGATCGCCCAGTGCGCCATTCACCAACAGCACATCACCGACCTGCAAACGCTGCGCGCCCAGCTCGCGACCGGGCGGGATGACGCCGATGCCCGAGGTCGTCACGAACACGCCATCGGCAGCGCCACGCTCCACCACCTTGGTATCACCGGTGACGATACGCACACCCGCCGCTTCCGCTTCGCGCGCCATGGACGCGACGATGCGCCGCAGCAGGGCGAATTCGGTGCCCTCCTCGATGATGAACGCCGCCGACAGCCATAGCGCTTTGGCACCGCCCACGGCGAGGTCGTTGACCGTGCCGCAGACCGCGATCTTGCCGATGTCGCCGCCGGGAAACTCCATCGGCGTGACCACGAAGCTGTCGGTCGTAAACGCGAGACGCGCACCGGGTTCGGCGAGCGCGGCATCGAACAGACGCGCCTGGTCCTCCATGCCCGGTGGCGCGAAAACGCAGGTGAAGATCTCCTGGATGAGATCCTGCATCGCCTTGCCACCGCCGCCGTGCGCCATCGTGACGCGCTCGTTGCGCAAACTCATGCGGCTTCTCCGCGCGCACCGCCGTATTGCCAGTAGGCCGCGCAGGCGCCTTCGGAACTGACCATCAAGGCGCCCAGCGGCATTTCCGGCGTACAGCCCTTGCCGAACTGCGGGCACGCGGTCGGCTTGATCCGCCCGGTCATCACCGCGCCACAGGCACAGCCTTCGGGCTCCACAACGTGACGCGGTCCGGCGGCGTAGCCAATCTGGAACTTCTCTTCGGCATCAAAGGCGGCGTACTTGGCGCGAATCTTCAGACCACTGGCATCGATCTGTCCCAGGCCGCGCCATTCGAACTGCTTGCGGCGTTCGTAGACGTCCTCGATGGCCGCCAGACTGACCGGATTGCCGTGCTCCGGCACCACCCGGCCATACTGATTCTCGACCTCGGCACGGCCTTCGGCCATCTGCCGCAGCACCATCAGCAAGGCCTGCAGCAGGTCCAGCGGCTCGAAACCCGCGACCACGATCGGCTTGCGATAGTCCCGCGCGATGAAGTCATACGGATGCGTGCCGATCACCATCGAGACATGGCCCGGCGCGATGAAACCATCCAGTCGCATGTAGGGATCATCCAGCAGCGCCTTGATCGGTTCGGGCACGGTGATGTGGTTGCAGAACACGCTGAAATTGCTCAGCCCTTCTCGCGCGGCCTGCTGGATCGACAGCGCGGTCGATGGCGTGGTGGTCTCGAAGCCCAGACCAAAAAACACCACTTCGCGATCCGGGTGACGGCGCGCCAGTTCCAGCGCGTCCAGCGGCGAATACACCATGCGGATGTCGGCACCTTCCGCCTTGGCCTGCAGCAGCGATTTGCGATAGCCCGGTACACGCATCGCATCGCCGAAGGTCGTCAGGATCACCTCGGGGCGTTCGGCGATTTCGACGCACTCGTCCACCCGCGACATCGGCAACACGCAGACCGGACAGCCCGGTCCGTGGATGAACTCGATCCCATCCGGTACCAGTTTGTTCAGGCCATAGCGAAAAATCGCATGCGTGTGGCCACCGCAAATTTCCATGATCTGCAGCGGCTTGGCGGCGGTTGCACCCAACGTTTCGGTGACCTGCGCGATGGCGGCCAGCAGTGCTTTGGCGGCGGTCGGATCGCGAAACTCGCTGATGTATTTCATGCGCCTGACCCCGACTGCATCGCCTGCTGACCGTCGCGCATGGCCTGCAAGGTTTCCTGCGCTTCGCCCAGGTCTCGTAGTGCCTCCAGCGTGGCGGCGGCTTCGGCTTCGTCAATTCGGCTCATCGCGAAGCCGACATGGATCAAGGCCCATTCACCCACCAGCGCATGGATGTCGGCCTCGACGATGCAGGCCACATTCACTTCGCGTCGCACGCCCGACACATCGGCCATCGCCATCAGGCGCGCCGGATCGGTAATGGCAATGATTTGTCCCGGAATACCCAGACACATGGATGGCTTCCTCTCGGTGGCGATGTGGCGGTCCCAGCGTGTCCGGATCAATCGGACACGGCCTTGATCTAGGCCAACTGCGGTGATGATTTGAGGATGCGCTGCGCCTGCAACCAGTCCAGCCAAGCAGCCATGCCTTCGCCGGTACGCGCCGACACCCGCAGGATTTCAATCGCCGGATTGACCCGCTTCAGATTGGCCTCATAGGCATCCAAGTCGGCACCGCAAGCGTCGGCCAGATCCACCTTGTTGAGGATCGCGAGGCGCGCGGCGGTGAACATGTCGGGATACTTCAGCGGCTTGTCCTCGCCTTCGGTGATCGACAGGATCGCCACCTTGGCGTCCTCGCCGAGATCGAACGCGGCCGGACAGACCAGATTGCCGACGTTCTCGATGAACAGAAAACTGTTCGGCTGCAAACGCAACTGGTCCATGGCCTGACCGACCATGTTGCCGTCCAGATGGCAGCCCTTGCCGGTGTTGATCTGGATGGCCTGCGCGCCGGTTGCGCGAATACGGTCGGCATCGTTGCTGGTCTGTTGATCGCCTTCGATCACCGCCAGCGGTGTATCGCCCAGCGCTTCGATGGTCTTGCACAACAAGGTGGTTTTGCCCGAGCCCGGCGAGGACACCAGATTGACCGCGTAGCTGCCCATCGCGCGCAGCACGCGCCGGTTGCCCTGTGCGTAGACCGCGTTCTTGGCCAGGATGTCCGTCTCCACTTCGATCAGCCGCGCCTGCGACATGCCCGCGACGCTGACACCCGCCGCACCGGCGCCGAAGTGCAGCAAGGGCTGCGCATGACCGTGCGAATGCGGATGGTGGTGCGGGTGCAAGGGATTGTGCGAATGGGAATGACCGTGCTCATGCGCATGCGAATGATCATGTGCGTGGTCATGGTCGTGCGTGTGCTCGTGATCATGGCCATGCGCGTGGCTGTGGCCGTGCGAGTGACCGTGCTCGTGCGGATGGCTGTGATGGTGCCCGTCGCCGTGCGTGTGCTCGTGGGTGTGATGGTGCACATGCCCTTCGTCATGCGGATGACTGTGCGTGTGCGGCGCCATCTTGCCGTCCTGACCTTCGATTTTCGGCGTATCGCCGCATCCGCAGACTGTGCACATCAGCTCACCTCCATATCCTTGATTCGCATTTCATCGCCGCCGACCGGGAGCAGTCGACTGCCGCCGCAAAGGGGACAGGGATCGAGACGATCCGCGATGACCACGTCCTGCAGACAATCGAAGCACTGCGCACGTCCCGGCAGATCGATCATCTCCAGCGCGGCACCCTCGGCCGGACTGCCCCGCATCACCACATCGAAACAGAACGCCAGCGCTTCCTTTTCGACCCCGGCGAAGCGGCCGATCTCAACGCGCAGGATTCGCACCTGGCTGAATCCGTGCCGCTGCGCCTGTTCCAGCACGATCTCGCGCATTCCCTCGGCCAGCGACATCTCATGCATTGGTGACTTCTTCCCACTGGCACGGCACACAAGGGTCGAGAATATCCACCAACAGCGGCGCCAAGGCCATCTTGCTATGCGGCAAACTGGCAAAGCTCTGCGCCAACACGCCCTGCGCCATCAACAGGTGATCGGTCGGCGTCACCCGCCGAAACGCGCACAGACGCCCGTCCTGCGCACTCGCCTGCAACGCGTACACCCCGCGCGCAGCGGGTGCCAGCGCGGTGCCATCCGGCAGACACTGCAATCCGGGCAGACGCTGCTCGACACAGGCTTCGGCATCGATCAGACGCGCCACCGCACGCCACAGCGGACCCGCGCCATGGCGCTGCCGCAAGCCCTGCAAGACCGGATGCGCGTGATGGCGGATCGCCGTTGTGTTGTCCTGCGGCGTGGGCTGAAACACGCTGTCCGGTGTGCTCAAGGGCCAGACGGACACCGCTTCGCCCGGCGAAAACGCCCGCTCAATCGCCTGCAGCAGCGGTGCCATGCCCTGACCCGAAGCCAGCCAGCGATCAAACTCGACGAGGTTGGCAGGCATCCGGCCCAGCGCACCGAACAAGGCCGCCGGCACCTGCTCGCGCGTGGGCAACGGCTGCGCTGGCCGGTTCAGACATCGCGGCCAGCTCAGACAGAACTTGATCAGATGATCACGCAACAATTCGCGCGCGAGTTGATCGGCGAAATCCGCCGCCAAGGGCAACCCAAGCGCCAACCGCGCCGCACCCTCCTGCGCACTGCGGCAAAGATTGAACACGCGCGGCAGCAGGCCGACGACATCGGCGACCGATCGCCCGATCAGCATCTGCGTCAGGGGCAGCGGCGTTCCCGCATCCAGCCCGACCGCAAAGCCTTGCGCCAGCGGCTGCAATGTCAACTTGACCACCTGTTGCATGTTCGCAAGCTCCCCGCGAAATCGGCATCGTCCAACCCGAGCCAGCCCCACGCCAGCGCCGAAATTATCCCGCGCGACCGCGCAACGCGACCGGCGCGGGTCATATGCACCCGCCCTGCCACGCGCTACACTACGCGCCCGCCGCGGCCAGCCCGCGTCGAGTGCCGCACCAAAGCGCCCGTAGCTCAGCCGGATAGAGTAGTGGCTTCCGAAGGCGCTACTCAGCTAGATTGAAAGGTGTAGAAGGTGTCACGGTGGCTTTACTCGAAAGTGCAAGGTCATCAGGAAAAAGTCGTTACAAAACGCGCCCGTAGCTCAGCCGGATAGAGTAGTGGCTTCCGAAGCCATTGGTCGGGGGTTCGAATCCCTCCGGGCGCGCCATTTTCCCTGTGACAAATCTGCGACAGATCTGGGACAAGTCGTTCATCGCTTCGTCGGTTGCGTGAGTAGCGGCTCTTTCCGCGCCCCCGGCAGGTCGAAACTTTTCCGATCACCCGTTGAGTCTGGTCTCCGGCGCTGGATCTAGTCGGCAGGTCAGTTAGAACTATCGAACTCGCCGGAAGCGGATAGTTGAATTCCGCTTCCGCACACCGTCGGCGAGCCACCGTTTCGACACCAACACAGACAGCAGCGACCGGCCCTAGGCCTGGTCGTCGACGAACTGCATTACATCCCCTGGCTGGCAGACGAAATACCGACAGAGCTTGTCGATGACATCTGAGCCAACGTTGACACCGGGTTGGTTGATCATTTTCGACAAAGTGGCTCTGTGCACGCCGCTGCCTGCGGCAACCTCATTGAGGCTGATTGTCCGCCTTTCAGCAAACGATCTATCTGCAATCAACTCAACAACGCGGAAGCGGATCATCATGAACGCCAGTTAAATTGTGTCGCGTATAAACGCCCAATGTCGTTGACGAGCGACATAAGTTGTCTATTATTGCCTACACATGTCGCGCATCGGCGACATGTGTCGACACCAGACAACGGAGGCTTCACATGCAAACCTACCTCACCACCGACCAATTGGCTAGCCGTATCCACTACGACAGCCGAACCATCCGCAGCCGCCTGAAGGACAGCGTCCTTCTGGAAGGCGTGCACTACATTCGGCCGTTCGGGGGCCGCAAGCTGCTGTTCGTGTGGGAAGCCATCGAGCGAGACATCGCCAATGTATCGATGGGACGCGGACCGCTGATCCCGATGGCCAACGGCGGTCACGCCCATGGCTAAGGTTAGGGTCCGACCAGAAACACGCATGCTGTATTTGGACTTCCAATACCAGACCGTGCGATGCCGAGAACAAACGGCGCTGGCCGATACGCCAGGTAACCGCCGCGCGCTGGAAGCCGTAGGCAAGCGTATTGATCGCGACATCGCGAAAGGCTCGTTTGACTACCGAGCCTACTTCCCCGACAGCCCGCGTGCCGCACAGTTCGATGATCCTGCCGATCCAACCGACGCCGCAGCAAGTCCGACCCCGACCTTCGCCGAGTTCGCCGATGTTTGGTATCGGGAGTCGATTCCTCGCTGGCGGGATCGCTATCGCCGTGCGATTCGCGAAACGCTTGATCGCATCATCCTTCCAGAGCTGGGAGACAAGCCGCTGGGCGCGATTCAGCGCGCGGATTTGCTCGCATTTCAAGCGCACATCGCGCTCCGCAGCGGGCGCGGTAGGCAGACCATCTCAACGCGACGCATCAACAAGATCATGGCCCTCGTCAAGGCGGTGCTGAACGAGAGCGCGGATCGCTTTGGTCTGACCTCGCCGGCACGCGGCTTGAAGACGCTCAAGCAACGGCGACCGGATGTCCTGCCGTTCAGCCTGGAAGAGGCGCAACTTCTGATCGCGCGTGTCCGCACCGATTACAAGTACTACCTGACCATTCGTCTCCTGACCGGACTGCGCACCGGCGAAGCCGACGGATTGCAGTGGCAGGATGTCGACCTCAAGAACGCCAGCTTTCGAATTGAGCGCACGCACTCGCGCGATGGTGATGGAGACACCAAGACCCAAGGGTCCAAGCGCACGATTCCGATGGTGCCGCAGGTGCTGGCCGCCTTCGAAGCACAAGCTCGCTATCGACGCCCCGACTGCCCGTGGGTCTTCCACACAAGCAACGGCCATCCCATTGACGCCGTGAACTTCACCAACCGCATCTGGTATCCGCTGCTGCGAAATCTCGACTTGAGACCGCGACCGCCCTACCAGATGCGCCACACAGCCGCGACGCTGATGCTCGCGTCCGGCGAAAACCCCGAGTGGATTGCTTCCGTTCTGGGCCATTCGACCACCGAAATGCTGTTCCGTGTCTACTCGCGCTACGTCCCCAATCTCACGCGCAACGACGGACAAGCGTTCGCCGGCCTGGTGCACAGTCGCATCACTACGTCAGAACCTGTCTCGGGCGGCACCCAACTGGCTACGCCGGTCGATTCCCTGCTACAGGCGCTGCGTGCATTGAAGCCCACGGAGATCGCCGAACTGCTCGCCAAAACCACCGCCAAGACGTACTCGGAGGGAACATTCGATGTTGATTGAACGACCACCCACGGCGGGCGCAAAGGAATACGGCGTTGCAGTCGAAATCGTCAAACCGCTCTCCGACGGGCTAGGGCACTACTGCAGGCTCTACAGCCACGTTGGACTGCTACATGCCAGCGCGTGGATACACCTTCCTCCATCACAGTCAGGGTGCTTGATCCGCGGGCGGGCGACCCTGCTGCCCCTTGATGACTTCCGTTTCGATCATCTGCTCGTGAACTTCATACCCAACCCCGATCAGCCCGTGACCACGCTGTTCTCGGACTGGTGGTGCCCCATCGAGGGTGTTGAAGAACAGACAGCGGCCCTGATTGAGCAGATTGAATCCATCCCGCTGCGTCGCTTGGTAGGCGATGCGCTGTTGCACCCGCGCACCGTTCACGCCTTCTGGTCGAGCCCCGCCTCCAAAGCCCATCACCATGCCTATCCGGGTGGCCTCGCGCTGCACTCGCTCGAAGTCGCCACCATGGCCGCGAGCGCGGACCGCCTCACCGCGTATGACCGCGATCTCGCGATTGCCTTTGCCCTGCTGCATGACTACGGCAAGGTGTGGTGTTACGCCAGCCCCCAACCAATTGACTCGCGCGACCATGAACGCATCGGCTTGCAGAAGCTTCGCCCACTTCTTGCCATCCTGAACGTCGAGGCACCCGACATCGCCGCCGCGTTGGAAGAACTGCTGGGAGGCAAGCGCGCACCGCGTTCCAACCATTATCCACTGGCTATTGGAAGGGTGGTCAGAGCGTACGATCAGATGAGCTGCGAGATGGCGATGCGACCGACGATAAGCCAACCAACTGAGACCGTCGAAGACGACATCCCATGGTAGGGAAAAGCGAAGCAGGGCGTCGCCCAGTTGGCCTGCTTGATTGCAAGTTGAGAGAAGCGCTGTCTCATCGGCGGGATCGCGACGGTGCAGCACCTGGGCGGTTGCTCAAAGGCGGGTCGGTTCATACTGAGGCTTCCTATAAACGTAGGACTAGATCAAGCACGTGGAGGTGTTTTCGCTTGTCCGGCAATGGTCGCGACGTCCGCCCGCCTTCAGTCCCGGGACTGTCTTCAGTCGCTCTCCGCTGTATTCGCGTCGCCATGTATCGATCACGGCGCGTGCCTGCATCAGGTTTGGAAACCAATGCTCGTTCAGACATTCGTCGCGCAGCCGACCGTTGAGTCTAGCGCGGCAGGCGACTCATGATGCGCGGCAACTCTGTGTCATCGAGTTTTGCAGCCTCTTGGAACACGGCGAGCTGCAGCTGGCAGAGATCCCTCTGGGACAGGGCCTCCGTGCCCTCTTCGGGCATGCCGGGAAACATAGGATTGCGACGCACACGCGCAATGAATTCGTTGAACCTCCGCTCCTCCGCGTGGGGGGCAGGTATCCAATCTCGCTCCGCTGCGGAGCGAAGCACCTCGACGTAGCTGTTCATAGTCTGAGTCAGGCGATCGCCCACGGGCCTGTCGCAAACTTCAGCCTCACTCTCGAGCCCTTGGCTGAGGATATCCGTCTCAAGGACAATGGATCGTCGCATTACGCTTGGCGAAGCGGCGGATCGAGACCTGTGTGCCATCGTTCGTAAGAAGCGCTCAACCTCTTCGGTTAGGGGCTCGCGTTCATCAGCGATAAGCGTGTCGCGGATGCTTTGCGCCCAGGTGTGGGCGTCTTCAATGTAACCTTGCGCGACGAGTCGCAACCCCTCTGCAACTGCGGTGTCGCCCTCGGCGCCTGTTCTCCATGCAAGGTAGGCGAAGGTGGCTGCATTTAGATCAAGTACACGACCATCATCGTCCGTGATCTCGAGCCCGGGTGGCATGTCCGCGTAGTGCAAGACGGGACTGAACGCGGTGATATCCGTTGATGGCGTTGCGCGGATTGCGTTCAGCACACTGTCGGAAAACCCAGCTTCGTCAACGTCACGCAGATAGTCTTCGAGGGCGTCATCTAAACCGAGTGGACCAAACTCAGGATTATCAGGTTGGTGGAACCCTAACGTCGCCGCGAAGTGCATTTGGCGGTGTGCGCCGGCTCCAAACACCAGAACGCAGGCGCTGGAGCACTGGCCAACTACCCGCGTGGTGACCGCGCCGTGGTCTCGAACAAGATCGGCTGCGCGCTTGGCGGCCCCGAGCACGCCGCCATTACTGTTCAGCTCCAGGATGAGTTCTCCTTGACTGGTAGCCATAAGCCGCTCAAGGTCGCCGTCCAGGGTACGACCCATCGCATTGCGAAGAATCAGGTGTCCGGAGGCGACGCGCACAAGCTCATGCGTGCCGATCTCCCTGTCGGCCCATATAATGGTTCGGGCAAGAATGATTCCGTGCGCCATGGAGAGGACGACCGAGAGTAGCGCGCCGATTGAGCCAACTAGCCTGAAGCCCGGCGTGGTACGCGCGGAGAGGATGAGCCGCCATACATAGAGGAACGCGAACGCCACGACAACGCCCACAAAGGCCAACGTCGCCATGTTCTTGTCGCGCCCGGGGAGGTAAGCTGCGTAAATGTCCGCAGCGTAGATCAACACCAAGGGAAGTACCAGCAAAGGTGCCAGCAGAAGGCCCCATCCCAACGGCGTACCAGCGCCAAATGCCCGGGCGGAACGCCAGCGGCGTCCATCCCATATCTGGGATTGGCAGGAAATCTGCCCAGAAGCGAGGCGCTCGGTCAATTCCCTGCGAGTGAATGGACCATCGACCTGCCCCACATGGTCGACGTAGAACGTGTCCACCTCGGTCACTACGGCGAGATCGAAGCGAGAACCCCGGCCAGGATCGAGGTGAGAATAATCCCCACCGCTGCGCGAAAACGCGTGAGCCAGGTGTGATTGAGGTAAAGGACCACAGAACCGTTGGCCTCGTCCCAATTCGTGTTGTTGGATTCCTTTAGGCGTTTGTATGCCATCACCTGGGTCACAAGGGTGACGATGGGGATCGCCATGCCAAGACCAATGAAGAACACATTCACCTCTCGAAAGATTGCGCGACTCACGCCAATGGGTGTTCCGTCGACCTGCGCCACATGAATGCCCATAACCCACTTCCCCAGGCTGGAGCCCCAGAGCCCAATGGTGAACCCGATAAAGGGCACAACCAAGACTGCGACCATGATTCCGGCCAAGGCGCTGTTGCTAAATAAAGGACCAGAGAGCAGCGCGTTGGCGGTCTCTCCCGGCAGAACGGCAACCGCGACGAAAACGATCAGGAACGTGAGACTGACGCCGACTACGAAGGTGTCGATCGTTCGCGCAGCCCACCGTGCCCAAGGCGATGGATTATTGGTGCGCCACCGCGAAGGAGGTGGTGCATGCCTAACATCTGAAATCCCACTCTTATCGGGGTCGTTCCAAGACTCAGGCTGCTGCATCGCGGCGACTTCGGCTGCACTGATTGGACAACCGCAGTACGGGCAGGCCACAGCCCGCGACGAGATTTCACGATCACATTCTGGGCATGGAAACAACATGGTCACTCTGTGCAGGGGAGCCAAAGTAGTTAGGCTAGCACGAACATGCAGGTCCACCAGAAACCGTAAGATTTGCGTATCGCGTCAATGGATGAGTCCATAGGGTGTTACGTCTCCGCAGACCTCTACATCAGGGCGATTACTCTGAGGGGCAATCTAAGCGAGAGCGTTCAGCTGTGCTTGTGTTTCGCAGATGAGTGTTGGAATCTTTACTGAGGGGTCCACACGATGGAGAAAAACATGGGTCGCCGGCCACTCTGGCTTTTGTCTTTGCTCTGCTTCGTTCTTGCCCATCCCTCGAGCGCGTTGGAGGTGCCTACCCTCTACACCAAGTCTGCGTTAGATGCCGCTTCTAGTGCCTACGGCTTCTGCCTCGGGCAGCGCTACTCCCTGGATGAAGCGGCTCATGTTCATCCCGAGTTGGCACCGCGTGTCGCCCTGGTAGCCGGTCGCTTCGATGCCTCCTTGGGCAAAGGCTGTACTGACATAGAGAGTGCGTTGCGTCGACGGCTAATGCGGGACCAGGGCATGGATGTCGATGCGGCCATGCGTGATGCGCAGAAGTCAATGCGGGAGCAATTGCAGCCATCGCTGGAGATGCTAAGAGACCGCTCGGTCTCAGAGGCCTTTCTGGACGAAGTTCAGTCCAGGGCCGACGGGAAGTTGGATGAAGCGATTGCGCGTGCTCTCCTCGAAGCCTCTCAGTTCTATCTCAAGGCACCGCACCAAAGTTGGCCGCGGTGGACCACCATGTGGAGCAGTCGTGGTCACGTTCGAGGGCATGGCGTCCGGGTTCGAGTACGGGTGCCGACCCTGATGACGCCTACTGAGCCGAATGCAGCACACATGCTTCAAAAGTGGACGCGTGCGATTGACGATGGAGCAGGACATGCGATGCTAGCAATCTCTGTTTGGCCATTCGAGGGCGGCGAGACCATGGCCGAGGTCCTGCAGGAATTGCGTGCCGACCCGGGAGGGATAGCCGAGGGACTGTTCACGTCCATGAACGCGACTAATCGGCATTGGACTCCGGTGACCTTACTGGGTCGGCCTGCGATTCTCTTCCAAATGGAGGTGGAGGCGACGCACCTTACCCTGACGACCCGGCAGCGGATGCAGCAGCTCATGGCGGTTGTACCTCAGGGGGTTGTTACGCTGCATTGTTCTGTCCTCGTTGAGGTGTCGCGCGCGGAGACATTGTTGGACTGGGCTGAGCGGTACGATCCGCTATGCAGCCAGTTCTTCAACAGCGCGAGTGAGGAGCAGCAATAGATAAGCAGGCTGTGCCTCTCCGCAGGTAGAGAAACGGCACACATGTCAGTTTTGGAAAGGGTCGAGGCAGGCGTTCTTTGCGTGTAGCTGATGTCGTCATGTCCTCGCGCATGCCGCTTGTTGTGTCCCGGACGAATACATCCTGCAGAAGTAGCAAACGTAGTTTATCTAGCATCGTCGTTCGTGAGGCATGCGGGTCACTGATCCCGAAACGAAAACCGAGACTTTCAAGCGAGGCACGTTGAGGCTTGGAATTCAGAAATGACTCCTATTCGTGGTTCAGCGCGACAAAAAATAATCTCTGAATATTCCACGGTTTTTCGGAACTGCCACTGCAGTCGTCTCGCGTCCTGTCCTGTAGGTGGAAGCAATCCGTTGGAAATCGCCACCAAGGATAGCGGGACTATTCGCTGTTTCCCGAACAATCTTCGCCAGCAAGATACTTAGCCAGGTTCCCAATGTTATCGACATCGATATCACGTACCGCAATCCAGTTGCCCAGTCGATCTTGAAGCGCGACCGGGAGTTCATTCACCACATTCTCGAGGAGTGCGACCACAAGCTCCCACAGCCACTGATCTGACTGCGCACGGCTCTCTCGCGCAAACGACGGTGAGGCCGTTGCCAGCGCATCGAGTACCGCCTCGGAGACGTGAGCACATGCACTGGTTGTCGTCGGCAACTCGCCGGCCACGAGACAGGCAAGTAGCCAATGGTGTAGTGGCCTCAGGTCAGTGAATTTGGGTTGATGCTCCGCTTCCAACTGTTGGACTACCGCTGCGAGCACGGTCTGCAGAGCGGAAAAGTCCTCGTCGTTTTGGATGTCGGCAGGTGGGGCTTCAGCCTCGTCGAATACCGGGCATAGACAAATATTCGAGGACTGCCTCATAAAGGCCGGGATCGCGCATGCGGTGATACTCAGGTCGCTCGGGGTGTGCATGTGGCTTACCCGGCGCACCTCGGGCAGTGCGGCGAAGGTGCCCTCGCCACGCTCTTTCACCAAGATGCCGGCGGTGTATTGGGTGATCAGGCCATAGTCGAGCGCCAACGAGGTCTTCGCCTCGTCCCCATGTGCGGCGTTGACCAGTCCCTGGCCCCACATGGCCCTGAGAAACGGTGTATTCGCTTGTGAGATCACCGAGCCTTGATACGTCTGCGCGCTGGCATGCGGGCTTTCGTGTAGATGCAATCGATAGGTCCCCTCAGCAGAGGGTAGCCACGCCCGAATGCGTACGGTGTCACCAAGGTAGGTGTGCAGGGTCTCACCGACCTGTTCTGCACCAAGCGGGAATTCCACCTCTAGCAACGCCGGCCGCCGCTGACGGATCCGAGAGAACTGGCGCATCACCGCATCGGCAATGTCTTCGCCAGGGGTCACGGATTCCAGTCGCCCATCAGTGCTGGTTGAGAAAGGCGCCAAGGCTTCCACGGCGGCCGATTCGCCCACTGCCACGACAAACACGCGCACGCCGCGTCGCTTGGCGCGTGCGGTCGCCCGGACCAGACTGCTGGGGTCAATCGCACCATCGGTAACCAGCAGAATCGCTTGGTTCGCCGCGTCGTCATCCAACTGCTCAAGGTCATTCAGCGCGGCCTCCAGCGCGGTGTCCAGCTCTGTCCCCCCCATATCGGCATTGAGCTGCGCCGCCAGCGACAGCAGTGCCTGGCGAGTCACTGGCACGGCAGGCAATGGTTTTAGGAGGAGCGGCCTGAGCTCACTGCCAAAGCACACAAACTGCACCGTCATGGTGTCGTCCAGTGCGTTGGCGATCGCGATCATCGCCTGCCTGCATCCCGCAATGGCGGCACCCTGCATGGAGCCAGAGCAGTCAAGCAAGGTAATAAGGTGCAACGGTTCACTTCCGGGTGCCGTTGGCGGAGGCAGCGACCAAAGAAGCTCGCTGGCCACCCGATCACCCTCCACCCAAGCCTGCCATCGGGGAGCCATGGGCGTCGTACCCAGATCGAACCCGACCACGAGATCCCGATCAAGCGCCGCATCCACCGTGTGGAGCAGTAGCACTCCGTCCGTCGCGGAGACGCGTGTTCGATGACTGGCACAGCTCACCGTAGTGGTCGCCAACAGCCCCTCAATGCGCAAACTTGCCCGGACGGGATAATTCGCGGTCACGCTATGTAGCGGCGTGTCCGGGGGCTCGAGGTGCCACTCGCCATAGCGTGGTCGCAACGCAAGCGGCAATCGAAAGCGCGCGGCGCGATCCTGCAGCTCCAGCGCCCGTGCAAACTCTAACGTAAACGCCACGGTCTCCCCGGCCCCAATATTGCCGATGGCCAAGGTGTAGAGGCCTTCGTCCACCCGCCGAAACAGCACCGCCGTGTGACCGTCGCTGACCGCGCGGTCGTAACGTTGTTGAGCGTTGTCCGTTGGGCTGACTTGGAGCTCCCACTCTTGTCCCGCGAACGCCGCCGTTAGCCTGATGAATGCTGCATCGGAAGGCAGTGGCAGCGTGAAGACCGCTTCGATGTTCGCGGTCTCGTCGTTGGTGAAGTGGTAGCGCACGCAATGCACCGCCGTTAGATCCGTGATCAGTACCTCGATGTCACAGGATTGAAGGGGGCTACCTAGCGCGCGTTGAGGTTCGATCGAGCAATCCATGGCGGTCATTCCTGAGGTTCGGTGGGACGCGGGGTGGATTTCAGCTGGTCAATTCGCTCTTGAACCCAGGTGAACAGCTGCCGGATTTGTTGGCTGGAGAGGTCGGCACGCTCGGGCGCCACCACCAGTTCGACGCCCTCGGCGACCACCAGATGCGAGCGCACTTCGACGGCCCCCGCGGGCAGCGAGCGACTGGCGCCACGGGAGTCGCCTCGCAGCAATTCCGCGATGGCTTCCAGGGACAGACCAGCCTCGCGCCACTGCTGAATCCTGAGTAGCGGCTCGAGATGGATGGTGTCGTACCAGGCGCCTCGTCGCTCTCCGTGGGCACTGGGCACCAGACCACGATCGATGTAGTAACGGATCGTTCGCTCTGGAACGCCGGTCTTTTCGCTGAGTTGAGCAATGGTCAGGCGCATGGGGACAGAGTATACAACACTATAACTGTTGTAAACACTGTCTCATAAAGTACGCTTGAGGCGCGGCGAACCGCTCTGCCTGGCAGCAACGGAAGCAACCCTTGAACACATGCCGGTGCATTCCCCTTCCTCGCGCGTTGGGCGGGAGGGAGGGGTCAAGCCGATGACCTACCGTGCTTTTGATGTCATTTCCATGGCATGGGTGCATCGATGTCTATTTGTGGAGAAACATCAAATGGCAAACGTGAACGTAGGAAATCCGCCCGATGCGGTGCATCAGGCCATCCGAATCCAGGCCGCCAATGATGGCCGCAGCACCGAGGTCGAAATCCGCGACATCCTGGAGCGGGCAGCCAAGCAGGAGGGGCGCGTGAAACGTGGCTCGTTTCTGGCCTCTATCGCCCGCGAGGCGGGCGGCCTGACTGATGAAGAAGTCGCCATCTTCGAGAGCGCGCGCATCAAGTCCCCCAGTCCGCGTAGCGAGTTTTTAATGATCCTGCTCGATACGAACGTGATTTCGGAGACGCTGCGTCAGGAGCCCAATGCCCGCGTCCTTAACTGGATCGACGCGCAAGCGCTGGAAACGCTCTACCGGTCCGTGATCACGGTAGCCGAGTTGCGTGCGGGTATCGCGCTGACGCCGGCCGGAAAGCGCTGGGACAGCCTGCATGAGTACTTGGAGAAGCGCTTTCTGCCGATGTTCGCCGCCAACCGGGTGTTGACGTTCGATATGGCTTGCACAAAGGCTTATGCCGAGCTGCTGGCGACGTCCCGCGCGGCTGGCTTGGCCGTTGAAGCGGCCGATGTATTGATGGCAGCCGTTGCCCTCGCCAACGGTTTAGCCGTTGCCACCCGTGACACCTTTTGAGGCTGCCGGGCTGAACGTCATCAACCCTTGGCACGCACGGCAATGAACTCGTGCAAGCAGGACAAGGCGTTTAGCAGTGGGAGAGGTCATCAAAGGGTTGCTACAGTTGTCACAGCAATGGTCAACGTGCGTCATGCCGGTAAGTCGTTGGCACCTGAGTTGATGGATGATGCGCCACCCTGGGAGGTCACTTGATGAGTGAGGCATTCAGCAAGAAGAGGGCGGACCTAGGGACGACAACTAAGGTCAGGATGACCTCTGCTGGAACGCTCGAGGTAGACCGGGCCAGCTTCTACAAATCCCGCCCATACCTAGACCAGATAGAAGCCCTCCGACTGATCGTGAAACGGCAGAAGGAGCGCAATGCAGGGTCGGTCAGTGCACCCCAAACCAAGAAGAGTACCTAGCGCTCTAGACCCGCACGCGATGGTGATGGCCGAGTCGCAACGGCGATTCAAGGACAAGCAGGATCGACTGGCAAGGCAACGGCTCACCACGATAGAGAAATAGCCTTGGACTAGGAGCCATGGGCTGACGACGGTTCAGCAGTCGGTTAGGGGCCATTGATCGAGATATTGCACCTTCGTGATGGCCCCTTCCGGCGCATGTTCGACGCACCGAGTCAGGTGAAAATGCCCGTTGATCAGTGTTTGGCCCGGCTTGCCGCACTGTTCGCAAATCCGGGCAGACATGGCCTCTGCCATCCAGATCATGCCCTTCTGTGCTTCGTTGGGCTGACCATCAACGTAAAAGCACAGCTCGCCCCATTTTTCCTTCACCTGGACCGCAACAACTTGTGGCGCCTTGTTGTGATCCGTCCAGAATTGCAGTCGCTCGCAAAGCGTGTCGATCAGGTCAAACCAGCCATCCCCACAAGCGAACCCCCAGTACATCGCGGATTCTTCCATCGGCAGATTGCGCCCCGCGAAAATCAGCGGGTAGCGGTTGCACAACAGTGCATCGAGTTCGTCTTTCATGCGCTCTCCTGTAACAGGATCATGCAGCGAAGGGTCCCCAACAACGGAACGACTCCGAAACGCCGGGTGGTATCAAGAGCTGCTGCTCACGCAGTCGCTGGTCTTGCCCGGGCGCGCTCAAGCGCGGTCTCGAATCGGGCGCGCAGTTCGGAAGTCCAAGCCAGGGTGGATTGGGCACCGCATTGAGCGCAGTCCACTTCGAGTCCGCCCGGTGCGTCCCGCGTGCGCGTGTCTTGGGCGCCACATGCGGGGCAGTCAATGAAACGTAGGGTTCGCCAGTCGCTGTAGGTCGTCATGCTCGGGTCTCCTAGGCACGTCGTTTCCGGTCGGACGTCCCGTTCCCAAGGTTCTTCGTGTTTCAGCGTGGGTTGCCGGGGGTTCGACTTCGAAACCACGAACGGTTGTGAAAGGGTGGAAAACGTCAAATGCTGGCTGGCAATCCTTCGGCGCATTCTGCGGTTAGGGAACCGCTGGATATATTCCAACACATCGGCTCTTGCCACATCGATTGCCGGATACGTTGTGAGATAGACCCGTTGCTGGCAAAGGCTTCCCCTTGACGAGCGCGGACCGCAATGCCTTGAGCTTGTCCATGTCCTTGCCACGTTTCTGGGCCTGCCTCACATCGCGCTTGAACTGGCCAGAGTAGTCGGGGTGGCGCATCAAATGCCCAACTGATTGAACAGGTCGGCAGCATCTTTGGCGTGATACACATCCTCGCCACGGTCGCTTTTGCCAGTGTTTCCGCCGTCAACGCATTGGGAACGCGCATCTCAAACGGCAACGCCTTTTCCGTAGCGATCTTGGTCAGCGCGATGCGCACCACATCGGAAACCGTCACCCCATGCCTGCCAACACCGCGGCAGCTTCGTTTTTCAGTGTTTCGTCAATCCGTGCCCGAACAAATGCTCTTGCGGCCATGATGGTGCCTTCCTTGGCATCGAGCCTTGATTGTGGCTCACATGAGGCACAAGGATTGACGACGGATGCCCAGGGGCGTTTTGATGCTTGCGACGGTGACTGCATTCATACATGATTGCTGTCATGGACAGCAAATGAGAGGGTTTGAATCATGGCAATCTTGACTGTGAGGAATGTGCCCGATGACGTACATCGCGCTTTGCGCGTGCGAGCGGCCCAGAACTGCCGCAGCACGGAAGCGGAGGTGCGCGAGATTCTGGCGGCCGTGGTCAAGCCGGAAAAGCGCGTGCGTGTAGGGGAAGCCCTGGCCGCCATCGGCCGCAAGATCGGTCTGACCAATGAAGATTTCGCCGTCTTCGAGAGCGTGCGCGACAAGACGCCGGCCAAACCGGTGAGCTTCGACTGAATGATCGTTCTGGATACCAACGTCGTTTCCGAGGCGATGAAGCCGGAGCCAGACGCGGCCGTCAGGGCCTGGCTGAACAACCAGGCGGCGGAAACCTTGTATCTGTCGAGCGTCACGCTGGCCGAGTTGTTGTTTGGCATCCGGGCGTTGCCGGCAAGCAAGCGCAAGAACATGCTCGACGGCGCCCTGAACGAACTGCTGGAACTGTTCCAGGATCGGGTGCTGCCTTTCGACACGGATGCAGCGCGCCACTACGCCGACCTAGCCGCGACGGCCAAGAATGGCGGGCGTGGCTTCCCGACGCCAGACGGCTACATCGCGGCCATTGCAGCATCGCGGGGCTTCATCGTGGCATCACGCGATACCTCGCCCTACGAAGCGGCGGGTGTGACTGTCATCAATCCTTGGAAGGACGTATAGGGCGAGATGGTGATGGCGCCATGCTGCCGAGTGGTTGCATCCTCGTTTTCTGTGCGCGCACACGGTACTGAGTGTGCTCCACGGTGCCCCTTCGGGGGTGGCTGCGGGCTGGGCTCCGCCCGTGGTGGAAAGCGGCAAGCAACG
This sequence comes from Lysobacteraceae bacterium, assembly GCA_041395245.1. Classification (GTDB taxonomy): domain Bacteria; phylum Pseudomonadota; class Gammaproteobacteria; order Xanthomonadales; family Xanthomonadaceae; genus Aquimonas. Next base: position 90,106 of record JAWLAY010000008.1, read on the forward strand.
GCCTAGACTACATTTATCCAGCAAAGTATTGGAATGATCGGAATGCAGGATAAAAGCAGCAAGATCAAGCCTTTTGGGGATGAAACGCTTCCCGCGCTTGCGAACCTTCGGCAACACTACGATGCACTGATCGCGGCACGCCGTAGCGTGCGCGCATTGCCGTACAACATGCGCTGGCGAACCGTGTCTGGGCGTGATTACCTCTATTGAGCAGGCAACGGTAGATCGGACACCGCATTGGGGGCAGTCCACTTCGAGTCCGCCCTGTGCGTCCCGCGTGTGGGTGTCCTGAGCGCCATATGCGGGGCAGTCAATGAAACGTAGAGTTCGCCAGTCGCTGCAGGTCGTCATGCGTGGTTCTCCAGGCCGTTTTTTTCCGGTCGAACGTCCAATGCCACTCATTCTTCTTGATGCATTGCGGGTTGCCGGGAGGTTCGGAGGCCCGCCGATGTTTAGTCGACAGTTGTGTGGGGGGCAGATCGGATTGCCTCAGCTGCGTCATCTGCTTCTCCATGGTGGTGCCCCTGGTCGGAATCGAACCGACGTACACCCGCTTATCTGGCGGGCGCTGAACCGGGGTATAAGGCCGGCGCTTGGACCAACATCAGCTACAGGGGCGTGATTGCCGTGAGGCTCACAGGTCCCGTATTCGGCCGCCAATGCGGTTGGTATTGCGCTGATCGCGCTTACGACACAACGGCATCAGGCGCCCCCATCGCGAGGCAACGAATGGCATGAAGGTATCCGGCGCGCGCGGCGCGCGCGTCGACCAGCGCGTGGTGCCGCCGCGTTCTCTCGTCGGCGCACTCGGCGAAGTAGCGCTCAAATCCGTTGGCGTAGTGAGGGTTGAGCGAGTTCAGGTCGAACCACTGCACCGGCGGCGGACGCTCGGCGTGATCACCGAACGAGCCACACCACGCCTCGAAGAACATGGCGCGATCATTCCAGAAGTCGTAGGCCACCGTCGGTGTCTCACCGGTCTCCATGGCAACGCGATCAATGAAGGCGCGCAGCGACTCCCCCATCAGGCTGCTGCTCATGGCGCAGGCACCGCGCTCCAGCAGTGGATACACCACACGTTTCACGAAGTCTGGAACCACCATTGGCAGCGGGTCGCACTCGGCGTACCACTGATAGCGTTCGTCAAGCGAGACCAGTCCGATGGAGACGAGTTGGAACTCGACGGAAAATACGTCGGCCCATTCAGTGTCTAGGAACAGAATCATCAAAGGGTCTCCATGCAGAGGGAGGAGACCCTGCCGGCAAGCGCCGGATGAATGAGGCGCGCTAGGCGGCAGGGACCAGCAGAGGGCTGGTCCGGCATATGAGAAAGTATGGCGTCGCTCGTTCGATCATGGCGCAGAACATACACGATTTCCGAATGGCGTGTGAGTCAACAGCGAACCACTGCAACCAGATCCACGCCGGGGTGAACCACCACGCCAGTGCCTTTTTTTGAGGTATTCAGATGCCGGTTGCTGGGCATCTAAGCACCGAGGCCATCCGTGTAACGTGGCGAGCCTGTCTCCAGATGCGGGGCTCCCGGTGAGGGGAAGTGATTCACATGAGAAAGGCGCCAGACGAACAGTATGGCGGTCGACCCACCGGATTGGACTCCAAAACCGGGTGCTACTGAAGCGTGGGGTAGGTCGCTCCCTGAGGAGGACAGCTTGGCCACGTACGCTGCCCGGCGTTCCAAAGCCGCGGTGCATGGCGATGGTCACAATATCGCTCCGCATCATTCGACCCAGTCGTCCACCGCGGCCAAGGCTTCATCCAAGAACTGCTGCGTGTTCTGGTCGGCGCTATCGGCCTGAGTTACAGCGTGTGATTGACGACGGCACTCATCCGCGAAACCCGCGTGCCGTGCATCTAGCTCCCAGCTTTGCGGCGGGCGAAGACCCGCACTACGCAGCGCATCGCGATGCACTCCAACTAGGTCGTCGACATGTGTAGGTCCCATGCGATCCTCCGCTGCGTCACGTACAACAATTTTCGCGTGTCTCTAGTCATACGCAACGCCATGTACTGGGTACAAGGTTTGCGGGTTGTTTGCCCGATCTACCGTGCCCTTTTCAATGCTTAGTGCCTTGAGGTCGATGTAGCGACCGCAACCAGCAATCGCCGCCCAGCGCTATGTCGCAAAACGGTGAGCACGTCTTGCCGCCGAAGATCCACCACATGCGGATCGCGGGTGGCCGCGACGCCCAAGGCGTCGCGGATCAGTCGGGCAGTTTGACGCGCGTCGATGAAGGCCTCGCACAGCACGTCCACGGTGTCGTCCGCCAAGCGATCGTGGCGCGGGAGCTTGGTCAAACCGCCGCGAACAGCGCGGTACAGCGACCGCACCACGTTGGGCAGTTCGTCGAGCTGGGGCGCGCGGACCTCGATGACCCGGAATCGGCTCAACAGCGCGCTATCGATCGGCTCAAGACTATTCGCCGTCGCCACAAACAGCGCGCGGGACACATCAAAATCCATGTCGAAAAACTCGTCGCGCCAACGGGCTGCATCCGCCGGTTCCAGCAATGGCAAAAGCACGGGGGCAGGCGGGTAGTTGCCGGTGAGCGCCTTGTCGACTTCGTCTAAGACAATCATGGGCGACGCGCTGCGCGTCCGCATGAACGTGCGCACGACACGGCCGGGCTGGCTGTTGTTCCATGAGCACGAGCTGCCCGCCAACTCGAAGGCGGCCGTAACGCCCGGAATGCTGATGATTTCCGCTTGCGAACCGGGCACGAGCGCCGCACCAAGCAACGCAGCAAGCCACGTTTTTCCAGCGGCAGGGGGTCCAAGCAGCAGCAGGGGAGAGAGGCGCAATTCGCCGCCGTTTGCGCGACAAAGCTGCAGTTCGCGCGCCACCACATCGATCGTTTCGGCGAAGTTGGGCGCGTCATTTTTCAAGGCCTCAAGCCGCGAAAACACGTGCTCGTCCACGCGGGAAATTTCGCGCACACTCGATGACGCGGACAGCCGCTTTGCCCACGCTTCGCGGCTTGAGTTGGCCGCCCGATCGTGGAACGTGCTGACATCAAACAGGGTGTGCCGAAAGGCCGTCGGAATGGGCGGGTAGCCATACGCCAAGTTCGCGGCCTCCTGCGCGACCTTGGCCGCCGCCGCCGCTTCTTCGGCCGCCTTTTCCGCTTTGCGCTTTTCGGCTGCGGTCGCCACGCGCGCATTCACGAATTCTTGGGTGGCGGCATATAGCGCTGTCTTGCCGGCGTTCACCGCCTGCTGGTGGGCCTCGGTGCTCACCACCTCGTGGAGAGACCGCGCATTGGGCGCGGCCCCGAATTCGGCGGCAAGCCCTTTCCGCAACGCGCGCAACACGATCGCGATGACGCGTCGGCGGCGCCGATCTCCGCCAGTCCGTTTTTGGCCGAGCGTTGCCATCAGCCCCAGCACCAGGTCGCGGGGCAACGGCGGCGTTGCGCCACTCGGGATGTGTGCGTGCGCGCCGATCAGCTCTTCAAAAAAGCGGGTCACCAGGTCGTGGGCACCGACGAAAAAATAGCTTGGCCAGACGCCGACCCGCTCGACTTCATCATCATCATCATCATCGAGATACGTTCGCATGGCGCTCACCTCACGGCATCGGATGTGAGCGGAAGCGTAGCATATTTGAGTCACACGCAAGAGTGCGATTTGCGCCGAGCGCACACACCGCCTACGATCTGAGGCGGTACGCATCACATACGAGCAAACGAGACGATGAAGACCATGGTCCCTTTGGAAGACCAAGAGTTGAGGGATTTCCTGCGTAAATTTGGGAGGCTTGTCCGCATGCGGCGCGCCGAGTCGCGCGACTCACAAAGTAGGGCGGCAGAAGAGATGGGTATATCCCGCGCGACCCTTCAAAGAATGGAACAGGCGGGCAGGGGGGCCGATGGTGTCGCCATCGAGGCCTGGTTAAAGGCCATTCACTACTGCGGCCTCTATGACTACCTGTATGCCCGGCTTTTCAGCCCGGAATATGCGAGCGAGCGAGCGAACGCGGCCCGCGAGGCCGATACCATCTACCTCGCGGACCTATTCAAAGGCGAGGACCCGAATTAGGGGGCGGGCGAACCGCCGCGCCGGACTCAGATTTTTCTGAGTCAACGTTCAGAAAAATGAATCCCTGACGTATGTCTGTAGTGCCTTTCGAAGGATGGCACCTTCGACGCGGCATCTGCCGTATTTGCGGAGAAAATTTTCAATCTGGTTTTCTTTTGCGGCATTCCGCACCATGCAGCAAATTCCTAGTCGGCCCCGCCCGTGACGACCAACACAGCATCGTCTGCTGACACCCTCCGCGCGCAGTTCAAATGTCGCCATGACGAGTACTCCGAGAACAATCGGGTACGAATCCATCGGGCGCTGAGTTGGTTACGCCGTGCCGAGCAGGAGAACGACGACCCCGACGCGCGTTTCATATTCCTGTGGATCGCCTTCAACGCGAGCTATGCCCACGATTTTGGTCATGAGGAGGCCGAACGCGATCAGTTGACACGCTTCTTCGCGAGGTTGCTGACGGTCGATGATCAGGCCCGCTTGCATGCCCTGTTGTTCAACCGATTCAGTGGACCGATACGTACCTTGATCGACAACCGCTACGTATTTGCGCCGTTCTGGCGCGCTCTTCGCGAACACGACAGCTCTGGCCACTGGGAGGAATCGTTCACCGCCAGCAAGCAAGCGGCACTTGCCCGCCTGCTGACGGGCGATACCGTCGCGGTGCTCTCCATCCTGTTTGAACGCTTGTATGTCTTGCGCTGCTCACTGGTTCATGGCGGGGCAACATGGAATAGCCAAGTCAATCGGGCCCAGGTGCAGGATGGCGTCACTCTGCTGCACAGTACCGTCCTCGTGATCGTGGACCTGATGGTTGCCCATCCGGAGCTCGACTTGGGTGCGGTCGCGTTTCCGGTGGTGAGCAGTGGTCGCGTCTGAGGGTTTCGGACTCCACCAGTGAGACCAAATGATGCGCTGATGGATGCACTCCATCCTGATCGAGATGCCTTGCCGCCAAGATCGTTGCGCCACACGAACGTCGCTGGCTGGGGCTTCCGACGGGTTAGACATCGCGTCGAACGCCCCAGCAACGGCGCCTGAAATGGGGTGGCGCCATATCGCGCAGACAAATCTCGCCAATCTATGTCGGGTGCTGTTCCTGCACCACGACCTCAATGCGCTTGCCGGTTTGAAGTACGAGCGTGGCCAACGCGTCGAGCGTGAATTTCGTCGCATCCCGATTGAGGACATCGCGTACATGCGTCGGCGTTGTACCCCAGCGTTCCGCGACTTGATCGGGCGAGAGCGCGTGTTCTTCCACCCACGATGCGAGCGCGTCAAACAAGGTGTCGATCATGGCGCGTCGCGAATCGGCACAGTGCGCAGTTCCTGCGCATTGTCCTGGCGCTACCGGCCCGTCCAAGCCCACATCAGCGGACGCATTTCCGCCGACAGGCCAAATTTGCATCGACTGTCGTTTCGTAACCATTCTTCGTCTCCTGACCTCGCCATTGGGGGATACCTGCCGCATCGGTATCCTTCGCATGGCAGGGCAGGTCACGCAAGTTAACGAGCATCGCGCCGACGATGCCGAGCACGTCTGACGGTCTAACCCTGTATCCGGTGCACATTTGTCGCCGATGCGGTCTAGGGAACCCCACTCGGTGATTACGTTTCATCACAAACGTGTCACCAGCGAGCCATCGAATCAGCCTTCGCGCGCCAAGGCGGCGTTCTTCAGCCGTCCACTGCTGCGAACGCCCTGTTCAAGATGGCGGTTGCACGTCCAGACATCGTGCGCGAAGCCGGTGCAGGGTGGTCCACAGGGTCAGTGAAACGTACCGCCGTTCGCGCCGGGAACGTGCCCCCAAAGCCAGCGAGCACCGCGATGTCTGGAACACTGGCGTTGCCTGAGGCCCCTGACAACGGCCTGCCGACACGCAGCACGCGCAAGCGCTGAAGCGCGACTCCCAAAAAAAGAAAACCCCGAGTTCATCACGGTCTGGTAAAACCGGAGAGGAGTTGCTCGGGGGCAGCGCGGTTGATCGTAAGTCTCCGCTCAGCAGCACGCAACACGTCCGTCAATGACGGCAGGCACGGCAAGGCGCGCGTCCGCGGCGGGCCCACGGTGGATAAGCCACCGATGTGGTGCAGTGCACGGCTGACACATCGTTTTGATCGATGCGGATACAGGCAACGGCCCCTGAGCGCTGTTGGGGCGAGCAGGGAATTTGGCCTTCGCCACAAAGTTATAGCGAAATTAGTGTTCTTATCGAAAAACGCTATCGGACGCTAATTTCGCTATCGGGCACAAAGATCGCTACAGGTTCCGCGCCGCTGAACCGATTCCGACCGTCCTTGTCGGCCCCAAGACAATGGTGCCGTCCGGCCACGAGGGGAGCTCACTCTGACCTGCTCAGCGACTTTCGACCCAGTTGAAGTTCGAGAGGATGGCTCATGACGTCAGCACGGAGCCTGTGCACAAGTCCCCAATTCACCGAAGTGCAGGGCATACACGCTCTTACCGGTGCCGGTTGGCGCTTCGGCAACCAGGTGTTGCTGCCCACCGTACTCACCTGTGCAGGTCTTGGCGATCTCTGCAATCAACAAATTCTGGGAGCGGCGACGGCGAAAGTCGGGCCTGGCGGCGGCGATCGCCTCGGTGGCCGCACGAACAGCGGCTTTGATTTCTTCCGTGAGCATACTTGCGCCTTGTGGGTCGACGCTTTACTTCAGCGCACGGATCACTGCTGCGCAAATTGCGTGGATGCGTGAGGCCAACACGGAAACGACGCACCGCTCATTCCGGTTGCAACAACTTGCCTCGATGCACGAACGCACGCTCCATGGCGTGGTTGGGCGATGGGGCCGTTAGGAGCGCCCCGGCAACGCAGGCTTGATCGACCATCGACAGGCGGATGACTTCGGCTTGTTCAATGGCCTGTGACGCAGCCTGTTGCAGGGTGGTGATTTCCGTCTTGAGCAGGCCGATGATGGCCAAGTTTTCCCAACTCTCAAGAATGTAAAGCTGGCACTCAGTCACCCTGCCGATGCTGGGACCCAAAGATACGAGATCGAGGCAGCCAGGCAGGCATCCATTTCGCCGCTGCTACGATAGGGGCCACCCGGTAGATGTCCTCGGTGCCTTGGCGCGCCGCTCCGGTGGCGGTGGAACAGGCGCCCCGTCGGCAATGGCCATCGCACGATCGACCAACCACGGAACGCTGCGCTCGATTACGGCCGCGTTGGCTCCTTCTTCCACGAGCGCCTTCCCAGCGTTGGGCAACGCTTCCGCAAGCGCACGTGCGGTCCGTTTGAGGAGTGATCGCACCAGGGACGGACGCAGGCTCACCGTCTCGGCGAGTTCATCCCACGCGCTAAGCGGGATGTCATCGAGCGTCGTCGCCGTACCAATTGGCATCGCCAGCGTGCGGTCAAGATCCTCGAACAGTCCCGTGGGCACAACGTCATAGGCGGGCGCCAGATCCACGGTGCCGTCGTCTCTCAACAAGAGGCTCATGTTCTTGCCGTGCGCGTCAGCGTTTCCAAGCGCAGCGCTCGCAACAATGCGTTGTGTGAGACGGATGAGGCGCGTCGGGTCCGCTCCGTGCTCGCGAACAAGGTTGAAAACATCCGTCAGCGTCGGCCCATGGTGCTCAGCATATTTGTGCTCCGGCGCAAACCCCAACGCTTGACATATGTCCTCTTGATGGATTCGCTCGGCCACCACCCCGTTATGCGTCCGGTCGTACCGAGCAATCAACAAGCAGGGCGCCCCGGAGTGCCGAACGATAGCCACGTCCGCTGCGTCCAGGTGAACCGCCTTCAGTGCCCGCATGGCGAGGGCTTCGAGCGTCACCAGGCCTGGCCAATCGGCATGAGGAATCTTGAGGATGTGAGTGCTGGCGGACGCTCCCATGGGCACCGCCAATGTGCCGTCCTCGAATCGAAGCACGGCGGTCTTGTGCTGGGCGCCGGCCAGGGACAGACGCAATAGTCCGCCGCCCAGCGTCCGACGCGTCGGAAACGCGATCCATTGCGCGAGGTGCCCTTCATCCAGCAACGCAAACTCCACGGTATCGGAGGCGGCGGGCGGCTTCTCGTTGTGAGGCCACAAACCGATCGCCCCCGCACACTCACGCCCGATGGCTTCGAGCAAACCAAAATCATCGTGCACCGGTACACGCGCCTCGGCACTCACGGCCACGCGGGCATCGCCTTCAGGCAGCAAGTTGGCAAACCAGTTGCGGACAACCGTTGAAGACGCAGACCCGTCAACGGGAAGGCTGAGGGAGAGAGGAAGGCCGCCCAAAGTCACGTACTGTGGATCGTAGACAAAGCGCATCGCGCCTGGGCCGAGGTCCGTTAGCACACCGGCGAACACGTCCCGCATGTAGACCGTGAGTTCCCGGGGCGTCATTCTTTGGGGCTCGATGCAAGCGGACGGTGCACATCGAGCGCGAGTCGCAGCCCCAAAGCCTGCAGCACAGCAAGCACCTTGCCGATTTCAAGCGTGGGCTTGGCCTGTTCGAGTTCTCGAACAAAGCGTGGCCCCGTACCGCTGAGCCCGGCCAGAACCTCTTGGGTGATGCCCGCGGCGAGACGTCGATGGCGAACCGTGACCGCAATCTGCGCGAGAAGCGCCTCGTCCGAGCGAAAGGTCACTGCACGGGCTCGTGGCAGTCCCGGGCGGGACGATAGTGCGGTCATGATCGCGACTCCAACCGTTACCAGCGCGTACGGGATTATAGGTGCAGGCGAGGTCGAGTTTCAATCCCTATTATCCCTTACGGGTCGCTAGCGAGCCGAGGGGTAGCCAAACGATGGTCGCCCCACACGCGCCAGTCTCAACCGATGAGCCTCGGCGGAGGTTCAATAGGGGTTACACCCATCTGCGAACCAACTTCATGGCCACCACAACGATCTTCGAAAAAGATCAAGGATCTAAAGGAGCCCATTGAGGCAAGCCGATCAAGGCGTTGCTCGGTTTCAGGTGCCAGGCGAAGCGACGTGGCCATGACAAAACCCCGGTTGAGATGCGCGTATTCACTGTAATACACAGCGCCATTCTTGACGGGCGTGCCCGCCGACAGTCCTGCGCTTCAAGGTGCCCCTCCCCCAAACAACACAGGCCGCACGAGGCGGCCTGTGGGTCTGGCTTGGATGCCCGGATCAGCGCTTGCGGGTCATGCGCAGAACCAAGTTGTAGCTCTGCGTGGCGGCGGTGTTGTTAACGTAGTTCACCGAGTTCCGGTACGGGATACCGATGATCGTGTCGTCGTTGATCGGGATGAGTTCGTAGAAGATTTCATCGGGGGACCATTGGTAACCGATCACGGTGGGAATACCGGCGACGCTGCCATTGATTGGGATGGCGGTGAATGTACCAATGCGGCGTAGCTTCTTCTCCACAGTGTCAAACAGGAAGTAGATAAACGCATTGCCTCCAAGATCCGTGTTGGTTGCCTTCATCCAAACGGTTGTTTGGGGTGCAGGAATGCGGTAGGTGTCGGCGTTCAGTCGTTGGATGTTCCCGGCCCACGAAGGAGGGGGAATCTGCTCGATTTTCAAATCATCAACATTTATGTTTCCGGGTGTTCCGTTGGTCAAAACCCCATTTGAACCAAAGTAGACCTCATGCCGCCAATCTCCCAAAAACCATTCCGGTGAGAAGTCTTGAAACAGAATCTGTCGAGACGGTTCGATGTGCTCCATCGGAACACCGTTGTAGCTGACCCGTGCCTCCGCCCCGGTGTCAAAGGCGATCACCCCGCTCGCGTAGGGACTCGGGCCAACGTCGGGCACGATGTAGTTGCAGGTCGGGCAGGCACCGCCCACACCATCGTTCAGGACGCCCGAGAAACTGCCCATCGAGCCATCGCGGATGATCTGCTGATAGCTGGGCGGCTGGTAAGTGCCGGCCATCAACAACCAGTAGGGATTGCGCTGCGCGTCGTAGATGTAGACGATGCCTGAATACAGCGGCTGGGTCTGCCCTGTCAGTGGCGGATAGCGCTCGATAGCCCAGCCTGCCCCATCGCGACTTCGATCGAACCAGGTCGGTGCCTGAAACGGCATCGCCTGCCAGCCAACGGGCGGGTTGCCGGGCGTCCAGGTAGGGTTGCCGGTGGACGCGTTACTGTCAACGGGCAGCAGACAGGCGAGGACGACAATACTGGCGAGTATCCTTTTCATGGTGATCTCCTGATTGGAAGGTTGAGCATTTCATGCGCTATTACTCGATGCAACATAAAATGGATTCCTTTGTCCCGCCCGAGAGCGACGTGACGGTTTGGTAATTGCGTATGCGATACCCGCAGCTTCCGTAGTCGATGTCCCAATTATTGCGCTGGGTGTGTGTGCAGAGAGCATCCTCCACCCGAATGCCGTTCAAGACATAGACCTCAATGGAGGTTTGTTTCCATATCTTGTTGTTACCGCATTCATACGGATCTTCACAACTATTCTTGCAGTCCCCCGCACCATACAGCGTGAGCAAATCAAAATGGTTCAAGCTTGGATCGAAATCCACCATGATGAGTTGTTGGCAAACGGGCAGCTCGCTGTTGCAGGCGAGCAACCATTCAGGATTGCTCCACTGCAGTAGATGAGGCGAAGGTCATGCTACTTGATGTGATTCGGGTCGCTGCGCGGCCGGACTACACTTTGGTTCTCGAGTTCGAGAACGGAGAAGAACGGGTGTTCGACATGTCACACCTGATACGCAAGAAGCCGTTTGATCTGATCAAACAGGCAGGGACTTTTGAACGTGCAACCGTTGACTACGGCACCGTCGTCTGGCCGGGCAACATCGATATTTCGCCTGAGACGCTTTACGACCGCTCAAAGCCAATCTGAAACACGATAACCATCCACGCCCGAAGCCGCTTCTGGCTCGGGGGATTTTTTGTTCAAGCTATGCCGCGATCGCTCGACGTCGCCTTCCCACCCTCGATCACGGTGATCGTCGGCTGGCTCGCCATGATCTCATCGAAAATTCGGGCACAGCCCTCCTCGTCACCGGCAATCATGGCGTTGATGAACTGCCGCGCCTTGGGCGTGCCCCCGGTGATGACCTGTAGGGTCGGTTTCTGAATGTCGGTCATTGCTCACCTTCCTGGAACAGCGTCTGGAACTGTACGCGGCGCGCATCCAATCGTGCCTTGGCGGTGGCGTGGGCCTGGACCGCGACGGCGGCGAGTTCCAGTGCCTTGTCGATGGCCTCAGCGCGCAACCCGTTTCGGGCCAAGCTTGAACGCTCCGCGCTCCAACACGAAGGCAGATCCCGCCAGGATGCGCGGGTCGTCGACCATCGTGACGTAAATGCCTGGCGCGCACTTTAACTCGACGGGGAAATCGACTGCGTTCGCGTGCTGGGCGATTTCGCGCGCTTCCGCAATGATGTGCGCGTCCCACTGAAGGCCTGCCATCGCGTCGGATCCTGAGAGAGAACATCGGTGACTATCTCATGACGGTGTTCGATGTCGAGTGCCAGACAGAGCTCGTCAGACATGCTGCTCGCCCTGAGCGCGCTTTCGCTGGCCGAACAGACGATCCGTAAACGCCTTGTCGTTGTCGGTCAGATGCTGCATCGATCTGCCCCTCTTCGGGGTGCGCTGTCAGGGAATTATCGCCAATTATCCAAATTTCGATAATTTATCGTCCGCGTGATAATTCGCGATAAAACGGGCACTCGCCCGCGCTTGCCGCATCGCCCGCAATGCCGCGCTCGGCCATGGCGGGATACGCGCCAAGCCACGTAAATCGTGCCATTCCAGCGCGATGACCTCGGTGGGTAAGGCCTCGTCGTAGCGCAGCGCGATGGCACGTGGCCGGTGATCTGGCGTGGTCGCAATCAGCAGCCAGTCGCTGGTGGAAGTGACCTCGTGGAGCCATCGCCACCACGGCACAAAGAGGTGGTTGGCGACGAGGGAGGCGAGGCTGGGAAGCGTGTCCTCCATTCGATGTGTCACTTGGAAACCGGGCCAGCCTGCGTCATACCAGTTCGGCAGCGGCTGCATGACTTCATCTTCGCCACACAGGGCGAACTGGCGTGGAAACACGCGATGGCAATACAGCGTGGCCCAGTACCCGCCCAGCCAATACGCCACCACGCGCAATTCGACCCAGGCGAGCCCGTAGCCCTCACGCAGCGCGACATACAGCGGCAACTTTCCCTTACCCAATTGGATTCGCCGGGTCGTTCGACGCCGTGTCCAGCGCGGAGACAGGGGCATCGGCGTTTGCTCACCACACCACTGACGAAAATGGGTGGCGAGCCACCCGCGCGGGGAGTCGGTCGCGATGTCGATCTCGCGATCACTCATAAAGCTCCACCCACACCTCGCCCGCATCGTTGTAGGACAACTCGTAGTGAATCTCCGTGCGGCGGTCGAGCATCTGCTTGTACGCATCGGGTGCGTTCAGTTGCGGCAGTCCCTTCGGTCGGGTGTGCAGTTGCGCGCGGCAGTAAACGCGTCCGCCGTCCGCGGGACGACTGAGCGTCTCGGGTAGCTCCACATTCCATTCAAAGGTCTGCTTCATCATCTGCAGATAGACCTGATTGTTGACCATCGTGCGCTCGATGGATTGCGTCACCAGGGTCTGCACAGTGGTGACGATTTCGGGGTCGTCGCACTCCGGCAGTCGTCCTGGCCCGCAGGCGACAAGGCCGCTCGCGGTGGTCAGCAGCAAGCTGGCGCGGAGCCACCAAGGGAGACCTTGGGCGACTCTTGACGCGCCTTCGGTGCGATTCGAGCTACCCGGTGAAACCAACCGGCTGGATATCCGCTTTCGCGGGTATGCGGGGCATTTCGGGTTGCCCACAGAATGGACGCCGACCACGCGGTCATCACGTTTCTGGATCGTCATGGTCTTGTCCTCACGCGTGGTAGCGAGTGTTTGGCGCGACGAAGCCGACGGTGCGTGGCTTGCCTGATTTGAGCTTCCATTCGTGCTGCAGATCGCGCAGCGCCTCGGCTTTGGCTTCGCCGTCCTGGCGTTCGAGGTAGTGACGGGCGACAAGATGAAAGTCGCCCGGCGTCAGGCCTTCCATGTCGCGAATGCGCTCGCAGTCCGCGGCCTCGACATGCCATTGCTGCTGCGCGCACAGGCGCTGCCATAGCGCGATGCGTTGCGGGGCTGTGGGTTCACGCAGTGCCAGTTTGAAGTCGAGACGGCGCAACACCGCGCGATCCAACGCATCGAAGCGATTGGTGGTCAGCACCACCACGCCGCGAAAGTGGTCGAGTGCGTTCAGCAGTTCGTTGACCTGACTGATCTGCCAGTGTCGATCCGCGTCCTCGCGGCGCATCAGCAGACTGTCGACTTCGTCCAGCATCAGCACGCTGCCCTCGCGCGTTGCGCGAGCAAACACCTCGACGATGAGGCGTTCGGTGTCACCGAGCCACTTCGAGAGCAAGTCCGCGCTCGTACAAATTTGCAAGGGGCGATCCAGTGCCTTGGCCAGCGCGTGCCCGAACGCGGTCTTGCCGGTTCCGGGAGGCCCATACAAGGCAATGCGTGCCGCACCACGTTGTCGAACCCGCTCGATGACCGAATCAACCGGCTGATCGGCATTCAAGAACTCGGTGTCGAACTCGCCCAAAGCCGAGCGCGTCACGGTGCGGCGTGCCGGCAACTGCAGCAATTCGTGCAGCGCATGGTGCTGCTGGCGAATCGCCAGATCGGCGTTTACCTCTGCAGGCAAGGACTTCGCCATCCGCCCCAGCATGGCGATATGGCCCGCCTGCAGATGCGGGTTGTCGCCCAGTTCCTCGCATAACGCCAGCGAAGCACGCGAGTCACCCAGATGGTGCGAGACCATGCGGCGGCGCACGCTGGCGGGCGGTGTTTCCATCTGCAGCACCAGATCGAAGCGGCGCAGGATGGCCGGATGCACATGACCCATCTCGTTCGCCACCCACAGCGTCGGGGTGGCAGCACTCTCCAGCATCTCGATGGTCCAGGCCTTGCCGACACCGCTTCCACGCATCATCTCGAAACGCGGCTGCTCGAATACCGCGTCGGCTTCGTCGATCAGCATCAGGCTGCGCGCACGACCGCGCAGCGCGATTTGCGCCGCTCGGCTGATCTGCAGAATCTGCGCGGCGCTGCGCGAGTCACCATCGCCGTCCTGCACGGCCACCTCGAACAACTCCGCGTCCACCGCCGCCGCCAACACGCGCGCCAGCTCCGTCTTGCCCGCGCCGGGCGGGCCGTAGATCAGCAGATTCACGCCGGGGCGTGCCTGCGCCATGGCCGCGCGCAGATAGGCGATCCAGACCGGCAGCACGTCTCCCAGATGCGGGTAGTCGGCAGGCGTCAGACACGCGGCAGGCGTGGCGCGAAACACACCCGACAACAACTCGTGCAGGCTGGACTGCGGCGACAACAATCGCCGGCGCAGCGTGGGCGACAGACTGAAGGCCGCCTCCACGTCTAACTCCATGCTGTCATCCGAGGCCAGGCAATGCAGTGTCGACAGCACGCCTCGCTCGGCCACGCAGTGACGGGCCAACTCGACACCGACACCGGCCCAGCCCGCGAGGGTCGAAATCACCCGCCGCGAATCGTCCAGATTCAGGCTGGACAACACCGCACAAAAATCGCGGTCGGCATCCCGCAAGGCCAGCACCGCCAACACCCGCGCGGCACCCTTGGGCAAATCCAGACCATCGGCCAGCACCTTTGCGCCGGGCACCAAGCTCAGCACATCCGGCGGTGGCGGCAACTTCCTCCATTTCGTCTGCAAGCGCTGCAGCGCGCGCAGCATTTGCGGCGCCTCGTAGTCGTACGGCGTCAGCGACGCGGGCAGCGGCTCGCCGAAGTAGGCCCAGGCCGCTTCAACATCCACCCGGTGCGAGAGGACGCGCGCCTCGTGCTGGCTTGTCAGCAAATCGTGCAGCCAGCGCCGCAGCAGACTCTTACGTGCCGCCAGTTGGCTGGCCTCGCCATCGCCTCCTTGCCAATCCACGACCGCGCTCTTGGGCACATCGGTTACGACAAATTCCATGGTCCGCCTCCGTGTTGGGGTGCGACCACGGTAAGGAACTGACGCGTCAACTCTTGACGTGTGCGAGTCGTATGCTGCGCTCACTCAGGAGCACCGCCATGCCATCACCGTCCGCCCCGCGCAGCACCGACCAACCCGGCAAGGAACTGGACACTTTCAAACGCCGTCTGGCGATCCTGCAGTTGCTCAAACGCGGCCAGGGCCGCAGCGTGCGCGAGCTGCAAAAGCAACTCGACAGCCAGGGGATCACTGCCAGCGAACGCACCGTGCAGCGCGACCTGCAGATTCTGTCGGCACGCCACGGCTACCCCATCGACAGCGACCGCCAAAACCCCGCGCGCTGGTCCTGGCGCGCCACCGCCGCCGATATCAGCCTGCCTGGCACCGATCCCGCCGAAGCACTGGCCTTGATCATGCTGCAGAAACACGCCGCCAATCTGTTACCGCCGGATGCCCTGCAAGCGCTCGCACCTAAATTCGCCGCGGCCGAGAAATCCCTCGGCAGTCACGTCGACAACCCCAAAACCCGCTGGGCCGACCGCATTGCCGTCATTCAGCGGACACTGCCGCTGATTCCCCCACCGATTGCGCCAGCGGTACGCGAAACCGTCTTCAATGCCCTCGCCACGCAAACGCAAATCCACGTCCACTACCGAAAAGCCTACGAGGGCGAACTCAAGGAATACCCGCTGCACCCGCAGGCATTGATCGTGCGCGAAGGCGTGATTTACCTGATTGCCACCGCCCGCAATTACACCGAACCGCGTCAATTCGCCCTGCACCGCATGCAAAAAGCCCGCCTCCTCGACCAGCCCGCCCGCCGACTACCCGACTTCGACCTGCAAACCTATATCCGCGAAGGCGGCATGGCACTGGATGTTGGCGAGGAAATCAAACTCGAACTCGACCTGACCGAAAGCGCCGGCTATCACTTGACCGAACTCAAACTGTCACCCGATCAGACATGCGAAAAACGCCTTGACGAAGACGGCGAAACCTACTATCACATCACCGCCACCGTGAGGCAATCGATGCAGCTTCGGTGGTGGTTGGGGGCGTTGGGGGATGAGGTGCGCCGTTGTAGTTTCTCGCACCTGCCAAAAAATCGAACTATGCGGCATTGATGCCAATACAACCATTTTCGCCACTGATCAAAACCGGCTGAACGCCAACTCGACTTTTCGACGTCGATGCCGCCATTATTCCGACCCAAATCTTCAATTCCAAAACAAGGAGATAGACATGAAAACGCCATTCAGACTTCAAGCGTCGAATTTCGATTGTGTGCCAACGTCCTTCGTCAATGCACTCGTGTATCTATTTGAAAGAGATGAGATTCCACCGTTAGTCCTCCAGCGAGTCTACATGCTGTCCTTAGATTGCATGTTTCACAACAGTGAACACGGCGAGGGTACGTCCGATTTGGCAATAAGTTTTATTGCACAATGGTTAACTGAGTTCAAATCGAATAAATTCAAATCATTTAGTGTCGAGGCGGAATATCTTGAAGGCGATAAACTCCACCTTGGCCCTGGAAACAAATTGGTAGAATGTCTAAATTCAAATGGTGTTGGCGTGGTTTCGGTGCGGCATTTCAATAACGAATGGCATGAGATTACCTTGCTAAAATCGGAGGATAGATGGTTGTACGCGTTTGACCCGTACCCGTATCCGGAAGAGAAAAGCAAACCAGGATGCTATGAGTTTATTTCCAACAGCGACCCCATGAAGCCAAACCTTCGTATTCATTACGATTGGATCGATGTGGCATCAGACAAATTCGAGTTCCGCTTTGGCACCGTAAGTAGTCGCGGGGGAGTCATTATAAAGAGGAAGATGAAAGCGAAGTCTGCGTAAACCATCTGGCTAATGGGTTGTTCGAATCAAAGTGAGTCAGATGTTTTTCCAAAGATCAGCATGCTGGAAAATTTACAATCACCCCTCCTCGGCCTAGCCTGCGGCGATGCTGTCGGAGCGGCAGTCGAGTTCTATCCGCGCGGTCGGTTTGTGCCGCTCACCGATATGGTGGGCGGTGGCAAATTCCGATTGCAGGCGGGGGAATGGACGGACGACACAGCGATGGCCTTGTGTCTGGCCGAGAGTTTGATTGTCTGTCGCGGCTTTGACGCACGGGATCAGATGCAGCGCTATTGGCGCTGGGCCAATGAGGGTTATTGGTCCTGTCGTCCGCAGGCGTTTGGCATGGGCAAGACGGTCAGCAAGGCGCTGCGGCGGTTTCATCAGACGGGTGATCCGTATGCAGGATCGGACGATCCTTCGGCGTCGGGCAATGGTTCGCTGATGCGTCTGGCGCCGATCCCGATGGCCTGGCATTTCGACCGCGCTCAAGCCATTCACTGGGCCATCGAAAGCTCCCGACTGACCCACGCCTCAGCGGAGTGTCTGGCCAGTTGTGCGTACTTTTCGGCCTTGATCTGGTCGGCACTTCAGGGTCGCGACGACAAGGCAGTGCTACTGACCGAAGTCAACGACATCGCCCTTCCCCGCAGCATGCAGCGCATCCGTGATCGCGCCTTTCTGCACGCCGCGGAAGACGATTACGACGGCTCTGGCCACGTCGTCGCCACGCTGGAAGCGGCGCTCTGGGCCTTCTTCAGCACCGACAGCTTCGAGCAAGCCATCCTGCGCGCCGCCAACCTCGGCGGCGATGCGGACACCACCGCCGCCGTCTGCGGCCAACTTGCCGGGGCGTACTACGGGCTGGACGGCATCCCCGGACACTGGCTGGAAAAGCTGGCAAGACGTGGGGAAATTGAAGCGTTGGCGCGCGGACTTGCCGCGCTGCAAACCGAGCCGGATTTCGTGCGCGTCCAATGAGTGCCTGGTGGACTGACCACGACGGGACACAACCGTTAGCGGATGGCTGGTCAATCCGAACCTATCGGGAACATCGTTCCTTTCCGAAGCTGCCGCATGGCATCGAGGTCCAGTGCTGACCTCTGGACAATGGCGCGCTTCACGCTATGCGTATCGATCCCGCCAGACTCCTGGGCGAGCAACGCCGAGTTCCACATGGGGTTGCTCTGGATCGCCTGATCGATCTCATCGAACTGGGCCTGCAGCCACGCGTTGAAGCGTGGCTCATCAAGGAACTGGCGGAACTCCTCGACCTCAGTGGCGCTCCAGTCAGTTCGTCCGTCGAGTACGTCGGCGACGCAGTAGCCGGTGTTGTACGAGGGGGCGTCAGGTGGCGTGCCCTGGCCTACCACGAAGTAGCCGATGACAAGGTGATCGCGCAGCGTCTGCGGCGTCGCGGCGTGAACCCGCAGCGCGACTTCCGGATTTTGTTCAGCGAACAACGCCTGAAGGTAAAGCGATGACCATCAAACAGCGTTCACCCAGGCAGATTTCCAGGCACGCGCTGGGTCACTTGTCGTACCACGCAAGCAAGGCATCGCCATTTTCTTCGTCAAAGCCACGGGCCGAGTCAGTAAGAATGAGGTGGGGGTAGTCGTTCTCAAAAAACATCTGCATGTCGTCCAAAGCAACCCAGGACGCGTTTTTCGTACTCAGTCCCGCAGCGTCCAGGTACGCATGGATTTCTCGTTGCCTGCCGCCGCCGTCAAAACCATCGTCCAACGACGGTGTTACGCCGATGATCTTGTCGCGCACATTGGCTGAAAAAAAGCACTTCAGCGCCTCAAGATCATGATCCTCTCGCCAGGTCGAACTGATGACAACTTCGACGTCGGGCATCCTCAGGAGATATGCCTCAAACAGAGCGAGCTTCGAAAACAACCCAACCCCATCAGGATGGAGTACGCCGTCAAAATCAAGAAACAGGATTTTTTTCATCAGGCGACACGTCAAATCGAGGCGAGAGTAAAGGGTGTTGCCATGCGTGCGTCATTGTCACATGACGCGTCTCACCTGCTGAGACGTCGGCACTTCAACCTAGGGTCGCGATGAATCGACCCGACTGAGGAGAAGTGCGATGACGGCCAACACCGTGTTCGACGAACTGCGCGAAGCGCTGGCGCAGCAGGAGGTCGATGGCGCTGCCGTCGGCATCGACCTCGGCACCACGAAGAGCTGCATCGCGGTGGCGCGCTTCGAGGATGGGGAGATCGTCTGCGAATGCCAGACTATCGATGAGCCCGGGCAACCGGAGGGCCAGATCGCAGTGCCCTCGGTGGTGGCCGTGAAGGACGGTGCAGCGGTGGTCGGCCATGCCGCCAAACGGCTGGCCCGCACGCCGCGGTTCTATCAGCACAAGGGTTCATTCTCGGAGACTAAAAACGAGATCGGCCTGCGGCACACCTATGCGCGTGCGCCGGAGAGCTTCCGGTCGGCGACGGAGATTGCGGGTCACCTCATCGGATACCTGTTCGAAGCCACCGGGCTGCATGTCGAGCCCATCGCCAATCCCATGGTGATCACGGTGCCTGCTTCCTTCCACGGAGCGCAACGCACCGCGACACTGGATGCCGCATCACTCGTGTTCGACGAGTATCAGGAATTCCGCTTGCTGGACGAGCCTTACGCTGCTGTGCTCGATCTGCTGCACCGCGACCCGGACGCGGCGGGTAAGCACCTGACGGCTGGCGCAACCTGGCTGGTGTTTGATTTCGGTGGCGGCACCTGCGACGTGGCCCTGTTCACGCTGCAGGCTTCGGAGACGGCAGCACTGGCACCGCGCTTGCTGGCCACCAGCCGCTATCACCGCATCGGTGGCGGCGACATCGACCGCGCCATCGTTCATGGCCATCTGATTCCGACCTTGCTGGAGCGCTACCGGCTGGATCGCACCGCGGTAGCGTTCGCCGACAAACGCCGCCGCTTCGAGCCGGTGCTGTTGCCGGTCGCCGAGCAGTTGAAGCGCGCTCTGTGCCAGCGTCTGCGCGCGCAGCGTGAGGATGGCATCGACACCGCCGCCGTCGAGGTCGTCTCAGCGGGTGACCACTGCATCGAGTGGGACGATCGCGAGTTGTTCCTGAGCGATGCGCGCCTTGATGAGACGACCTTCGAGAAGCTGCTTCGCCCGTTCCTGAACCCGCACCCGGACAAGACGGCTTCCGACGAGTTCGTCGAGCGCGACTCGGTGTTCCGGCCGATCCATCAGGTCCTGGCCCGTGCGGGCTTTGGACCGGAGGCCATCGACCTGGTTCTGCTCGCGGGCTCCAGCAGCCGCATCCCGCAGGTGCAGGACGCCTTGCAGGCGTACTTCGCGGAAGCCGATCTGGTTGAACTTGGCGACGATCTGGACGTGCAGGGTGCCATCGCGCGGGGCGCTGCGTTGCAGGCGCTTGCCATCGCGGCGACCGGCAAGCCGCTCATCGCGCCGGCTTCCAGCGCCGAACTCGGCTTGCGCACGCGGCAAGGTCTGGTCCCCTTGGTCAAGGCCGGTGTGCCATTGCCGATGGAAGCCTCGGAGCCGGTGGTGGTCTTTGCCCCCGCCACCGTTGCCGACCGCCCCGTGGATCTTGCCATTGAGGTGATCGCCGATGGAGGGCGGGTCGTCGGACGGTCCATCTGGCAACTGGAAGCACCGGTCACCCAAGGCGAACCGCTCGCGGTGGCGTGGGAGCTGGATGAGAACCAATGCCTGACGCTGCGCCTGCGCCGCATCGGTGATGAGGACGGCGTGTCCGACTTCGAACAGCGTTTCGATGCGCCGCTGACGCACACCGACCAAGGACAGCTCGCGCGCTGCCGACTGCTTGAAGCGGAGGAGATGGTTCGCTGCAGCCTGATTCCCGAATCCCAACTCGGGCGAACCTTCGAGCAGATGGCGCGCGACGCCGCGCGCATCGGGCATCGCGAACGTGCCTTGCACTTCATTTCCTGCGCCGTGCAGCACGACGGCCCGACCTTCAATTTGCTCAACCTGAGAGCGATCTACCTCGAAGAACTCGGGGATCGTGATCGCGCCGAATCGGTCTACCGTCAGGTATCCGACTGGCCCACCGCCGGCTTCAACCTGGCCTTGCTCCTACACCGGAGCAAGCGCCACCACGAAGCACTGGAGGTTATCGATCAGGCGCTGGAACGCGGTTCACAGCCTGCCTACCTGGTGCTCAAGGGCGACATCGTCGCCGCACTGGGCCAGCAATCCGCTGCACGACTGCTGCACCAAGACGCGGTCAGTCGCGTGATCGATCCGACCAAACAGTCGGTGTGGAGTCTGGGCTGGCTGACGCGGTGCGCGCAATCGCTCGGCCAAGAGGAACTCGCGCAGAAGTTTCGCGAAGCGAGCGCCGCACAGATCGCGGACGAAGAGGACAGTGTTCTGCAAGGTGCGGTGCTGCCGGAGCGTGGCAGGGACACCAACACGATGAGCGCGGCATGACCACGGTGTTCTGGGACATTCAGCAGTGCTCGCTGGCGAAATGCTGTCGCGCTCGGTGGGACAAGCTTGAGCCTGTGCAGGGAGACTCGACCATCCGATTCTGCGCGGCCTGCGAGCGCTCGGTGTACCTGTGCCAGACCGACGAGGATCTAGCAAAGCACCGCGCACTCGGGCGCTGTGTGGCGTTGGCGGTCCTGGATCTTGGTAGCGTGCACGTCGGCGAGCCGTTGCCGAATTCTGGTCGGTCGGGGCAATGCCACGCTTCCGGGTCAACGACGCTGACGGGCAGGACATCAGGACGGATCGCCACCGGCAATGAGCTGCGTGTATTCGGCAAGCAGCGGATTGGGGGATGACGCATGGCGATGCTGCACTGGATCGGATTGGCCTATCTCAACGGCGCACTACTCATGGGGCTTTTTCAAGCCTGGCGCATGCTCTTTCGTCTGGACGCCTTCGACTGGCAATACGAGCGCCAGAATGTCTGGGTCGACGCCATCCTGGCGACACTGCTCTGGCCGCTTGTCATCGTCGCGAAGGTCAGGGGCAAGCATGCACCGCAGCGCTTCAGCATCGCCGCGCGAATGCGCGAACTGGATCGACTGGACAAGAATCCACCTCTCTGCGGCGAGATCGTCGAGTACACCACATCGCCACGCGATTCCTCGGCAGTGCGAGCCGTCTTCTGGTTTCCCGCGGCGCAACTTCGGCAGGCCATGCTGCCGACACTTCAACGCATCCCGCACCATTGGAAGGACGAGCGCGGATCGATCTTTCGCTGGCTGTCATCACACAATGCGAAGGTCGTCTCCCCAACGCCTGTTCCTGAAGTGTGGAACTTCACGCAGGTCGTGGCGGACGGACTGGAAGCGGGATTGGGCGATGCCGAATGCGCGCTTTGCGGCCAGCGGTTCGGCGCGGTAGAACTGACTCGTCATCGCGTCGGGCCTTCCCGATCGGGTGGGTGGGTTCTCGATTTCTGGCGGTGCCCGGCGGGGCATGATCTTCTACAAGTGGAAGCGATGCACCTCTCCTATGCGCGACCGCACGACGATTCGAATCAGCGGACACGCCAGCGTGTCGCACGCAGTTCTAAGGTGGCTCCAAGACCGGGTAGGTACGTATGACGGATGAAAAAAATCCCCCACTGCAAGTCATCTCTGGAGGCACGCCGAAGACGCGACAGTACATCGACGCAATGATTGCCGGTGATGAAGAAAGCTGCGTCCGAATTTTCCAAGACATCATCGCGACACAACCGACGCTCACCGTCATCGACGGCGGTAAGTCGACAACGCGCAAGAGTGCCGAGTCACCCTCCGATTGAGTGTGCACCGCGGAGCGGAGGCGCCAACGCGGTGGAGCCCGTCGTCATCCGAGTGTTCTGGCCGGGCAGCGGCCCCAGCGAATGAGCCTGCTGAGGTTGCAGCGGAGCACTCTACCGACCGACAGGGTGGCGCAGCGGGAGAAGGTGTCGATGGTTCCGTTGAAACTGGCGATCAATGTTTCGTGGTGGCAATAGCCGCACCACACGTTGGACTGCGGTCGCTGATGGATGGGATTGGCAGCTGAACTGATGGATCATGGACACGCGAAGGCGAAACATGATGAGCGAGGCATTCAAGCCAAGAAAATGCCTGAGCGGGAACGTCAAGGTGACTGTGAGGACCTCTGGCGCGGTCGAAGTTGATCGGGAAAGCCTGTACGCATTGAAGCCATACCCAGCCCAGATCCGGGCGCTGGAGAGGATCGTCGCCAAGGGCGTCGGAAGAGCGCCGAACCCCCCGAAGGACAGCCAGAACGACAAGGGATAACCAGCATGCGGCGTACCACTCCCTCACCAACGTCTGCGGTTCACGGGTAGATCCCCCAACAGCGTGCACGGCAAATGTTCGTGTCAGGAGGGCAAACCATGGGCGGTATTTCGATACTCGACGAAGACGCGATGCGGTTGGCGGAATCGCAGATTCCGCTACTGGCGACGAAGGCCGGGCGAGCGGCCTACGAGCGAGCCATTTCCAACCCGGCCAACACGCTGGTGATGAAGTCGGCAGACGGCCAGCTTGTGTTGCGCAAGGCGGGAGGCGGTGTCGCGCTGCTCAAGGAGCTGCCAGCCGGCACGCCTGCTCGTGTGGGTACCGTGCTTAGACGACCCCGGCCAACGACGACTCACGATTGAGTGGGCGCTGGACTATCTGAGGTCCTCGACGGAGCGCGTTCTGTCATGCGGGGGTTTGCCGCCAGCCCGAGGTATTGAGTCCTAACCACGACCAAGCGAGACCGTGGCGAGCATCTGCGAAAGGCTGCAGAGGGGGGCGGGGAGCAAGGGAACCGCGATTTCTGAACTGGGCGGAACGCAAAACGCCGGTATGCGGTGCGATACAAACGTCTCGAAAACCATCGTTCGCCAGATGGTTTTCCAGGTTGGGTTGTCCGAATTCGCCATCCCGCTGCATGCGCGGTAACATGTAACCATGCATGCAACCCATGGAGAACACCATGCCTTCTATTCACGAGTCAAAGGTGGCACGGCACCGCGAGCGGATGCGCGCTGCGGGACTACGGCCTGTCCAGTTTTGGGTGCCAGACACACGCTCGCCCGAGTTTGCGGCGCAAGTGCGCAAGCAGTGCCAAAGCCTGAAGGGCGACCCGGCAGAAGCCGAGATTTTGCGCTTCACCGAAGAGGCCGCAATGCACGTTGAGGGCTGGGAGTGATGCAGCGGGGCGACCTCGTGATGGTTTCATTGCAGGGCGACTACGGCAAACCAAGGCCAGCTTTGATCATTCAATCGGACTTGCTCACCGATCTGGAAAGCATCGTGCTGTGCCCGGTGACAAGCGACATGCGCAATGCCGCGTTCCGCGTCACCGTGGAACCGAACCCCGCCAACGGGCTGCACGTGCTCTCGCAAGTCATGGTAGACAAGCTCTCAACGCTGCCACGCACGAAGATCAGCGAACCGTTTGGTAGCCTCGATGCTGAGCGGATGAAAGCGATTGACAGGGCACTCCTGCTGGTCGTTGGCGTTATCTAACCAGGTGAGCGAACACTCGCAATGTGGCAGGAAAATCTGGGACTCCGGCTTACCCTGTGCCACCGCGTAAATCTCGGCGGTTCCGGCTCGACGTAAGTGGGTTGGCTGTTCCATTGCTCCCCAAACCCCTCGTGCAGATCGGCGGGTCGAGTCAGCGGCCCGCGGTAGCGAGCCTTTTCGCACCGATGCGGGTGCGAACAACTTCGACACCCCACAAGGTGCGCGGGCTTTTCGTCCACGCCATCCACGACCGCGCCAAGCAGGTCTACACGCACCACGGATTCCAAGTGTCACCGCAGCACCCGATGACGCTGATGCTGTGCTTGAACACCGTCAAGGCTAGAGAGCGATGACCATGCTGCGCCCGACTCGATTTGCCGGGGCATTCGCGTCCATGCATATTCCGTCGCTCACTCAATCGATCCACAACCAGCCCACGCCGCAGATCGTTGAGCGAAGCCCCGGGATCACGCAGCGACTGGGTTGAACGATCTTGTGTTCCTGCCTGCGCGGAAGCGCAGGTTCACGCTAAAGGCGACCGGCGATGTCTTCGAGGGCCCCCATACAATCGTTAAGCGTGAGCTTCGCGCCGTACACCATGTCGCGTACAAAAGCGTCAAACGCCGCGGAATAGGCTAGATCGGACCCAAGTACGTGGACGGTAGCCTTGCTCACCTCGACAGGGTCTTCGTAATAGTCTGGAAAGTTGCGCGCTCGAGTGGTCCGATCACTTTCCATGATCTGCCGAATCATCGGCATGATCTCTTCCATCGAGACGGTGGGATGCACACACGCAAGGTCGTAGGCATGCCGGAGCAAGGTTGCATCTTGCTGCAGACCTTGCCTGAGTTCTTCGCCAATCCTTCGAGTGAGCGCCACGAACTTGTCCGCGCAAGTTTCCGCTGCGGTCACACAAGGCATGTCGATCAGCTCTGGTTCCTCGCCGGCTGCTTCGGCCCAGAACGATGAAATCAAGCAGGATTGAGATTGCTGGATAAGCGGCCTGCTCGAGATTTCCACCTTGATCTCGGGTCGCAGGCTCCCTACCAGGTCACAGCTGCGGTTGTATCGAAGCTTGTAGCGGGAGTAACGGTAGCCATCGGCACTCTTGAGATCGGTCTCGGGATTGAAGTCGAATCCGCAAGACTGAAGGACGCGCGTGACCTCATTGCGAAATCGCTTGCGCGCACCTTCGCCCAAGCCCGGAGGTGCGACTCGAAGGTCGATATCCTCCGACATTCGTTCAATAAGCCGATGCGCGCGGCACAGGGACGTCCCGCCGCCGAACACCAGGTGACCGCCTTCCTGCGCGATGGTGCGCAGGGCAGTCAGAGTTCGCACGACGTGGAAATCCTTCTCGACGAGACCGGGGTGCGGCAACCCCAGCTCGGCCGCCGCGTCAGCAAAGTGCTTGGGTGTGGGACTACCGCTCAAGCCGCAGCTCGTTCTTACCGAACCGAAGCTTACGAGAAAACCGCCCGCGCACCTTCACCACCGTATTGACAGGAATCTGAGTGGATAGGCCCTGCTGGTAAGCCACCTGTGCATCGGAAGGCTGCCAATTCACGCCCAGACGCGTCAGGGCTTCCTGGGCGACCGCCTGAAATCCAGCAGCGTTGGCCAGAACGGGGCGTCCAGAGATACTCGACGCCCGTGCCTTGGCGTAGATTCCCTTCCCGAGTCGAACGAGCTTCCCCTCCCTCACGGCGAGACGGAGCGCGCGGATCACCTGATCCATCCCGCTCAAGTCGAGAAAGTCTCTAGTCAGGAACACATCGCGTCTCGATCTCGACACGCGCTGGATTACCTGAGTTTTTAGGCTAGCTTTCATGACCTGATTGTATAGCAAAAACCCGACACTCCGGCATGCAAAAACCCGACAGTGTTCAGGTTCATGACGGCACCCAGTTTGAATTGGTCAGGCGCTCCTTGGCCCGCAGTCGAAAGACATGTGTCTTGCGTCAGCTTGGAGCTGGGACCCGTGCGTTTGGGGCCCTGGTCAAATCCCGAAGATGACAGCCGCCTTGCAACTTCATCCAGTAGCGAAGATCGTCCCTGCGATTGTCGTATAAGGGACTGAATAGAAATAGCTCGCGCAACTGTAGTGTGCCCAACAACTGCCTGAGCGGCGAAGCCACCGGCAGCTTTGATATTGGTTTCAAGCGCCGCCGTAGCTTCTGATGCAAGGCTGTCAAGTCGTTGTCGGGTGACAACTTCGCCGCGAGCGTCAGGCATTCGTCCCAAGGAAAGGGAATATATGTAGCCATGCGCGTCCGTCCCTCGCAGAAACTTCATGGTGTTGCTGGTGGATGTGTCCAGCAGCGATGAGCCAGATTTTGCGCAACGTGTGCGCGAAAAACAGACATTCCGCCGCTCAACATCGAGTCGTTTATCTTCCGTTCACAAATTTGCGTTTTGCCGCCGCCGAAAATCGGAAGATTACGTCACGTCGGCGCTCCGGATGCCGCCGTTGCCTTCCAAGGGATCCGGACTCTAAACAGGGGCGATGTATGATCCTTCAACACCACGATTACCCCTTCGTTCGCATCGGCGAGGCATGCGACTTTGATCCCGCTCTGGACGAACTAGCTTTTGAGGACGATTGGCGAATAGAGATCGCAGGCACGCTACACGACGCGAAATATCGCTCACGCGCCTATGCGTTTGAAGATGTTGAGATTGCCCTGTTCGACGAATGGCCGGACAAGGAGTTCATCCCACAGCAGATCCAGGCAGCGGTCGATGCCGGGAACATTTCTTTGGCGCAGAAGCTGGCCGAGGGTCGGGAGCGTTCCAATAGGCGGCAAGACCTCATGAGGCGCCTTAGCGACGTATTTGCCAAGCCTCGTCTGTTTCCACCGCCTTATCGGACTAGGATGTAAATCAAGCGGAGTGGGTGTCGCGTCCCGGATGATCACATTGACGCCGGGGTGTAGCCATCGAACACGTCGCCATGCATCTTCCAGATTGCGCAGAGCTGCAGCAGGGTTCCCTGCGGAAGCGCACGGTGACACGCAGGTCGCACCAAGTCGCGGGTTGCGAAGCCACTCAACGAACACGGACAACCTGTCTGCCTTAAGTCGTTCGCGGCTGCGGGTGGTCGGCCGACAAATTTGGGGGGGGGCAGAATCCATCCGCGCTTGTTGCATGCACCCGTAGCGAAAGCCTCCCATCCATCCGGCAGGCACTTCCGCTGCCGGATGGATGTTTCGGAACGTTCTATCACCGGGATGCTTGAGCCCCCACCTTAGGTGCTGGAGACCACGGTGAAGTCGCCCTGCACAACGGGGATTCCCCGACGAACTTGGAGCTTTACCGAGCAAGTCAACCGGTTTTGACCCTGATACATTGATTGGGCCTTCAACCGGGTGGTGGTGAGTCTGATCTCTGGAATGTCGTTCCTCAAACTAACAATCACATCGACGCTGTCGTTCAAATCAAACAGGTCGGTCTGATGGGTCGAAATCTCCCGGCAGCCAGTGATCAGTGCTGACGAGATTTTCTGGAGACGACACGTTTCTTGCTTGGTAGTTCGCAGCGTATCTGGGTGTACACCCGTGATCCTTTGCTCAAATTGGGTGTCCGGTGCGAGAATCACAACCCCGTTATTCGCTTGAACATTCCAGATCGCCTCGTTGAACCGACGTATCGCCGCGTCTTGACGCTTTGAAATGAAAGGCCGACCAGTGGTTTGTGCGTCCGTGCACCGGTCCCTCAAATCCCGAATGCTGTCACTCAAGATTCGTGCTGGATCCCCAACGGTGCTGCAAAAAAGTCCGCCATCGGGTGCCAAGCCAATGGGGATCGATCCGGCACACTTTCCTACCGTCAACACCTTTCCGACGTTCACGTTGTAGCTTGATAGTAGACGCGTCGCCGCCTTTGACAGTTTGTTCAGCAATTCGCACGTCAGCAGTGGAATGCATACGCCATTTTCTGCACTCTCACCAATTGACTTGTGCCGTATTTCAAGCAGTTTCATAGCAAGCTCCCACGGCCCGACGCGCACGGGTGAAGCCGGTGCGCGACACAGGGGTGCGCGACCATATTTGCATGCAGACAGCGCGAGGGCCCTGGAGAAAGGAGAGGGGAGGCCCGCAGCAAATTTGCACCCATACGAAACCTGGTGCCATGGAGACACACGCGTCCTGATGGAGGTGTGTTCCGGTGCGCTTGCTGCGCGGCAAGTGCAATTGCCTACAAGAGGCGTACGTGTCTGGGAATGCCCCCCAGTGGGGCCCCAATCCTCAGGGTCGAGCTGAAGCTATAGGATCCAACTGTGCTACGCAAGATGCCGTGTGCGCACTGATCTCATGGAGCAAATGTGCGCACAGCCCACCCCACAGCAAGGTCTGCCAAGCGTGCCGCGCGGAGGCGCCCTTGCACTGGATGAGTGAGGCAGAAATGTAGTGCCCTGGCTTGGCGGTTACGTTCCATACCAATCCCTTGATCGCACCCAGGCCAGAGAGGATGGACTCCCATTGACGTTCTGAGCACCTCACCTCATTGGGCTTGGTATCAAATGCCGAGCCTCGCAACCAGTGGTCGAACAGAACCCTGAGGCTATCTCGTGATACGCGCTCGAACGTCGCACGCCTGAGCTCGGCGCTCTGGGCGAGCGGGCGCGGTGGCCTGATCGCTCGACGCCTATCCGAGCCACTTGGATCAACGACCACACCCCATTCTTCGAGCGCCATCAAGGCCGTTTTCAGCCTGAGGGTCAGCAGGTCACTCCACTCTTGCTGACGGGTTGCCTGTTCCAACGGGATCGCCTTGGCGATCTTGGTCAAAATGGCGACCAAATCTTCCAGCCGGAGCTCGCCAGAGCCGCTGCTTGTCGCCGGAAACTGGATAGCGGCCTGCTCGGTAAACGCATCTTCATGTGGTGAAGGCAGAAGTTGGGCAAGCCGCTGCGTGCTGCTTCCCAAGACGCTTCGAATCCGGGCCCCGCCGCCACGTCGCGAAATAGAGGAGCGCGACTTCCCCGTCGCGTGCTGGATCCGTTGTACATCCAGGGCGACCCAGTGTGATTGGAACCACCGCAAGAAGGGCGTGACACCATCATGGATGTAGGCTTCAAGCGTGGTGCGAATGTCGGCATGACCAATCTCGACCAGCAAATCGCGGGTTTGCCATAGGCTGCGCGGCGTGGCGCGCATGAGCGTGGAAAACCTTTTCTGGATACCCGTTTTCCTCAACCAGTAGGGTCGGGCATCCGGCTCGCCACTCACCCAACGCAACAGACCTGTGAGCGGCACAAGGTGAGCGTCTTCAGCCCGACACGTCGCTGCGTCGTCCCGTGTTCCCAGCACCGGTAGCCCGGAATGAAACTGAGATCCCAGTGCGACGGCACGATCAGCGGGAAAGGCAGCGCGATCGCTGAGAACGTCGCATACCGGCTCACCAAGCCATCGCACGCGCCGCCGCGCGTTGGCGTTCTTCAGCCGTTGGTAGCGACTTCGCTCGACCCTCAGCCACCCGTCGCCGGACTGAGGCAATTGATTGAACAGCAGTCGACACGCCTCGCCGGGTCGCAAGGCGCCAGCGAACATGACTTGGGTGAGCCACTCCAACGCTCGTGCATTGCTGACGGAATCGGCATCGTCTGCCAGCGCTTGCGCAGTCAGGCGGCCTTGCATCAGAACGTAGCGCAGGCCCGCTAGTTCGGCGTGGGTCAGGAACCCTGCATCCGCCCGAGCCGTCGAACGACCCGCAAGCGCGAATACCGCCCCAAGGTCAGCATCCGGTATGCCCATCGACTGCGAGAGTACCCAATGGAAGTTGGCAATCGCCTTTGCTCGGGCGGGCCGCTGACCTACCGGCACTTCTGCTACCGACTGCAGGTAGGCTTGGGTCCACGCGTCGGCATCGGCGCTGAGCGGCTCGAACGGCAGCCACCTGGCCAGTGGTGCACTGATCTCGCCAACATAGCCACGGATGGTGGACAGTTCTAGGTGCGGCCGCCTCCTGCCTCCTTCCGTCAACAAGCTCAAGGCAAAGTGCGCAATGACTTCTTCCGCCCGGAATCGGGTCGCGGTGGCCAACCACTGGCGAATCTGACCCACCAGTGCGAGCCGCGCACTTCGCTCCTGTCGTCGATCGTGCTTGCGCTTCTCGACCGCCTTCGCGAGCGCGTCCTTGAGCTGCCTTAGCAAGTCGTGCACGCGGTGGGCACGGTGAGCTTCACCCTGACTGCCGATACGCGGTGGAGGTCGCGCGAGCAGCGCTGACCGCGGACCCATCGGCCGGTCATCCAACAGCGCGACGATGCGACCGAGCGGCGCCGATGTGAGTTGGGCGACACCTGTTCCAATCAGGCGCGCAATGCCGTCCATTCGCAGGGTGTTTGCTACCCGAGCCAGCGAGGCCAACTCCGCCAACGCGGCGAGCGGCTTTCGTCGTCGACCCAGCTTCAATTGAGCTGCAAGAGCCGTTTGAAGCTCGGTGTCCAGGTCGTGCAAATCGAGTGGATGCGGACGGCCACGATGCCAGTGGTCCAGGGCGACCGCCGCAAGGCTATGGAAGGCAAGTGTGCCCTGCGAGCCGCGCCGGTCTGGTGGTTCATCCTCCTGCGCGGAAGTGTCCGGAGGCTCGATCAACACGATGCCCGGTGCACTGGCCAACGTTGAACGGGCGGCCCCCGGGTGCATCGCGGCCACGACGGTATCGAGATCCGCGTAGGGGCCATGCAACAGTAGCGTACTGAGCGTCTTCAGGGCGACGCTAACGGGTGCGCGCGCGATGATCGTGTCCCATTCGCGCGCGTACCCAATGGCATCCGCACTACCTTGCAAAAAGGCGCCGGCGCGACTTGGCCAGCGTTCCACCGAAGCCCTGGGAAGTGGACCCGTCAGCACGTTGCGCTGTCGTCCGGAAATCAGCAATTCCCTCACCAGACCCCTTGCCGCGTGGGATTGCGGCGAGCGCGGGTCTCCCCCGAGAACACGGATTAAGGACTCGGCCCATGTACTCGGAACGGCGACGGGATCTTTGCGCGAAGCGTTGGCCGTCAGTTCGCCGTCGGCATAGTGCAACCCGATCTCCGCACCAAAGCCGGTGGGAATGAGCAGATGGGAAAGCTCGGTCTTCAAGTGCTGTTTGATCTCGTCGCAGCGCTGTCGCGACGCCGCTCGGGACGCGCTTCGCAGTGTGCGGAATCGACGCTCGTGGATGAGCTCGGTGCGTCGCCAGCTTCGCGCTGGCCTCGGTTGTTCTTGTGGCGCGCTCGTAGCGTCCAATGGCCGCCATCCGACGGTCTTCAGTAGGCGATCCAATACGGGTGAGATCTCTTTGACACCCGTCATCACCGACCAAGGAGAGCCGTCGGCGAAGGCACCTTCACGCGTACCATGCCACCCCATCTGACCGACCCGCAGTGGCTCTCGCAAAACCTTGGCAAGTTCGCTGTTGAGGAAGTGCCTTGCAAAGTTCGGCACTCGCTGGAGTTCCTCGGGCACGCCTTCCAAGTAGGCAGCTCGATCAAACGATCGCACTTGCCCGTCGGCACTCATCGCGAGAAACATGGGTCCCTCGCCCGCCAGCGCGACCCGGCAGGCCTTCGCGAGGTTTCCCGCTTCGGAATCCGCCGCAGCAAGTGCGAGGTCTGAGAGCAGCGCGCGATATTCGGCGACCCACTTCGTCGCCAATGCCACGGGCCGACTGGCCCAGTCAGCGCCAGCGACCTTATCTGAGAGCAAGCCGATGGCGTCGTCGACGCCAATATCGGCGCGGGTGATAAGTTGGAAGCTATTGAATGGCCGATGCCCAGTTGTCAGGCATAGTCCGTGGATCAAATTGCGCGTTCGATGTCGAATCCGGTCTGGAAGCAGCTGAGGACAGCTCGCCCACTGATCGCGAAAGTGCGCCAGCATGTGGGCGATAACCGTGGCACTCGGTACGCGAACCGACCCAAGCAAGTGGTTCGGTACATGCGTGCCCAAAAATGTCGGTCGATCGGCAAACCACGGAAAGGTCACCTGCGCAACGAGTAGCGCGAGGTCCAGTGCCTTGATCTGATCGTAGTGCAGTGGTGCGAGATCAATACCGAGGTCGTCACCGGCGACAAGTTGCGCCGCACTCGGACCAAATCGACTTTGCTTCATCAGTCGACAAAGCAGGGCGCGTTGCAGTTGCGTCGAACTTGCTGTTGTTTGGGTTGTCGCCGAGCCGTCACTGGGCGAAAAAATAGCCAATGAACGAAACACTGGCGCATCGACCGTAGCCGGGCCACAGGCAGCGACCAGCTCCTTCGCGAGGCTTGGCGGGATGGGCAAGGCTACGTAGGGCTGTCGATCCCCTTCGACGTCAACGAGCCTTAGCTGCGAGCGATACAGCCACCGACCATCCAGAGCAAGGACGCCGGGAAACGGCGTCGCATCATTGGATTCTGGATTACCCCAGCGCAACCATTGCAGTGATGCGATCGGGGTCGCCGTGGCAAGGCTCAATGCGCGTGCCAACGCAGACTGGCGCTCGTTGGCATCGTTTGCATTCGCAGCCATCGCCAATGCGCCGCCGGCTTCGTCTACCGCTTGGCCGTCCGTGAGGTATGTCGGGGATGCCTCGGAGAATCGTCGGAGAGGAACGTAGGTCGATCGCGTGGCGCCTATAGCCGCCGCACTGATCGTTGTTGAGTTGGAAGATTGCGCAGAACTCGCATCGTCGTCGAAGAGCCAGTAGCCCAGTGGCTCGTCGACCTCGCCATGGCTATCCCGAATTTCGGTGTCAACGGATGCTATCGACGGGATAACCGACATCCCCGAGTAGTCTTCGAGTGCAACGGTCGTCGGCCAAGGGGTGATCGCCGGTTTGCCACCCAGGGCTGCACGCAAGTGCTGTCGAAGATGGTTCTTCCACGCCCGTGCTGCCGCTGGTGTGTAGCGCGAACCCTGTTCGCCAAACCAGTCGACGGTCTCCCACACGGAACGGAAAGGTGGGATCGTGGGTCGGCAGGTCGGGTTCGCTGACAACGCCTCGATCTCAATCCGAATGGCGCTGGCAACCGGCAGTAAATGCCGACTGCCCGCCAACCGCGGTTCGAAGGCCAGCAATTCCACCACGGCACGAAACAGAAGCCTTCGGGCCTCCCAATCGGCCGTCCTAACAAAGCCCAGTTCGGCCACGATCACAGCGAGCGCAAGCAGTGGCTCCCTACTACGCAGACCAGCCAAGTCAAAGCTTCGATCTTCGGTTGAACTTGCCAAGACCCTGAGCTGCGGGAAGAACGGATCCAGGGCAGATGCATGAGGAAGTTCCGGCGGAACCTTTCCTTCAGGGAAGGCAGCCAATAACGCAGACGCCACCCAGCGGGAAGCCGCAGGGTCACTGGTGGTTTGCGTCCAGGTGCTGATCAGATCCGGTACCACCTCATCCCCGCTGTCACCCGCATGGAGCAGGCGTTCCGCCGTGTGATCAGCAGGCTAGGGAGAAGGGATGGGAAAAACTAGCTTTTACTCAAAGGTTTAACAATTTTTGTGCGGCGATTTTCGAAGCGTCGAATCAGCGCGCCGCCATCAATCGTCGTTGAGGGTCATTTTTGACCATGCTATCCGATAAAAAATATATTTATACATCAAACACATGAAGTTAAATATGTACTATTTATAGCAAGCGGATGCCACTGAACGATATCAACGAAGAGTCTCAAGTTCACCTTCCGAAGCCATTGGTCGGGGGTTCGAATCCCTCCGGGCGCGCCAACTTCCTGTGACAAAACGTTCGTCAGGCCAGCGATGAGGCTTTAGGCGTTTCTCGCCGAGAAAAGGCTACGTAGAGTCGTTCGGACCGACGCCTCCGTAATGGCTTGCCTCCGCTTGTCTCGGCGGGTCAGCTTGAGCGAGGGGTTGGCTGCACCGCGCAGCTGATGAACGGGTTCACTGGCCTTCTGGCGGTTGCCAGAGTTCAATTTTGTTGCCTTCTGGATCGATGGCCCAGCCGAACTTGCCGTACTCCGATTCGTCGACCTTTTCGTCGACTTGGACACCTTCGGCTCGAAGTACCGCAAGTAGCGCGTGCAGATCCTCAACGCGGTAGTTGATCATGAAACTTGCTGCGCTTGGCGCAAAGTAGCTGGTATCAGCGGCGAACGGGCTCCAGACCGTGGTTCCAATGCCTTCCGGGTTCTCCAGACTCGTCCACCTGAAGGCGCAGCCACCCCATTCTTCGACATCGATCCCGAGGTGTTTCTTGTACCAGGCGCCGAGAGCCTTTGGGTCCTGCGCCTTAAAGAACACTCCACCAATTCCGGTTACGCGTTTCATGGCTGCTCCTTTTCGGGGTGGGACAAACCGGATGCGTCTTTGCCAGCTGTCGAAGAAGGACCTTTCCCACCGCATACCCGCTGCAGCGCGCGGCAGCTTGGCCAGACGGTCGCACGCGGTGACGGGAAGAGCTTCTTCATCGCTCGTTCCGGAGGCGGTCAAGGCGATTGTGTGCGTCGGGGGCGATGTTGCCAAGAAATCGGTTCGCTATTCATGGCGTCGCTGAGCTGGGCAGAGCAGATTCTGCCGCTGGACGTGGACCGAGGCGATTCGTGCGCGGCGGTCGCCGTGGTCGCCAAGAACGCGCGCGTGGGTTGGGCTTGCGGCACGGTCTCGGCGTTAGCTAGGAGCGACGCCGCACCGGCGAATGGCTAGTCACGGCTACTGGAGTGTAAGAAATAGTTGACATCAAGCGCTTGGCTCGTT
Source organism: Lysobacteraceae bacterium (assembly GCA_041395245.1). Lineage (GTDB taxonomy): Bacteria > Pseudomonadota > Gammaproteobacteria > Xanthomonadales > Xanthomonadaceae > Aquimonas. Next base: position 125,143 of record JAWLAY010000008.1, read on the forward strand.
AGCGTGTGTATGTCTGGTTTTTCATACATCTCAGTTTCAACACTGGCAGGAGTCAGCGATGTCGATGTCGTTTCAGGAGAAGAGTCTGTGGGTGAGTCTCGCCGGGCTTGTTCTGGCCTTCGGTGGGTACTTCTATTCGGCGTACGTGACGATACTGCCGACACCGGCAGCCAAGGACGTTCTACCCCAGCAGGCCGGGCTGTTCATTGCAGCAACGGTATTACTGGTTGTACTCCTTGTGGCCGGCCACGTGGTGATTGCACTGCTTGATCGACGTACCGAGACGGACGAGCGGGACAGGTTGATAGAGCTCAGGGGCGGGCGATACGGTTCATTTGTGCTGGCCACCGGGGTCTTTCTCACGCTTTGTACCTCACTCGTGACGGAAGGGAATGCCGTCATGGCCCATGTCTTGCTGGGTTCGTGGGTACTTGCGCAAGGCGTGGAGATCATTTCTCAGCTCGTGATGTACCGCCGCGGACACTGACGCATGGGCAAGCGAAAAGTGATCTTGACCAATCGAGTTCGGGATTGCCGGACCAACGCAGGCGGAATGACTCAGCAGCAGCTCGCAGATCTCGTTGGTGTTACGCGTCAGACCGTCAATGCCATCGAGGCCAATAAGTACTCGCCGTCCCTTGAGGTTGCGTTTCTAATCGCACGAACCCTAAAGGTTGGAATCGAGGACGTGTTCGGCTTTGAGGAAGGCTGAGCGACAGCGAAATCCGGACCTTCGCGGACTGACGAACGATAAGGAGCTTCCTCACCGCGCACTGGATGCAGCACTCGGAAGTTCGGCCGGGTGGTCGTGCCTGGCGATGGGAAAGGATTCTTCATCACTTGTTCCGAGGCGGTCATAACGATGCTGTGCGCAGGGGTCGATCTCGCCAAGAATGCGCTTGCCCTGCGTCGCATCGATCGCGTCAGCTCGGTGGAATCCGGCGCTAGACGCGCCGGGGCTACTCGCGGGCGGTGGTGGTCATGGCACCCAAAACGCGCGCAGGGAATCGACCATGTTGCCGCACGGCTTCGCGGGCCGCGCCGTTCGGTTGCCGATGGCGCGAGTGGTTAGGCCACGCCCGCGGGTGACAGCCAGTGAAACTCGAGGATCTCGTCGCCGTACTGATCGATCTCTCCCGTGCTTCGCCAGCCGAGATGCCTGTAAAACCCGTACGAGCGGACGTTTGGATTCGATGAGCAGCCCAAGAAGAGGCGCTTGTGCCCGAGTTGGGCCAGTGCGTCGTTGACCAGCCCAAGCAGACGGCGGGCAATCCCGCGGCCTTCATGGCTGGGCAGGGCAACCAGGACCACGATTTCTCCAGTCCTTGATGCACCGAAGCAGTAGCCAACCATCTGGTCGCCATCCCGGCAGATGTATCCGGGTAGTTCTCCAGATCGAATTTCTTCTGCCCAAGACTGGGTAGTGATGCCGAGCTCGGCGAGTCGCCGCTCCGATATGGCGTTCTCTCGCGTGAGACCACGGAGCCGCACGCACTCGGCGGCGTCACTGGGTAGGGCCGGTCTGTATTCGAAGGTCACGATATTTGTGCTGCCTGTTTGCGCGGTCTGACGAATGAATGGACCTTCCTAACTGCACACCGGCTGCAGCGCTCGGAAGTTCGGCTGGGTGGTCGAGCGTGACGACGGAAAGGGCTTCGTTATCGCCCGATTAGGACGCGGTCAAGCGATTGTGTGCGTCGGGGGCGAGCCTGCCAAGTACGGTGCGCCTGAGACTAGGTCAAGCGTTGATGCACGACAATAACCCGGCAGATCGTGCGAGTGCGCTGCATCCGGGGCCTCGGATAGCGCGGTGCTACGATGCTAGACCTGACCCTCTGCACTCTCTTAGCGAGGGGTTAGGCATCGCTGCGTGTCACTGCCATAACCGGTGCCGGGTACCTGATGCTTGGATTCGGCTGGCCATCGAGGTCACTCAGAGCGTCGGTATAGCAATTGACATCGGCTGGGAGAGCGATGCCTGTCTGTGCGGACTTCGTCCAAATATTGGCGGTTACTTCGACCTGGTTTGGGTGATCAAAGCAACCCCTGGAGATAGCGCGAAGATGCGGCCACCTTTCGAAGGTAAGGCCCAGGGACGTTCCGCATCTCGGACAGAAGTGAACATAGACCTTCTTGCCACTACCTTCGGACCTGTGCTCATACCGCTGCATAGCTCCGGCATTGAACTCAACCGTGTCGAAGGGAAAAATCGACTCCGTGTAGAACGACGTCCCGGTCATCCTCTGACAGAACTTGCAGTGACAGGACAGCGTAAGCAATGGAAGTTGCTGGGTGCGAAAACGGACGCTTCCGCATAGGCATCCTCCTTCGAGAGTGATGGACATCGGTCTGGTTCCTTTTCTTCGGGGAGCGGCGTGCGCACTGGACTGATTGCGATGCCTAACGTTTGACGTGAGGGGCAGCCGTAGCGGCGAAGCCGCGAAGGGAACCCACAAGCGCAGCTTGTGGGCGGTCCCTCTCGACGGAATTGTTAGATGCGGCCATCTTAGTGCGCATTTGCCTTAGACAACAGGTTGAGAACGGCGACGCCAGCAACAATAAGACCTATACCCAAAAAGCCCCACGAATCTAATTTTTGGTTATGAAACACCCATGCAATGGCAGTGACAAGGGCAACTCCAAGGCCAGACCAAACTGCATAAGCGATTCCGACTGGAATGGTCTTTAGTGTGAATGATAAAAAGTAAAAAGAAGCTCCATATCCAGCAACGACTATCAAAGATGGAATCAACCTGGTGAAGCTTTCACTTGATTTAAGAGCGGATGTTGCGGTGACCTCAGTGATAATTGCAACAGCTAAGAACAACCAACTTTTCATTATTTTCTCCCACAGGATTAGGGAGAAAGTCTAAACCCACAGCTCAAAAACAAACAGTCTTGTTCCCACCGTAAAAATGTGTGCAATCAGAGCGTCTAACGCCGCGTTAAGCCGCCGAGGCGCGAAGCGGCTCGATCGAAGCCACGGACTGGTACCGAGGTCGGATTGAACGCATAGTTAGACATCTGTGCGACTGCGCCGATGTTGAATACCCACCAATACTAAACATGTAATCAACAAAACACTGTACTCAGCCCCATTGCGTCCTAGGCCAACTACGAACCAGCCGGCCGGCAAATGAACTAGCCAAATTCCCACCATGTAAATTGCCGAGTAGCAGACAGAAAGTGGAAATACGAGCAGCCCAAAGGCGAAAAGCGGCGTGCCTATGATTTCTAAGGAGGTGATTGCGCCCGCAATCCAAAAGCCGCCGGGAAATCCCTGTGTCTCCAACCAACCACCAAAAGGCACAACTCCTCCGGTGATCAATCTTGCCCATCCATGGGCAGCTATGAAGCCGGCCAACACAATGCGGAGGGCGAGCCAACTCCGTGCGCTCGTCTTATCCAGCCCCGCCAAGGGCCCCATAAAGCGGTAGTTCACGCGCTCACGCCTCCATGGACGACCATGATCGACTGGCTTCGTTACTTCGCGAGTCTCCACAGCCGGTGTGGATTAAGGCGGAACCCACGGGAGATTGCCATCGAACTCTTGCCTATCGGCTTTCACCGAGGGCTTCGACGTCTGCCTTGTTTCTTCCGTCGCAGGCGCGCGCTATCGCGAAGCAATGTTCAATTCCTGGATAAGAATGATCCGAAGGACGCGACCGTGATCTCGTGTTGATGAAGCAGGGCATGACGATGCGATCCCATCGATCCGCTTGTCGCTGGGCATCACGGTCTTCAGGAGCCGTCGAAGACGCATTACCAGATCAGCATGGCTAGAACTCGCCTGCAGCACAGCATCATGACGCACTATCTGCCGCTGTACTTCCCAGAAATCGAGCGCTACTGACACCGCCCAGCGTGAATGGCCTGCGCCAGATTCCTCCTCCGATTTCCGACGGCGGCATCAATCCGACGCGTCCTATGACGAGTTTCTGAGGCGGCATGGGAATTGGTGGGCCGAAAGGTCAACAAGAAGCGTGGCCGCAGGAGCTTTACGAGGTCGCTTGCAGAAGCATCGGGCCGTTGGCGGATGACGAGTCAATCGAAGTTCAAAGCTTCCGCTCGCAGTTGCGGCGCTACCAGGAGCTCATCCAGCAGCGCGATCAGCTCGCTGAGCAGGCTGGATAGGTTGCTCGTTGACGCCCTGACTACGAGTCACTTCTGCTCGCTGCCTGGCATTGGGCCGGTGCTTGCGCTGACGATTCTCGCTGAAGGCGGCGATCTCCGGCGTTTTGCTCATCACCGTCAATTTCTGAAGTACTGCGGGCTTGACTTGGCGAAATGCCAGTCAGGCTAAAGTACTGCGGACAGGAGCGGCTCTCCAAGCGCGGGAATGCGCGGCTACGCTTCATTTCTGGTTCGCTGCACCGTAGCCATCAGAATGCGCGAGAACAGCTTTCGGGAGAAGCATGAGCGTTACATACAGAACGATCCGCTGAATGCCGATCGAAGCGAAGTGCCCTGACCGCCGTCGCAGCAAAAATGGCCTGCGTGGCGTATGGACTTGTCAAACAACAGACGCAATACCGCAGCTACTCGAAAAGGTTTACCCCGGATCGATCCCTTTCATTAGGCCGTCGGGACTCCTCATAGGATCCTGTAGATAATGCTCGGACCTTCCACGGACTCCATGCCGTTTTAGGCACGTTCGAGGCCTTCAGGACCCTCGTGTTCACTATGGTTAGATCAGGAGACCTTGAAGACGTGGAAGCCGGATCTTGCTGCGCGTTGAAATGCATTGCCCGACCGGCCGTCCCGACGACCGCGGTCCTGCGCACATCAACACACGCTTGACACCAGAGTTAGCATCGCCGGTTCGTGGTGAGCGTGTGCACTAGCATGCTTGATGTGGTGCCAGCGTGCCGATGATGGCTCGACTCACGCCCTGCGGTCCGCTGCGACACACGCCGGATCAGGTGCAGGCGTGAACGCCGCTCTGTCAGCGTCACCAGGGCCTGTCCGCCGTGGCCTTGGACCATGGTGTCCAGCTCCCAGTCGCCGATGTGGCTGCGTTCGTCCAACCACGGGCGGACGGGCGCTGATGTCGCGACGGTGCTTGATCTGGCCGCGACGATTCGAACGGCGCTTCCGGCGTGGCTTGGCTCTGCCGCAGCAGCGTATGCAAGGTGCCACCGTCGATGATCCGCCGCAATGTGCTGGTAGATGCGCTCATGGCTGGCCAGACCTGTCGCACCGGCAATCTGCCTGTGGGCCAGATCCTCGCGCAGCAGCGCCTCAATACGAGGCCAGTGCGATGGGTTGATCCGGGCGCGACGACTGGCTTGCCGACGCCGATGCCGTGCCCGCACATGGGCCGGATCAGGGAACATATCCTGCTGGGCATCGGTTGCGCTTGAATTCACGACAGATCGTGCTGGCGGATCGGTCTATTCGTCTGCCGATCGCACGCAAGCTCAAAACCCGCTTCGCGGCAGCGCGTGAGCCTGGATATCGTTCTGCTTGGGTCAGGTGACCCTGGACAGGGCAACTCCACTTGCAGGTAGAGGCGCTCAGGCTAAGCGGCTACCTGGTCCTCTACGCTCCGTTAACCGTGTTGCGATTCGGAGTTGAATCCGCCCACCGTAAAAATGTGTGCAATCAGAGCGTCTAACGTCCGAGTTCAGGGGCGCTGCGCGGCTTTATCGCGCAGCGTCCCCTGCAACGAAGTGTTAGCCGCCTTCTCCGTAACTCTCTCAGCAAGTAGCCCCGCAATTCGTTCGCCGACGCGTAGAGCAGTGGAATCAATCAATTCGATGAATTTCGGAAGCATCCCTTCAGAAAATAGGGAGTCGTCTTTGTGAGTACGAACAAGGACGGCCCTTGCGGCTTTTTTCGAGTTGGCTGCCCGTGCGAGTTTGCTAGCCGCCTCCATGATGGATTCTCCAGGACGCTGAACTCGTATTGGCACAAGAGAGCCGTCAATCTTGACCTGTAGAAACGCGTCTATTCCCGCGTTGCGTTGAACCGGGAGTAGGTCAATGCCCGCAAGGAGCGACAAGGCGTCTTTGTCAGCATTGACATAAGAGGCTCGCCCTTTCTTTAGCATCGCCGACTCAGTCTTGATTGGCGTAGAGAGCCGGCGTTCCGCAAGACCGACAGCTTCTCCTGAGATGTCGATTCCTATTGAAGACCTACCGAGGAGATTTGCGGCAACTAGGGTTGTTCCGCTACCACAAAACGGATCAAGCACTAAGTCGCCAGCGTCTGTGCAGATTTCGATAATGCGCTCCAGCAAAAGGATTGGCTTTTGAGTTGGGTAGCCGGTGCGTTCTCTTGCTTTTGGATTGAGAAACGGAATCTCCCATACATCACTTAGTGGGACACCCTTCTTATCGCCGCCATAGATGACGTTGCCACTTTTGTCCGTCGCGTATTTGGACACGCCGTGCTCGTCCCGAGCGCGAAGCTGGAGGATTTGATCGATGTTTGTCGTTTCTGAGTAAGAGCCGTAGATGCGATGAAATTTGTAGTGATCTGTCTTGGAATAGAAAAGGATGGTCTGGTGCGCGGGCAATAGCCCCTTTGCCGAGTTCGACCAGCGTCGGTATGACCATATGATTTCCGACCGAAACTGATTGTGGCCGAACGTATCGTCAAGAATTGCACGCAGCAGGAAGTTCGCGTTCGTATCGCAATGGACGAATATCGAGCCGGTTTCTTTTAGAACGCGATGAATCTGGCGGATTCGCTTCGCCATAAAGTCGGCATAGTCTGTGAGTCCGTTCCACAGGTCGGCGAACTCAAACTTCTTGTTTCTGTCACGCGACACAGACGAATGATGCTTGTTTGTGAAAAACGGGGGATCAAGGTACGCAAGGTCGACCGTTGAATTCTGGATATTCTCCAGTGCATGAAGGCAGTCGCCGCAGACGACTTGACTGTGCAAGTCGCTCATGACTCCCCCGCTGTCCTTTCGTTCGCGATCTCTTCAAGAATCTCCTTTAGATCAATACCCGTTTTGTCGCGAACATAGTTCCATGCTGCATCGCCGAAGTAATACTCTCCACCAACACCCTCATAGAGCGTCTCGAGAGTTTCTTGTATCCGGATAGCCTGTGCTCGGTTCGGGTAGTAGAACATCACCCGAATCGGAGTATGGCCGGCATCGGATATGACCTGAATTCTCGTATGCTCTTTTGTAATGTGGTCACCATCCGTAGTAGCGTCTTTCCACTTGATTTCGAGCGCATCGTTTCCGACAAGACAGTCAATTTCAAACGTCCTCGGACGCTGGCCGCGTGTATTGGCGATCCGCAAAGAGCCGGAATCGGGGAATGCTTCCTTAAAGCAGAGCTTTGTTGCCTCTTCGAGGAACGAGCCTGCGTACTTGTAGAGAAATCGTCCCTTGTTTTGGTAGACGTCGATTAAGTGTCCTTCACGCTCGCTGATACCGAGGACACGATAGATCAAGTAATGGGATAGGTCGTCCCCTTGCATTTCCGCCACGCGGTCGTCGATGGCGGTGTTCAGGCGTCGAGCGTACTGGTCGGCAAGTTGCCTAATGCTTTCTCTGGCAGTCATGATTGCTCGTGTTGGTGGTTACAGATGAGATTATCCACGAAGCGGCAAATAAGGCGGCTAACGTTCGACGTAAGGGGCCTGCCGAAGGCAGGTCCCCTTGACGGAGGGGTTAGGCCACACCTTCGCTAGGCTTGGAGAAGCCACGAAAGCGAAACACTCGCTTGCTGATCTTGCGGCCGGAACCACCTGCACCGAACGACAAGCCCTCGCCGCCAGATTTGGCCCCCAGATGACCCTCAGCCGTGTTGTCATAGAACTCCTCCATTTCGACCTCCTCCGCAGTCTCAATTCGACGCGCGATAGCAAGCTCTTGAGCAACGCGGGCCTGTGCCTCTGCGATTCTCATTTCGATCTCTTGCCTTTCGGCCTTTAATCTGAGTTCTGCAAGCTCAGTCGGCTTCTCGGACTCAGACTGCGCGACTCTCTTGGAGGTCAGCTCAACAAGCTGACCAATGAGATATCCCGTTGGATTGACAGCCATCTTTGCTGCTTCGACTGCAACAGTTGCGACTTCGATTGCCATACATGTGCCTTTTGTGTGGCCTAACGTTTGAGCTCAGGCCGCGGCCCGTCAGGGCCGTCGCGCCTGCAGCGAAGGGTTAGGTTCAGGCTTACGGACACAACTGATGAGCTCTTTGCTCAAGAAATGCAAAGTAGCGCAGTTGCCTAGAATCTTGATTTACAACTGGCTTTGACCGAAGGAATGACCCTACATCCTTTATCTGGTTCGTCCCGCGCCTTAGTGGAACATCTAAATTTGGATCTACGAGATCGGCCTGCATTGTTACTTTAGAGGCCCCACTGCGATGGGCCAGAAAGTTCCGTATCGATCTTACCGTTCCAAGTCCGGCCGACTGCTGCGCATTCAATGACAAGAAGTTCCTCCTATGCGCAGGCGCCAGCCAGAGTGCGGCCTTCTCCTTTAGGTCATCGACAGACTTAAATGTAACATTGTAGTCGTTCGCATCTAATATGGCCCGAATTTCCGCCACAGTTAGGTGGTTGGACATATTAATGCTTGCATGCGTAGAAGCTCGCTTCGCATACGCATCTTCAGTCTTAACCTGCATTTTCGATACCATCTGAGCACAAAATGCAGAGCGATCTCTATTTATGTATGCCACGAACACGTCGCTTAGATAACCTTCCCAAAGGGTGGCCGCCGCGAGGAATGTGTATTCTGCGATTAGGTTCTTCTGCTTCGCAGTTGCCTTGGATACTTCGGAGTTGGTGAAAGTCGTTTTTGCGTCGATTAGCGACGCCAAGAAGTCATTCCTAATCCCGATCGGATCCTTCGTGCGCACGGTCTCCCTCCTGAACCTAACGTCCAATATACACCGCAAGCGGTGTATATTCAGTTATGGGTAGGTGTATATTCATGGGTTCTGATCCCACTTTGTTGATTTTCAAAGACTTCATGATCGCAAACACACCTGTGCCAACGATAGCAGCACCGCCACCGAAGTTGTTGGATCAGGTCCGCGCTAAGGTGCGCTTGAAGCACTACAGCATCCGCACGGAAACACAGTACGTGCATTGGGTCAAGCGCTTCATCGTGTTCCATGGCAAACGCCATCCGAAAGACATGGGCGCGGCCGAGGTCGAAGCGTTTCTCTCGCATTTGGCGGTGGACGGCAACGTGGCGGCGTCCACCCAGAATCAGGCCCTGTCGGCGTTGTTGTTTCTGTATCGCGATGTATTGGGCATTGACTTGCCCTGGATGGATAAAGTGATTCGGGCCAAACGTCCCGCTCGGTTGCCTGTGGCACTGACGCAGCGCGAAGTGCCTTTGGTGTCGGAGCGCGTATTCGGTGTTGGCGCGTTGATGGCGCGACTGGTGGAGCGCGCAATGAATGCTTGCGCATAGACGCCAGGACCGACCAATGGATTTCCTGTTTAACGCGATTTGTAAGATGGCCGAACGCTAACCCCTCTCCCCCGGCCCCTCTCCCGCACGGGGAGAGGGGAGCTGAGACATCGCGTTAATCAGGCTCCCGCAAGGGGTGAGGAGGGTTCGTGCTGTCCGGAATGGTCTTCCGCGTCCGCCTGACCAGTCGCCCCAAACCCAGCGCGACGCCGCCAACTCCTACGCCGCCAGCGTTCCCCGCGTCACGCCCAGGGCGATGGCAATGGATTTCGCGGCTTCGCGGCCTTCGTAGACGGCGGTGACGACGAGGTCGGCGCCGCGCACCATGTCGCCGCCAGCGAAGATCTTGGGGTTGGCGGTTTGCAGGGGCAGGTTGCCGTTTTCGCCGACGCGCACGCGGCCATTGTTTTGCAGTGTGACGCCGAAGTCGGCGAGCCAATTCGCGGGGCTGGGTTGGAAGCCGAAGGCGATTAGCACCAGGTCGGCGGCGATTTCGCGTTCGGAGCCGGGGATTTCCTCGAACTGGCGGCGGCCTTTGGCGTCGGGTGCGCCGAGGCGGGTTTCGACCACCTGCACCGCGCGCACATGGCCTTCGCCCAGCAGTGCTTTGGGTTGCAGGCGGAACAGGAAGTTGACGCCTTCGTCCCTGGCCTTGGCGGTTTCGCGCTTGGAGCCGGGCATGTCGTCTTCGTCGCGGCGATAGACGCAACTCACGCTGGCCGCGCCTTGCCGGATGGCGGTGCGGTTGCAGTCCATGGCGGTATCGCCGCCGCCCAGCACCAGTACGTGCTTGCCCCACAACTGCGGCGGTTCGGGATCGATGCCCAGAGCGTGTCGTCCGTTGGCGATCAGGTAGGGCAAGGCGGGTTGCACGCCTTGCAGGTCGAGGCCCGGCAGTCCGCCGTCCTGTGCCTTGTAGGTGCCCATGCCGAGGAAGACGGCATCGAAGTCGCGCAGCAGTGCATCCATGCCGATGTCCTTGCCGATCTCGCAGTCGAGTTCGAAGCGGATGCCCATGCCTTCGAGCACTTCGCGCCGACGCTTGATCACGTCCTTGTCGAGCTTGAAGGGCGGAATGCCGAAGCTGAGCAGGCCGCCGATTTCGGGATGGCGATCAAACACCACGGCCTGTATGCCCTGGCGTGCCAGCACGTCGGCACAGGCCAGCCCGGCCGGACCCGCGCCGACGATGGCGACGCGCTTGCCGCTGGGCTGCACGCGCGAGAGGTCGGGCCGCCAGCCCTGCGCCAGCGCGGTGTCGGTGATGTAGCGCTCGATGCTGCCGATGGTGACCGCGCCGAAATCCTCGTTGAGCGTGCAGGCGCCTTCGCACAGACGATCCTGCGGGCAGACGCGGCCACACACTTCCGGCAGCGGGTTGGTTTGATGCGACAGCTCGGCGGCTTCGAACAGGCGGCCCTGGCGGATCAGGTCCAGCCAGTTCGGGATGTAGTTGTGGACCGGGCACTTCCACTCGCAATACGGATTGCCGCAGTCGAGGCAACGCGCCGCCTGATCAGCGGCTTCGGCGGCCTCGTACTGGCCGTAGATCTCGCGTCCGTCGAGGATGCGAACCTTGACCGGCACTTCCGCGGGCATGGCGCGCGGGGCAGACAAAAAATGCACGGGGTTGCGTTTCATGCGGCCCTCCGCAGTGCGTCGACCAGAGAAGAAATACCGGCAGCTTTTGGTTTGACCAGCCAGAAGCGCGGCAGATAGCCACGGAAGTCATCCAGAATCTCGGCGCCCCAGGCGCTGCCGGTCAGTTCGACGTGGCGCAGGATCAACCCGCGCAGATGCTGCATGTGCGCTTCGAGACCTTCCAGCGAGATGCGGTTGAGGTCGATCAGCTCGTGGTTGTAGCGATCCACGAAGCCGCGATCCAGATCGAGCACATAGGCGAAGCCGCCGGTCATGCCCGCACCGAAGTTGAGACCGGTATTGCCCAGCACGCAGACCACGCCGCCGGTCATGTATTCGCAGCAGTGATCACCAACGCCTTCGACCACCGCCGTGGCGCCGGAGTTACGCACCGCAAAGCGCTGCCCGGCGGTGCCCGCCGCGAACAGTTCGCCACCGGTCGCGCCATACAGACAGGTGTTGCCGAGGATGGCCGACTGGCGCGCTTCGTAGCGCGCATCGGCGGGTGGTGCGACGGTGATTAATCCACCCGCCATGCCTTTGCCGACGTAGTCGTTGGCTTCACCGGTCAGACGCAACTCCAGACCGCCTGCATTGAAGGCACCGAAACTCTGTCCGACGCTGCCTTGCAGGTGCAGACGAACCGGCGAGCTACTCATCGCGGTATTGCCATGGGTTTCCGCAATCAGGCCGGACAGCGCGGTGCCCACGGCGCGATGCACGTTGCTGACCGCGAACTGGAAGTCGCCACCGCTGCCCGCGCGGATGGCCGGTCCGACCTGGTTCAGCAGCGCTTGCTGCAGGGCGTTGCTCTCGCGCGTCGGTTTGCCGGGACAACACGCGGCCGCCGGTGGCTCGGGCGCGGGCGACAGCAGGGCGCGCAGGTCGATGCGCTGGCGCCGTCCACCCAGGCCCTGGGTTTGCTGCAGCAGATCGGTGCGCCCGACCAGTTCCTTCAGGGTGCGGATGCCGAGCTTGGCCATGTAGCCGCGCAATTCTTCGACCACGCCGACGAAGTAGGCCATCACTTGTTCGGGCAGACCCTTGAAATGCTTCTGGCGCAGGACGTGATGTTGGGTGGCGACGCCGGTTGCGCAGTTGTTGAGATGGCAGATGCGCAGGTACTTGCAGCCCAGCGCGATCATCGGCGCGGTGCCGAAGCCGAAACTGTCGGCGCCCAGCAAGGCCGCTTTCAACACGTCGAGCCCGGTCTTCAAGCCGCCGTCGGTTTGCAGAATGATGCGGTCGCGCAGACCATTGGCCGACAGCGCCTGATGCGCTTCGCTCAGGCCGAGTTCCCACGGTCCGCCCGCGTACTTGATCGAGGTCAGCGGACTGGCTCCGGTACCGCCGTCGTAGCCCGAGATGGTGATCAGATCGGCACCCGCCTTGGCGACACCGGCAGCGATGGTGCCGACGCCTGCATGACTGACCAGCTTCACCGAAATCAGCGCGCGTGGATTGACCTGCTTGAGGTCGTAGATGAGCTGGGCCAGGTCTTCGATGGAGTAGATGTCGTGATGCGGCGGCGGACTGATCAAGCCGATACCGGGCTTGGCGTAGCGCAGCCGCGCGATCAGTTCGTTGACCTTGTGACCGGGTAATTGTCCGCCTTCGCCCGGCTTGGCGCCTTGCGCGACCTTGATCTGCAGCACGTCGGCATTGACCAGGTATTCGGGCGTGACGCCAAAGCGGCCCGAGGCCACCTGCTTGATGCGCGACATTTTCTCGGTGCCGTAACGCGCCGGGTCTTCGCCGCCTTCGCCGGAATTGCTGCGCCCGCCGAGCCGATTCATGGCGATGGCCAGGGCTTCATGCGCTTCGGGCGACAGCGCGCCCATGCTCATGCCCGCCGAGTCGAAGGACTTGACCATGCTGGACATCGACTCGACCTCGTCCAGCGGCACCGGCGTACAGGTGTCCCAGCGTGGTTCCAGCAGATCGCGCAGCATGGCCGGATCGCGCCCGTTGACCAGATTGGCAAACACCATCCAGTCGTCCTGCGATCCGGTCAGCACGGCGGTCTGCAGCGCGCTGACCACGTCCGGGTTGTAGCTGTGGTATTCGCCGCCGTGGATGTACTTGAACAGGCCGCCTGCTTCGAGATCGAGCGCCGGGTTGAAGGCGCGCGCGGCCAGTTGTTGCTGATCGGCTTCCAGTGCCGCGTAGCACGGGCCACCGACACGGCTGGGCGTGCCGGCAAAGCAACGCTTCACGATGGCTTCGTCCAGTCCGACGATTTCGAACAGCGCGGCGCCGCGATAGCTGGCGATGGTGCTGATGCCCATCTTCGAGAGGATTTTCAACAGACCGACGCGAATGCCACGCCGATACGCGCGACCCAGTTCGCGGTGCTCGGCACTGCGCGCTTCCGGGTCCATGCTGCGGGCCAGATCGAAGATGGTCTGATAGGCCAGATACGGATAGATCGCGGTCGCGCCATAGCCGATCAGACAGGCGAAGTGGTGCGGATCGCGCGCCGTCGCGGTTTCGACCAGCATGTTGCAGTCGGTGCGCAGGCCCTTTGCGACCAGATGCTGATGCACCGCACCGACCGCCATCAGCGCGTGGATCGGCAGATGGCCGGGACGCACGTTACGATCACTCAGCACGACCAGCAGTCGACCATCCAGCACGCCCGCTTCGGCTTCGCGACAGACGCGTTCCAGTGCGGCTTCCAGACCTTCGGATTCGGGGTAGTTGAGATCGATGATGACCGAGTCGACGCCCTCTTCGCGCATGCCCAGAATCTGCAGGAACTTGCGCTGCGACAGCACAGGCGAGTTGACCATCACCTGACGCGCGTAGGCCGGATTCAACTCGAACAGATTGCTCTCGCGCGCAATCTGCGTGTGCAAACTCATCACCAGCCGTTCGCGGTAGGAGTCGATCGGCGGATTGGTGACCTGCGCGAAGGCTTGCCGGAAGGCGTCGTACAGGGAACGCACGCGGCTCGACAGCAGCGGCAAGGGCGTGTCGTCGCCCATCGAACCGATGGCCTCGGCTTCGGTTTCGGCCAGCACCTTGAGCACGGTGTCGCGCTCTTCGGCGGTGAGGTTGAACATTTTCTGATGGGTCAGCAATTCCTCGTGCGGCATCGGCTCGGCCGCGAGGCGCGGATCGATCAGATCGGTCTGCAGATACTTCACGCCCTGCTTCAGCCAGCGCTTGAACGGCGCCCGCGAGGCGTTGATTTCGTCGATCCGCGCGGTGTCCAGCAACTCGCCGCGATGCAGATCGACTGCCAGCATTTCGCCGGGTCCAAGACGACCTTTGGCGACGATGTCCTTGGCGGGCCAATCGACCACGCCCGCTTCGGAGGCAATCACCAGACGGCGGTCGGTCGACAAGGCCCAGCGCGCCGGGCGCAGGCCGTTGCGATCCAGTGAGCAGGCGGCGTAGCGCGCATCGGTCAGCACGATGCCTGCCGGACCATCCCACGGGTCCATGTGCAGCGCGAAGTACTCGTAGAAGGCGCGAAGATCGGGGTCCAGACCGTCGACGTTTTCCCATGCGGGTGGGACCAGAATGCGCATCGACTGCAGCGGATCGAGACCGCCGACCAGCAACACTTCGAGCATGTTGTCGAGGCTGGCCGAATCGGATCCGTCAATGGACACCAGCGGGTCGAGTTCGCGGAAATCGATCAAGGGCGAGCGCATGCGCTTGCCGCGCGCACGGGCCCAGAAGCGATTGCCGCGAATGGTGTTGATCTCGCCGTTGTGCGCGAGATAGCGGAATGGCTGCGCAAGGGGCCAGCGCGGCATGGTGTTGGTGGAAAAACGCTGATGGAAGACCACCACCGAGCTGGCCAGCTTGGGATGCAGCAAGTCCGGGTAGAACTCGCGCAGGCGCTCGGGCATGACCATGCCCTTGTAGCTGATGCTGTGCTCGGCGAGCGTCACCACATGGAAGTCGCGCACCTTGGACAAGGCCATCTCGGCGCGCCGACGTGCCAGGAACAAGCCACGATTGAAGCTGGCCGAATCCTCGCCGCGTTCGGCGTTGACGAACACTTGCTCGATGCGTGGAAGTCCCTCTCGCGCCAGTGGTCCGGCAGCGGAGGGATTGACCGGCACCACGCGCCAACCGGCGACGCGGGCGTGACAGCCTTCCAGCTGCTTGCTCAGTTCCGCGCGGCACTGCGCCGCATCCGCCTCGTCATGCGGCAGAAACACCAGACCGGCGGTACACAGCGGCGCGAGATGAAAGCCACACTCCTCGGCCAATGCGCGCAGGAAGGCATCCGGTCGGCGAATCAGTACGCCGCAGCCGTCGCCGGATTCGCCGTCCGCCGCCACCGCGCCGCGATGGGTCATGCGAGCCAGGGCATCCAGCCCGGCCTGCACGATTTCGGCCTGCGGTTGATCATCGAGTTGGGCAATCAGGCCAAAGCCACAGCCATCGTGTTCGAGTTGCGGATCGAACAGCGTGGGGGCGCTGACAGGATTCATCGTTGGGGCAGTCGGTTGTTCGCTCATACGCTTGCGGGCCTTTCGCGGGGTGTGGCTGGCGCGTTCAATCGTCCGTGCAAGGACGAAGCCGTACCACATCACGCCTGCTGCGACGCGTCAAACCACTTTGCCGTGATGGGCGAAGGCGTCACAAGCGACGCACGGTTTTCACGTCGGCAGCGTCAGCTCGCACAGGTGCGCCGGATGACCATGCGGCAAGCGCCCCAGGCAAGGCAGGTCCAGGCGCTGCTGCAGGGTGTCGAAATAGGCGTTGGCGTGGGCCAGGTCGGGATCGATGTCATTGGCGATCCAGCCCAGCAACGGCAGGCCATCGGCACGAATGGCACGCGCCGTCAGCAGGCCGTGGCTGATGCAACCGAGGCGCATGCCCACCACCAGCACCACCGGCAACCCGAGCGCGCGGGCGACGTCGGCCTGCATCAGCTCGGCGCTCAGCGGTGCCATCCAGCCACCCACGCCTTCGACCACACCCTGCGGCGACAAGGTCGACAACTGCGCATAAGCGGAAACGATGCCGCGCAGATCAATCTGCACCTGTTCGAGACGGGCGGCGATCTCCGGCGCCGTGGGTTCGCGCAGGCAATACGGATTGACCCAGTCGTATTCCGGTCGCGGCTGGCTGGCCGACTGCAGATCCATCGCGTCGGCATTGCGCAGGCCCTGCTTGCGTTGATCGGCACCGCTGGCGACCGGCTTCATGCCGAAGGCCGAGCCATGCGTGCGCCGCAGTTGGTGCAGCAGGGCCAGGGAGGCATGCGTCTTGCCCACGCCGGTATCGGTACCCGTCACAAAACAACGCCAACCCGTCACGACCCTTCTCCCTGTCACTGTGCACCCGACAAGCCTAACCCGAGCGTCTGCGGCGGCGAAGTCAGGCACTGCTAAACTGCCACATTCCCTTGCACGCAGGATGTTCAAGCATGTTTATTGCGACTGCCTTGCACGGCAGCCCGGAACAACAGTGGGCCAGTCTGGCCGAGCAAGCCCGTGCCCTGCTGCAGGGCGAGCACGACCGCATCGCCAACGCCGCCAACCTGAGTGCTTTGGCCTATCACGCGTTGGCGGATGTGAACTGGCTGGGCTTCTATTTCTTCGATGGCAAGGAACTGGTGGTTGGACCGTTTCAGGGCCATCCGGCCTGTGTGCGCATCGCGCTCGACCGCGGTGTTTGCGGTGCGGCGGCACGCACGCGGCAGACTCAGGTGGTGCCGGATGTGGATGCGTTTCCCGGTCACATTCCCTGCGATTCCGCTTCCCGCTCCGAAGTCGTGGTGCCGCTGGTGAAGAACGGCGAGCTGATCGGCGTGTTCGACATCGACAGTCCCGTCGTTGAACGCTTTCACGCGGTCGACGTGGAAGGACTGGAAACCCTCGCCGCCATCTATCTGGAGTCCTTGCGATGAGTCAGGGCAAATTGTCCAACGTCGGCCCGAAGTCGGCGGCCTGGTTGCGTCAGGTGGGTATTCGCAGCCAGGACGATCTGGTGGCGGCCGGTGCCGTCGGTGCCTTCATGAAGGTCAAGCGCGCGGGTTTCAAACCGAGCCTGAATCTGCTCTACGCGCTGGAAGGCGCTTTGCTCGGCTGCCATTGGCAACAGGTGCCCGAAGCGCGGCGCGCGCAGATGTGTGCCGAGGTCGAGGAACTCACCGCCTTGCTGCCGAACAAGAAGGGCCGTCCCGGTCCGGTGACCTACAGTGAAGGGGCTTCGCGTCCGACCGACAACGATGCCGCAGACAGCAGCGGCATGGAGATGAGCTTCGGCTTTGACGATGCGAGCGGCGGCGACAGTTCCGGCGGTGGCGACAGCAGCGATTGAGCAGTCAGCGGAGCGCACCCGTCCGGAGCGCCCCGCTGCCACCATCAATCCTCGAAGCCATCGGTAAACAAGGGAAACTCGCCGCTGCAGGCGTCGATTTGCGGCGCCAGCACCAGCACGTTGTATTGCTTTCCGTCGGCGAAACTGCCGAGGTCGGAGAACAGGAAGTGGCGCCCGAAGGTCGCGTCATAGTCGACATCGAATACGCTGCCACCGCTGTCTGCGCTGGCCAGCGCACTGACCTGAATCTGTGCGCAGGGCTGGTTGTTCAGTAGCGGATGATCCAGATACAGGACGGTTGACCCGTTTCGATTGCTGGCATCGGCGGTCACCGTGAACGCCTGCGCACTGCGTGGCTGGCTGTAGAGGTTCCAGGACGTTCCAGAACCGCCGTAGTTGAACGGAATCCCCGCCGCTGTCACCAGATTCCAGCGCGTGCCGACATAGCTCAGGACCACCGGGTCGGGCGTAAAGGTCAGACCGAACGCCGTGGACTGCTGGAACAGGATGAAGGCATCGGCATCGCCATTGATCGTCGACCAGTTGATCTGGCTGACCTCGTCCAGCGTGTTGCTGCCATTGGCGAGATGCTGGAAGACGCCTTGCGAGGTCGATGTGGCCGATGGCGCGAACACGTTCAGCGCGAGTCGACTTGAACTGCTCGGCAGGTTGCTGCCGTTCGCACTGGTGGCAAACCACTGGTCGAAGTAGGCCATGTTCAGCGGGAAGGCGACCGAAGTACTGCCTTGTTCGAAGTTCACCGTCGCAAACAGGCGCTGGGCAGCATTGTCGTTCCAGCGGCTGACGCCCAGCGCAAAGCTGCTGTGCGTACCGCTGGCGTTGTCGCGACTGAGGGCGAAATCGTGCCCGTACTCCGAGGCACCGATATCCACGGCGCTGCCGGCAAGACGCCGCAGGCCATCGCCATCCACAAAGGGCAAACCACCGCCTTGGAATAGATGGATGAATCCATCGCCCGCATCCCGCGCGGGCGAACCGCTGGTCAAACGCGGGCGGTGGCGGCTGTCCAACAGCGGATCGGCATTGACGTCGTGCGTCCCGGGCGTGTGCAGCCCGGCCGATTCGTTCTGCCACAGCAGGTTGTAGTCGTTGCTGGCGGTTCCACCCACCGACGGATTGTTCTGCAGTCCGAAGCGATTGAACGCGATCAGATTGTTCTCGATCCAGCCGGAGGTCTCGCCATCGGAGGGGGGCGTGTTGCCGCCCCAGTGCGTCACCGTCAGGCCGGAACCGTCGACAATCGTATTGTTGACCGCACGCGCCACGATGTTGCCGTATGCCGTGGTGAAACTGAGCCCGCCAAAGCGCTGCGAGCCACCCACCAGCATGTTGCCGAAGACCCAGGCATTTACCGTTGACGGCGTGGACGAGAACAGCCCCTCAAGCACCGAAATGCTGTCGCGTGCAAAGTCCCCGTTCACCTTGTTGGCAAAGATGCGGAACTCGGACGTTGCGCCGCCGCCGGTTTCGGCGACGATGCCCCAGCCACTGCCAGGTGCTGCGGCGCGAATCTGGTTGTAGGCAATCTCCACCGCAGTAGATGCCGAAACCCCGTGCACCGCCACGTTAATCGCTGCATCGAAAACGCCTGGTGTCGCCACATCCAGTTGGTTCTCGCTGATCCGCACCGTCTGGTTGCCGCTGCCTGACAAGTCGATATCAATGCCCGCCGCCGTGTTGCTGGTGCTTACGACCACCATCTTCGAAATGTCGAAGGTGACATCGGTGGAGCTTGATGCGTACAAGGCTACCTTGGCATTGCTCAGCTTGATGCCGGACAGACTGATCATCACCGGCGAGGGAAACGGCCCGGAGAAATTTCCCGTGATGCCGAAGCCCGGCGCAAACTCCGGTGTGATCCAGGCGCGGTAAGGACGCAGGCTCATCTGGATCGGCAGCGTGATGTTTTCCGCGATCGGCGTTTCGGTGGCGATCTCCACCGCACCGCCAGCACCCTGCGCGTTGATGCAGGCCTGCAAGGTCGTGCTGCAACTTCCGCTTCCGGGCCAGATGCCCACCGTTCCCGCCTGAGCCGTGGTAAAAAACCCGAGCCCCAGCATGCTGATTCCTGCCATCACGATTCTGCGCATCGCACTTCCTCCACCAGACCGATAGCCAGACAAGCGCAAAGAGGACGGTGCAGAGGACACGCGCCGAACGCGGCGGACGGGGACGACACCCAATGCCTCGCGCTGTAGCGTGCGATGTCGACGGGTCGTTCCCTCGGTTGGGAGTAGGTCTAACCCGGTCGCACCACGGCCAGCTCGCGCGCATTCGGGCCCCAGCTGGGTGCCGAGGCAATCGCTTCCATCACCTGTTCGGGCTGCGCCACCAATTGCCACATCGCGGCGTGTTCGGGATTCATGAAGCGCTGATCGATGACTTGCTGCATGAAGGCCTGCAAGGGCGTGTAGAAGTCTCGCGTGTTGAGCAGCAGGATCGGGTTGAAGTACAGCCCCAGCCGCTTCAGGGTGATCGCTTCGAACAGTTCCTCCAGCGTGCCGCAACCGCCGGGCAAGGCCACCACCGCATCCGAATCGGTGAGCAAACGATGCTTGCGCTCGCGCATGTCCTCGACCAGTTCCAAGCGCGTCAAACCGGGATGACCCCATTCCAGATCGGCCATGAAGCGCGGCAGGATGCCGATCACCTCGCCGCCTTCGGACAGTGCGCCATTGGCCACCGCGCCCATCGAACCGGCCGAGCCGCCGCCATACACCAGCGTCGCACCTGCGCGGGCGATGTGCTGACCCACGGCATACGCGGCCGCGTGGTAGGCCGGATCACACTGGCCGCTGGAGGCGGCATAGACACAGATGCGCATGCGACAAATCCGATGGTGGAGAAGCGCGCAAGCCTAGCGCGCCGCGCGCATCGATACACTTCGCACCTGCACTTACGGAGCCATCGACATGTCATCACTTCGTTGCGGATTCATTGGACTGGGCGCCATGGGACGCCCGATGGCCGGTCATCTGGCCGCGCGCGGCCTGCTTACCGTGGTCGGCAATCGCCGCGTCGACAAGGCAGAGGCCTTGGCGAGCGAACTGGGCGTTCGCGCGGCGCACAGCGAACAGGACTTCGCCGACTGCGATGTCGTGGCCTTGTGCGTCACCGCCGACGCGGACGTGCTGGCCAATGTCGACGCCTTGGCCGAAGTCCTTCGCCCCGGCAGTGTCGTCATTGATCACAGCACCGTGTCCAGCACTACTGCACAGAGCGCCGCGAAACGCCTCGCCGTCAAGGGCATCGGCTTTCTCGACGCGCCGGTCTCCGGCGGCGTCGAAGGCGCCATCAACGGCAAGCTGTCGATCATGGTCGGCGGCAGCGAGAGTGATCTCGACAAGGCACAGGCGGCACTGCAAGCCTATGGCCTGCGCATCACCCACATGGGCGAGGTCGGAGCCGGACAGGCCACCAAGGCGGTCAATCAAGTGCTGGTCGCCGGCATCGCGCATGCGGTCAGCGAAGGCCTGGCACTGGGCGAAAAACTCGGCCTCGATCCCGAGCGACTGCTGCCCACACTCGGCGCCGGCGCGGCGGGAAGCTGGTTCCTCGAAAAGCGCGGCCCGACCATGCTGCGCGACGAGTTCAAGGTCGGCTTCAAACTGGCCCTGCTGCACAAGGACCTGAAGATCGTCGACGCCATGGCGCAAGCCGCAGGCACCCGCCGCGACATCATCCAGAAATCGCTCACCGACTACGCTCAGCTGATGGAAGAAGGCTACGGCGACGACGACATCTCGGCACTGATTCGATTGAAGCGGCGAGGGTGACAGCAGAACCTGTTCTGAAGGCAGCCACTGAACAGTGATTTTTGGAAGGGACTTCCGATGAGCGCAGCAACGCGATCTACCCGATACGCGATGGGGCGAATGCTCGCCGTCATCGTTTCGAGACTTGGGGCACTGGTGATTCTGCTGGCGGCGATTCTCTTGCTTGCTTCAATCACCACGAGCTTTACAGGAAAGGCGCAACCCTTGCTGTCGATTGGAATCGGGTTGTTGCTGATGCTGTTCGGGCAGGTCGCCAGCGCAGTCTTTGACATCGCCGATCATGTTATCGCCAATCCTGCGTCGGGCGAGGCAACGCCGAATGCCAAACGCGATCCCGTGTTGCCAAACCGGAACTGAGCTTTCCTTGCAACGGAGTGTCGAGAGCTTCTTGGGCTTCGGCTCACGTTGACACGATGGCACCGCAACCGGCGGGAACCGACCGAGATGTCGGCGGATCAGTTCCTCGCCATCCGCTCCGCCATCCGCTCCGCGATCATGATCACCGGCGCATTGGTGTTGCCACCAATCAGGGTGGGCATCACCGAGGCGTCGATCACACGCAATCCGTCGATGCCATGCACGCGACACTCGGGATCGACCACGGCCATCGCATCGTGACCCATGCGACAGGTGCCGATCGGGTGATAGATCGACTCGGCTTTTCGGCGGATGAACTCGATTAACTCGGCATCGGATTGTGCAGCTTCGCCGGGAAACAACTCGTGTGCACGATGTGCATCGAAGTCGCTCTGCGACAACAGTTCGCGAGACAGTTTGACCGCCTCCACTAGGCGCGCGAGATCGATACCGTCGGCATCGCTGAGATAGCGTGCATGGATGCGGATCTTGTCGAGCGGATTGGCTGAGCCGAGGCGCAATTCACCGCGACTGCGGGGGCGCAGGTAACAGGCGTGTACGGTGTAGCCCCAGCCCGGAAGGCGGTTGCGACCGTGGTCATCGAGCAGCGCAGGGACGAAGTGGAACTGCAGGTCGGGGCGTTCGTCTTCCGCCAGCCGACTGCGCAAAAAGCCGCCTGCTTCGGCGATGTTCGAGGTGCCGGGACCTTGCTTCGTCAAGTAGTACTGCAGGGCGACGGCGACGTCGCTGAGGCGGTCGTAGCTGACTTTGCTGCGCGCCTGGGTGAGCGTGCAGACGTCCAGATGGTCCTGCAGGTTCTGGCCGACGCCGGACAGGTCGTGCTGTACCGCGATGCCCTGTGTGCGCAGGTGATCGGCCGGGCCAATCCCCGACAGCATCAGCAAATGTGGTGAATTGAGCGCGCCGCCCGACAGCAGCACCTCGCGTTCGCAGCGGACTTGATGTTCGGCGCCGCGCCAGCGATAGCGCAGGCCAACACAGCGACCCTGCTCGATCAGCAAACCAAGCACTTGGGCACCGGTATGGACCTGCAGGTTCGCGCGTTCGCGCACCGGGCGCAGGTAGGCCTGCGCCGTCGAACAGCGTCTGCCGTCGCGCTGGGTCACCTGATAAAAACCGAAGCCTTCCTGTTGCGCGCCATTGAAATCGGCGTTGCTCGGCCATCCTCGACTGCGTGTGGCGGCCAGAAAGGCGTGCGACAAGGGATTGGTGTAGCGCAGATCGCTGACGCCCAGCGGACCACCGACGCCGTGCGCGGCATCGGGTCCACGCGTGTTGTCTTCGGCGCGCTTGAAGTAAGGAAGGCAGTTTGCCCAGTCCCATCCTTCGGCACCGTGCGCCGCCCACTCGTCGTAATCGCGTTGATGTCCGCGGATGTAGCACATCGCGTTGATCGAGCTGGAGCCGCCCAGTACGCGGCCACGCGGCCACCAGAGGCGACGTTGTTGCAGTTCGGCTTCGGGTTCGGTGTGGTAGTCCCAGTTGGCGTTCTTCTGTCCCACCAACTTGGCCAGCCCCGCCGGCATGTGAATGAATGGGTGCCAGTCACGGGGGCCGGCTTCCAGCAGCAGTACGCGATGGGTTTCGGATAGCCGATTGGCCAGCACGCAACCCGCCGAACCAGCACCGACGATGAGGTAGTCGAACACGAGAACATCCTGCTGTTTGCGCTGCGCGGGGGCGGCAGCGATCCAGGAGCCTGCGCGGCAGAAGCCGACCGGTCGGAAAAGCCGACTGCGAGGGCCACTATTTCCGCCGATTCTTGGCCCATAGCCGTGCTATGGACCGGCGAATCGTCGAAAATCTGTCCTCGCGCAGCCGACTTTTCGCCTCGATCGTTTCTGTCGCGCAGGCTCCTAGCCGCATGCTGGAACGCGTCGATAGAGCAATTGCTCGGCCCGCACGGTCGCGGCGTATCGGTGACTTGCGGTAACGTGCGCGCCAGCCAGGTCGCGGGTCCGTTTTGATGAAGTCTTCCGATGCTCAAGCCTCAGCGTTGCCGCTGACGGGATTTCGCGGCTGGTTGGCCGAACTGGAATCGCCCGCTTTTCTTTGGTCATTTCTGTACTTCTTTCTGTTGCTGACCGCCTATTACGTGCTGCGGCCGGTGCGTGATGCGCTGGGTTCGACGCAGAACCTGCAGTGGTTGTTTTCCGGCACCTTCATCGTCATGTTGCTGCTGCAGCCGATCTATGGTGCTCTGGTCAGCCGCTTTCCGCGCCGTGTGTTCCTGCCGGTGGTCTATGCGGTCTTCATCGCCTGTCTGGGCTTTTTCTACTGGGCCTTCCATCACGACTTCGCCTGGCGCAGTGCGGCCTTCTTCATCTGGGTCGCGGTGTTCAACCTGTTTGCCGTCAGCGTGTTCTGGAGCTACATGGCGGATGTGTTCCGCAATGAGGACGCGCGACGTCTGTACGGCTATATCGGTGTCGGCGGCACCTTGGGTGGTTTCCTTGGGCCGATCATTACCCGCAGCCTGGTCAATCAGGTCGGCGTCGCCAATCTGCTGTTGGTCTCGGCGAGCCTGCTGACGCTGTGCCTGCTGTGTATCGTCAAACTCGCGCCGTTTGCGCGCGCCCGCGAGATCGAACGCCATGGACATGACGATGAGCAAGCCATGGGCGGCAGCATACTGGCCGGGCTGCGCTTGATCTGGCAGCGCCCGGTATTGCGCGCCATGGCCGCGTTGATGTTTTTCGGCGTGGGCGTGGGAACGTTGCTTTACAACGAGCAGGCCGCGATCGCGCGAACGGCCTTCGATAGCGCCGAAGCGCGCACCAGCTACTACGCCATGATCGATCTGGCGATCAACCTGACCACGATCAGCGTGCAGATGCTGCTGACCCGCTATTTGCTGGTTCGCTTCGGTATCGCACCGCTGTTGCTGATCCCTGCGGGCTTGATTCTGCTGGGTTACTGCATCCTGGCCGCCGCGCCCTTGCCGATGCTGGTTGCCGTCGTGCAGGTGCTGACCCGCTCCGGCGAGTTCTCGCTGGCCAAGCCGGCGCGGGAAACGGTCTACACCCGCGTGGACCGCGAGTCGCGCTACAAGGCCAAGGCGGTCATCGATACCGTGGTGTATCGCGGTGGCGATGTGGTCTTTGTCTGGACCCATAAGCTGTTGGCCAGTCTGGGTTCGATCAGCGTTTTCATTGGCGGTGCCGTTCTGGCCAGCGGGCTGGCCGTCAGTGCTTGGCAACTCGTTCGCCTGCAGCGCAAACCGCTACCGGAAGAGGCCGCCGCGCCCGGTGCCGATTTGTTGACAGCGCGCCATCCCTGATTCACATCGGTGAAATCCAATGGCGCGGTTGAGCCATTGGCAAGTCAATTGCATGGCATCCACTCCTAATTTCCATAACGGACAAATCAACTATGCAGGGCATGGCGGCGCGCAGTCATCAGATGGGCTTCGTTTGCGGCGTCGGTGATCGTGCCTGCGGCGGTTGATCCACGCTTGCTGGTGCTCGGGCGTCTGAGCCAGGCGCTGTGGGTATTCGACGTCGACAACGGACGCATCCACTGGGCCAACGACACGGCGCTCGGGCTTTGGCATGCGACGACGCTGGACGCGCTGCGCGCCCGCGACATGCAGTCCGACATGTCACCGGCCGTCGCGGCGCGTTTGCGCCAGCACCAGCAAGACATCATCGATCACGACATCAGCTTCAGCGAGGTGTGGACGATCTACCCGCTGGGCGTACCGCACACCTTGCGCCTGGTGTTCAGCGGATTTCCCCTGTCGGACGGTCGCATGGCGCTGCTGTGCGAGGTGCTTGGCGAGCACCGGATCGACCCGGAGAACCTGCGCAGCGCCGATGCGCTGATCCATACGCCGGTGATGATCACGCTCTACAACCGGCATGCGCGCGGGCTGTACCGCAACCCGGCGGCGCGTGAGTCCTGCTTCGATCTGTGGGAGCGCGGCGTGCGGCGATTTGTCGACCCCATCGACGCGCGCAGCCTGTTTCAACAGTTGAAGCAGCGCGGTCGCGCGCGTCTGGTCGCGCGGGTACGCACCGCGCAGGGAGAGCGATGGCACGACATATCGGCGCAGCAATGCGTCGACCCGGCGAGCGGGCAGGTGGCCTGTCTGGTCAGCGAAGTCGACATCAGCGATCTCAAGCGCGCGGAAGCGCGCGCGCAATACCTCGCCCATCACGATCCGCTGACCGCACTGCCGAATCGTCAGTTTGTGCTGCATCGCTATCAGGAACGGCTGGACGCGATTCGCGACCGGGGCAGTGCGGCCGCGCTGATCTTCATCGATCTGGACCGCTTCAAGAACATCAACGATTCACTCGGCCACGCGGCTGGCGACCAGTTGCTGGTGATGATGGCGGAACGCTTGCGAGCGGAACTGCGCGACAAGGACCTGGTGGCACGTCTTGGCGGCGATGAGTTTCTGGTCCTGATCGAATCGCCGGACATTCGCGAACATGTCGCCCAGCTCGCACAGCGCTTGCTGCGGGTGTTGGGTCGCAGTGTCGAAGTCGCCGATACCGACGTGCAGGTCACCGCGTCGCTGGGCATCTGCGTGTTCCCCGACAACGGCCACGATATTCACACCCTGATGCGCCATGCCGATCTGGCGATGTATCGCGCCAAGGACGGTGGCCGTGATCGCATGGCCTGGTTCGATCAGGACATGACCCGCATCGCCAATACGCGACTGGCACTCGAAAACGAGTTACGCCACGCCTTGCAGCGTAAGCAGTTCGAACTGCACTACCAGCCGGTACTCGATATCCGCAGCAATGCCGTGGTCGGTGCCGAGGCGCTGTTGCGCTGGAATCGACCTGGCCACGATCAGGTGCCACCGAGCGTCTTCATCCCGATCTGCGAAGAGTGCGGTCTGATGGATGCCATCGGTGACTGGGTGCTGATGGAAGCGGCAAGGCAGCAGGTACGCTGGGCCGAGGCGGGCTGCACTTTGCGAATCGCAGTGAATCTGTCGGTGATGCAGTTCCATAGTCCCAATCTGCTGGAGACCTGCCGCGATGTGCTTCGCCAGACCGGTTGCGATGCCGGGAAGATGGAACTGGAAGTCACCGAGTCGATGTTGCTCGGCAATGATGAACGCACCGTCGCTACCCTCGATGGGCTTCGCGGCTTGGGTTTCCGTCTGGCCATCGACGACTTCGGTACGGGTTACTCCAATCTCGCTTACCTGCAGCGCTATCCCTTCAGCGCATTGAAAATCGACCGCTCCTTCATCGCGGCGCTGGACAGCGGCACGCCGATTGCCGAACTGGTCATCAGTCTTTGCCATCTGCTGGGCATGGACATCGTCGCCGAGGGCGTCGAGAGTCAGCACCAGTTGGAGTGGCTGCAACAACGCAACTGCCACACCTATCAGGGCTTCCTCTACAGTCCTGCGTTGCCCGCCGAAGAGTTCCTGCAGCAGATCTGCAAACGTTGAGCGATACCGGCACGCTTTCAGTCGCGCAGGCGACGGACAGCCTTGAGTTGCGGCAACACGCGCAGCTCTTCCTTTTCAGTGGCGCTCAATCCGCTCAGGCCTACTTCGCGGACCCGTTCCTGCAAGGCGCGCTCGCGCTGTTCCAGTGCGGCCAGTTCCAGACCCCGCAGCGCGCCATCGAAGTCGGCTTCCAGGCCGCTGTCCGGGGTCAGCACGTCGTTGGTGGCGAGCTTGGTCAGTGCGGCCAAATCCGGACTGTCGCGCCAGGCTTCCAGCAAGGCGCCGGTATGAATTTCCGGTCGCGCGCGGCAGTGGTCCAGCAATGCAATCAGCAGTGGCACGCCGGGCTGATCCAGATGCGCGAACACGTAAGGCGGCGCAATGCGCTGTGCCAACGGCGGGCGTTGCAGTAGCAGCTCGATGGCGATCCGCACCATCGAACGGCGCGTGCCGTGGCTGCCGCGCACGGGTGCGTTGCGCCGCGTTTCGTTGACTTCGCGCGGTGCTTGCTGAGTTAGGCCAGTCAGCTCGTTCAGTCGCTGCCACATCAGATCGCGGAATGCGCCATCCGGCACGCTCTGCAGCAGCGGTCGGACGCGCTCGGCCAGTCGTGCGCGGCCATCCAGTGCATCGAGCTGGATGTCCCGACTCATCTCGTTGAAGAAGAACGTCGACAGCGGCAGGGCGGATTTAAGGCGTTGATCAAAGCCTTCCGCGCCCTCCTTGCGGACCAGACTGTCCGGGTCTTCGCCCTCGGGCAGAAACAGAAAGAATGCCTGCCGACCATCGCGCATGCGCGGTAATGCCGCTTCCAGCGCCTTCCACGCCGCCGCGCGTCCGGCGCGGTCGCCGTCGAAGCAGAAATACACATCGCTGGCATTGCGGAACAGCAACTCGGCGTGATCCGGCGTGGTCGCCGTACCCAAGGTGGCGACCGCTTCATGGATGCCGTACTGGAACAAGGCCACCACGTCCATGTAGCCCTCGACCACGATCAATCGCGGAATCCGTGCGTGCGCCTGCTTGACCTGCCACAGTCCGTACAACTCGCGGCCCTTGCGGAACAGCGGTGTCTCGGGTGAGTTGAGGTACTTCGGGCCCTCGTCGGCAGCCATCACCCGGCCACCAAAACCGATCACCCGACCACGCCGGTCGTGGATCGGAAACATCAGACGGTCGCGGAACTTGTCGTAGACCTTGCCCGCGTCGTTCTTCGAGCTCAGCCCCACCTTGTCCAAGGTGCGCCGAGCCGCCTCATCGCGACCCAGTGCGCTCAGCAATGCGTCCCAGCCACCCGGTGCGAATCCCAGTTCGAACTTCGCCTGCGTGGCGGCGTCCACGCCGCGTTTCTGCAGATACGCCTTGGCCGATGCGGCGTTGCCGAGTTGCTGTCGAAACCAGTCCGCGGCCTGTCGCGTGGCCGCATACAGCGGCGCGAAATCGTCCTGCGGGCCGCGCGTTGCGCGGTCCTCGCGCGGCACTTCCATGCCCGCCCGCTTAGCCAGTTCCTCGACCGCATCGAGAAACTCCAGGCGGTCGTACTCCATCACAAACTTGATCGCGGTGCCGTGCGCGCCGCAACCGAAGCAGTGGTAGAACTGCTTGGTCGGGCTGACGGTGAATGACGGCGATCGTTCGTCGTGGAATGGACAGCAGGCGGTGTACTCGCGCCCGGCGCGCCGCAGCTTCACTCGCGCATCAATCACTTCGACGATGTCGGTGCGTGCCAGCAGGGCATCGATGAAGCTGTCGGGGATGCGGGACATGGGCACAGTGTAACGGGCGGACCGATCGCCTTTGTCGCCTTCACATCGCTTCGATTGTCGGTCCCCTGTTCAAAGCGTACAATTTCAGTCCTGTTTAATTCCGGACACCGCCATGCTGCGTGTCACCAAGCTCACCGACTACGCCACGCTGCTGATGACCGTGCTGGCCGAGCGCACCGACGGCGTCTACAGCACGACCGGCCTGGCCGAGCGCGCCGGGCTGGAATTGCCGACCGTTGCCAAGATTCTGAAGCAGCTCGGACAGGCGGGACTGGTCAGCAGCACGCGTGGTGCGAGCGGCGGCTATCGTCTGGCCCGAGCGGCGCAGGAGATCACCCTGCTCGCCATCGTGGAAGCGATGGAAGGCCCCCTGGCGGTGACCGAATGCAGCGGTCACGAAGGCCAATGCGGCATCGAGCATCAATGCGGTATCCGCGCCAACTGGCGGCGCATCAATGACGTCATCGTCGACGCGCTGCGCGCGGTCTCGCTGATCGATCTGCAGACCCCCGCCTTGTCGTCGGCCAAGAGCCGACCCGTGCGTGGCCGTATTCCCCTGCAGTTGATGAGTGGTGGCTGACATGCACCGCGCACACTGCTTTGGCATCCACCCTCATCTGAAGCGAGAGGCAGCCCATGGCCACCGAACGCAGCGAAATTGAAACCGCCCTGTCGCGTCAGTACGCGGCGGGATTCATTACCGACATCGAAGCCGAGATCGCGCCGAAAGGCTTGAGCGAGGACGTCGTGCGGATGATTTCGGCGAAGAAAAACGAGCCGGAATGGTTGACCGAGTGGCGACTGAAAGCCTATCGCCACTGGCTGACCATGACCCCGCCGGACTGGGCCAAGTTGCAGATCGCGCCCATCGACTACCAGGACATCAGCTACTTCGCAGCGCCGAAGAAGAAATACGCCTCGCTCGACGAGGTCGACCCGAAGCTGCTGGAAACCTACGAAAAGCTCGGCGTGCCGCTGCATGAACGGGCGCGTCTGGCCGGTGTTGCCGTCGATGCGGTGTTCGATTCGGTCTCGGTGGGCACCACCTTCAAGAAGGAACTGGCCGAGGCCGGGGTGATCTTCTGCAGCTTCTCCGAGGCCGTGCACGCGCATCCCGAACTGGTCAGGCAATACCTGGGCAGCGTGGTGCCGATGGGCGATAACTATTTCGCCGCGCTCAACTCGGCGGTGTTCTCCGATGGCAGTTTCGTGTTCATCCCGAAGAACACCCGTTGTCCGATGGAGCTGTCGACCTATTTCCGCATCAACGCCGCCGAAACCGGTCAATTCGAACGCACCCTGATCATCGCCGAGGAAGGCAGTTACGTGTCCTACCTCGAAGGCTGCACTGCACCGCAGCGCGACGAGAATCAACTGCACGCCGCCGTGGTCGAGTTGATCACCCTGGAGCGCGCCGAGATCAAGTACAGCACGGTGCAGAACTGGTATCCCGGCGACGAGAACGGTGTCGGTGGCATCTACAACTTCGTCACCAAGCGCGGCGAATGCCGTGGTGCGCACTCGAAGATCAGTTGGACCCAGGTTGAGACCGGCTCGGCGATCACCTGGAAGTACCCGAGCTGCGTGCTGCGTGGCGACGACTCGGTCGGCGAGTTCTATTCGGTGGCGCTCACCCATCATCGGCAACAGGCCGATACCGGCACCAAGATGATTCACCTCGGCAAGAACACCAAGTCGAAGATCATCAGCAAGGGCATCAGCGCAGGACACGGCCAGAACAGCTATCGCGGCTTGGTCAAAGTCGAGAAGAACGCCGCCAACGCGCGCAACTACACCCAGTGCGACAGTCTGCTGATCGGCAAGCGCTGTGGCGCCCACACCTTTCCCTACATCGAAGTGCGCCGCGCCGACGCCATCGTCGAACACGAAGCCACCACCTCGAAGATCAGCGACGACCAGTTGTTCTACTGCCGCTCGCGCGGCATCGGCGAAGAAGACGCGGTATCGATGATCGTCGATGGTTTCTGCAAGCAGGTCTTCAAGGAACTGCCGATGGAGTTTGCGGTGGAGGCGAAGAAGCTGCTGGAAGTCAGTCTTGAAGGAGCGGTGGGATGAATAAATCGAAGTACAAGAAACTCGTTCGAATTGAATTGGCAAAGGCGGACCTGGCTAGGTCGAATCAGTACCAGGTCGCCTCGTCTGTTGGATTATTTTCGCTTCTATCGGTATTGCTATTGATTTCAGCGCGCTGGAGTGACTCAGATCCAGGCCGTTGGTACGAGGCATTTGGTTTCGCAAGTACGGCCGTAATCGTCATCATGGCGCTTTTTTGGTTCTTCGCTTGGAGAACAAAAATGCGGGCGATTTCGGAGTTGCAACGACTTTTCGATGAGGACAAAGAGGAGGCGCCAAAAATGGATCAGCAATCGACGAACGCGGTTTCGCCTGAATAGATGCAGCGCCAATCGAGCGCTCATCCTAAGACAGGTCAATTTGGATGGCTTCATGTTCAAGGTATTCACACAATCAAATGCTCAACATCCATAACCTCCACGTCCGCGCCGGTGAGCGCGAAATTCTCAAGGGCCTGAGCCTGCGTCTCGAACCCGGCAAGCTGCACGCCATCATGGGTCCGAACGGTGCAGGCAAATCGACGCTGGGGCATGTGCTTGCCGGGCGCGAAGGCTATGAAGTCAGCGCCGGGACGGTCGAGTTCAACGGGCAGAACCTGTTGAGCATGGAACCGGAAGAACGTGCCGCCGCAGGCGTGTTTCTGGCCTTCCAGTATCCGGTCGAGATTCCCGGTGTGAACAACACCTACTTCCTGCGCACCGCACTGAATGCACAGCGCAAGGTGCGTGGTGAAGCGGAGCTGGACGCCATGCAGTTTCTCAAGCTGGTGCGGCAGAAACTGCAGGTGCTCAGCCTGAAGGAAGAGCTGTTACATCGCGCCGTCAATGCGGGCTTTTCGGGCGGCGAGAAGAAGCGCAACGAGATCTTCCAGATGGCCGTACTGGAGCCGAAGCTCGCCATCCTCGACGAGACCGATTCGGGTCTCGACATCGACGCCTTGAAAGCGGTCGCCGATGGCGTCAACGCGCAGCGCTCGCCGGATCGCGCGTTCCTGGTGATCACCCACTACCAGCGCCTGCTCGACTACATCGTGCCGGATGTGGTGCATGTACTGGCCGACGGTCGCATCGTCGAAAGCGGCGGCCCCGAACTGGCCCTGCAGCTCGAATCGCATGGCTACGCCTGGGTCAAGGATCGCTTGAGCCCGGAGTCGGTGTGATGAGCGCCTTGCTGGATTCCCTCGCGCAGCACTACACGGCCTTGCCCGAGCCATTGCGTGCCGCCGGTGGGTTGGCAGAGTCGCGCAGCAAGGCGCTTGCCGCCGCGTTGCAGGATGATCTGCCTGCCGCGCGTGCCGAGCGCTGGCGCTACTTCCCGCTGCGGCCGATGGCACAGCGCGTGTTTCGCGCCGCCACCGGCGCCAGCATCGATGCCGCCCTGTTGTCCGAGATTCCGGCCCCGCGCCTCGTCTTCGTCAACGGCTGGTGTGATCGCAGCCTGAGCGATCTCAACGGGCTGGCGGAAGGCGTGCGGGTGGAGTCGTTGGGGCGATTGCTGCATCAGGCCCATCCGCGCGACGTGGCCTGGCTGGGCCGCATCTTCACCGAGGCGGATGAAACCTTCGCTCGGCTCAACGCGGCCCTGGCCGTCGAAGGCGCGGTGATCCAGCTCGAAGAAAACGTGCAGCAGGCCGCGCCGCTGCATCTGGTCAGCATCGGTGCGCCCGAAGCGGCCGATGCCGCCTGGCATCTGCGCCATCTGATCGAACTGCGCCACGGCGCGGCCCTGACGGTGATCGAACACCAACTCGCCGCCGATGCGCATGCGCACTTCGACAACACGCTCTGCCATGTGCACCTGAAACCGGGCGCGGCGCTGCGCCACGTTCGACAACAGCGCGCCAGCGAACAGGCCACCCTGCTGTATCGCACCGACGCCGTGATGGCGGCGGGTGCGGAGTATCGTCGCGTGGACCTCGAACTCGGCGCGGCGCTTTCGCGACACGAGTTGAATGCTTCCCTGCAGGGCGAAGCCGCTGCGGTGATTTCCGGCGGTGCGATGCTGGCAGACGGCAAGCGTGTCCTCGATAGTCGTCTGCAAGTCGAACACATCGCCCGCGACACGCGTTGCGACCTGCGCTGGCGCGGTCTGGCCAGTGAGCGCGGCAAGCTGAACTTTCATGGCGGCATCCACATCCGTGTGGGCGCCGACGGCACCGACGCCCAGCTCAGCAACCGCAATCTGCTGTTGTCGGACAGCGCCGAAGTGAACACCCAGCCCGTACTGGTGATCGACGCCGACGAAGTCAAAGCCGCCCACGGCGCCACCGTCGGACAACTCGACCACAGCGCCCTTTTCTATCTGCAATCGCGCGGCATCCCGCAGGCCGAGGCACGCGCGATGTTGATGCAGGCATTCCTGATCGAAGTGCTGGACGTGCTGGAGGACGACGCCTTGGCCGAATCCCTGCTGCCCGTTCTGCAATCCCGCTTCGAGCGGAACCCCAAGGCATGAACACCGCCCCCGACTGGAGCGCATTGCGCGACGATTTTCCGATCCTGCGTCAGCAGGTACACGGCAAGCCGTTGGTCTATCTGGACAGCGCCAATACCGGGCAGAAGCCGCAGGTCGTGATTGACGCCGTCGACGCTTACTACCGCGACTACAGCGCCAACGTCGCGCGGGCGGTGCATGCGCTGGGTGAGCGCGCCACAGCCGCTTACGAAGGCGCGCGGGACACGCTGGCGCGTTTTCTCAATGTGCATCGCGACGAGCTGGTGTTCACGTCGGGCACCACCAATGCGATCAACCTGGTCGCCTACAGTTGGCTGTTGCCGAACTTGCGCGCGGGCGACATCGTGCTGGCCAGCCGCATGGAGCATCACGCCAATCTGGTGCCCTGGCAGATGATGTGCGAGCGCGTCGGCGCGCGCCTGCTGCCGGTGGAGTTGACGCCGCAGGGCGAGATTGACCTGGACGATCTGCGCGGCAAGCTCGGTCCGCAGGTCAAGCTGCTGGCGATGACCCATGTCAGCAATGTGCTGGGCACGATCACGCCGATTCGCGACATCTGCGCCATGGCGCGCAAGCATGGCGTCGCGACGCTGGTCGATGGCTCGCAGGCGGTGCCGCACATGCCGGTGGACATCGCCAGCATCGGCTGCGATTTCTACGCCTTCACCGGGCACAAGGTCTGCGGTCCAACCGGCACCGGCGCGCTGTGGGCGCGGCGCGAGCATCTGCAGTCGATGCCGCCGTTCTTTGGCGGTGGCGAGATGATTCGCGAGGTCAGTTTCGAGCGCACGACCTTCAATGATCCGCCGCACAAGTTCGAAGCAGGCACGCCGAACATTGCCGGGTTCATCGGTCTGGCGGCGGCGGTGGATTACCTCGGTGACATCGGCATGGCAGCGATTGCCGAGCGCGAACAGTTCCTGCTGCGCGAAGCGACCGCACGACTGCGTGAGGTGCCGGGTCTGCGCATCTTTGGCGAGGCCGACCACAAAGCCGCCGTGATTTCGTTCGCCATCGACGGCGCGCACGCGCACGACCTCGCCACGCTGCTCGATCTGGACGGTGTGGCGGTGCGTTCGGGCCAGCATTGCGCTCACCCGTTGATGCAATGGCTGGGTGTCGGCGCCACGCTGCGGGCCAGTCTGGCCTTCTTCAACACCGTGGAAGAGATCGACGCCCTGGTGCGTGCCCTGCACAAGGCCA
Organism: Lysobacteraceae bacterium; assembly: GCA_041395245.1. Classification (GTDB taxonomy): domain Bacteria; phylum Pseudomonadota; class Gammaproteobacteria; order Xanthomonadales; family Xanthomonadaceae; genus Aquimonas. Next base: position 159,580 of record JAWLAY010000008.1, read on the forward strand.
GAAAGCTGCTGGCCTGAGTTTTCAGCGGCTTGGATAGTCATTGCGAATCAATGACATCCAAGAATCCGTTGCATTTTTTCGAATGCCTTGTACGGGCCTGTATTGCTGGGCACACTGCTCCGCAAACCCCAGCCCGCGGAGACCGCCATGAAAGGCGACAAGAAGATCATTGCCACCCTCAACAGCCTGCTTGCGGGCGAGCTGACGGCCGTCGACCAGTACCTGATTCATGGCGAGATGTATGCCGACATGGGCTTGCACAAACTCGCCGAAAAATCGCTGCACGAATCCGCGCACGAGCGCGAGCACGCGACGCTGCTGATCCAGCGCATCCTGTTCCTGGAAGGCACGCCCGATATGGTGACGCGCGAGCCGCTCAAGGTCGGCAAGGACGTGGTCGGCATGCTCAAGGCCGATCTGGCGGTCGAATACTCCGTCGCCAAGGCACTGAAGGCGGCGATTGCGGCCTGCGAAAAGGCCCAGGACTACGTCAGTCGCGACATGCTGGTGACCCAGTTGGAAGACACCGAAAGCGACCACGCCTACTACCTCGAAAAGCAGTTGCGGCGGATCGAACTGGTCGGTCTGGAGAACTATCTCGCCAGCCGCATGGGCGACGGCAGCGGACAGGCAGCGTGAGGTCGACATGAAATCATCCGCAAAGATCATCGCGGCGCTCAACGGCGTCCTGCGCAACGAACTGACCGCCATCAACCAGTACTTCCTGCATGCGCGTCTGTTCGGTCATTGGGGCTTCGAGCGCCTCAACGACTACCGCTACAAACAGTCGATCCGGGTGATGAAGGAAGCCGACGAACTGATCGAGCGCATCCTGTTTCTGGAAGGCCTGCCCAATCTGCAGCAGCTCGGCAAGTTGCTGATCGGCGAGCACCCGGTGGAATGCCTGCAGGCCGATCTGAAGCTGGAGCTGGATGGCCATCGCCCCGCCCTGCTGGCCGCCATCGCCTTGTGCGAAGAGGAACAGGACTTCGTCAGCCGCGACCTGCTGCAGGAACTTCTCGAACACAGCGAAGCCGCCATCGACTGGCTGCAGACCCAGTTGCAACTCATCGAACAGGTCAACCTGCAGAACTGGCTGGCGCAGCACATCGAGGATGAGTGAAGCAGCAGGCGTCATGGCGCCATGGTCGCCATTTGCAGTGTGGCGGCGCCACTGACGGACGCCTTCGACCGTTCGCGTAGTTTAGGACCACCTCGCCCCAGCGCTACACCAGCATGGATCACCCGGATATCGCACCGGGGATTGATCATTTTGGGAGCGAAGTCATGAAACGAATGCTGACAAGTGTGCTGCTATCGATGGTCGCTGCGTTGGCGCAGTCCGCGGTGAAGATCGAAGACGGCCTGCAGGTGGAGGTACGCGGCGAGGGCCGCCCCGTGCTGTTCATTCCTGGGCTCAATTCGGCGGCCAGCACCTGGGACGCGACCTGTGAGGCGATGCGCAAGGACGGTGTGCAATGTCATCTGCTGCAGTTGCCGGGCTTTGCTGGACTGGCGGCATTGCCGGATCAGGACAGTCAACCCTTTCTGCCGGTGATGCGCGAGCGCGTGCTGGCCTACATCGAGCGCGCCAGGTTGGATCGACCTGCCGTGGTTGGGCACAGCCTGGGAGGCGCCTTGGCCTTGATGCTGGCGATCAAGGCGCCGGAAAAAATCGGTGATCTGGTGATTGTCGACTCGTTGCCGTTTTTCCCTGCGGCCACCAATCCCGCCGCCACCTCGGCGATGATGCGACCGATGGCCGACGGCATGCGCCAGAGCATGCAGGCACAGACTGACGAGGCCTATTTCCAGCAGGCCAAAGCGGCCGCCGCCATGGGCATGAGCCGCGACCCGACGCGTGTGGCTGAGATTCAACAGTGGGGACAGGACAGCGCACGCAGCGCCACCACGCAGGCGATGTACGAGTTGTTCACGGTCGACCTGCGCACCGAGCTGGCGAAGGTGAAATCCCGCACCCTGGTGTTGGGCGCATGGGCGGCCTATCAACCGATGGGATCGACGCTGGAAAGCACACGTGGCATCTTCGAATCCCAGTACGCCACGCTGCAGGGAGTGCAAATCGCGATGGCTCCGACCGCCTACCACTTCATCATGTTCGATGACCGCGAATGGCTGCAGGAACAGATCGGCGACTATCTCGCCACACCATGAGCGCGCCGGCGACAGGTTCGTTCGATTGGCGCCGCATGATGCGGCGCCAATGGGTGCAAGCGTTGGTCTGGGGTTCGTACTTTGGCCTGATCCTGTTGCAGTTCAACGCCTTGAGCGGATGGCATAGCGGGCTGTTGCTGATTGCGTTGATCCTGGGTGCTGGCCTGTGGTCGGGGTCGGAGCTGCTGAGAGCCCTTGCCTTGCGCTATGGCTGGCTGCGCCATGGACTGGCAGCTCTGGTGTGGCGCGTCGCGCTCGCCGTGCTGCTGGTGGCGGGTGCGATCCAGACAGTGATCGCCGGCTTGCTGCTGGGTGGTCTGGCCTTGGGCTGGCTGACGATGCCGAACGACCACGCTGACTACAGTCTGCCCTCCGCACTGGCCTACTGGTTCAACACCGCCGTGATGCTGAGCGTGTGGATGGCCTTCTGGGCCGCCATTCGCTCGCGCGAAGAAGCGCGCCGCAACGAACTGGCGCGGCTGCGCGCGGAAGCCGAGCGGCGTGGATTGGAGCTTGACGCGCTGCGCGCTCGTCTCAATCCGCATTTCGTCTTCAACGCACTGAACAACGTCCGCGCATTGATTCTGGAAGATGCCGAACGCGCCCGTGAAATGGTCACCCGGCTGTCCAATACACTGCGGCATGCGTTGGTGCACAGCCAACGATCCGAGGTCACTCTGGCCGAAGAGTGGGCAGTCATGCACGACTATCTGGCCGTCGAAGCGGTGCATTTCGAGTCCCGATTGCGCGTGGTGTCGTCGCTCCCGGCAGATTGTGAGGCGGTTCGATTGCCGCCCATGTTGCTGCAGGTGCTGGTGGAAAATGCGATCAAACACGGGATCTCACGGCTGCCCGGCGGCGGTAGCCTGCATGTTCAGGCGCAACGGCTTGCAGGATGTCTGCGCCTGACCGTGGAAAATCCCGGTCGCCTGGAAGGACAGGCCGAGAATGGCACCGGAATCGGCCTTGCCTGGCTCCGACATCGTTTAGCCGAACGAGGCGGGGGCGCGCGATTTGCGCTGACCCAGTTTGATGGGCCGTGCGTGCGGGCCACGCTCGACTGGCCGATATGAAGCAGTGCAGAGGGGAGGATCGATGCATCGACTGCGTGTCGTGATTGTCGATGACAGCCGTCTGGCGCGCAGCGAACTGAGAACGCTGCTGGCCGCCCATGCGGATGTCGAGATCGTCGGTGAGGCCGAGGACGTGGATGTCGCCGTCAGGATCTGCGAGGCCAGTCGCCCGGACCTGTTACTGCTTGATATCCAGCTTCCGCAAGGAAGCGGCTTCGATGTGCTGGATGCGCTGTTGTCGCCACCCGAGGTGGTGTTCTGCACGGCCTACGATCAGCACGCACTGCGGGCATTCGAAGCGAATGCCATCGACTACCTGCTGAAGCCGGTCGAACCCGAGCGCTTGAACAAGGCGTTGCAGAAGGCGCGCCAATCGATTGCCCGACAGGATGCGGGAACCAGCGATCCGCTCACCATCGTCCCGTTGCGCGCAGACGATCCCGTGTTCCTGCGTGATGGCGAGCGGTGTTGGTTTGTGCCCACCGGCGAGATCAGTCACATCGAAGCCGATGGCAACTACGCGGTCGTGTTTTTCCGTGGCCAGAAGGCAATGTTGAACCGTTCGCTGGCCGCACTGGAGTCGCGCCTCGACCCGGCGTTGTTCTTTCGCGCCTCGCGAAGTGCACTGATCAATCTGCGTCAGATCGTTCGCATCGAGCCATCGGTGGCCGACGGCTATACCCTGACCCTCAAAAGCGGTGCGGAGATCGATGTCTCGCGCCGTCAGGCACGTGCGTTCCGCGAACAATTGGCCTTGTAACTCCAGCAGGTGTCGAACTCAGGGCTGCTCGGTTTGTAGCGGAAGACCCAGGTTCTGGCTCAAGCGCGTTGCCAACTCATGTGCTGCCTGGGTAGCCAACTGATCAAACCATGCCAAGTCCAGTGGTCGTGTACTTTCGACCGGCTCGCCTAGCGATTTCGGAATGGATCGTTTGGCTGGGCAGGTCGATGCGCCAGCGTTGACGCATGAACAGCATCCAGAATCCAAGCAACAGTAGCAGCGCCGCAAGTACGGAGGAGGCGAACAGTCCCGCCAGTGCGCCGGCGAGCGCCGCGAAACCGCCTTCGCGATAGAAGGACAGGGTCCTTCCAGAACCAGCCAGACAAACCAGGCGCCTGCCACAAACAGCGAACCGCCGAGGCCTTACGGCCCAATGCGACGCCGAGACTGGGCACTTGCTCGACCACGGCGCCTCATGAATGCAGTCGTAGTTGGGCGCGATTCATAGGGGAACCTCACGTGGGTCTGGAGGCAATCCAAGCACGCCCGAAGACCATGATTGGTGCGACAGCGCCATGACATTTGTCATGCCACCGAACTGACATTCGACACTCACCGTGTAGCGTAGGGATCGTCAACATGCCTTCCCAGCGACGAGTTTTTGCCGGAGTTCGTAATGTCCCCTTCAGTTCCCATTGCCAGCTTGAGGAATGTCCGTAAGCGTTACGGTACGGTCATGGCGTTGGACGGTCTGGATCTGGATTTGCGGCGAGGTGAGTTGATGGCCTTGCTGGGCGGCAATGGTGCCGGCAAGTCCACGGCCTTGGGCGTACTAACGGGACGCCTCGATGCCGATGATGGTCAGGTGAAACTGTTCGGCGCTGACCCCAAACAGGCGGCCGTTCGTCGTCGCATCGGCGTGATGCTGCAGGAAGCGCGGTTGCCGGATACCCTGCGCGTCAGCGAGCTGGTGCATCAGTTCTCCTGTTATTACCCGAAGCCACGTGCCGTGCACGACACTCTGGCGCTGGCCGGGCTGTCTGGATTGGCGGGTCGTGCCTATGGCGCATTGTCGGGTGGTCAGCAGCGGAGGGTGCAGTTCGCGCTGGCGATCGTGGGGCGCCCCGAGCTGGTGTTTGTGGATGAGCCGACCAGTGGCCTAGACATAGAGGCGCGACGCGGGTTCTGGCAGGTAATTCAGTCCCTTCGAGACTCGGGAACGTCGATTGTTCTGACGACCCACTATCTGGAAGAGGCGGATGCGCTCGCGGATCGCGTGGTCTTAATTGCCAATGGCCGCCTGCTGGCCGAGGACACGCCGGCTGGATTGAAGGCGCGAGCGCACTGCGCGCGCATTCGTTGCACAACGAAGCTCACGCTCGCCGAGGTGTTGAGCATCGCTGGCGTAAAGAGTGCTGAAGCTGACGGGGGCTACGTTTCCCTGCGTTGTGATGACAGTGATCAGGTCTTGCGGCACCTCCTTGCGAACGATCCAAGCTTGAACGGCATTGAGATACGACCTTTGAGTTTGGAAGAGGCTTTCCTGACCCTCACTGGAGAAGCGGCATGAACGACAACACCCTATCAGCGCATGTGATGGACAGTTTGAGTATGTCGTGGACTCAGCAATCGCGGCTGTTTGCGTACGAAGCGTGCTACGAGATTCTGCGTACCTTGCGAATGCCCTCATTTGTCATCCCCACGTTGGCCTTCCCGGTGGTGTTCTATCTCCTGTTCGCCGTGTTACTTCCCGGTCAATGGGGCAGTCTGCACAAGGCCAGCTATTTGCTTGCGACTTACGGCGTATTTGGCGTGATCGGCCCAGCGCTGTTCGGCTTTGGGGTAGGCATGGCGATTGATCGGGAACAAGGTCTGCTGGAGCTGAAGCGCGTCTCACCGATGCCGATACTGGCGTATTTTGTGGCGCGTATCGCGACGAGTGTGGTGACCGCGTTTGCAGTGGTTTGTCTGCTGAGCATCGTAGCGAGCCTGTTTGGCGAGGTCCGTTTGGGGCTGCTGCAATGGGTTTTTCTGTTGACGATCTTGCTTCTTGGCACCTTCCCGTTCTGCGCGATGGGCCTATTGATAGGCAGTTTAGTAAAAGGTCAGGCCGCCGCAGGCATCGTCAATCTGATCTATTTACCCATGTCAGTTTTGTCGGGTCTTTGGATGCCGCTGTTCGTGTTCCCGACGCTCGTCCAGAAGCTGGCCATGTTTTGGCCATCCTGGCATTTGGCGCAGCTAGCGCTCGGGATCGCGGGTCAGATTCACACCGCCAACGCGTTGCACGTTGCAGTGTTGGTGGGCTATACCCTGCTGTTCCTGGGCCTTGCGATGTGGCGCATGCGTGTAGGCTGATCGGGTCGGAAAATCCAGTGCGTCTGTCCTTGGCATCCTGCAGTTACGCTCAAATCCTCATCAAGCAACCTATCGCCCTGTCCGCTGGCTAGAGTAAATGCCGCTCAGACCGAAGAGCAAAGCACACAGCGACCACCGTCGCGCCGACTATCAGCAAGCGCCATGGCTTGGCCTGATCTATCTGGGATTCGTGTTTCTGCCCTTGGTGTTCCGTCGTGGCAACGTGACGACTCCGCTGTTGGCAAGTCTCCTCGCCTGCGCGCTCTTCGTTCCGCTGTGGTTTCGATTCTTGCGGGGTTGCAGCAGCCAACGCGAAAAATGGGTGCAGATCGGAGTGGTTGCCCTGCTGGGCTATGCACTGATTCCGCTCAATTCTGGTGGCAATACCTTCGTGGTCTACACCATGACGATGGCCGCGGCCGTGCTGCCTTGGCGCACCGCCTTGTGGGTGGCAGGCAGCGCCTGGGGTTTGATGACGCTGCAATTCCTCTGGGTGCTGACGGATACGAGAACGGCGCTTGGCATGAGCCTCGCGATTGCAGTAATCGGCGGCATGGCGTGTGCCAACATCCTGTTGGGGCGGGCGCGTGATCGGCAACATGCGGTCTTGCTGCTCAGTCAGGATGAGGTACGTCGACTCGCGGCCCTGGCCGAGCGCGAGCGGATCGGGCGTGACCTGCACGATGTGCTAGGGCACACCTTGTCACTGGTGGTGCTAAAGACGCAGTTGACGCGTCGTCTGTTGTTGCACGACTTGCCGGCAGCCGAGCGGCAACTGACCGAGCTGGAGCAGGCGGCGCGAGATGCCTTGGATCAGGTTCGCGAAGCGGTCAGCGGCGTGCGGACTACGGGGCTCGTCGCCGAACTTGCCGCCGCGCGACTCGCCCTGCTGAGCGCAGATATCCAACTCGACACTAAAATGCCATCGGTGACGTTACCGACCACTATTGATCGGGCTCTGGCATTCGTACTTCGAGAGGCTGTCACCAACGTGATTCGGCATGCCAAGGCCCAGCATGTTGATGTGAGGCTGCACGCGAGCGTGGTCCGTGGCGAGACCGAGTGGCACCTGCAGATTGCGGACAACGGCGTCGGTGGCGCCGCCGTCAAGCCAGGGCATACGGGACTACCTGGATTTGCCGAGCGCATGAACGCATTAGGCGGCTACTGGGAACTCAATAGTCCGCCTGGGCGGGGCACCCATTTGCACTTTGCGGTAAAAGCGGCCGTCGGCAAATCCAGCGAGGTATCCACGTGATCCGCCTAGTACTCGCAGAGGATCAAGCGATGGTGCGCGGCGCGCTTGCGGCACTGCTTGGTCTCGAATCCGATTTGGAGGTTGTTGCCGCCTGTGCAGACGGCGATCAGGCAATGGCGTCGGTCCTTGCCTTGCAGCCCGACCTGTTGGTTACCGACATCGAAATGCCATCTCGTACCGGCCTTGAACTGGCCGAAGCGCTGCATGCTGCAGGGCTCCCAACCCGCGTGGTGGTAATCACCACATTTGCGCGTTCTGGTTACTTGCGTCGCGCCATGCAAGCGGGTGTACGCGGCTATCTGCTGAAAGACACGCCGGCAGATCGTCTCGCGGAGGCATTGCGTGTCGTACATCGGGGCGGGCGAGCAATCGATCCCCAACTGGCGGCCCAAGCTTGGGATGACATCGATCCCCTGAATGACCGCGAGCGACAGGTCTTACGTCTTGCCGGTGAGGGTTTGAAGAGTGCGGACATTGCAGATCGCCTTGGCCTCAGCCACGGAACGGTGCGCAACTACCTTAGTGAAGCGATCAGTAAATTGGGAACGGAAAACCGCATCGAGGCGTATCGAATTGCGCGGCAGCGCGGTTTTCTTTAGGGCGACGAAAGCCGGTGCAACTCAGATCACCCTAAGAAGCTCGTCCCGCAACGTGGCCAGACGTTTGGCGGGGATTTGCACCGCCAAGGCGGCATGCCATGCGGGAACAAGTTGACGAAGACAGCGCTGATCGGACGCCTTCAGTGCCTCCGCCATCAGATCCGCATGCGCGAACGGGCCGCAAAAGCTCGACAGGGTGTTGATCATGAAGTGGCGACCCATGTCGAGCTGCTTGGCACTGCGCTCAGGCAGTGCTTCTTCGGTATCGACGGCGGCAACGGGCAGGTTGGGCGCGCCATCGTCCGCATAGCCTTCGATGCAGCCCAGTCGGTGCAATTCGTCCAACAATGGCGCAATTGCATTCGCACCCATCAGTGCCTGCAATGCCGTGGCGGATCGTTGGCCGTCGATCAGGATCAGTAATCGACGCGCCAGGGCGCTCAGCTTGATGCTTCGTTGATCCAGCGCGAGTACGCCGCTTGCGCTCTTGCGAATGTGCATGTCGGCCCCTCCTGCCGCCTGCAGAGCCGGTGGTTTGCCTCAACTCGCCTGCTGGCGCCATTCCACCTTGGTCCATTCCGTGACGGCGTTGGCGATCAACGGCGCGAATGGGAGGCCGACCGAACGCTCAACGCTGACGTCACGGGATACTTTGCGGCAATCGCAAAATGAACCGCGCGCCGCCTTCGGGCCGATTTTCCGCCAGCAGTTGGCCGCCGTGTTCTTCGGCGATCTTGCGCACGATGGCGAGGCCAAGGCCGGTGCCTTTGGGTTTGGTCGTGCGATAGGGTTCGAACCACGCGGCATCGAAACCCGCAGGCAGACCGGGGCCGTCGTCGTCGACCGTGAGATCGATCCACTGGCGGCCTGAGTCACTGATCCGCCGCGTGCTGACGCGCAGATGCAGGACATCGCGCTCGGCGGCGGCTTCCTGCGCGTTCTTGATGAAATTGTGCAGCACCTGGCGGAGTCGCCCCTGATCCGCTCGCGGTGTTGGCAGCTCGCTGGCAAGCTCGCGGCTGATCTGCAGGCGCGGGTCGTTGTCGTAAAGGTCGAGCACTTCGTTGACCAGCGCATTGAGATCGACCGGGCGCAGTTCGAGCTGCGGCGCGCGGGCGTACTCGCCGAAGGCATTGACCAGGGTTTTCAATGCATCGACCTGCGCCACGATGGTATGTGTGGCGCGGTCCAGTACCTCGGCATCGTCCGGTTGCAGGCGCGGCAGGACACGGCGGCGCAAACGTTCGGCGGCGAGCTGGATCGGCGTCAGCGGATTTTTGACCTCATGCGCGAGGCGCCGCGCCACTTCCGACCAGGCGGCGTCGCGACGGGCGCGGTCAATGACGGTCGTGTCGTCGATGACGATGGCCTGGCCCGCGTCCGGAAGACCCGCGCCGCGCAGGATCAACAGTTGGCGTTCGGGCTCACGGGCCAGACTGATTTCCTGTCGCCATTCCATCGCACCATCCTGCAGGCGTTGCAGTGCGCCATCGATGATCGGTTGATGCAGTGGCGTGGCCTCGCCGAGCGCGTGCAGCGGAAGGCCCAGGAAATCCGCCAAGCGCCGACCGAACAGATCGTCGGCGGCCTGATTGCTGCCGCGCAAACGGCCTTCGCGATCCAGTACCAATACCGCCGAGGACAATCGCGACAGCACGCTTTCGAGATACGCACGCTGGCGCTCGGTCTCTTCCGCGCTGCGGTGCGCGCGCGCCTGTGAAAGCTGCAGTTCGCGGGTCATCTGGTTGAAGGCACGGACCAGAAATCCGAGTTCATCGTTGCTGACTTCAGGTAGTTCCTGGCCAAGCTGACCTTCACCCACCGCGCGCGCCGCCTGGGCAAGACGGGTGATCGGCGCGACCACACGACGCGCCAAATCAAACGCGATCAGCACGGCAAGAAACACCGAGATCAACACCACGAAGCTGAGGATCAGCACGAACACCGCTTTCAGCGATTCGCGCAGAAAGCCGGCCTGGCGCGTACCGAACACGGCGGATTCGATGCGCTCGGCGCGCTCGGCGTAGTCACCGGGAATGAGAAACAGGGCCTGCAATACGCGGCCGTTGTTCTCGCGCGGCAGTTTGCGCAGCACTCGAACGAAGCTGCCCTGCGCCAGTCGCTGCAGGCTGACGTGGCGTCCCGAACTGCCGAGCGCCAGCAGGGCATCCTCTTCGGGTGGCGCGGGCAATAGAAACGCGGGCTCGGACGCCGCAAGCGCGGCAACGCGGCCGTCGGCTTCAAACAGCACCAACTGGGCCGCCTGCACTGCATCGAGCGCATCTTCCAGGGCCAGGGCTTCACCCAGCAGCGGGTCGCGCAAGCGGTCGAGAACCTGGTCGCTGCGGGCATTGGCATTGGCTTCGTGTTCCTGCAGCGCCTGTCGGGCAATCGCCAGTGCATCGTCGAGTGCGGACACGGTGTTGGCGCGCAACCAACTGTCCACCGTGGCTTCGATGAAGCGCACGCTGAAGCCATAGGTCAGCAGGACCGGCGGCAGTGCCAGCACCAGCAACAGAATCAGCAATCGGCGTGTGGTGCGTGCTCCCGGCGTGCGTTCGTTGAGTTGACGGCGCAGCTTCCACAGGCGACTGCCGATGGCGATCGCCAGTAGCAACAGGGCCAAGGCCGCCGCAGCAAACACCATCGGGTAGTAGCGTGCGTAGTCGCTGCCAAAGCCCTCGGCATCGGCGGCGAGGTACATCGCGGAAAACAGCAGCACCACCAATGCCAGTGCGGCGGAGGCGGTGCCCAGTCGGCGTGCCCAGGGTTGCAGATGACTCATGGCGATGGGCGCTCCTGCAGGGCGAACGGTGCCGATTGCAGGGCCCAGTCAGCGCGGTCGAGCAGGGCAGGAAGTCGCAATGGCGTTGGCAGGGCAGCGAGATCAAACGCGATCCGCACGCTGTCGGCACAAGTGCGGCTGGCAGGCATGATCGGCAGACGAACGCGGCGCATCGCGGCCAGCATCGCACTGCGACGTGCAAAGCGACGCGCGGTGGATTCGCCGCCGCCAGTGCGTTCGAGTTCGTACTCGTCGGTCAGTGGCGAGTAACTCAATCGTAGGGACGGCGTCTGCCGCGCATCGCAGCCGAGCAGTTCGTAGCGAAGCCGCAAGGAAATGCCGTTGGAGAGCGCGTCGAGCATGAGCGCCGAGAAGCGTAGGCGCTGTTCGATTTCCAGCGTCGCGCGTGCGCCTTCATCACGGATGCGTGCGTGCAGGATCTCGGCCCGCTCCGGTGTCGGCGAAGCGCACCCGGGCAGCACCAGTGCGAGACTGCCGTAGAGCGCAAACCGTGCGATGGGCGGCGCGCGCATGCGCAGGTTCAGCCGACCTTGCACACGGCGGCAACGAAAAATCCGTCGCCTTCGGCTTCACCGGGCAAACGCTGCCAGCCCGCGCCGCTGGGGCGTCCGAAGCGGGCATCGAGCGGAACGCTGCGGGCGTCAGAATGGTCTGCAAGGAAGCCGTCCACGAGGTGTGCGTTTTCGTCCTTCAGCACCGAACAGGTGGCATAGACTAAGCGTCCGCCTTCCAGCAGCAAAGGCCACAGCGTATCAAGCAGGGCGCGTTGGCGCTGCAGCAGGGCGGCCAGATCGGACTCGCGGCGATGCAGCAGGATGTCCGGTTGGCGGCGGATCACGCCGGTGCCACTGCAGGGCGCGTCGATCAGGATGCGCGCGAAGCGCTGACCGTCCCACCATTGCGTCACTTGTTCGGCGTCGGCGGCGCGCAGGTCCACCTTCACTCCCTGCCGGACGAAGGCATCGTGCATGCGTCGCACGCGGCGCGCGTCGATATCCAGCGCCAGAATGTCGGCCTGCGGGCAGAGGTCATGGATCTGCACGGTCTTGCCGCCCGGTGCGGCACAGGCATCCAGCACGCGCTGTCCGGCTTTTAGGTCCAGCGCATGCACGGCGTTCTGCACCGACACATCCTGCACCGCAAACTGGCCCTGCGCCCATCCCGCCAGCAGGGTGGGCTGACCGCTGCCGACCAGCTTGATCGCCAGCGGATCGGTCGTGCTGCACTCGCTGTCGACGCCTTGCGCCTGCCACGCGGTGCGGAGTGATTCGGGCTGTTCGACGCGAGAGCGATTCACCCGTACCCACAGCGGCGCCTCGGTCGTGTTGGCGGCCAGAATGCGCGCCGCATCGTCCGGCCAATCCTGCAGCAGACGCTGATACAGCCAATCAGGGTGGCTGAAGCGCAGCGCGGGCGATTCCGCGCTGCGTTCGGCCAGTTCCGTGCGCTCGCGCAGAAAGCGCCGCAGGATGGCATTCGCCAATCCGGCATGGCGCGGATGTTTGACCCGAACCGCTTCCACGGTCGCGGCGACGGCGGCATGTTCGGCCAGGCCGAGCGCATCCAGCTGCGCCAGACCGATCAGCAGCAGTGCGTGGAGTTCGCGCATCGCGGGTGGCAAGGGCTTGTCCAGCAGTGCGCCGAGCACGTCTTCATAACGTCGCCAGTGACGCAGGCTGTGAAAGCACAATGATTCGCACAGCGCGCGGTCGCGCGAATCCGCCAGACCACCGAGTGCGCCGGGCAAGGCGGCTTTCAGCGAACTGCCTTCGCGCACTGCCAGCAACACGGATGCGGCGGCCCGCCTTACCGCCACGCCGGGCAGAGCGGGACGCACCGCTGGCGATCGTTGGTCGGCACTCACTGCAATGGGGTCCGTCGTGCATTGAGGTATTCGGCGACCGTTTGCACACGACCGCCTTCGCGTTGCACGTCGAGCAGGCGCAGTACGCCTTCGGCGCAGGCCAGATCGATGCCCTCGCGATCCGCCTTCAGCACGCTGCCCGGAACCCGAGCCGGATGCTGATCCAGTGCTTCGGCGCGGTGCACGCGCAGGCGTTCGCCTTGCAGTTCGAGTTCGGCGACCGGCCACGGTGAGAACGCCCGCACGCGACGCGCCAGCAGCGCCGCAGATTGCTGCAGATCAAGACGTGCTTCGGCCTTCTCCAGCTTGTGCGCATAGCTCACGCCGTGTGGCGCTTGCGCTTGCGCAACCGGCTTCAAGCCGAGGCGCAGCAGGGTGAGTCCGTCGTGCATGACCTGCGCGCCAAGCGCGGCGAGGCGGTCATGCAGCGCGCCCGCGGTTTCCTGCGCGCCGATCTCCAGTTGACGACGCAGCAGTACCGGGCCGGTATCCAGACCTTTCTCCATTTGCATCAGGCAGACACCGGTTTCGACGTCGCCCGCTTCGATCGCACGTTGGATCGGTGCCGCGCCGCGCCAGCGCGGCAGCAGGGACGCATGCAGATTCCAACAACCGTGGCGGGGGATATCCAGCACCGATTGCGGCAGGATCAGGCCGTAGGCCACCACGATCATCAGATCGGGCTGCAGCGCGCGCAGCGCTGCCTTGTCGGCCGGGTCCTTGAAGTGGAGTGGCTGGCGCACCTCGATGCCGTGCGCCAAAGCCAAGGTCTTGACCGGGCTGGGACTGAGCTGTCGGCCGCGTCCGGCAGGTCGGTCCGGTTGCGTGTACACCGCGATCGGCTTCAGGCCGTCGTCGAGCAGGCGCTGCAAGGGCGGCAGGGAAAATTCGGGCGTGCCCGCGAACACGATGCGCAGGGGAGAACTCATAGAGGATTCCATTCGGAAACGGGTTGGGTCAGGCAGCGCCCTTGCGCTGCTTGGCGAGGCGCTTTTTGACCAGGTCGCGCTTCAGCGGTGACAGGTAATCGACAAACAGGCGACCCTCCAGATGGTCCATCTCATGCTGAATGCAGATCGCCAGCAAGCCGTCGGCATCCAGTTCGTAGGGCTCGCCATGGCGGTCCAGCGCGCGAACCCGAATCCGCTCCGCGCGATTGACGTCGGCAAAAATGCCCGGCACCGACAGACAGCCCTCCTGATAGGTCGTCTGTCCCTCCTTGGCAAGAATCTCCGGGTTGATGAACACGCGAGGCTCGTTCTTCTCCTCGGAAATGTCGATCACCATGAAGCGCTGGTGGACATCGACCTGACTTGCGGCGAGTCCGATGCCAGGCGCTGCGTACATGGTTTCGAACATGTCATCCAGCAAGGTCTGCAACGCGGGGGTGAAGTCGGCGGCGGTGAGGGCCCGCGCCTTGGTGCGCAGGCGCGGGTCGGGAAACTCGAGAATGGTCAGTCGGCTCATGGTCGGCTCGATGGCGGCGGCGCATCCGATAGGGGCGCGCGAAGGACAAGGGATTGAGGCGGATTATCCGTACTTTGCGGCAACAATCGACTGAACCACGAACCCGACTGCCGATTCGGCAGCGGATCGGGCGTCGGTTCGCGCAGCGCCAGTGCGATTGCAAGCTGTGAATCAGGCCACGTTTTTGCTGCGCAAGAGTGCAAATGTAAGCTTTCGCAAATTCGATGCCATACGTTATAGTGCCGACAACCTGCTAAATAAATCAGGTAGATGGCCGCCATGCTTAAAAAATTGCTTTCAGTTTTCGCTGCCGCTGCGCTCACGTTCGCAAGCTGTGTGCTTGCTCAGGAGTTGCGCGAAGATCACCCGGACACCTACGTGGTGCAGAAGGGCGACACCTTGTGGGACATCTCCGCCCGATTCCTCAAGCAGCCTTGGCTGTGGCCGGAAATCTGGCAGGCCAATCCGCAGATCGAGAACCCGCACCTGATCTATCCCGGCGATGTCATCAGTCTGGCTTACTTGAATGGCCGTCCGCGCCTGAGCGTCGATCCGGCGCGTGGCCCGGAGATGCGTAGCCGACGCGAGGAAGCAATCCCGACCATTCCGCTCAGCGAGGTCGAGTCCTTCCTGCGCAGTCGGCGTGTGCTGGATGAGGAACCGCGCGATCTGCCGTATGTCCTGGCGATCGAAGAAAACCGTCTGCGTGGCGCGTCCGGGCAGGTGGTGTATGTCCGCGGTGCCGAGTTCGAAGCGGGACAGCGCTGGGCAATTGCGCGTCCCAGCGTGATGTTTGCCAAGGTCACTCATCCGGTGATCGGTGCGCCACGACGCATTGGCGAAGATTGGAATCGCGACAAGGGCACCCAGTTCCACTCGATCAAGAATGCCTGGGCGTATTACGTGATGCCCGAAAAGCACTTCGATACATTGGGTTGGGAAATGGCCGACATCGCCACGGGGCAGATTACCGTTGCCGGTGATCCCGCTACCCTGTTGATCGACGACGAAGGGCTCGAGATCAAACAGGGCGACGTCCTGATGCCGATCCTGTCGCCGGCCTATGACCTGCATTTCACCCCGCATGCGCCGAAGTCGGTGCCCGAGGACATGCGCGTTCTGGCGGTCACTGACTACCACCGTGTCGGTGGACCCCGTGACGTTGTCGCGCTCTCTGCAGGTGTGCGCGAAGGCGTTGAGAATGGTCAGGTCTACTCGCTATGGGGCGAGGGTGAAATGGTTCGCGACGACATCGCGTATCGCACCCGTTTCGGCGCGGCCGACAACAAGGTGAAATTGCCCGACGAGTTCGTCGGCCACGTGATGATCTTCCGCACCTTTGACAAGGTCAGTTATGGCCTGGTCATGGACGGCGTTCGTCCGGTTCGGACGGATAACATCGCCAAGGCGCCTGTCGCGCTGCCTTGAGCACCGTGACCGAGGCGCAACAGCGCTGGTTGATTGCATTGCGCGCGCCCATTCCGGCGCGCGTTTTGCGTTCTGTGGCCGAGCGATCCCCCGATCTGAGCGCGCTGTTCGCACTGGATGCGGCGCAGCGGCAGAACCTGGGTCTCAGCGATGACGCGTGGCGGGCACTTCTGCAACCGGACCCGCAGACCCTGGCGCGCGACCGCGCATGGGCGTCCGAACCGCACAACCATTTGGTGACCTGGGGCAGCGAGGACTACCCGAGTCTGTTGAGCGAATCGACCGCAGCACCCGCCGCGCTGTTTGTGCAGGGCGATCCGCACCTGCTGTGGCGCGCCCAGGTTGCCGTGGTCGGTAGCCGCAATCCCAGTGCGGGCGGCGCGGACAACGCGCGAGCCTTTGCTATGGCACTGGCCGAGGCTGATCTGTGCGTGACCAGCGGTCTCGCCGACGGCGTCGACACGCAAGCACACCGTGCCGCGCTCGACGCTGGACAGCCAACGGTCGCCGTGGTCGGGACAGGGCCGGATGTGGTGTATCCCGCCCGCAATCGACGCCTTGCCGAACAGATTGCGAAGCAGGGTTGCATCGTCAGTGAGTTGTCCCCCGGCACCGGCGCGCGACCCGATCATTTCCCACGTCGCAACCGAATCATTGCCGGCTTGAGTCTCGGAACCCTGGTGGTCGAGGCGGCGCTGAAAAGTGGTGCCTTGATCACGGCACGCCAAGCCAGCGAACTCGGGCGCGAGGTGTTTGCGATCCCCGGATCAATCCACAATCCGATGGCGCGTGGCTGCCATCAGTTGATTCGCGAGGGCGCGCTGTTGATCGAGCATGTTCAGGAGGTGCTGGACGCCATCGCACCCGCAGCACAGCGCCTTGGCGCCACGCTGCAACGGCGTCTGCAGGGATTCGACGGGACTCCATCCGCCGACACTCCGCACGCGACCGCTGACGATCCGGACTATCGCCGTCTGCGCGCCGCGCTTGGACATGATCCCGTCGCATTGGACGTTTTGGCCGAGCGTAGCGGGTTGACCGTCGCCGCCCTATCCTCCATGCTGCTTTTGCTGGAGCTGGAAGGCATTGTGCAAGCTTCGCATGGCCGCTACTCGCTCCGTATGACCTGACCGTCCCACTGATGCAGTCCGCAAGTGCCTCGCCCAGCGCGTTGGAGGATGGATGAAAGAGACTGTGCTGGACGTTCTGTTGTATTTGTTCGAAAACTACTTCTATGCCGATCCGGACGCGGTGCGTGACCGCGAGTCGATGCAGGCGGGCTTGCTGCAGGCGGGATTCAGTCCTGCCGAGATCAGCAAAGCCTTCGTCTGGCTTGAGGATCTGCGTCAGCTCGAGCATCCCGAGTTGTCCGCGCTACCCACCGAGCAAGGCCCGATCCGGGTTTACTCCACCCACGAGCACTCGCGGCTGGATGTCGAATGCCGCGGCTTTCTGATGTTTCTGGAACAAAATGGTGTGCTGGACCCGCAGCAGCGTGAGCGTGTCATCGACCGCATCATGGCGCTGGATCAACCCGAGGTAGATCTGGAAGACCTCAAGTGGGTGGTACTGATGGTCCTGTTCAACCAGCCAGGCACGGAAGCGGCGTTTGCCTGGATGGAAAGCCATATGTTTGCCGCCGATCCGCTTGCCACGCATTGACGCGTAGGTTGATGACGCGGGTTGCTGGCCGTTGATTTCCCGAATCCGTCAATAGAGACGCTGACATGAGCCACCCGGACGCGATCTGGTACTACGTCGATGCCCAGGGCCAGCAGCAGGGCCCAGTAACCGCGCAAATCGTGGCGGGGCAGTTCCGTCTTGGCCGCCTGACGACCACCACTCTGGTGTGGCGCGAAGGTTTGCCGACCTGGGTCGGCCTGGATGAAGTAAGGCAGGAATTGGGAATTGCAGTCGCCGCCGCCGCGCCTCCTGTGTTGCCGCCCGCGCCGCCTGCCGCAGTGCCGGTCCAGCAACCAATCGCAGTGCGCAACGAATCGGTTGCGATGCCAAGTCGCAGCGTCGCGCCCAGCGTGGGCGCGCAGGACATCGTCTATGCCGGGTTCCTGAGGCGTTGGGCGGCATTGTTCATTGATTCCATCATTCTGAGTGTCGTCTTCTATACCTTGTCGATGTTTTTTGGCATGGCTGCCGTATTTGGCAGCGCCGGTCTTGGATCACTGGATGGAAGCAGCAGCGCCGCGCTCAACGGCATGTTCGCAATGATGTACCTGTTCTACTTTCTGATGGCTGGTGCCTACTACAGCTTGCTGGAGAGCTCATCGAACCAGGCGACCGTGGGCAAGATGGCGCTGGGGATCAAGGTCACCGACAGCAATGGTCAGCGCTTGAGCTTTTTGCATGCGCTGGGGCGTTGGGTCTCGGCAGCCCTGTCTTACCTGACCTTCTATATCGGTTTCTTTTTTGCCGGTTGGACCGAGCGCAAGCAGGCGCTGCACGACTTCGTTGCCGGAACGCTGGTGGTTGATCGTTGGGCCTTCACCGACCAGCCGGAAAAGCAGCAGCGTCAATTGCACGGGTGCGCGGTGGCGTTCCTGGTGATGATGGCGTTGTTTGCCATCATCGCGGTGATTGGCATCCTGGCGGCGATCGCGATTCCCGCCTATCAGGACTACGTGCAGCGCTCGTCCTGAGTGCCATCTGCTTCACGTCCGCCGCTGCAGATTTTCACGCAGCGCTTGACAGGTCGCGCCTGCTTGTGGCGACACTGAATAAAGCCATCGGCTGAAGACACCCCAACGGTGTCCCACGCGGGTCACATCGGACGGCGGCGCGCACGCCGAGGGTTGTCCGGATTCTCCATAACGTATTTTTTTCGCGCTGCGTTGCCGTGGCGCCTGGATTGAAATGGCAAAGAACCTGCTCATCGTTGAATCGCCCGCCAAGGCGAAGACCATCAACAAGTACCTTGGCAAGGACTTCCAGGTACTGGCTTCGTATGGCCACGTCCGCGATCTGGTACCCAAGGAGGGCGCGGTCGATCCTGAGCACGATTTCGCCATGCGCTACGAACTGATCGAGCGCAACGAAAAGCATGTGGACGCGATCGCCAAGGCAGCCAAGAGCGCCGATGCGGTCTTTCTGGCAACCGACCCGGATCGCGAAGGCGAGGCCATTTCCTGGCACATTGCGGAGATTCTTCGCGAGCGTGGACTGCTCAAGGACAAGCCGGTCAATCGCGTGGTTTTTACCGAGATCACGCCACGTGCGATCAAGGAAGCGATGGCAAAGCCGCGTGCAGTGGCCAGTGATCTGGTGAACGCGCAGCAGGCGCGTCGCGCGCTCGACTATCTGGTCGGATTCAACCTGTCGCCGGTGCTGTGGCGCAAGGTGCAGCGTGGCCTGTCGGCTGGCCGTGTGCAAAGTCCGGCGCTGCGCATGATCGTCGAACGCGAGGAGGAGATCGAAGCGTTCGTGCCGCGTGAATACTGGACGGCCGAGGCGCAACTGGCCCATCGAAGTACGCCGTTCAATGCCAAGCTCATCAAGCTCGACGGCAAGAAGTTCGAGCAGTTCACGCTTACCAATGCAGCGGATGCCGAAGCCGCGCGTGCTCGTCTGGTCAAGGCCGCCGGGGATGCCTTGCACGTTTCCGACGTGCAGAGTCGGGAACGCAAACGCCGCCCGGCGCCACCGTTCATCACCTCGACCCTGCAGCAGGAAGCGGCACGCAAGCTCGGCTTCACCACCAGCCGGACCATGCGCGTCGCGCAGAAGCTCTATGAGGGCGTCAGTCTGGGCGAACAGGGCACGGTCGGTCTGATCAGCTACATGCGTACCGACTCGACACACCTGTCACAGGAAGCGGTTGCCGAACTGCGCGAGGTGATTGCGGCGGAGTTTGGTCCGCATGCCTTGCCTGCGGCCGCCAACGAATACCGCACCAAGTCGAAGAACGCGCAGGAAGCGCACGAAGCCATTCGTCCGACGTCGGCCAAACTCAGTCCTCGGCAGGTGGCGGCCTTCCTCAATGCCGACGAAGCCAAACTCTACGAGTTGATCTGGAAGCGCACCGTGGCCTGCCAGATGATTCCGGCCACGCTGAACACCGTCTCGGTCGATCTGGCCGCCGGGCGTGAGCACGCTTTCCGTGCCAGCGGCACCACGGTCGTGGACCCCGGCTTTCTGGCCGTTTACGAAGAGGGCACCGACCAGAAGTCGGAGGATGCCGATGACGAAGGGCGAAAGTTGCCAGCGATGAAGGCGGGTGATGTGGTGCCGCTGGCGGCCATCGTGGTTGACCAGCACTTCACCGAACCGCCGCCGCGTTTTTCTGAAGCGAGTCTCGTCAAGGCACTGGAAGAGTTTGGCATTGGTCGTCCCTCGACCTACGCCAGCATCATCCAGACCCTGCAATCGCGCGAGTACGTCGTGCTAGACAGTCGCCGTTTCCTGCCCAGCGACGTCGGTCGCGCGGTGGCGAAGTTTCTTTCCGGGCACTTCACCCAATACGTCGACTACGACTTCACCGCGAAGCTGGAAGACGAACTCGATGCGGTAAGCCGCGGCGAAGAGGAATGGGTGCCGCTGATGCATCGATTCTGGAAGCCGTTCAAGGCGCTCGTCAGTGACAAGATCGAGTCGGTCGACAAAAGCGAAGCGACCGGTGCGCGCGTGCTCGGCATTGATCCAGCAAGCGGTCTGGAAGTCAGCGTGCGTCTGGGGCGCTTCGGGCCCTACGCCGCGATCGGTAACAAGGATGACGTCGACAAGCCCAAGTTTGCCTCCTTGCGTGCCGGGCAGAGCATGCACACGATCACGCTTGAACAGGCGCTCGATCTGTTCCGCCTGCCGCGAACCCTGGGTGACTACGAGAGCGCCGAGGTCACCATTGGCGTGGGCCGTTTTGGCCCGTTCGTGAAACACGCAGGCAGCTATACCTCGCTGAAGGTCAGTGACGACCCCTACGAGATCGACCTGCCGCGCGCCATCGAGTTGATCGAGGAAAAGCGCCAGGCGGCCGCCAATCGTTTGATCAAGAAGTTCGATGGCACCGATATCGAAATCGTCAACGGTCGTTTTGGGCCGTATATCACCGACGGAAAGAAGAACGGCAAGATTCCGAAGGGTACGGAACCGAGCTCATTGAGTCTTGCCGAGTGCCAGCAGATTCTTGAAGCCGCGCCGGAACGCGGCGGCAAGCGCGGCGGGTTTGCCCGCAAGGGCGCCGGGAAAACCGCCGTTTCAACCGCCGTGGCGAAAAAGTCCGCCGCGAAGAAAGCCACGGCCAAAAAAGCGCCCGCCAAGAAGGCGGCTGCGAAGAAGGCCACCACCAAGACGGCCGCCAAGAAAACGGCAACGCGAAAGGTCGCGAGTGACGAGGCGCCGCCCTTCTGAGTCGCGGTCACGTCAGCGCATTGCCGACGTCGGGTCTTGGCACGCCGAGGTGGACCGGTCAGGCAATCCGCGTCGTCAGACTGGTAGCATGCGCGTTTGCAAAATTTCTTGTCTCTGAAGGAGCGTGATCATGCGTATCAGACTGATGTCGATGGCTTGCGCGGCTGCGCTTGCCCTGTCACTGGTTGGCTGCGGCGAGGACGCCAAGCAAAGCGCGGGTCCGCTGGCCTTTGTGCCCGCCGATTCGCCCTATGTGTTCGGCAATCTCGAGCCCATGCCGACCGACGTGTCGCAAGCCTGGATCGGCATGCTGAGCGAATTGCCGCGCTTGTATACCCTGCAGTTGAAGCAGGTTCGCGCGGCACTGCAACGCGAAGGCGACGTCGACCCGGTGCTGCTGGGCGTGATCGACGGTCTGCAGGCAGAGATCGAGGGCAAGACCTTCGAGCAGATCCTGCAGGGGTTCGGCTACAGCATGCAAACCCGGATGGCCTTCTATGGCCTGGACCTACTGCCGGTGGCGCGGGTGGAGCTGGCGGATCCCGCTGCGACCCGTGCGGCGATCGCGCGCATCGAGGCTAAGGCCGGACAGCCGTTGCCGACCGCTACGGTGGGTGAACTGAGCTACTGGAAGCTGGCGCCGAAGGATGCGGCGCTGATGGGCGTCATGGCGATCGTTGACAACCAGTTGGTCTTGTCCGTGGCACCCACAGCGGCCGATGACGCACTGTTGAAGCAGGTATTCGGCCTGACTCCGCCCACCACGTCGATTCTCGATTCCGATGGCTTGGCCAAGCTCAATGCGAAGTATGGATACGGCCCCAACGGGAGTGGATATTTCGATCTGCAGCGCATCTGGCAACTGATCGCCCAGCCGAGCACGCCGCTGCAGTCCGCATTCATGCAGGCATTCGAGGTCACGCCGCCCGAACTCGATGACACCTGCAAGCAGGAAATGGCAGCGTTGACCAAGGCATGGCCGCGCAGCAGTTTCGGCTACACCCGTTTGGACGCGCGCACGGCGGACATGCGATGGGTGACCGAAGCGCCATCGCAGGTATTGAGCGATCTGCGCAGCCTGCAAGCGCCCACGCCCGGTCTGGCGGCGGCGGAGTCCGCACTGTTCAACATGAGCTTTGCGATGAAGATAGATGCCCTGCCGCCGCTCGCTGGCCGTTGGGCCGATGCGGTGGCGGCTGCGCCCTGGCAGTGCGAGTTCCTGCAGCCGATGAACCAGGCCTTTGCCGACTTCCGCACCGGCGCGGCGAATCCCGGAATCTACGCGGCCGCACCCGTGGTTCAGAGCTTCAACGTGCTGCTGACGCACTTCAAGACATCGCCGGACATGGCGCAACCGGAGTTCAAGGGCAAGCTGTTGATAGGCTCACCCAGCCCGGCGGCCTTGGTGTCGATGTTGAAAGCCTACGTGCCGGGAATGGCCGCCCTTGAGGTGCCCGCGGATGGTACGGCGACGGCCCTGCCTGCATTGCCCGACATGCCGATCGCGCTGCCGATGTTTGCGGCCCAAACCGACAAGGTGTTTGGCGTGGCCTTCGGTGAGGGAGAGGAAGCATCGCTGAGTACGGCGATGCAGATGGACAGCAGCGTGCAACCGCTGATGACGGTCGCCTACGACGGTGCTCTGTATGGCGAGTTGCTTGGCATGCTGGAACCGATGATGCTGGCCATGGGCGACGATGCGGAAGCCAAGGATGCCGCAGAGATGCTGAAGGTGACGCGCGAGTTGTACGCCAAGATGTTCGGTCGTCTCGCCATGCAGATGGTCGTGACCGAGCAGGGCATCGAGTTGCTGCAGCGCATGGAGATGCCCACGACGCCGTAGTGGATTTCGTGAGTAAAGATGGGTGCCGACCAAGCGCGGCACCCATCCGCCGACTCAGGCCTGGCTTGCCTTCAGCAGGATCGCGTAAATCTGATCCTTGAGCCGAAGCTTCTCTTTCTTCAATTCCTCTACTTCCTCGGGCGTTCCGTGCGCGATATGCGCCTCGACGTTCTTGATCTTCTGATCAAGCTCGTTGTGCTTGTCGAACAGGTTCAGGAAATGCGCATCGCTGGTCTTGAGTTGGGTGATCAGATCGCGGTGTTCGGGAAACATGGGTTCTCCTTGTGGCCGGGGGCGTGGTACGTAAAAGCTTAGGCGTGCCTGGTCGGGCTGACCTTAACCTCGATCAAGATCGAGTGCTCAGAAGCCATAACGCAAAAATCCACCGTCAACGGCGATGCACTCACCGGTGATGTAACTGGCTGCGGGCAGGCACAAGAACGCAATCGCTGCCGCTACCTCCTCTGGTTCGCCAATACGACCCGCGGGTGTCCGCGCGATGACCTCATCGTAATAGTCGGCATCCGACAGTGCCGGGGATGTGCGGCGGGTTCGGATGTACCAAGGGGCGACGCTGTTCACGCGGATGCCATCTTTGGCCCACTCGCAGGCAAGATTGCGGGTCATCTGATGCAGCGCGGCCTTGCTCATGCCGTAGGCGGCACCGGTTCTGACATGGGTCAGCCCGGATACCGAGCCGACGTTGACGATGGCCGATTGGGCGTGCTGTTTCAGCAAGGGATAGGCGGCACGGCACAGTTCAAATGGCACCGCCAGATTGAGTTCCATGATCGCTCGCCATTCGATGTCGTCGTAGTCAGCGGCAGGCTGTGGGCTATTGGTGCCGGCGTTGTTGATCAACAACGACAGTCCCTGGCAGCGATCATCAATCCAGTCGAACAAGGCCGCGCGTTCGTCCGCGCGCGCAATCTCTGCCGCGAAGACCGCACAGTCGACACCGGGGAAATCGTCGGACAACTCGGCCTGAATTTCGCTCAGCCGGTTGGCATCTCTGGCGACCAGCAATACCTGCGCGCCAAGCGCCATCAGCTCGCGCGCGGTCGCGAGACCGATGCCCCAACTGCCGCCCGTGATGAGGGCCACATGACCGTCGAGACGCCAGCGGTGAGTGTGCATCGGCGCTCCTTTGCAGATCGGTGACGACGCATTCTGCGGCAGCATCGGCGCGCCCACCAGAGACACGCATTCTCCACCCGATGTGCGTCGTCGCGTATCGTGCCCGCATGATTCAGACAACCGAACTGACGCAGCACATCCTTCGGACAGGTTTCGCCTTGGTGCCGGCATCAGAATGCCCGGTGGCGGTGGATGCACAGTCGGCACAATGGGCGACGTTTGCCGCGACCTGGAATGACTTGGCGACCGATACCTACATGGCGGATCAGGGCCGCTATCGACGGCGCCGACACGCGGTATTCGCACATACCGACGGATTGCCGCCGCAACGCGAGCCCAACCAGCCGCACTATCAAACCTTGCAGTACAACCGGTTGAATGGCGGCGTTGAACGTTGGTTTGCGCCGGTCACCGAGGCGGCTGCAACGAGTCCGATCCTGCGTGCGCTGCTGGCCTTTGGAACGGCCATCTTCGACAACGTCACGCAGCGGTCCGTACGCTGGCGCGTCGAAATGCACCAGTTTCGAATTGAAGCCCTCGACGATGAGCCCGGCCTGCCGACTCCCGAAGGTGTCCACCGTGATGGTGTCGATTTCGTGCTCGTGGTGATGATCCAGCGACACAACGTCCGCCAGGGAACGACGCTCATCCATGACCCTGCCGGAAACCGGGTCGGCGAATTTACGTTGAGTACCCCGCTCGATATGGCCTGGGTCGACGACCATCGCGTCTGGCACGGCGTGACGCCGGTAGAGCCGGAAGACCCGACACAGGCGGCCTGGCGCGATGTATTGGTGCTGACATGGGTGGCGCAGTAGCCAACCAGGTCTGGCAAAGCGCGTGCTTACTCGCCGAGCGAATCGCGCATGAACTCGGGCATGACCAGCGCCGCGCGATGCACGTCAACGTTGTAGTAGCGGGTCTTGAACGACTTGCTCTGCGCACCGCGCTCGCGGAATCCGGCGATCTCACCGCCCTTGCGCGCCAGCGTGCAGCTCCACCAGCCGGTGGGATAGCAAGGCTGCGGGAAAGGTAGCGTCCGTACATCGGCGAAACCCGCTGCCGTCATGTGATGACGCATCGCCTTGATCAGCCCCAGATGAACCAGCGGCGATTCCGACTGCTGCACCAGCATGCCGCCGGGGCGCAAGGCCTTGACGCAGGAGTGGTAGAAGGCTTCGTTGAAAAGCCCCTCGGCAGGGCCAACCGGATCGGTGGAATCGACGATCACCACATCGATGCTCTCCGGAGCCAGTTCGCGCATGTACTTAACGCCGTCATCGAACATCAGGTGGGCGCGCGGATCGGCATTCGAATCGCACAGCTCGGGGAAATACTTTTCCGCCATGCGGGTGACCTGCTCGTCGATATCGCACTGCACGGCCGATTCGACTTCCTTGTGTTTGAGCACTTCGCGCAAGGTGCCACAATCACCGCCACCGATGATCACCACGCGCTTGGGATTGCTGTGTGTGAACAGCACCGGGTGCGACATCATCTCGTGATAGAGAAAGTTGTCGCGCGTGGTGAGCATGATGGCGCCATCGATCACCATCAGATTGCCCCAGTCAGTCGTCTCCCAGATCTCGATCTTCTGGAACGGGGACTGCACCTCGTCGAGCTTCTTCGTCACCCGGAATCCGATCGAGGAGCCAGAGAGTTCGAAGTGTTCGGTATACCAATCGGCGGGTGCGCTCATGCGGACTTGGACCTTGCGAGGACGGCTGGGGGTGGGCGGCGATTGTAGCGGATGCGCTTTGACAACAGGCGCCGCGCGATGAATGGTCAGGCTGGATACGAGGAATGAAGGCAATAAGCGTCAGCGGGATATCCACGCACAGAACGTTGTCCTGCCCAACGGCAACGCTTCCCGGCGTCAGTTCGCCTTGCTCCAAGCCTTGACACGCCGGACGCGCGAGTGTGTTTCACCCAAGCCGTCAGCCAGGGCGGTGGCGGCGGCATTGAGCTGTTGCAGCGCCGCCTCATGTTGCTTCGGGGCAGGGATTTCGATTGCGCGCCAACGGATCTGCACCGCGGCCAGCAAGGCCTGACTCCAGTGCCAGGAAAGCCCCGGCGCAGCGGGCGAATCCTCGATCAACGGGCGCAAGGCCTCCGCCGCCGCAATGGCGCGATCACGTTGTTCCGCGTCCAGCGCCAGTTCTAATTCGACCTGCAACACACGAGCCTGCATGGCGGAATCAGCAAGGGCACGGTAGTGCTGCAAGGTGGTTTCGATCCGTCGTTGCGCGTCCATGCTGCGCCCCAGGCCTTGTTCGGCCCGGGCGGCGGTGAAGTTCGGAAACCAGACGTAGGGGTGATCCGAGCCCAGCGTTTCGCTGAAGGCGTGGCGCGCGGCCTCGGCTTCTTCCAGACCGCGCGCGAACTCGCCCAGCGTCACACTGGCCTTGGCCAGTTCCAGCAAGGCATGCCCGTCATGGCCGGTATCGACATCGCCCAGTTTGCGCAACATCGCCTGTGCCCGCTCGATGCGTTGTCGCGCCAGCGCGGCCTGCTCCAGCGTGTTGAGCACGTTGGCGGAGTTCATCAGCTCGGTCGCCAGTTCCACGCTTTCACCCAAGCTGGCTTCCAGCAGTGGCAAGGCCTCGGCATAGGCGTGTGCGGAGGCTTGCAGTTGCCCGAGGCTGCTCAATGCCCCGGCTTCGCCGAGCAGTGATGAGGCGAGCCCCTGACGATCTTCGCTCGCCCACTGTCGCGTCAGCACAATGGCTTCCCGATAGCTCTGCAAGGCGAGATCCATGTCGCCCGCCAGCGAAGCCAGATTGCCGCGTCGATGCAGAAGTTCGGCGCGGCGCTTCTGCAGCGAGGCGGAGTGCTCGGTGATCGGTAGTCGTTGCAGTGCGAGTTCGAGCACGGCGACGCCTCGGCTCGGATCGTCAGCGCCCAGGTGATCCGCCTCGACCAACAGGCAGAACACGGTCTCCTCGGCCTGCGTGCCAGTCAGTTTTTCTGCCAGCGCGCGTCCCTGTTGCAGGTCGGCCTCGGCCTCGGGCTGACGTTCGGCAGCGCCCAGTTGAAACAGCACCGAAGCGCGCTGACAGTAGGTGCGTGCCTGTGCATCCGGTGGCAACTGGGCGGCGACGCCCAATACGGCATCGAGGGTTTGCAGTGCATCCTTCGGTCGACTGCGCGAGCTTTGCAGATCGGCGACCGCCAGCAAGAGATCGCGTTGCGCGTCGCCCAACACACCGGAGGCGTTGCGGACTTCATCCAGCATCTCCTGCACGGCGGCAGCGAGCCACTGATCGGCCGTCAGCGCGCGTGCCTGCGCGCCGCGATCACGGAACAGTCGCACCCACAGGCTGTTGAGCGCGCTGTACCGCGCGGCGCTGGCCTGCGCCGCATCGCGTTCCGCAAGCGCAATATGGCGTTGCGTGCCAAGCCGCACCGCCTGTATTTGGGCGCTGACAAGGGCAACCAGCAGGCTGAGCACCGCAAGCGCGGCCAGCGCTGCCGGAAGGCGGTGTCGCCGCCACCAGCGCAGACCCCGATCCCACCATGAACTGCGTCGAGCCCGCAGTGGCCGATGCTGCTGCCAGGCGTCCAGGTCATCCAGCATGGCCTGCACGCTGGCGTAGCGATGTGCCGGTTCGCGCTGCAGAGCGCAGCCCACGATGGCATCCAGATCACCGCGCAACAGGGCGGGGCGAATGCCGCCATCGACGCTACAGCGTGAGAGTGCGGGCGCATCCTGATCACAGACTTCCTGCACCACGCTGCGCAGTGATTGGGTCTGGACGTCGATCCGCGGTCGTCCGCTCAACAGGTGGAACAGAATGCCACCCAACGCGTAGACATCGGTGGCCACGCTCAAGGGCGCGGCCTGGAACTGCTCCGGTGCGGCGTAGGCCGGGGTCAGTGCGTGATCCACGGTATGCAGACTCACGGCACCCTGATCCAGCAGGCGCGCGATGCCGAAGTCCAGCAACTTCACCTTGCCCGCGGCGTCGACGCGCACATTGGCGGGCTTCAGATCGCGATGCACGATCAGATGCGAGTGCGCAAAGGCGACCGCCTCGCCGAGTTGTCGGAACACACCGATACGCGTGGCCAGGTCGGGATGCGTCTGCGCACACCATGCGTCAAGCGACAAGCCTTCGGCCCATTCCATGACCAGCCACGGTTGCCCGTCCGCCGCGACGCCGCCGTCCAGCAAACGCGCGATGTGCGGATGATCGAGGCGTGCCAGCAGTTGCCGTTCGCGCGACAGGCGTTGCGCTTCGATGGCGATGTCCCGGCGCAGGAACTTGATCGCGACCTGACGCGCGAATGCCCCATCGACGCGTTCACCGCGATGCACGACGCCCATGCCGCCGCGACCGACCCGTTCCAGCACACGCCACGGACCAACCTGCGCGGGCACGTCACTCGCGCGTTCCAGCCAGCCTTCCGAGGCATGAATCGCTTGCAGGCAGGTGCGCAAGGCCTGCGCCTGCGCCGGATCGGTTTCGTGGATCGCCTTTAGGCGCGCGTCGCGCTCGGCCTCAGCAAGATTCAACAGGCTGTCCAACAGCACATCCAGCGCCGCCCAGTCAGGTGCTTGGCTCACGACTCGGGCCCCAGTTGCTGGAACAGGTATCCGCGCGCCTTCTGCCAGTCGCGTCGAACGGTGATTACGTTGACGTCAAGCAGCTCGGCAATCTCGACGTCGCTCAGTCCGGCGAAATAGCGCAACTGCACCACCTGCGCGGCGCGCGGAAGCTGTGCCGCCAGGTCTTCGAGGCATCGATCCAGGTGCAACACCTCGTCCATCGCGCGCGCTTCCACCGGTGTTTCCAGGGCGGCATCCAGTGGCAGCGCCGCTTGTCCCTGCCCGCGCTTGTTCGCCATCCGCGCCCGCGCATGGTCGACCAGAATCTGCCGGATAGCGCGCGCGGCGGTGGCGAAGAAGTGTTTGCGATCATTGAACTCCGGCAATGCGCCCTGGCGAAAACGCAGAAAGGCTTCGTTGACCAATACCGTGGTCGACAAGGTGTCGGGTCCGGCATGCGAAGCGCGTTCGGCATGGGCAATACGTCGCAGATCGTGCTGCAACACCCCCATCAACTGCTGCAGGGCGGCGGGGCGGTCGCGCAGCAGGTCGCCCAGCAGTTGGGTGATTTCACCGGAGTCGCTCATGGGCGGCCGCATTCACGTGAAAGGCGACTCATGATGCCACCGGATGTTCGCTTTGACCGCGATGTTGCGTGTGTCCTCGCATGAATACACAGGAGGTCAACACATGCGCTGCGGTCGTCCAACCATTTTTCTTCTCATTCTGCTGATCGGTGGGGCCAGCCAAGCTGCCACCCTCAACTGGCCGGATGTCGGCGGCGGCAGTACGGCCTGCCAGACCACCCTGCAGTCCTGCATCGATCAGGCTGTCGCTGGCGACAGCATTCGCATCATGGGGGATGCCAGTTACTGGACCGACGAGCTGACCGAGATCGATGAAGATCTGGTCATCGCCAAGCCGCTCACGCTGTACGCCGATGCGGATGTGACTGCGCTGTTCACTGCGGGACGCGACGTGTCGATTTTTACCGCTGGACTGACCAGCGGACAGATCCAGCTCAACGGCCTCGTGTTTGCGTCGGGCGGCGTACGCATTGAGCATGCCGGGGAAGGACTGCAAGTCGCCCTGTCGCGGCTGAATTTTCGCGATGCCCCCGCCGACACCTGTTACATCCACTTTTACCCGTTTGGCGGTGCTGGCGGCGGTGTGGTGGACTTCAGCGTCAGCGATTCGATCTTCCAGGCGCGCAGCGCCGGACCACAGCGCGCTGCCATTTGCGCTGCCGCCGTGGACGGTGCCAGTACCCTCAATGTGCTGCGCAACCGCATCGAGACGGCGCTACCCCGTTTCAGCGCCGGGGTGGTGGTCACCGGCAATGGTTGGCAGGCCGTCAATGTGCTCGGCAACGTGCTGCGCGCTCGCGATATCAATACGGGCATTCTGGTGCAGGAGATCGGTGCACGCGGTTCGGCAGCGCAAATCAGCGTTCGCAACAACCTTGTGCGCGGGCAGCGCGCACCGATCAGCAGCAGCGGCGCGGCCATCTCGATTCAGGGCGAGAACCTCCACGCCAACGTCATTCACAACACGGTGGTCGACAACACGCGCGGCATCGAAATGTTCGCGCTCAACGCGGGCGTCGTGAGTGGTCGCGTCAGCAACAATCTGGTTGCATTCAGCGAATTCCGTGGCCTCGAATTGCTCTCGGGTGGCATCAGCAACGACTACAACCTGGTCTATCAAGCGGCCAGTCCGAGCACCGCACTGGGGCCCAACACCGTTCAGGCCGACCCGCTATTGCGTGACCTGGCGAGCGCGCGCCCGATTGGCGCCGCCTCGCCCGCCGTCAACGCCGGACTGAATGCCGACTTGCCTGCGCTGAGCGGATTTGGTGCCGATGGCGAGGTCCGCCTGGCGCAATCGACGACCGATATCGGCGCCTTCGAATACACCTTGGATTTGGCCGCCAGTGTGATTGCCGATGCGGGCAACACCGCGTTCAACACCACGGACCTGGACAGTCTGACCGGTCTGACGACGCTGGACACCGTGATGGTTTCACCGGTACGTAATGTGTTCGCCAACGAATACGCCGTTCCGCTCGGTGTTTACCTCGCCAACGCGTCACCGGTGGTCTGGTCCGCTTTCCTGCAGGATTTCACCCGCAGCATCACCCTGGGGCGTCAGTTCAACGTGCTGGCGCCGTTGTACGGCGCCAATGCCTTTCGCCACGTGGCCGACGCGGCGAGCCTCAGTGGTTCCGCCACGCTGTTGGACCATGCCGCGCTCAACAACCTCAGTTCAGCGATCGCGGTGGCGGTCGGACGCTACGAGTCCAGTAGCGGCAGCTACTACCACAACCATCCGATCAGCCTGGCTTACGGCGGCAATCGATGGCGCATCCGCAACGAAGACGGTGCCGCGATGGAGGCCGACCACGCCTTCAACGTCGTGGTCGCGCCTTTGTTTTCGCCCAATGCCTTCACCCGCCTGGGCAACCGCCTTGGGCTAGGTGCCGATGCAACGGAGCTGCGTCTCAACCATCCCCTGCTGGACGACAACCCCTGCGCGGCGCCGCAGATCAGTCGGGTGGACGATCCCTTCGATAGTGTCACCACGCTCAACCCGATCCCGTTTGCCCTGCAGTACCGCGAAGGCAGCGCACAGGTACCGGGACACTGGTACGTAATGAGCACCGAGTCCGGTCAACCGCTGCCCGCTGCAGGTGCCTACAACGTGATCGTCAATGGCGCGCAGGCGCTGGACTGTCAGGCCGGGCAATTCGCGCCATTGCTGTTCGCGGACGGGTTCGAGTAGGGCGTTTCGAACATGGCGGGTCGCGTGTATCGACGCGACCCGCCGCACTGTCAAAGTTCGCGTCGATGCGCCCACAAGGCGCCCAACAACAACAGGCCAAGCAGCCCCAGGCCAAGTTGATCCAGAGTCGGAACGACGTTCGGACCGGTCGCAACCGGCGCAACTTGCAAGGGCAGACTGAAGGTGTCCGCGTTGTTGTCGCTGTCTGGATCTATCAATCCGGGTGTCGGTGTGGCATCGATGCTGGCGAGCAGTGCCAGCGTCGTGGTGCCGTTCGGCACCGAGTTGTTCACCTGTACCGCGAACTGGATTTGGCCGGGTTCGTCAAAGTCCAGATCACCCAGCACATTGCGGCAGGTCGATCCCGCATTGGTGTCTGGTGTGCAGGTCCAGCCCGCGCTGCTGCCTGCACTGCGGAACTGCGTGTTGGCGGGCACGGTGGCATCGATGAAGGCGGTGTCGGCGCAAAAAGACGGAGATCCTTTGCCGTTGCCCGGCAGCGAGGCGGGTGCCGAATCGCTGCTGCAAACGTAGTCGATGTCGAAGATCAACGGGCTGCCCGTCACCGCATTGCTCGCCGTGCTGCCTATCAACAGTTGCAGATCGGCAGTCAGGCCGCCCGTCGACCAGGTGATGTGATCGACCTCGTAGCCGCCCGAGGTGTGGGTGATACGAATCCGCGAGATACCGCTCGCGTTTTGCGCACCGAAGAAGCGATCTTCGGCGGTACCGCCGCCATTGTTGCCATCGCCCGTGGTGAACGGGCCGTGTGTGCCGAGTGAGGTGCCGGTCGGACCAAAGGCTTCAAAGGTGACGTCGGTCGGCGTTCCGCCATCGGTCCAGACCATCCCGGCCGAGGTCGGGAACGGCGCGCTGAAACTCACATCGGCCGAGCCACCGGAAAACGCGCTGCGGCCACCACTGCCCGAGCCATCGATCACGCCGTCGTCGGCATCCACGGAATCGGTCAATCCGCCGGGACCGATCACGCTGCCATTGATGCTCAACGCAGGATCGACGAGACCGTCTTCAAAATCTTCGACGGCCACGGTGCCGTTGGTGAAACCAGCCGGCCGATCCGCCGTGCTGAGATAAGGCGTGGGGCCGAAAAAGGTCGTTTGCGCGTGCGCGCTGAAAACGCTGCCGAGCAGGCCTGCGAGCAACAACGGGAAAGATAGACGGGTGAACAGGCGGGACATGTGAGCTCCGGAATGCAGGCGCGGCGAGTTGCCACGGCGTGCTAAACCCGAAACGACCACCTGTCCCGCCAAGCCGAATCAATTTTGCGGTGGATCGCGATCATCGCCTCGCAGAAGCGGTCGATCCGGGTCTCGGACTCGCTCGGCTCGATCTTCGGCGCGCGGGTGACTGGGACGCTCTGGGTCGGGGAGTGCACGTCGCAGTCCTGGCAATGTTGTCGACACGGAGGTTGTGGCCGTCTATTCGAAGCCGTCGGCGAAGACACTGTCCGGCAACAGCGGCATCGCAGGTGTCGCCAGCAGAATACCGCGACCACCGCTGACGCCACTGGCCAGCTGCCAGTCCTGTGCGTTGGTTTCGACTGCGGCCACCGTGCCATCCGGGCTGACCTCGCCCGCCGTCACGGTGGCCTGGCTAGGCAGTGCCTGGCGGCCATCGGGATCGATGCTGACCAGCGTGGTCTGACAGCTGTCGCGATCGTGCCGGAACAGGTCGTTGGCGCTGTTGTCATCGCCGGCCAGCAGATTGCTGGACCCGGACAGGAAAACCACGATCCGGCCATCGGCACTGATCGAGGGCAGGCTGCACGTGCCGTTGCCCTGCGCGCCGGTACTGTCGACCGAGACCCTGGTAGTGGTGCCTTGCGCGACGTTGCGCACGAAGATGTCGGTGCGCGCGTTACTGTCGCCGCTGACCAGGTTGGTCGCCGCGGAGGAAAAGGCGATGTCATTGCCATCGGCCGAGATCGCCGAGGTGAAGCTGTTGCCGTTGCCCTGGGCGCCGCCGCTGGACTGGCTGACCAGCACCGTCTCGCCGGTCTGGCGATCATGGCGGAAGATGTCCTGGAAGCCGCCGGCATCACCGGGAATCAGATTGCTGGCCAGCGAGGAAAACACGACGTAGCGAGCGTTGGCCGAGATGATCGGAAAGTCACTCAGTCCGTTGGCTTGCGTGCCATTCGAATCGACACTGACTCGCGTGGTGATACCCGAGCTGCGATCGCGCACGAAGACGTCCAGTACCCCGTTGCTGTCGTCGGCCACCAGGTTGTTCTGGTTGGAGACGAAGGCGACGGCCTGACCATCATCACTCACCGTGGGTAGCCGGGTCTGGGTGCCGCCCAGGCCCTGCACATTGCCGGGACCGAGGTTGACCCGCTCCAGCGGACCGCCATTGACGTCCGCCCAAAACACGTCGAACGTGCCGTTGTTGTCGCCAGCCACCAGGTTGGTTGTGGCCGAACGAAAGACGATGTAGCGCCCATCACTGCTCATCGAGGGTTCAAACGCCGCGCTGAGGGCCGGATTGCCTTGCAGGTCTCTGCTGATCAGCAGGGCCTGATTGCTGCCGCGTTCTATCCGGACGATCTGGGTGGAGCCGCTTTGCAGTGCCAGCGCGCCCAGATTCGTCGCTTCGGTTTCCGCCACCAGCATGCCGCCATCCGTCGAGAGCCGTCGCTGACCCCGATTGGACAGCAACGAGTCGCCGTTGGCGGGAGCGGGGAAGGGCCCGCTGCTGTTGGCCAGGCTGACCCGCTCGGTGCTGACACCGAGTAGATCACGGACGAACTCATCGGCCAGGTTGTTGCTGTCGCCGCTGATCAGATCGGTGCTGAAGGAGGAGAAGGCGACGACCTGCCCGTTTCCGGACAGGCTGGCACTGCCTTCAGCGCTGTTGCCATTGTTGCTAGCGGCGCCAACGCTGACGAGCTGAGTGCTTTGCAGATCCAGATCGCGCAGGTAGACCTGCTCGAAGTCGGTGCTGCCACCGGCTGCCAGCACGCCGCGCGACTGGAAGCTGATGCGCCGACCATCGCGTGAGATCGATGGGCGCTGGCTGCGTTCGCTGGTCTGCGCACCGCCTGCGCCCAGGCTGACCCGAGTCAACAGCCCGGTTGCCACGCTGACCGCATAGATGTCCTCGACGCCGTTGCTGTCGCCAGCATCGAGATTGGTCGCGGCGGTTTCAAACACCACGTGCGAGCCGTTGCCGGCGATCATGCTGTCGCGCACTGCGGCGTTGGCGGCCGACCCCGCCAGCTGGCTCAGCCGGGTCGTCTGGCCCAGCTGGCGGTCTCGCACGTAGAGCTGAGTCTCGCCATTGCCGGGGTCGACCACCAGATCACTGGCGGAGGACTCGAAGGCGACGAAGCGACCATCGTCGGAGACCGTGGCATTGGCGCTGCCGCTGGCCGACGGTGTCCCGCCAGGCGTCACGCTGATGAGCTCGACGATGCCGCTGTTACGGTCCAGCAGATATACATGCTGGCTGTTGCCAACCGGCGTGGCCACCAGATTGGTTGCGCCGGACTCGAAGACCACGAAGCGGCCGTCGCCAGACAGGCTCGGGCTGGATGAGGCGTCGTCCGGTTCGGCACCGCCCAAGCCGAGCACGATGCGGCTGGTGGTCGCGGTCGACACCTGATGCAGGAACACATCGCTGGCGAGATTGGTGTCCCCATCGACCAGATCGAACTGCCGCGAAGAGAACACCACCAGATCGCCGTCGGCGGAGATGGCGGCAGCCACGGCGGACGCGGCATCACCGCTGCGCCCCTGGGTGCCGTCCGAGCGCACATTGACACGGTGGGTGGTGCCAAGCACGCGGTCGCGCAGAAAGACATCGATATTGTTGTTGTGGTCGCCCGCGACCAGATTCTTGGCGACGCTCTGAAACAGCACATAACGGCCGTCGTGACTGAGGCGCGGCTGGCAGCAGGACTCCGTGCGGCTGGATTCGGCGCCCTGCAGACCGAACCGGTTCGGGCTGGCGTAGGTGAATGCATCGAGCTGGCTGGTCTGGGCCCAGGCATCGGGGGCATTGCCAAGCAGACTTCCGAACAACAACGATAGAGACAGACGGGAAAGCAGGCGGGACATGTGAGCTCCGGAAAGCAGGCGCGGCGAGTTGCCACGGCGTGCTAAACCCAAAACGACTGCCTGTCCCGCCAGGCAGGAATCAATCCGTGCGGTGGACCTTGATCGTCAGCGTTCCCGAGTCCACGTTGGCCGTCCAGACATCGGATGCCGCATCCACCTTGCCACTGGGCAGGTGATAGCGGCTATCGGTATCCAGCCCGGTCACCCGGACCGCGTCGATGCTGAGCGGCTCTCCAGCCACCAGCACGCTGGCCGCCTGGGTCGGTTCGATCAGCCACGCTTTGCCGGCATCGCCAGTCAGGACGCGCGCATGGCCATCGGCTTCCACCGCCAGCGCCGTGGCTTCATCGACCCCGATGCCGATCAGCGCAGTGTTGCCGGTCTGCGCACGCAGCCGGGCGACCCAACCGATCAGCCGTCCCAAGCGCTCACGCGGCATGAAGTGACTGTCGGTGATGACATTCTGCAGGTGCGGCAGGGCAAGGAAGGCATCGATCAGCGTGTTCGCCTCGCCCAGTGGATCGGCCAGTGTCTCCGGCGTGGTGATGCTGCCGCCATCCAGCGCGCCGTAAACCCAAGCGCC
Source organism: Lysobacteraceae bacterium (assembly GCA_041395245.1). Classification (GTDB taxonomy): domain Bacteria; phylum Pseudomonadota; class Gammaproteobacteria; order Xanthomonadales; family Xanthomonadaceae; genus Aquimonas. Next base: position 195,659 of record JAWLAY010000008.1, read on the forward strand.
TTGCACCGCCAGCCCGGCACTGGTGCCGCCAATCGGCTTGTTGGCGGCGACATGCGCATTGATGGCGTCCTGCATGGGTGTGCCACGCCAGAAGTTGACGTAGTTGGCCTGATCACCGCCACCGATGAAGATCATGTCGGCGGCCTTGACGATCTCCAGCACCGTCGGGTCGCTGCTGGCCTCGCGCCCGGAAAACACCAGCGTGTCGACCGCCGCCACACCGCCGATCTCGTCCATGAAAAAGGGATTGAGGTCACCTTCACCCGAGGCCCGCAACACCACCAGTCGACCGTGTCCGCCGTGCTCGAACAACCACGCGAAGGCCTGCGGAAAATAGTCGCCACCGCCCATCATCAACACACCGCCACGCGGCGTGGATTGCGCCACCTGTCCCGCAGGCCCGGATCGATACAGGTGGTAGCCCGGACCCTGCGAATGCGACACCGTGCTTGCTTCGGTCGCGTTGCCCGCAAACGCGACGACAGAAAGGACCAGTCCGCTCAGAAATCTCGCCAAAAGCATGCTGCCAGCTCCATTGGGGCGGCTCGGTCGCCCGCCAAAAGCACCAGCATAGCGGGCCGATAGGACGATGCAGGGAGGTCGAAAGTCCTATTGTAAAAAAAACGTCAAGACGGCACGCTCGGCAATGTGACGGCGCGGCCGTCCGACTTACGTCCTTGTCAACCCCTCAGGATTTGCCCGTATGCGAATGACTCCCTTGTCTCTTGCGCTGGCGGCGACGCTTGCCAGTCTGGCCTTCCCCTTGCTCGCCCAGGATGCCGCATCGTCCGATGACAGCAATCCGGCTGAACTCGACGTCGTCGAGGTCACCGGTTCGCGCATTCCGCGCGCGCAGATTGAAGGCCCTGCGCCGATCACCACGATCACCGCTGAAGACATCAAGGCCAGCGGTTTCATGAGCGTGCCAGATGTGATGCGCTCGCTGACCCAGAACGGTGGCGCGACGCAAAGTCAGCAGGACTACAGCGGTGGCGATTTCTCGCCCGGTTCGCAGCAGGTTGATCTGCGCGGCCTGGGTCCGAACCACACCCTCGTGCTGGTCAATGGACGCCGCATCGCCGACTTCCCGATGCCGTTCAAGGGCCGCAGCAACTTCACCGACATTTCCAATATCCCGATCGGCATGATCGACCGCGTCGAAGTGCTGACCGGAAGCGCGTCGGCGGTCTATGGTTCGGACGCCATTTCCGGTGTGGTCAACTTCATCCTCAAGAAAGACGTCGAAGGCAGCACGCTGGACGTGCGCTATGGCGATACCGAGCAGGGCGGTGGCGAGTCGCTGCACGTCAACTTCTCGAGTGGATTCACCAAGGGCGATCTGAGCGCCGTTTGGGGTCTCGAGTTGATCGACCAGGCACCTTTGTGGGCCTATGAGCGTGATGTGCAGGACTCCACTGCGGATGGCCCGACACGCAACTCGCGGCTGGCGCGTCGCGCCTTCCTGCGCACCGATTGGTGGGACACCTATCTCGATCCGGGTCAGGCCACCTGCGAAGGTCTGGCACACCTCAATGACGGATCAACCTATTACGCCTCGCGCCCCGGTTACGGCGACTATGACGCGGACCTGGATGACTACGGTCCGGGCTACTACTGCGGCAGCCAGGAAGCGATTGGCTACGGCACCATCCTCAGCGAGCGCAAGGGCTTGAATGGTTACGGCACCTTCTCGCTGACGTTGGACGAGGTTGAACTGTTTGCCGACGTGCAGTTGGGCTATCACACCGTCGAGCTGTTCAATGACGTGCAGTCCTGGGCCTACATGGCGCCGGATGGCAACGAAGAGGGCTACTTCTTCAATCAGGCCACCGATCAGGTCGAGTACTGGCAGCGTCAGTTCAGCCCCGAAGAAATGGGTGGTCTGGACAATGGCAAGGTCAAGACCAAGCAGAAGACCTTCGGCGTCGTCGGCGGTTTCAAGGGCACCTTGGGCGAGGCTTGGGACTACGAGGCGTCCCTCAGCCACTCGCAGTACAAGGCGGTGATCGAGTGGCCGCAAATCGTCGCCGGTCTGGCCAACAACTTCTTCCTTGGCCCAGCCTTGGGCGTCAACGAGGAATGGGGCTACGAGACCTTCAATGCCGATCCGAACCGTCTCTACACGCCGCTGACTCCGGCCGAGTACGCCTCGATTTCGGATTACACGGTCTATCACCCGGAATCCTCGACCCAGACCGCTTCGTTCACCGTGACCAACGGGGAACTGTTCTCGTTGCCCGCAGGCGATGCCGGGTTTGCGGGTGTGGTCGAGTTCGGGCATCAGTCCTACGACCTGAAACCCGATCCGCTGGCCACCGAGTACTACTACTACAGCTGGAAGGACTCCGATGGCTCCGGCAGCCGCAATCGCTGGGCCGCCGCAGGCGAGCTGCGCGCACCCGTGGCGGACGGGCTGGACCTGAGCGTGGCCGGTCGCTACGACCAATACCGCTTCTCCGGACGCAACGTCGGAAAGCTGACCTACAGCGCCGGTCTGGAATGGCGTCCGCTGGATAGCCTGCTGGTCCGCGGTTCCTACGGCACCGCCTTCCGCGCACCGGATCTGCACTACGTCTACTCGGGCATCGGCAACGATGAAACCTCAGGCACCGACTACTACCGCTGCCGTACCGAAGAGCCGGACACCGATCTGAGCGATTGCTCCTACTCGGATGAAGGCCTGATCCGGACTCGCGAAGGCAATCGCGAGCTTGATCCGGAAACCAGCACGTCCTGGTCGGCAGGTTTCGTCTGGTCGCCGTTGGAGAACCTCGATTTCACCATCGACTACTTCGACATCGACATGCGGGATCAGGTGCAGGATCTGCGCGTCGACAACATCCTGCAGGACGAGGCCAACTGTCTGATCGGCCAGACCCCGACCGGTGGGGCAGTCGATCCGAATTCGCCGACCTGTCTGGATGCCATTTCCCGTGTGACCCGCAACGACCAGGGCGAGCTGTACGGCATCTATGTCAACCCGATCAATGTCGCGCGCGAAAGCACCTCCGGCGTGGATTTCTCCGCCCGCACGCGTTGGGAAACGTCGCTGGGTGATTTCAGTGTCGGCGCTGGCTACACCTGGGTTCGTGAGCACGATTATCAGCAGTACACCGGCGATGTCACCGAAGATCAGTTTGCCGTCAACAGTGGCTTCTACATTCCGCGCACCAAGGCGAACCTGAGCCTGGGCTGGAACAACGATGCCTGGGCGGTGACGCTGTATGGCAGCCGTCTTGGCCGTATCGCCAGCTACGACTCCTGGGCCTTCCAGGACATCGAGCCGGACAGCGGTGTGGATCCGTGGGTGGAGGCGACGTATCTGTACAACGCGACCGTCAGCTACGCCTTCAACGACCGCTCCAAGCTGGCCTTGGCCATCGACAACCTGACCGATGAAATGCCGCCGGTGGACCCGACGCATGGTGGTTACCCGTACTACAACATGAGCTGGTTCGACTCCATCGGCCGCTCGTTCTACCTGCAATACACCCACCGCTTCGGCGGCGAGTAAGCTCGTCCAACGTGTCACCCACAACGCCCCGCCAGTCGGGGCGTTGTGCTTTTTGGTCAACGACCGACATCGCCGCGATCATCGTCTGACCTGATCGCTATCCTACGTGGACCGTTGCGCGGTCGGAGGCAGGCATGAAACTGTGGAAAGTCGTTCTGACGCTGGCGGTGTTGGGCGCCGTGTTGAAGGCGCTGGCACCCGGCGAGCGCACCGAGGATCAAGCCCTGACGGCAGATCGTGTCGTCGAATTCGCCCAGCGCACCCAGCACTTTCCGGTCGACCTGGGCGACGGATTCCGGCTCGACAGCATTCATGCCGAAGGCAATGCGGTCGTCAGCACGGTAACCCTGCTGAACGAACCCGCCGGACCCGCCGACCCGATGCTGGTAGCGCTGCTGCGGACGGCGTCCAACTCGGATACCTGCAGCGAAATCATCGCGCGTCGGCAGGCGTACGTGGATGCCGGACTGCGCCTCGTCAAACGCTATCGGAACAGCGGCGGCGGGGAGATCACCCGCGTCGTGATCGATCCGGCGCAGTGTCAGTAAGTTGATGCATGACGTGTATTGCGCGAGGTGGTGGTTTGATGTGGGAGCGCTGGCAGTAGATGGCTGTCCATTGCGGTTGCGAACGAAGGCGCCCACAATGCGTAGTCAGGATTGCTCAGTAGTTGAATAGTTCGCGGTTCCTGCTACGCTCGGTCATCTGCATACAGACTGGTACGTAGATGAACGTAAACGTCGCGTTGGATCGATCGGCATGAGCATGACTGACGGTGTGCTCAGTCTGATTCGTCGGGTCGATTCGCGCCGGATTGCCACGTTCTCCGGGCTGGGCTTGATCGTCTACGAAAGCCTGCGGAATTTGCCCTGTCTGCCTATGGCGGCGCATGCCGCGCATGCCGGTCACGACGCGGCAGCGGTGCTGGCGGAGTATTCGCGGCGCCAGGATGTCCATCACGATGGCTTTCATCTGTTGGATTGCCATCTGCAATTGACCCACGCCGCGCAGTACATTGCGCCGCCGGTTGTTGAGCGCTTGCGTTGGCAGCCCGACACGCCCGTCGGTGCGCGAACCATGACCGCGTTGCTGGCCTCGTGCGTTGAGGGCGTGTTGTTGACCGCCAGCGTTTCCTCGGACCACAGCGTGCGTCTGTTCCGCACGGGTGAGTGCGTGTTCGAAGCGCTGGGCGGCATGGCCGACGTCTGACTCTTGCCGGACGTCGGCATCGTGTCGCGGCTTATTCGGCGAGATAGGTGTAGCCGGTCAGACCCGTTTCCAGTGCGGTCCGCAGTGCGGAGGCTTCGGCGTCGCTGAACTTGCCCGCAGCCACCATCTCGGCATAGCGCTCGCGCAGGTCGCTCAAGCGGTAGCCGACGTAGTCGAGCATCACGTCGGTGGTATCGCCCCGACGCGTGCGCTCAAAGTCGTAGCCGTTGTCGGTCAGGCGCAGATTCACAGCGTCGGTATCGCCGAACAGGTTGTGGATGTCGCCCAGCGTGTCCTGATACGCGCCCACCATGAAGATGCCGATCCGGTAGCTCTCGCCTTCGCGTGGCACATGCAATGGCATCGAGGTATCCAGGTCGCCGTCGTCGACATAGGTTTCGACCTGTCCGTCGGAATCGCAGGTCAGGTCGGCGATCACGCCGCGGCGGGTCGGTGCCTCGTCGAGACGATGAATCGGCATGATCGGGAACACCTGATCAATGGCCCAGGTATCGGGGATCGACTCGAACACCGAGAAGTTGACGAAATACTTGTCGACCAGGCGCTCGTCGAGCTCGTCCAGCACCGCGCGATGGCCTTTTTCGACATAGGTCAGACGTTCGCGAACGCCGTGCGCGATGGCGTAGAAAAGATCGTCCAGTGTCGCGCGCTGTGCCAGGTCGAGTTGCCCAAGTGCGTAGAGTGATTGACCTTCGGCCTGGAAATGCTGGGCCTCGTGGAACAGCTCGACAGCAGGGCGTTCGCCCAGCGCGGCATGAATCTCGCGCAGATGGCGAATCACCATCGGCTCGTCATGCCGGGCGGGAGGAGTCGCGCCCTGCGCGGCAGGTTCGATCTCGCTGACATTGGCGACCAGTACGGCGTGGTGCGCGGTCAGGGCGCGACCGGATTCGGTCAGCACGCGAGGCGGCGTCAGTCCATGCGCGGCACACGCATCGGCCAGCGGCTGCACGATGGTGTGGGCGTACTGCTCCAGCCCATAGTTGATCGAGCAACTGCCGCGTGAGCGGGTGCCTTCATAGTCGACGCCCAGACCGCCGCCGACGTCCATGAAGCGAATCGGACAACCGAGCTTGACCACTTCGACGAAGTAGCGCGTGGCTTCGCGCATGCCGCTGGCAAAGTCGCGCACGTTGGAGATCTGCGAGCCCATGTGGAAGTGCAACAGTTGCAGGCAGTCGAGCAGATCGGCCTGTTTCAGCTTGTGTACGAGGTCGAGCAACTGGCGCGGTGAGAGGCCGAACTTGGCCTTGTCGCCGCCCGAGTTCTGCCATTTGCCCGCGCCCAGCGAAGCCAGTCGCATGCGCACGCCAAGCCCGGGACGCACGCCGAGCGCTTTGGATTCCTCGATGATGTGTTCGAGCTCCGACGCCTTTTCGACCACGATGTAGGTTTGCAGGCCAAGCCGTCGACCGATCAGCGCGAGACGGATGTACTCGCGATCCTTGTAGCCGTTGCAGATCACCAAGCCACCGGGTTTCGACAGCGCCAGCACGGCCATCAACTCGGGTTTGGAACCGGCCTCCAGACCGAAGCCTTCGCCCGCGCGTGAAGCCAGCTCACCGGCAACACCGAAATGCTGGTTGACCTTGATTGGGTAGATCGCGGTGTAGCCGCCGCCGTAATGCAGCTCCTGCATGGCCTGCGCAAAGGCCGCCTGCAGGCGACCCAGACGGTGCCGCAGAATGTCGGGAAAGCGCAGCAGCAGCGGCAGTCGCAGACCATCCTGCAGGGCCGCATTCACCACCTCGGGCAGCGAGATCGCCCGAGCGGCATCGGCATCGGGTCGCACGCTGACACCGCCATCGGCAGCGATGTCGAAATAGCCTTCGCCCCAGTGGGTGATCGAATAGGTCTGGCGCGCGCGCTCAAGGCTCCAGTCGCTCATGGCGATAGGCTCCGCAGCAATCAAAGGGCGCGTAGTGTAGGGCTTGTGGGCGGCGATACCAGTGACAGGCACATCAGCGGCATCGCCAGATCGGATTCAACGGATGCGCTTGGGCTCGCTCTTGATCAGATAGGCCTCTTCTTCCGGGCTGAGATCGACGTCGTCGAAGCCGGACAACATCGGCTTGACGTGCTCGCGGAAGCCATGGCCTACGGTCAGCAGATACAGATGCGTGATCAGGAAGGCGACCATCATGAAGGCGGCCGCAGTGTGCGTGGTGGCGATCCAGAACAGCCACTCGGAGGCGCGCGGCCAGCCCTGCCAGAAGCCGTACAGCAGATAGACGATGCCGGTGCTCCAGATGGCCGGGAACAGCACGACTTTCAAGCCCAGGTAGGCGAGTGCCTGCAGCGGGTTGTGCTTGCGCTTGTAAACCTTGCGATACGGATGCGCTTCACCGTGGAAGATGCCCCACGAATAGAACCGCGCCACCTTCCACAGTCCGGTGAGTGTCGGCAGGTATTGCTTCCACTCCCCGGTTGTGAACAACCAGAAGGTGGCGAAGGCCCAGATGGCCAGCAACAGCAACGCCGCGCCGGTGTGCAGCGTGACAGCCATTTCGAAGGGAAGCAGGGTGTGGAAGCCGTGCAGGCCGAAACCCGTCACCATCAGGCTGACCACCAGCACCATCTGCGTCCAGTGCCAGAAACGCTCGAAGCGGGTGAAGATGAGAACTCGCCGGGTGCTCATTCAGTGCGCTCCCTTGTTGCCGGTGAAGAATCGAATCAGGCCGTGGCCCAGTGCGCCGAGCAGGGTCGATGCGACGATCAGCAGGCCGCCGATGTCCAGCCATGAGGGTGCATCACGTCCGGGCATGTAGACGCCGCCGATACCGGCGAGTCGCCCCTGTTTGGCATGGCAATCCGTGCAGACCAAGGCCTCGGACTTGGGCGCGACCATGTGCGTGATCGGCCAGTTCGACACCGTCGAGACGAAGCCGAGCTCGCCGCTGAAGGGCAGGTTGTAGTCGGCCATGCCGCGCTCGACTGCCTTCTGCATGTCGAAGTTGCCCCAGAACGAATCCGCGTCCTCGCCCCACAGGTGCGAGTAGACCAGGGTGCCGTTCTTGGCATCGAAGGGCATCCAGGTGTGCATCTGCTTGAACGGCCAGATGCGTGAGTTGGGATCATCGCGGGAGCCGGTGAATCCGTTGATCGAGATGGGTGCGTTGGCCGGGTCGAAGTGGGTGTCGATGGTGGTGTAGGTCATATGACCATCGAACCAGGCGTAGGTCGGGACCAGGTTCTCGCCGTAGGTGAAGTCGCCTTTGATCGATTTGTAGGTGTAGCGGTGATGCCCGTTACCCTGCGTGTATTCCGACTCGTTGTAGCCGACGCCGTCCTTGGTTTTGCCAGCAGTGCGCCAATCCCAGTCCACCATCGTGGCGACGCCGCCGCGAGCGAATTCGGGGATGTGGCAGGTTTGGCAGGCGATCTTGCTGACGTGGTCGTTGAGCTTGATCTGCGCGACCGATTGCTGCGGGTGCGGCGCCGTGCCATGGCAGGACTCGCAGGTCGCGACATCGCGCCGCTGGCCGGGCAGGCCGGTTCCTTCCACGTCCTTGGCTTCCATTTCATAGCGGCTGCCGGCCCAGACATGGTTCTTGGTGACGTGGCAGGCGGTGCAGGCGAAGTTCAAGCCGTCGGCGGCCATGTGCACGTCGACCGCTTCGGTCGGTGCGGCGAGCGCGGAGGAAAGATCGCCGTGCTTGACGTTGTCGCCGCCGCCACCATTGAAGTGGCAGGTTCCGCAGTTCTGTCGCTGTGGCAGCACCACGTTTTGCGCCACCGCCGTCCAGTCGATCGGCTTCTTGCCCTCGAACATGATCGAGCAGGCTTCGTTGCCGCGTGAATTCGGTGTCTTGTAGTAGCTGCCGGTGCCGTCATGGCAGACCACGCAGTCGATGTTTTCCTGATTGGTGAAATCGAAGGTCTCGTCCTTCCAGCCGTAGCCGGCGTGGCATTGCGCGCACATGCCTTCATTGCCGCGTGCATTGGTGCAGAAGTTGTTGACCAGGTGCTTTTTGCCGAGCATCTGCCCACTGCGGTCGTCGCGATGCTCCCAGGTCCAGTGGATGTTCTGCATGAAGTGCTCACCCGCCTCGGTGTGGCAACTCAGGCAGGCCTTGGTGACTTCCGGGCCGGAGAAGAAGGGACCGGCGAGCGCTTCGAGCTTGCTGTGATCGGTGGTGCCGCCAGTCAGCGCACCTGAGGTCTGCGGCGCGGTATGTACGGGTGGCGCAGCGTCTTCGGCCGGGCTGGGTCCGGCAAGCAGGAAAAGCAGCAGCGCGGCGGCAAACCGCAAGATCGGTGTGCGCATGGGGACTCCCGGCGGGTGTGAGGCAAACGAAGCGGCGCGCGCCAGACGGCGGGCGTGCTGTTAAGAGTATGCTTAATTTAGCGATTACTGAAGTTGCGTTGGCTCAAATACTTACCGAGACGGCAAGGCTGTCCAAGTCGATTTCGCACTTTCCGCAGAGCAACATCCCGGCCATCCCCGTGCCGCCGGGCTATCGACGGTTCAATCGCTGGCTACCAACGCCAGTGCAGCAGAAAACCCGTCGGGCGCTGCCAGTTCGCAACACTCGACCTCGAATGTCCGCCCGTCGAAGGCCAGCGAAACGTGGGCAGCGTGCTCGAAACTGATCGGCGGAATGCGCAAGCCCGTGGCCGCCGCTTTCAGAATCGCCTCTTTCCCCGACCACAGATCGGTCAAGTGCTGGCTGCGCCGGTCGTGGGCAAGCGATTGCCAGACCCGCATCTCGGCGGGATGCAGAATCTCCGCCGCCAGGGCATCGGTGGGTGAGGCGATCCAGTGTTCAAGGTCGATCCCGACCGGCCGCGCCGCCACCGCGATGAGTGCGTGCATGTCGCTGTGCGACAGATTGAAGTGCACGTCGGGTTGTCCTGCCAGATGCGGCTTGCCGAAGGTGTCACGACTCAGCGTCACGGCGTGCGGGGCCACACCGGTGGCGTTGCCCAGCACGCGACGCAGGGCGCAATGCGAAGCGGTGAAGCGATCCCGCAATGCATCGCTGGCGAAGCGCTGCGCGCGCGCGTGCTCCTCATCGTCGAGCCAGTCATTGCGCAATGGCTCGCGGGCCAAGTCGATGTGGAACACCTTCACATCGACGCCGCCAAGCAGATATTCCCGCATCAGGGCAGCAGACTGGGTGGCAGTCTGACCATGTAGGCGTCGACATCCTCCGCTGCCGTGCTACCCCAGTTGGAGGTGAACAGCACACGGGTGAAGTCGCGGCTGACGCTCGCGTGCGGTTCCGTCCAGTAGCCATTGGCGAAACTGTGGTGATGCGCCAGATTGACGATCAATGGATTGGCCGCCAATTCGACCGCCATGATGCGTTCGTGCAGCCACAGCTCGTTGCCGGTATGGGCGTAGGTCGACACCAGAACCCAACCCGGCTTGGAGAATGCCTTGCCGGAGACGTGATAGGCCGTCGCGGTCCCTTGAATATAGGTGGGAAACAGCGTGGTGCGGACGTTGCTGTCGATATTGACCATCACCAGATCGCCCGCGTTGCTCTGGTAATTGACGAACACGAAGTAGTCGTCGCCGTCGGCACCCAGCGCGGCATCCGAATGTTCCGACTTGTGGTGCAGTTGGCGATAGGTGCTGAATGCCGGATCCCAGGCGCGGGTGCCCTCGGCGCCGTCCGACGAAACGATGCACCAGCGCCCCGACGCCGACATGCTGACGTGATCCGGGCGCTCGGTCATGCTGCGGGTGCCGAGAATCTGATTGGTCTGCAGATCGTAGGTGAACACACCGAGGATGCCGAAGCTGTCGGATTCGGCTTGCAGGCACCAATAACGCCCATCCGCCGATGGACTGCCTTCCGACTTGGTCCAGATGTGCGCCACGCCACTCCACGGCAAGCGGCCGGAAAAATCCGCCACGGTGATGGATTGGTTGGTCTCGACATTCAGGCGCTTGATGACCGTGCCACCATTGGTCGGCACGAAATAAAGCATCTGCGGATCGGTCGGGTGCCACTGCGGTTCGGCATCACCCGCCGGACCACTCAACTGACGCAGGTACTGCAGGGTGTTGGCGTCGTACAGATGCCAGTGGCCTGACAGCGAGTAGACGATGAAGCGCGAGTTGTTGGAGTTGAACGCCTGACGGCGCGAGTAGTCGTTGCGCGCGAATCCGCTCGGTGGTTCGGCGGCATGATCGGTGGCACGAACGACGCAAGTACCGAAATTCGGATCGCCCTGGATCTCGCCCTTCAGTGGACGTGCCGGATTGCCGGAAGCAGCCTGAATCTGACCGAGCACCGGTTCGAAGGACGGTGCGTAGAACCCGGCACAGACGCCGGTTTCGGCGACATCGAAGCCATCCACGAAGAGTGCATCGGCGTCACGATTCACGGCGCCGACCTTGGGGGCGTCCGCACCCGCATCGACCTGCGCCAGAATGCGCGGGGTGTAGGCGCTGCTGCAGGCCATCAGCAGGCACAGGGCGCTGCCCAACGTGCTGCTCCATTTGGCGTACCACATCACCGTGCTCCAAACCGTCGAGTGTGGATGCCATGTTGGAATCGTCTGCGACGGCATTCTGTGGCGGCCCTCAAGCTCTGCGAAGGACGTTTCGTGATGCCTTCCACAACATTGCAATGTCTGGCTGTCGGATTAAGCCAGCGATCAGCAATGTGAGTATCCCCGCGGTGGCGCCAAGGGCCAGTTGCCACAACGCCTGCACGGGACGCGAGTCCATCGGCCAGTGGGCGGCGGCCATCAATGCCGCCTGACTCAAGGCGATCAGACAAACGGTGAGCAAGGCCAGTTTGGCGACTTCACGAGCCAAGCGCGCATGCCAGCGCATGCGCAGGATGTGCGCGGCGGCCAGCAGTGACAACAGTGCCGACAACAGAATCGACACGGCAGCCGCCCAGGCCACTCCGGCGGCACCGTGCTGTTTGACCCAGAGCAGACACAGGCTGGCGTGCACGACCACACCGAGCAGGCCGATGCTGACCTGCAACCAGGGCCGCACGGCGGCATGCAATACCCGGTAGTTGAAGTACGCGAACGCGCGGAACACCAGACCCAGCGACATGATGGCGGTCAATTGCGCGGTGAGCAGAGTGTCGTCGACGCCAAACTCGCCACGTTCCAGCAGCAAGGTCATCGCCGGTTCGGCAAACAGGTAGAGCAATACCGCACTCGGCAAGGTCAGAAACAGCACGAAGCGCACACCATCGGCAAAGCGATCCGCTGCCTCGCTCCATTCGCCGCGCGCGAAATGGCGACCCAGAGCCGGATAGAAGGCGGTGATTACGGCTTGTGCAAAGACCTCCAGCGGCAGCATCGCGAACATCGAGGCATAGGCCATGGCCGAGATGGTTCCCTGATCACCGCCGGAGAGAAAATACTGGTTGATCAGGCCGGTCAGCACCGAGCCCGCCGATCCCACCAGCAGAGGCAGCAGATGCGCGGCGGGCGCACGAAAATCGGGATGACGGAAATCCAGCGCGGGTCGCAGGCTGTCGCGCAACAGGTCGCGGTTGCCCCACAACAGCACACCCGCCTGAAGCATGAATCCACTCAGTACGCCCCACATCAACGCGGTGACACCCAACTGGCGACCCAGCACGGTGATGGCCAACAGCACGGTGATATTGGTCAACACGCCTTCCAGTGCGGGCAAGGTGAAGCGCTCCAGTGCATTGCTGATCGCCGAAAGGATCGATGAAACCGTCAGGATCGGTACACAGGGCAGCAGCAGGCGGGTCATGCGCACCGCTTCGGCCTGGGTTTCGGCGGCGAGTCCGGGTGCAAGCGCACGCACCAAGGCTTCGGCATACAGCCCCATGGCGATGGAGGCCAGCACGGCAATCGCGAGAATCAGCGTGAACAGCGTGTTGGCACCGCGCCAGGCCAGGCTGCCGCGGCGTCCTTCCAGCGAGGCCATGAAGCGCGGCACGAAGGCCACCGTGATGACCGTCGTCAGCAAAGCGGGCAGCAAGGTGGGCAGGCTGTACGCGACCCAGAACGCATCCAGCGAAGCGCCCGCACCGAACAGTCCGGCGATCAGCATGGTCTTGCCGATCGCCATGAACTTGCTGAGCCCGTTCAGCAGACTCAGATTGACCGCGTGGCGGTGGCTCACGGCGTCGCTCGCAAACTGGCCGATGCGGCCTCGGCGCGTGCATTGGCGGGACGGGCCTGCGCCGCGCTCGCTGCCTGGGCGGCCTGCCATCGCAGACTCATGTAGCGCTCCATCAAGGCGGCGAGTGCCCAGAACACACCCATGATCGCGCCTTCGGAAAACGGGCTGCCATAGATGTTGCCCAGAATCATCGCCAGCACGGCAACACGGAAACCGTAAGCCAGCGCGCGACTCTCCGGGTCAAATGCGGCGCGTGACAGGCGCCCACCCAATCGCCACATCGCCCATACCAACAACAGCAGCGACAACAGACCTTGCCAGCCGGTCTCGGCCAGGGTCAGCACGTAGTAGTTGTGCGCATCCTTGCCGGAATAGCGCGAGTAGTTGCCGATCTCGCTCTTGAAGCGATTGGCGCCGATGCCGAACGGATTTTCCATCCACATCGCCAGCCCGCCTTCCCAAAGTATCCAACGGCTCTCGGTACTCTCGTCGTACTGCGCCTGTCCGTATTCGCCGGTCTGCTTGGTCTCCTCGACGCGTTCGGTCGCGCCTTGCGGCAACCACGGCAACGCAATCAGGAACACGATCAGGCCGAGCGTGGCGGTGCCGATGCCGCGCTTGAAGGCCAGCAGCGCCATGCCGAGCAAGCCGATGGCGTAGGCCTGGCGCGAATACGTGAACAGGATGGCACCGAGCAGGATCAACACGCTGCCGAGCGCCATGACACGGAACAGTGGGCGCGTCTTGAGGAACAGCACCGGTGCCAGCAGCATCGGCAGGAACATCGCGTAAAACACGCCGGCTCGGTTGGCCGAGTAGAAATCCGGGCCGAACGGACCGGCGGCACGATGGCTTTCGACATAGCTACCGATACCGTAGGAAATGGCCTCCGACCAAGCTTCCAGACCAGCCACCACGGCAACGAACAGCACCGCTGCAATCCAGAGACGGGTGCGGGTCAGGTCGCGAGCGGCGTAGTAGAACAGGAAGTAATACAGCGGATAGAAGACCAAAGTCTTCAGGTAGGTCAGGTCAGCCATCAGACCCATGGGACGCAGCCAGATGGCGATCAACGTCGCCACCGCCATCATCGCGAAGTAGAACTTCAGTGGCCCGCCGAGGCTGGGTTTCGACAGGCGAGGGCCACGTGCCAGCAGGACGACCAGCAGGACGCCGAACATGAAAATCAGGTTCAGCGCATTCAGACCTGGCAGACCCAGATCGCTGGGCAGATGCAACTGGTTGACCGTGTAGAGAATCAGCAGTGCCAGCCAGCCGAGCAGGATCATGCCGCGCTCCGGTCCACGAAGCGCTGCGCCCACAATTCCAGGCAGAGCACCTGCCAAAGCGTTTCGGCGTGATCGGCGCTGCGCTGTCGATGCGCGCGCAGCAGTGCATCAACGGCCTCGGCCTGCACCCAGCCGCGCTCGCGGAAGCGCCGACTGGCGAACACGTCGGCGGCCATGTCGCCCAGGCTGGCGCGGAACCATTCGGGCAGCGGAATACCAAAGCCCTGCTTGGGTTTGTCGAGTACCGACGTTGGCAACCAGCGACGTGCGACCTGACGCAGCAGATGCTTGCCACGCCCGTCGCGCACGCGCAGCGAAACCGGCAGACGCACGGCAAATTCGACCACCCGATGATCCAGCAGCGGCGCGCGGCCCTCGATGGAGGCCGCCATGCTCATGCGGTCGAGCTTGACCAAGATGTCGTCGAGCAAATAGCTGTGAATGTCGGCATCGACAATGCGATCAAGCATCGGACGCCGGTCCTGCGCGTTGAACAGGCCGTGCAACGCGCGGTAATCGGCATCCGCGCTGCGTCCCAGCAAGGCGGCCAGTTGCTGCGGTCGAGACAAGGCCACGCCGCTCAGATAGCTGTCGGGGAAAGGCTCGCGCAGGCGTTCGGCAATCCGTCTCAGGCGGAAACCGGATTCGCCCGGAAGTAGCCTGCCCGCCAGCGACAGCGCCAATGCGATGGGTGACTTGGCCGCGCCGAGTTGGTCCAGCTTCAGAAAGCGCAGGTAGCGGTCATAGCCCGCGAAGGCCTCGTCGCCGCCATCGCCCGACAGCACCATCTTGACGTGCTGACCGGCCAGCTCCGAGACCAGATAGGTGGGCAGCGCCGAGGAGTCGGCAAAGGGCTCATCGAGATGCCAGACCAGGCGCTCGATCAGGCGGGTGGCATCGGGATCGACGATCAGTTCGTGGTGCTCGGTGTGCAGATGTTCGGCGACGCGTCGCGCGTCGGAAAGCTCGCTGTAACGGGCCTCGTTGAAACCGATGGAAAAGGTCTTCACCGGTTGCGTCAGGTGTTGCGCCATCAAGGCGACCACGACACTGGAATCCAGTCCGCCACTGAGAAAGGCGCCGAACGGCACATCCGATACCAGGCGTGTCGAGACGGCCTGATCGAGCAACTCGGCAAGTTGGGTTTCGGCCTCGATGTCGCTGCCGCTGAAGGTCGGCGAAAAGTCGAGTTGCCAGTAGCGCGTCTCGCGCAGTTGTCCTTGCGAGAACACCGCGTAATGCCCGGCTGGCAACTTGCGCACGTCCTGAAAAATGCTCTGCGGGGTCGGCACGTAACCAAAGGCGAGATAGGCCGGAAGCACGCCGAGATCCACCGTGCGCGCAAAGCCCGGCACGGTCAGCAGGGACTTCAGTTCGCTGGCAAAACCGATCCCGTCGGCATGCTGCCAGAGGAACAACGGCTTCTTGCCGAGTCGATCACGCGCCAGCAGCAGGCTTTGCGTGCGTCGATCCCAGATGGCAAAGGCGAACATGCCTTCAAGCCGGGCCACCGCGGCCTCGCCCCAGGCCAGATAGGCCTGCAGGATGACCTCGGAATCCGACGCGCTGTGGAAGCGATGGCCGCGTGCCTGCAGCTCGGCGCGCAGCGCGCGGTAGTTGTAGACCTCGCCATTGAAGACCAGCACGACCTGCCGGTCCTCGCTGAACATCGGCTGCTGTCCACCGGCGACATCGATGATCGCCAGACGGCGCATGCCGAGCAGGGCCTGATCGTCGCGATAGACGCCACCCCCATCCGGCCCGCGATGCCAGATCGCCGCATTCATGCCTTCGCCGACGGATTGCTCGGCCACCGCGCGCTCACCCGAATTGACCAGTCCGATGATTCCGCACATCTCAGTGCGCTCCGACGGGTGTGCGATACAGCCGCACCAATTGGGCTGTGACGGCGGCAATCGAAGCGCGTGCCACCACATCGGCGCGAGCCTGCTCACCCAACTGACGACGCGCTTCGGCGCTCAGGCGCAATGCCGCCTGCATGGCTTCGCACAGACTGTCCACGCTATCCGGCGCACACAGCCAGCCATTGCGACCCGACTGCACGAAGTCCTCGCTGCCGCTGATGCGGGTCGCGATCATCGGCAGACCGGCAGCCATGCACTCCAGCAAGGTGTTGGACAAGCCTTCGAAACGCGAGGCCAGCACGCCGATATCGGCTTCCGCCAATTGCTGCTCGACGTGTGTGCTGGCACCGTGGAACACCACGCTGTCGGCAACCCCGAGCGCTTCGGCAAGCGCCAGCAGACTGGCGCGCAAAGGGCCGTCGCCGACCAGCAGCAGACGCCAACCCTGCCGCGCCTCGCCCGCCATCGCCCAGGCGCGCAGCAGGTTGTCCAGTCCCTTCTCTGGCACCAGTCGTCCGACGAACACCACGGTCGGCGGCATGTGTCCGGCCTCCGGGTGTTGGATGCACTCGAAGCGCTGGGTGTCGACCGCATTGGGAATCCAGTGCAGGCGTTCCGGGCGGAAGCCGTAGCGTTTCAGGTCCTCGATGAAGCGCGTGCTGATGGCCTGCACGCCACTCGCGCGTCGCAGCATCCAGCGCGACAGCGCCGCGCCGATGCCACCGTCGGGCCGCAGGCAGCCGCGCTCCAGTTCCCACCAGCCGGAAAACTTCAGCACCACGGGTTTGCCGAGCAGTCGACCGACCAAGGCGGCGACCGCGCCCATGTGATGAGCGATGTGGACATGGATGGCGTCGTAACTCTTGCGTTCGCGCCACAGCCACCAACTCAGCTTTAGCAGCAGGACCAGTGTGCCGATCAGACGCAGGCGCGGATAGTCGATCCGCCACAGCGCCAGCCCGTTGTGCTGGTCGGCACCGGCGGGGTATTCCGGCAACAGCCGCGGCAGCAGGACGCGCACCCGATGACCTTGCTGTTGCAGCGCATTGGCCAGGGTTTCGAGTTGGCGCTCGGCACCGCCGAACTTCGGAAAGTTGGCTTCCAGCACCATGAGAATCGAGCTGTCCAAACTAGACCTCGCCATCCAGATGTTGCCGCATCCACAGTTCCAGAATGGCGAGTTGCCACAGCGGTCCCGAATAGTCCCAGGCACCCGCCACATGACGGTCGAACAGGCGCTGGATGAAGTCAGCCTGGAACCAGTCGCGTGCGCGGCTGCGCGGCGACAGCAGCAAGTCGTGCATCCACGCACGGAAGGCGGGTCGTTGGCTGATCCAGACGCTCACCGGCAGACCGAAGCCCTGCTTGGGCTTGCGCAGGATCGCCTCCGGCAGAATGCCGCGGACGGCCTGCTTGAACAGATGCCGCTTGTCGAGTCCGCGCACCTTCCAGTGCGCCTTCAAACGACCGGTGTAGGCAACCAGATCCGGATCGAGTAGCGGAAAGCGCACGCTGATACCGGCATGCCGACAGGCACCATCCACCTTGACCAGATCGTTCTGCGCGATCGCCAATTCGAGATCCAGCGCCATGATCCGATGCAGCTCGGCACGCGCATCCGATCCGGCATACAGCTCGCGCATGAACTGCAGCGACAGATCGGGCTGCAACGTGGCTTGCAAACGCGGACTGAGCAGAGTGTTGAAATGTTCCGAGGCAAACGCATCGTCGGTGTAGAACCGATCCGGATTCGGCAGACTGCCGCGGCGGGTGAAATTGTCGATGCGGTTGAGGAAATGCGATGACCCGCCGCCCAGTGTGCGTCCCAGCCAGCGTCCCAGCGATTTGACCGGGCTGGGCAAGTCATGGAATCGCTGCATGATCTGGTCTTTGGCGTAACGTTCGTTGCCACCGAAGATCTCATCGCCGCCATCACCGGCGACCAGGATCGAGCGTCCATCAAGCGCGGCCAGCGCGGCGCAGGCACGGGTCGGCACCGCCGAGGCATTGCCGAACGGCTGATCGAATAGCTCGGTCAGGCGTGGCAGCACCGCGAGGGTTTCGGCTTCGTCAACACTGCCGAAATGCCCCTCGGCGCCGCAGGCATCCGCTGCGATGCGGGCAAAATCCAGTTCATCGAAACCGGCTTCGGCGAAGCCGATCGAATAGCTGTGCACGCGCTCGCCGGGATGCTGGCGAGCCAAAATGGTGGTGACGCTGGAACTGTCGGTGCCGCCGCTCAGAAAGCAGCCCCAATCGTTGCCCGCTGGCCGATAGCGCTGAACCGTGGCGACCAGATGTTCGCGCAGATCGGCCGCCAGGCTGTCCGCATTGCCGTCGATATCCTCGTCGTAGGGCGGACGCCACCAGCGTTGCAGCGAGACCTGTCCCGCCTGCCAGCGCAGCAGGCTGGCCGGTGGCAGACGACGTACTTCCGGCACGATGGTCAAGGGCGCCGGGATACAGGCGAAATTGAGGTAGTGAAAGATCGCCGCCGGATCAGGTTGGCGGGCGCACCACGGTGCGCGCAACAGCGGGCCAAGCGTATTGCCGACCAGCAAAGCATCGCCGTGTGCGCTGTAGAAGATCGGCAGCGTGCCGAAGTGATCGCAGACGGCCAGGCAATCGCCACTGGCTTCATCGTGCAGCACGAAGGCGAAGCGACCGCGCCAGTGCTGCCAGGGCGCCAGCAACTCGGGGCCGCACAGATCCTCCACCTGACCGGCGACCAGATCGAACACGCCGACCACGCTGCGGCCATGCCCACGCCGCACTTCGACGCGCCCCTCGGCGGCACCGCGCAGCGGCGAATCCAGCGTGGACAGACCTCCTTGCAGCGCGGCCAGATCGACGGCGCCGAACGCGGTCACGAAGCGTCCCACCGCTGGCCCCGGCGCGGTGCGGGCCTGCAACATGTTGTGGATCGCGAGGGTCTCAGTCGGCTGCGACGGGTTCATGGCTTGCCTCCCTGCAAGCAGCGGCGATAAATCGCGAGGGTGTGATCGACCATGGCGTCCAGCGAAAACCCGGCCAGCGCATCGGCGCGTGCCTGCGCGCCGAGTCGATCACGCAGCGCGGCGTCGTCGATCAGGCGTTGCATTGCCACCGACAAGGCATTGTCGTCCTCGTTCGGGACCAGCAGGCCGTTCTCGCCATCGCGGATCAGTTCGGGTGTGCCGCCGACCGCGGTGGCGATGATCGGCAGTCCACTGCTCATGGCTTCGATGATCACGTTGGAAAGACCTTCCTCACGCGAGGGCAGAACCAGCAAATCGGCCGCCAGCATCAGTTCGGCGGTGTCGTCGCGCTCATCCAGGAAGCGCACGTCGTCGCTCAGTTCCAGACGCTCACGCAGGATCAGCAGGTCGCCGCGATCTGGGCCAAATCCGGCAATCCAGGTAAGCGGGCGGCGTTCGGCAGGTAGCCGCGCCAGCGCCAGCAGCAGCATGCGGACGTTCTTGTTGTAGACCAGACGCCCGACGAACAACAGGCGCAGTCGTTGCGGGGCAACCCAGTCGACGGTCTGACGCGCCTGTTCTCGCCGCGCCGCGCTGATGTCTGTCGCCAGCGCGGCGCCGTTGTGCACCACATCGATACGTTGGGCTGGAAAGCCGCAACGATCCTGCATCAGATCCGCGCCGGCTCGGCTGTTGGAAATCACCGCGTCGGAGCCGCGCATGACCCAGGCCTTGGCGCGCCAGTGCCAATCGGGGAAGTCCAGCCCGAGACCGCGCACCGAACTGATGAAACGCGTCCCCCACACCAGCGGCATCACCAGTCGGGTCCATAGTTCGGCGGTGATCGAAAAGCAGTGCACCACGTCAAAGCGGCCATGCTGCAGAAAGCGCAGCAAGGCCCAGGTGAAACGCAGGTCGATGGGTTTGTGCTTCTCGATCTGCTGGACCGCAATGCCCTCGGCGCGCACGGCGTCCAGCAGGAAGGACTGCTTGCGGAAATACAGCAGCGAAACCTCGTGTCCACGCGCCTTCAAGCCACGCAGCAGATGCACAATCTGGCGCTGGCTGCCACCGACTTCCATTTCGTCGGTCATCACCAGTATCCGCAGGGCCTGGGTCATGCGGCAGCACCCTTGTTGGTTTTCGCGCGGCTCGCCGTGATCAATGCCAACAGGCGATCCGCCTCGGTGTGGGCGTCGAATTCGCGTTGCACGCGCAGTCGTGCGGCTTCACCCAGGCGTCGTCGCAGGGCGGCGTCACGCAGCAGACGCTCGATGGCGTCTGCCAGTGCTTGCGCGTCGCCCGGTGGCACCAGCAGTCCGTCACGCTCGTGCTCGATCAACTCGGGGATACCGGAAACGGTGGTGCTGATGACCGCCGCGCCGCTGGCCATGGCCTCCATCAATGCGACCGGGATGCCGTCCTGATTGCCTTCGCGGGTACGCACGCTGGGCATCACCACGATGGCCGCCGACTGCAGTTCGGCGCGCACGCGCTCCTGTGGTTGCGCACCAGGGAAGTGCAGTCGCGTGGTCAGCCCCGAGCGATCCCGCTCGGCTTCCAGTTCGGCCCGCTGCGGGCCCTCGCCGATGACTTCGCAATCGAATACCACGCCACGCTGCAACAGGTGTTGCAGGGCCGGAATCAGGACATGAAAGCCCTTGATCGGATCGAGCCGACCGACGCTGGCAATACGACCGGCCTTGCGGCCGTCCAGATGGGCGGAAAACTCGCTGAAGTCGACGCCGCAATGCACCACCTGCAGACGCTCGCCAAGCGCTGACGCACCCCAGCGACCCAGATAGGCGACGTTGTAATTGGAGATCGTGATGGCCAGATCGGCGTCTGCCAGCTTGCGCCGCAGCAACTGGTCTTCGACGAAGATGTCGTGCGCATGGCTGGTGAAGGAGAACGGCCGCTGCAGCAGCCGCGCCAGCGACCAGGCGATGGTCGAGGGATAGGTGGCCCAGTGGGCATGAATCCACTCGGGGTCGAAGCCGCGCAACTGTGGCAGCGCCGCCAGCGTTCGCCACAAGGCGATCAGGCTTTTGCCGAGCGCGAACGGTTGTGTCCAAAGGCTCCAGACGAGCTGCCACAGGATGCCGATCACGCGCAGCGGCTGTTTTATCAGCGCACGCAAGACCGCAGGCAGTTCCTGCGCCCAGGAACGGGGGCCGATGACGCGGCCCATCAAGGCGTTGGCCCGCGCCTGCACCAGCGTTTCGCTGGGCGGCTTGAGCGACAGGATGCGGATGTCGACGCCGCGCGCGATCAACTGCTCGATCTCGCGCACGATGAAGGTCTCGGACCAGCACGGGAATAGCGACACTACGTACAGCACGCGCTGCGGCGGCGCCATGGTCGACGACGCATTCATGGCAGTGCCGCCGTGGTGGTGTGAGCGCTGGCCGTGGTCTGCCACAGATGGGCGTCGCGCTGGCGCAGGAAGTCTAGTGTGCCCAGCAGGGCATAGCGGTTCATGTCGAGAAAGGCGCTCAGGATTCGAATCGGAAAGACACGCCGCAAACGCGGCGAGACCAGCCCCGCCAAGGCGCCAGCATAGGCGACACCCTGCAGGACAAGCAGCAGTCGGTAAAGCGGTCCGTCCTGCGCCAGAAACGCGCTGCCGAGCGCGACGCTCAGCAACATCCAGGGCGACAGCAGACGCAACAGTTTGTGGCTGAGGTAGCGCCACCACAGCGGATTTCGCCAGGGCAGCAACAGGCTCGGCCACAGCGCCAGCAGTTGCCAGTTGCCCGCGAGGGTGCGGCGCTTGCGACCGGACTCGACCGCACTGCTGCTGGCCTGATCCCAGACCACGGCATCGACGTCCAGTCCGATCCGTCCGCCTTGCGCGACAATCTGCAATGGCACCCACAGATCGTCTAGCACGATGCCCGCCGGCGGCAGCGGCATGTGGGCGCGCCGCACGGCGTACAGCGCGCCGCTGACACCCACGACCGAACCGGTCTGCGCCTCCATGGTTCTGATCGCGCTTTCGTAGCGCCAGTAGGCATCGGCGGCGGCGCCGTCCTCGGCGGTCGACTCAAAACGCAACAGGCCGCTGACCGCGCGCAGTTCGTCAGTGGCGAGCGCCGCGGTCAGTCGACGCAGTGCATCCGGCGACAGGCGCTGGCGGATGTCGTTGAACACCAGCACTTCTCCCGTGGCGGCGTGAATGGCATCGCGAAGACAGGCCGATTTGCCGCGCCGTTCGGGATGAATGACGGCCAGCAGGCAGTCGTCCTGCATCGTCTGCAGACGCTCCGCCGTGCCATCGGTCGAACCATCCGACACCACCACGATCTGCAGTTTGTCCGACGGGTAGTCGAGCGCGCGCAACATGGCGATCTTGCGTTCGAGCTGGGCACCTGGATTGTGCGCGGCGATGCACACACTGATGCGCGGCGTCCAAGGCTGGCGTGACACCGGTTTGGAGCGAAATCGGCGCAGCAGCCACAGCCAGAGCGGATAACCCACGAAGGTGTAGGCCAGCAGCAGCAATCCGCCCCAGACGGCAAGCAGCGCCAGCAGGCTCATGGCGTGGTCCCCAGCAGGCGCGCGCGGACCTGTTCGTAACGCGCGTCACCCAGCACACGTTTGGCGAGCGCCAGTCCGTGATAACGCATCTGCAATGGCAACAAGGCACGGCGTCCACCGTGGAACCAGTGCAGCACCTGCGCGCGATCATGGCTGGCCGTGATCGCAACGCGCGGCAGGATTTGGCGCCGTGTCTGGTCTGGTGACCAGTTGGCGATTCCCGGCGCTGAGCCCAATACCGCGCGGTAGCCCAAGCTGAGCGCCAGCTCGGCAAGACCCTTGGGTGCACGTCCACCGGGCGGTGCCAGCAGACTCACTTCGCGACCCAGGTGTTGCTCGATCTGTGCTTTGGAAACCCGCAGTTCTTCGCGTAACTGCAGTTCGGAAAGATGGGTGAAGTAGGTGTGGGTGAGGCCATGCGATTGCACGCTCATGCCCGCCTCGGCCAGCGCACGCAGTTCGGACCAGTCGCAATAACCTGCACTGCCCACCCGTGCAGGGTTGACGAAGAAGTCTGCCTGCAGTCCGCGCTCGGCCAATACCGGCAGGGCTTGCGAGTAGTTACTGGCGTCGCCGTCGTCAAAGCCGATCCAGACCGCATTCGGCTGCGCCTGCTGCAGGCCCTCGCGCGCGCTGCCCACGCGTGCGCCCGCCGCGGTGAGCGCATCCAGTTGCGCGGCGAAAGCGGTGGTGGCGACGGTGTAGTGCGGGTCGGCCCCGCAGGGCGCGATGCCATCCGCCGCCAAGCCGTGGTACATGAGGCAGAGCGCGCTGGGCATGGCGATCAACGCACGTAGTTGATCGACAGCACGACGCGATTGTCGTCGAAGGCTTGCAGCGGATCGCTGCTGTCGCGCTGGTTGTGGCTGAGGTCCAGGCTGACACCGAAGTGGCGCGACCAGCGCCAGTCCAGCGTCGCGCCGTAGCGCAGTTCGCGGTCATCGCGCAGCAGAGCGGTGTAATCGCGCCATTCGCGGGCGGCATACCCGCCGACCGCAACGGCGGGCGTGATCTGTCGACTGATGCCGACGCTCACGCCTTCGGCGTCCTGATCGAGTTCCGGATTGATCTCGTAACCGAAGCGGCGCAGGTAGGCATCGACGCGCAGGTAAACCGTGTCGCTGCGTCGGGCAATGCCCAGGCTGGCGGATTTTTCGTCGTACAGGTCGGCACTGACAGCGGTGGTCGAGAGATTCGGCAGACCAATCGGCAGTTCGTAGTCGGTCACCGTCGGGGCGCTGCCCAGCAGGTATTGGCTGCTGTCACTGAACTGGCGCAACAGGCTGGCTTCCAGCCGGGTCAGCTCGGTCAATTGCAGGCCACCACGCAGACGTAGCAGGGGACGGGTCTCGTCCTCGGCGGCATCGGGGTCGGCTTCGTCGAAGCCGACCCGCGTAACGCCCAGATCGGCAGACCAGTCACCACGCCGACTGCGGCGGTCGAAGCGGGCAAACAGATCCTGGCGCTGGTAGTCGGCATTGAAACTGGAGGCGACATCGAAGCGCGCATCGAGGTGTTCGGCATTGAAGGACAGCGTGCTCACGCTGCTCAATTCCCACAGCCCGCGAACCGCCGCGCTCCAGCGGTCGCTGTTGAAGTCGATGGTCTGTTCCGCGTCGGTGTTGGTGTAGCGCGCTTCCAGCAACAGACGGGTGCGCGCCGTGGGGCGCAGCGCGAGTGTTGGACCGGTCACCAGCAGACGGGTGCGCTGCAGGTTGTCCGGCTGCTCAACAGCGAACACGTTGACCGGCTGATCGCTCAACACGCCATCCAGCGCCCAGGTCAGGCGCTCGGGCAGCAGACGCCAGGCCGCGCGCAGGCCCATGCGGGTGCGACTCTCGTCATCAAAACTGTCGTTCACGTAACGACGCCGTTCGAGATCGCCCGCCGCCTGCAGACTCAGAAGATCGCCGTCCTGCGTCAGTGCGAAACCGATGTAGGGCGCGATGGCGGTGTCGCTGGCAATGGGACCGAAGGCGGGGTCATCGGTGACCGGTTGGCGCGCGATGTTGTCGCTGTGCTCGGCGAAGACACCGAGGCGGTAATTCAGATCCAGCCCCAGGCAGGACGTGCTGATGGCCAGCAGGGCGGCAGCGCCGGTGGCGCGATGGATCGGTCGAGGTGAACGGGTCGGGGTCATGCCACGGGCTCCTCGGCCATCGACGATTTCAGGGCACACGGTTGAACACCACGCCAGCGAGACGCTGGGGATTCAGCACCGCGCTGGCGCTCTGCACGGCCGCCGGTGTGTCGCGACCATAGCCCGCAACCAGCACGCAGCAATCGGTCATCTCGGCCAGGATGCGCGCATCGGGTGTGACATTGGCGGCGGGTGCATCGAGGATGACGGTGACCTTGTCCGCCACGCTGCGCAAGGAGTCGATCAGCCCGCGCATCCGCGCATGACCGAGCAGATCACCGCTGGCTTCGCGTCGCGTGCCGACCGGCAACAGCGTCAGGCGTGCCAGACCACTGGCATAGAGCACCTGCGCGAGGTTGTCGACACGGCCCTCCAGATAATCGACCAGCCCACCCTGACTTGGCTCGACATCGAGACGTTGATGCAGGCAAGGCTGCCGCAGATTGCAGTCAACCAGCACCACCTGACGGGTTTCGTCGAAGGCGAATGCAGCGGCCAGATTCAATGCGACATAGCTGCCACCGCTGCCACGCCCGACCGGGGCGACCAGAATGACTTCGACGCGACTGTCGGTGCGCGCCAGCAACTGGGTGCGTAGATCGCGGAAGGCATCGGCGGGTCGCGCATCCTGCATGTCGTGACGAACGATGCGGCGCAGATCGAGGGCGCGTGAATCGAGGCGCTGGACTGCGGAATCGCTGGGTACCAGTGCGGCGGACGGGACGTCACTGACGGAAGTCATCACAGCAAGGCTCCTCGGCTCAGGGCGGTCACCAGGTACACACTCAGCGCGCCCGCCACGATCAGCACGGCGAGCCAGATGCGCAGCTTCTGCCGACGCTTGTCGGCGACGGTCAGATACTCGGGAATGCTGACCAGCACCGGCAGGCCGCTCTGCTCGGCCAGTTGTCCGGCATGGCGTGCACGCGGGTCGAACTGCACCAGCAGGAACAGCAGCAGCAGCGGGACCGCGATGGCCCCGAGCACCCCGGCGACGGCGAAGTGCAGCAGGCGCAATCCACTGGCGCGCAGCGGCAGTGCGGCGGGCTCCTGGATGCGGAAGCTCAAGCCGCGTTGTTCGGCATCCAGGTTCATCGACACGCGGGCGTTTTCGCGCCGCCGCAGCAGGTCCTGATAGATGTCGCGGTTGACTTCGTAATCGCGGGTCAATTCGGCCAGGGTGGCTTCGGAGTCGGCGACCCGGCGGCCGCGCTCCAGCTCTTCCTGCATGATCGTCTCGTTGTCGCCGATGCGCGCGCGCAAAGCGGCCATTTCGCTACGCACCTTGGCGAGGTCGGAACGCAGTTGCTGATATAGCGGATTGCTGGTGGCGGCCTCGTCGCTGACAGTGCCATTCGCCTGGGCTGCTTCTTCGCGCTGCAGAACGGCTTTCAGATCATCGATCTGGTGCCGCAGGCGCACCACGTCCGGATACGAGTCGGTGTAGTCGAGCAGCAGCGTATCGAGCTGATTCTGCAGCTCCAGCAGACGAACCCGCGTCTGTGCGGCACGGCTGCGCAGGTCGGACACTTCGGCTTCACCCGACATCTGCGCCTGCAGGGAGGCCTCGCGCATCTGCATTTCGGCCAAGTCGGTGCGTGCGGTTTCGATCCGTCCGCGAATCTGCGAAATGCGCTCGCGCACGTCGACATCCGTACCGGGGCGGGCATCGAGATTGCTGGCGCGGAACGCCTTCAGCTTGTCCTCGGCGTCGGTGAGCTTGGCGTGGTATTCGTCGACCCGCGCGGCGATGAATTCGTAGGCTTCGCGACTCTCGCGTTCCTTGGCCGCCAGACTTTCGCTGATGAACAGATCGGCAAAGCGCTGCGCCACCTTGAAGGCGCGCTCGGGCTGGCTGTCGTGATAGCTGATCTGGATCAGGTTCTCGCCGGGGCTGTCGATCACGGTGCGCTGCTTGATCTCTTCCGCGATGCGTTCGCGAGTCAGCGCATCCGGCTTGGATGCCGACCAGCCGCCCGCGCTCAGCACATCTTCCATCAGGCGTCGACTGAAGATCACCTCGCTGGCGATGCGGGCACGATCGCCGACACTGGTCGGCACGGCGCGACCTTCCATCAGCGGCGCGATGATGTTGCCCTCGCCCACCAGGATGGTGGTTGCTGATACGAATTTCTTCGGCCACAGCGTGCCGACGCCAAGCGCGAGCAGGGCGATCAGGGCGAACACGCTGGCCAACACCAGCGCATTGCGTTTGAGCTCGCCGACTACGGTCGGCAAACGGCTCAGCACTTCCTGCACGCCACCACCTTGCGGCTCCATCGGGGCGGGAAAGTTCACAGCGCACGCTCCGGTACGGTGATCACGTCGCCCGGCTGGACATCGACATTGGTTTCCAACTCGCCGGACTTGAGGATGTCGCCAAGCCGGATCGACAGGCTGCGCGTATCGCTGCTGGCCTGCTTGCGGAACAGCCGAGTGCGGTTGGGCGCGGCGAAGTCGGTGACGCCACCGGCCTCCAGCACGGCATCCAGCACGGTCATGCCTTGACGATAGGGGATCGAAACCGGCTGCCGGACGGCACCGGTGACGCGCACCCTCGAAATGAATTCGTGGCTGCGCAGTTCGGTCAGAATCACCGCCACCTTGGGGTCGCGCACGAAGGCCGCCAGACGGGCCTGAATGTCATCGGCGACCTCCTGTGGCATGCGGCCACCCGCGATGACGTCGCCGATCAATGGCACCGATATGCGGCCATCGGGACGCACCGGCACACTCACGCTCAGCTCCGGATTGCGCCAGACCGCGATCTGCAACTGATCGTCGACGCCGATCCGGTAGATGCCCTGCAAGTCGGCATCCGTCTGCGCCGCTGCGCTGTCAGCGACCGCCGTGTCGGCAGGCTGATCCTGTGCCCACGTCGGCGCGCTGGCGAACGCCATCATGAGCAGAAAAAGCACAGCCCGCGCCGCGTTCGGCCACGCCCGACGGTGTTCCGAAGGGGTGGCGACGGGATTCTCGATGGAAGTGGACATCAACATGCACTACTCCGGGTTCGGGGACCACTGCAACGCTGCGCCGGTGCGGAGAGGACTTCGCTTTGGCGGGATCAACAAGCAACGTGGGTAAAACGGGAAAACCTGCCGCACGCCCTCGTCAGCCCGACGAAATGTCCGTCCGGGCAAACCTCAGTCAGCGCCGACTCACGCCACGATGGCGAGTGGCTGCACAAAGCGAGCCAGCCTGCGATCATAGTGCAGCTTTCTGTTTTTTGTGAAACCCATCACATTTCGCAACGTATCGAATCCTCGTGTCTCAGCCTAACGACTACCTGTCGGACTACCAACGGCTCGGCGTGAACGCCGACTGCAGTCTGCACGAGCTGCAGCAGGCTTGGCGTCGGGCCGCGGCCGCGCATCACCCGGATCGCGCTGCCTCGGACAGCGCCAGCATGACGCTGGTCGAGCTGACCCAGGCCTATCGGCGATTGCGGAACTTCGAGCGGCGCTATGGCCGCCTGCCCGGTCAGGTTCTGCCGCCGCCGCGGGCAAGCGAATCCGTGGTGCGCGCTGTGGACGTGAAGCCCGACGCAACCACGTCGCCGCCAACGACGCGGTCGGGACTTGTCCTCGTGACGGTTGTGCTGACCACCGCGTTCCTGCTGCTCTGGTGGGTAGAGCGCGAAACTCCAACCGGTGCGGCGCAAAGCGTCGGGCCCGCCCATGTCGAGCGCACGCGCACGCAGGCTGTGCCCTCGCGAAAGACGATACGCACAGGAGACACCGCGGCACATGTACGCACGCTGCTCGGCGAGCCGATCCTGCGCGATGGCGAGGTGTGGGAGTACGGGCCATCACACGTCCGATTCGAACGGCAGCGGGTGGTCGATTGGTACAGCTCGCCGATGGCACCGCTTCCAGTTGAGTCCATACAGGAAACGGTTGGCACGCCGGACTGACGCGGGTCACCGCGTCCGCCGACCAGGCCAAGCGCGTGGGCAGGCAGGCCATCAACGCGCGCCCTTGCCGAAAACCACGACCTCGACGGTCTGCAGCAGGGTCAGCAGGTCGAACATGAAGCTGTGGTTCTTGACGTAATACAGGTCGAACTTGAGCTTTTCCTCGGCGTCCTTGACCGATGCGCCGTAGGCGTACTTGAGTTGCGCCCAGCCGGTGATGCCTGGCTTCACCGCATGGCGCAGGCCGTAGTAGGGGATCTGCTGTTCGAGTTGTTTCACGAAGGTCGGGCGTTCCGGACGCGGTCCGACGAAACTCATGTCGCCGCGCAGCACATTCCAGACCTGGGGCAGTTCGTCGATGCGCAGTTTGCGGATGATCCTGCCGACTCGGGTGACGCGGTCGTCATCGGTGCTGGCCCAGCGCGCGATGCCATCCTTTTCGGCGTCGGTTCGCATGCTGCGGAACTTGATGACATCGAAGCTGCGTCCGCCCAGCCCAACGCGCTCCTGGCGATACAGGATCGGCGCACGCCAACCCGACTCGATCAGGATGGCGAGTGCCGTCAGGGCCATGATCGGAGAGGCCAGCAGCAACAAGCCACCCGAGGCAAAAATGTCGAAGATTCGCTTGGTGGTGGTGCGGAACGCACCGGTATCGAATCCTTCGGCAAATACCAGCCAGGATGGATTCACCACATCCAGCTGGATACGCCCAGTCTCGTTCTCGATAAAGTTGCAGATGTCGTTGACGGTGACGCCCAGCATTCGACACTGCATCAATTCGTCCATGGCTTCGCCAGCACGCGCAACGTCCATGGCGACGACGATCTCGTCCACTTCGAGTTGGGTTGCGAGCGCAACCAGGCCCTGCGGAGTGGGTAGCTGCAATTCCTGCGGAATGACCGATGCCTCGTCACCGAAGGCCACATAGCCGGCCACCCGGAAGGTTCGCCGGTCACTGACACGGCGCATGCGGACGTGGATTTGCGCGGCACGCTCGCCAGTGCCTAGAACCAGTATCTTGCGTTGCAGCAGCTCTTCCCTGAGCGCACGCAGCAGAACCGCACGCGAGGTCAGGATGATGATCAGGCCGATACCCAGAGCCAGCAACAGGACGCCTCGACCGATGCTGCTGAGCGGCATGAGGTACTGGGCGACGATCAGCACTGATCCTCCGGAGATCGACGCGGCGACCGCGCGCACGGCGTGACCGTTGAGCCCTTCCCGGCTGTGCATCACATACATGCCGAAGGCCGTCATCGACACCACCAGCACGGAGGCAAACACCAGGGCGCGCTGCAGCACATCACCGAAAGCCAGTCGCAGCAATTGCTCATTGCCGAAAAAACGGATCCACGCGGCTAGATAGAACGCGCCCACCATCAGGGCGTATTCGACCATCGCGAGCATCACCATCCATCGCCTTGCGGGGTGCAGGGCATCACTCAAGGAGCGCATATCAACCTCGAAGCACTGTCGCCGTCGCGGCCAAATGACCACGACCCGCGCCGGGCGCATACCATACCGGCCATGCTGGGTCTTGTGGCATCTGCCAACTGCTATGCGGTTGAGCAAATGCTACGAATTGTCAAACGCGCCGAACGCGTTCCGTCAGAGGTCACAATCGACGGAAGTTGGCGAGAACTGGCATGACAGGTTGCGGTGCTTATTTGCGATCAGATCGGGGTGAATGGCGGAACAATCTCTGCGGTGTTTCGCCCACCTGCGTCGCATCAAGACGGTATGTGGCATGAAGTAACGTTTCTGGTCCATGTGAAGCGGATTGCGGTTTGCAGCGGCAGGTAATTCCTGGATTCGTCGTGCTGTACCGGTGGTGTTGTGGTGTCAATGCAAGAATTTTGTTCAGACCTTAAGGACTAGGAAAAAGGCATGGTCAGCACACTGGATCCAGACAATCTTCGTCTTGGCATCATCGGCCTGGGTTACGTGGGTCTGCCGTTGGCGGTGGAGTTCGGTCGCCAACTGCCAACGCTGGGCTTCGATATCAACACCCAGCGCATCGCCGAGCTGCGCTCGGGCGTCGACCACACGCTGGAAGTCGAGCCGCAGGCGCTACAGCGTGCGACGCAATTGACCTACAGCGCGGACCTGGAAGACCTCGCCCGTTGCAATGTCTACATCGTCACCGTGCCGACCCCGATCGACGCTGCCAAGCGCCCTGACTTTGCGCCGTTGATCAGCGCCAGCCGCACGGTTGGCAAGACACTGCGGCGTGGCGATGTGGTGATCTTCGAGTCCACCGTGTATCCCGGTGCAACCGAGGAGGTCTGCGTACCGATCATCGAACGCGAATCCGGCCTGCACTACAACGTCGATTTCTATTGCGGCTACAGCCCCGAGCGGATCAATCCGGGTGACAAGGCGCATCGCCTGCCGGACATCGTCAAGGTGACCTCCGGTTCCACCTCGGCCGTGGCCGAATTCGTCGACGCGCTGTATCGCCGCATCATCCGTGCAGGCACCCACAAGGCGTCCAGCATCAAGGTCGCCGAGGCCGCCAAGGTGATCGAAAACACCCAGCGTGATCTGAACATCGCGTTGATCAACGAACTGGCGCAGATCTTTTCCAAACTCGGCATCGATACGCTTGAAGTGCTGGAGGCCGCCGGCACCAAGTGGAATTTCCTGCCGTTCCGACCGGGGCTGGTCGGCGGTCACTGCATTGGCGTCGATCCCTACTATCTGACCCACAAGGCGCAGGAAATCGGCTATCAGCCTGAAGTCATCCTGGCCGGTCGCCGCATCAACGACGGCATGGGCGAGCACGTGGCCAACCGCGTGGTTCGCTTGATGACCCGCAAGCGCATCAACGTGGTGGACGCGCGCGTGCTGATCCTGGGTCTGGCCTTCAAGGAAAACTGCCCGGATCTGCGCAACACGCGGGTCGTCGATGTGATCGCCGAGTTGCGCGCCTACGGTTTGGCCGTCGATGTGCACGATCCCTGGGTCAGTGCCGACGAGGCGCGTGCCGAATACGGCCTGAGCCTGGTCGGGAAGCCCGCCAACGGTGCTTACGACGCCATCGTGCTGTGCGTGGCGCATCGCGAGTTCACCGCGCTCGGTGCCACGGCCCTGCGCGCGTTCGGAAAACCGGGCGCCGTTCTGTTCGACGTCAAGAGTGTCTTGCCACGCGCGGATGTCGATGAGCGGCTGTGATTGATTTGTGACACGGTTCACATTGTGTGCCCGGGCTTGTTAAGCTCGCCGACCGCGCGGCTGGGGCGCTGCGGTTCAACTGTCTGGAGTGACGGATGCGTGTCCTGATTACCGGCGCGGCCGGTTTCATTGGTTCCACCTTGGCCCACCGACTGCTGGATCGCGGTGATGTCGTGCTGGGCTACGACAATCTCAACGACTACTACGACGTGCGGCTGAAAGAGGCCCGTTTGGCAAGGCTTGCCGGGCGCGAGGGTTTCGAGTTCGTGCGCGCCAGTCTGGAAGACCGCGCCGCACTGGACGCCGCCTTCGCCGCGTTCAAGCCGGACCGCGTGGTGAACCTCGCCGCGCAGGCCGGGGTTCGCTATTCACTGGAAAACCCCCGCGCGTACATCGACGCCAACATCGTCGGCTTTTTGAACATTCTCGAATGCTGTCGGCATCAGGGCGTACAGCACCTCGTCTACGCGAGTTCCAGTTCGGTGTATGGCGCCAATCGCAAGCTGCCGTTCGCGGTGGAAGACAGCGTCGACCATCCGGTGAGCCTGTATGCGGCCAGCAAGAAGGCCAACGAACTGATGGCGCATACCTATAGCCATCTGTTCGGCTTGCCGACCACCGGACTGCGCTTCTTCACCGTGTACGGGCCCTGGGGTCGACCGGACATGGCGCTGTTCCTGTTCACCCGTAAGATCCTCGCCGGTGAGCCCATCGATGTCTTCAACTACGGCCAGCACACCCGCGATTTCACCTACATCGACGACATCGTCGAAGGGGTGATCCGCACGCTGGATCGGGTGCCCGGACCCGACCCCGATTTTGACCCGCTGCAGCCGACACCGGCCAGCAGTCTGGCGCCGTATCGGGTCTACAACATCGGCAATCATCAACCGGTGCAGCTCGGGCGCTACATCGAACTGATTGAACAGGCGCTGGGCAAGACGGCGATCAAGAACCTGCTGCCCTTGCAGCCCGGCGATGTGCCGGACACGGCGGCGGAAGTGAGTGCCCTGATGCGCGACACCGGCTATCAGCCCAGTACGCCGGTCGACGTCGGTGTCGAACGTTTCGTGCGCTGGTATCGCGAGTTCTATCAGGTCTGACGGACACCATGTCGGTTGCCGCGCCAATCGGGAAGAGTGATGGCTGAGATGACCTTGCCCGCTCGCATTCAGGCATTCAACGCCACGGCGCGCGACTACGATCTGTCGCGCAGTCTGGCGGTGCTGCTCGCGGAGGCCTTTCAGACGCATGCGCAGCGCCCCGCGTTGCAGTTCGAAGGTCAGTCGCTGAGCTATGCCGAGCTGGCGCAGCGCGCCTGGGCGCTGGCCAATCATTTGCGTGATGCAGGCTTGGGCGCGGGCGATCGCGTCGCCGTCTGCATGCCGCGCAGTCCGGAACTGGTAATCGCCCTGCTGGCGACACTGCTCAGCGGTGCGGCCTACGTGCCGCTCGACCCCGACTATCCCGCCGCGCGTCTGGCGCAGATGAGCGAGGACGCCCAGGCCAGCCTGTTGCTCGGCACCGCAGATCTGTCCAGCGACGGGCTGCGCGAAGGGACGACGTTACCGGTCCTGTGTGTCGATGCGGCGGCGTTGGCCGGTCAACTAGCACCGCCATTTGCGTGTCCGGCCGGACCCGACGACGCGGCCTACATGATCTTCACCTCGGGCTCCACCGGGCGGCCCAAGGGTGCGCTCAACAGCCATCGTGGGATCGTCAATCGACTGCGTTGGATGCAGGAAACCTATCGCCTGCAGCCCGGTGAACGCGTGCTGCAGAAAACCCCGTGCAGCTTTGACGTGTCGGTCTGGGAGTTTTTCTGGCCGCTGCTGCAGGGTTCTTGCATCGTGCTGGCGAAGCCCGGTGGGCATCGTGATCCTCGCTATCTGGCGCAGTTGATCCAGCAGGCAAAGATCGATGTGCTGCATTTCGTGCCGTCGATGCTGGCGCACTTTCTTGAGGAGCCGCAGGCAGCGCACTGCGCGAACCTGCGCCAGGTGATCTGTTCCGGCGAAGCCTTGCCCGCCGAGTTGGTCCGACGTTTCTTCCTGACCTTGCCCGGCGTGGCGCTCGACAATCTGTATGGCCCGACGGAGGCCGCCGTCGACGTGAGTTATTGGCCCTGCCGTGCGGATGCGCAGGAAAGCAGCGTGCCGATTGGTTTTCCAATCGCCAACACGCAGCTCTACGTGCTGGATGAACAGGGTCGCGCACTGGATGTCGGTGCGGTCGGCGAGCTCTACATCGGCGGCGTGCAAGTGGGCATGGGCTACCTGGGCAGGGATGACGAAACCCGCGCGCGCTTCGTCGACGATCCATTCCAGCCCGGCGGTCGTCTGTATCGCACCGGCGACCTGGCGCGCTGGCGCGAGGACGGTGCGCTCGATTACCTCGGACGCGGCGATCAGCAGATCAAACTGAAGGGCAATCGCATCGAGCTAGGCGAGATCGAAGCGCAGTTGCTGACGCTGCCGCAGGTACGCCATACCGCCGTGCTGGTGCAAAACGCGGGACAGGCCGATGCCCACCTGTTGGCCGTGCTGTCGCCGCCGAGCGCGCTGGGTCTGGCCGATGTCCGCGCGGCCCTGGCCCGCCACTTGCCGGAGGTCATGCTGCCGGAAGCCCTGCAGTTCTGCGAGGACATGCCGCTGCTGCCGAATGGCAAGCTGGATCGTCAGACCTTGGCGAGCCGCATGGCGTCATCGCAAAGCGCCGCCGCAACGGCGCTCGACCGCGATCTGTTGGGCTTCTGGCGCGCCGCACTGGGTCAGCCCGAGCTAAGCATCGACAGCCATCTGTTCGATGCCGGAGCGACCTCGCTGATGGTCCTGCGCTTCCTCGCGCAACTGCGCCAAGCGGGCGAAACACGACTGGGTGTAGCCGATGTCTACGACCAGCCCTCGGTGCGACGTCTGCAGGCCGTGCTGGCGAACGCGGCATCAACCCAATCGGCAGCGACGACGCACCGTCCGACGCAAGGCGACCGCCATGCCATCGCCATCGTCGGCATGGCGGCGATGACGCCGGGCGCCGATGATCTGCAGGCCTTCTGGCAACTGCTGCTTGACGGACGCGATGCGATCAGTCACTTCGCCATCGACGAGCTGGACCCGCGCGTGCCCCGCGAACTGGCCGAACGCGACACCTATGTCCGGGCGCGCGGCGTGCTGGCGCGTGCCGACGAGTTCGACCCGGCCTTCTTCGGCATACCGGCACACGAGGCGCGCCTGATCGATCCGCAGCAGCGCGTGCTGTTGCAGCAGGCCTGGCTGGCGCTGGAACACGCCGGTATCGACCCCTCGCGTAGCGGCGACATCGGCGTGTTTGCCGGTGTCGGCCACAACACCTGGTGGCCGCTGTTGCTGGCCGATGCGCCCGAGCGTGTGCAGGGCGCGGGCGAGTTCGCCACCATGGTCGCCAACGACAAGGACTACGTCGCCACACGCATCGCCCACCGGCTCGATCTGCATGGCCCAGCCATCAGTCTGCATACCGCCTGTTCGACCAGTCTGGTCGCCGTCGCGCAGGCCGTGGCGGCCTTGCGCGCCGGGCAGTGCGAGATCGCGCTGGCGGGTGGTGCCTCCATCCATGTGCCGCAGGCATCGGGCTATCTGCAGGTCGATGGCGGCATGGAATCTTCCGATGGCGTCTGCCGGCCTTTCGATGCCGAGGCCAATGGCACAGTGTTCTCGAATGGCGCCGCGATGCTGGTGCTGAAGCCGCTGGCGCAGGCCGAGCGCGACGGTGACACGGTTTATGCGGTCATCGAAGGCATCGGGCTCAACAACGACGGCGGCGAAAAGGCCAGTTTCACCGCGCCCAGCCTGCGTGGTCAGCTCGACTGCCTGCAGCGCGCCCTGCGTGACGCCGACGTGGAGGGCGTCGAGATCGGCTACATCGAAGCCCATGGCACCGGCACCGCGCTGGGCGATCCCATTGAAGTGGCCGCACTGGCGCGCGCCTACGGTGGCGCGGGCCGGACTCAAGCCTGCGTGCTGGGCTCGCTGAAATCGAACATCGGTCATACCGTCGCGGCTGCCGGTGCGCTGGGACTGATCAAGGCGGCGCTGTGCCTGCATCACCAGCGCATCCCCGGCACCGCGCATTACCGCGCGCCGAATCCGCAATTGAATCTGGCCGCAACGCCGTTCGAGGTCCATGCCACGGCGCGCGAATGGCCGCGCACGGACCGGCCACGTCGTGCAGCGGTCAGTTCCTTCGGCGTCGGTGGCACCAATGCGCACGTGGTGCTGCGCGAGGCCCCGACGCGCCCGGCCATCACACGACCTGGCAACGATGCACTGCAGCTCTGGCCTTTGTCGGCTCGCAGCGAAAGCGCTTTGCAGGCTCGCGCGGTCGATCTTGCGCAGGCGCTGTCGACGCGCCCCTTGGCCTTGCAGGACGTTGCCGCGACGCTGATTCGCGGACGGCAGGCGATGTCGCGGCGTCATAGTCTGGTGGTCGGCAGTCGCGAGGACGCCATCGCGCCATTGCAGAACCTCGCCGCGATCACCCCGATCACCGCTTCGCGCGCGCCGCGCGCCGTGTGGCTGTTCCCCGGCCAGGGTGCACAACATCCGGGCATGTCGGCCGCGCTGTACGCGGCGTTTCCGGCGTTTGCTGAAGCGCTGGATGAAGCGCTGCAAGCCGTGCATGCCTACCGCGCGCCGACGACCGAGGCGCAAGCGGCGCTGCGCGAGTTGCTGTTGTCGGACCGCGCCAGCAGCGGCTTGATGGCCGACACGCGCCACGCCCAACCCGCGTTGTTCTGCCACGCCTGGGCGATGGCGTATTGGCTGCGCAGCCTGGGGCTGCAGCCGGATGCCGTGATCGGCCACAGCATCGGCGAATTTGCTGCCGCCGCGGTGGCGGGTTATCTGTCCTTGCAGGACGCCGCGCGGCTGGTCTGCGCGCGCGCCGAGGCCATGGCGATGCAGCCACGCGGCGCGATGCTGGCAGTGCGCCGTGATGCGGCGACATTGGAAACGCGCTTGCCGCCGGGCGTGGAGATCGCCGGCATCAACGCGCCGCAACTGACCGTGCTGGCTGGACCCGCGGCAATCATCGACGTGTTTGCCGACGACCTGGCCGAAGCCGGTGTACAGGCGACCCGTCTGCAGGTGTCGCATGCCTTCCATAGCGAATCGATGTCCGGTGCCATGCCCGCCCTGCGCGCAGCCTGTCGCGGTTTGCCGCAGCGCGAAGCCAGCACGCCGCTGTGGTCATGCCGCAGCGGTACGCGCTGGCAGAAGGCCGAGGCCAGCGATGCCGACTACTGGACCGCACAGATGCGCGAGGCAGTGCGCTTTTCACCTGCCGTGCAAGGCGTGCTTGCCGACGCCGAGACGCACGGCGAGGACTGTGTCTTCATCGATCTGGGTCCGGCCCAGCAGCTTGCGGCGCTGATTCGTCAGCATCGCGACGCGCAGGGTCAGATGCCGCGCGTGGTCAGCCTTTGCGCTTCACCGCAGACGCCCGCTGACGGCGCGCGCGTGGCTCTGCAGGGCGTTGGCCAGCTCTGGTGTCATGGCCTCGAACTTCGCTGGCCGATGCCGCACGGCCAGGCGCGTGCCTGCCTGCCCGGCTACGCCTTCGAACGGCAACGCATCGAACTGCCGCCGCCGCGCACACGGCGCAGTGCCGACGATGCGCCAACCAACAGCCAACCCGATGGCGCAGGGCTCATCCCGAGCGCGCCCCGTCCCGAGGAAGACGACGTGAGCCAGAGGCCAGAACGCCTGCCCCTGCTGCAAGCCGAACTGCGCCGTGTACTGGCGGCGGTGGCGGGTTTGAATGCCGATGAGCTTGATCCGAATGCGCCGCTGCTGGCGCAAGGTCTGGACTCGCTCAGCCTGACCCAGGCCACGCTGGAGATCGACCGCGTGTTCGGCGAGAAGCTGCGCTTCCGGCGCTTGCTGGAAGATCTCGACAGCGTGACTAAACTGGCCGCGCATCTGGACGGCGTGCTGCCTGCAGACCGTTTTGCGCCGCGCAGCGCGGTGCCCTCCGCGTCCGCCGTGGGCGCGCATGCGCAGACGGCGGCCCCGAATGGCGCATCGCAAACCAACGACGTGCTCGGCTTGCTGCAGCAGCAGATGGCACAGATGCAGCAGCAGTTGGCGGCGCTCGCGGCGGGCGGGATGGCGCCCATTCCGCAGACGTTGCCGCCTGCCGTCGCATCGCCCGAGACCAAGGCCGATCTGGTCGCGCAGCCGTTCGGCGCTTCGCCACGCATCGCGGTCAAGCCGACGCAGCACTTGAGCGACGCGCAGCGCGCCTGGCTGGAGGCGTTCACCGCGCGCTATCTGGCGCGCAGTGGCGGATCGCGCGAGTTCAGTCAGCGCCACCGTGCGCGTATGGCCGATCCGCGCGTGGTGACCGGGTTCAATCCGCTGTGGAAAGACCTGGTCTATCCGCTGGTGGTGGATCGTTCGCAGGGCAGTCGACTGTGGGATATCGACGGCAACGAATACATCGATCTGCTGTCCTGTTTCGGCGCCAATCTGCTGGGCTATCAGCCGCCGTCGGTGATCGCGGCGATGCAGGAACAACTGACCCGTGGCATCGAAGTCGGCCCGCAACATCCGCTGGCGGCAGAGGTCGCGGAACTGATCGCCGAGTTCTCCGGCCACGAACGCGTCGGGTTCTGCAATACCGGTTCCGAAGCCGTGATGGGCGCGATGCGGGTGGCGCGCACGGTCACCGGACGCAAGACGATTGCCATCTTCACCCACAGCTATCACGGCATCTTCGACGAGGTGCTGGTGCGTGGCAGCAAGCAATTGCGCTCGCTGGCGGCGGCGCCGGGCATCCTTGCCAATGCAGTCGAGAACGTACTGGTGCTCGACTACGCCAGCGACGAGGCCTTGCGTGTGCTGCGCGAGCGCGGCAGCGAGCTGGCCGCGATCATGATCGAGCCGGTGCAGAATCGCTTCCCGACCCTGCAGCCGCAGGCCTTCGTGCAGTCACTGCGCGAGATTGCCGACCAGCACGGCTGCGCGCTGATCTTCGATGAAGTGGTGACCGGCTTCCGCCTCGCACCGGGTGGTGCGCAGCAGTTCTACGGCGTGCGAGCCGATCTATGCACCTACGGCAAGATCATCGGCGGCGGCTTGCCGTTTGCCGCCATCGCGGGCAAACGCGAATGGATGGACGCGCTGGACGGTGGCTTCTGGCAATACGGCGACGACAGCTATCCCGAAGCGGGCGTCACCTATTTCGCTGGAACCTTCGTGCGGCATCCGCTGGCGCTGGCGGCAGCCAAGGCGACCCTGCTGCATCTGAAGGCGGGCGGGCAGGCGTTGTACGACCGCATCAATGCCCGTACCGAGGCATTCATCGCGCGTCTCAATCGCGCTCTGGACGAGCGCGCCGCGCCGCTGCGCGCGGTGCATTGCGCTTCGCTGTGGCGGCTCGCCTGGGACGAAGGTCAGACCTATCAGAGCCTGTTCTATTACCTGCTGCGCCATCACGGCCTGCATGTCTACGAACAGTTCGGACATTTCGTCACCGAGGCGATGGACGAGGTCGATCTGCAGCGCATCGGTGAGGTGATGCTGGCGGCGGTCGATGAACTGCTGGCGCAAGGTCTGCTGCAACGGCGTGATGGCCTGCCGCCGCCGTCGTCTGGGACGGATGAACCAGCGCACGGTGGACCGCTCACTCCCGGTCAAAGCGAACGCTGGCTGGCGGCCAGCTTTGACGCCAATGCGATGCAGGCGCTCAACGAAACCCTGCGTCTGCAGTTGCGGGGCGACATCGACATGGCCGCGTTGCAGCGCGCGCTGCAGCAGGTCTGCGAACGTCATGACGCGTTTGCCACCGCCTTCGATACCGATGCGCCGCTGCAAGGCCTCGGCGCGTCGCGCACCGTTCCGGTGCTGCACGATCTGCGCGCCGATGCCGATCCACAGCGCGCGGCGGAGGCGTTGCTGGAAGCGCAGCGTCAGGCGCGTTTCGTGCTGGATCAGGCACCGCTGTTGAACATCGACCTGCTGTGGCTCGAAGACCAGCATGTGATCGTGCACCTGGTCGCCAATCATCTGGTGTTCGACGGATGGGCCAGCAGCGTGTGGTTGCGCGAACTCGCGACCTGCTATCACGCCTTTGCACGCGGACATGCGCCTGTGCTGCCTCCGGCCGGATCGCCGCGCGCATTTGCCGCGCAGGTGCAGGCCGAGTTCGATGGCGAGGCGGGAAGCGACGACCTCGCCTGGTGGCAGGCACAGATGCAGGACTTGCCGGACGCGCTCAGTTTGGGCGATCTCGATCCGCCCGCGCAGCGCCGTTTCAGCGCGCATACCGTGCAGCGTCGTCTGCAGGGTGAGGCTTGGCAGGCGCTGCAGACGCGCGCCTCGGCGCACAAGGCAACGATCTTCCAATGGTTGCTGGGCGAGGTCGCGCTGTGGCTGAAGCGCGAAACCGGGCAGTCGGACTTCCTGCTCAGTCTGCCTTGGGCAGCACAGAACTTCGGCCGCCATCCGGCGCTGATTGCCGACGGCGTGCTCGATCTGCCCTTGCGCCTGCGTCTTGCGGACAGCGAGCAGGTGGATCAGGTCTTGCCGCGGGTCCGCGATGCCCTGTTCGATGCGCTGGAACATCCGCGCATCACCCAAGGCCGTCTCGCGCGTGCCCTGCACGCCGCATCGCGCGGTGATCGACCGCCACTGACCGGGGTGTATTTCAACCTCAATCCGCGCCTCGATCTGGCGGCCTTCGCGCCGCTGCAGGCCGAACTGAGTGAGGGCCGCAAACCCGGTCTGCTGGGCGAGCTGATCTTCAATTTCTACGAAGACGCCCAGGCACTCAGTCTCGATCTGCACTACAGCGACGAGTTCTTCAGCGCGGCACGCATCGAGTCGTTGCTGGATGCGTTGTGGTCGGTGCTGGACCCGCGTGTCGAGCCGATCGACGAGGCGCTGCAGGACAGCGGTCTGGCCGAGGTCATCCGCGCCGCCAATGCCACCGGGCGACCTTTGGCGGAGCACCCGCAAGTCTGCGAGGTGATCGATGCGCAGGCCGGGCGCAATGCCCATGCGATTGCGGTGCGCAGTGCCGACGAGGTTTGGACTTACGCCGAACTGATCGCGCAGAGTCGGCGCATCGCGGCACGCCTGCAGGCCGCTGGCATTGGTCCCGGTGCGCGGGTCGGGCTGTGCCTGTCGCGGCAGCCGGTGCTGATCGCCGCGATGCTCGGCATCTGGCGTTGCGGTGCCGCCTACGTGCCGCTCGATCCGGCCTTGCCATCGGCGCGCCTGCAGCAGATGGCCGACGACGCCGAGCTCGATCTGCTGCTCAGCGAGCGCGCTCATGCCGCGCTCTGGAGCGCCGTGCCGTGTGCCAGTCTCTGGCTCGACGAGGCCGCCGACGCGCAGGGCGAGGCCGAGTTCCAGCCGGTGGTGGTGCAAGCCGATCTGCCCGCCTACGTGATCTACACCTCGGGTTCGACCGGCACACCTAAAGGCGTGGTGGTCAGTCAACGCAATGTCTGCAACTTCCTGCGCAGCATGGCGCGCACGCCGGGCATGGACGCGGAGGATCGCCTGCT
Source organism: Lysobacteraceae bacterium (assembly GCA_041395245.1). GTDB lineage: Bacteria > Pseudomonadota > Gammaproteobacteria > Xanthomonadales > Xanthomonadaceae > Aquimonas. Next base: position 236,917 of record JAWLAY010000008.1, read on the forward strand.
GGCGGTGACCACACTGAGTTTCGATATCGCCGTGCTGGAGCTGCTGCTGCCGCTGACGGTCGGTGCCGAAGTGGTGCTGGCGCAGCGCTACGACGCGATCGATGGCGAGGCGCTGAAGGGCTTGATCCAGCAACGCGCGATCAACGTCATGCAGGCCACGCCGAGCACCTGGCATCTGTTGCTGGACGCCGGGTTCCGTGCGCCATCGGGCTTCCGCGCGCTGTGCGGCGGTGAAGCGCTGACACCAACCTTGGCCGCACGTCTGCTCGACGCCGGTGTGCAGCTCTGGAACCTCTACGGACCGACCGAAACCACGGTCTGGTCGACCTGTTGCCAGATTGTCGATGCGACGCGACCGATCACCGTGGGGCGTCCCATTGACAACACCTGGGTGCATGTTCTCGACACGGACGGAAAGCCTTGCGACGTCGGCGTCAGTGGTGAGCTGTGCATCGGTGGCGATGGCGTGGCGATGGGCTATCACGCGCGTCCGGAGCTGAGCGCCGAACGTTTCATTGCCGATCCGCTGGTGCAGGGCGGACGCCTGTATCGAACGGGTGATCTGGCGCAATGGACGGCGTCCGGCGAGCTGCTCCATCTCGGGCGTCTGGATCATCAGATCAAATTGCGCGGCTATCGCATCGAACTCGGCGAGATCGAGGCGGCGCTGGAGCAATTGCCCACGGTCGCGCGGGCGGTGGTGTTGCCGATCCAGCGCAGCGAGACCGATGTCCGTCTGCTGGCCTGCGTGGTGGCCTCGACCGCTGCCGCGCCAGGCTTGGCCGAACTGCGCGAGTCCTTGGCTCAGCGCCTGCCGGACTACATGCTGCCGCAGCAGGTGGAGGTGCTGGACGCGCTGCCCTTGCTGCCCAGCGGCAAGGTCGACCGACGTCGCCTGCAGGATCAGGTGCTCGCGTCCAGCGTCGCAGCGGTCGCGGTGGCGCCCGAGCTGCCAGAGCCCGTCCAGCGCGCCGTTGCGCAACCCAGCGCGCAGGACATCGAGTGGCTGGGTCAGCAAATGGGCGAGCTGCTGCAGGGCAAGCCGCTGGCGGCCGATGCGGATTTTTTTGCGCACGGCGGTCATTCCTTGCTGGCGGCCCAACTGGCGGCGCGCATTCGTCGCGAATGGCAGGTGAAGCTGGGATTGCGCGAGCTGTTCGAAGCGCCGACACCACGCCAGCTTGCGACGCGCTTGCGCGCGCAAGCGGTGAGCGCCGATACGCTCGCGCTGTCGGCCAGTAGCTTGAGCAGCGGTCCACTCAGTGCCCAGCAACAACGCCTGTGGTTTGCCGAACGGCTGTCGCCAGGACAGACCGTGGCGCATCTGCCGCTCGCCTTCGAATTGCGCGGCGCGCTGGATCGGACCGCCTTGCGGCAAGCCTTGCAGGCCGTGCAGCAACAGCAACCGAGCCTGCGCACGGCCGTGCGCGACAGCGCTGACGGCCTGGGCCAGCAAGTGGTCGACGCGCAGGTCGAACTGCCGTTCGAGATCGTCGAGTTCGGCAAGGCGGCGTCGCCCGCCGCGCTGCAGGCCGCGCTCGATGCGATGGTGGATACGCCTTTCGATCTGCAGCAGGCGCCGCTGTGGCGGGTGCGTCTGTTCGTGCTGGATGCGCAGCGCGCGGTGTTGGCGGCGGTGTTCCATCACCTGATCTGGGACGGTGCCAGCA
>JAWLAY010000009.1:0-227616 GCA_041395245.1 Lysobacteraceae bacterium
GACATTGATCAGACCCGGACGAACGATCAGGTCTGCGATGCCTTGCACAGCGCCTTGCAACACATCGTTGGCAGCACGGAACGCCTGCGGTAGCGTCGCTGAACGCCCAAGCACGCTCAGCAGTTTTTCATTCGGAATGGTGATCAGCGAGTCGCAGTGGCTGGCCATTTCCTCGATGCCCTTCAGTGCGACCTGCATGCGGCGGCGGCCTTCAAACGGAAACGGCTTGGTCACCACAGCGACGGTGAGGATGCCCATTTCTTTGGCCAGTTGCGCGATCACCGGTGCCGCGCCGGTTCCGGTGCCACCGCCCATGCCCGCCGTGATGAAGATCATGTCGGCGCCAGACAGCGCCTCGACGATGCGTTCGCGATCCTCCAGCGCGGCCTGCCGACCGACCTCCGGATTGGCACCTGCGCCGAGTCCCTTTGTCACCGCGCTGCCCAATTGCAGAATGTGTTTGGCGCCGGTACTGCGAATTGCCTGCGCATCGGTATTGGCGCAGATGAACTCCACACCATCAAGGTTGGAGTGAACCATGTGCGCCACGGCGTTGCCGCCACCGCCGCCCACGCCGACTACCTTGATTACTGCATTGGGTGCTACCCGTTCGACCAGTTCAAACATGTCCCACTCCTCCGTTCCAAGTCCATTCGATTAGCGCGAGAACCACCATCCCCTGAATTTCCCATCCACCACGACAACCCGGCGGGCGTCGTGGTGCCTTGCTCAAAACTCGCCGCGGTACCAGTTGCGCAAACGGCCCAGCAGACTGCCGACCTTGCCCGGCACCTGCACCGTGCGTCGCGGCGCTTCGATCTGACTACCGTGCAGCAACAGGCCGACGCCGGTCGCATGCACCGGGTTGCCGATGACTTCGCCCAGGCCGGACACCGAATGCGGCACACCGATTCGCACCGGCATGTGCAGCATCTCTTCGGCAAGTTCGGCCACACCTTCCATCTTCGAAGCGCCACCGGTCAGCACCAAGCCCGCACGAATCAACTCTTCAAATCCCGAGCGTCGCAACTCGGCCTGCACCATTTCGAAGATCTCCTCGTAGCGCCGCTGTACCGCTTCCGCCAACGCCTGACGCGCCAGCCTCCGTGGTGGACGGTCGCCGACGCTGGGCACCTGGATGCTCTCTTCGGCGGTGGCGAGCTGCGCCAGCGCACAGGCATAACGAACCTTGATCTCCTCGGCATGCGCGGTGGGCGTGCGGAGCAGATGTGCGATGTCGTTGGTGACCTGATCACCGGCAATAGGAAGCGACGCGGTATGCCGGATAGCGCCCTGCGCGAATACCGCGATATCGGTCGTTCCGGCACCGACATCGACCAGTGCCACGCCCAGTTCTTTCTCGTCGTCGGTCAACACCGCCTTGGACGACGCCAGACCGCTCAGCACCAGATCGTCGACCTGCAAGCCGCAGCGCTGTACGCATTTAGTGATGTTTTGCGCCGCCGATTGCGCGCCTACCACGAGGTGCGCGCGCACTTCGAGCCGCACGCCCGACATGCCGACCGGATGACGAATGCCTTCCTGTGAGTTGTCGACGATGTACTCCTGCGGAATGGCGTGCAGGATCTTTTGATCGGACGGCACCGCGACCGCCTTGGCGGCTTCGAGAACCCGCTCCATGTCAGCAAGACTGACCTCACCATCGCGGATCGGCACGATGCCGGGCGAGTTGCGGCACTGGGTATGGCTGCCGGATATCGAGGCGTAAACCGAACGAATCTCGCAGCCCGCCATTACCTCGGCCTCTTCCACGGCACGCTGGATGGCATGCACGGTCGACTCGATATCGACCACCACGCCGCGCTTCAAACCAGCGGAGACATGCGATCCGATGCCGATGATTTCCAAGGGCTCGTGCGCGCTGTATTCCCCCACCAGTGCGACGACTTTGGAGGTTCCGATATCCAGCCCGACGATCAGCGACTTGTCACCTTTGCGATTCATGTGTTGTCCATTCCTGCCGCTGCCGGTGCTTCCGGTGCGGACCATTTCAGTGCGAAGCCATTGCTGTAGCGAAGATCGGCGCGCAACCAGCGCCGCCCCGGAACCGCCTCGACGCCCGGCAAGGTGCGCGCGAAGCGGCGCAACTTCTGCACGGGTTCGCTGCGTCCCAACATCACCACGGCACCATCCTGCAATTGCAGACTCCAGCTGCCCCGCCCGCTGTGACGTACCTGCGTCACTTCGCGTTGCTGCGTCGCAAACAGGCGCTGCGCCTCGGCATGCATGGCGACCATGGCCTGCACGTCTCTGGTCTGGGCGTAGAAGTGCGGCAAGTTCAGGGCTTCGTGATCATCCGGCTTGGCGAACAGCACGCCCCGGTCCGACAGCAGTTGGTCCTCACCCCAGAACGCCGCAGGACGATGTTCAAGCACGAGGACTTCAAGTGTGTCCGGCCAACGCTTGCTGACCTGCACCTGCGCCACCCACGGCAGTTCCGCCAGGGCGTCCTGTACTTGATCCAGTGGCAAGGCAAAGAAACCCTTGCTCAGATGCGGCGCAAGAGCCAGTCGAATCTGCTCGTCACTGACATGGACGAACTCGCCCTTGATCTGCAAGCGACGCACTGGCCACTGTTCGGTGGCGAGCCAGCCGTTCAGGACGGCCAACACGGGCAGGACCAGCAGCAGGCTGGCAAACACCCAGGTGGCGACGCGCAGCAGGTCGTTCATGGCGAGCCACCTAAGGTCTGCGTCAGCACCTGCAGGCAAACTTCCGAATAGCTCAGACCGACCGCAGCGCCTGCTTTCGGCACCAGCGAATGCGAGGTCATTCCCGGCGCCGTGTTGACCTCCAGCAGCCAGTTGCGACCATCGCGATCACGCATGACATCGATCCGCCCCCAGCCGGAACAGCCGAGTGCGTCGAAAGCGCGGCGTGCCAGCGCGCGCAGCGCCGCCTCGTCGACGTCATCCGTCAGTCCGGGGCATAGGTAGCGCGTGTCATCGGAGACGTACTTGGCGTGATAGTCGTAATACTCGCCCGCCGGCACGATTCGGATGCTTGGCAGGACCTGGGCGCCGAGCACGCCCACGGTCAGTTCGTCGCCCTCGATCAGGCGTTCGATCAACAGCTCGCCGTCGTAACGCGCGGCCAGCTCGACGGCACCCGCAAGGTCCGCCGCGTCTCGTACCCGCGTGATGCCTACGCTGGACCCTTCTCTCGACGGCTTGACCACGACTGGCAGACCAATCTTGGCGATGGCCTTACCGACATCCTCACCGACATGCAGTACCGCGAACGCCGGCGTTGGCAGTCCCAGCGCCTGCCAGACCTGCTTGCTTCTGACCTTGTCCATCGACAACGCCGACCCCAACACGCCGGAGCCGGTGCAAGGCACACGCAGCGAAGCCAGCAAGCCCTGCAATACACCGTCTTCGCCGCCACGGCCATGGAGGACGTTGAACACCCGGTCGACTCTGCCGGACTGGATGGCGTCCAGCAGCGCCGGGATGCCATCGACACCGAATGCGTCGACGCCAACGGACTGCAAGGCAGCGAGAACGCCCGCACCCGAGTTGAGTGACACCTCGCGCTCGGCGCTGTCGCCACCCATCACCACGGCGACGCGGCCGAAGCACGCGACATCGTTCAGCGAAGTCTTTGCCCGGTCTTGCGTCATGTCGAAATTCCCGTCCCGCACTCGTCCGTTGCGGCGCCGAAGCGCAATCCATCCTTGGCCAGTCCCTGCGCGGCGCGGCCAATGTCACCCGCGCCAGCCAGAATCAGCAGATCGTCGTCGCGCAGTACATCTGGCAGCGTGTCGGCCAGATCGCGCGGATGCGCGACCAGCACCGGCTCGATACGACCGCGTGCGCGGATGCCGCGCGCGAGTGCGCGCGCATCGGCGCCGGCAATCGGCGCCTCGCCGGCCGGATAGACCTCGGTCAACACCAGCGCATCGACGCCCGAAAGCACGTTCACGAAGTCATCCAGCAGATCACGCGTGCGGCTGTATCGATGCGGCTGGAACGCGACAACCAGGCGACGCTGCGGCCATCCCGCGCGAGCGGCGGCAAAGATGGCGGCCAGTTCGCGTGGATGGTGTCCGTAGTCATCGACCAGCAACACCTTGCCCTGTCGCAATGCCAACTCACCCAGTTGATTGAAACGACGCCCAACGCCCTGGAAGCGTTCGAGCGCGCGTCGGATCGCGGCAGCGGATACGCCCAACTGCCAGCCGATGGCGGCAGCAGCAAGTGCGTTCTGTACGTTGTGGCGACCCGGCAAGTTCAGGCAAACCTCGAATGCGTCGGTGTCGGGCAGATGCAGCCAGAAACGCGTCTTGCCCGCCTCCTGTTCTGCCGCGTCGGCGCGCACATCGGCGTCATCGGCAAAGCCGTAGGTGACCAGATGACGCGGCATTTCGGCCGCCAATTGGCGCACCTCCGGGTCATCGACACACAGCACCGCCAGGCCATAGAACGGCAGTCGATGCAGAAACTCATTGAAGGCCGCGCGGACCCGGTTGAAATCGCCGCCGTAGTTCTCCAGATGATCGGCATCGATGTTGGTGACGATGGCAATGATCGGGTTCAGGCGGAGGAAACTGCCATCGCTCTCGTCGGCTTCGGCGACCAGCCAGTCACCGCGTCCAAGGCCCGCATTGGCGCCCGCCGAAAGCAACTGACCACCGATCACGAAGGTAGGGTCCAGGCCGCCCTCGCTCAGAACGCTGGCGGTCAGACTGGTGGTGGTGGTTTTGCCATGCGTCCCCGCCACCGCGATCCCACGACGGAATCGCATCAGTTCGGCGAGCATTTCGGCACGCGGCACGATGGGAATGCGGCGCGCGCGCGCCTCCAGCAATTCCGGGTTGTCCTTCTGGATCGCGCTGGAGACCACGACCACATCGACACCTTCGACGTGACCGGCAGCGTGACCACGAAACACCTTGGCGCCACGTTCGGTCAAACGCTGCGTGGCTGTGGATTCGCCGATGTCGGAACCCGACACCGTGTAGCCCAGAGTGCAAAGCACTTCGGCGATACCACTCATTCCGACACCGCCGATGCCAACGAAGTGGACGCGACGGAACACGCTGGCAATGTCGCCATCCTGTTGCAGGCGCTTCATGCCGCCACCTCCTCAAGACATGCGGCGGCCACCTGCTGCGCAGCGAACGGACGGGCCAGATTCCGCGCCGCCTCCGCCATCTGCAGACGGCGCTCAGCACTGGACAGCAGTTCGCTTATGACCTGCTGCATGCGCTGCTCAAAATCGGCTCCTTCGGCCACCATGACGGCCGCGCCCTGTTCGCACAGGTAGGCGGCATTGCGCGTCTGGTGGTCGTCGGCAGCGGTAGGCAAAGGTACCAATACGGAACAGACGCCCGCCGCGCAGAGTTCTGCCAGCGTGGATGCACCTGCCCGGCAAATCACCAGATCGGCCTGCGCATACGCCGTCGGCATGTCGTCCACGAAGCCGGTGACCTCGGCATCGACGCGCGCATCGGCATAGGCCGCCTGTGTCGCCGCCACATGCCGCGGGCCGCATTGGTGGCGAATCCGAACGCCCGGAGCGAGCCCGCGCAGCGCTTGCGGCAGTTGGCGATTCAAGGCCGCGGCGCCCTGGCTACCGCCCAGAATCAGCACGGATATCCCGGTTCGCGTCTGAGCGCGGACCGCGGGCGCGGGAAGATCAAGAATTTCGCGACGCACTGGATTGCCGACGACCTCCTCTCGCGCCGCGAAGGACTGCGGGAACCCGCACAGAACGCGCCGCGCCAGTTTGGCAAGGACCCGGTTAGTCAAGCCTGGCGCGCGATTCTGCTCATGTACCAGCAGTGGCAGGCGCAACAGCCATGCGGCGAGTCCGCCCGGTCCGGCCGCAAAGCCGCCGAAGCTGATCACCGCGTGCGGACGCAGTTGCTTGAGAATGCGGAGGGCCTCCCACACCGCACGCACCAGTTGCCAGGGTGCGCCCAGCCAACGCCACAACCCACGCCCGCGCCACGACGCTATCCGCAGCGTGTGCAGCGGAATCGCCTGCGCGGGAACCAGACGGGTTTCCATCGCGCCCTCGGCACCCATCCAGCTCACTTCCGCGTCCCGGCTGCGCAGTGCAGCCGCCACCGCCAAACCGGGAAAGATGTGGCCACCCGTTCCGCCGGCCAGGATCACGATGTGCGGCGCGCTCATGGCAGCGTCCCCAGCTTGGGCTCAATCCTCGCCCGCTCGCCTGACGAGCGCTCGATGCGTTCGCTGATCGGCTGCACGGCGGCGGCGAGTGCGGATTCGCTTGGCGCAGCGGTCAGAAGTTCCTCGGGTGTCACGAATTCTTCGCCGCGAAGCCGTGCCGACTGGCGCTTGGCGCGGTCGACTTCGTAGCTGATTCGCATCAGCACAGCGAGACCCATGCAGGTCATCACCACGCTGGAACCGCCTGCGGAGATCAGTGGCAGGGTGAGTCCCTTGGTCGGCAACAAACCCATGTTGACGCCAATCGAGACAACGGCCTGCAGGCTGACCATCAAGCCGATGCCAAACGCCACATGCGCGGCAAAGTCGCGGCGTAGTTGCAGGGCTTCCCAGCCCACCACGAAGGCGCGCCAGGTGAGCACGGCGAAGCACGCGATAAGGCAGACGACACCGACAAACCCGGTTTCCTCGGCAATCACCGAGAAGATGAAATCCGTATGCGCCTCCGGCAGGTAGTACAGCTTCTGCACGCTGCCGCCCAAGCCGACCCCGGTGGCTTCACCGCGCCCAATCGCGATCAACGCCTGGGTCAACTGGAAGCCGGAGTCGAAGGCGTGCTCCCACGGGTCGGTGAAGGAGATCAGGCGACGCACACGATAGCTTTCGGACATGGCCACGTAGGCCACCAGCGGAACCGCAGGCAGCATTGGCAAACCCAGCCAAGCCAGGTTGGCACCACCCAGCCAGAGCATTCCCATCGCAACCGCGCCCAGCAGCACGGCCGATCCGAAATCCGGTTGCAGCAGCAACAGGCTGAACATCAGCGCCACCACCGCCATGGGCTTGAACACGGCCCAGAAGGTGTTCTGCAGCGCGTCACGGTAGCGCGCCATGTAGCTGGCCAGCCAGACGATCAGGATGAGCTTGACCATTTCGACAGCCTGAAAGCCGATCGGACCAAGGTAGATCCAACGCTGCGCACCATTGATGCGCCGCCCCACTCCCGGCACCAGCACGGCGACCAGCAGCAAGCCACCGACGATCAGCGCGAGCTTGCTCCACGACTCCAGAACTCGCAGTTCGATCCGTGTCAGCACCAGGCCGGCGACCAGTCCCACCGCAAGGAACACCGCATGCTTGACCAGATAGGTGTAGGGACCGGTCTTCAGACCTTCCGCGATGGCGATGGAACTGGATGCCACCATCACGATACCGACGCTCGCCAGCGCGATGATCGCCGCCAGCATGATGCTGTCGAAGCGTCCTTCGATCTGGTTCAGCCGCATCGCCTGGGGCAATTCAATCCCGAACATCAGCGCACCTTCAGGGTCGCGAGACCAATCAGGACGAGCACGACGGAAATAATCCAGAAGCGCACGATCACGCGCGGTTCCGGCCATCCCTTCAGCTCGAAGTGGTGGTGAATTGGCGCCATGCGGAACACGCGGCGACCGGTGAGCTTGAAGCTGGCTACCTGGATCATCACCGAAAGGGTTTCGATGACGAAGATGCCACCCATCACGACCAGCACCAGTTCCTGCCGGACGATCACGGCCACCGTGCCCAGCACGGCACCCAGTGCCAACGCGCCGATGTCACCCATGAACACCTGAGCGGGAAACGTGTTGAACCACAGAAAACCCAGGCCCGCGCCACCGATGGCAGCGCACAGGATGATCAGTTCCCCGCTGCCCGGCAGGGCCGGAATCAGCAAGTAGTGGGCGAACTGCGCGTGGCCAGAGAGATACGCAAAGACACCGAGCGCGCCCGCCACCAGTACCGTCGGCATGATGGCCAGACCGTCCAGGCCGTCGGTCAGGTTGACCGCATTGGAAAACCCGACGATCCAGAAGTAGGCCACCGCCACGAATCCCAAACCCAGCGGGACGGCGACATCCTTGAGCAAGGGCACGTGGAACGCGGTGGCCGCCGGTACGTCGGCGGTGCTGTAGAGCCAGATCGCCGCGAGGGTGCCAAACACCGACTGCAGCAGGTACTTCCAGCGTGACGCCAGGCCGCGAGGGTCGCGCTTGACCACCTTCAGGTAGTCGTCGAGCCAGCCAATCGCACCGAACGAGATCATCACCGCCAATACGATCCAGATATAGCGATTGCTCAGATTGGCCCACAGCAGGGTCGACAGCGTCACCGCAAACAGGATCAGGCCGCCGCCCATGGTTGGCGTCCCGGCCTTGGAGAAGTGACTCTGCGGCCCATCAGTCCGGATCGGCTGACCACCCGACTTCAGACGCGCCAGCTTGCGAATGAACGCCGGACCAAACAGCAGTGACAAGCCGAGCGCGGTCAGGGCACTCAGAATTGCCCGCAATGTCAGGTAGTTGAACATCGCGAAGAGGCGATCAACCGATTCCAGCCAGCGCGCCAGTTCAAGCAACATGGGCGACGCCCTCCCTGCCATCGTCGAGCAGTGCGTTCACCACACGATCCATCCGACTTCCCCTGGAGCCCTTGACGAGTAGCCGTGTTCCCGGCTGCAAACCCGCGCGCAGGGCGCGGATCAGCGAGGCCTGGTCGGCATGCGTGACCGCCTCGGGACCAAAACCCTGCGCCGCCGCCGCTGCCAGCTCGCCGACCGCATGCAATTCGCGAATGCCGGCACGCTTTGCCTCCCGGCCCATCTCCCGATGCAGTTCCAAGGCGTCGTGCCCCAGCTCACGCATGTCACCAAGGATCAGGCAAGTGCGTCCACCTTGCGCCGCCAGAACCGCAATCGCGGCACTCAAGGAACCGGGGTTGGCGTTGTAGCTGTCATCAATCAGCACGATGTCGTGCTGCAGTGTGTGTCGCTGCAAACGGCCCAACACGGGTGTCGCCGCTTGCAAACCGGTGACGACTTCCGCCAGCGATGCATCGACTGCCAGTGCCATGGCGGCGGCGGCCAGTGCATTTCGCACGTTGTGCATGCCGACCAGCGGCAAAACTACCCGCGCGGTGCCTTTGCCGGTCACCAGTGAAAATTGCGTGGACGACTCTCCCAACTGGATCTGGCGAGCCATGACATCGGCCGCACAGTCAATGCCGAAACGCAGCACGCGCGCATGTGAGGCCATTTCCTCGAACAGCGGCGCGAACGGCTCATCGGCGGCGATCACCGCCACACCACTGGCGGGCAGGGCGCGATAGATCGCCCCTTTGGTCTGCGCAATCCCCAGCATCGAGCCCATCCGCTCGAGATGTGCGGGCGCGATGTTGTTGACCAGTGCGACCTGTGGCTGGATCACGTCACACAGATAGGCGATGTCGCCCGGTTTACCAGCGCCCATTTCGTAGACGCCGAAACGCGCCTCGTCGGGCTGACCGAGCACCGACAAGGGCAGTCCGATCTCATTGTTCAGATTGCCGGGATTGGCATAGCTCGATCCGACACCCGACAGAATGCCATGCAGCAAGGTCTTGACCGAGGTCTTGCCATTGCTTCCGGTGAGCGCCACAACACAGGTTGATCGCGTCGCTGCGACATGGGCCGCGATGCGACCCAGTGCCCATTGCGCATCCTTGCAAACGATCTGCGCGATACCGCCTGGCAGATGGCGCGTCGTCAGCGCGACGACAGCACCGGCGTCCAGCGCCGCGATAGCAAAGTCATGACCATCCACCTGCTCACCCGCTAGGCAAACAAACAAGTCGCCGCGCTGCACGCCACGCGAGTCGGTTCGCACACCCGTCACCGCCACATCGGGCGAGACGTCATGGACGTGGCCCTGGACGATCGCGGCAATGTCCTGCACACGCAGTGGCTTCATGCGGCCACCCCCAACAGATTGGCGGCATGCAAGGCATCGTCGAAGGGCAGGCGCTCACCGGCAATTTCCTGCCACGCCTCATGCCCTTTTCCAGCGATCAATACGGTGTCTCCCGGTTGTGCCATAGCGATGGCCTCGGCAATGGCACGCGCACGGTCGCGCTGGACGATGACCGCGTCCGGTTGTTCGAACCCCGCCACGATTTCCGCCACGATGGCCTGACCGTCCTCGCCACGCGGATTGTCATCAGTGACGATCACCTGATCCGCCGCCGTTTCCGCAATCCGCGCCATCTGCGGCCGCTTGCCGCGGTCGCGTTCACCGCCGCAGCCGAACACGCAGATCAGTCGCCCGGCGGTGTGGCCACGCAGGCTGTGCAGTGCCTGCGCCAGCGCATCGGGGGTATGTGCGTAGTCGACCACGACCAGCGGCGAACAGGCATTGCCGCCAAAGCGGTTCATGCGCCCACGGATCGGTTGCAGACGCGGCAGCAGCGCGAAAGCATTCTCGACCGAGACGCCCAGACAACCCAGCACGGCTCCGACCGTCAGCAGATTGTCGACATTGAAGCGCCCGAGTAGCGGACTGTCGATCACGCCCGTTACCTGCCCGATGCGCATCGTGAAGGCCAGGCCCGATGCGCGCATCTGCAGGTCAGATGCCGCCACCCGCGCCGCGACCTGCCCCAGTGCACTGACCGTCCAGCAGTCAAGACCCGCAGGCAACCCACCAGCGATCAGACTGCCCTGCGGGTCGTCGATATTGACGACGGCCGCACGCAGACTGTCAAACATGAACAGGCTGGCCTTGGCCGCCGCGTAGGCGGCAAAGCTGCCGTGATAGTCCAGATGATCCCGGGTCAGGTTGGTGAATACCGCCACCCGGATCGGGACAGCATCGACCCGACCCTGATCCAGCGCGTGCGAGGAGACCTCCATCGCCACCGTTGCAGCACCTTGCTCACGCATCTCGCGCAACGCGCGATGCACTTCCAGCACGTCCGGCGTGGTTCGCTCACCCGCCTTGTGGTGCGCATACAAGCCTGCGCCGAGGGTGCCGATGGTCCCGGCGCTCTGCCCCAGCAAGGTCAATGCCTGCGCAATCAGTTGTACCGTCGAGGTCTTGCCGTTGGTACCCGTAACGCCAACCACCTCGGGCCCGAGACGGTCGAGTTGCGAAAACGCCAATGCCAATGCCCCCAGACGCGCGCGCAGGTTCGGAACGACCACCACCGGGATGTCCAGCGCAGGGACCGTCGCACCCGGCTCGGCAAGCACGAGCACTGCGCCACGTTGTGCCGCTGCCTCGGCAAACTGCAAGCCGTGGTATTGCGCCCCAGCCAGCGCAACGAATGCCTCACCCGCCTGCACACCCCGACTGTCCTGCCGCAAGCCCTCAATGCACAAACCACCCAGATGGGCACATTCCGGCATTAAATCGGCAATCCGCATGGCGCTCATCGGGCGACTCCCGACGTGGCGGATTCGGTGGAACCTGGCACCGCCGCATCCAAGGGTTCCGCGACCGACTCTGCTTCCAGCGTCAGCGCATCGGCGACGGCCGCAGGCACGGCAGGGCCAGCCGCGAGCAGTTGTTCGACGTTGTCGGGCGGCACATCCAGCAAGCGCAAAGCATCGGCCATTACCCGACCGAACACCGGTGCCGCGACCAGTCCACCGTAGTACTGCTTCGGATCAGGGTCGTTGATCATCAACGCCATGGCGTAGCGCGGTTTCGAGGCGGGTACGAGACCGGCGAAAGCACTGATGTAGCGTTTCTCGTAACCGCCCGCGATGGACCGCCGCGAGGTTCCGGTCTTGCCGGCGACGCGATAGCCAGCGACACCGGCACGCTGCGCCGAACCCTGCGGTCCGGTAACGGTTTCCAGCATGCCGAGCAAGGTTCTGGCGAGCTGCGGATCGATGGCTGCGCGTCCCTCGCCCGCACCGCCATGCACGAAGGTGGCGGGCATCCAGACCCCACCATTGCCGATGGCGGCGTAGGCCTGCGCCAGTTGCAGCACCGTCGTCGACAATCCGTAGCCATACGAAATGGTGGCTTTTTCAACCACACCCCAACCTTGCGGCGAACTCAGAACACCGGCCTGCTCTCCCGGAAATCCAGAGCCAGAAAGTTCGCCGAATCCGAACCGATGCAGGACGTCGTGCAGATGCTCGTTCGGCATGTCGAGGGCGAGCTTGGTGGCGGCGATGTTGCTGGACTTGGTCAGCAGGCCGGTCACCGTCAAGGTGCCGAAATTGCGGATATCGCGCACCACATGATTGGCCAGGGGCATGTAGCCAGGACTGGTTTCGATGACGGTATCCGGCATCACCCGACCGGTTTCCAGCGCCGCCGCGACGGTGAACGCCTTGATGACCGAGCCGGGCTCGAACACATCGGTGACGGCACGATTGCGCCGCGCCGCCGGTACGCTGTCGAGCAGATTAGGGTTGTAGGAGGGCAAGTTGACCATGGCGAGAATTTCGCCAGTGGCCACATCCAGCACCACGGCGCTGCCGGAGGGAGCGGCGTTTTCCGTCAACGCGCGCTGCAATTCGCGATAGACGAGATGCTGCAAGCGACGATCGATTGACAGCTCCAGCGTTCGCCCCGGCTCCGCCGCCCGCACCAGCTCGATGTTCTCAACAACTCGACCCAGCCGGTCCTTGATGACCCGCTTGGCACCAGGCTTGCCCGTCAGCCATTCGTTGAAGGCGAGCTCAAGCCCCTCTTGCCCCTGATCATCGATGTTGGTGTAGCCGAGCACATGCGCCGCCACATCGCCCAGCGGATAGAAGCGCTGGAACTCGCGCGTGCTGTAGACGCCGGGAATCTTCAAGGCCATGACCGGCTCGGACTGGTCCGGCGTCAGGCGACGGCGCAGATACACGAAGTCGCGCTCCGCACGTGCCTCGACGCGCGCCCTGACTTCCTCCAACGGCAATTGCAGCGCAGCTGCCAGATCTGGAATCCGTTCGGCGTGTTTCAGTAACTCCCGTGGACTGGCCCAGATCGACTCCACCGGCGTGGAAATGGCCAGCGGTTCGCCATTGCGATCAGTGATCATGCCGCGCGAAGTCGGAATCTCGATCTCCCGCACGAAACGCGCATCGCCCTTCGCCTGATAGAACTCGCTTCGCCAAAGCTGCATCTCTGCCGCCTTGCCGACCAGAATGACGCCACCGAGGCCAAGCGCGATGCTCAACCAGCGCAGACGACTACGCAGATTCGGACCGCGGTTGCCCGCCTGCGGGCGACGAACGGGCGGACGACGCGCATTCATGGTTGCAGGACCTCCACCTCGGTCGGGGTGGGAGACCGCATCAGCAGCTGCTCGGCGGCAACGCGCTCGATCCGGCTGGTTTTGCCCAGCGCCGCCTGCTCCAGTTGCAGGCGACCGAATTCGATGTTGAGTTCGTCGCGCTGCGTTTCCAGCGCGGTCATTTCGACCGACAGCTGACGATGATGCTGGCGCGACTCCACGACAAGAATCGCGGTCACGATCACACCGACCAGCAAAGGCAGACCGATCAATACGCGCCAGTTCATGGCAGACGCTCCGCAACACGGAGCACGGCGCTGCGCGCGCGCGGGTTGCGCGCCAGCTCCTCATCGTCGGCCTGCTGTGCATCACCGATCAGCCGGAGCTGCGGATGAAAAACCTCGGCAACTGGCATGCGTCGGTTACCCGGCGCAGGCTTCGCCTTGGCCAGCATGAATCGCTTGACGATGCGGTCTTCCAGCGAATGGAAACTGATAATGGCTAGCCGCCCGCCCGGTTTTAGTCGAGCAAAGGCGGCCGCCAGCCCTGATTCAAGATCGGCCAATTCCTGATTGATGAAAATGCGCAAGGCCTGAAAGCTGCGCGTGGCCGGGTGCTTGCCGGGCTCACGGCGCCCCACCACAGACGCGATCAGATCCGCCAACGCCGCCGTCCCCGTCAATGGTGATTCGTCGCGACGCTGAACGATGGCGCGCGCGATGCGACGACTCATGCGCTCTTCCCCGAATTGCCACAGCACATCAGCGATTTCCGACTCGGATGCACGCGCCAGAAAGGCCGCCACACTCTCGCCATGCTCCGGATCCATGCGCATGTCGAGTGGACCATCCGCCTGAAAGCTGAACCCACGCCGGGCTTCGTCCAACTGCGGCGAGGACACACCGAGATCCAGCAACACACCATCCAGCCCACCGGCCGTCGCCGACCAATCGGCCAGTGCGGCAAAACTGCCCCGACGAATTGATACGCGCGCATCATCGGCAAAGCTGCGCTCGGCACAGGCAATCGCCTCCGGGTCCTTGTCCATGAGCAGCAAACGCCCTTCCGGACCCAGCTGCTGCAACACCCCGCGCGCATGCCCGCCGCGCCCGAAAGTGCCATCGAGATAGGTGCCGTCCTTGGCCACGCGCAAGCCGTCCAGAACTTGCGTGAACATCACCGGGATGTGCTGGGCCGGCTGCGCGTCGTTGCGCATCACTGCCCTCCCGGCTACAGCTTCAGGTCGAGCATCGCCGCACTCAGATCTTCTTCGCCGATGGTCTGGCGAATCTGAGCCAAGTGCGCTTGCTCGCTCCACAGTTCGAACTTCCCGCCCATACCCAGCAGGACGGCCTTTTTTTCCAAACCACAAGCATTGCGGTGGCTTCCCGGCAGCAGCAGACGCCCGTTGGCGTCCACATCGACAAAGGTCGCCGCCCCCACCAGCTTGAGCTGCAGCGCGCGATGCACGCGATGTGCATTCGGCAGCGCATTGACCTGATCACGGACCTGTTCCCAGGCCGCGACCGGATACAGCCACAAGCAACCCTGTTCGTACGGGTTGTAGGTGATCACCAGACGATTGCCACACTCCCGCGCGACAAGCTCACGGAAGGCGGTCGGAATCGCCAGCCTGCCCTTGTCGTCGATCGTGATTGCGGTTTCGCCCTGGAACATCTGCCCATCAACTCCCCACAAATCCCCACCAAAAACCCGTTTTTTCTACGCATGCCCACAGTAGCCACGTCGTTTCGCGCTGTCAAGAAAAATGCGGGCTAAGCCACTGTCAGCATTGGTTTTTTCCCAATTCGATGAAAGTTGTCAAAATGCAAAAACGTGAAAATACAGCCGCTTACAAAACCTTCCTAAAATCAGACCGAAGAGCATTCAGGCCGATCTGTCAAGCTGTAGACACGCGCACAGAAGCCACCCGCGCAAAGTCGGGTAGCTATCGAGGGGAAAAGAAGGGCGAAGTGGGCCTGTAAGCCGGGTTCTGTCGAGGACCGTCATTCCTCTTGGCCTTGCGTCACCGCAAGGCTCCAGCAACCTACCCGAACGCAACGCGGGCCGCGCCAATGCGTTCCTATTTGGTCTTGCTCCGGATGGGGTTTGCCGTGCCGTCCCTGTTACCAGGTCCGCGGTGCGCTCTTACCGCACCGTTTCACCCTTACCACGCGTGTCGAAACACCGTTCGGCGGTCTGTTCTCTGTTGCACTTTCCGTCGGCTCACGCCGCCCAGGCGTTACCTGGCATCCCGCCCTGTGGAGCCCGGACTTTCCTCGACATGGGCAAGCCATGCCGCGACGATCCAGCCCACTTCGCCCGCGCAGTGTAGCGGGTCAGTCGGCGGAAACGGCTGAATAGAGTGCCTTGCGAGGCGCGCCGGAGATTTCCGCCGCCAACTTGGCCGCCTTGGACGCCGGCAGATGGTCGCGCAACAGGGCGAATAGACGCTGGCCCTCGCGCAGTGTGGCGTCGGTGTTTTCGTCAGCGCCCTGAACGATCACCACAAACTCGCCCTTGCGCTGATTGGCGTCGGCGGCCAACTGCGCGCACAACGCCTCCAGACTGCCCGACAGCACCGTCTCGAACAGCTTGGTCAACTCGCGTGCCAAAACCACCTGACGCGCCGAACCTAGCACCGCCGCCATGTCCGCCAGACATTCCTCGATCCGATGACTGGATTCGTAGAACAGCAATGTGCGCGGCTCGTCCTGCAAGACCTGCAGGCGCTCGCGGCGCGCACTGGCTTTTGCAGGCAGAAAGCCCTCGAAGACGAACCGGTCCGATGCAAGGCCCGCCACGGACAGCGCCGCAATCGCCGCACAGGCACCCGGAATGGGGCTGACCTTGAATCCGGCCTCGCGCGCGGCACGCACCAGCCGGAAGCCCGGATCGCTGATCAGCGGGGTTCCGGCATCCGACACCAAGGCGAGGTGTTCGCCCGCCCGAAGGCGCGCAAGCAACTGCTCCACCTGCTGCGACTCGTTGTGATCGTGCAAGGCCAGCAAGGGTCGCCGCAAGCCCTTGGCAGCCAGAAGCTGCTGGGTGTGCCGGGTATCCTCGGCCGCGATCAGATCGACCTCGGCAAGCACCTTCGCCGCACGCGGCGACAGATCGTCCAGGTGACCGATGGGCGTCGCCACCACGTAAAGACATCCAGCCGCATTGTTCACCATCATTCTTCTCCTGATTCGCATACCTCGCTGACGACGGGCCACCCGAGGTTTTCATCCGCACGCAACTGTCGCAACGTGTGCGCCGCTACAATAGACGCCGTGACGAATTCTTGCCGTGCGCACGCCCGCAGCGCGGACCTTGCCATCGTCGACTCGTCATTCCTGCTCGATCCCGAGGATTCACCATGCCACGTCGATTTCCCGCCCTGCTTGCCGTGACCCTCAGCATCCTGCTGAGCGCCTGTGATGTCGGCGGAACACGTGGACCGCTGCCCGATGAGGCACTGGTCGCCGAACGGCTGTTCGATGAAGGCGACTTTGTGCAAGCCGCTGCCGCATTTGACGATGCGGCGCGGCGTGATCGCTCTCATCGCGACGCGCTGACCTTGCGGGCGGCCGAATCCTGGCGCGAAGAAGGACGTATCGATGAAGCCCGACCGCTGCTGGCCAGACTGCGGATGGAGCGTCTCGTTGGCGACGAGGCACTGCGTTCAAACCTGTTGCGTGCCGAGCTCGCCCTGATGGATCGCGACGCCCAGCTGGCGCTGGACAGTCTGTCGACACCCGCGGCGGCCGTACCGGAAAGTCTGCGCGAGCGCTTCCACTTTCTGCGCGCCCAGGCATTTGCCGCGTTCAATCAGCCCTTTTCCTCCGCGGGCGAACGCGCCGCGCTGCAGGCCTTCCTACCCGCGCACGAACAGGCGGAAAACAGCGCCGCGATCCGTGCGTTGTTGACCCAACTGCCAGCGCGCCAGCTTTCCGCGGCCGCCGCCGAACTCGACCCCACCGACCCACTGTATGACTTCGCTGCCGACACGCTGCGCGCGCTCGGATTGGCCGTCCCCGGTCGCCGCACGGGTGTGCGGGTTCGCTCCGGTCAGGCAGCCAGCATCGCCGTCCTGCTGCCGCGCTCAGGCCCGCTGGCGGCGCCGGCAAATGCGGTCCGTGACGGGGTGCTGAGTGCGTATCTTTCCGACCCCGACAACCGCCCCGACCTGCGTTTCTACGACAGTGGCGAAACCGATGCTTCAGCGGTGGCGGCCTACCAAACCGCCGTCGCCGAAGGTGCAGAACACGTGATCGGTCCCTTGAGCAGGGAACAGGTGAACGCCCTGTTTTCCCTTGGCGACATTCGCATTCCCGCGCTGGCGCTCAATCGCGCGACCGTGCCCACCCCGGAGCAAAGCCTGAGCTTCGCACTCAGCCCGGAAGACGAAGGCCGCGCTGCGGCAAGACGCATCCGCAGCCTCGGCATGTCCAGCGTCCTGCTGGTCGCCAGCGCGGACGATGCCTCCCTTCGCGCCGCCCAATCGCTGAGCCTTGCGCTCGGGCAGGAAGGCGGACGGGTACTGCACCGGATCGACCTGCCGAGCAACAGCCCCAACTACGTCGAACCGATCCGTGCCGCCTACCAGCAACTCGGCTGGCGCGAAAGCGAGACCACTGCGCCGTCTGCAGGCGCCGCGTCCTCGAGCACGCCCGTGCAGCGCCGCGTCGATGTGGATGTCATCTACCTGGCAACCAGTGGCGCCGAAGCCCGGCTGGTCATTCCGCAGTTGCGCGCAGAAGGCGGCTTGGGAACACCGATCATGGCGACCTCGCAGATCTATGCGGTGGGCGCCAATCCCCGCCTGGACCGCGATCTTAATGGCGTCGAATTCACTGAGCTTCCCTGGTTGATCGACAACGCACCGGCGGACCTGCCACGCGCCTACGAACTGCGTAATCTCGACAGCGCCCAGGGGCTCTCGGCGCGTCTGTTTGCCTTTGGCCTGGATGCCTACCGTCTGTTGCAGGCGCTGCCGCAACTGCAGGACGATGCGTCGATTGAGGGTGCTACCGGACGGCTGTCACTGGATGGATTCGGCTGCGTGCTGCGGCAACCCGGCTGGGCGAAATATGTCGGCGCCCGACCGCGCGCACTCCGTGAGGACGAATTGTTGCCAGTTCTCAACCGCGCCCCCGTGCCGCGCTGAGCCGACCATGCTGCGTCGGCTGTGGTCTCGGCAGCAACGCGGTGAGCAAGGCGAGTCGCGCGCCCGACAACATCTGGAAGACACGGGACTGCGCTTCCGCGCCGCCAATGTCCGCTATCGTTTTGGTGAAATCGACCTAGTGATGGACGACGGCGATACCCTCGTCTTTGTCGAAGTGCGGGTTCGGCTGCACGCACAATTCGGTGGTGCCCTCAGCAGCGTCGACCAACGCAAGCGTCGTCGCCTGTTTGCTGCCGCCTCGGCCTTTCTTGCCGCCAACCCGGGACTCGCACAACGCCCTTGCCGCTTCGACGTCGTCGCGATCGAAGGCGCTGCCGACGCGCCCTTGAACTGGCTGCGCAACGCCTTCACTGCCGAGGATCTGGGTCACGCCGCCTGGTGAAACATCGGCTCGCCGCCGATGATCCGGGCGAGTGAGACCAGCGTGGTGGGGCATGCCCCGCCACGGTGCTGGAATACCGAACCAGCTCAATCCGCCTCGAAGCCGTTGCCGAAGATGGCACCGGTCGAACCGAAGCGAGCCAGTGCGACATCCGTGTCGTTGCCATTCCAGGTGCGTGTTCCGACCGCCATCAGCCCGTAGGCCGGGTCGAAATACAGGCGCTGCACGAAGGAGCGATTGTTGTTCGGATTGGCGACCGAATAGGGATAGCTCCACTCCACCATGCCATTGGTCCCGTATCCCGGTGCAGGCACTGGCGCCGACCCGTTTGCGGGCGCGACAAAGGCCTTGATGCGACTGCTCAAAGGCCCACTGCCAAAGGGCTGTAGTCCCGCCGCCACGAACACCAGATCGCCTATGACGGCGGGCGGCGTCACGTAGGCGTTGTTGACGCCATTGTTGATGTCGACGCAACTGACTAGCATGCTCTCGCCGTACTGGATGCGGGCCAGAATCGGCACATTGACACCGCCATCATCGCGCAGCCCAGAGAGCACGTAGTCGCCGGTGGCGAGTTGAGCCATCCCGAAGAACTGCGGTTCGAGAATGCCCCCACAGTTCGACCAGCCCGTCCCGAAGCTCTGCGCATCGCGACCCAGTGTGGCGACGTAGGCGCCGCCGCTGGGTGTCAGGGGCGTGAAGCGCGCGTAGTTGCTGGCGCCGGAAAACTGGAATCCAACCATGATCCCGGCATCGATTTCTTCAACGAAGCTCGCCACGGCATCGGTTCCCGCGCCACCCACCATGGTGTAGATCCGCAACGGCGAGGTGCTGCCATTCGCCGCCATCTCGATCACGCTGCCGCGGTCATCACCGCCGGTGTTGTACCAGCCGCCGATCAGGATATTGCCGTTGGCAAGGCAGTCCACATCGCGAATGCCTTCGTCATTCTCGACTCCGCCAGACTCGGCGAGGAAGCTGAAGGCAATTCCGCCATCACCGCCGAACGTCAGGTCATCCGAACCATCGGCGTTGAAGCGCAGCAGTGCGAGGTCCTTGGCACCACTGGAACCGTTCGCACCCGGCGTCATCCCGGCAACAACAATGCGCCCATTGGGATCAACGCAGGCATCCACCACGCTGGTCATGTACGCATCCTTGACCCGCTTTCCACTGGTCTGAAAGCTGCTGTCCGACACGCCGTCAAACGTGGTGCGCGCCAGCCCGATCCCCACCAGGTTTGGATCGGCTTGATTGATGTCGACCTGCGCAACCGAGGTGATGAGTCCCAGATCCGGCTCGGAGAACGCGTTGATGCCAAGATCGGTAAAGGCCGTCCCCGACTGATCGAAGCTGATCGTCACCCGACCAGGCAGGCCGGGGTTGAAACGGGGATCCAGCAGGTTGTAGTAGCCCGCACTGATCGACCCGGCGCGAGCAGAACTGGCAAACAGACACATCGTGATGACACCAAGGCGAAGGAATGCGCGCATGGCGAGAGCTTCCGTGGGTAGATGACCCCTCAAACGCAATTCCACGACCAAAGCGGCAGACGTCGTTCCGGCGGCGCGGCGAAGCGGTCAGGACCGCTTCGGGAGCACCGCACTGTGCGACATGCCGCCAGCGCGCGATAATGCTCGCCCACCCCGCAATTCCTACTGGACGTCTCATGAGCAGCATGCAATACCCCGAATTCATCTGGCAGAACGGCAAGGTCAAGCCCTGGGCCGAAGGCACGACACATGTGATGGCGCATGCGCTGCACTACGGCTCGTCGGTGTTCGAAGGCATTCGCAGCTACGACACGCCCGCGGGACCGGCCATCTTTCGTCTCACCGACCATCTGATCCGCTTGTTCCACTCCGCCAAGATCTACGACATCCCGATGCCGTATGACCTGCCCACGCTTGCCGAGGCCTGTCGCGAAATCCTGCGCGCCAACAAGCTGAGTAAGGGCTATCTGCGTCCCGTGGCGTTCCGTGGCCTTGGCGGTTTCGGGCTGTCGGCGGATTGCCCGACCGATGTCGCCGTCGCTGCCTGGAACATGGGTGCCTATCTCGGCGCGGGCGTGCTGGAACAAGGCATTGACGCCTGTGTATCGAGCTGGAACCGGATGGCGCCAAACACCATTCCCACCGGCGCCAAGGCCGGTGGCAACTATCTCTCCGGCCAGTTGATCGCGCGCGAAGCGCGTCGACTCGGATTTGGCGAAGGCATTGCGCTGGCATCGACCGGTCTGCTTTCGGAAGGCGCGGGTGAGAACCTGTTCCTGGTCTTCAATGGTGCCCTGCACACGACACCGGCCAGTGCCGCGATTCTGAATGGCATCACCCGCCACAGCATCATGACGCTGGCACGCGACCACGGTATCGAGGTCGTCGAACGCGACATGCCGCGCGAGTACCTCTACCTGTGCGACGAGCTGTTCATGTGCGGCACCGCCGCAGAAATCACCCCGATCCGCAGCGTCGATGGCAAGCCTGTGGGCGCGGGCAAGCCCGGCGAACTGACACTCAAGCTGCAGAAGTTGTTTTTTGGCCTGTTCGACGGCAGCACACCGGACCGGCATGGCTGGCTGGAAGCGGTCAATCCCTGATCTTGTACCAAGTCAACAACGACAAAGGCCGGGCAATGCCCGGCCTTTGTGTTGACGAAGTTTGCGATAGCGGCCGACACGCAGGCCGCTCGCCGCCTCCGAGCTTACTCAGTAGCGCCGCTGGCGATCATGCTTGTTGCGGGCAATGCGTGCATTGGCATTGTCCTGCGCGGTGTGGATTCGCGCACGCTCACGACCGGTCACCACGCCATCCGCCTTCGCACGATTTTCCATGCGGTCGATATGGCTCTGCTGCGCCTCCAAACGACGCGCCTCGCGCCCTGTCAATTCGCCCGACGCCACGCCCTGATCGATTCGCGCCTCCTGATTCTGCTGCCGCTCGTCGATCACCGGGGTTCCCGCCAGAGCGGAAGCCAGCGGGATGAACAACAACACGGCAGCCAACATCGATTGCAACGCTCGCATCTCCATCTCTCCTTCGCGAAAGGGTCACACCGCCGTGACCGTGGCGTGTTCCAACGTCGGCCGGGCGATTCGGTTGACAGGACGTGTCGCGCAAAAAACCTGCATGCAGCGCGGTGGGCAGATTGGCATGCCGAGTGCGCGGGGAACGGCAACTTGGATTGAGGAAGCCGTGACGGCACGCTCCAGAATGAAGCGATCAGCGTCGGCGCCAGACCTCGAATTCCAGACTCGCGATCACCCCGAGCCGATCCTGACGCGGACGCAGACTGACCCGCCAACCATAGAGTTCGCACAAGCGACGCACGATGGACAGGCCGATCCCGGCCCCTTTGCTGCCCTCGGAGCTGCGTCCGCGATAGCCGCGATCAAACAGATGCAGCGCCTCTTCGGCATCGATTCCGGGCCCGGTGTCGTGGACCTCGACGCGATCTCCGAGTACGTGAATCGCCACCTCGCCCTGCTTGGTGTACTTGAAGGCATTGACGATCAAATTGCCCAGCGCCACCGACAGGATCGCGTCGGGCGCCTCGACCAGCAATTCGGACTGACCATCGACCGTCACCGTGATTGGCTTGTTGCCCAGATTCACCCGATGCGCGTCGGCTAGTTGCTCGGCCAGCCGGCGAACATCCGTCACGCCTTCACCGCGCTCGCCGCGCGACAACATCAACAGTGCCGTGGTCAGATCGGTACCTTGCTGGACTGCACGCTCGATACGCAACAGGCGCGATCGCGCCTTGTCGCTGAGGTCGGGCTGCCCCATCAGCAATTCGACCGCGCCGCGAATCACTGCCAGCGGCGTTCTCAACTCGTGGCTGACGTCGGCATTGAACTCGCGATCACGTACCACGCGCTCGTTGAGCTGGTCCGAATAGTCATCCAGTGCCTGCGCCAACTGACCGACCTCGTCATCGGCAAAATAGGGCGAAAGACGTTCTGGCTTCTCCCCTTCGTTGAAGCCTTCAATACGCGCCGCCAGGTCCGACACTGGGCGCATGACCCGACGCGCGGACCACACGCCGATCAGCCAGGCCAGAAACGAGAACAGCAGCACCGCACCCGCCAGCGCGAGCAGCAGTTGCTGTCGCCCCAGCGTCTCCTGCGAATAGTCGTAGCGCAGAAAGGTATGCAGGTCACTGGCGCGATAAACGGCGAGCTTGTAGTGCGTCGGCCGACCATCCGGCCCGGCTTCTTCCACGTCGTGCACACCCGTCTGCAGCGATTGCCAGGCGAACGGAATATTGGCCTGCCTCGGCGTGCTGAAGATGTTGATCTCGATCTGACGCGAAAAATGGAATTCGGCGCCCTGATCAGGATTCAAGCGCTTGAACTCGGTGAAGTTGCGCGCCTCCTGCTGCAGCCAGTCATTCACCAACTGGTCTTCCAGACCGGTGCGCAAGGCAATCGTCGCCGCCGCGAAGCCTGCCGTCAGGCCGGTGCCCAACAGCAGAAACGAAATGATGATGCGGCTCTTGAGCCTACGTCGGTACTGCTTCGAGGTCGGCAAGGCGATATCCGATGCCATGACGGGTGTGAATCAACGGCTTGTCGAAGGGCTTGTCGAGCAGCGCGCGCAAACCGTGAATATGCACCCGCAAGGAATCACTGTCGGGCAACTCCTCTCCCCAGACCGCGGTTTCCAGTTCCTGCCGGGTCACCACATTGGGCGAGGACTCCATCAGACACTGGAGAATCTTCAGCGCCGTGGGATTGAGCGTGATCTGCTTCCCGGCACGACTGACTTCCAGCGTATCCAGATTGAAATGCAGGTCCGACACGTCCAGCACCCGCACCGGCGCACCGCGACCGCGTCGCGCCAGAACGGTCAAACGCGCTTCGACTTCCTGCAAGGCGAAGGGCTTGACGAGATAGTCGTCGGCGCCTGCATCGAAGCCGGTCAACTTCTGCTCCAGCGCATCGCGCGCGGTCAGCATCAGGATTGGCGTGGTCTTGCGCGCGTCAACACGAAACTTGCGACACACCTCCAGACCATCCATGCCGGGAAGATTGAGGTCCAGCACGATGGCGTCAAAGTCGTTGACCACCGCCAGATGCAGGCCGGTGATGCCGTCCGCCGCGAAGTCCACGATGTGCCCACGGTCTTCCAGATAGTCGCCCAGATTGGCAGCGATATCGGAGTTGTCTTCAATAACCAAAATACGCATTCGCCACCTGTTGACTGGAGGATACCGCCCATCGACGGTAGGGCATCAGAACACGCGTTAGCACGTTGGTTCCGTCGCCATTATGCGACCAGAGATGGCAGCGATTGGCAATTTCGACGAGGCTCGGCAATTTCCGCTCGCAAAGCGACCCAGCCAGTTGCCTCCTGTGCGCAGCAAAACCGCTCTGGTTTTGGCGTCATCACCCTTGCGATGCCATCACAGGCCGGGATTACCGCGTGCCGCGCTCGAACAATCAGGGCGTCGGCCAGCAGATCCGGGATCCCACAATGCGATGACAATCACGACGTGATGTGCTTTTCGTTGCCGTGTCGCCGAGTGCAAAGTCGAAGCGCACTTGCTGCCAATCCGACAATGCCGTCTGTGGCGGGAATCGCCAACGACCCAGTGCCTGTCGGGAGGCGTCAAGGAACGCATCGATGCCACGCTGTTCAAGCAACTGGACATCCACCGCTCGGCCACTCTGATCCACCTTGAAACGCAGCACGATGCTGCCTTCACTGGCATCGCGACGCGCAGCCACGGGATAACTGGGCTGGGGACTGGTTAGCGGACGCAGGTCGCTCTGCTGCGCGGTTTGCGAAGCCTCCGGACTGCGTTCGTGACGATCCGGCACATCGATCTCCAAGTCAGCGACATCCAATGGCTGCACGCCAATCTGTGGCGATACACGAACCAAGGAATGACCGCGCCCCACGAAATCGGGTTGCACCGTTAGCGGCGCTTCGAGAATGTGCGATGGACTCTGAAATGCCAGCGCGATGTCATTGACTTCGCTCAAGACCGGCTTCATCGAGGCAGTGTCCCGCCAGAGCAGCGGCAACGCACCGATGGTCGCGCGCGCGCGCTCCAGCTGCGCTGCCCAGCCGATCGCCGCGTGCTGGCTCGCGCGCCAGTGCGACATTGCCACCACGCTGAAGATTCCGGCTAGAAAAAGCAGGAACCCGGCGATCCGCATCGGTCGGCGCGAATGCGGATCGGGACGCACATTCACAATTCGACCGATACGATCCAACAAGACCCCATCGCCCGCGGCCATCGCCAATCGATTGTGCGCGGACGGCAAAATCTGGCCCATCTCGGCCAGCTGCAGCAACGCATGCGCGTAAGCCAGTCGAGCAACGCCACGCCGAGTCACGAGGTCATCACAGCAAAGCTCCCGATCACGCCTGACCGTGGCTGAAATCCAATGCACGGCGGGGTGGAAGAACAGTAGGGTCTCGACCAGAAGTTGACCCAGATTGAGCAGCCAATCCGCACGTCGTATGTGGGCAATCTCATGCAAGATGAGCAAATCCAGATGCGCAGCGGGAATGCCTGTCAGGGCGCTGGCAGGAATGAGGATCACCGGGCGAATCCAACCGACCGTCATCAACGACGATACCCGCTCGGAGACCAGCACCCGCAATGTTCGCCGGACGCCCATCGTGGCAGCGAGCGCGACGGTGCGCAGATGGAGCGCGCGGGCAACCGGGGATGCCTGACGTATCCATTGCCGCATCAACCACCATTGATGCGCGACGCGCCCCGACTGCGCGAGGACACCGAGCAACCAGAACCCCGCCAAGATCAGTTGCCAGTGTGATACCGCAGTCGCGCCGGTGGCGACGGCCACGCTGACGGGTGATGACCCGATGGCTTGCAGCACCTGTCCGTCAAAATTCGCCGAACCCATGGCAGGAAACGCCTGCCAGAATTGCCAAGTCGCCAAGGCTGCGCACGACCACAACGCCACGTAGCCCAGTACCACTCGCCAACCGGGAGGACGAATCAAGGCGCGGAGCACACTGTAGATCACGGCCACCACAAGGCACTGCCAAAGCGAGGCAAGGACCATCGCCGAAACGGCCTGTGCGGCCGACTGGAATCCCCCGGATTCAATCCACATCGCCGCGCTTCTCCAACCTATCCAGCATTTCGCGAATGGCGCTCAGTTCGGCAGCATCTGGCCCCGTTCCGGTGCCCAGTGCGCGCATAACCAAGGCACTGGCACTGCCATCGAACAGCTTCTGCACCAATTCTCCCAGCATGCGCGATTGCGTCGAGTCCTTGCTGATCACTGCGCGGTAGCTGTGCGCACGCTGTGATTCGTCACGCTCCACCATGCCTTTGGCGTGCATCAACTGCAGCAACTTCAGTGCCGTGGTGTAGCCGCCGCCATCTTCTCGATACAGCGCATCATAGACTTCGCGAACCGTCGCCTGACCGCGCTCCCAAAGCACGCCCAAAATGGCCAACTCTGATTCGGTGGGTTTGGGATGGGGCATGCATGGCTCCCGCTAAGAAACGATGTCCTGACACTACGCTATCGACGCATCACTGTTCCAGTCGTAGCGCCACAAACTACTGTTGTTTGCCCGTTGTCACAGGCCGCGTTCGGTTCTCGCTGAACCCGCTCGATCCACGACCCGCCCGCGTTGCTCAAGGTACTCCTTGGCACCACGCGCGCCACGCGATTGCTCGCGCATTTCGGCCTCGGTGTAGCAGACGGTCTCAGGAATCTTCGATCCGGCCCGCGATACGCGCTCGCAGATCTCGCGACTACCATCCGGGGCCTGCGCCAGCATCGCGTTGATCCGCGCCAACTCGTTGAACACCACCACTTGATCGCCAGGATTAAGATCCGCCAAGCGACCACTTCCGCCAATTTTCTCGTGGGCTCGCTGCAAGGACTCGCGAATCCGATTCTTTTCGGCATCGGACAGACCGCCGTACCTGCCTCGCGGCTCCAGACCGCTCTCGATACGGCGACGTTCGGCGCGAAATCTCTGCGAAAGATCAATTTCAGACAGCGATTGCGCGCCGCTCGACGGGTCGGTCTCGTTCGGTACCGCGCCTACCGGAATCAACCAGGCAAATAGCACGAGGGTCAGCGCAACGCATGGCATCGTTTTCATCTGAATGCACTCCGTTTCAGATCGTTTCGCAGCAACAAACAGCAAGCCACACTCCACAGTCTGACCCGCCGATCGATGCCACCGAATTCTTGCAACGCTGTCATTCACACGAAGCAAATCATCGAGTCCGTGACGTGAAAGCACTTCACGGAAAATCGGCGACTGCTGCAGTCAAAGCGCCGTTGGCTACTGGCGGCCAACTTCATCGAAGCCAGGACGCCCGCGTTGTTCGAGGTAGTCCTTGGCGCCACGCGCTCCGCGCGATTGTTCACGGAGCTCTGCTTCCGTGTAACACACGGTCTCAGGAATTTTCGAGCCCACACGAAGGACCCGCTCACAGATTTTGCGTTTTCCTGCGGGGGCACCCGCCAACACGCTGTTCACTCGTTCCAGCGCGTTGAAAACGGCTACCTGATCCGCCGGGCTCAGATCGGACACGCGACCGCGCTGTCCGATTTTCTCGTGCGCCGTCGACAACGCAGCCCGAACCTCATCTTTTTCCTGCTCGGACAGACCGCCATAGCGACCCTCCGGGTCCAGCTCTTCGTCGATACGTCGCCGCTCGTCGGCAAAGCGCTTCGCCAGGTCAATCTCAGACAGTTGCGTCGGTGATGACACAGACTGATCAGCCTCGGCAGCCAGCAACGACGCAGGAAAAGCCATACCGACCGACAAGGCAAGGCTGGCAAACAGGGAAATTGTCCACTTCATTTGGTTGCTCCAATGGAGGGGCTGAAACCGCCATCCTGCGACTTCAACCCGAATCTGGTCGGGATGCCGTCCCCGCCCTGGCATCGCCCAAGCGGTGGCGGACTAAACCTATCGCGCACCCGAGTCGCTGTCAACGAAACATTTCGTAGTTATCGCACTTTGAGGCAGGCGAAGCCCACGCATGCAAATAACGAAAGTGTTCGTACGTTCTACTACGTTGACCGCATCCCGACAAGCCATGCGGACCAGACCACTTGAGGAAAATGGCGTCGCGCTGCGGATCACTGCCAACGTGGGTCGAGAGGGCGCCGTTCCGCGGCGTCGGACTGGGAGCCTGTCGGACTTGAAGAATCGAAGCGAAAATTCGGCTGGGCAAGGACCGCCCAGATGAATTTGCAGCCGATTCCCTTTCACGTCCGACAGGCTCCTAGAATGGTCGACATGTCGAACCCGCTACCCACCGCCGTCGCGTGCGAGTTGCGCACCTGCCTTTCGCAACCTGAGCGACTATTGCTTGGCGCCGACGACTGCCTCGCCTACAGTTACGACAACTCCAAGCGCAGCGTGCTTCCGCAGGCCGTCGCACTCTGTGTGCATGCCGATGAGGTCGCGGCGTTGTTGCGCGTCTGTCATGCGTGGCAAATCCCCGTCACGGCGCGCGGTCGCGGCACCAACACGACGGGTGCGAGCGTTCCGCTCGAAGGTGGCCTGGTGATATCGCTGGAGCGCATGCAGCGGATTGTCGAAATCAACACGGCCGATCGCTATGCGGTGGTGGAACCCGGCGTGCTGAACGGCGACCTGCAGGCGGCACTCAAGCCTCTGGGCTTCTTTTGGCCACCCGATCCCACCTCTGCTCCGTTCTCGAGCATCGGCGGCAATCTGGCCTGCAACGCGGGCGGTCCGCGCGCGGTGAAATACGGCGCCTGTCGCGACAACACCCTGGCCGTGCAAGCGGTCGATGGTCGCGGCGAGCCGTTTTCCTGCGGATCGCTGACCAGCAAGCATTCGGTCGGCTACGACCTGACCCGCTTTCTGGTCGGCTCCGAAGGCACGCTCGGCATCATCACCCAGGCCACCCTGAAACTGGTTCCACTGCCGGTTGCCAAGCGCGCTCTGCGCCTGCTGTACGCGCGCATCGACGACGCCGCGGCAGCCGTCGCACGCATCATGGCGCAGCCGGTCACACCCTGTGCACTGGAGTTCATCGACCGCGAGGCGCTCGCCCTGGTGCGCGAACGTGGCGTCGACCTGCCTGCTGGCGATGCGCTGCTGTTGGTCGAAGTCGATGCCGAAGCGAGCGCGCTTGACGCCGCCTGCAAGGCGGCACTGAACGCCGCCGAGGGGCTTGGCTTGGTCGATGTGCTGGTGGCCCACGACGCCACCCAAACCGAAACCCTCTGGGCCGCACGCAAGGCGCTGTCTCCCGCCTTGCGCCGTCTCGCGCCGAAGAAGATCAACGAAGACGTGGTGGTGCCCGTGTCACGACTGCCCGAGTTGATGGCAGGGGTCGATGCACTGGCAAGCGAATGGCGTATCCGCATCGTCAATTTCGGTCATGCCGGCAATGGCAACATCCACGTCAACCTGTTGATCGACCCGAGCGATCCCGTCGCCGCACACGCTGCCGAGCATTGCCTTGAAGCGCTGTTTGACCTCGTCATCCGCCTGCGTGGAACGCTTTCCGGCGAACACGGCATCGGCCTCGCCAAACGCGACTTCATGCCTCGCGCCACCGATGCACACACGCTGGACCTGATGCGCGCAATCAAAGCCGTGTTCGACCCCAAGGGCATCCTCAATCCGGGGAAGCTGTTGCCTAAGCCGCTCGCACCCAGGGTCTATTCTGAGCTTGCGACATCATGACAACGACGAAGTCACCCTCAATCGAGCACCGGAAAATCCTGATCATCAAACATGGCGCGTTTGGCGATCTGATTCAGGCGACCGGTGCACTGCGTGACTTGCATACTGCTCACCCCGATGACGAAAGGGTTCTACTGACCACTCCCGGCTACTCGCGAATGATGGCGCGCTGCCCCTACATTGATCGGATCATCATTGACAAGCGCGCGTCAGGATGGCGATTGCACCAACACTTCGCTCTCGCTAGAACCTTACGCAGCGAGAACTTCTGTCGCGTCTACGACCTGCAAAAGTCCTCCCGCACACGAATCTATCGGCGATGGTTGCTGCCGTCGGTTGATTGGTATGGCGACAAATCGGATAAACGGGGAGAAAGTCTGCGTGCCAGCTTCATACCGCAATTGATCAGTGCGGGCGTAAATCCGGCTCACTGCGACACTCCGAGTGTCGAGTGGATGGCGAACGACATGCGTCGATTTTTGCGCACCCAAGACATCCGTATACCGTTTGTCGTGTTGGTCGTGGGGTCAGCCAAACGCCATCCGCACAAGCGATGGCCGCATTTCGCTCAGCTCGCAACTCAACTCGGCGCGGATTACCAAGTGGTCACCGTTCCTGGGCCAGATGAAATGGATCTTGCAAGCACGCTCCCCGCCAAACTGCTCAAAAATAGCGATCGATGTCTTGATTGGTTTGAGTTGGCGGGCATCCTGAAGGAAGCCGCTTTCGTCGTTGGAAATGACACCGGTCCTAGTCACCTCGCTTCCGCACTGGGCTGCGCCGGTATCGCTCTGTTCGGTCGACACACACACTCTTCGAGAACTGGCATCGCAACCAGTCGGTTCCACGCCATCGATGCTCCTGATCTAGCCGCACTGAAAGCAGAGACCGTGATGGAACACATCCAGCGGTCAATACCGCTGTGGAATGCGAAATCAAGCGTATGAGTACCAGCTCCGTTGACGCACTGGATTCACTGGTCAGACAAATCCATGCGTGCCGCCTCTGCGCCTCGCAGCTTCCCTGCGAGCCGCGCCCGGTGTTGCGTGCGGCATCGAGCGCGCGGCTGTTGATCATCGGGCAGGCACCCGGCAGCAAGGTGCATGAAACCGGGATTCCCTGGAACGATGCCAGTGGCATCCGTCTGCGCGGGTGGTTGGGCCTGTCGCGCGAGCAGTTCTACGCGACCGAGGACGTCGCCATTGTTCCAATGGGGTTTTGCTATCCGGGCAAGGGCAAGGCAGGCGATCTGCCGCCGCGTCCGGAATGTGCGCCGACCTGGCATGCGTCGATCCTTGCGCAGCTACCGAACATCGAACTGACCCTGCTGATCGGCCACTACGCGCAACTCGGCTACCTCGGCACGCGACGTCGCGCCACGCTGACGGATACGGTGCGGCATTTCGCGGACTATTCGCCGCACTACGTTCCACTGCCGCATCCGAGTCCACGCAATCAACTCTGGCTGGCCAGCAATCCCTGGTTCGACGCGGAGGTCGTTCCGGCTTTGCGACAGCGGATTCGCGCCTTGCTGGGTTGACGCGCTCAGTCGGCAGTCGGGCCCGCCTGATTCATATGCGCACGCAAGCGCGGCTGTGCCAGCCCCAGCAAGTGAAAGATCACGTTCTGCTCCATCACGCCGCGCACCGCTTCGGCACCGGGTCCGCGCGCATACACGCCGACGTCTTCACCGCCGTGGGTTTCCGAACCCAATGGCAGCATCGCCTCCTGCAGATAATCCGGTGAGGTGGTGTCGACCTCGCGCAAATCCGGGCGTCCGCGGGTCACCGGGCGTGATTGCGTCGACTCATGCAGGAAGCGCTTCGGTCCCTCGGGCTGCGTGTCGCTTTCACCCGCATAGCCGGGACCATTGGCATAGGCCAGGGTGGTGTAGGGCAAGCCCATCAGATCGGTGTCCAGGGTGCCGTGGGCGTCACTGACTTTGCCGAGAATCGGATTGCCACGCACGCTGTAGCCCGCAAAATTGAGCACGTGCGAATGATCCGCCGTCACCAGGATCAGGGTGTCCTCGGCCGAGCTGTGATCAACTGCGACCTGCACGGCATCCGACAAGGCGACTGTATCCGTCAGGGCGCGATAGGCGTTGCCCGCGTGATGGGCGTGATCGATCCGGCCTGCTTCGACAATCAGCACGTAGCCCTTGGGCTCGCGCTGCAAACGAGTAATGGCGGCCTGCACCATCTCTGCCAGCGTCGGCTCTCCCGCGGCGTCCGCAGGCCGGTCATGCGAATACTGCATGTGCCCCGGCTGGAACAATCCGAACACTCGATCCAGCGTGCCGAAGTCCAGCGCCAGGAACTGTGCGTCGTTCCAGACAAACGCGCCGGACGGATTGGCGGCTTGCCACTCGGCGATGAGGTCGCGGCCATCGATTCGACTGCCGTGCACGTCCGGGTATTCCGGGTCCGTAGCGGAGGCGGGCAGGAACATCTGCCGCCCGCCGCCCAGTACCACCTCGATCCCGTCGCCTTCGTCGAACTCGATCAGTTGCCGCGCGATGTCGTGACAACCGGCGGCACGCGCCTCTGGCGGCATCAGACCATCGGTCTCCCAATCGCGATCCACCGCGTGGGCATAGCTGGATGCGGGCGTCGCATGGGTCACCCGCGTGGTCGTGACCACACCGGTCGCCAGGCCATTTTCTTCGGCGAGATGCAGCAGGCTGGGCAAGCGGGCGGCAGCGGTACCGCGACAGTCGCCGCGCAATGCCGAACTGTCGATGCCGATGACGCCCGCACGGGTTTTTACGCCGGTGATCATCGCGGTCATGGTGCCCGCCGAATCCGGCGTCTGCAGATCCACGTTGTAGGTCTTGCTGTAGCCGGTGAACGGGAAGCGCTCGAAGCTGAGCAGGTTTTCCTCGCCCGTGTGGCCCTGAGCCTGTCCGGCAAAGATGCGCGCGGCAGCGACCGTGGTCGGCCCCATGCCATCGCCCACGAACAGGATCAGGTTGCGGGCATCGTGCTGCCCGGCGCCGCGCTCCCGCGCGACCCGCGCACCGGCATCAAACCACTCGCGGGGACTTTCATGGTGCGGCGGCGATTCCGGCCATTGCTCGCGGATCACCACGCGATCCGGCGATCGGACCTCAACCGGCGCACTGGCGCACCCGGCAACCACCACCATCGCACCAACGAACCCCGTGCGCCACCTGCCCTGCCTGCCCATCTGCACCACTCCACCCGGAATCACCCGGTGAGGATAATCCCGCCACGTGATGCGCGCATGTCAGCGGTTGCGCTCACGAACGAAGGCTTCGAACTCGGCCAAAGGCAGCGGACGACTGAACAGATAACCCTGAAACCGGCTACAACCGTTGTCGATCAGAAACTCCCGCTGCGCCTCGGTTTCGACGCCTTCGGCGATCACTTGCAGACCGAGACTTTGGCCTAGCGTGATGACCATCCGTACGATGGTCGCATCGTTCGGGTCGCTCAGCACATCCCGCACGAAGGTCTGATCGATCTTCAGCTCATCCAGCGGCAGGCGGCGCAGGTAGTTGAGCGACGAATAGCCCGTACCGAAATCATCCAGTGACAGACCGATACCCCGGTCCTTGAGTGCAGCCAAGGTGGCAATCACGTCGTCGAGTTTGTCGACCAGCACACTTTCGGTGAGCTCCAGGGTGAGATGGCCTGCCGGTGCTCCGCTGGACTGCAGCGTCCCCAGTGCGTCGCTGACGAAGTCGGGGTGGCGAAACTCGCGTGCGCTGACGTTGACCGCCAGTTTGAGCGAAGCCAGTAACGGCTCGGTCTGCCAGCTCACCAATTGCGCACAGGCCTGACGCAGCACCCAGGCACCAATCTCGCGGATGCTGCCATTCGCCTCCGCCTGCGGAATGAACTCGGAGGGCGCAATCCAGCCACGCTCGGGATGACGCCAGCGCAGCAGTGCTTCCGCACCGATCACCCGTCCATCGGCCTGCAGTTGCGGTTGGAAGAACAACAGGAACTGCGATTCGCGCAAGGCCTGCTGCAAGGCCTGTTCGGTCTCGTCGCGTTCGGCAAAATCGATCTGCAGCAGCACCAATACGCCGTACAGCAGAACAATGGCCGCCGCGTTGTTGATCCAGCCACCGACGGCGCGTACCTCATCGCCCAGCGACATCAGGCTGTGCACCCCGAACTGGGTACTTGCCATGACCAGATACGTCGCAAAACAAAGCGCTGGCAGCCCATGCCGCCAAACCACTGATTCGCCGCGGAATATCAGTGTGGACACGACACCCAACGACAAAAGATAGACATGGACGGAGCGCGGCGCAGCCGCCGACGGAACATCGGCGAACAACGCCAGTACGACCAGCACGACCCACAGACCGATGATCAGCAACAGTCCTGCACTGAGATAGCTTTCGATGCGAACGCGCTGCATGACGACCAATGCCAGCGCGGCCATCAACCCATCCAGCGCCACCAGCACCCAATGCTGGCGCAATGCGAAGAAGCCACCCCAGATCAGTGCCATCGCCAGCAAGGCGCCCGCGCCCGCCCACAGCATCAGCCGCACACGTCGCCGGTGCGAGCTCGACATCGTGTCGGTACCACGAAAGCGCATCTCGAACGACATGGACGGATTCGGCTCCTCACCTCTCTGACACCACGCACGATAGCGCAGCGCGCAGCGAGAAGTGGCGCACGACGCTATCATTCGGTGCTTTCACTTGCGCTGCGAGCCCGCCATGACCGACATCCTGCCCGACCGTCTCAGTACCGATCCGCGCAGCAAGTTCTACAACGCCGAACTGCTGCAGCGCGGCATCGGCATCCGCTTTCGCGGCGAAGAAAGGACCAATGTCGAGGAATACTGCATCAGCGAGGGCTGGGTCAGGCTTCCGGTCGGCAAGACGCTGGACCGGCGCGGCCAGCCCATGACCTTGAAGGTCAATGGCGAAGTCGTTGCCTATTTTCTGGATGCGGGGTCGGCGGACTGATCACAGCGAACTCGCCGCGAGCGCCAGCACGTCAGCTACAGGCGGAAGCGCCCCACCTCGCTCGCCAGCGCCGTTGCCTGTTCTTCGAGTGAACGTGCGGCGGCAGACGCCTCCTCCACCAAGGCGGCATTCTGCTGGGTCGCCTGATCCAGATGCATGACCGTGTTGTTGACCTGCACGATGCCGGCAGCCTGCTCGCGGGTGGCTGACGAGATGTCACCCATGATCGAGCTGACGCGGTCCACGCTGCTCAGGATGCCCGCCATCGTGCGACCGGTTTCGTCGACAACTTCGGCACCGCGATGCGCGCGCTCGACCGATTCGGCAATCAGATGTTTGATCTCGCGCGCGGCGGTTGCCGAGCGCTGCGCCAGCGAGCGAACTTCGGCGGCGACCACCGCGAAGCCCCGTCCCTGTTCACCCGCGCGGGCCGCTTCCACGGCCGCATTCAAGGCCAGGATATTGGTCTGGAAGGCGATGCCATCGATCACCCCGATGATGTCTTCGATCCGTCGCGATGAGGCATCGATTTCGCCCATGGTGGTCACTACTTGCTGCACCAGGGTTTCACCCTTCTGCACGACTGCCGCCGCGTTTTGCGCCAACTGGTTCGCCTCACCGGCATGCTCGGTGTTGTGCTGTACGGTTGCAGTCAGTTCCTCCATGCTGCTGGCGGTTTCTTCCAGCTCGGCGGCCTGTTGCTCGGTGCGATTGGCGAGATCGGTATTGCCTGCGGATATTTCCCGCGCCGCCACGTGAATCGATTCCACCGCCGTCTTGATGACGCCCATCATCCCGGCAAGTTGCTCGACGGTCGCATTGGTGGCCGCCTTGATTTCTCCGAAGCGCCCATGCAGATCGGCATCAATGCGGTGCGTGAGGTCGCCCTTGGCCAACGCGGTCAATACCTCGGTAACCGCACTCAAACTGCGCTCGGTGGTGTCCAGCAGTTCGTTCAGTCCCGTGCCGAGAGTCACCACGAACTGGTTTTTGCCCACGGTATCGACCCGCGCACTGAAGTCGCCTCTGCCCGCCGCCTGCACGAGATCCGAGACCATCCGTTCCACCGCCACATCGTCGGTACGGTCGCGCCATTCGGTCACCAAACCGATGCGTTCGTGCCCCTCATCGAGCACCGGATTAACCACCAGATCGATGGTCCGCCCTCCCACATGCAGCACCGTCTTGTGGGTGCGATCAAGGGTTGCCAGCAATTTGCGCTGATGCTCGGGATGGCGATGGAAATGATCGATGTTCTTGCCCAGTACGTGGTCGGCCTCGAAATGCGGCATTTCCTTGCGCAAGTCGGCCTCGGCATGTTTCAGCATGCGCTGGATCGCCGGATTGGCGTAGACGATATTCAAGTCATGATCGGTGACCATCACATTGGTCGCCGCCACATCCAGGGCCTGCTTGATGCGCAGCGAACTCTCGGCGATGCGCTTGTGTTCCTGCACCTCGAAACCGAGACGGATCTGCATCGATTTCAGGCCCAGCAAGACCGCGCCGACTTCGTCATTGCGATCAATCGAAATGGCTTGCTGGTAATCTCCACTGGCAATCGCGTGGAACTGTCGCTCGGCGTCCTTCAGCCGTGATCCGATGTCATTGGCAAGCCACCAGGCGCTGTAGAACGACGCCGCCATACCCGCCACGAAGACCGTCCAGCGCGTGCTGGCAGCCAGTTCCGCCTGGCTCATCCACATCATGCACAGGGCGAACACGCCGACCGCCGCAGCCGACATCAGCAGGCGCTGCATCAGACTCATGCGCCACAGCGGGTTGTAGCGGAGGTTCATGCCAAGCCGCTTTACCGTGCCCTGTCGGACCACCAGGCCCATTGCACGGCCAGCGCGAATCGCGGCGTAGTGACGCTCCGCTTCGGCAATCCGTTCGCGGCTCGCCTTGCGCCGCACCGACATGTAGCCGGTCACCGTTCCGGCTTCGAACATGGGCGTGGCATGCGCTTCCACCCAGTAGTGATCACCGTTCTTGCAGCGGTTCTTGACCATGCCGACCCAAGGACGCCCCGCCTTCAGGGTTGCCCACATGTCCGCGAACGCTGCTTCGGGCATGTCCGGGTGGCGAATGAGGTTGTGTGGCTGACCGATCAATTCCGCTTCAGTGAAGCCACTGATCAACAGAAAGTCGCGATTTATGTAGCGGATGACGCCCTTGGTATCCGTGCGGGAGACGATGGTCTGACCATCCTCCAACTGGATTTCCTTGCCACTTACCGGCTGGTTGTTGCGCACGCCGCTATCCTCCTGGTCAGCATCGCCTTCCCTGTGAAGATTGATCTGGCGCTTCGTTCTGGCCGACCGCTCTCAAAGCGCCCATCAACAGCGCCGTCGCCGAAAAACGGACGTTCCCCATCCCAATGTGTCAATGGGCGCTTGGCGGAATCAGCCCCAGTTCTTCGCTGCGCAGCAGTTTTTCGATATCCACCAGAATCAGCATGCGGTCTTCCAAGGCACCGATGCCGGTCAGGAATTGCGCATCGACCGCGCGACCAAATTCCGGTGGCGGGCGCAACTGTTCGGTGGTCAGTCCGATCACGTCGGAAACGCTGTCGACCACGATGCCAACCACGCGTTTGTCGACGTTGAGGATGATCATCACCGTGAAGCTGTCGTACTCGGCCTTGGCCAGCTTGAACTTCAAGCGCATGTCGACCACCGGCACGATGGTGCCGCGCAGATTGATCACACCCTTGATGTAGTCAGGTGTGTCCGGAATCCGGGTGACGGTGTCATAGCCACGAATCTCCTGCACCTTCAGGATATCGACGCCGAACTCTTCTTCGCCCAGAGTGAAGGTCAGAAACTCGCTGACCTGGGCGCCCGCCTTGTTGCGCTCGGCGTCCACGCCCACTTGGGCGCCACCGAAAATGTTCTGTGCAGGTGTGCTCATCGATGCTCTCCGTGGAATCACCGGATTCGCCAAGACTGCGAATACCAAGGATGTTCACGACAGCGGAGGCAATCCGCGTGCCACGCACGAAGACGGATTCGTGGCTGCCGCAGCACAACGAGCGTCCGCCCGAGGTCCGACCAGCAAAGCCAGTCAATTCAACAACCTGAGGAAGCGGGTAAAAACCGTCTGGACGAAGCGGCGACCGCTCGCGCGGGATGGGACCCGCGCGACGATTCCACCCTACTGGCTGCGCAGCGCCATGAAATCAGGGCTGACGATCAAGCGCAGGGCGTCCAGGCGCGGGCGGGCCTGGGGCAGTGCCGCCAATAGCGCCGCGCGCTCGTTCTGCAGTCCGTCGATCTCGTCCTCGCGAACCGCAGGATTGACCTTGGCCAGCCGCTGCAATCGGTCGATTTCGCCGTCGAGCAGCGCCTCGGCCTGACCGAGCGCCAGTTCGATTCGCTCCCGACTCTGTGCCTCGGCATCGGCCTGGGTCTTTTCCAGCATGGGCGGCAACAAGGCCGCAAGGATCTTGCGGTGCTTGCTGAGATCGAGGGTGCGATCGCCCGCTGCCCTGACCGCACGCGCGGAGGGCAGAAAGTCACTGCGCAGACTCAATCGGGTATCGACCACGCTGGACAGCGGCAAGGGCGGCAGGAAGCGCTCGATGTGCAGTCCCTTCGCCGCCACGCACTCCAGTACGTAAACGGCCTCCAGCAGCACGCTGCGTGGCGGCAGGCTGTCATCCACCAGCGCGCAGGCGTTGCCGGTCTCGGACGACAGCAGCAAGGCTTCCGCATCGAGCAGCATGGGGTGGTCGGCGCGCAGATACAGCAGATCGTCGCGCGCCAAGGCCCTCGCACGGCTGAAGGTCGCCTGCCTTGGGCCGCCCTTCATGTCTTCGAATGCGTCCAGGGTGACGTACTCGGGATCGAGCAGCACGATCTCGTTGCCCAGCGGCTCGTTGTGGATGCCGAACTGTTCCAGCAGTCGCAGCGGATAGTCCTCGATCCCGGCAGCGATATCGTCGAGTGAGAGGGCCTGTTGCAATCGCCCCGCACCGGCACCGCGCTGACTGGCCAGTTCCAGCAAGCGATCACGTCCCTTGTGGATGCGCTCGCTCAACTCGGCATGATCGCGCTGCGATTCGGCCAGCAAGTCGTCCAGCAGGCCATCATTCGGCGACTGCGCGAGTGCCTGCAGGCGTTCACCAAAGCGGCGCAACAACTCGCGCCCGTCAGCACAGACCTGCCGGAACGCGTCCAGACCGTCGGCATACCAGCGCAGCAGCGATTCCTGCGCGCTACCGCGCACCGCGCAGGCATGCAGATGCACATCGCCCTTCTGGCCGA
The DNA here is from genome assembly GCA_041395245.1 of Lysobacteraceae bacterium. GTDB lineage: Bacteria > Pseudomonadota > Gammaproteobacteria > Xanthomonadales > Xanthomonadaceae > Aquimonas. The sequence continues at coordinate 38,650 of JAWLAY010000009.1, forward strand.
TCCGGTCGAGGCGACCGATGCGCTGCTCCAGCATGTCGGGATCCAGCGGCAGATCCCAGAAGATCAGATGTTGCGCAAACTGGAAGTTGCGGCCTTCCGCGCCGACTTCCGAGGAAATCAGCAGGCGGGCGCCCTCCGGATCCGCGAAATACGCCGCCGCGCGATCACGCTGCAACAGATTCAAATCCTCGTGGAAGCGCGCCACCGCGATACCACTGCGCACCCGCAAGGCGTCTTCCAGCGCCTGTACCTTGGCCCGCGAGCGGCACAGCAACAGGGCCTTGGCGGGCGCAATCTGCTCCAGCGTCGCCAGCAGCCATTCAAATCGCGGATCGTGGGTGTAGTCGTGTTCCGGCTCGACGTGCCCCGCGACACCGAGATCGGCCAGCGCTTCCGCGCGCAGACGGCCCAGCAGGGCGGGATCGCTCTGCTGATCATTGATGTACTCGATGTGCGGCACCCGCAGCGGAAATCCGCCCACGGCCGCGCGCCGGTTACGCACCATCACGCGCCCGGTGCCGTGCCGATCAATCAGCGCTTCGATCAACTTCCAGCCTGCGGCCTTGTCACCGGACTGGATGGCCGCCAGCGACTTCGCCAACACCTCGGGTTCGCTGACGAACAGTTCATCAAGCAACTGTGTCCCGGCCGCATCCGGCGCGTGTCCTTCCAGCAGGGCATCGGTGATCGAAGACAGGGCCAGATGGCGATCGGACTCGGCGGTGAAGTGCGCCAGATTGTCGTAACGGGCGGGGTCCAGCAGGCGCAGGCGGGCAAAGTGACCGCTGCGTCCCAATTGTTCCGGCGTCGCGGTAAGCAGGATGACGCCGGGAATGCGCGCCGCCAAGGCTTCCACCAGGGCGTATTCGCGCGAGGGGGATTCCGGACTCCAGGCCAGATGATGGGCTTCGTCCACCACCAGCAGATCCCATCCCGCGTCCAGCAATTGCGCGGCACGCTTTTTGTCCCGCGCCAGCCAGTCCACGGCGGCGATCACGCATTGCTCGTCGTCGAAGGGATTGGCGGCCGTATCGACCTCGGTAATCGCTTCGCAACGCTCCTCGTCGTAGAGGGCAAAGCGCAGGTTGAAACGCCGCAACAGCTCCACAAACCACTGATGGGTCAGGCTTTCCGGGGTAAGAATCAGCACCCGGCTGGCGCGCCCGGTCGCCAATTGCTGGGCGGTGATCATGGCGGCTTCGATGGTCTTGCCCAGTCCCACTTCGTCGGCCAGCAACAGCCTCGGCTGGCGGCGCTCGGCGGCCAGTTCCGCAACCCGCAACTGATGCGGAATCAGGTCGATGCGCGCGCCCAGAACGCCCCAACCGGGGTGCCGTTGTGACTCGGCGCGACGCCGCAGCACTTCGCGGCGCAGTTCGAACTGAGGATTGCGGTCAACGCGCCCGCCCAGCAAGCGCGCGTCCGCCTGTGACACCGGCTGCTCGGCATCCAGCACGCCTTCATGCAAGGTTTTCCCGGCGACGCCGTAGACGTACAGCCCGTCCTGCAAATTGACCGATTCGACGACGTGATCGACGCCGTCGGCGCGCAGCTTCTCGCCGACCCGAAACTCCGCGCGGGTCAGCGGCGCGGTATCCATCGCGTACTGGCGAACCACACCACTGCCGGTAAACACAATCTGCACGCTGCGGCCGATCAGGCGCATCACCGTGCCCAGGCCGAGTTCGGGCTCGGCAGTCGACAGCCAGCGCTGTCCGGGAACAAAGAGGGAATTCATCCGCGCATTTTACGTTGCGACGCAGGCAGTGGCGAAACTCATCACTGCCTGCAACACCAATCCGATACTGATCGCGATCAGGTGAGCGCTGACAGGAGGGACTGAACAAACCCATTTGACCGACGCCTTTTCACAAGCGTGAGCCAATCGACCGCTACAGGGCGTTGATCGGTTTACACTTTGGAACATTTTGTAAAGATTCGGGCAACTGCAGGGTGGGCAGTGATCGAGGTCAGCGGCTATCACGTAATTGAGCAGATCGGGCGCGGCGGCATGGCCACGGTTTACCGTGCGCGTCAGGTGCTGCTGGATCGCGAGGTTGCGCTCAAGGTGCTGGCACCGGAGCTGGCCAGGGACTCCGCGCAGGCGGCGCGCTTCCTGCAGGAAGCCCGCGTACTGGCGGCGATGCAGCATCCGGCCATCGTGCCGGTCTATGACGTCGGTGTGACCGAAGCCGGGCTGCACTACTTCTCGATGCAACTGCTGAGCGGCGGCGACCTCGCCCGACGCATTCGCGCGGGCATGCAGGGCGATGCCCTGTACCGCATCATCCGCATGCTCTGTGCCGCGCTGGGCTACGCCCATTCGCGCGGCTGCGTGCATCGCGACGTCACCCCCAGTAACGTGCTGTTCGATGCCAACGAGCGGCCGCTGCTGACCGATTTCGGCATCGCAAAAGCAGCATTTGGTTCGGCGGGCCTCACTGCCGAAGGCTTCAGCATCGGCACCAGTCGCTACATGAGTCCCGAGCAGGCACGCGGCATGGCCGTCGATGCCCGCTCGGACATCTACAGCTTCGGTGTGATCCTTTACGAGATCCTGACCGGGCAACCCCCGTTTCCGGGCTCGGACGCGTTTGCGGTTGCCTACGCGCACGTCAACACCCCGATCCCGGCCCTGGGCGAGGCACTGAGTCGCTGGCGTCCGGTCATCGAGGGGTGCCTGGCCAAAGCACCGGAACAGCGCTTCCCCAATTGTGCTGAACTGCTGCGCGCCATCGATCTGGTGATTGGCAAGCGACCGGTTGAGCACACACCCATTCCGCTGCCGGCCAAGGCCGTCAGTGGTGGCGCGGCGAACAACGCCATCACCAGCCTGCCAAGCACAGCGCCACCGGCGGTGCCGAAGGTGGTGCCGAACGCCGCCACGGCGGAAACCCTGGAGCCGACCCGGATTCGCCCTGCCGTTGGTGAGGTCGTGACCGCGCCGACCCGCTCGCCAGCGACGACGGCGTTGCCAACCAAGCCCACAGGTACAGCGCGCCAGCCTTCGCCGTCACCCCACTCTGCGCTGCAGAGTCGATGGCGAGCCGTTCGTCATTGGCTGCAGCCTCGCTGGCGAGTGGTCAGTCTTGCCAGCGTCGGCATCATCGCCACGGCGGGCCTGGCATGGTGGCTGAGCGGCGAACCGAAGCACGCCAGCCAAAATCCACCTTCGAATGCCTCTGCCTCGACCGCTGCGGTCGCATCGGGAACCGTTCGCACACCCGAAACCAGCCCACGACGCCCGCCGGAAACCAGCCTCGACCGCATCGGTCTGGCCGAATCCGAAGCGCGCGAGGAAGCCGCTGGCGGCGACGCGGAAATCGAACAGGTGGCCGACAGCATCGCGCTGGACAGCTTGCCGACGGTGCGCGATCCAGTGATCGATTTTCTCGCCATGGGCCGTGCCAATCTCGATGCCGGGCGCTGGCTTGAGCCGCCTCAGCGCAATGCGCTGGAACGCTGGCAGACGGTGTTCCTGATCGAACCAGACAATGCCCAGGCCATCGATAGCCTGCGTTCGCTGGCTGAGGCCTGCGCGCAGAAGGCCAGTACCGATCTGGCCGACACGGCGCTGTGGCTGGGCGATCTGGATTGCCTGCGCAAAGTCGCCGCGAGCCATCCCAAACTGCAGGACATCGCGGCACGCGCCGACGATCTGTTCACCCAACGCGAAGTCGCACTGCTGCAACAGGTCGAGCAAGCCATCACCGGCTGGGACCGCGATGGCAGCGAACAGGCATTGCGTATCCTCACGGACATGGGCAGTCGGCATGCGCGGCTGGACGCCCTGAAAAAGACCGCCAAGGGTCTGGGCGAGCCCGGTTATGCCTTCCGCGACACGCTGGGTAATGGACAGGCGGGTCCGCGATTGCGCGTCGTGAGCAAACAACTGGCGCTGTCGGAAGGCGAGGTATCCGTCGCCGAGTTTGCACAGTTCTGGCGGGCGACGGATCGAGCCCGCATCGAACTGCCGAGCTGCCGTGATCGCGAATCCTTCTTCCGCAGCAGTAAAAACCGCACCTGGCAAGCGCCGGGCTTCGCTCAGGACGACAGTCATCCGGTGGTCTGCGTCAACGTGCAGATGGCGCAGGCCTACGCCGACTGGCTCAGCCAGCAGACCGGGCAAGCCTATCGTCTGCCTTCGCGCGCCGAACTGACCGCCCTCTTGCCCAAGCGCGCGGCCTGCAGTGACAACCGCCGCGATCAACAGGCGCAACGCGGCTGGGACGCGCGCGAGGCGGCATCCTGCGACGATGGCGCGGCTTGGACGCGTCCCGTCCAGGCGGGCGCAACGGGTGCGCACGGACTGCGTGGACTGGATGGCAACGTCCGTGAATGGACCAGCGACTGTGCCAACAGCCCCTGTTCCGAGCAGGTGGCCATTGGTGCCACTTGGTACTCCAGCGAAGACGAGCCGGTCAGCGCAGGCTTTGCAGGCGAACCCGGCTTCAATACCATCGGAATCCGTCTGGCGCGGGAAATCCACCCGCCCTCGCGCTGATCCCCGATCCGCAGACATTTTTTTCTTCAGACACAGGCAGATCTCGATGAAGCTGATTTTCCCGAATGGTGAACACGGCGCGGTCCTGCTCAGCGCGGGGCGCAATCGGCTGGGTTCCAGCGATCAGGCCTTGATCCGGCTGCAGGCTGCCGGAATCCAGCCCGAACACTGCGAACTGGAACTGTCGGGCGGCGCGGTCATCGTGCGCCTGGGCACTGCGCACGGCGCGGTAAGCGTGAACGGTAACGCGGCCAGCGATGGTCATGTCCTGCATCCGGGCGACGCCTTCGCGGTGGCGGGTGTCACCTGCCGACTGGTGGCGGTTGAACGCGCCGCGGCGGTATCGACGCCCAAGCCAGCACAGATCGACGACAGTGGCGCAACGCGCGTGCGTGCCGCGCTGCCGAAATATGTGTTGCGCGGCGTTTCCGGCGCGACCTTTGGCAAGACCTTCCCAGTGGTCGCCCCAACCGTGATCGGACGCCAGCACGATTGCGACATCGCGATCGCCAGCGAGGAAATCTCGCGCCGCCACGCGCAGGTCAAACCCACGCCGGACGGTCTGCTGGTGGAAGACCTGGGATCCTCGAATGGCACCTACATCAATGGCTCGCGCGTGCAGAGCGGACTGCTGAAAGCAGGCGACGAACTCCGCCTCGACGCGGTGCGCTTCATGCTGGTCGTACCGGGCAAGGAAATCCCCAGCGCCGCCGCCCATGCGCCCGCCGCAGTTGCCGCATCGAAGGAGAGCGCGGGCAAAGGCGGCCTGATTGCGGCAATCGTGATCGGCGTTGTGGCGATTGCCGCTGCCGTCTACTGGTTCGCGCTGCGCTGATCCACTGACAGCAGCCCGGTGCGCTCAGCGCACCGGTGCCTGCTCCAGCACACGCAAATAGGGCGGTGAACCTGGATACGACAGCCCGGTCATCAGATTCCAGCCCGCGCGGGTCAAGGCACGCTGGGCGGCCACACTGATCTTCCCGTTGCTGATGACACTACGCTGCGGGTGCGACCACAGCGCTTGCTGACCAAACCAGCGCGCGGTATCGCGGGTCCAGCTCAACAGATCGACCGGCAAGGGAAGGATGCGCTCGCCATCCGCCGTCTCGTAACTCAGCACCGCGCCCAGACCGATCCATCGACCACCCTCGGCCCGTTCACCCAGATAGGCCTGGGTCAGTTTCAACGTGTTGACGACATAGCGCGCTTCCACCTCGTTCTGCGCCATCAGTGCCGTCTCCAGCACATCGCCGCAACCGCCAGCCAGACGCATCTCGGCAATGCGGTCGGTCAGTTCGGTCTGCAGGGTGGGCGAAAATCGACCGAAGTTCAGGAACTGGTAACGCTGCGCCTCGTCGGCACAATGCGGTGCCAGCGCTTCATCGTTGCGGCGACGCAAATCCTCCGGCGGCAGTTCCAGCACGACGCGATTGACCGTGCTGGCCGTATCCAGGGTGGTGCTGACCAAGGGGTCCAGCAAACCCAAGGCCTGTCCGACACCGAACTTGCCGACGGTCGCCGCCCAGGCCAGTTTGTCGAGTCGCTCGCGCAACAGCGCATTGCCTGAATACGGGTCCACGCCCAGTCGCGCCGCGAGGGCGCGCTTGGCGGCACCAAAGCCCAGTTCGCTCTTGGCGAGTCGACCGGCTTCTTCACCAAGGTTGCCGAACCAGCTGTCACCGTCCTGCTCCGGCTGACGGCTGGCGGTAAGCGGCGCATCCGCCGCGTCATACGGCGAGCCATCGTGACTGATGCGTTGATCGGCCCGCGAGCCGAGCCGCCTGGCCTGTTGGGCGAGCTTGATCACGCGTTCGCTGAAGAATCGCCAGACGCCACCGGGCAATCCGCGCAAGGTCGTTTCCGGCTCGCTCGCGACGTTCACCACCGCGCGTACCGGTGCCGCCACGGCGCTGGCGCCACTGCGCACCAGTGCCGAGGTCACCGACTCGCTGTAGAGCGCCTCCAGCGCCGGAATCTCCGCGACACGGATCGCCAGCAACTCCACGCTTTCCGCACGCAACTCACCCCAGCGGGTTTCGATCACGAAGCCTGCCTGGAATCCGTGCACCGCCGCGACCGGGCGCACCCGGTAACCCGGCCCATTCAGCAACGCCGGAATAACCAGATCCGCCGCCGCCAGGCTTGGCTCCAGTTCGAATTCGTCCGCCGTGTTGGCGGAGATCCCACCCACCGGATCACCCGCAACCGCGACACAGGCAAAGCAGCCCAAGGGCAAGGCAACAAGCCAGCTCACAGCCAACTGCACACCACCTTGCCGCACTGCCCGGACTCCATCAGTTCAAAACCGCGCTGGAAGTCATCGATCGGCAACTGGTGCGTTAGCACTTTCTGCAGTGGAAACCCGGTCAGCACCATCTGGGTCATCTTGTACCAGGTCTCGTACATCCGTCGGCCGTAGATGCCCTGCAAGGTCAGACCCTTGAAGATGATCTTGTCCCAATCGATGCCCGCACCTTTGGGCAGGATGCCCAGCAAGGCGATCTTGCCGCCGTGATACATGCAATCGAGCATGTCGTCGAAGGCGCGCGGATTGCCGCTCATCTCCAGCCCGACATCGAAGCCTTCCATGTGCAGATCCTTCATCACTTCCTTCAGCGAGGTGTGCGCCACGTTGACGACCCGCGTTGCACCCATGTCGGCAGCGAGCTTCAGGCGATAGTCGTTGACATCGGTGACCACCACGTTGCGCGCGCCCACGTGTTTGCAGATGCCCGCCGCGATGATGCCAATCGGTCCCGCACCGGTAATCAGCACGTCCTCGCCGATCACATCGAACTCCAGCGCACAGTGCGCGGCATTGCCGTAGGGATCGAAAAACGCCGCCAGCTCGCTGGAAATCTGATCGGGAATGGGCCACAGATTGGAAGCCGGAACCGCGACGAATTCCGCGAACGCGCCGTTGCGATTGACCCCGATGCCGACCGTGTTCGGACAAAGATGCTGCTTGCCTGCGCGGCAGTTGCGACACACACCGCAAACGATGTGGCCTTCCGCACTGACCCGTTGGCCCACCTGGTAGCCGGTTACCGCGGTGCCCAATTCGACGATGCGACCGACGAACTCGTGCCCGATGACCAGCCCCGGACGAATCGTGCGCTGACTCCACTCGTCCCACTTGTAGATGTGCAGATCGGTGCCACAGATCGCGGTCTTTTCCAGCTTGACCAGCACCTCGTTTGGACCGATCTGGGGAATCGGCACTTCCTCCATCCAGATGCCCTTGCTGGCTTCACGCTTCACCAGTGCTCTCATCAGATTGGCCATCGCTACCACTCCACAGACGGGGCGCGAAGTATACGGTCGACACCTCTATCGTCGCCGAACGGGCCATCGGCAATTGCGCGCCCTCTGCCCACTGCCTACGCTTGCCGTTTGGCAGAACACAGGTTCCCTCGCCGTGCCTACGCGCACCCTCGATCAATGGCTGGACTACCAACTCCAGCAGCACCCGAAAGCCATCGCACTGGGACTGGAACGCACGCGGACCGTCGCGGATCGGCTGGGGGTGCGGCAACCCGCCGCGCGGGTCATCAGTGTCGCGGGCACCAACGGCAAAGGGTCGACCGTCGCGTTTCTGGAAGCCTGCGCGCGTGCCGCCGGTTGGCGCACCGGGGCGTTCACCTCGCCCCATGTGCTGCGCTACAACGAGCGCATTCGACTCGATGGCGAAGACGTCGACGATGCCCGTCTGCTGGCGGCCTTCAAACGCATCGATGCCGCACGTGGGGATATCCCGCTGACGTTTTTCGAGTTCGGCACACTCACTGCGTTGCAGATCTTCGCCGAGTCCGCGCTCGATCTGGCCATTCTGGAAGTCGGCCTGGGCGGTCGGCTGGATGCGGTCAATGTGGTGGATGCCGATATCGCGGTGATCACCACGATCGATCTCGACCACACCGACTGGCTCGGCGAGACGCGCGATCTGATCGGTGCGGAAAAGGCCGGTATCGCGCGTCCCGGACGCCTCGCCGTGATCGGTGATCGCGATGCGCCGGAAGGTCTGCTGAACGCGCTGACATCGCAACAGGCGCGGACACAGCAACTGGGCCGCGATTTCGACAACCTCGCACTGGATTCGCAGCACTGGCACTACCGCGACGGCGCCGTCGAATGGACCTTACCAACGCCCGCGCTGGCGGCAGACTGCCAGCGCGACAACGCGGCCTGCGCGGTGCGTGCACTGCGTGAGCTGGGCCTGAGCGAAGCGGCCTGTCGTCAGGGCATCGGCAAGGCCAATGCCAAAGCGCGCTTGCAACAGGTCGCGACCGCACCGGACATCCTGCTCGACGTGGCGCACAACCCGCAGGCCGCGACACAACTCGCACGCTGGCTGGAGGGTCACCCGATCAACGGTGACACCCTCGCGGTCTTTGCGGCGCTCGGTGACAAGGACGCAGCCGGGATCGTTGCCCGCCTTGGGACGCGCGTCGATCACTGGCACCTGGCGGGGCTGCAGGTCGCGGGTCGGTCGCAATCTGCGGCGGCGTTACACGCGCGGATCGGCGATTGGCCGGGCCTCCAGACCTTGCATGACACGGTCGCCAGCGCACTGGCCGCCGCGCGCCACGGCGCCAGCGAACGTGACCGCATTCTCGTTTTTGGCAGCTTTCACACGGTTGCCGAAGCGTGGCAGGCATTGCTGGACCAAGGCCAACGGCTCTGACCGCTATACTTTGGCTCGGTTTTCGACCGCCCTGGGGGCGTCATGGATGCAGCATTGAAACAGCGGCTGATCGGCGCGACCGTTCTGGTCGCCCTGGCAGTGATCTTTCTTCCCATGCTGGTACAAGGCCCGGAACCCGACCAATCGGTGACGGAAGCGGTACCGCTGGACGCGCCGGACAAACCGACCGTGGACATGGAAGGCCGTGCGCTGGAGACACGCGAAATCCTGCTGCCGCAGCCGAATGGCGCAGTGCCCACACCCGCTGACAGCTCCACGCCCGTCAGCGACGACCCGAACGCCGTGGCCACTGTGGATACCACCGTCGCGCCGCGCGTCGATGCGGTCAGCGGCGAATCCTTGAACACCGCCAGTCCGGTCACCGCAACGCCCGAAACCCCGAGTTCGGCCAACACCACCGCCACGACAACGACCGAATCGCTGCCGACCGCGACAACCACACCCGCGCCGACACCGACACCGGCGCCATCGCCCGCGCAAGCGACGCCCGCCACGGCAACCACGGCTCCCGCCACGCGCCCGGAACCGGCAACCGCATCGCCACTGCCGGTCGCCACCGCCAGCGGCAACTTCGCGGTCAATGTCGGCAGCTACGCCAATATTGCCAACGCCGAAGCGCTGCTGGCCAAGCTCAAGGCCGCGGGCTTGACCGCCTATGCCGAAAGCACATCGCTGGATGGCAAGGCAGTGCGTCGCATCCGTCTGGGTCCATTTGCACAGCGCGGCGAAGCCGAACGCGCCCGCGCCGCTGCGCTTCGCGTGCAGGCCGATCTACCGACCAGTGTGGTGACGCTCGATGCCAGCACGCAGCGCGCCGAACCCGCGCGCGCCGCCGCCACCCGTGGATTTGCCGTGCAAGTCGGTGCCTTCCGCGCCGAATCGGATGCCAATACGTTGGTCGGACGCTTGCGCGGCGCGGGCTTCACCGCCTTCGCCGAGCGCGTCAATTCGGACGCCGGACAACTCTGGCGTGTGCGCGTCGGGCCGGAACTGGACCGCGCTACGGCGGATCGTCGTCGCGGCGAACTGAAGACGAAAATGTCGCTCGACGGCATGGTCGTCACGCATCCCTGATGCGCCACCTGTATTCCCATCACGGCGAGCCGCGATGCTGACCTGGGCCGACATCGGATTGCTGGTGATCCTCGGACTGTCGACCCTGGTCGGCCTGTGGCGCGGCTTCATCGTCGAAGTCATGTCGCTGGCAGTCTGGGTGGCCGCGTTCTGGATCGCCTTCGCCTATGGCGACAGCGCCGCAGCGCTGTTCGAGAGTCAGGTCGCGCAGCCGTCCGCGCGGCTGTTCCTCGGCTACTCGATGCTGTTTGTGCTGGCCCTGATCGTTGGCGGCCTTGCCACCTGGTTGCTCGGCAAGCTAGTCGAAAGCACCGGACTGTCCGGCACAGATCGTCTGCTGGGCATGCTGTTCGGCCTGTTGCGGGGTGCTGCACTCGGCAGCGTGGCAGTCCTGCTGGCGGGCTTCACGCCGCTGCCCGCCGATCCGTGGTGGCAACAGTCGCGCATTGTTCCCAGCTTTCAGCGCGGGGCGGAATGGCTGCGCACCTGGCTGCCCGAATCGGTGGCGCAGGAAGTCAATTTCGTCCCGGTGATCGAGCTGCGTCTGCCCGCTCCCACTGCTCCCGCTGCGCCGCCATCGACACCGCCTGTCGGCACCTGACGCAGCCCGTTTACGCAACCAAGGAAGTCCCCGCATGTGCGGCATCATCGGCATCGTCGGCACCAGTGAAATCGCCTCGGCTCTCTACGACGGCCTGACCGTCCTGCAGCATCGCGGACAGGACGCCGCAGGCATCGCCACCGCACAAGGCTCACGGCTGCGCGTGCACAAGGGCAACGGACTGGTGAAGGACGTGTTCGGCAAGGAACACATGCACCTGCTGAGCGGACGCATGGGCATCGGCCACTGCCGCTATCCCACCGCCGGATCGGAAGGCTCGGACGAAGCCCAACCGTTTTACGTCAACTCCCCGTACGGCATCGCCCTGGCGCACAACGGCAACCTGATCAACACCGAACAACTGCGCAGCGAAGTGTTTGCCCAGGACCGGCGTCAGGTGAATACCGAATCCGACTCTGAGGTGCTACTCAATGTCTTCGCGCACGCGCTGGCGAAGCAAGGCGAACTGAACCCCGCCGCCGCCATGCAGGCGGTCTGCGAAGTGCATGATCGCTGCGTCGGCGGCTACGCGGTGGTCAGTCTGGTATTGGGACTGGGACTGGTCGCGTTCCGCGATCCGCACGGCATCCGCCCGCTGGTGCTGGGTCGCCGCGAAACCATGGAAGGCATCGAATACGCGGTCGCCTCGGAAAGTGTCGCGCTCGACATCCTCGGCTTTCAGCGCGTGCGCGACATCGCCCCCGGCGAATGCGTCGTCATCACGGCGCGCGGCGAACTGCATGCGCAGCCCTGTGTCGCCAACCCGCGTCCGCACACACCCTGCATTTTCGAGTACGTCTACTTCGCCCGCCCCGACTCGATGATCGACGATGTCTCGGTGCACAAGGCGCGCATGCGCATGGGCGTGAAGCTGGGCGAAAAGATCCTGCGCCTGCGCCCGGATCACGACATCGACACCGTCATTCCGATCCCCGACACCTCGCGCACCTCCGCGCTCGAACTGGCCAATGTGCTGGGCGTGAAATACCGCGAAGGCTTCATCAAGAACCGCTACATCGGTCGCACCTTCATCATGCCGGGCCAGGGCGAACGCGTGAAATCGGTACGCCGCAAGCTCAACCCGATTCCCCTGGAGTTCCGCGATCGCGTGGTGCTGCTGGTCGACGATTCCATCGTGCGCGGCACCACCAGTCGGCAAATCATCCAGATGGCCCGCGAGGCCGGTGCGCGCAAGGTCTATCTGGCCTCCGCCGCGCCGCCGGTGCGCTACCCGAACGTCTACGGTATCGACATGCCCTCGTCGGATGAACTGGTCGCGCATGGCCGCAGCGATCTGGAAGTGCAGCAGCAACTGGGCTGCGACTGGCTGATCTATCAGGATCTCGCCGACCTCGAAGCCGCCGTGGGCGGGCCAAAGCAGCGTCTGACCCAGTTCGATTCGTCCTGTTTCACCGGCGAATACGTCACCGGCATCCAGCCCGGCTACTTCGAGCGGATTCGCCAACTGCGCTCGGACGAAGCCAAGCACCGCCGCCGCCAGAGCTGACCCCATGAACCTGCACGACGCCGCGCTGCAGGTTCTGCGGCTGCGCGATCCCGCCGACAAGGTACGGGCCACCGCCGACACCGCCGCGCGCTGGCGCGCAGGCGAATTGAGCCTCGGCAGCGACACGCCCGCGGAAGCGCTGCCGGTACCAGGTCGCCCGGACAAACCCGAACTGGTCGCACCGCGTGCGCTGGCCCAGCGCGGGCTCGGCACCCACGAAGGACGCTCGGCCTTTTTGCACGCCGTGGCGCACATCGAGTTCAACGCCATCAATCTGGGCTGGGATGCGGTCTACCGCTTTCGCGACCTGCCCCGCGCTTTCTACGACGACTGGGTGAGCGTGGCCGACGACGAAGCCCGCCACTTCAGCTTGCTGCAGGCGCGCCTGCGCGAATTCGGTCACGACTACGGCGACTTCCCCGCCCACAACGGCCTGTGGGACATGGCCTGCCTCACCGCCCACGACTGCCTCGTCCGCATGGCGCTGGTGCCGCGCGTGCTGGAAGCGCGTGGGCTGGACGTGACCCCGGCGATGATCGACAAACTCCGCCACCACGGCGACCACGCCAGCGTCGCCGCGCTGCAAGTCATCCTCGACGAAGAAATCGGCCACGTCGCCGCGGGCAGTCGCTGGTTCCTGTGGTGCTGCCAGCAACGCCACCTCGACCCCGCCACCACCTTCCGCCAACTCCTCGCCGAACACGCCCCCAACGCCGTCCGCCCACCCTTCAACCTCGAAGCCCGCAGGCAAGCCGGATTCGACAGCGAAGAAATCGACTGGCTGCTCGGGCAGGCGATGCCCGAGCCGGTGCGGGGTGATTGAGAGCGCTGGGGTTCGGGCGGCACCGAGCCTTTCGCGAATTTGGATGGGCAGTTGCAAAATTGAATTTGCAATTCACCAGACTCGACCCGATCTCCACAGCAACTATCCGCCAATAATTACCCTGGCAATCCACCAGATCAATTTATTTGGCGCGAATGCGCCGATAAGAAATAGCAAAATAGCGCAGCTAGAAACGCCATAGAAGACAACGCGACCAGCATTATGGTCAGCATGAACAAACCAAGCAACCGAGAAAAATACAAACGCGATTGCCACGAGAAGCAATCTAGCCGAAATTACTTGCACCCGCGTTGGCTCAGCGCTCATGACTACCGACCTCTTTCCTGATTGGCGCAATGCACCAGCAAACCGAACGGTAGCCCCTCTCCCCGTGTGGGAGAGGGGTTGGGGAGAGGGGAGCTGACATATCACGCGAATCATAACCCATCATGTCGTGAGCCATGAAGAACACCTGACACAAAAGGGATGGATAGCATGTTGCAGCAACGCCGCAGGTTCGTTCTGACCGCCGCCGTCGTTTTCCTCGCACCCGCGCTTGCCTCCGCGATGTGCGCAACTCGAATTGTCTCCGTAACAGGCAGGGTCATGGACCGTCAGGGACGTGGCATCCCCGGAGCAATCGTTGGCGCCGCGTGGACAAGAGACCAACTTCCGCAAGGACCCGTGCACGCTCTGACCGAGGCAGATGGCTCGTTCCAGCTTCGATTTCAATTCAATACATTCACCAAAAACTCGCTATTCCGAGGCGACGTCTGCAATGAACGACTCGACGTCGTTTCGGTCTCCGCCTCCGCTCAAGGGCTACGCTCAGAGTACGTGCAGGTACCGCTCAAAGATTGGCAAGCTGACATCAACATCGTTGCCGATCCCTACCGAGAATAGGTGACTGGCGAGGCCGCAAGGCCGCACCCAAACACAAACACAGACGGGGACGGTCAAGCCAAGAGCGGGTCAGCAGGAGAGAGAAGCCCGGATCACGGGAGGCGTTTTGTCGGCCCTGTTGACGCGGGCGGCGCAATGGTGACGCCGGCTCGCCTGCATACGGCAGACGTTACGGCAATGTTGGTGTTGCTGGTAACTCATTGCTTCCGGTTGCGGAACTGCAATCGATCATGCCCTCTAGTTCATTGAGCGGAATTTTTCTGGCGATATCTTCGACAAGCTGCATGTATACCAGCTCATCTTCAATCCTGGCCGCACCATAAAAAGAAGGCGCTAACTGCGGCCCGCTATACCCGTCCTTCCAGAAGAACACATAGCGAGTACCCAGCTCAAATGAGGGCCGCTCCATCGGGTTGATGGGGTACAAGACCTCTACACGCCCGTCCGGCCATTCCTCCTTGAAGAATTGGCCGCAGATGGGACGCTCAACTTCAATCTGTAGACGTCCCCATGAATTAAAGCTACCACGCAGGACGGCATCATCTCCGCGCGAGTAAATACGCCCAACGAAGATGAAGTTCGAGAAACCAACCAAGTCCGCCAGCTTTGCAGGAGGTAGCTTCGCGCTAACGCTGAAAGGGAAAGCCGCGACCAAGAGTGCCAAACAGGACAAACGCTTCACTCTCCGACAAAAGAACAGGGCCAGGTCTTGTTTTGCCACATCACCCTCCAGACGCCAGCCGCGCGATGCGGCTGATGGTGGCACAGTGCCAACCGAAATGTGCGCCAATCTCGCCCAGCGTGAGCGCACACCCGATGGGTTTGATCGCCCGATCCACCGGCATCAAGCGGCTTCGTCATGGTCGCTGATTGACCGACTCGTCCACCACGCAAACCCCGCTGGCAATGTGGTCCGATGATGGCTTCGTTTCTCCTTCCCACCTCGCGACGAATTCGCTTTGCGATGCTGTTCGTCGCAGGCCTGTTGGGCTGGTACGTGGTTCGGTCGGCGCCGCTTCCATTCGTACCCGCTTGGTGGGGACCCGAGGGCGCTGGATGGCAGGATTTCTGGTATCGACGCCACCGCATGGCCGACTGGCTGGTGATCAGTGGGCGCCGTGAGGGCATGACTCGGACCGAGTTCGTCGCCCTGCTTGGGGAGCCACCCGACCACGGCT
Source organism: Lysobacteraceae bacterium (assembly GCA_041395245.1). GTDB lineage: Bacteria > Pseudomonadota > Gammaproteobacteria > Xanthomonadales > Xanthomonadaceae > Aquimonas. The sequence continues at coordinate 53,945 of JAWLAY010000009.1, forward strand.
ACTTCCGCCGCTTTGATCTGGTCTATCCGCTCGGTGCCGAGCGTGGCTTGTTTGGCATCGACTCCGAGTGGTTGGCGATCCGGCTCGATTCGGCGGGCATCGTGTCCGAGGTGAGGCGGGTCCGCGACTAGAATGTGCCGTTTGAAATGCCGGAGATTCCGATGCCCAGGTTTGCCTTGTTTCTCACCGTTCTTCTTGGCGGCATCGGTTGGGCGCAGGCTGCGCCCTTGCTGATTGCGGACCAGTTCCAGGTCGACTTCGGCACCGATCAGCCGCGCGTGATCCGCGATACCTTGCCGGGCGAAAACGGTGGGTCGGAGCGGGTGACGTATGTGGTGGAAAAGTCGCCCGTGATGCGCTTTGTGGGCACCATCAAGCCGTATGGCGCATCGCGGAGGCGGATCGCGAGGCGTATGTCGATTCGGTCGTGGCGCAGCATCCAGGCAGGCATGCCCAATCTGCAGATCGTGGACAACCAAGCCTGGTCACTGGGTGATGCGCCGGGACGCCGCATCGAGGCGGGCAACCGACAGGTGAGCGTGTTGGCGCGGGTGGTGGTGACGAACAAGGAACTGCTGTTTGCGCAAAGCATTTTCCCGCGCGGCAACGCAGCGGCGCGCACGGCGGCAATCGCGTTTCTCGATACCTTGACGACGCTACCCAAACCCTGAGGCTCACCCCCGCCGTGGCCAGGCCGCCACACCCGCGAGCAGCGCGAGCGCAGCGAGCGGCCACACCGCCCAATGCGTACCCCACCAGCGCGCACCTGCGGGTTCCAGCGCGAGCAGCAGCGCGGCGGCGATGATCAGGCCCACGGCAAACACCGCGAACACGGTCTGCCGATGACCGGTCTGAGTCGCTTCGGCCATGCGTCGCAAATCGTCGGAGTGCAGTCGCAAGGTCGCGCGCCCTTCCACGGCCTGACGCAGATAGTCCAACGCCAGCTGCGGCGCATCGGGTGCCGCCATCAGTAGGCCGGGTAGACGTTGCTTCAGGCGTTGGCGCAAAGCTTTCGGGCTGTGGCGCTGGCGCAGGATCTCGGCCAGCACGGGCTTGGCCGTGGCCCAGATATCCAGCTTGGGATCCAGCAGTCGGCCGGTGCCTTCGATGTTGAGCAAGGTCTTCTGCAGCAGGATCAATTGTGGCTGCAGGGTGAGCTGGTAGCGATGCGCCACCTTGAACAGCTTGAGCAGCACTTCGCCCAGCGCGATTTCCGACAGCGGACGGGTGAAGTAGGGTTCGCAAACCGCACGGACCGCGCCTTCCAGGTCATCGATTCGCACACTGGCGGGCATCCAGCCCGCTTCAAGATGCAGCTCGGCGATACGCCGGTAGTTGCGCTCGAAGATCGCCGTGAAGTTCTCGGCCAGGTAGTACTGGTCGGCATCGGGCAGCGAACCCACGATGCCGAAATCCAGCGCGATATAGCGCGGTTGCGTCGGCCGCGTCGCGTCGACCCAGATGTTGCCCGCATGCGCATCGGCGTGGAAAAAATTGTCTCGGAAGACCTGCGTGTAGAACAGCCGCACGCCCTTCGCGGCCAAGGCCTTGCGGTCCACACCGGCGGCATCCAGGGCCGTGATGTCGTCGCTGCGGATGCCCCGCACCCGCTCCAGCGTCAGCACCGACTCGGCGGTCAAGGTCCAGTGTACTTCAGGCACGTACAGATCATCGGAGTCGAGAAAATTGCGCCGCAACACCGAGGCATTGGCGCCTTCGCGCTGCAGATCGAGTTCGTCGCGCAGCGAGCGCTCGATTTCGTCAACGACTTCGTCCGGACGAATGCGTTCGGGGTCGGGACCAAAACGCGTCGCCAATGCGGCCAGCACGCGCAGCAGACCGATATCGGCATCGATCAGCGCGGCGATGCCCGGACGCAAGACCTTGGTGACCACCTCTCGCCCGTCGGGCAAGCGCGCCGCATGCACCTGGGCAATCGAGGCGGAGGCCAGTGGTTGCGGATCGAATTCGGCGAACATCACCGACACCGGCTGCCCCAGCGAGCGCTCGATCTGTGCGATAGCGATGGCGCTGTCGAAGGGCGCCACCTGATCCTGCAACAGCGCCAGCTCATCGGCGATGTCGGCGGGTAGCAGGTCGCGTCGCGTCGAGAGAATCTGCCCGAACTTCACGAAGATCGGACCCAAGGCCTGCAAGGCCAGACGCAATCGACGGCCCCGCGATGCCTGTGCCACCTCGCCACTGGCGCGCGGAATCACCCAGTTCAGCACGCGCAGCAGGCGCGCCAGACGGGTGCCTTCCAGCAGGCCATCCAGGCGAAAGCGCGCGGCAACCCGCAGGATGGTGAGCAGACGCAACGGACTGCGGATCAAGCGCATGGTGAAATCCCTTCCATCGTGGCGATCTGGCACGGCACACCGATCCTGGCGCGCCGCCGTCCACAGCCCGGCACTCTGCCATGCCCACTGCGGCGCGCCAAGCAATCCGCGGTCCGAGCACCTTTCCTCGATTCGATATCGGCATCCGCTGGCGAACGAGCCACTGACCATCGCACCGGTTGGCCTTATTCAGTGGTGGGCATCCGCAATTCGACGGAAACCAGTCATCAATCTGCAATGCCATCGTTTGCATCCGATGGCAAGGGAATTGCTTGATTGCCCGAACCGCAATGTTTCAACCAGGGAAGGCCGCACTATCGCCGTGGATCGGCGCAATACCGTGCTGTGCACTGGGTCCCCGCTGAATCGGCGGGATGGGCTGTTCGGCTGCGACGCAATGCAACGAGGAACCACGTTGGAAAACTGTCCAGACTGGTACCGGCGATTGTTTGATGCCTTGCCTGTCAGTGTCGTGCTGGTGTCGCCTGCCGGTGCGATTCTCGACAGCAATCCGCATGCGCAGGCGACCTACGGTTACGCGGCGGACGAGTTCAAACGCCTTTCGGTCGCGGATCTGGAAATCATCGAGTCCGCCAGCGAGATTCGCCAACACTGCGAACGCGTGCTACATCAGCGCAGTGAACGCTTCCCCACCCGGCACCGCACCCGCCACGGCGACATCCTTGAAGTCGATGTCATGGCGGAAGTGGTGGCCCAGGATGACGGCAGCGAGGTCTTCCAGTGCATCTTTCACGATGTCACCGAGCGCAACCAGCGGCAGCGCCAGATGGAGCTGGCTCATCTGGTTTATCAACATGCCTCGCAGGCCATGCTGATCACCGATGCGCAGAACCAGATCATCGATGCCAACCCGGCATTCACCGAAATCACCGGCTACTCGCTGTTCGACATCCTCGGAAAGAACCCGCGGATATTCAAATCCGGTGCGCACGACGCCCAGTTTTACGAAGGCATGCAGCACGCCATCGCCACCAAACGGTTCTGGAGTGGCGATATCTGGGACAAGAAGAAGTCCGGCGAGCTGCATCTGAAACGCATGACCATTCATGCCATTTGCGATGCCCACGGCGAAATCAGCAAGCACATCGCGATCTTTTCCGATGCCACCGAACAACATCAGACCCAGGGCGAGGTCTGGCGCCAGGCGCATTACGACGGACTGACCCGCCTGCCCAATCGAGTCCTGCTGCAGTCCACGCTGGAGTCCGAAATCAAGCAGAACGGCAGCACACCTCGCACGCTGGCCTTGCTGATGGTCGATCTGGATCGGTTCAAGCAGATCAATGACACACTCGGACATGATGTGGGCGACTGCGTACTGCAGTTGGCTGCCCATCGCATCGCCCAGTGCGTGGACGAGGTCGACATCGTGGCGCGCTATGGCGGTGACGAATTCATCGTCTTGTTGCGCTCCAGCGCCAGTGATGCCGAACACGCCCGGATCAGCCGCAAGATCATTGAATCGCTGGAAAAGCCGATGATCGCCATGGATCATCCCGTGCATATCTCGGCCAGCATCGGCATTGCGGTCCATCCGCGTGACGGTGACGACTTCGCCACGCTGACCAAGCATTCCGATCAGGCGATGTATCTGAGCAAGCGGACCGGCGGTGCGCGATTCGAATTTTTCGCCCGCACCCTGCAACTGCAAGCCAATCGGCGTTTCGAGCTTGCGGCCGGACTTCGTCATGCCCTGCGGGACGGACAGATGGAGGTCCATCTACAACCGCTGGTCAACCTGCAGTCCGGAGCCATCGACCAGTTCGAGGCCTTGCTGCGCTGGCACCACCCGCAACTCGCCACGCTCCGTCCCGACGACTTCATTGAAATCGCCGAAGAGCATGGGCGGATGCCCGAGCTGACCCGCTTTGTTGCCGAGTGTGCGGCCCGATTCATGGCCGCCTGCCCGCAGCACGCGCACCCGATGCGGGTCGCCATCAACCTCTCGCCGGTCGAGCTGCGGCAATGGCATGTCGGCAACAACCACCTCGACCAGATTCTCGAAAGCCATCCCTTCGCGACGCAACTGGGCATCGAGATCGCCGAAAGCGCGCTGATGCAGATCAGCGACAGCGTGCTGGGCAAGCTCAGTCGCTGGCGTGAGGGAGGGTTGCGGCTGGCGATCGACGAGTTTGGAACCGGCTACTCGTCGCTGGCCTATTTGCACCGCTTCAAGTTCGACTACCTCAAGATCGACCGCAGCTTTGTGCGTGAAATCACGCATTCCCGCGATGCCCTGCACATCGCCGAAACCATCTGCGTGATGGGTAGAAGTCTGGGCACCCAGATCGTCGCCGTGGGCGTGGAAACACGCGAACAACTGCACGTCTTGCAGGATCTCGGCTGCGACTTCGCACAGGGCTTTCTGTTCTCCCGACCCGAGCCCGCAGCGACCTTTCTCGACAACATCTGGCCCGACTACGCGATGCAGTTGGTGCGTCACGACGCCTGACGCCACGTCCTCATTACCGTCTACCCGTGCCAGGTTTGCCGGAAACCATCGAGGACGCCTTCACATCGGATACGTCAGGTTGTGCCTGATTGACAGCATCGCTCCGCAACGACACTGTGCCTCGCTGATTTTCCTTCCGCGTGGAGCCCATGCAGACCCATCGCATCATCACCCTCGCACTGCTGATCGCCACATCCACGTTGCACGCACAGTCTGGTCAGTGGACAGCGCTCGGTCCCGGCCCGTCGCACAACGGCCAGGTCGAGAACATCACCAACCGTGAGGTCGTCGGTGCGGTAAACAGCGTTGCGGCGCATCCGACCGATCCGGACATTCTGTTCGTCGGCGCAGTCAATGGCGGCATCTGGCGCACCCTCAACGCCACGGCGACCGCGCCGAACTGGACTCGATTGACCGATTCGCTGGGATCGCTCTCGATCGGCAGCATCGAGTTTGATCCCACCGACCCGCAGCTTCAGACCCTGGTCGCCGGCAACGCACGCACTTCCAGTCTGGGACGCGACGGCGGTTCGCTGCTGGGCTTGTTGCGCAGCACCGACAATGGTGCGAGCTGGAGTGTGTTGAGCGCGTTGGCCAATCGCGAGATCCACGGCCTTGCGGCGCGCGGCGACATTCTGGTGGCCGCGACCGACAGCGGCGTGTACCGATCCACCAACACGGGCAATACCTTCAGCGCGCTTTCCGGCAACGTCAGCAGCGGCCTGCCAGTGGGCACCAGCATGGACATCGCGGGGCATGCGGGCGTGCCCTCCGTGCTCTACGTCCCGGTCACCAGCGGCAGCGGGCGCGGCATCTTTCGTAGTGCGGACAGCGGTGAAACCTGGACACGCGTTTCCGACACCGCGCTCGAAGCATTGATGAATGCAGGCAGCGGAACGCGCCGCACCGAGTTGAGCGTGGGTGCAGCCGGTCAGGTCTTTGTCGCCGTCGTCGGCGACAACGGGCGATTGGCGGGGGTCTTGCGCTCCGCCGACGGCAACGCGCCCTGGGTCGACCTGGGCGTGCCGCAAACTGCCGAGCAGAACGGCGTGCTGTTTGGCGCACACCCAGGCGGTCAGGGCAGCATCCATCTGTCCATCGCCGCCGACCCCATCAATCCCCAACTGGTTTACATCGGCGGCGACCGCCAACCCTATTTCGGCGAAGGTGTATCGGGCAGCGGCAACTACTTCCCTAACTCCATCGGCGCGCGAGACTATTCCGGTCGGTTGTTTCGCGGTGACGCCAGCCAGGCGGCCGGCTCGATCTGGACACCGCTGACGCACACCGGCACACCAAACAACTCTTCGCCGCACGCCGACTCGCGCGATATGAGCTTCGATGCCGCCGGCAATCTGGTCGAAACCGATGACGGCGGTGTCTACAAACGCACTCAACCGGCGAGCACGGCGGGGAGCTGGTTGTCACTGAATGGCGACCTGCAAAGCACCGAGTACCACGGCATTGCGTGGGATGCGGTGTCAAATCGCGTGATCGGCGGCGCGCAGGACACAGGCACCACCGAACTGCGCTCGCCCGGCTCACCAATCTTCGACAGCGTGTCAACTGGCGACGGCGGCGATCCGGTGGTTGAAGATCGCGCCTCGACCGCCAGTTCGACCCGCTACTCGAGCTACCAGTATCTTGGCTCCCTCCGGCGTCGCAGCTTCAATAGCAGCAATGCTCAGACCTCGTTCGTCTACCCCAGCCTCAGCCTGTTGAATGGCAGCCCCGCGCTGCAGGCGCAGTTCTACACGCCACTGGCGGTCAACCATGCCAGCGCCACGCGCCTCGTCATCGGCGCCAACAATGGCGTCTATGAATCCATGGATGGCGGCGACACCGTCACACAAATCAGCTCGGCCAAGATCAACGCCTTCAATGGCGACCCGGTGGTGTATGGCGTCGATGGCAATGCGGGGCTTCTGCTGTTTGGCGCGTCCAGCAACCTGTTCAAGCGCGCTGACGATTCCGCCAGCGTGACCCAGATTGCCACCCTGCCCGCCAGTGTCGTTGACCTCAGTGTCGACACCTCGAACGCCAATACGGTATTCGCCATCACTCAGACCAGCGTTCATCACTCCATCGACGGTGCGGCCAATTTCACCGCCGTGACCGGCAATCTGATCAGCACCTTCGCGCCCGGTCGTCTGCGCAGCATGGCGTTCGTGCCCGGCAGCGATCCCATGCTGATCGTCGCGGCCAATCGCGGCGTGTATTTCTCGCTTGCCAGCAACGGCTACAGCCAGTGGAGCGTCCTGGGCAGCGGCTTGCCGAATGTCATCGTTTACGAACTGGAATACGACCAGACCGACGAATTGCTGCTGGCCGGCACACTGGGGCGTGGTGCGTGGACACTCGACCTGTCCTTCGGACCGGACATCTTCAAGGATGGATTTGAATGAACCGCATGACTCCGAACCGCTTGCAAGCCTTTCTGCCTTGGTTGGGACTGTTGCTCGGCACGCTCTCGCCGACAGTCTTTCCGATGGACAGTCTGGGGCCGGGTGTGTGGGCCGATACAAATCAGCAACGCGTTTACCTCTCCAACGCCAGCGGCCAAGCCGAAGCCCGCCAACTGCTCGACGCGCGATTGTTGTGGCGTGGCAACCAACCTGCGCAATTGCTGTATCCGCTTGACGACCAGTGGCTGGCGCTCGGGCAAAGCGGCGCGCCGGGAAGCGGCAAGCTGTTGCTGCTGAGCGCGCAGAACGGCGTGGTGCTGGACGAGCTTCTGTTCGAGCTGCCGCCGCAGGTCAGCGCAAGTGTATTGCCCGCAGCACTGCAACAATTCGATGCCGTGGTGCGCGAGGCCGGGCAGGGATTGCAATTGCATTGGCAGTTCATTGCCTACCCCTTGCGCGGTGCATTGCTGCAAGCGGATGGCAACGCCGTCGCCAGCGATGGACTGCAGGCACAAGGTGTCTTCGACATCCGCCTGCAGAACGGCCGACTGCAACTCACGCCCAGAGAGGATCTCAGCGCCGACCTCAGCCTGCCCGACCCGCTGGTGGCTGCGTCACAGCGGTTGCCAGAACTGGGATTGGAAACCCGTCAATTCCGCTCCGCCGACGGCCTGCAGACGATGCAGTCGCAACCGGTTGAAAGCGCAGCGGGTCTGCGCTGGCGCTGGCAGTTCGCCAGCACCGGCGCTGCAAGCGGCCCCGAATCGCTGGAGCTGCCATTTGCCTACGCGCCGTTTCTGCTGCTGCAGTCGAATCTGCTCTACCGGGCACCACCCAACGGCAGCTATCGCGCTGACGGCGAGTGGCAACAAGCGCCGGCGCGTTTGGTCATGCAGAAGCTGGACGACGGCACTGTGCTCTGGTCCACCGACGTATTGGACCGGGTTTTCCGCGGCGCACTGCCGCCCTGAAATACCAAGGCGCCATGCACCGACAGCACCGAAAACATGACCCGTCTCGTCGGGACATCGGTCGCCGTAGCCGATGAGCACTCGACCGACATCGGAATCGCCTCGGCAATTCGTAACGTGCGGGTGCCCGTGTGCATGCACCGGTGCCCGCGACAGGCTTCAACGATCAACCACTCAGCGCGCTTGATCTTCGCGCAAGCCGTCCATGGCTCGCCCTGGCGCGGTGCCCGCTAGGAGCCTACGCGGCAGAAACGGTCGAGGCGAAAAGTCGACTGCGCGAGGACAGATTTTCGACGGTTCGCCGGTCCATAGCACTGCTATGGGCCAAGAATCGGCGGAAATAATGTACCTCGCAGACGGCTTTGCAGACCGGTCGGCTTCTGCCGCGCAGGCTCCTAGGGTTCGAAACCATCCCGGAACAGTCGTGACCCGAGACCGGTCAACACCCCTTCGAATTCACCCGCCAATGTGTGCAGCACGGTTGCCGCACCGGTGGAGAGGTCGATATGCGAAAACGCGGTAGCGCCGTCGTCAGCGACGTAGATCCACGCAAACAGCTCGCCACTGCTGCGGTCGAAATCCATACCCTGCGCGTAGCTCGCGACCAGCCCGGTCGATCCGATCAATACCTCGCTACCCGTCGTGTCGATGCGGTAAATGGCGTTGCCGAGGATGCAGTGGGCAAACAGAAGACCCGCGTCGTCAATCGCGATATCAACAAACATCCTTCCGAGAAAAGTGTTGCGAAGCGTTCCTTCGCCGGTCGAACGGTCGACCGTGTAGAGGCGCGTGCCGTCGCCATTCCAGGTGACGACATACAAGGGCTCGTCGCCACCCAAGGTCGCCAGCCCCATCACGTTGCCCTCAACGCCGACCAACTCGTCGAGATATGTCCACACTGCGGTCTCAGGGTCGAGCCGACCCAGGGCAACACCGGCCCCCTCAGCACCCGCCGTCAGCAACTCGCCACTCTGTGGGTCATGCGCCAACGCGTAGAGGTCGGGCTGACTGACTGGGCCGACAACCGCGGCGTTGTGCACATCTGGCAGCGTAAACCGCTCCAGCCGGTATTCTGGATACAGCTGCAATTGGTAGCCCACCGTCTGCGCAGCCAGCGCATCAGCACCAACGAGACCACCAAGAAGCATCAGCCCTGCCATATGTCGCCATAGCGTGCACATTGTCATCGCTCCAAACGGGGTTACACGCAGTGTCCACCCGTCGAGCAAACATGCCTTGACGAAGCGCAAAGATGGCGGCGGAGGTGCCCTCAAGACCTGTTCGTACCGGCCCCGTCTGCTCCAGCAACGAGACATTGATCAACGAATGGAAGCCGCGCTTCGATTTGCGTAGGTTCCCTCTCGACCGCCGACAAGGCAGGCTCGATGTCCATCAAGCGGCGACATGATCAGCACCGACACGTTCCCGTCCATTCACGCTTGCGACACGTTCACTCCGCTCAGCGCCCGTAGACGTCCTCGAAACGCACGATGTCGTCTTCGCCCAGGTACGAACCGGACTGCACCTCGATCAATTCCAGCGGTAACCGACCGGGGTTTTCCAGCCGATGCACCACGCCCAGCGGGATATAGGTGCTCTGGTTTTCGGTCAGCAGAATGGTTTCCTCGCCGCGCGTGACCTTGGCGGTACCGCTGACCACGATCCAGTGCTCGGCGCGGTGATGGTGCATCTGCAGACTCAGCGCGCCACCGGGTTTGACGGTGATGCGCTTGACCTGGAAGCGCTCGCCGTTGTCGATGGAGTCATACGCACCCCAGGGCCGATACACCTTGCGGTGTGTGACCGCATGGGTGCGACCACTGCCCTTGATGCGACCCACCACGTCCTTCACTTGCTGCACCTGATCACGATGTGCGATCAGCAACGCGTCGTCGGTATCCACCACCACCACATCTTCAAGCCCGATCATCGCCACCAGCCGCGACGCGTGCGCGTAGGTGTTGCGACAGTTCAGCGCGATCACATCGCCATGATGCGCGTTGCCGTCGGCATCCTGCGCCGTGGCTTCCCACAGCGCCGCCCAGGAACCGACATCGTTCCACCCGGCATCCAGCGCGATGACCGCAGCGGCATCGGTCTTTTCCATCACCGCGTAGTCGATGGAATCGGACGGACAGGCCGCGAAATGCTCGGCCTGCAGGCGCACGAAATCGGTATCGCGACGGGCTTCGTCCAGCGCCTGCCGACAGGCCGTCAGCATGGCGGGTTGCCAACGCTCCAACTCCTGCAGATAGCGACTGGCGCGGAACAGGAACATCCCGCTGTTCCAGAAATACGCCCCGGACGCGAGGTAGCCCTCAGCGGTGGCGCGGTCGGGCTTTTCAACGAACTGCGCCACCGCCCGCACGCCCTCGCCTGCCGCCGCCTGGATGTAGCCATAACCGGTTTCCGGCGCAGTGGGCACGATCCCGAAGGTCACCAGTCGACCCTCGCGCGCCGCCGGTGAGGCGGCTCGCACCACCGCATGAAACGCCGCCTCGTCGCGAATCACATGATCCGACGGCAGCACCAGCAGCAACGCGTCATCGCCCTCGCGCAAGGCCTCCAGCGCCGCCACCGCAATCGCCGGTGCGGTATTGCGCCCAACCGGCTCCAGCAGAATCGCCGACGGCTCCGCACCCATCTCGCGCAACTGCTCGGCCGCCATGAAACGGTGTTCCTGATTGGCCACCACAATCGGCCGTCGCCCCGCCAACGGCGCCACCCGCCGCCACGTCGCCTGCAACATGCTGATGTCCTCCACCAGCGGCAGAAACTGCTTGGGATAAGACTCGCGCGACAAGGGCCAAAGCCGGGTACCCGAACCCCCGGACAGAATCACAGGCAACAGATCGTTCATGACGTGGTTCCAGAAAACAGGCAGCAAGGATAACGCTCAAGATCGACAGCCGCGCCCCATGCTGCATCGCCACATCGGTCGAAGGTACATGCCTCCGCGGGGAAGGCTGCCGGTACACTGCGCGTCTCGCATGCACGGAGGTTCGCCATGACGGCTGGTGGTATCAACAAGGTGTATCCGACTGCCGAGGCCGCCTTGGCTGGCTTGGTGGCCGATGGGCAGACGTTGGCAGTGGGTGGGTTCGGCTTGTGTGGCATTCCCGAGGCATTGATCGCGGCCTTGCGTGATTCCGGCGTGTCCGGGCTGACGGCGATTTCCAATAACGCGGGCGTCGATGGTTTCGGGCTGGGCATGCTGCTCAGCACGCGGCAGATCAAGAAGATGATTTCGTCCTACGTGGGCGAGAACAAGGAGTTCGAGCGCCAGTATTTGTCTGGCGAGCTGGAACTCGAGTTCAACCCGCAGGGCACCCTGGCCGAGCGCCTTCGCGCTGGCGGCGCGGGGATTCCGGCGTTCTTCACGCGCACCGGCTACGGCACCATCGTGGCCGACGGCAAGGAGACGCGGCAGTTCCCGGATGGACACTGGTACGTGCTGGAAACCGCATTGAAGGCCGACGTGTCGCTGGTGAAGGCGTGGAAAGCCGACAAGGCGGGCAATCTGGTGTTCCGCAAGACCGCGCGCAATTTCAATCCGGCCTGCGCAATGGCGGGCAAGGTTTGTGTCGCCGAGGTCGAGGAACTGGTCGAGATCGGTGAGATCGATCCCGATCACGTGCACCTGCCCGGCATTTATGTCGACCGCATCGTGGTCAACGCCACGCCCGAAAAACGCATTGAACAGCGCACCGTGCGCGCCGCCTGAGGACATCACCATGGCATGGACACGCGATGAAATGGCGCAACGCGCCGCCCGTGAATTGAGCAACGGCGCTTACGTGAATCTGGGCATCGGCTTGCCGACCCTGGTCGCCAACCACATTCCCGACGGCATGGATGTGTGGCTGCAATCCGAAAACGGCCTGCTCGGTATCGGCCCGTTCCCGACCGAAGCCGAAATCGACGCCGACCTGATCAATGCAGGCAAGCAGACGGTCACGGCACGCGCCGGGGCGAGCTACTTCGGCAGCCACGACAGCTTTGCGATGATCCGCGGCGGCCACATCGATCTCGCCATTCTGGGCGCGATGCAGGTCACCCACCGCGGCGATCTGGCCAACTGGATGGTGCCGGGCAAGATGGTCAAAGGCATGGGCGGCGCGATGGATCTGGTCGCTGGCGTTAAACGCGTGGTGGTGCTGATGGAACACACCGCCAAGAGCGGCGAGCACAAGATCCTGCCCGAATGCACCTTGCCGTTGACCGGCGTCGGCGTGGTCAATCGCATCATCACCGAACTGGCGGTGATGGACGTGACGCCCGAGGGACTGGTGCTGGTCGAAGCCGCGCCCGGCGTCAGCGTCGATGAGCTGAAGGAAAAAACTGGCGTCCCGTTCACCGTCGCCTAAGCTCAGCCAGCAAGACGAATCGAAAGGCCGGTCAACCCGGCCTTTCGTGCTTTTCGAGCCCGAGCCATCACTCGGATACGCTGCGGTATAGTCCGACGCACTTTCCTTCGGTTTTGCCTCGTATGACAGCTCCGCGTTCCGTGCGTCCGGTCGGCATCCTTGGCGGTGTCCGCATTCCTTTCTGTCGCAACAACACCGCCTATGCCGATGTCGGCAACCTCGGCATGTCGATCCGCACCCTCGGCGCGCTGGTCGAGCGATTCGGGTTGCAGGGCAAGCAGGTGGGCGAAGTGGCGTTGGGTGCGGTGCTGAAGCATTCCAGCGACTGGAATCTCGGCCGCGAGGCGACCCTGTCCTCCGGCCTGTCGCCCTACACGCCGGGCATTACCCTGCAGCGCGCCTGCGGCACCAGCCTGGACAGCGTGATCCACATCGCCAACAAGATCGCGCTGGGTCAGATCGACAGCGGGATCGGTGGTGGTTCGGATACCACCTCGGACGTGCCGATCAATGTCGGTCGCCGTCTTCGCCGACGTCTGCTGGACATCAACATGGCGCGCAGTGCAGGCGAGCGCGTCAAGGCATTGCGCGGCTTTTCGCCGCGTGAGCTGAAGCCCGAGTTCCCCGGCGTGGGCGAGCCGCGCACCGGCAAGAGCATGGGACAGCACTGCGAACTGATGGCGCGCGAATGGCAGATTGCGCGAGCCGATCAGGATGCGCTGGCGGCGGCATCGCATCGCAAGGCGGCAGCGGCCTACGAACGCGGCTTTTTCGACGACTTGGTGGTGCCCTTCCGCGGCGTGACCCGCGACACCATCCTGCGTGCCGACACCAGCATCGAGAAGCTGGCGACACTGAAACCGGCCTTCGACAAGCTCTCCGGCCACGGCACGCTGACCGCAGGCAACTCCACCCCACTGACCGATGGTGCCTCCGCGGTACTGCTGGGCACACAGGAATGGGCGCAGGCCAATGGCTTGAAGGTGCAAGCGTGGCTGGTCGATGCGCAGGTCGCCGCCGTGGACTTCGTGCATGGCGACGGCCTGCTGATGGCGCCCGCCTGGGCGGTACCGAAGATGCTGGCCCGCCATGGTCTGCGTCTACAGGATTTTGATTTCTACGAAATCCACGAAGCCTTCGCCGCGCAGGTGCTGTGCACGCTTCGCGCCTGGGAATCGGACAGCTTCTGCCGTGACAAGCTCGGACTGGACAGCGCGCTGGGCAGCATCGATACCGACAAGCTCAACGTGGTGGGCTCGTCATTGGCCTTCGGGCATCCCTTCGCGGCGACGGGCGGACGCATCATCGCCACCTTGGCCAAACTGCTGGAAGAACGCGGCAGCGGACGCGGGCTGGTGTCGGTCTGCACCGCTGGCGGGATGGGCGTCACCGCCATCGTCGAACGCTGAGCCGTCAACTCGGCGCACAAATAACGGGCCTTGCGGCCCGTTTTTTGTTGTCTCCGGAAATTGCTTGCGCATCTCCGTCACCCTTACACGGAACATCCGAGGAAATGCCGCACTGCGTCGTGGCGCCGTCAACCGCTTGAATTACGTGCCGATGGGTACAGCGCCCGCGTCGCCGCCAGCTCGCCCAGCAATCGCTGGCGCAGCGCGGGGGGCTCCAGCACTTCCACCTCGGCCCCGTACGACAGCAGCCGACGCGCGCCGTGTTCGATGGACTCGATGGGCATGAGCAGCGTGGTCCAGCCCGCGCGGGTCGAGTCGCCGCCCGGCGCGGCGGCGTGCGCGAAGGGAATGCGCTCGTTGTGCAGCCAGCCCAGGGCGCGCGGTGACACGGCCACCCGCGCCTGCAGCGTGCGCAGTTCAGCCTCGAAGCGGGCGGCTGAGGCCTGCCAGTAGGCCGCGAGGTCAAACGCCTTCGGGCGGCGAAATTTCGTGGGCAGCGTGCGCAGGGTTTTCACGGCCCCGAGCCGGTAGGTGCGCACGGCGTCCTGCCCCGACGCGCGCGCCGCCACATACCAGGTGCCCGCCTTCAGCACCAGACCCAGCGGCTCCAGCTCGCGCTCGGCCTGGCCGCGCCAGCTCTCGTAGCGCAGCGCGATGCGCCGCGTGTGCCACACCGCTTCGGCCACCTCGCGCAGATGCACCGGGGTCTCCTGCGTGCGATACCAGTCCACCGGGTCGATGTGCAGGCGCGCGCCCACGCGCTCGGCCTGCTCGCGCCACTCGGCCGGCAGGCTCGCCACCATCTTCAGCCGCGCCGACGCGGCCGCCGCGCCCAGGCCCAGGTCGGTCGCCGCGCCCGGCAGCCCGGCCAGCAGCAGCGCCTGCGACTCCGGCTCCGTCAGCCCCGTGAGCTGCGTGCTCCAACCCTCGCGCAGCTGAAAACCGCCCTGCCGCCCGCGCTCGCCCCACAGCGGTACGCCCGCTGCCGAAAGCTGGTCCACATCGCGCAGGATGGTACGCACCGACACTTCCAGTGACCGCGCCAACGCTGGCGCAGAGAGGCGTCCGTGCGCCTGCAACAGCATCAGGATCGACAACAAGCGGCTGGCTTTCATTTCAGGCTTTTCATGCGCCGGGATTCAAACATGACATGAGGTGGCATGTTACGGCAGGCACGATGCGAACTCCTTCACCACCGGCCCATCCACATGGAATGGTTCAACCTGGCCCACACAGGTCACCTCTGGCTCTTCTTCGTGCTGGTCTTCGGCATCATCGCGCTGCCGGGCTTGGACATGGCCTTCGTGCTCGGCAGCACGCTGGTCGATGGCTTCAAGGGCGGTCTGGCCGCGCTCGCGGGTGTAGTGGTCGGCGGCGTGGTGCACACCGCCATGGCGGGTCTTGGTGTCGGCCTGGTCCTGCAGGCGCTGCCCCAGGTTTTCAACGCCATGCTCGGTGCGGGCGCGCTCTACCTCGCGTGGATCGGCTGGCAACTCGTGCGCGGCGCGACCGCGCTGGGCGACGTGAGCGCCGCACCTTCACGGTCCTGGTCTGCGACCTTTCGCCGTGGCCTGATCACCTGCCTGCTCAACCCCAAGGCCTACCTCTTCATGGTCGCCGTGTTCCCGCAGTTCGTGCGGCCCGAATACGGCTCGCTGGCGGTGCAGGCCGTGGCCATGGGCGCCATCATCGCGGCCACCCAGTTCGCGGTGTACGGCGCCGTGGCACTGGGCGGCGTGCGAGTGAGAGCCTGGCTGCGCGGCAGCGGGCGTGCCCAGGTGCTGGCCGGGCAGAGCCTGGGCTGGTTGCTGGTGATGGGCGGGGTGTGGGCGCTCTGGCAGGCGGTCTGCGGCGTTTCGATGGCGGACTCCCGCACCACGCCAACCCCTGCGGTCCCCGACGTCATCATTGGTGCCGGGGAAGTACACCCTCGGCGACTGAACGAACGCCTCGCCGGCTGCACGGGCGGGACGGAAATCCAAGGAAGCGCATCCACCCCGAAGGTCCTTGGCGTCGAAAGGCCATGTTGAAGATGAGGTCCTCGCCTTAGCGGAGGGCGATGTCCGCGCAGTCGCCCTCCGATCCTTCGACGAGCGCTCAAAACTACGAGCGATACCGCATGTCGTCAGGCGACCTTGACGCGACACGACCCGGAAACAAAAAACGGGCCTTGCGGCCCGTTTTTTGTTGTCGCAAGCAATTACTTGCCCATCACCGAAATGCCGTAGTAACACGGCGCGTTGCCACAGGCATACATCGTCACATTGAGGCGGAACTTGCCGCTCCAGCGCGGCGAGACTTCCACCACCGGCGCGTCGTCGGTGCTGGTGTCGGTCGCGATTTCGTTGTTGTTTTCGTCGTACAGGGTCAGATCCAGGTCGGAGCAATCCTGATCGCAGACCGAAACAATCAGGTAGTCACGACCTTCCTGCAACTGGAAGGTGTAGTCATCCGAAGCACCCTGACCGAGCCGGTCGATGTGCTCGTTGTGCGTCCCCTCGTACCCCTTGCTTTCGGCAAAGTTTTTCACGGCGTCCAACTGACTCTGCACCACATCGACGTATTCCTCGTCACCAGCCACCGCCGTTGCGGGCAATGCCAACGCTGCCCACATCACCATCGAAACTGCCACCGCTGCTGCCCTGAACATCGCGTGCCCCTTGGAATGATTGGCGGGTGCCGCCCCCACGGCGAACACCGGGCCGCGACATCCGCGGCGCGCACAGACTAACCCCGCGCGTGAAAGTCGCCCACCCCCCAATTCAGGGAGTCAACGGCCAGACTTGATCGGAATCCACTTGCGCTGCAGAGTGGCGCCAAGAGGGCAGGCATGCGCAACGATTCGCACACGACGGCTTTGCTGCTGGAACGTATTCGCGCCGGTGACAGCGCGGCACATACCGCGCTGGTAGCGCGTGTCGGCCCGTTGTTGACGCGTTTTGCACGCGGACGTGTGCCGCAGTTGCTGCGCCATCAGCAGGACACCGCCGATCTGGTGCAAGGAACCTGGTTGCGCGTGCTGGATCGCCTGCCGCTCATTGAAAGCCGCAGCGCAGGCGATTTCTTTGCCTATCTGAGAACCGTGCTGATCAATGCACTGAACGAATCCCTGCGTCGTCAGCAACGTGCGCCGACCCAAGCAGCGGACTCGGAGAGACTTGCCGACGTGCTGGTCGCAAGCGATGTCGCCGCAGACGACTGGCTGACCTACGAGCAGGCGTTGCAGACGCTGGACCTTGAGCATCGCAACCTGGTGCTGATGCGTTTCGAGTTCGGCATGAGTTTTGTCGAAATTGCCGACGAGTGTGGCAGCAGCGCTGACGGGGTCAGGATGAAACTCAATCGGGCCATCGCTCGGATGACGCATATCGCCAGCGCGGAGACCTCGACATGAACGGCGAACTGGATGCACTGATCGACCGTCTGAGCGGGGGCGAGATCATCGACCCGGATTCACTACCGGATTCACTCCGATCGCACCCGCAAGTCCAGGCCCTGCTGAAGTTGTCGCGCGTGCTGGGTCAACTGGACGCCAATCAACAAGCGACCGACACGCCACGCAGCCACGCCGAGCCCATTGGTCCCTTCCGGCTGACGCGCCTGCTCGGTATCGGCGGCATGGGTGAGGTCTGGCTGGGCGAACGCAACGATGGCGATATCGCCCAGCAGGTCGCCATCAAGCGCGTGCGTCTCGACGCTCCCGCATTCGAGCAACGCTTGCGCGCGGAACGCCGGATTCTGGCGCGGCTCTCCCATCCTGGCATCGCCCGTTTCATTGATGCCGGACTGGACCCGCAGGGTTCGCCCTGGTTGGCGATGGAATACATCGACGGCATCTCGCTGAGTGACTGGGCGAGTACGCGGAACCCTGGCCTGACCGAGCGCCTGCAACTGTTCCAGCAGATCTGTCACGCCGTCCATGCCGCGCATCAGCAACTGGTAATCCATCGCGACCTCAAACCGGCCAATGTGCTGGTTGACGCGCAAGGTCAGGCGCATCTGCTGGATTTCGGCATCGCCAAACTGATGGATGACACCCAGCGCGAGGCGACGGTGACCAGTCTCACACCGGCCTATGCCGCGCCTGAACAGTTGTTGGGAGAACCCGTCGGCACCGCTACGGATGTCTTCGCGCTGGGATTGCTGCTGATGCAACTGCTGAGCGGGCGCCTGCCGGATGAGCGCGCCAGCCTCGCTTTGCCGCAGCTGGTGTTGCGCGCGCACACGCCGATTCAGCAACGCGCCAGTGATCTGGCGGCGCAGCAGGATCTGCCCTATCCGGCCCACACACTGCGTGGGGATCTGGACGCCATCGTCGCGCAGGCGATCCGGATTGAGCCTGAGTCGCGCTATGCGTCGGCGTTGGCGCTCGCCGAAGACATCGAACGGTTTCTGCAGGCCCATCCGGTACGTGCGCGACGTCCGGATTGGCGCTACCGCGCGACCCGCTTTATCCGGCGACATCGCTTACCCGTCGTGGCGGGCATCACCGCCGTGCTCGGTCTGCTGATCGGCACCGGCGTCGCGATTCATCAGGCGACGTTGGCGCGGCAGTCGGCGTCCCTGGCACAACGCGAACTGCAACGCGCCGAGCGCATCAATGACCTGCTAACCGCGGTTCTGCGCGAGCACGACCCGCTGCAGCGCTCGGGCGCGACGGCACGCACACCGGGCGAAGGGATCGATGCCGCCCTGCAGGCGGTACGTCTGGACGCCGGACTCGACAGCGACTCGCAACTGCGCCTGTTGACCGTGTTGGCCGAAGCAAAATTGAATCTGGGCGACATCCCCGGCAGTCGCGCAGTACTCGAAGAAGCGGGCAAGCTCGCCGAACAGGAGAACGTCAACACCGTATTGCACGCGCGCTGGTGGGCCGCCCACGCCGCGGTCGCTCTGCGCGCCTTGCAAACCGATAGTGCGCTCGATCACTACACCAAGGCGCTCGCGCTACTGCAGTCGATGCCCGGTCGCGATTCGGCGGATTTCGCACTGATCGAACGCGAGCAAGCCCAGGCGCTCGTGACCGCAGGACGATTCCCCGAGGCACTCGCCGCGGCTCAACATGCCGCCAAAGTCCTGCAGGCCGCGGGGCCCGCGCAGGCCATGGCCGCCGCCGTCGCCGAATTCCGCGTCGGCATGATTCAGGAACAGACCCGCGACGATACGGCGGCACTGGCCACCTTTGCGCGCGCGCGCACGGCGATCGAAGCCGTGGCCGGTTCCGACGACGCACGTCTGGCCCAGGTACTGTCCGCGCAGGGACTGGTGCAATTGCGCTTGAGAGATTTCGACGCCGCCGCCACCAGTTTTCAAAAGGGACTGGAGATCGCCCGCAAACAACTCGGTGAGCGCCATACCCAAACCGCCACCTTGTGGACCCGCCTCAGCACCCTGCATCGCGAGAAGGGCGACCTGGATGCCGCGATCAGTGCGCTCGACGCGGCACAAAAAGCGCTGCCCGAAGGCGACATCAACGCACTGGCGCAGGTGCATGCCAGTCGTGGCGCGATCCAGTTGATGCGTGGCAACGCCGAAGCGGCGGAGCGCGATCTGCACGAAGCCATGCAACTGCGTAAAGCGCAGTCCAATGCGCCGCCGGGCCTGGCCTGGTTTTCGCAAAGCGAATGGGGCAATGCACTGGCGGCACTCGGTCGATTGGACGAAGCCGAACGCGTACAGACCGAAGCGGCACAGGAACTGCGCACGCAACTGGGTGCCGACGCATTTCAAAACTCCCTGTTGCTGGCGCGACTGGCTCAGACTCAGCGGTTGCGAAAGCACTGGGATGCGGCGGCGGCCGCGTTGCGCGAGGCCATTCGCGTCGTCGACCTGCGGGCGGATGCACTGTTTCCCGCGTTCCAGTACCGCCTGCAACTGGCCGATGTGTTGAAGGAGCGTCCGGCAGATCGCGATGAGTTAGAAGCCCTGGTGACCGATCTGCTGAAACGCTGCGAGCAGCCGCCGCTCAGAGATCAGTGCGAGGCCGTTCGCGCACTCCGGAATTGAAGGCAAACGACCGTTCGTCGGCCATTCCGCAACATTGCGGGCGGATTCGTTCGCTTTCGCATCGCTCGTCCATTCACAGCATCGTCCCTTACTCGACGAGGATTGCCCGATGCGACGTCGCACACTCTTCCCTGTCCTGCTGCTGAGCCTGCTGATCACTCCATTGACCAGTTGGGCGGCGATCCAGTTCAGCCCTCAGACGCCGACGCCCCAATCCAGCCTTCGCCTCGCCAGTGACACACCGCGCGCCGGAACCTATTTTTTTTCGCTGCGGGTGGCCGGAGGCGGCAACGTGGCGCAAACCACCGCGCTGACACCCGATGCCAATGGTTGGCTGCAGGGCGAACTCGACCTGGGTGCCATTGCAGCAGGCAGCTACAACTTGGTCCTCAGCGAGGGCAGTGCCAGCGGTGGCAGTGTCGACAGCACGCCCATTACGGTCCGCTCGGCGCTCGATGTTCGCGTGCTGCAACCCAGTGCACGCCCAGGCGACGCCGTGACGGTGGAACTGCGCGAACTTCTGCCCGCACCGGTCTCGTTGTTCCTTGATGGCGAGCGATTGCTGGGTCCGGTTTACCTGCCCGCAGAGGATGGCGTGCACCGCGCCAGCGTACTGCTGCCAGCAAACGCCACGATCGGCGAGCGCAGCCTCAGCGCCGAGCAGAAGCTGGGTACGCAGCGCATTGCCTGGGGCGCGACGCCGGTACGTGTGGTCGACGCAGGCTTCAGTGGACCGATCCGTGTACTGAACCTCAGCCCCTTGCCCGCACAGCTCAGTCTCGGCGAAGCCTTCGAGATCAGTGGTCGAGTTGAGCTGCGCAGCGGCAGTCCGTCAGGACTACGGGCACGACTACGGCATCGCACCGCCGATGGCCGTGTGTTGCTGTTGGACGATGGCCGTAGCACGGTGTCGCCCACCGGTAGCTTCACGATCCGTGGCTGGGCACGTGCGCCGTGGGCAGGCGGACAATTCGTGTTTCAGGATGGAGGCCAGGGACAGACCGACCTGCTGTTCATCGAGCCGGAACAAGGCGGTGCTGGGCGCGGCAGCTTCAGCTATCCGCTGGGCCCGCAGAGCTATCCAAACAATCTCGACACGGTGTCGGTCACGGTGCGTCTGCGCGATGCCCAAGGTCAGCCGATCCAGGGCGCCGTCGTCACCATCGACGGGATCGGCCAGATCCAGCAGGACAGCGGGGAGTCCGCTGCCGCGCTGAGTGTGATGCGCTCTCCCTCCGGACTGGGCGGTACGGCACGTTCGCAGGCGGGCCTTTTGCTGACACCGAATACGCAATTCACTGGATTGCTGGCGGACGTCCTGCCGCAATTGCAACATCTCATCCAGGCGGAATGCCCGATCACGCTTTGGCGCGGCGAGAGCAATGCGCAAGGTGAAGTGGTGATCGAGCTGACCGACTTCGATCTGATGCTGGCCGAAGCCCTGCACCTGGGCCACCAGGCCGCCGATGGCAATCTCTCTGGCCCCGGTGACAACCTGCCGCTGCTGTCCCTCGTCCTGCTGCGGATCAGCGCGCTGCCCTCGGGATTCACCGCGGGAACGCAATCACATATCGCGCATGGCATCGAGTATCCCTTGCTGTACCGCCACAGCGAGGACGACTTCTGTGGTGGCGCCGAGAGCGAGTTCTTCGAGTGCGCGCGACTGCTGGGCCACGACCCGGTGCTCGACTACGAGTTCATTCCTTACACCGGCATCATCAATCTTCCCCTGGACCCGAACATCGGCGCTCTGTCACGCAGCGAGGATGATCGCTGGCCGGCGCTGTGGGGACCGATGACAACCTTCCCCGGCAGCAGCTACAACGATGCGAGCGGCCTGAACATCGCGGGCAACCTGCCGATTCGTTTCACCATCGACCAGAACCTGTTCGGCATCGTCGGCAGCGCGCAGTTGTTCCAAGTGAACGGCAGTCAGGAGAACTGGATTGCCGACTTCCCGGTTCGGCCCGAGCAGGCCTGTGCGCGACCGGGCGACACCGAATACGAATATCTGATGCCCAACATGCATCGGGCGTCACATGGCGAGCAGCGCTATCGCATCAAGGTGCAGGGCCAGACGGCCACGCGTCAGGGCCAATACACGTTCGACCTGAAAACCCAGGGACCGCCGGAATGGTGGCGCAATCCACCCAGCACGCTGCAGAACCGCAGCGTCGAATGGTCGCCGGCGCTGACACGTCTCTACATGACACAACGACCCGCGCCAACGACGGTCAGCGCCAATCCGGGCTATGGCATGGGCAACTTGCAGAACCAGTCGGAAGGCGAAGATCGCCTTAGCAGCGTCATCGGCGCAAACGGATCGAGCAGCTTCCATCGCCGCAGTGACAGCGACAACGAGGTGGTCAACGAAGGTGCCACGCCAACAACCGAGACCTCCAGCGGGGTAAGCGTGGACTACACCTGGGGCCCGGAACGGATACTTGATACGGGCTACTTCCCGGTGTTTCGCTACGCATGGGGCGTGCCGCCCATTGCTACCGCCACCTTCGGCATGGATGCCCGGTTCTGGGCCGACCTGATGGTCGAAGTGCAGTCCGAACTGGACCTCTACAGCGGTCACCTGCAAAGCCTGCTGCGCACGACGCCGGCGGTCGGTGGCGCGATCAAGGCGTTCATCAATGTCAGCGCCATTCTCGGTCTGGTTGATCTGACCGCGAGCTTCGAGCCGACCTTTGGCGTGGCCATGCCGATCACCCTGCGCCAGGGTGAAAAGATCAGTGCCGAAAGCGAGCCCTGCTTCAACTTCAAGCTATGGATCGAGTACGTGGTCTCGGTGGGCATTTGTCCCACCTGTATCGAGGCGGATGACCGCGTGGCTGCGATCGACGAGACCGAGCCAAATGGATGCACGTTGCCAGGCCTGACCGGCAAATCACGTGATACGCGAACGCTGGCGGATCTCGGGATTCTGCGCACAGCGCCTGTCAGTCCGGCCTTCGACAACCTGGGACAGGGAACGCTGGCATCGTTGAACGCCAACGGTCGGATCGACGTACGCCCGTGGACGGGCAGCCAGTTCGGCACGGCCATCGATCTCGGCGAAGCGCCCGGTGCCAGTGAGGTGGTTCAGGTCTTTCACGCACCTGGCCGCGCCGTGATGGTTTATGCCCAGTCCGAGCTGTCCGCCGCACAGTTCCTGCAATCCGACCTGGTCACCGGCGCCCGCAGCCGGGCACTGCGCTTCCGCGTGTTGCAGAACGGCGTTTGGAGCTCGCCGCAAGTGCTCACCAGCAACGCGGGAGGTGAGGCGCAGGTTGCCCTGGCCGCCTGCCCACAGGGCGAGTCCGGCTGCCCGGCCGGTGGCTCTGTCATGGCCGTTTGGACGCGAGATGCGGGCTCGAATGTGTTCGATTACACCTTCGAGATCTGGCACGCGTTCTGGCAGAACGGCAGTTGGAGCACGCCAGCACGCCTGACCGATGCCGGTAGCGGAACCGACATGCATCCGCAGGCGGTATATCTCAACGGCTTGCCGCTGGTCACCTTCACCCGCAGCGAGCAACGCAGCATCGGGGCGCAGGAAACGCGTCGGCTGATGTACCTCCGTCCCGGTGGCAGTCCGCAGGAAATTGGCGACGCCCCCGCAGGCATCATTTGGCAAAGCCTGCAGCGTGATGATCAACATCGCGCCGTCGTGGCCTTGACTGCCTTACCGCCCAACGCCCCCGCCATCAGCAATCAAGCCGAGCTGTGGTCGGCACGCGGGACCTGCCAGGCGCAAACCTGCAACTTCGCGGTCCAAGCACAAACCGACAGTTTTGGGCGGCGTATCCGCGCCGAGTCACCACGGCTGAGTCGCACTGCGCAGGGCAACGTGGTCATTGCCTTTCGCGGGCTCGGCTTCAGCCCGAATGGGCAAGGTCAACGGGTAATGCCCGGCGACAGTCTGGGCATGGTGGCCGGCAGCGGCGAACTGATGAGCCTGACACCCCGCTTCGATGCCCTGCCCAGCAATCCTCTTGCACTCAGTGATGACGGCCAACTGTATTTCAACCCGACATCCGCGCTGCATCCCTTGAGCGGCGCGCTGCTGGTATTCGCCGATGCCGCGGCGCTCCCGGTGCTACAGGCAGCGGATGTGCAGAAGACCCTTCGCTACCGGCTTCCCGATCAGGGACTGAAGGGCGAACCACTGGACAGCAGCCTGCTGCAATTCACACTCGACACCGATCTCGACTTCAGCATCGTCGAGTTGCTGCCGGTGAGTACACGCTTGATCCCGGGCGACGTCTTCGAGTTGGACGTGGTTGTGCGGCGTAACGGTGCTGACTGGACCTACGATGGCGTTCATCCGTTGCAGATCGAAGCCGCATGGCGCGCCTCGCCGGGAGCGGGGGAACGCGCCGCCAACGCGGAGTTGACCAGTCTCGACGGCAGTGGCATGCAGACGGTGAGACTGTCACTGGTCGTCCCTGCCGATATCGACCCTGCCGACCGACTGGCGCTCTATGTCAGCCTGAACCGTGCAGGCGACATCCTCGAGGCGAATACGCGGAACAATCTGGCCTGGATTGAACTGGGCGGTTTGGCACCACCCGAAGATCTGCGCAGCTTGCTGCGCGCGGGCGATCGGCATGTCGTTCTGCAGTGGCAGGCGGCAAACGATCCCCAGGTGGCCAGCTACGAAATCGAACGCGCACGCATCATGGAAGACGGTACATACACCGATTGGAGTCTGGTCGGTGGCAGTCCCACCAACGGCTTCATCGATCTCACCACCCTGAGCGGCGCGACGTATGCCTATCGTGTGCGGGCCGTCTCGGAGAACGGCCTCGTCTCGCCATCCAGCCGGGAGACCATTGCAAAGCAGGACATCCGTATTCCGATCGGACTGTTCAACGATGGCTTCGACGGCGACGACACCTGGCTGCCACTCGATCCTGAACAGCCCTGATTGCTCACTCCCCCGGCGCGCCGTGCATGGCGCGTCGAGGGTTTGCTGAGTCGGCTCAGGCTTTCGGCGCCGGTGCCAGTTCGCTCAGTGCGCGCAATGTTTCCGCGCCGTAGATCATCGACGGGCCCGCGCCCATGTAGATCGCCAAACCAATGGTCTCGGCAATCTCTTCGCGGGTGGCACCTGCCGCCAGTGCGGCTTTAACGTGAAAGCCGATGCAACCGTCGCAGCGCACCGCAATCCCGATCGCGATGGCCATCAGCTCCTTGGTCTTCACGTCCAGCGCCTTCGGCTCCAGCGCGGCACGCGCCAGGCCACTGAACGCCTGCATGGTTTCCGGCACATCGCCGCGCAACTCGCGGATGTGCTTGTTCAGGCTGGTCAACAGTTCGGGAAAAGATCCACTCACGACACGCTCCACAGTATTGGGGCGTGCAGTGCAGCATAAATCCGAGACATAGAGGCTGACTGCGATCAATCCGATTTCGACTTAGCTCAGCACTCCGCGTCCCTGAAGCCGGGAGCGCTCCGGGAATACTGACAGGACGTTCACTGCCTGTGCGGACACTCCCTCCACGCCCTGCCTCGGCTTCGTGGACATTCCATCATGCGCATCGTGAGCTTGGTTCTGATCGGTATCGCCACCGGTGCCAGCGCGTCTGACCGACCGGTCTATGTGGCCGATGACCTCAGCGCGAGGTTGCCCTCCTCCAGCGACAGTATCGCAGTGGACATTGCGGATAACGGGGTCGTTACGGGCAGTCTTGTCGATGACTCCGGTCGCCGGAAGCCCTTCGTGGCGGGAACCCAAGGAGACGTCCGCGTGTTCGACGCTGGCTACTACGATGACCGCCTCGTTCGCGCGGGTAATGCCGGTGGGAAGATCATCGGTAGTTTTCCGGGGAGCACACTGGGCTGGGTCAGGGTTGGTGACGACTTGCGCTGTATCCCCTCACCCTTCGACTGCGAATCGATCCAGTCGATCTACACGTCCAGCTTGCCCTACGACCTCAACGACGACGGCATTATCGTTGGCAGCGTGACGATCACTGAGAACGGACAGCCCTACACCTATCAAGGCTACAAGGCCGTCGTTGGACCCGATGGTGTGATCGAGGTTTCTGGTCTAGGTCGATACCAACAACGCGACACAACCGCCAGTGCGATCGACCCGAACGCGGTAATCGTCGGCTTTGCCGTGCTGGATCGCACCAATGCAACGTATCAACCTGTTTTTCTTGATCAGGGTGTGTGGCAACCGTTGGGCGAACCCGGTCGCTATCAAGCACCGATCGCACTGAATCAGCAGGGTGTGATCGTCGGCTCCCGTCGCACTGACGGCGACTTTAGAGAACAGCCGCTTCGCTGGTCCCTGGGTTCACCGGAGCAAGCCGCGGAAACGCTGCCGACCTTGCCTGACCGTGACAACGCCCGTCCAAACGGCATCAACGCGGCGGGCGAGATTGTCGGCGTGTCCTACGATTCGAATCATCCCGCTGACCGCAGGGCGTGGATGCTGATCGGCGACGATCTCGTCGCATTGGACGACTTGTTGGAATACAACGACGGCTGGCAAATCCTTGCCGCGAACGCCATCAATTCGCAAGGCGACATCGCTGCCACGGCACGTCGGGCAGGAGAATCAGGTACACGTGCAGTCGTACTGCGTCGGCAGTCAAGCAACGGCCTGTTCCAGCATGGATTCGACCTTAACTGAGGTCGGGTTGATCGTTTAACACCTGGAGCCGGTCGAACTTGAACAGTCGAAGCAAAAGCCGGCTCGGCGAGGACAGCGTTTGCCAAGAGCCTGCGCGGCAGAAATGATCGAGACGAAAAGTCGGCTTCGCGAGGACAGATTTCCCCTTCCAGTCCGACAGGCTCCTTGCCTTGCACGACCCTGACCGCAACCCTTGGTCACATCCACGTTGGCCACGTGACACGTTTCAGCGTCGTCGGGTTTGCATGACGACTGCGGTGGAACCATCACCGTCAATGACTCGATCCAACTGGTTGATCCCACCCTGATGGGTGTCGAACCGCCGGTGCTCACGCATGACCGCGCCACGATCGAGTCCGGGCAAACCTTGATCAGCGTCGAAACCGATCTCGAACGCGGCGAGACGCGCTATCGGATCATCTCGCCCAGTGCGCAGGGATTCACTCGCGATGCGGGCAATGGCAACGCCGCCCGCATGGAAAGCGCCAACGCGCTGCCGCTTGCCGTGCTCGACATCGGTCCAAAGCCAGGGCCGATCCAGTCCGGAGAGTTCACCCAAGCGGTGCAAGGCGGACAGATCCGCGTGAGCTGGACGCTGGTGCGCGACTGAACACGCGATTCGTGCTGGAATGCGGGCTTAATTGGCGACCACCGCCAGCCAAGTCCACTCGCGCGGAGACACGGCATGACATCGTTACTGGCAGGCGGCACGGACGTGCTGATCGCACTGGTCGCCTTGCTGCACGGCTACTTCCTAGTGCTGGAAATGTTCCTGTGGGACACGCCCTACGGACGACGCGCCTTCGGATTGTCGGAGGAGAAGGCGAAAGTCACCAAGGTGCTGGCCGCCAATCAGGGCCTCTACAACGGCTTTCTCGCCGCCGGATTGATCTGGGGTTTGGTGCTCGGTGCCGAAGGCTTCGCCATCAAGATCTTCTTCCTGCTTTGCGTTCTGGTCGCCGGTCTGTTCGGCGCCGCGACGGTCAGTCGCAAGATTCTGTTCGTGCAGGCGGCACCGGCTGCGCTGGCTCTGGCGGGACTGTCCTTGCTCTGAGTACATCGCGACGTCGCGCACCGCCATCCGGCACACTTTGGGCAATCCGAGGCGTGCCGGTGCGCGAACACCGCGTCGTCGATGACGCGTCGGCAACTGTACGTGCGCCGAAGCATTGATCCGCCTGCGCGCCACTGGCGGTGAGCCGAGGGCGTGGAAGACGGAAGCACCCAGCAGCTACTGGCCGCACTCGGCGGCGATCAGGCGCAAGGCTTCGTGATCGCCGAACCTATGCCCCTGAGCGCCCTGATCGAATGGCTGCGGACATCGGCCGAGGACTTCGTCGATCAGTCCGCAGTGAGCACCTGATCCGCGTACGGATCACCCAAAGATTTGGTTGGAATCAGGCGTTCTTGGCCTGCAAACACGACCACGCCTGACTGCTCCAGAACAGGATGACCACGCCCAGCCAGACACAGGCCATGCTGAACAAGGTGCTGGACGCACTGAGGTAGGGGAACGAGTTGAGCGCAGGCTGCCCGACAACACGGGGCCACAGCTCCAAGCGCAGGAAGTCCAGATGAAACTGCACGCTCAGCCAAAGAGGAATCAACCAGCCCGCACTCAGCAAGGCGACAGCAGTGCGGACGAGCTTCGATTTCATGCGAGGTCCTGAGGTGGTCGGCAAACGGGGAAACACGCGATCAATCGCTGCATTGGCAGATCTACTCCACCGCCTGCAGTCGATACCGATTCCCCTCGATACGCACCACGGGCGGTTGCCGATGCCGCTCGAACTCGGTGTAGATCGCGGCCAGATCACGCCAGCCATCGATCCATGGCGAGCGCACATGACGGCGCAACGCCGCGCGACTCGGCACGAAAGGAAACGCATGCACGGGCACCTCACGGACACCCGCCGCCAAGGCCATGGCGACCAGCGTATAGATTTCCTCGATCGCCTCGTCGCCCATCGCATAGCAACCGATCGACACGCATCGCCCATGGATCATCAGAAAACTGCCGGTACGCCCCAGCGCGCGATCCAACCGGTTCGGAAACCCCAGATTCATCGCCAGGTGATAGGCACTGTTCGGATTCAACGACCCGGCGCGCAGCGCGTAAACGCCTTCCGGTGCCTGACCGTCGCCCTCGCGCTTCTTAGGCCCCAAGGCACCCGACCAACGACAGATCGGATAACGCTTGAACAGCACGTACTCCTCGCCCCGCGCCATCCACAACTCCAGCATCGACTCCTGCTTGAAGATACGCAGATAGACCGGACTTCCGGCATGCAGACCCAGCGCCTGCAATGCGTGCTGCAAACGCCGCTGCGCCTCCTGCTGCGCCCGCTCGGCGCGCGGCGATGTTGGCAACGATACCGGCGTCGCTGCGCGCACGTCTGTCGCAAACAGCAGCAGAACCAAGACGGGAATCGCAAGACACCAAATCAAACGTGGAAACATGGCATGCAGGCCTGCGAACACCGAAGCAAGGATGCAGGGTAAGGCAAACCCTGGCGACAGACAGCCGCCATACCGACGAACGTCATCCAGCACCAAGGCTAACGACAAATCACGGGGTTCATTAAACCGACGCCCATTGACGCCGCCGACGCGGACCGGACGAATCCACTGTCGACCACGTACTCGGTGACGAGGCGCTGAGGCGGTCGTGGGTTCCGGTCAGGCGTTGGTGGGCATGGTAGTAATAGGTGATGTCGTGGATCAGCCTGATGCCCTGACGGATTCGTTCAAGGCTGTGATCGCCTTCGCGTTCCAGATGGCAGCCTGAAGGCGATGCGCGGGACCTCGACGCGTGCGTCCGCACAGGCATCGCAGCGCAACGTTTTTCAAACGAGCAGGCGGTCCCGTTGACGCCAACACATCACATCAAGTCGATTCGGGGTTGGCTATTGCGCCGCGAGGTACTACCCTGAGGGCATGAACTCATGGCAGGAAGCGCTCCCGCTATGGTCATCGATGGCTGACCCCTTGCTGGGTTTCTCGATTGCCGTCGCATGGTGGGGCGTAGTGGTTCTCGCGAGAAAGGTGATCTCTCCGGCGATTCAACGCTGGTCCTCGGGAACCCGAAATCGAATCGATGATGCGATAGGGCATGCACTCGCTGCCCTGCGCTGGATCTGGTGTCTCCCGGTTGCCGTCGCTGCTGCATTGGCCGCCAGCGTGCCGACCGTGGTGGCGGATGTTCTGCGCTCTTCCGCGTGGATTGCCGTGGCCGTGCAAGCCGCGCTGGTCGTCACCGCATTTCTGGACTACTCGATTCGCCATGCGCGCGATGCACGCAGCGCCGCAGAGGGTGGCCAGGTCGGAACGGGGCTCGCTGCGCTCAGCGTTGCCGCACGCTTCGGCGTCTGGACCATTGTTGCGGTTACGTTGCTGGACAATCTCGGCGTGGACGTCGGTACGCTCGTCGCCGGTTTGGGCGTCGGCGGCATCGCCGTTGGTCTGGCCGTGCAGAAAGTCCTCGGCGACCTGTTCGCTTACTTCGCCATCCTGTTCGATAAACCATTCGAACTCGGACACTTCATCATTGTCGACGGCTTCAGCGGAACCGTTGAGAACATCGGGATCAAAACCACGCGAATCCGCAGTCTGGATGGCGAAATCATCGTCTTCGGCAACGCCGATCTCACCCAGAGCCGCCTGCGTAACTACCGCCTGATGCGCGAACGCCGTGTTCTGTTGCGCTTCGGTGTGGAGTACTCGACGCCATCGGATGACGTCAAACTGATTCCCGGCCTGGTGCGAAAGGCTGTTGAAGCCAACGACGGCGTGCGCTTCGAGCGTGCTCACTTCACCACATTCGGCGCGTCCAGCCTCGACTTCGAGGCCGTCTATTGGATATCGGAGCCGGACTACGCCCTGTACATGGACGTTCAACAGAAGATCAATCTCGCGCTGATGGAAAGCTTCCGGGAAGCCGCCATCGGTTTCGCGTTCCCGAGTCAGACGATTTACCTGCATACCGACGCAGCAAGGCCAACGCCCACATGAAAACGGTCCTCGCGACGGATCTCGACGGGACCTTCCTGGGAGGCAGTCCGCAGCACCGAAGCGCACTCTACGATTGGATCGCCACACATCGCAGTGATGTCGTGCTGATCTATGTCACGGGCCGCAGCCTGACAACGATGCGTGACGTTCTGGACGAACTCCCGTTGCAGCCGGATCACCTGATCGCCAACGTCGGCACCAGTGCCCTGCTCGGGCCGGATTGGGTTCCCGACCCGCAGATTGAGGCGTGGCTGGCGGAATCCTGGTGCCCGCTTCGCGCGCAAACGATGTCGCAAACACTCGCTGCCGCGTTTCCCGCGCTTGAGCCGCAGCCCGTGGTCGAGGGGCGCCGACTTTCCTACTTCTATGACGAGACACTCCCGCTGGACGCCATCGAACATCTTGTTCGAGAGGCCGGGTTCGACCCGCTTGCGTCAGCGGGGCGTTATTTCGACGTACTGCCGCGCGGCGTGAACAAGGGTTCGACACTGCTTCGACTGCTGGATGGCTTGAATCTCGCCCGCGAGCGCGTTCTGGTCGCGGGCGACACGATGAATGACCTTTCCCTTTTCCAGACTGGCTTGCGTGGCGTCGCCGTGGGCGAGAGTGAACCCACGTTGCTCGCGCGGGTTGCCGACATGCCGAATGTCCTGCGCGGCGATATTCCTGGCGCGGGAGCCATTCTCCCGCTCCTCGAAGCACTTCACGCAAACCATAGGGAAAAGGGAAATGACCAGCCTCGTCATCGTCTACCACCGACAGCCACTTGAGGAACTGACGACGAATGGCAAAGTCGAGTACCGGGAGCATCGCAGCCCCAACGGCATCATCCCGACACTGAGGGGATTCTTCGAACGCGTTGACGATGCCTGCTGGGTCGCATGGACCCGGTCAAGTGGCAAGCTGGGCGACTCGACGACGAGCACGACGGTTCGAATACACGGCGAGCGGTGCGACTATCAGGTCGTCCGGGTAAGGTTGAGCGCCGAGGAGATATCCCAGTTCTATCACATCACCTCGAAGGAAGCGCTGTGGCCGGTGATCAATTCGTTTCCCAGCCACTACGCGACATACAACACCCGCTGGACCACGTTCCGTGAAGTCAATCGTCGCTTCGCGGCTGCCGCGTGCGAAGCCGCCTCGCCCGGCGCAGTCGTCTGGGTGCATGACTACAACCTGTGGCTTGTGCCCGGTTTCATTCGTCGTTTACGACCGGATCTTCGGATCGCGTTCTTCCATCACACGGCGTTTCCGGCGCCGGATCTGTTCGCGATGCTGCCTTGGCGAAACGAGATTCTCGACTCGTTGCTCGCCTGTGACCAGATCGGGTTTCACATCCCCCGTTATGCACGAAATTTCTGCCAGCTTGTGGAGGCACTGCGCGACGATGTCGAAATCGAAGACGCGCCGGTGCCGCGCTGGATGGGAGCCACGGGTCAGGCACTCTCGGAGCGCCGCATGCCGATCTCCGTGAAGGTGGGTTCGCGTCGCATCCATATCGACAGCCTGCCGATTGCGGTGCCCGCGGACTACATCGGTGAGGTTGCCAGTCGACCGGAAGTGCAGCAACGAAGCACACAAATCGTCGGTGATCTGGGTGGCGGAACGCGAATCCTGTCTGTTGGCCGCGTCGACTACGTGAAGGGTATTCGGCAGCAACTTGAGACCTACACCCGACTGCTGGAGCGCCGAAAGGATTTGCACGGGCGCGTTCGTCTACTGCTCGTCGCCGCAGCGGCGGCGGACGGCATGACGGTCTACAAGGCGGCGCAGCGTGAGATCGAACAACTGGTCGGCCACATCAACGGCAAGTTCGGCCGAATCGACTGGTCGCCTATCACGCTGTCGACACGACCAATGCCGTTCGAGGAAGTGGTGGCCGCCTACTGCGCCACCGAGATCGCCTGGATCACGCCACTACGCGACGGCATGAATCTGGTGGCAAAAGAGTATGTCGCGGCGCGTGTCGACGGCGACGGACTGCTGGTTCTTTCAGAATTCGCCGGCGCGGCGGTCGAGTTGCCCGAGGCCATTCTCACCAACCCGTACAGCCTGATCCAGATGGACGAGGCCATTGAACGCGCCATCGACATGTCCGAGGCCGAGCGTCGCAGGCGAATGGCATCCATGCGCCAACATGTCTTGCAATATGACGCTGCCTTCTGGGCCTCCACTGTGCTGGAGCGCTTCGCGAGCCTGGCCGATTGGGATGTCTCGTTAAAGACCTGAGAAAGTTCGTTGGCCCAACGAATCAACGGCCTGCAAATGCCTCATCCGGCTTCACATGATCGATGGTTTCGCACTGCACGTTCCCGCCCGCTACCGCAAGCAGTGACCGCCTGCCCTGTCACTCGAACCCACTCGCAAACAATGCTGCCGCACTCTCTTCCTGCAGGGCGAGTGCGGCGAGGTGGAGGTAAACCTCCAGGTCGGTGTAGCCCGCCACGCCGAGCAGTGGCAGCGAGAGTGTGGTGCCATTGGGGGAGTACAGATTCGGGTTCAGGCCGTGGGCCGACTCGAAGGCATCGGGCAGGCCATCGGCATCGCTGTCCGGCGCCGCGGCGGGCGGATTTTCGGGATCGAAATCGAGCACCAGGGCGTCGTTGGCGAGCGGCGTTCCGTAGGGCGTGGCGGGAAACACGGCGCCACGGGTTGTGTCGGCGATGCGTCGATCCATGGCGTCATTCGGCAACCGTCCGACCTTGCCGGGCAGGGTCTGCGGCAGGCTGAGTGCCGCGTGCAGACTGATCGGTGGAAACGGATGCGGTTCGCTGCGGCGGTTGGCGACGCCGAAGCCGGTATTCGGGTGATTTAGCGGGAAGTCGTTGCAGCAGTAGAACAGGGCGTAGTCGACCTCGCCCGGATAGGCAGGATTGCGATTGTCGTCCGCGTAAACACTGTTCTGCGGCTCGGCCAGCAGGTCGCTGGCGGCAATCCCATACGGATGACCGCTGCGTGGCAGAAACAGATTGCCGCGCAGGTTGAGTTGCACGCGATAGGGCCCGGCGGCCTCGTTGCCATCCACCCAGCGGCCATACCAGATCGGGAAGCCCGGATCGGCGTACAGGTTATTGCTGAGTTCCAGTTGCAGCGGCGTGTTCTGGCAGGCGTCGATGCGGGGCGCTTCGTTGTCGTAGCTGCTGGCTTCGCAGGTGATCTCCGGCATCCGGCCACTCAGTCGGAACCACAGGTTGTGGTGCAGGCTGAGGCGATCCTGTGGATGGTCGACGTGCGCGTAGTTCATCAGCACGCCGCCGAGCTCAGCGTGTCCACCGACGGTTTCGGCCAGCACGCTGTGCTGCAGACTGACATCGCTGGCCCAACTGATCTGCATCACTTCGTCGGTGGCATGTGCCAGCGACAGGTGATCGAGCATCACGCGATTCACGCCATCCAGCCGCAATGCATCATCCAGACGCGTGCCGCCCACTGGCAGCGCATCGGTCCAGGCCGGACGGCTGCGCAGATGGCGGATGACGAGGTTGTCGCAGACATTGCGCTCGTAGTGACCATCGCAAACGATGCCGCGCACGGTGATGCCGCCGGGCGAGGTCTGTCCGGCGATGGTCACATCGCCGTGCACGATGTCCGCATAAGCGTGAATCACGCCACTTACCGCAAACACGATGGTTCGCGGGCCGGACTGCCGCAGTGCCCAGTTGAGACTGCCGGGCTGCTGTCCGGCGGGATCGGCCGCGAGCGTCGTGACCGTCAATACCTGACCGCCGCGTCCGCCGCTGGCCACCGCACCAAATCCTTCTGCACCGGGGAAGCTCGGCAGGACCTGAGCACTGGCGTTCGCGACCACGCACAGGCCGCCCAGGATCAGACCGATCCGACGCGGCCAGTCTGTCTCTCGATACACGATGCGGCGCATGCGATTCGCCTGCTTGGCTGGATTGTCTGAGCAACCAATACGGCATTCAGCAAACCGGGAGGACAGCCGCCCGCAGCAACGTTCAGAGCGAGCGCAAACCCCACTTCCACACCGGGCCGTCCTCGGGATGCGCGATTTCGCCCAGCCACTCGAAGCCGAGCTTGCGCAGGATCACTGGCGACGGTCCTTCCTCGGGCAAGGTGTGGGCAATCACCTGATATCGATTCTGCCGCGCGAGCGGCATGGCAAGCGCCAGCAATTCCGCCGCCATGCGCGTAGCCAGTCCGCGTCCCTCGTTGCCGGGGAAACTGAAGTAGGCGATTTCGACCACGCCGTCGTCCGGCGGGGCCGCAAAACCGCAGGTGCCAACAGCAACGCCGTTCTCAACCGCGAGGTAACCCGTCCACGGCGGCACAAAACCTCGCCGTGCGTAGAGGTCACGCATCGCCGCAAGCACGCCTGCGACCGCCTCATGCGCGCCGACGAAATCGACGGCAACGTCGCCGTCGCGGCCAATCGGCAGCAATTGCAGGCCGGGCTGGCGATGTGATTCGAACGCGACCTGAGTCATGCCTTACTTCCTGTTGGGTTGGATCCATCTAGACGAACCGGCGCGCTGGCGTTTCCCACCTAACGTGTTATCCCGCTGGCCGGTAGTTGTCCACGACCCGATAGCGCCGTGCATACCACGCGAAGACGACAGCGGCGACCAGGGCGAAGGCCGCGAAGAAAAACATCTGGAAGGCCGCCACGCTTAGACCGGTTGCGCCGATGTGGCTGGTCACGCTGTCGTTACGCACCGCCGCGTTGGCGATCAGCACCCACAGATTGCCGACCGTTGTGGTGAGGTTCCAGAAGCTCATCACCACGCCTTTCATCGACTGCGGGGCCTGGCTGTAGGCGAACTCCAGACCGGTCGCCGACACCAGCACTTCGCCAAACGTCAGCAAGGCATAGGGCAGGATCTGCCACAGGATCGACAGTGGATCGCCCGCATCCATCACCACCTGCAGGCCACCGATGGCGATCCACGCCAAGCCGCTGAAGGCGATGCCGGCGGCCATGCGGCGCAGCGCGGTCGGCTCGAAGCCGAACTTGCGCAAAGCCGGATACAACACGAGGTTGTTGAAGGGGATCAGCAACATCACCAGCAGCGGATTCAGCGCCTGCATTTGCGAGGCCACGAACCAGTCCGGCTTGCTCATCGCATTGCCCTGAATCACCCAGGTCGAGGCCTTCTGATCGAACAGCGAGTGGAAGGGCGTGACCAGCGCAAAAATCACCAACACGCGCAGCACGCTGCGCACGCCATCAATCGCCGCATCGGCGTGCTGGCCGCGTGCGCGTTCGAGTTGCAGCCAGGCACCACCGCCCACACCGGCAATCAGCAACACCAGCGCCAGGCAGGCGGCAATCACGAAACCGAGTTGCGGAATCATCAACAAGGTGGCCAGCGCCGCGATCACACCGACGACCGCCAACACCAGACCAGGGCGACCACGCCCTGCCACGCGCGTCATCAATGCCGTGCGCAGAATGCGTGAAAAGGCATCCGGGTCGCCGACGCGATTGACCTCCACCTTGATATAACGGTGGCGACCAAACCAGAAAATCGCAGTGGCGACGAACATCAGCAGACCGGGAATACCAAATGCCACGCTCGGCCCGTAATGCTTGAGGAATAGCGGCATCAACAGCGAGGCAAACAAGGAACCGAAGTTGATGA
Source organism: Lysobacteraceae bacterium (assembly GCA_041395245.1). Classification (GTDB taxonomy): domain Bacteria; phylum Pseudomonadota; class Gammaproteobacteria; order Xanthomonadales; family Xanthomonadaceae; genus Aquimonas. Next base: position 90,164 of record JAWLAY010000009.1, read on the forward strand.
TCCAGTAAAAGGCATCGAAGACGATCTTGGCCAGATGCTTGTTGCTTTGATCGAACTGATCGCCGACGAAGGACGACACCAGCGGTTTGATGCCGCCCGCGCCGAGCGCGATCAGCCCGAGGCCGGTGAAGAACCCGGTCGCGTTGTGCTCGAACAAAGCCAGACAGGCATGGCCCGCGCAGTAGATCAGGCTGAACCAGAGGATGGTGTTGTACTTGCCGAAAAACCGGTCCGCCAACCAACCGCCGAGCAGCGGAAAGAAATACACCCCGATCATGAAGGTGTGCATCAGATCCTTGGCCGCCAGCTCGCGCTCGCCACCGGCGGTGATGTGCTGCAGCAAGGTCGAGGTGATCAGGAACTGCACCAGGATGTTGCGCATCCCGTAGAAGCTGAAACGTTCGCAACCTTCGTTGCCGATGATGAAGGGAATCTGGCGCGGCATCGCGCCCTTGGCGGTGGCTGGCATGACAGGCCCAGTCAAGGAGTGGGCCTGAACCATACCCGCAAAAGCGTTATCGCGGTGGCAAAACCCATCGCCACAGCAGAGCCAGCAGCAGCGTCGCCGCCGTCACGCCGCTGCCATTCGCCAGCATGTCCAGCCACTCGAAACTGCGCACGCCGCCGATGCCCTGCAGCACCTCCATCAGCGCGCCATAAGCGACCAGGCCGATCCAGACAACGACCAACGACGGCGGTCGCCGCAGCAGGGGTCGCCAAAGCAGCGCCGCAACGAAATACGCCGTCGCATGCCAGAGTTTGTCGTGACCACCGGTCGATACCGGCAGATTGCTCGGCGACAGCAGCGAGGCGAGCGCGATCACGATCAACACCCCTGCATTCAGCGCCCACCACAGCGGACGGCGATGCCACAGGCGACTCACAAGCGATGACATTGATCCCCCATCGCGAACAGCGCCTCGCAATCCATGCCACGACTCAAACCCATCACCTGGAAACGCTCGCCCATTTCGGATGGCAGGATCAAGCGCTTGGCTTGCAGCGCCCGGCGATGCGATGCGATGGCGTCCTGCGGATCGGGCGCGGCGTGACGTTCCAGCCCGTGCTGCAAAAGGAAGGCCGCCTGCGAGGTGTAGCCCGCCAGATCGAGCCCGGCGTGACGGCCCGCTTCGGCCAACGCAGTGAAATCCACCGAGGCCGTGATGTCCTGCAAGCCGGGCCACAGAAACGGCCGATCGTGGGTGCGATGCCGGTAGAAACACGACAGCGTTCCGCTGCGGCGTTCGGGCAGGTAGAACTCGCGACGCGGATAGCCATAGTCGACAAACAGGGCCAGCCCTTGCGCCAGCGATCCACACACGGCGTCCAGCCAATAGGGCAGTTGCGGCAGACATTCGGACAGGTAACCGTCTTCCCACTGCGGATCATCCAGATCCTTGCGCAGATGCCGCACCGCGCCGCCAACCAGTCCATCCGCCGGTCGAGCCTGCCAGACAAACTGTCCGTCTTCGACCGCCACCCACTGCTCCCACACCTCGCCCGCGCGCCATTCGAAGCGGGTGGTCGGCAGGGCGTCCAGTACCTCGTTGGCGAACAGCACGCCGCGCCAATCGGCATCCGGCAGCCGGTCCAGCCACTCCATGCGGGCGAACACCTCCGGGGCCAGATGCGCGCTGGCATGTGCCTGCTGACGCTGCCGCAAGTCGGCACTCGGTTCCAGAATCGCGTAGCGCCGTGGCAAACCCTGCATGCGAGTCAAGGCCGTCAGCGCATCGACCGCGAAGGCACCGCTGCCGCCGCCGAGTTCCAGCACGTCGGCATCGTCGCCGATCGCGCGCAGCACCGGGGTGATCGCTTGCGCAATGCAGTTCGCAAACAGCGACCCCAACTCAGGCGCGGTAACAAAATCACCCGCCGCGCCGAACTTGCTGGCACCCGCGCTGTAGTAGCCAAGACCCGGCGCATACAAGGCCAACTCCATGAAACGCGAAAACGGAATCGCGCCACCTTCGCTCGCAATCTGTTGTGCAATCGCCTGTTGCAAGCGCGCACTGTGCGCCAGCGCATCGGCGTCTGGCTCGGGCAGGTCCATCGGGATCATGATGAAATCTTCAGATAGGGCGGCGGAAACTGCTGCCGCAAAAACGCAAGGATAATCCATGCCCTCCTCTGTTCCGGGTAGCACGCACACACGCCCTGTCGCCTTGATCACCGGTGCGGCACGCCGGATCGGCGCCGTCATCGCCCGCCGTCTGCACTCGTCAGGCTTCGATCTGGTGTTGCACTACCAGCGTTCCGCCGAGCCGATGCAGGTTTTGCAGGAATCACTGGAGGCCGAGCGACCCGACAGTGTGCTGACGCTGGCCGCCGATCTGGCTGACCCTGCAACGCCAACGCGTCTTGTCGATGCCACTCTGCAGCGTTTCGGCCAACTGCACGCGCTGATCAACAACGCCTCCGCGTTCAAGCCAACGCCCGTCGGGCAGGCCAGCCAGGAAGACTGGGACCAATTGTTCGCCAGCAACGCCCGCGCGCCGTTCTTTCTGTCGCAGGCGGCGGCACCCGCACTGCGCGCGCAGCAGGGCTGCATCGTCAATCTGGCCGACGTGTACGCCGAGCGTCCGCTTCCAGACCATCCGATCTACTGTATGGCCAAGGCGGCACTGGTGATGATGACGCAGTCACTGGCGCGCGATCTCGGCCCGCACATCCGTGTCAACGCCGTCGCACCGGGCGCTATCCTGTGGCCGGACGAAGGCAAATCGGCAGCGGCACAACAGAGCCTGCTGCAACGCACCGCCCTGCAACGCACCGGCCACCCGGACGATATCGCCGAAGCGGTGCGCTGGCTGATCATGGACGCCCACTACACCACTGGCCAGATCCTCCGCGTGGATGGTGGAAGGGCCTTGAATATCTGAGACCTTGCGTTGTTCCTCAGGCGCTCGACGTATCCACAGGCACGCGCACCCAGCCTTCCATCAGGATGCGCGCACTGCGGCTCATGATGGCCTTGGTCACCACCCACTGTCCGTCGTCGCAACGCGCTTCCGCGCCGACGCGAAGCGTGCCGGAGGGATGACCGAAGCGCACCGCGCTGCGCTCGCCGCCACCGGCCGCTTGATTCACCAGGGTGCCCGGAATGGCTGCTGCAGTACCAATCGCCACGGCGGCGGTGCCCATCATGGCGTGGTGCAATTTGCCCATCGACAGGGCGCGTACGTTGAGGTCGATGCTGTCGGCATCGATCACTTTGCCGCTGGACGCGCTGTAGGTCGCGGGTGCGGCGACGAAGGCGATCTTCGGCGTGTGCTGACGCTTGAGTGCTTCTTCCGGCGTGCGGATCAGGCCCATGCGCAAGGCGCCGGCGACGCGGATGGCTTCGAGCCGGGCGAGTGCAGCCTTGTCCTCGTTGATCGCGGGCTGCAGTTCGGTGCCGTCATAGCCGATGTCGGCGGCATTGACGAACACGGTGGGAATGCCCGCCGTGATCATCGTCGCCTTCAGCGTGCCCACGCCGGGCACATCCAGTTCATCGACCAGATTGCCGGTGGGAAACAATGCACCGCCGCCCTCACCTTCGCCTTCATCGGACGGATCGAGGAACTCCAGCACGATCTCGGCCGCCGGAAAGGTAACGCCGTCGAGTTCGAAGTCGCCGGTCTCCTGCACCTGACCGCCGTTCACCGGCACATGCGCAATGATGGTCTTGCCGATATTGGCCTGCCAGATACGCACGCGGCAGACACCATTCTGGGGAATCCGCTCCGCCGCGACGTAGCCCGCGTGCAGCGCGAAGGCGCCCGCGGCGGTCGACAGATTGCCGCAATTGCCCGACCAGTCGACGAAGTCGGTGTCGATCGACACCTGCCCGTACAGGTAGTCCACGTCGTGATCCGGCTGCGTGCTCGGCGACAGGATCACGCATTTGCTGGTCGACGAGGTCGCACCGCCCATGCCATCGGTGTGCTTGCCATACGGGTCGGGCGAACCGATCACCCGTTGCAGCAATCGGTCCCGCGCGGGACCGGGAATCCGTGCGGCTTCCGGCAAATCCTCAAGGCGGAAGAACACGCCCTTGGACGTGCCACCGCGCAGATAGGTGGCGGGAATCCTGAGTTGTGGCGCTGCGCTCATCGACCTTCCTTGCATGATCAGACCTTGCCCGCCAGAAAATCCTGCGCGAAGCGCTGCAGTACGCCGCCTGCGTCATAGATCGACACTTCTTCGGCGGTATCCAGTCGACAGGTGACCGGCACCTCGATGCACTCGCCGTTGCGACGCTGGATGCGCAAGGTGAGTGTGGCGCGCGGGGTGCGTTCGCCGACCACGTCGAAGGTTTCGGTGCCGTCAATCGCGTAGGTCTTGCGCGTGTCGCCGGGTTTGAACTCCAGTGGCAGCACGCCCATGCCGATCAGGTTGGTGCGATGGATGCGCTCAAAGCCTTCGGCGACGATGACTTCGACACCCGCCAGACGGACACCTTTCGCCGCCCAGTCGCGCGAGCTGCCCTGACCGTAGTCGGCACCCGCAACGATGATCAGCGGTTGCTTGCGCTGCATGTAGGTTTCGATGGCCTCCCACATGCGGGTGATCCGACCTTCGGGTTCGATACGCGCCAACGAGCCCTTTTTGATCGCACCATCGACCACCACCATCTCATTGATCAGGGTCGGGTTCGCAAAGGTGGCGCGCTGTGCGGTGAGGTGATCGCCGCGATGCGTGGCGTAGGAATTGAAGTCTTCTTCCGGCAAACCCATCTGCGCCAGATACTCGCCAGCGGCACTGTCGAGCAGGATCGCGTTGGACGGCGACAGATGATCGGTGGTGATGTTGTCGCCCAGCACCGCCAGAGGTCGCAGGCCACGCAATCCGCGCTCGCCCGCCAAGGCGCCTTCCCAGTAAGGCGGGCGGCGGATGTAGGTGCTTTGCGGACGCCACGGATAGAGCGGACTGACCTTTTCCGCCTGCGCGCCGGAGCGCGCAAACATCGGCTCATAGACGGCACGGAAGTGCTCGGGTTTGACGTGCGCGGCGACGATCGCATCGATCTCCGCGTCGCTGGGCCAGATGTCCTTCAGACGCACTTCCCGGCCCTGCGCATCGACGCCCAGCACATCGCGTTCGATATCGAAGCGAACCGTGCCCGCGATGGCGTAGGCCACGACCAGCGGCGGCGAAGCGAGGAAGGCCTGCTTGGCATACGGATGAATGCGTCCATCGAAATTGCGGTTGCCGGACAGCACCGCCGTGGCATACAGATCGCGCTCGATGATTTCCTGCTGGATCTTCGGATCGAGTGCACCGCTCATGCCATTGCAGGTGGTGCAGGCAAAGGCGACGATGCCGAAGCCCAGCGCTTCCAGGTCGGAAAGCAGACCCGCCGACTCCAGATACAGCGGCACCGCTTTCGATCCCGGTGCCAGCGAGGTCTTGACCCAGGGTTTGCGAACCAGTCCACGGGCATTCGCGTTGCGCGCCAGCAAGGCGGCGGCGATGACGTTGCGCGGGTTGCTGGTATTGGTGCACGAGGTGATGGCCGCGATGATGACCGCGCCGTCCGGCATCTGCCCCTTTGCTTCCTGCGCGCGCGCCGCGTCGAGCCCCACCGCAATCCCGCGCTCCTGCAGTGCCGAGGTCGGCAGGCGTTTGTGCGGATTCGACGGCCCCGCCATGTTGCGCACCACGCTCGACAGATCGAAGTGCAGGCAGCGCTCGTAGTCGACCTCGGTCAGTTGGTCGGCCCACAAGCCCAATTGCTTTGCGTAGCGCTCGACCAGCACGACCTGCGCGTCCTCGCGTCCGGTCAACCGCAGGTAGTCGAGGGTGTTGTCGTCGATGAAGAACATCGCCGCCGTCGCGCCGTATTCCGGTGCCATGTTGGAGATCGTCGCGCGATCACCCAAGGTCAGCGCCTTAGCGCCTTCGCCATGGAACTCCAGGTAGGCACCGACTACTTTTTCCTTGCGCAGGAATTCGGTCAGCGCCAGCACGATGTCGGTCGCCGTGATGCCCGGCTGACGCTGGCCGGTGAGTCGCACGCCGATGATGTCCGGCAAGCGCATCCAGGAGGCGCGACCCAGCATCACGTTCTCGGCTTCCAGCCCGCCAACGCCGATAGCGATGACACCCAGTGCGTCGACATGCGGGGTGTGCGAGTCGGTGCCAACGCAGGTGTCCGGGAAGGCCACGCCTTCCTGCACGGCAATAACCGGTGACATACGCTCCAGATTGATCTGATGCATGATGCCGTTGCCGGGCGGGATGACATCGACGTTGCGGAAGGCGCGCTTGGTCCAGTCGATGAAGTGGAAGCGGTCATCGTTGCGGCGGTCTTCGATGGCGCGATTGCGCGCAAACGCATCCTTCTCGAAACCGCCGTGTTCCACCGCCAGCGAGTGATCCACGATCAACTGCACCGGCACCACCGGGTTCACCTTGGCCGGATCGCCGCCCTGATCGGCGATGGCATCGCGCAGGCCCGCCAGGTCGACCAGTGCGGTCTGTCCCAAAATATCGTGGCAAACCACGCGCACCGGAAACCACGGAAAGTCGATCTCGCGCTTGCGCTCGATCAGTTGCCGCAGGTAGTCCTCCAGCTTGCCGGGCTCGGCGCGGCGCAACAGATTTTCCGCGTGCACGCGCGCGGTGTAGGACAGCTTTGACCAGGCACCCGGCTGCAACGCGTCCACCGCGGCAGGCGCGTCGAAGTACTCCAGCGAGGTGCCGGGAAGCGGTTTACGGAACGCGTTGTTCATTGGGATTCCATCCGGTTTGTCCAGGCCATGCCACGCTGTCACGGCGATGAAAATCTATTGCGTTGTCAATCCATTGCGTCGTAGTTGGCGAAGCAGTCAACGCGCGGGTTGCGCGTGTGGATTCCCGCCTTCGCGGGAATGACGAAAAGGTCGCCGCCCCTGCCCGTCATGCCCGCGAAGGCGGGCATCCACGTCCTTGCCGCAGGCATCCAGGCGTCATCGCCGCACACGCCCGCGACACACGCGACCGCGCGGCAACTACTTCCGCTCGGCAAGCGGCACAAACGTCAGATCTTCCGGTCCGACGTAGTTGGCGCTGGGTCGGATGATCTTGCCGTCGATGCGTTGCTCGATCACGTGCGCGCTCCATCCCGAGGTACGCGCGATGACGAACAGCGGGGTGAACATCGCGGTCGGCACGCCCATCATGTGATAGCTAACTGCGCTGAACCAGTCGAGATTGGGGAACATCTTCTTGATCTCCCACATCACCGACTCCAGACGCTCGGCAATGTCGAACATCTTGCGCGAACCGACCTCATCGGACAGCTCCTTGGCGACCTGCTTGATCACCACATTGCGCGGATCGGACACGGTATAGACCGGATGACCGAATCCGATCACCACTTCCTTGCGCTCGACCCGCGCACGGATGTCGGCTTCGGCCTCGTCCGGGCTGTCATAACGCTTCTGGGTTTCGAATGCGACTTCGTTGGCGCCACCGTGCTTGGGCCCACGCAGCGCACCGATGGCCCCCGCGATGCAGCTGTACATATCGGAACCGGTGCCCGCGATGACGCGACCGGTGAAGGTGCTGGCATTGAACTCGTGTTCGGCGTACAGCACCAGCGAGGTGTGCATGGCCTTGACCCAACTCTCGCGCGGTTTCTCGCCATGCAACAGGTGCAGGAAATGGCCGCCGATCGAGTCATCATCGGTTTCAACCTCGATGCGCTTGCCGTTGTGGCTGAAGTGATACCAGTACAGCAGCATCGAGCCGAGCGAGGCCATCAGCTTGTCGGCAATGCCGCGTGCATCGGGGTGGTTGTGGTCGTCCTTCTCGGGCGTCAGACAACCCAGCACGGAAACCCCCGTGCGCATGACATCCATCGGATGCGCCGAGGGCGGCAGTTGCTCCAGCGCGGTCTTCAGCGCGGCGGGCAAGCCGCGCAGGGACTTCAGCTTGCCCTTGTAGGCCGCCAGCTCGGCGCGATTCGGCAGCTTGCCGTGCACCAGCAGATGGGCGATCTCCTCGAACTCGCAAGCGCGCGCCACGTCGAGAATGTCGTAGCCACGATAGTGCAGATCATTGCCACTGCGGCCAACGGTACACAGCGCGGTGTTGCCTGCAGCCGTGCCCGACAGGGCAACGGACTTCTTGGGTTTGAAACCGGGTGCGGGGGCGGCGGATTCGGACATGTCGATCTCCTGCGTGAAAGGGTGTTCGATGAAAACGGGAAGACGTCGGCGCTCAGCGCGCCTTGGCCTGGGCGAACAGCGCGTCGAGCTTCTGTTCGTAGTCGTGATAGCCGATCGAGGCATACAGCTCCATGCGGGTCTGCATGCTGTCCAGCACCGCCTTCTGCGTGCCATCGCGACGAATCGCGGTGTAGGTATTGAGCGCCGCCCTGTTCATGGCGCGGAACGCCGACAAGGGATACAGCACCATCGCCACATCGGCCGCGCCCAGTTCGTCAACGGTGAACAACGGGGTCGAACCGAACTCGGTGATGTTCGCCAACACCGGCACTTTCACCGCGGCGGCAAACTGCTTGTACATCGCCAGCTCGGTTATGGCTTCGGGAAAAATCGCGTCGGCACCGGCTTCGACGCAGGCCACGGCGCGATCGATTGCCTTGTCCAGACCTTCCACGGCCAGGGCATCGGTACGCGCCATGATCACGAAGTCGGCGTCGGTGCGCGCATCGACCGCCGCCTTGATGCGGTCGACCATTTCCTGCTGGCTGACGATCTCCTTGTTGGGGCGATGACCGCAGCGCTTGGCACCGACCTGATCTTCGATATGCATTGCGCCCGCGCCGAACTTGATCAGCGACCGCGTCGTGCGCGCCACATTGAAGGCGGACGGACCAAATCCGGTGTCGACGTCCACCAGCAAGGGCAGATCACACACGTCGGTGATGCGGCGCACGTCGGTCAGCACATCATCCAGGCCCGAGATGCCAAGGTCCGGCAAACCCAGCGAACCCGCCGCCACACCGCCGCCGGACAGGTAGATCGCCTTGAATCCGGCCGACTTCGCCAGCAGCGCATGGTTGGCATTGATCGCGCCCGGAATCTGCAGCGGCTTTTCGGCAGCGAGCGCGGCACGGAAACGGGCACCGGCGGTGGACTGACTCATGGAAGACTCCTCGGGGCGATGGAAGGACGTGCTCGCTCTACATCAAGCATCGTGCCAAGCAATGCTGCATCGCGTCACCCGCGCTCGCACCGCGCGGTTGCTGGGCGCACTCGATACATCGTGACCGCGCGTTTCACTGTATGAAACATTTCCGGTTTCATGTTTCATCCTGAAATGAAACAATCGCGTCATGCACCCGCGCCGCCCCGATCTCGCCAACCCGCGCCTGCCGATCATCTGGACGGTGGCGGTATCGCGCCTGTCGCAGCTGTTCAACGAGGTCATTCCCGAGTTCGACGGACGCGCCGAGATCCACGCGATTCCGCTCGGCTATGACGAGGCCGTGCAGCACATTCGGCAACGCTTGCAGCGACAAACCTGCGATGTGCTGATTTCGGCGGGCTCCAATGCGGCCTATCTGCGCAACCGCGTGGCGCGACCGCTGGTTCTGGTGCGCGCCAGCGGGTTTGATCTGATGCAGGCACTCAGCCGCGCACGGCGGATCAGCGAACGCATCGGCGTGGTCACGCACGAAAGCGATCTGCCGGTATTCGCCGAGTTCCAGCGCAGTTTCGGCCTGGACATCGCGCAGCGCAGTTTCGTCACCGCCGAAGACGCCCGCGCCTGTGTCGCCGACCTGATCGCGCGCGGCGTCGGCGCCATCGTCGGCACCGGACTGGTCACCGATCTCGCCGAGCAGGCGGGCGTGACCGGCGTACTGATGTACTCCGCCGAGTCGATTCGGCAAGCCTTCGACAGCGCACTGGATATCGCTCGCCCCTTGCTGCAGGAACACCGCGATCATCCACGTCGGCGCAGCAGCGCCACCCGCTTCGGGCTGGATGATCTGAGTGGCGAAAGCCCGCGCATGCGCGCGTTGCGAGAGCGCATCCAGCAAGCCGCACAAAGCGAGGCGACGGTGCTGATTCAGGGCGAATCCGGCAGCGGCAAGGAACTCGCCGCACAGGCCCTGCACAGTAACAGCCCGCGACGGCGCGGACCGTTTGTGGCGGTGAATTGCAGTGCCATTCCCGAATCATTGCTGGAGTCCGAACTGTTCGGCCACGACGATGGCGCGTTCACCGGAGCACGTCGCGGTGGTCGCAGCGGACTGATCGAAGCGGCGGATCGCGGCAGCCTGTTTCTGGACGAAATCGGCGACATGCCGGGCAGCCTGCAGACCCGCCTGTTGCGTGTATTGGAAGAACGCGAAGTGCTTCGTCTGGGTGCCACGCAGGCACACAGTGTGGACGTCCGCATCATTGCCGCCAGCCATGTCGATTTGCAGCAAGCGGTCCAGCAAGGTCGCTTCCGCCGCGATCTGTTCTACCGCCTCGACGTGCTTCGCCTCGCCATGCCCAGCCTGCGCGAGCGACCCGAAGACCTGCCCGCGCTGATCGATGCTCTGCTGCTGCGACTGCGTGCACGCGGCACCGCCTCCACCCCCCTGCGATTCGATGCCGAGGCGCTGCACCGGCTGCAGCAACACGACTGGCCGGGCAACGTACGTGAATTGCGCAACCTGCTGGAACGTCTATTGATCAGCCGCCCCGAAAACGGGCGTATCGACCAGGACCTGCTGTTGCGTCACGCCCCCGAACTGGCCGCGCACCGCCCATCCACAACCGAACCATCACGCCATCGACAAACCACGTCAGCGCCATCGCACAGCGCCCGCCCCAGCCCGAAGGCACTTCAAGAAGCCCTCGCGCACTACGGCAGCCGCGAGGCTCTGCAAAAGGCCTGGGGCATATCGCGAACGACTTTGTGGCGCTGGATGCGATCCGCCGACTAAGCACAGCGGTGGCAGTGCCATCGCGCAAAGCGATGCTTGGGGCAATCAACCCGTCAACATCTTCATGTCCCTTAGCTCGCTGCGCGGCCGGCTCGGCAACGAATGCCGCAGTAGTCGCCAGATCACCTGGGCGAATTGGCGCGGCAGGCTGCCGGTGTTGTAGTGCTGGCCATAGGCGGCGCAGATGCGGCGGACGTGCTCACCGAGTACGGCGTAGCGGTTGGCGGGCAGTTCGGGAAACATGTGGTGTTCGATCTGGTGGCTGAGATTGCCGGTCATCAGGTCGAGCAGGCGTCCGCCGCGCAGATTGGAGGAGCCATGCAATTGGCGCAGGTACCACTGGCCTCGGGTTTCGTCCTTGAGTACCGATTTCGGAAAGGTGACGACATCGGTAGTGAAGTGACCGCAGAAGATCACTACCCACGTCCAGACGTTGCGAATCACGTTGGCGAGCACGGCACCGAGCAGCACGGGAAGGAAGAACGGCCCCGCCAGTAACGGCATCAGGACATAGTCGCGCAGAATCTGGCGACCGACCTTGGCGGCCGCAGGGCGCAGTGCACGGCGCAGTTCGGCGTTGCTCATGCGACCTTTGAACCAGCGACCCAGGTGCAGATTCTGCGCAGCGATGCCCCATTCGAACAGGATCGCGAAGATGACGGAAACGACCGGCTGCAAGAGATAGAACGGCTTCCAACGCTGCTCCGGGAAGATGCGCAGCAGGCCATAGCCAAGGTCTTCATCCATGCCACGGATGTTGGTGTAGGTGTGATGGCGGAAGTTGTGGGTGACGCGCCAGTTTTCGGCGGTGCCCGCGATGTCCCATTCGTAGCGTTGCCCCTCGAAGCGCGGATCGCGCATCCAGTCGTACTGGCCGTGGATGACGTTGTGCGCCAGCTCCATGTTTTCGAGGATCTTGGAGAGCGCAAGGCATGCCACACCGGCGATCCAGCTCGGCCAGAACGCCACCGGCCACCACAGCCCGGCGACGATGGCGCCGATCACCAGCAGCGCGCGGCCCAGCAATCCGAGGTAGCGGACGGCGGCGTAAACCCGACGGATGTAACGCGCGTCCTGCGCGCCCAGCGTGGGCAAGGTCTGCGCGCGCAGCGCGTCGAGTTCGCGTGCGAATGCCTCGGTTTGTGCCGGCGTCAGGACACGGCTTTTCGGCGAAAAATTCATTCAAAGATCCAGAACGAGACCGTCGGCGGCGGCGTGCACGCACAGGCGGATGGAAGTGGACGGTTCGGTGGCCAGCGCATCGCGCTGCAGATCGCGACTGGCTCCGCCGAGACGATGACAGGCGCAGGTGTTGCAAATGCCCTGCCGGCACCCGTGGGCGGGACGCTGTCCGACCGATTCCAGCGCCGCGAGCAAGGGCTGGTCGGTGGGCAGATCGAGCGTGATGCCCTGCCGATGCAGCTCGACACGCACGGTGCGGCGATCATCGACAGTCGTTATTGCGGGCGTAAAACCTTCGGCATCAAAGGCGCGCGCCTGCGCAGACAGAGTCCGCGCCAGATTGACAAAGCCTGAGGGGCCACAAGCGAGCACATGGCGTTCGGCAAGATCGGGGGCAAGTTGCCGCAGTGCCTCCGCATTGATTCGCGCAGCGGGCGCAATCGGGTCGCGGGTCAGGAAGGTGTGGACGCGCAGACCCGGATGCTCTGCGTCCAGCGCGGCCCATTGCTCGGCAAAGCAGACGGACTGCGCGCGCTGTGCCCAGTAGCCCAGCGTGATCGGACCCCGCCAGCTGCGCCCTAGGGCCTCCAACAACAGGGCTCGCAAGGGCGTGATACCACTGCCCGCCGCCAGCAGGAGCAAGGGCGCACTCGTATCGTCCGGCAAACGCAGTCCGCCGTAGGGCGCGCTGATCTGCAACGCGTCGCCTGGGCGCAGATGGTCCACCAAGTACCCACTGACCGTACCACCTTCGACCTTGGCGACGGTGATTTCGATGTGGCGTAAATCGCACGGTGGCGCCGACAGGCTGTAGCTGCGGGTGTGGCGAATGCCATCGATGTCGACGGTGACATCGACATGTTGCCCTGCCTTGGCGAGCGGCCAACGGCGCGGCACTCGCAGGACCAGACTGACCGCGTCCTCCGCGGCCTGTCGGCGTTCGCCGACGCGTGCCATCAGGCGATTGAGCCGCCAGCGCGGATGCACATGCGCAAGCCAGAAGTCGGCGACCTCGGTGTTGAACCAGGTCGCCCAGCGACCCAAGGCGCCGGTTTCGATAACTCTTGCCACGGGGGATGGCGCGGTGTGAGCGTCAGACATGGCGGCAATATACACATATCTGCACACGTGTGCATAAATACGTGCAGAAATTGCGGAGGCTATGATGCGTTCGCCTCACGGAGTCCGGTTCACTTGAATCCCGCCACCCACCCGACGCTGGACCACAGCCCTGGCCGCAAGCCGAGCATCAATCGCGACGATCTGATCGCTGCCGCGCTGCGCCTGCTCGGTCCACATCGCAGCGTGTCCACCTTGAGTCTGCGCGAAGTGGCGCGCGAGGCGGATATCGCGCCGAACAGTTTCTATCGCCACTTTCGCGACACCGATGAACTGGCGGTGGCCTTGATCGAACTGGCCGGGCAGTCGCTGCGTCGGATCATCGGTAATGCCCGCCATCGCGCGGACGACGGCGGCAGCATCGTGCGCAGTTCGATTGAGGTGTTCGTGGCGCAATTGCGTGCCGACAGCACGCTGCTGCACATCCTGCTGCGCGAGGGCACGGCGGGTTCGGACGCCTTCAAGGCCGCCGTGGACAAACAACTGACCTACTTCGAGGAAGAACTGCACTCCGACCTGATTCGGCTGAATCAGGCGCAGGGCAGCCAGCTTCACGACTCGAGACTGGCCGCGCGTGCGGTGACCCGACTGGTGTTTGCCATCGGCGCCACGGCGATCGACCTGCCCGCCGAAAAAGACGCCGAACTGATCGATCAGCTCAGCACCATGGTGCGGATGATTCTGGCCGGCGCGCGCGCCTTGCACAGCGACTGACAGCACAGCCCGCCATCAACGGCGGATGACTTTTAACTTCTTTTCGCGGCGTGACTCGGACTTGAGTATCCCCACGCCGAGCCAGATTGAAATGGCGCCTTATGCCTGTTCGGACTGTTGTGACGTCAATCACTAAATATTAGCTGTTACTAAATTACAATTTGCTCACTACTTTAGGACGGAGTAAGCCATGCGCAATATCCGACACTTTTCGCTCGCACTGATCGCCGCCCTTGGTCTGGCCGCGCCGCTTGCTCATGCGCAGTGGCAAGCCCTGCCCGACAAGGCGCCCGAACCCGCCGACAACCCGACCACGCCCGAGAAGGTCGAACTAGGTCGCATGCTCTATATGGACCCGCGCTTTTCGTCGACTGGCACCGTGTCTTGCAATTCCTGCCACAACGTCATGCTGGGCGGCGAAGACAACCGCCCGTTTTCGATGGGTGTGCATGGGCAAATGGGCGGCCGCAGCGCGCCCACCGTGTGGAACTCGGCGTTCTACTCCGGCCAGTTCTGGGATGGACGCGCCGCAAGTCTCGAAGATCAGGCCAAGGGGCCCGTGGTCAATTCGGTCGAAATGGGCATGAAAGAGCTCGATGTCGCGATGAATCGCGTTCGGCAGATCGAGGGCTATCAGCTCGCATTTGAAAAGGTGTTCGGACCGGACGCCATGACGGTCGACAACGCGGCGAAAGCCGTCGCTGCCTATGAGCGCACCTTGATCACACCGAATGGCCCGTTTGATCGCTTCGTGAAGGGTGAGAAGTCAGCGCTCACCGAACAGCAGCAACGTGGCATGGAGTTGTTTGCGTCGGCCGGTTGCATTGCGTGCCATTCCGGCCCCGCCTTCAGCGGCCCGATGCTGCCGAACGGCATGGCCTTCCTCAACAAGTTCCCTACCTTCAGCGACAACGACTACGTTGAGAAGTACGACTTCATGAAGGATCTGGGACGCTTCGAGGTCACCAAGAATGACGCCGACAAGCATCTGTTCAAGGTGCCGACCCTGCGCAACATCGCACTCACGGCACCCTATTTCCACAATGGCGCCGTTGCGACGCTGGATGAAGCGGTGCGCGTGATGGCGAAGACCCAACTCAACCGCGACTTGAGCGACGCCGAAGCCGCCGATCTGGTTGCGTTCCTGAACAGCCTGACCGGCGAATTTCCGCCGCAACCGATGCCACGCCTGCCCGCAACGCCGGGCAGGACATTCGAGTTCAGCAGCGCGCCCTGAAGCGTCCACTGCCGAACACCCAACGCCACGCCGGAAACTCCCCCCTCCTTGTTTCCGGCATTGCGCAAGCCCCGCTTCGGCGGGGCTTTTTTTTCGGCAACTGGTGCGTTGACTGGTATGGTCGACCGCCTCGCTGTGTCGATGCGTCGCCACCCAACGGGTTCGTCCGCCGTGCCCGCAATCCGCATCAGGTAACATGTGCGCACGGCGTGACATGCGCACTGGATCGCGGCCGCCGATGCTAACCAATCTAATACCAGTTGCGCTCAGCGCGACGGCTGGAGGGCCGCCATGAATCCTTTGCAGACCTTGCTCGATACCGATCTTGACCCGACCGAAACCCAGGAATGGATGGAAGCGCTGCAAGCCATCATCGGCAACGATGGCCCGGAGCGTGCCCACTTCCTGCTCGACCGGATGGTCGAGGTTACTCGCCGCGCCGGCGCCTTCCTGCCGTTTCAACCAACCACCGAATACGTCAATACCATTCCCCCGCACATGGAGGCCAAGAGCCCCGGTGATGCGGCACTCGAATGGCGTATCCGTTCGATCAATCGCTGGAATGCGATGGCCATGGTGGTTCGCGCCAACCGCAAACCGGGCGAACTGGGCGGCCACATCGCCAGCTTCGCGTCCTCGGCCACGCTGTATGACGTCGGCTTCAACCATTTCTGGCGCGCGCCCTCGGCGGAGCATCCCGGTGATCTGATCGGTGTGCAGGGACACAGCTCGCCTGGTGTGTACGCCCGCGCCTTCCTTGAAGGCCGCCTGAGCGAAGCGCAGATCGACAACTTCCGCATGGAAGTCGATGGCAAAGGCATCAGCTCCTATCCCCATCCCTGGTTGATGCCGGATTTCTGGCAGTTGCCGACGGTGTCGATGGGCCTTGGTCCGATCACCGCGATCTACACCGCGAGGTTCTGGAAGTATCTGGAGGGTCGCGGCCTGATGCCGAAGACCGATCGCAAGGTCTGGTGTTTCCTCGGCGACGGCGAGACGGACGAGCCCGAAAGCCTCGGCGCGATTGCCCTAGCGGGCCGCGAAGGACTGGACAATCTGATCTTCGTAATCAACTGCAATCTGCAGCGTCTGGATGGTCCGGTACGCGGCAACGGCAAGATCATCCAGGAACTGGAAGGCAGCTTCCGTGGCGCCAACTGGAACGTCATCAAACTGATCTGGGGCAGCTACTGGGATCCGCTCCTTGCCCGCGACACCACCGGCAAACTGCGTCAGCTGATGATGGAAACCGTCGACGGCGAATACCAGAACTACAAGGCCTTTGGTGGCGCCTATACGCGTGCCAACTTCTTCGGCAAGTACCCCGAGACCGCCGCACTGGTTGCCAACCTGTCGGACGACGACATCTGGCGCCTGAACCGCGGTGGACACGATCCGCACAAGGTGTATGCAGCCTACGATGCCGCGGTCAAGACGCAGGGCATGCCGACGGTCATTCTCGCCAAGACCGTCAAGGGTTACGGCATGGGCAAGGCGGGCGAATCGCTCAACCCGACGCACCAGACCAAGAAGCTGGACGATGAAGCGGTACGCGCCTTCCGCGACCGCTTCAACATTCCGATCAGCGATGACAAATTGCCGGAAGTGCCGTTCTACCACCCCGGCGAGGACTCCCCGGAAGCGCGCTATCTGCGCGAGCGACGCGCCGCGTTGGGCGGCCCATTGCCGCAACGTCGCGCAAAGGCCAGCGAGTCGCTGGACGTGCCCGCACTCAGTGCTTTTGATCGCCTACTGAAATCCAGCGGCGAACGCGAGATCAGCACCACCATGGCCTTTGTGCAGGCCTTCAACATCATTCTCCGCGACAAGCAGGTGGGACCGCGTTGTGTCCCCATCGTCGCCGACGAAGCCCGCACCTTCGGCATGGAAGGCCTGTTCCGACAGATCGGCATCTACGCACCCCATGGGCAGAAGTACAAACCGGTCGATGCCGATCAGTTGATGTACTACCGCGAAGACACCGCGGGTCAGGTGCTTGAGGAGGGCATCACCGAAGCCGGTGCGTTCTCAAGCTGGATGGCGGCCGCGACCAGCTACAGCACCAACAATCTGCAGATGCTGCCGTTCTACATCTATTACTCGATGTTCGGCTTTCAGCGCATTGGTGACTCGGCGTGGCAGGCGGCGGACATGCGCTCGCGTGGTTTCCTGCTGGGCGGCACGGCCGGACGCACCACGCTCAACGGCGAAGGTCTGCAGCACGAAGACGGCCACAGCCATCTGCTGGCCGGTGCCATTCCGAACTGTCGCACCTACGATCCGACCTTCGGCTACGAAGTCGCCGTGATCCTGCAACACGGCATGCAGCGCATGCTGACCGAGCAGCAGGACGAGTACTACTACCTCACGCTGATGAACGAAAACTACACCCATCCGGACATGCCCGAGGGTGCGGAACGCGGCATCATCAAGGGCATGTACCTGCTGCAGGCAGGCGCCGCGGCGGGTGGCAAGGCGAAGAGCAAGTCTGCACCGCACGTCCAACTGCTTGGCTCGGGCACCATCCTGCGCGAGGCGATGGCCGCCGCTGAACTGCTGGAAAAGGAGTTCGGTGTAACGGCTGACATCTGGTCCTGCCCCAGCTTCAATGAACTGCGCCGCGATGGCTTTGACGCCGAGCGCTGGAACCGCCTGCACCCCGAAGCCAAAACGCCGCGCAAGGCTTACGTCACCGAATGCCTTGAAGGTCGCTCCGGTCCGGTCATTGCGGCGACCGACTACGTGCGCGCCTACGCCGACCAGATTCGCGCCTTCGTCCCGTCGCACTACACGGTTCTGGGGACCGACGGCTTTGGTCGCTCCGACACCCGCGCCAACCTGCGTCGGTTCTTCGAGGTCGACCGTTACTACATCGCCCACGCTGCCATCGCTGCGCTCGCGCAGCAGGGCGCCATGAACGGTAAGGATGTGGCACGCGCGATCAAACAGTTCCGCATCGATCCGGAAAAGGCCAACCCGATCGGGGTTTGAGCCAACGCCGCGTCCGGCAGGCGACCGCCTGCTGGACACCGGCGAAAGTGGACGCCATGCGCCACTCCGCAGGCGCGCGGCAGCGGAAAACTGTGATCCAGTTTGCACGCCTCACGGTGGAACGACTCGTGCTGGGACATCGGCAGTCCCGGCGTCGAGCGCACCCCATGTTGACCTACTCTCTGTTTCACGATGTCCTGAAGCCGCTCTACTTCTGGTCGGCGGCCCTGTGTGACGGCGTCGCCTTGCTGGCGCGGTCGACCGAATCAGCGACAGGTCACGAATAGAGCAGAATCGGCTCCGCGCCGTCCGCAATCGGCGCGTGTTTTTCGTATTGCATACCCAGCTTCTGCAACACCTTGATCGACGCCGTGTTGTGCGGCGACACAAATCCGACGATGCGATCCAATCCGCACGCGGAGCGACCCCAAGCGATCACTGCCGCCGCCGCTTCCGTCGCATAGCCCATGCCGCTGTACTCGGGAAAATAGGCGTAGCCGACGTCGACCTCGCCGGTGAACTCACGCTTCAGCAAGCCACACATTCCGACACAGCCGCCGCTGGACGGCAACTCGACCGCAAACATGCCAAAGCCATCGCGCGCGTAGGCCAACATCGGCCCCTGCTGCAGAAACGTCTGCGCTTCCTCCACCGTGCGGACGTTCCGATCACCGATGTTGGTGATGAAGTCAGGCTCGTTCAGCAGGCGCAGCACCCAGGCCGCATCCTCTACCGTGAAATGGCGTACGCGCAATCGAGCGGTATCAAGGACACGCATGTGTACACCATCCCATCAAATGCCTGTCACTCGATCATAACGGGCACGTACCGCCAGCGCTTCATCACCTTCTGGAGTGGCGTTGTACATGCGCATCTCCAGCACGTCTTCGGCGGCACTCTCGAACTCGATGGCCCAGCCCCAGGCCGGACCGGCTTCAACCGCATAACGCCCCGATAGACGAAGAACCCCGGCAGGTGACGACGCCGAAGCCAAGCTCATTACCGCACTGCTCTGGTGCCAACTGTCTACCCACGCTGCCGTGACCGCATCTGTCTCGGGGTGCACCGCCAACAGCAAGGCACCGAAACGAGTCAGTCCTTCCAACTGCCAGTCGTACTCGACTCGGTAAAGCTCGCCCGCCCCCAATTGCTGGAAAGCGAGTTGCGACGGCCCGGCAGGCAAGGGCGCGTCTGCCGGGTCGAGAATGACCTGCATCGTGCCGGTCCAGCGACCCAGCCAGGTTGCCATGGAAGCGTGATACATACCTGGACTCCTCAGTTGCAGGAAGAATGGCGAGCCCATGCTACGGCCCTGACGATCCTCAGGCTGCAACACAGTGAAACTGCTAGCATTTGACCCTGCAAATTACATACCTCATCGGACATCCTGTTGGACATCTTCAAAGCGTTTACCGTCGAAGCCGCACACCGCCTGACCAAAGTGCCGCCCGGGCACAAATGCGCCAGGCTGCATGGTCATTCATTCCGCATCGAGATCCACGTCAGCGGAGAGCTCGGTGCAGACACTGGCTGGGTGATGGATTTCGGTGACATCAAGTCGGTCTTCAAACCGATCTACGATCAACTGGACCACCATTACCTCAACGACATTCCCGGCCTCGACAATCCGACCAGCGAAGTGCTTGCCGCCTGGATCTGGCAACAACTCAAGCCCGCTCTGCCCCAGTTGTCTGCGGTGGTCATCCATGAGACCTGCACTTCCGGCTGCCGCTATCTTGGGCCGAGCGCTTGACGCGGCGCACCGTCCGCCACCGTATGGAAAAAGTATCGCAAGTAACTGATTAATCAACGGGAAAAATGCCGTTCGTCGGGAAAATGGGTGGATTTCGCCAAAAGATGTTGCAACGCACAACGCATACGCTTAGCCTGCAATCCCCTCGTTCGTACCGGAGCACCGTGCCATGTTCGAATCACTCGCTACCCAGTTCAGCCAGTACAGCAAGCAACTGACCGATGCGACCCTGCGTGCCAACGCAATCACCACCGGTTACTTTGAAACCCTGACCAGCCTGCAGACCAAGGCACTCGAAACCCGCCTCCAGGCCACCAGCGCATTCGCCAGCGAAGCGGCCGAAGTGCGTGACCTGGAAGCCGCCAAGGCCTTCTTCCCGAAGAGCGTCGCCTTCGTCAAGGATGCGTCCGAGCAACTTTATGCGCTGGGTCAGGAAACCCTGAAGCAGAACATCAAGACCGCCGAAGCGCTGGCCACCATCGCCAAAGCGAACTTTGAAGCGGCCAACGAATCCATCGTTCGTCCCGCCGTCAAGGCAGCCAAGGCCAAGGCCTGAAAATCTGCCTGCTGCGTCGCAACAAATCGCGTCGCACTGGGGTAAGATGCAACCGCCCGCAAGGGCAAGGCGCTACGGATAATCTCCCTCCCTATCTGTAGCGTTATTTCAGAACCGACGGATCCCGTATCCGTCGGTTTTTTTTGCTCTACGTTTTCCGCGCGAAGCGTGCGCGCAGTGCCTTCCACCGCCTGCGAATCGCCGCAGCGCGTCCGTTGCCCGACACGGCGCCGGCAAATTTCAATCCCACCCGAGCTACCCGGTCCTCTGCCAGCTCGCGAACGACCATCGTCGTCCCCCCGACGCGCAGCGCGTCGCCAATCTGCGGCTGCTCGTCGAAGTGACTCGCAAACAAGTCCGCCGCCGTCTGATTCATCACGCGAACCGGCACCTTCAGTCCGTAGAAGTCCGCCAAGGCCGCAAGGGGAATATTGCCGTCGAAACTGAATTCACCAAACATCGCGCGCTCCACCTCACGCGCCTGCACTGGCTCGGCAAACAACCAATCCAGCCGGATCACGCGCCCCAGTGGCGCAAGGAAATAAGCATAGTCCAGCGCTTGCAAAGGCCCCGCCCGATCCGGCGTCAACACCTTGCCGTCACGAACAGTCAGTAACGGGGTGGCCCAAGCAGGAAGACGTGAGACATCGTCCAAGATGGCGGCCCCTTCCTCCGCGCGGTAGCCGACCAACTCGTATTCAAGCTGACCAGGCAGATCCAGTTCGACACGTCGGCTCGGCGGATCTCGCCGTGGTACCGCCACGCCAAACAAATCGGCAGCCCAGCTCAGCGACCATCCCTGCACCAGCAACGAGACCAGCACCACCACGAAGGCGACGTTGAAATAGAGCTGTGCGTTCGGCAGCCCGACCAGCATGGGAATGGATGCCAGAAAGATGCCCACCGCACCGCGCAAACCCACCCACGAGACGAAGCTGATCTCGCGCTTGCGAAATCCGAACGGCGCCAGACAGAGCGCGACGGCAAGCGGCCTGGCGACAAACATCAGAAATGCCGCGACACCCAGGGCCATCCAGATCGATTCGAGCAGGCGCGAAGGTGTGACCAGCAAACCTAGCACCAGGAACATGACCATCTGCGCCAGCCACGTGGCCGCATCCTGCACGCTAAGAACATTCGCAAACGCTCGCACGGGTCGATTGCCAATCACCACGCCGGCCAGATACACCGCCAAATACCCGCTTCCACCGAGCACGTTGCTGAGCGCAAACACGCCAATCGCCCCAGCCACCGCCAGCAAGGGATGCAAGCCGGAAGGCAAGTCAAGCCGATTCAGCGCAAAGGCGATGAGCCGACCACCTGCCCAGCCAGCCAGTGCTCCCAGCAATACCTGCCTGCCAAGTTGCAGCGCCATGGCCAGATAGCTGGAGGGCGTGTCGGCATTCAGCGCACCGATCAGCGCCAGCGTGATGAACACGGCAATCGGGTCATTGCTGCTGGACTCGATCTCCAGCGTGGCTCCGACCCGACGCTGCAAGTGCAAGCCATTGGCACGCAGCAGGAAAAACACCGCCGCCGCGTCCGTGGAGGCCAGAATGCTGCCCATCAGCAGGCTCTCCGCCCAGCCTAGTCCCAGATAGTTGGCTGCCGTCGCGGTCAGCCCGCCGTCAGCACCACGCCAGACTGGCGAGTGTGATGGACGGAGCGATGGCACCACGCACCTGATCCAGCCGTGTCCGCAGTCCGCCATCAAACAGAATCACCGCCAGCGCGAGCGAACCCACGGCATAAGTCAGTCGGTAATCGTCGAACGCGATGCCGCCGACACCGTCTTCGCCCGCCAACATCCCCAGGGCAGAAATACCAGCAGCATGGTGCACCAAAACGGTGGCAACCAGACTGACGCAATACCGAGACCAGCGCCGAACCGACAGTAACAGACGTCCACATGCAATACACCGGCTACTCTGTTTCAACTCGTTGCGCTTCGCAGCGGCGGTCTCAACCTGAATCGCACACCCCAACGGACGAGACCAGGTGACGTAGCCTGGCGCCTCGCCTGCAAGTGGAGTTGCCCATGTCCAGAGGTCACCTGACCCAAGCAGAACGATATCAGGCTCACGCGCTGCGCAGCGGGTTTGAGCTTGCGTGCGATCGGCAGACGAATAGACCGATCCGCCAGCACGATCTGTCGAATTCAAGCGCAACCGATGCCCAACGGGATATTCCCTGATCCGGCCCATGTGCGGGCACGGCATCGGCGTCGGCAAGCCAGTCGTCGCGCCCGGATCAACCCATCGCACTCCTCGTATTGAGGCGCTGCTGCGCGAGGATCACAGCCCTGAGCAGATTGGTGCGACGGGTCTGGCCAGCGAGCGCACTACCAGCACGGCATCACGACGAGGTGGCACCTGCATACGCTGCTGCGGCGAGCAAGCCACGCCGAAGCGCCGTTGCCCCGGATCGTCGCGGCCGACGCACCGTCGCGATCAGCGCCCGTCCGCCCGTGGTGGACGAACGCAGCATCGGCGACTGGGAACTGGACACCATGGTCAAGGCCCACGGCGGACAGGCCCTGGTGACGCTGACAGAGGGCGTTCACTGCACCTGATCCGCGTGTGCAGCGGACCGCAGAGGCCGTGAGTCGAGCCATCATCGGCACGCTGGCACCCATCAAGCGTGGTGCACACGCTCACGCAGACAACGGCAGGTTCGCCGAGCACGATTGATCGCGACTGCAAGGCGGACTTCTACTTCGCCAAGCCGTATGCGTCATGGCAGCGCGGCACGAACGAGAACGGCAACGGGCTGGTTCGCGCCTACCTGCCCAAGGGCACCGACTTTGCACCGTGAGCGACGAGCGGCTGCGGGAGATCGAGCGCAGGATAACAGCCGACCGAGAAAACGTTAGGCTGGCGAACCCCTACGAGGTTCGCGAAGCCCTCAACAACCGTGCGATTCGGAGTTGAATCCGCCTGGTTTTCTCAGCGGGATCGAGGACATTGAGGATGTCATCAACGTAAGGCCCGCTGTAGAAGAAGTAGCCGATGTCGAGTTGCTTGAGGTACTCGTAGCCGTTCAGTTGTTCGTAGTAGGTGTAGGTGACGGTATCGAACTTCGATTCGTCCGACGGGGAAAGCACGGCCTCGGCATCACCCCGGAAATAGGAGCCGGTCATGGCGACGATGTGCGTCTTGCCCCGCGCAATGAATTGGCCCAGGTGCGCGCCCAGCTTGTTGTCAGGGTTGGATGAAACGTGGTGAAACTCATCGACCGCGATCAGGCGGTCGTCGAACGCCCCCACGCCGTAGGCATCGACGGCAAAGCGGAAGGTCGCATGGGTGCAGACCAGTACCTTGTCGTCGCCTTCGAGGAACGCGCCCAGCGACTTGACCTTGCCGCCGTTATCGTTGCCCGGCGCGTTGCACAGGTTCCACTTGGGTTCGACCTGCCAGTCGGACCAGAAGCCGCACTTCGACAGCGGCTCGTCGTTGAAACTGGCCCCGATGGACTTCTCCGGCACGACGATGACGGCCTGCTTGATGCCCTGATTCTTGAGCTTGTCGAGTGCCACGAACATCAAGGCGCGGCTCTTGCCCGACGCTGGGGGCGATTTAATAAGGAGGTACTGCTCACCGCGCTTTTCATAGGCGCGCTCCTGCATCGGGCGCATACCGAGCGCGTTAGCCTTGGTTGAGTTGCCGTTGCGGGTGTAGGACACCGAGACGGAAGGCACACGAACGCGGTCAGGCATCTCGCCCCCTGCGATGGTCAGGATAGACGGCGCCGATCAATACGCGATCAAGCGAACCAGCGGACCAACGCCGAGCGCAATGTACTGATTTTGCGCAACATTCAGCTAACGCACGCATAACTCACCTCATCGCCAATCAAAACCCGATCAACACCTTCCGGCTCATAGAACCTCATAGAACCTCATAGAACCTCAAACAGCCACGTTCTCCCCCAAGGTGTAATACGCCCATCGCCGCACCACGTGCTGCACCAGTTTGCCCTCGGCCTTTAGCTGTTTCAGCAAGTTGACGGCCTGACTCGGACCCAGGTGGCACAGTTCGGCCACGTCGCTGCGCCGGATCGCGGTGGATGGCTGCACCAGTCCATCCACGTTCGGCTTTTCCAACCGCCCCCGCGCCAGCCAACGTTGACGTACACACCGCCGCTGGGCTATACAGCTGTTGCGACTAGCGCACTCGTTTCGATGCGAGCCGCCCCTTCCGGGCCTAGTCGTTCCAAATATCCTAAGGCCAGCGTTGAATGTGCACATTCCCGCTGGCCTTAATCTTTTCCCAAGCTGCTTTTACTTCCTGCTCATGCCAGCGGCCTGGGACTTCGTTGCTGTTCTCGTAGCGCCCGGCCATGTACACCAGCAAATCCGCCACCTGCAAAAACCGGCTGTGATGCGATTGTGTGAAATACACCGTGTCCAGCAAGCGACCTAGCGGGCGACCAAAGTACATCGGCGTCTTGCCCTGATTTTTGTATTCAGAGAAATCCACCACTGCGCCGGTCACTTCGTCGGCCTCGTAATCCCCGAACACCAGCCCCAGATCATCCGCTTTATCCAGATATTCGGAAAATCGCTCCAGAATCAGCATCAGCCCCAGCCGATAGGCTGGCATGGGGTATTGATACTTGTTTTTGTGCTTTTCGACATTGATGCACACCATGCGCACCGGAATCTGGTTATTGGTCACAAAGGTGGCGACATCCTGAAACACCTGCACCCGCTCCTCCAGCTTGCGCCCCTTGGCGTTGCCTTTGCCGTGAAAAAGCTCCTTGCCGTGAAATTCGTTGGCCTGAGTCAGAGAGCGCGCGCCAAAGAAGTTAAACGCAATCTGATTCAGCGTGTTCTCGAAATCCAACGCCTTCTTGTCCGGGATAAGCATCCCACCGATGTAAAAATGGGGTTTATCCGGACCATGCTTGTTTTCATCGAAATAACACAGATGCATCAAATACCCTCCACGGATTGCATCTGTATTTTCGTTTTTTTCGCGCTCGGCGCGGCCTTCGCTGTATTGCCGGAAGCGGTCGTCATCTTGGTGTAAAGGTCGAACAGCTTTTCAAGCCGCTCGGTGTCGTTCTTGAAGCGCCGACCGATGTAGATACGCTCCAGCACTTCATCATTGCGATCATGGGCGGCACGCAGGTCAGCGGGCATGTTCTCAGGGGCGTACAGGTCGGCGATGGTCGCCGGGAAGTGATGTTCCCGCGCGAGCAAGATGTCCTCGGCGCAGCGTGTCAGATCGGCCTTCATCTTTTCGGTCAGCGCAGGGACCGGGAAGGTGTTCCAGCCAAGGGTGTTGGAGTAGCGGTAGCGCGTTTCCAGCTTGCCGCAGACGGTGGCGATCCAGACCAGGTGCAGACGAGAAGCGATGAGCGCGAGATTCCAGAGGGGGGCGTCGTAGAGAGCAAAGGCGAGGTTGCTGACTACCGAATGATTGTCAATCAGTCCAACGGGAAGATACTCACGCCCTTCCGATGACACGCCGGGAAGAATTAGCGTGTGCTTTTCGCCGTGATACATCTCGCGAAACTGATGAGCCCGCGATGCCATTTCATTCGTGCCCGCGTCTTTGCTTTTGAGCCGCATTTCCCGAACGCCATCAATGCGAACTCGAATGGAGGCTATCTGCAAGGCCTGCGGCGATTTTTCATCGGGAATCCAGAGACACTTGCGAACAACTCCGCGAATAAACTCGGCGGAGCCATAGATGCGCCGAACAAAGGTCTCTGCATCCTGCTTGCTCAACCCGAGCGAGGCTGCGTCATCCGCCGAGAGCAAGAGATTTCCTCCATCGACAGGCATGTTGCCGAAAGACATATCGGGCAGACCCGAAACGCTCTTGCGCTGCCCCTCGACCACCACGTTCTCGCCAACGGTCAGATAAGGTGTGATGTGTGTCGCCTCGCGCACAGTGGCCTCACCATCGCGGTCCAAGTCGTAAAGATGGCGCTTCTTATTTCTGTCCGCGGAAAGGCTGACGATGGCGACCGTCACGCCTGCGTTGTGCGCGGCGAGGTTCGTCCATTTGAAGCTGGTGTGTGCGAAGCGGATGTGGGACCCGCGCTTGAAAATTGCCGGCCACAGGATCGGAACGATGCGGCCTTGGCAGATGGAATTGGTGCTGACGAAGGCCGAATCCGTTGGTGTGGCTTGCGCGTAGGCGGCGGCTTTCATGAACCAGCCACCAACATAGTCAATTTGTTTGGACGAAATGCCACAAGGATCAAACACCGAAGCCAAATCAGCCTTCTGCTCTTTGGTCTGCGTCTGGCTACCTTTGTAGGGCGGGTTACCACAAATATACGTCTCGCCGCCCTCGTTCTCGAAGTCGATCTCAGATTGATCGAGCGGAGAGCCGAACAAGTCATCGGCATACATCTTCACGCCGGTTCCCGTCGGCGGGCAAATGCTCAACCAGTCGAGCCGCAACGCGTTGCCGCAGGTGATCCAGTTTTCATTGCGCAAGGGCAGAAACTCGGCCAGGGCCAGCTTCTGCCCCCGGTACAGCACGTCGCACTGATACTCGGCGATGACCAGCGCAAGGCGGGCGATCTCCGCCGGGAAGTCGCGTAGCTCGATCCCGCGAAAATTGGTGACCGGAATTTCTGATGCCCGATCCGGTTCACCGCGCCGCCGGTTGATCTCGGCCTCGATGGCGCGCATTTCCTTGTAAGCGATGACCAGGAAGTTGCCCGAGCCGCAGGCCGGGTCGAATACGCGGATTCGCGCCATGCGCTTACGCAGGTTCAGCAGCGTGCGCGGGTTGTCGCCCGCCTCGTCCAGCTTGGACCGCAGGTCGTCGAGGAACAACGGATTCAGCACTTTCAGGATGTTCGGCACACTGGTGTAGTGCATGCCGAGCTCGCCGCGCTCCTCGTCGTCGGCCACGGCCTGGATCATCGATCCGAAGATGTCGGGGTTGATCTTGGTCCAGTCCAAGCCGCCGACGTGTAACAGGTAAGAGCGGGCGATCTTGCTGAATCGCGGCACGTCGTCGCCGCCAGAGAACAACTGCCCGTTGACGTAGGGGAAGTCTTCGGCCCAACGGGGAATCTTGGCAGCGGCCCGGTTCTCACGCTGCGTGTTCATGGCCCGGAACAACGTGGCGATGACCTCGTGGGTGTTCGACGCATCCCGCTCGCTCATCTGCGTCACCGTTTCGGTGAAGCCCTTGCCCATGAAGATGTGGGTGTCTTCGGCAAAGAAGCAGAAGATCAACCGCGCCATGAAGTGGTTCATGTCGTGACGGCGCTCGGCCTTGCCCCAATCGGGATTGTCTTTCAACAGTTCGACGTACAGGCGATTCAGGCGGCTGGTGGCGCGGATGTCGAAGGCGTTTTCGCTGATCTGCCGAACGGTGCTGATGCCCGCCAACGGCAGGAAAAAGCCAAAGTGATCGGGAAAGTCCTTGAAGGCACAGGCGACCGTCTCGCCGCTGGTCAGGTCTTCGGCCTCGAAGTCCACGCCGTCTGTGGCGAGGATGAATTTCGCCTTGGCCTTAGCCGTCGCCGGGCTGGCCTTGAGAGCGGCCAGCGTCTGCGGCACCTGCCCCGCTTCACAGGTCAGGATATGGATGTTGCTGGTCTGGAGAACGCCGCCCAGATCGGATTTGTTCGACGCCCCCGCGCGCAAGCGCTTGATGGTCGTCTCCTTGTTGCCGAAGGCTTCAAGGAAGGCATAGGGGAACGCAGCGCGGTCGAACGTCCGCTCCGCAAGGTCGGTGATGGCTTGTTCGATTTCTACGGCATTCATGGCGTCGCCAGACTGACCCCGATGGTTGCGATCAGTGACTCAAGATTCGGGGTCTTGCTCATGGGGTGTCCTGTCATTTTCGTCAGTTTGATCTGTTACCACGGTCAACCCTGACGCAGTGGCTAGTATCAGCGATTCAAGCGGCTTTCGGTCATCCGGTCGACACACCACGCGCGCCATCTCGGTCGTCTTGCCTTTTTGAATACCCCAGCCACGAATGCGACAGGCTCGGTGCGGGCAGATAATTCAATTCAACCCGTCGTCCGACGATATCGCCCTTGATGTTCGTTGCCTCGGCGGAACCTGATCGCAATCACAACCATCGGAGAATGAACAGCGCCGAGCATTTGCACTGATCTATCCCGCTACGGTCGGCACACAGGCGTAGCCCGCGTCACCCGGCGGGTTTACGCCGGCAACCCCTGATCACCGCTGCGACCCGCACAGGCAGACCGCTCGATGGATACGCGCCCGCGACACCCCGGCTACCTGCGCGGCAGCGCGCAACTGGCCACCGATGCGGTGCTCGGACTGACCGATCTGGTGGAGGCCATGCACAGTCGGATCGCGACGCTGCCGGTGCTGGGCTCCCCCGCGCGCGACGAACGAACACGCGGCGTCACCGGCTTGGTTTACCGGTCGGTTCGCGGGGCAACGCGACGGGTGGGTGAACGCGCACAGGCAGCGCTGGGATGGCTCGATCTCCGCTTGGGTAGCGACGACACGCCAAACACCGAACGCCTGCCGCGACCCGAACGCGAAGCGCTGCGCTCCGCGCTGAATGGTGTGGTCGGCGACTACCTTGCCGCCAGCGGCAACCCGCTTGCCATTTCGATGCGCTTTCGCGTCGCCGGTCGCTCGCTGCTCCTCGAGCGCGACGCACTTCACGAGCGGCTGCCCGACGCCGGACCGCGCCCACTGATCCTGCTGCACGGTCTGTGCATGAACGATCTGCAGTGGCAACGGGACGGCCACGATCACGGCCTGGCATTGGCACGTGATGCGGGCTTTACGCCGGTCTATCTGCACTACAACAGCGGACTGTCGATTGCCGACAACGGTCGTTTGTTGGCGCAGCAAATGGAACCACTGCTGGCAGCCTGGCCGGTTCCGATCACCGGCCTGACGCTATTGGGTCACAGCATGGGTGGGCTGGTCGCCCGCAGCGCGTTGCAGCAGGCGTTATCGGGAAGGCTTGGCGCATTGCGCTGGCCGATGCGGGTCAGCGATCTGGTCTGTCTGGGCACACCGCACTTGGGCGCACCCCTGGAGGCCGCCGGACATCTCGTCGCCCGCTTGTTGGGTGCGGCGCCGTATGCCGCCCCGCTGGCACGTCTGGCCCAACTGCGCAGTGCAGGCATCAAGGATCTCCGCAAGGGAGATCGCACGCCCTTGCCAACCGGCCCACGTTGCTACGCGCTGGCCGCCAACCTGAAGGCCGCCAACGCCAACGCGTCGACCCATTTGCTGGGCGACGGTTTGGTCAGTGTGGCTAGCGCACTAGGCCAACACCGGCACGCCGCGCGTCACCTGGGCTTTGTGCCGACGAGCCAGGCCGTGGTGCATTCAACGAGTCATCTGGGCCTGCTGTCGAGTCCGGTCGCCTACGCACAACTGCTCGACTGGTTGAAGCCAGCGTCGCCCGGAAGTGTTGCGTAGGCGCGGCGCTTCGCGTCAACGAAGCGCCGCAAGCCACCCACTACTGCGGCAATTCCTCAATCTGCAGATACACCAGCGTCTGATTGAGGAGCTGGTAGGCGATTTCGCCAAACGTCACCGGACCGGTGAAGCCGCCGACGCGTCGTCCTTCCAGACCGCCGTAGAGGTAGTTCAGGATGCAGTTGCAACTGAAGCCATTGGCGGACTGCGCATCGGAAACCTGCGCGGCGAACGCATTGACGTAATCACCGATCGGCTCGGCGAACTTGTACACCACGTTCTTGAATACCGGCGCGTACAGATCCACCTTGCTGTGGTCTTCGGCCACCGACTGGATGCTGACATTGACCGCCACGCCGTTGTAGTCGGCCACCAGCGGCAAGCGTGTGTCGGCTTTGATTTCGGCAAGATAGTCGGCAAAGCGGCGCGGCACACCGTTGACCTCGCAGGCGTCGACCACAAAGCCATCCTCGGGAAAGCTGATCTCGTCACCCGTGCCCTGTTGAAAGCAATTGACGATGCCGATCTGCGCGTAGCGATTCGACGGCAGAACCACATGCATCGCAATGGCGTGGGCTGCATGCGACGCACCCGTGCGTCCATCAAACACCAAGGCCTTGTCCGCACCGATTTCCGCCAGATCAACGCCAGCAATCCAGCCGACGATCTGCTTCATGAACAGGCCGGGATAGCCGGGCGCATCGTGCGCGTAACGCAAATGCACCTCGCTGGCGGCGGGCAGAATCAGCAGGGTGTAACCATTGTCCGGCGCATCGCTGGCGATGGCGGGCAAGTCGTCCACCGCGTAGGTCTGGATTCGCACCGCTTCCGCGAACGAGGGTACGTCGGTGACGAACAGGCGATCCCGCGTGTGCACGCCGCCGGACTCGTCAACGAAATACGGAATGGTCCCGCCTATCCACTGCCCCTTCGGCAGTGCGGCGAGCAATTGCTTGTCACCCGCGATGGAAAGCGCTTTGCCAGATTGGATCAGGCTGGCTGCCTGCTCGACAGACATCAACATGGTGCGGGCTCCTTAGAAGATCGCGGCGAGTTCGTCTTTGTAGAGCGACTCGTACTTGCTGAAAAAGGCATGCGCCTCATCGACACAGGCCTGCACGACGGCAGGCGAAGAATCGCCTTTGATCTTGCGGGCACAGTGGCTGAGCATCATGTTTCCCGCGTACACGCGGAAATTCACTTTCAGGTCGCCCTTCACCATGGCGGCCCATCGAGGATGGCTCTTGGCAGGAATCATGGCTGTTTCCTTATGGATGGGATCGGGCCATGCAGGTCATGGCCCGCTTGCAGAACGCCTACATCGGGATGCAAGCGGCGTACCGACATCCATTGACACGCCGTAGCCGTTCGTCCGACCCGTCTCAGGTCGGCTTCACGACCATCAGCCAGAAAATCGCCAG
The DNA here is from genome assembly GCA_041395245.1 of Lysobacteraceae bacterium. Lineage (GTDB taxonomy): Bacteria > Pseudomonadota > Gammaproteobacteria > Xanthomonadales > Xanthomonadaceae > Aquimonas. The sequence continues at coordinate 121,413 of JAWLAY010000009.1, forward strand.
CACACTGAGAAACGCCGGCCAGCCAAGCCAGAACCAGACGCGCATCGTGCGCTGGTAGGTCGCGCCCAGTGCGGCATTCGAATCCGCCGCCGCGCGAGCCAGATCACGCGCCCGGATCTGCAACCACAGTACGGGCAACCAGCAGATGCCCACCACGAAGAACAGCAACAACGTGGTGCGCCACCACAATGCCTCGACCGGCCAACCCAGCTTCGCCGAAAGCAACAGGCCGGTGACCAACTGAACGCCCACCGCCGGTGCCGTGAAGCAGGCATCGGCGATCACCACGGTACGCGCGGTGGCCGCGATCACCCGCGCGTCACCGTGCCGATGTGCGACCCACATGAAGAACGCAATGCCGAGACCGGTGCCAAACAGCAGGGTCGACGACAGGATGTGGATCCACTTCAACCACAAATACTCCATCGCCCTATCTCCGATCACTCAGGACCCACAGCACGGCCAGCGCAGGTAGCAGCAATAGGTTCTTTGCCAGACCACCCAGCGGGTCCAGCCACAACCCAGGCAGCAACACACCGAATACCACGGTGTAGATCGCCACCAGAGCCAGTGCCGACAACACCGCACTGCGAGCAAGCCAGCCACTGGCCAGCCATAGCGCCAGCACGAGATCGACCGCCGCCGCGACGCGTGCCCAGGCGACCGGTTGCAGATCGGCCAGGGAACTCGCCGCCGCCAGCGTCTCAATCTGCGCGGCGGGTGTCGCAAAGCCTGCCCAGGCCGAAAGCAGGCACAGCAGCACCGCCGCGATACGCAGCAGCGGCGCGAGCAGGTACAACCGTGCCTGCCAGCGATCCTGTACCTGACTGGCTTGAGCGGCCAGCACGGTCGGCAGATCACGCGGCGCGGTTCCGAACTGCTGCCGCAGACGGGCATGCGCATCGGGCGTGCAGACATTGCCGCGCTTCAACATGCGCCACACCGTCCGTCCCATCGGCCCCACGCCGAATCGCTCGCTGAACGCCACCGCCAGATCCACCGCCGCGACCGGCACGCGCACCGTCATTTGCCCCGCGAAGCGAAACCAGCAACGCCATTGCAGAAGGTAGTCACGCAGGCTGATCGCCTCGGCGCAGCCCACCTCGAACACGCCGTGTTGCTCACCGCACAGCGCCGCCACCACCACGTCGGCCAGGTCCTCGGCCTCCAACGGCTGCAGCAGCCATGTGCCGTTGCCCGGCACGAGCACGCCGCCCGGCAGCGCGGACAGCGCCCGCAACAGCGAGGTCCCACCGTAGGAGCCGCGAACCGCGTAGACCACGGAAGGTCGCAGCACCACGGCGCGCAAGGGCAAGGCCAGCAAGGCGGCATCGAAACGGTGTTTGGACGCAATGAACTCGCCATCCGAGGCATCGCCCAGCGCCGAAATCTGTACGAACGCGCGCACGCCGCGTGCGACGCACGCCTGCGCCAATGCCAATGGCCCGGTGTGGTGGATGGGCTCGAAATACTGCCCGCGTGTCTCGCGCAGAATGCCCGCGACGTTCACCACCGCGTCCACGCCTTCGAGCAAACGAGTCCAGTCAATCGCGTCGGCCTGCGCCAGATCGCAGTGTCGCTCGTCGCTGCGGTGCGATGGCGAGCGCACGGCACGAATCACCTTCCAGCCGCGTTTGCACAGCGCGGCGATGATGAAACCCGCGAGAAAGCCATTGGCGCCGGTCACCAGCACCGTGTTCGATGGCCGTTGCGGAGACATGGGGTCCGTCATGGTCAAGGTGCCGCGTCCGCGTTCCAAGTATCCGGCCAAGCCTGAGGGTAAATCCCGTCGACGGCAATCCACCCGGAAGTCGGGTACGGAATGGTCGAAATCCGCCGGTCACGACGAGCCGTGGCGGGGCGATCAGCGCGCGTTCGACAACCTGGCTTGCACCGTTGAACGTGCTCGCGCCGCCTGCGCCCACTCAGCCATGGCGTGCCAGCAGACGCGGCGCGTGCTGATCGATCTGATCGGCGATGCGCTCGAACAGCCAGCGCTTCGGGCCGCGCATGACCGCGGTATGTACGGCGGTGTATTCGAGCACCGGTTCGCCACCGCGATGGCGTTTGAAATCGCCCGCGCCGGAACTGTAGTGCAGGCGCAGTCCGCGCTCTTTCGCTTCCCACAGCAGGCGCGCCATCAATCGGCGATACAGGCCCAAAGGTCCGGGCGCGGTGGTGTCGTAGCCGATCAGCGGCGTGGTGAGCCAGCCGTGCTGGATGTAGAGCGCGAGCACGCCGACGAGTTGCCCCTGCCAGCGCAGCGCCAGCAGTTCCAGTGGCGAGTCCGGCTGCAGGCAGCGCGCAAAGAAGGCCTCGGTGAAATCCGGATTCAAGGCCGAATGCTTGTCGAAGAACACCGCGCGAAAGCAACGCCGCAGGGCCGGAATGTCGTGCACCGTCAGTTGCGCAGGCGACACCCAATCAACGCCTTCGCTGCACATCAGTTTGTGATCGCGGCGCACGTGATTGCGCTTCCACAACTCGCTGCTGGACGGATCACAGAGATAGACCCGACGCGCGGGCAACAGTCGCCAGCCGTCGGCGCGCAAGGCCTTCGGCAACTGTGGTTCCACCTCGTCGCAGACGTTGCGCCAGAACAGCGGGCGGCCCGCCGCATGCGGACCCGCCAGCGCGCGCCAACGCGCCACATCCGGCGCCAATTCGGGCGACCCGAGCTGCGTGGAGAACATCGGATTGTCGAGCCAGGCCGCCTGCGTAAACCCGGCTGCGGCGAACACCTGATGCGCCATTGCCAAGCCGGGCCAGCTGATCGGACGCAGCCAGCGCTGTTGTGAAGGCGAAAGCGTGCGCAGACCTTCGTGCGCGGCATAGTCCAGCCACGCCGCCTGCGCGCCCGCGACGTAACTGTTCTGCGCCGCGCGCGGACCATCGATCAACAGCGGAATACTGCGCTCGGCATGCCGCAAACGCTCGATTCGCGCATCGACATTCGCGACCCAGTGCGCCGCGTTCGGTGCCTCATCCATCCACGCCGCCGAGTGCAAGCCCGGATGCACCAGCGGCGTCGCGCCGCGTTCCGCCGGTACCGCACTCAAGCGGTTTTCACGTACAGATGCACGCCGCCATAAATGGCCGAGCGATCACGCGCATACAGTGACGCGTTGTAGGTCGGGTCGGTATGCCATGACGCGAGAATCTCCGCAGGCAGGCGCGCTTCCAGTGGCGAGGTCTTGCCGCCGCTGCGGAACACCACGCGCGCACCCGCTGCCGCCGTGCGATTGACCTCGCGCCACAGCGCGATGAGCTGGGCGTCGTCCATCCAGTCCTGTGCGTCCAGAAACAGATAGGCGTCCATCGATTGCGCCGGACGGGATTGCAGGAATGCGGTCAGCGTCATGTGCCGGGGATGCAGACGATCCAGGCGACCGCGAATCAGATCGAGATGCGATGGCTGCAGGTACATCGGCAACTGCGCCACGCGCTGGATGTCGTAGCGCCGCGCAAAGGCCTGTGCGGCAAAACAGTTTTCGCCGTAGGGAAAGTCACAGGCCAGATGCCGCATGCGCTCCTCGAACAGCGCGGGCAGGCTCAGGCCTTCCGCCGCGGCATCGGCCTTCAATGCAGCGAACTGCGAGGGCGGAATGCCGAGACTGTAGAGCGCTGCCGGTCGCTCGCACAGAAATTTCAGCAACCGCGTGCGGAACAACGGTGCGACATGGCGCTCGAACAGCGCTGCCTGCTCGTCCAGCGAACGCGCTTCGGTCATCTTCGACAGATCGCCGCCCAGCCGCTTCGCCAGCCAATGCGAAAAACCGATGAACAGCCCGAGCAGCCCATGTCGGTACGCATGGCGGGTAAACATGCGCCAGCGCGGGCGACCCAGCCAGTCGGTGGTTTCCCACCATTCACGCGCCTCGGCAGGCAACTGCGGTGCGACCTGCTCGCGATAGCGCTGCGCGTTCTCCGCTTGTGCCGCATCGCCAAGAAAAGCCAGCACCTCGGCATTGCCGGGCAGGCCACGAATGGCCGCGCGCTTGAGTTCCAGCATCGCCAGATGCGCCGCATTCAGATCAACCACATGCACGGCCGACGGATCGGCGGCTAGATAGGCCAGCGCATTGCAGCCTCCCGACGAGATGCTCAGCACCTGCGCACCGGGCTTGAGTTGCAGCGCGTCGAGATCGACCTCCGGGTCTTCCCAGATCTGCGCATAGACCAGTCGATTGAACCAGTGCGCGAACAGGCGATCCGCCCAGCCCTTGTGGCCCTGGGTGGTGGAGTTGATGACCGCCGAATCGATCAGACTCTTGGTGCTCATGGCGCGCTCGCGTGCCCCACTGCGGGGCGTCTCGGCGCGCAGTACACGCGCGGCAAATGACAGCGCGGTGTCGGCAGGATGAAACCCCTGTCATGCGCCTGCCGCAACACGGTCATCTGCGGATTGCGCAATGCCTGCACGGACATCGCGAGCAATCAGACGGGCATGCGCAAGCCACCTCGATCAGCATGGAACGTCGCATTGCAGCGCCTGGCGCGGCGCTGGTCACCCGCCACTTGGGAACATCGCTTTTACGCGCGTCGTGATCAGGACCGCGGACTGGATTTCTGCGGTGCCGTGCTACCCGAGGAGGTCGGACTCGATCCGCAGCACGCGGTGCGCAGCACGCCCTCGTCGGAGACCGCGCTGCGCCGCTTGCTGGATGCCCTGCCGATCTGCAGCGGCGATCAGATCCTTGATGTCGGTTGCGGCAAGGGCAGCGCCATGCGAGTGATGCTCGACTATCCCTTCGAACGCGTCGATGGGCTGGAGCTGGCCGACGAACTGGTGCACATCGCGCGCCGGAACTTCGCCCGGCTCGGCGTGGATGGCGCGCGAACGCATGTCCATCACGGCGATGCCGCGACCTTTGCCGCGCTCGACGACTACAGCCACCTGTATCTCTACAACCCGTTCTCCGCCGAGGTGCTGCGCGCGCATCTGCAGCAGATCGCCGCCTCGCTGCGGCGTCGGCCACGACCGTTGTCGCTGCTGTATGTCAACGCGAAATGGGCGCAGGAAATCGACGCGCTGGGCGTGTTTGCCTTGGCGAGGACGCTGCGCGGCCAGTGGGGCCAGCCGATGCGGGTCTACCGCACCGGCTGAGCGGCCTATTCGAATCCGTCAGCAAAGCCATTCCAGACGCCGGACGCCGCCGTGCTGACCACCCATAGATCAGCACTGCGCGCCGGTTGAGCACCGAGATTCAGTTGACTGCCGCTGGTGGCCACACCGCTGGTCAAGGTCTGCAATCCACTGCCGTCCAGACGGTAGTGATCCAAGGCGCTGGCCTGCAGATCGCCCAGATCGAGTTGAACCTCGCGACTCAGCAGACTGCGGTTGAACACCAGCACGTACAGGCGATCATTGCCGCCATCAATGGCATACACGCCGACATTGCTCTCATCGCCCGAGCTGGCGGCAACGCTGTGCCCGCTCAGACGGGTGAACTGACCATCGAAGTTGAGGAACATCTTGAACGCCTGTTCGGCCAGCGTGTCGTCCTCGGGAGCCACCCAACGGGTCGCATAGTCAACGCCTTCGCGCCCGAAAATCGCCAGCAGCTCGGCCTGTGCCAAGGCACCGGTCAAGCCGTTGTCAGGGCCCCATTTGTATTCGGTCAGCGCCAGCTTGACGCCTGGGCAACGCGCATCGATGGCCGCCCGCGCGCGACGCAACAGATTGGGCGTGGGCTCGGCGGTCTGGCCAATCCAGGACTCGGAGGTCCAGTTCGGGTCGTACAGTTCGCGCAGCGAGCGGAACCGCCGCGCCGCGACATCAGGTGACTCGCCATAGCTGGTGTCGTTGTCGAGTCCATCGACACCATCGCCCTGCGGGTAGTAGTGCAGATCAAGGTAGTCGACCGGTCGCACACCGGTGCTCTGTTGTACCGCGCAAACCTGTTGCAGATACCACTCGACGAAGGGCAAGCCGCCGTGCGCCTGCCGATCCGGCCCGTCGTAGCAATTACCCAAGGCCGAATCCTCTGCCGACGAGAAGAAGTCGCACCAACCCCAGGTGACCGGACCAAAAATCTTCGCCTGCGGCTCGATCGCCTTGACCGCGAGGGCAACGTCGCGGCCCTTGTTCCACACCTCGTCAAAGGTCGGCGCGGTCGGATGCAGATCGCGATGCGTGCTGTTCCACAGCATGGCCTCGTTGTCGAGGGCAAACAGAGTGACCACACCCGCACCGTGCTGGCTGCGCAGATGGCTAACCCAATCAGCGGCATAGCTCGCGCCGACCGCCTGCGAGGTGTCGGCTGGATCGTTGCCGGTGATCTTTCCATTCACGCAGTGCGGACCGCTGCTGCACAAGCCGTTGCCCGCATCCGCCGTGCACCAGCTCGGCCAATTGGCGGGATCGCTGCCGAAGTAGGTGCACTCGTTCTGCGTCTGTGCGCCGTACTTGCTGATTGAAAACGACCACCGCTTGGTGCGGTCCGCCAGCGGCACCCAGCCAATCGTCGGCAACGTGACCAGCGGCTCACCACCCTGTGCCCGCGTGTCGGTGACGAAGGCATTGGCGCCCGATCCGGCAGGCAGATTGCTGCCACTGCCATTGGCGATGTTCTGATAGAACCAGTCGCCCGCGGTGTTGTGCACGTCCACCTGCCAGTTGTAGCGCGTGGTGCTGTTGCCGCCCCAACGCCGCGTTGGATAGCGCAGTCGCGCGTGCTGCGCGTTGCTGCCGAAATTGACGCCGTAGATCATCGGGTCGATCAGTCGGCGGTTGCTTTGCACATCGACCGTGAGTTGCACGGGTGTGGGCGGCGGAGGCGGTGCGCCCTCGGTCAACACGATGTCGTCGACATACACCGCCGTCTGATTGCCGCCCGAACGATCCGACAGGATGAGGCCGTCAAAGTGGCTGGCCGGTGCGCCGCTGAAGTCGACGTTCACCACCCGCCATTCGGTCGCCGACACACTGCCGCCCGCGATCACACTGTTGGCGTCCATCTCCCAGACCGTGGTCTGTCCAAGCTGGAACGACAGGGTGAGCTGCTGCGCACCGGGCGCGGCACCACGCACATACAGGCGCAGCGCCGCGTGTTCGGCGAAACCAATGGGCGCGCTCGCATGAACATAGATCCCCGCCCAACCATCCGGCTCGAACGAGATCGCCTGGCTTCCGCCGTGCACCACACTGGTCTGCGCGAAATTGCTGCTTGCCCAGCTCCAGTTCTCGAATCCGGCGCTCAGCCCGTCGCCATACACGATGCGTTCGGATGCGGCACTCGCGACCTCCGCGGCACACAGCAGCGCGCACGCGGCAACGTTCAACCAGCGACTCGTTTTTGGCACGGGAAATCTCACAGCAGTGGAAGAGGTTCAAGCAGCCTTACGACAAACAAGGTTGCCGCATGTCAAACCCGACAAACCGTGATCTAGGAGTCTGTCGGACTTGAAAGGGAATCGGCTGCAAATCCGTCTGGGCGGTCCATTTTTCGCCGCTTCCTTGGGCAATAGTTCAACTATTGCACTGCGAAACCGGCAAAAACTGTCCTCGCCCAGCCGAATTTTCGCTTCGATTCTTCAAGTCCGACAGGCTCCTGGTTCCAACCGTGAGGTGCTTGCTCAGCGCTGCCAAGGCTCGCCTTCATCCGACAGGCCATAGCGTTGCCGCGCCTGCGAGGGAAGCGTCGAATCGACGCTGCCGTCGTCGGCCAGTGCGCACAAGGCGGCCAGCACGATGTGCTCGGCATCGACCTCGAAGAAACGCCGCAAGGCCGCGCGCCGGTCGCTGCGACCAAAGCCGTCCGTGCCCAGCGTGACGTAGCGTTGCGGCACGTAGGCGCGGATCAGCTCCGGCCAGGCACGCACGTAATCGCTGGCAGCGATCACCGGCACCGCATCCTTGCCAAGCTGCTGCGCAACCCGACTGATCCGCGATTCGCCACCTAGCCGCTGCGCACGCTCGCAGGCCATGCCATCGCGTTGCAGCGCGCTGTAACTGGTGGCGCTGAAGACCCGTGCGGCAATGCCCCAGTCCTTGTGCAGCAAAGCCTGTGCGGCGAGCACCTGGGTCATGATCGCGCCGGACCCGAGCAGATTGACCTGCGCATCGGCCACGTCGGCAAAACAGTACAGGCCCGAGGCAACGTCATCGACCGATATACCGGCGGGCGCATCGGGCTGCGGGTAGTTTTCGTTGCCGACCGTCAGGTAATAGAACACGTCGCGCTGCTCGGCCAGCATTTCCTGCATGCCGCGCTCCAGCAGCCAGGCGATCTCGAAGCCGAAGGCTGGGTCGTACGCGCGTGCGTTCGGCACCGTGGCGAACATCGCCAGACTGGCGCCATCCTGATGCTGCAAACCCTCGCCACTCAGGGTGGTGCGGCCCGCCGTAGCGCCCAGCAGGAAGCCGCGCGCACGCTGGTCGGCCGCCGCCCAGATCAGGTCACCGACGCGCTGGAAGCCGAACATCGAGTAGTAAATGTAGAACGGCAGCATCGGCAGGTTGTGCACGCTGTAACTGGTCGCCGCCGCGATCCACGAGCTGATCGCGCCCGCCTCGGAAATGCCTTCCTCCAGAATCTGCCCGCTGCTTTCCTCGCGGTAGTACAGCATCGAGCCCAGATCTTCCGGCTCGTATAGCTGCCCGTGCGGCGCGTAGATGCCGACTTGCCGGAACAAGCTGGCCATCCCGAAGGTGCGCGCTTCGTCGGCCACGATCGGCACCACGCGCGCGCCGAGGTCCGGGTCCTTGAGCAAATTACCCAACATGCGCACCACCGCCATGGTGGTCGACATCGACTTCTGTTCCGCCTGCAGCGCGAAGCCTGCGAACTGACTCGCCGACGGCACGCGCAGGCTCTCATCACTGCGACCACGGCGACGCGGCAGATAGCCACCGAGCAGCGCGCGTCGTTCGCGCAGATAGCGCATCTCCGCGCTGTGCTCGGCCGGTCGATAGAACTGCAGCGCGGCCACCGCGGTATCGTCCAAGGGCAGATTGAAGCGATCTCGGAAGGCCAACAGATCGGTCTGCTCCAGGGTCTTTTGTTGATGCGTGGTCATCCGCCCCTGACCGACGCTGCCCATGCCGTAGCCCTTCATGGTCTTGGCCAGAATCACCGTTGGCTGACCCCGATGCGCCAGCGCCGCCGCATACGCGGCGTAGAGCTTGTGGCTATCGTGCCCGCCACGACGCAAGCGTTCGATATCGCGATCCGACAGGTCGGCCACCAGCGCGGCGAGTTCCGGCGAGCGCTGGAAAAAACGTTCGCGATTGTAGCCACCGTCATTCGCCGACAAGGTCTGGAACTGCCCGTCGACAGTTTGCGCAAAGGCGCGCAGCAGATCACCCGCCTGATCGCGGGCAAACAGTCGATCCCAATCCGACGACCAGATGACTTTGATCACGTGCCAGCCCGCGCCAGTGAACATGGCTTCCAGCTCGTCGATGATGCGGCTGTTGCCGCGAACCGGTCCGTCCAGCCGCTGCAGATTGCAGTTGATGACGAAGGTCAGATGATCGAGTCGTTCGCGCGCGGCCAGCGACAACGCACCGATCGATTCCGGCTCGTCCATTTCACCGTCGCCGAAGAAACCCCACACGCGGCGCTCGGCCGCGGGCGTCAAACCGCGATGATCCAGATAGCGCAGAAAGCGCGCCTGGTAGATCGCATTGATCGGCCCAAGCCCCATCGAGCCGGTGGGAAACTGCCAGAAGTCCGGCATCAGCCAGGGATGCGGATACGAGCTCAGGCCGGCGCCACCGATCTCGCGACGATAGTGCTCCAACTGCGACTCGCCCAAATGGCCTTCGAGAAAGGCGCGCGCGTAAACGCCAGGCGCGGAATGCGGTTGGAAATACACCAGATCGCCGCCCTGCGGATGCCCGGACGCCTTGAAGAAATGATGGAATCCCACTTCGAACAGTTCGGCCGCCGACGCGTAGCTGGCGATGTGTCCGCCCAGTTCGGCGGACTCCCGGTTGGCACGCATCACCATCGCCAGTGCATTCCAGCGCACCGCGGCCATCAGACGCGCTTCCAATGCGTCATCACCGGGGTAATGCGGCTGACGCGCCAGCGGAATGCTGTTGCAGTAAGGCGTCACGCGTGCACGCGCCGATTGCACGCCCCGCGCCAGCGCGTGATCGGCCAGACGGTCGAACAGATACTGCGCCCGCTGCACGCCCTCGCGCGCAATCACCGCATCCAGTGCCTGCAACCATTCCGCCGTCTCCGCCGGATCGACATCACGACTGCCCGCCGACGCGGACAGCAACAGGGCAGCAGCTTCGGGAATGGTGGACATGCGGCACTCGGGGCTAGTGGGGTGTTGGGCTTGACCGAAAATGTGGAGCGAATCAATCCAGCTCGACCCAGACCGGCGCGTGATCGGAAGGTCGCTCCCAGGTTCTCGGCTCGCGATCAATGACCGCCGCACGACAACGCGACTTGAGCGCATCGGACACCAGAACCAGATCGATCCGCAGACCGATATTGCGGCGAAAGCCTGCCTGACGGTAATCCCACCAACTGAACTGCCCGCCCTCCGCGCTGAACAGCCGGAAGCTGTCGTGCAGGCCTTGATCCAACAGGCCGCTCAACGCGGCGCGCTCCGGCACCGAGCAGAGAATCTGATCCTTCCAGGCCACGGGATCATGAACGTCGCGATCATCCGGCGCGATATTGAAATCGCCCAGCACGATCAGATTCGGATAGCGCGCGCGCTCGGCGGCGATCCACTCATGCACCGCCTGCAGCCAGCGCAGCTTGTAGTCGTACTTCTCGTCGCCGACGGCCTTGCCGTTCACCACATACAGATTGATGACCCGCAAGTCGCCAAAACTGGCCGCGATGGCACGCTTCTGATCGTCGTCAAAGCCGGGAATGCCGACCTGCACCTCCTGCGCGGACTCGCGCGACAACAGAGCCACCCCGTTGTAGGTCTTCTGCCCCGCAAACACGCTGCGATAACCCAGCGCGGCCAGTTCCGCATCGGGAAACTTGTGATCCTCCAGCTTGGTTTCCTGCAAGCCCAGCACATCCGGCCGCCGCGAATCCAGCCACGCGGACAGATGCGGCAGACGGACGTTGAGCGAGTTGACATTCCACGAGGCGATTTTCATTGGAGCTTTAACCCATTTATAAAGTTGACTATCACTGGTCTTGTATTCATACAGCATCCGATGGCGCACAGTGGACGGGCCGATGTAGCCTGCGCTTCATAGATGGCTTCCACAATCGGCAACGCATGCACTCGGCACTCAATTACCCGATCGCGACGGCAACCGAGTCAGACTGCGAGGCAGCATAGACTGCCGTAAGTCGAACCGAGGCAAGTCCACTATTCGTCAGATCGCCAACCGAAGACGGACCACAGTATCCGATGCGGTGGCTCAGGCATCCATCGCCACGCCAATGCGAGTTATCGCTGCATGTCAGACACATCGTTGCGCTACATCGAGATGCTGCGATTGTTGCCCGGCCACCCGCCTGGAATCGCGGTCACCGAGCTACATCTGAGACTGCAAGCGGCGGGCTATTTGGTTAGTCGGCGAAGTGTCGAGCGCGATCTCGTCAAGCTGTCAGCATCGTTTCCTATCGTACTCAACGACAAGGGTCGTCCCGCTGGCTGGAGCTGGCGGCGAGGCGAAGGTTTTAGTGCACCGGGCATGGACGCGGCGCAGGCGATGGAACTGGAGTTGGCTGCAAAGTACTTGAGGCCACTCCTACCCGTCAGCGTTTGGCAGGGACTGGCGCCGCGCCTCAGCGAGGCGCGCGCCACGCTACACCTGCTCGGGAAGGCACCGCTGGCACGCTGGAAGTCCCGCGTTGCCTTTGTTGATGACGGGCAACCACTTCAAGCGCCGCAGGTCGCCCACGACGTGCTCGCTGTTGTGCATGACAGCCTGCTGCATCAGCGGCGGATGAGCGTGGAGTACCGCTCGATTTTCGCCGAGGCACCTCGCCGGTACGAGATCAACCCGATTGCGCTGGTCTACGTGGGGACTGTCGGCTATGTCCTCGCGACGCTTTGGGACTACGCCGACGTGAGGCATCTTGCGTTGCATCGCATGGCCAATGCCATCGCCCTGCAGACACAGGCCACTGAACCCGATGACTTCGATCTTCAACGCTATCTGAGGGAGGATGCCGCATTCGACATCCCCGGTGATCGCCAACTGCGATTGAAGCTGCGCGTGACCGAATGGATGGCCCGCCATCTGGAAGAACGGCCCTTGTCAGTCAATCAAACGATCACAAAGGACAATAAGAACGAGAAACTCTGGATCGTCAAGGCGATGGTGCGAGAAAGTGAACGATTCATCTGGTGGCTACGGAGTCACGGTGACGCAATAGAGCTGATCGAGCCCAGCGCGCTGCGCAAGCGACTGGCTGCGGATTTCAAGCAATTAGCAGACACCTACGCCAGCCAGGACTAGAAGCCTGCGCAAAATCCCAACCAGCGTATGAACAGATGCGAGCCGATTCGGTACTTACCCATAGCTCAAGTCACTGAGTGACAACCCGCCATCTACCCGCTTAAACGCGGCTCATCGTTCAACAAGTTGCCAAAATCCACCCCCTGCATCGCTATGACCTTTCTCGTCACAGCGGCTGACTTTCTGCAAGTCGTCGGGAATAGGTAGTTCGATCCAGATCGGTTGATCGCTGTGGTCTGCTTTCATCCATGCAGGCCAGTTGTCGGTAATCAATCGTGGTTGTTGGGGGGACATGAGAATAAAATGAGGAACGACACGATTTTGCTCGCGCTTATCAGGGAAGAACCCATGCAGACGCTTTGCCTTGGAGTTCGCTTGACTATTTGTCCATCCGGATGTCGCCTTCGCCTCGATCAATACCAGATGCGTGTCGCCATCTGACTCGAAGGCGATAAGGAGATCGACATCTTCTTGTTTACCTTGGATATTATTCAGATCGTTTTTGTAAGGGGTTTCAACGCAAGGGTTACCGACTACGTATAGCGCCGCATAAATCCAGTCGAGGTGAAAATCCATAGCGCAAAAGGCGTTTTCCGGAACTTCGACACCGAGTTTCTGCGACAACACTCGCCGGTAGTTCACGCCCAACTTGAACGCCGGGTTGTCTAGTGCGTATCCCACCAGAAAAAAACGCTCCTTTGAGTTTAAACGCCGCAATTGGTTGATCAACGCGTTAGACATCATGGTTTCCTTCGACAATTTTTTAGTTGAGCGAATTTGCCAAGTTTGGGAAGGCAATTTGGGACGATGGAGCGTTTTAAAGAGCCTTCATCTGGACGGTGCTGGCATATCGTTGCAGACCAAACTATAAGCCAACCTACCCCCAAAGACAGCTATCCATCGATATATGTCACCTTGACATCACCAATGTCGACAGTCATTCCATTGATCACCGCCTCGGCGAACGATGGCAGGCCGGCTCCAACACCAATCTGCAGTTGCAAGTAGAAGCCAGAAGGCTCGCAGTCGAATTCCAGTTCGGCGCGCATCTGAGCCTGTGCGCGTTCGAGCAACCGCTGGGTTTGTTCGAGTTCAAAGATGATGCACATGGATTGGAGGCTGTGGCTCACTGGCGACTCCGTGCGGTGTGAGGTGAAGGACTTCAAGTGGGTCGCCAGCGCGCGAGACGAACCATCGCCAGCGTGTCGCGCTCGCAATAGGCCAGCAGGTTCAGACGAACTGTCTCTCGTTCAACCTCACTGGCGTTTGCATCGATGGCACTCAGATAACCTGCCTGCGCAGCGTCACCGTCACCGATTTCCAGCGACGCGTAGTCGAGGTCAGGAGCGACGGTCGGGAGCACAGCTTTGATTGACCACGAGCCACGCATGTCGCGGTGGTAGTAGTGCTCGCGGTAAATCGGAAGCAAGTCGACCATGCGCTCGATGAGGGCGTGCAATGCCACCTCCTGCGCAGGAAACATGCGCGCCAGCTCTTTAATGCGTGTTGCTTCGAAACTTTTGTTCCAGACCAGAATGGGCCCCTTCTCGCGCACCGCATCTAGAAGCGCGTCGACAAAGCCCGCCATCGGCGCGGCCCCGCTGAGATCCAGAAATTGGCGATGATGCAGTGTTCCTTTGCCGGCTTCGATGTGGCAGGAGAACTGGAACGGCACCTGTTGAAACGGTCGTGTGCCCAGCCAACGTGGAGTGACGAACGCGATGGTTTCGAAGTCCAGGTAGTAGCGAGGAAAGGTGAGTGCATCGAGCACTGCACTGAGTTTCGGCGAGACATAGGGCTTGCCACTGCGCGTCGCCTGCGCGATGCGCAGGTGACGTGGATTGGACAAACGATCCATCGGTACCTTTCGCAGATCAAGGTAACCGTCCGCCCTCAGCGTATCGACGAGATCGGCGGCATGAGGCAATAGATCGACTGGAAACGCCGGCGGCGCCAGTTCGAAAGTTTGGCAATGGCTTCGACACGGGCACTCGTAAGGCTGCAGGCAGTGCGACCCGGTGCGGATGTCGGGCACTGGACCGGAAGCAACGCGCTTCAGTTTGGCAACGATGCGAGGAATCTCTGGCAGCTTGGTTTCAACCTCGTGGGTAATGTCCTGCAGCGTGAGCAGGCCTCTGAAGTCGCCCTCTCTGCGGTAGACAAACTCCCTGTTCACATGCGCTAAAACGACGCAGTCAACCTTGCGTCCAGCACCGCGTGCCACCCACGTCTGGATGGCGCAATCCCAGATGTGCTCTTCTTTGACGGTTGTTGTTGACTTGACCTCGATCAGCGTGTCACCGCGAGCTCGGCGCTCAAACGCATCGACGCGCACACGCACGCTCTGGTATTCGAAGGCGGCCTCGAATAACCGAGGACATAGCTCGCGTGATTTACGCAGTTCCGCCTGCGTGTCGGCAAGCGCCTGCGGGTACTGGCGATGGTCTGCAGCAATCAGCGTTCCGCCTCCGAGCAGATCCTGTGCCAACACACCGAAGCGTGTGCCTTCATCCAGACGCTGCTGCGCGGCACCGCCCCACTCCACTGCATCGGGTTGATTCATTTCCAACCACAACCGCTTCTCGCATTGGCGACCGGACTGGATGCGGGACTTCGAGAGCGCGGGTGCTCGACTAGGGGTAGGCATGGGGGATGAAAATCCTCAAGGAAAAGTGTTTCTGGAGTAGGGCCAATTTTCTTGCGGCGGGCGCTGGTCTATTAATGATGAAGGGTCGCTCAGAATCCCATGGCCCGCGCCGGCGCTCCGGGTTTGATTCGTAGCTCGCCTTCCAGTAGATCGAGCAGTCGTGCTGGCGTCGGCGCTTCGCCATGCGTGCGTAGCTGCCGCAGCACGTTGGCGACGTCACCTGGAACGAGGCGGTCCATGCGATCCAAGCGGCGCAGTTCGTGCTCACTGAGCGAGGCGCCTCCGGTGGGATCAGTAACGCAGCGAAGCAAGGCGGCGCGTTGCTGCCGCGTCAGGTAGTCGAACCGAATTTTGAAGTCGAATCTTCGCAATGAAGCGGCGTCAAGGCTGTCCACAAGATTGGTCGACGCAATGAAAATGCCGTCGAACACCTCCATCTGCGCGAGCATTTCATTGACCCCGCTTACCTCCCAGCTGTGATGCGCACGACCGCGATCCTGCAGGAAGCTGTCGGCCTCGTCGATCAGCAGGATCGCATCTTCGTCGCTCGCTGCGCGAAAGGCATTGGCGAGGTTCTTCTCGGTGCCTCCGACCCACATACTGATCAAATCAGAGGCACGCTTGGCATGCAGTGGTTTGTCGATCACGGTAGCGAGGTGATGACCAAACGCGGTCTTGCCGGTGCCGGGTGGACCGTACAAGCAGAGCCGCGCATTGCGCCCTACCGCAAGACCGCGGGCAAGCGCTGCGAGGTCGCGGTCCGTATTGAGGAGTTTCGCGTCGTAGAAGGGCGGCAATTCGGGCGAGCGCCGCGGTGCCGCAAGGCCCATGGCCCGAAGCGAAAGCGTGGCGGCGTGTTCGGCCTCCCTATCGCGTTGATTCCGGTCACGGCTGTTCAATGCCTGGACGACCCGCGCCGCGCGCTGCACCTGCGCTGGTGAAAGGTGTTCCATCGCCGCAAGCGCTTCTTTTCCACTCAGCGACAGTTGGCCTTCGGGGAAATGACGTTCCACGATTCGGCGACGAACCTTATGCGGCGGCGTACGGAACTCCAAGGTCAAATCGAAGCGCCGCAAATGGGATGTATCGATGGCATCGATGCTGTTGCATAACCAAAGTGTAGGAACCGGGTTGTTCTCCAATGTTTCATTGATCCACCCTTTAGCCGTTTCTTCGGGGGTGCTTCGGTTGCCAAATCCGAACAACGCTCCGCCAACATGATTGCGGCCAAACACGTCCTCGACCTCGTCGAAAAGCAGCAGTTGACGACGACGCATCGAAAGCAAGTTCTGCGCGAGACTGAGTGCGCGTAAGCGCCTTTTTCCGGAGATGGCATCGCCATCGCTGTCCTCGTTCGGGACTTCATTCAAGTCAGCGCCCATTTCTTTCGCGAGAGTCCGCACGAACTCCGTCTTTCCGGTGCCTGGCGCCCCGTGAATCAGTAGGTTTACGCCCTTGCGTCGCTCTTCGACGCTTTTTTGCAGGTAACGGCAAAACATCTGAATCTCCAGCGTCGACGGGTAGTCGTCAAGCGAGAGGCTGGCCGGCGGTGGAGTGCGCAGCAGGTGCCGCAGAACCATGTCGTCGTCGAAATGCGGGGAGACCAGAAGTGTTGCGATTTTTGTCTCGATCTGCAGCGGATGATGCCGTCGTCTGTAGGTGAATCCGTCATCCAGAAGACCGAGACGGCGAAGGTTTCCGGCCGAACCCATGGCCTTTTCCAGTTGCGCTGGCGTGTGGCCGATGGCATGACGAATCAGACGGCAGAACAGCTGTGGCATGAATGGCCCAAGACCGAACAGGGCATCGAAATGCGGCACCTGAGACACGATGACGGCGAACCGCAACAGGTCGGCCTCGGCCTTCCCCAGGCGCGCAGCACGTGCCACGCGGGCAATGTTGTTGTCGAGCCTTGTTAATCTCGGCAAGCGGCGTGCCTCCAGGCGGCGGCGCTGCAGCGAGAGTTCCGTTCTCAGTTGATCGAGTGTCAGGCAGTCGTGGTGGTTCTTCTCCATTTCCAGACCCACCAGTGTCAGGAGGTCTTGATCGCGAATGTCCCCGTGGCGGTTGATCATGCGTGAAGCGATGCGTGCGCCTTCGATCATGCGCAGGGCATAAATGGCCGCCAGTCGATCCACCGGAGAGTCGCTGTCGAGGACGCGGAACGTTGGTTGATTGGGTGCCGAGACAGGCAATTCAGAGCCATCGCCGCACGTCGGCGCAGGGCTGTGGGTTGCGATCACTTCGCGTTTTGAGCGGTGGCGGGTCATGGGCATCTCCTTTGATGCCATGATGTGGTCCGTTTGCGACAACTGGTGTCGCGTTGACGTGGTGAAAGTGAACCGCCACGGGGCCGGGGTGGTTCGCTTTCCTTTGCGTGGCGTGTAGCGACTCCGCCGCCTGGTTTTGCGGCGTCCGGGCGGATCGCTATACTGCGCCGCAGTTCTCGCGCCGCCGTCGTGGGTCAGCGGGCGCGGCGTTCCTTTTTTCCGACTTTGCAGGTGGTTTCCGTGAGCACACACGATTCGGTGTTTCTCAAGCGTTTCTCGATGATCATCGCCTTTCTGGTGGTCGTGACGATCCTCCTGATTGCGGCCGCCAAGTACCTGTACACCTTCCATCCCACAGAACCGAATCCGGTCAACGCGGCGCGCGTCACCGAGCGTCTGCAGCCGGTGGGTGCGGTGCATTCGGGCGAGACCGGTGCCGCCGCCATTGCCGCCGCCGCGCAGGCCGCAACCGCTGCGGCGGCAACGCAGACTGCGTTTGATGGCAGCTTGGACGGCAGCGTGATTTTCAATGGCGCCTGCAACGCCTGCCACGGCACCGGCGCCGCCGGTGCGCCGATGTTGACCAAGGATGCCTGGACTGCGCGTCAGGCGCAGGGCATCGAGACACTGGTGAAACATGCGACCGAAGGCTATCAGGGTGCCGCAGGGCTTATGCCTGCGCGTGGCGGCAACCCGGCCATCAGCGACGAACAGATCGACGCCACCGTGCGTTGGATGCTCGACAACCTGAAGTAATCGCCACGTATCGTCTTCAGCAGACGCCGCCTCCGGGCGGCGTCTTCGTCTCACGCCCCGTCGTTCGACTGGAATCGCCATGTCCCCGCAATGCAAGCCTTTCGCCGTATTGAAACCCGTGAGCCTGTTCGCGCTTGGCGCGCTGCTGGCGGGCTGCGATGCCCCGGCGAACCATCAAGAGATTCCCAATTCGCCGCGTAATCTGGGCCAGCTGCAGGGCAGCGGTAGTCGCAGCGAGTTCGAAGGGCAACGTCTGCAGGTTCAGGCGGTGGTGACCGGCAACTTTGTCAAAGGACTGGGCGGTTTCTACCTGCAGGATGCGGTCGGCGAGGATGACGGCGATCCGTCCACCTCGGATGCGGTGTTCGTGGTCTGGTCGCGCGATGCACAGCCTGCGGTGCGACGCGGCGACCGCGTGCGTGTCAACGGCGTCGTGCGCGAGGCGGGCGACGGCGATCACACCCAGACGCAGCTGCAGGATGCGCAGGTCGAGGTGTTGGGACGTGCCGCGGCGAAGGCGGTCGCGCTGTCCGCAGCACCCGCCAGCGCCGCCGATTGGGAGCGCTACGAAAGCATGTGGCTGCGCATCGACGCGCCGCTGCGCATCAGCGGCAACGACAGTCTGCTTCGTTTCGGCGAATTGACCGTGAGCTTTGGCGAGCGCCTGATCGCACCCACGGAAATGTATCCCCCCGGCCCGGAAGCACGCGCGCTGCAGGCCGACAACGCGCGCCGCACGCTGACACTGGACGACGCGCGGCGCAGCGAATACCCCGAAAAGCTTTGGTTCCTGCCCGTCATGCCGGACGGCAGCCAACCGCTGCGTGCCGGTTCGGTGTTGAACGGGGCCGAGGGCATTCTGGAGTCGCGTCCGTGGGGCTGGGCCTTGCAACTGACCGACGAACTGAAAGTGCAATCGCAGGCCGCGCGCCCGGCCGTTCCGGCCGCACCGGATGGCCTCCGCGTCGCCTCGTTCAACGTGCTGAACTATTTCAATGGCAATGGTCGGGGCGGTAATTTCCCTACCGAGCGCGGCGCGCGGTCGGCCGCCGAACTGCAGCGCCAGCGGGAAAAAATCGTCGCCGCCATCACGGCACTGCAGGCCGATGTCGTCGCCTTGCTGGAGATCGAGAACGATGGCGACGGCAAGTCCAGCGCTATTGCCGAACTGGTCGGCGCACTCAATCAGGCGCTGGGTGATGCGGGCGACTACGACTGGGTTCGCGTCGGTAAGGATGCCGGTTCGGACGCGATCCGCGTTGCCCTGATCTATCGGCGCCAGCGCGTGCAACCGCAGGGCGAACCCGCCGTATTGAAAACCCCACCCTTCGATGACCTGCACCGCGTACCGCTGGCGCAGGCCTTCAGCACGACGCTTGGCCTGCAGCCGTTCACTGTCGTTGCCAATCACTGGAAATCGAAAGGCGGCTGCGAGAAGGCCGAAGGTGGCAACCGCGATCAGGGTGATGGTCAGGGCTGCTGGAATGCCGCACGCGTCGACGCCGCACGCGCGCTGGACGAATGGCTTGCTGCCGACCCCACCGGGATCGGCAATGGACGCACCCTGTTGATCGGCGATCTGAACAGCTACAGCCAGGAAGACCCGCTGCGGCTGCTGCGCAATGCGGGTTGGGTCGATGCCCACAGCCGCGATAGCGAAGCGAGCCACCACAGCTTCGTCTACCGTGGCCTGGGTGGTCGCCTGGACCATGCCTTCCTGTCACCCGCTCTGGTCGGCGATGTGAGTGCCGCCGAGGTCTGGGGAATCAACGCCGACGAAAGCGACGCCTTCGGCTATGGCCAAGTCAAACAGGTCAACCCCGATGACGCGGTGTTCCGCAGCTCGGACCACGATCCGCTACTGCTGGATCTGCGCGCGGGTACACCTTGACGACGCGTTATGATGCCGACAGCCACTTCGGTTCATCAGGTGCCATGAGCCAACCCATCCTCCCCAGCGCCTTCCCCGATCATGCGTCGGATCTGTCGATCCCCGGCCCGGCGGGCGTGCTGGAGGTCGCCGTCGATGTACCGGAGCCGCAACTGGAACGCGCGGGCACGGTGATCCTGTGTCATCCGCATCCGCTGCACGGCGGGACCATGCACAACAAGGTCGTCACCATGGCCGAGCGCAGTCTGCGCGAACTCGGCCTGCACACGGTGCGCTTCAACTTCCGCGGCGTGGGCGGTTCGGCAGGAAGTTACGACGATGGCCGCGGCGAAACGCTCGACCTGCTCGCGGTAGCCGAATGGGTGCAGCAAGTCCGTCCCAATGATGCGCTCTGGCTGTGCGGTTTTTCCTTTGGCGCCTATGTCGCGTTACTGGGTGCGAGACATTTGCCGATTCGACAGATGATCTCGCTGGCGCCGCCGGCAGGACGCTGGGATTTTTCCGCCGTGCTGGCACCGGATTGTCCCTGGCTGGTAATCCAGGGCGAGGACGACGATGTGGTTGATCCCGCGGCGGTTTACGCCTGGGTGGAGTCCATGCCGCAGAAACCGCACCTGGTGCGCATGCCGGATACCGGCCATTTCTTTCATCGGCGTCTGATGGACCTGCGCGGGGCGATCAAGAACGGCGTACGCGCCCAGTTGCCACCGCTGCTCAATCCCTGATTCGACGTGTCACCCGGCCTTCTTCCCAGCGACATCTACGCCCAGGGCGTGCAGCGTGGCCGCTGGCAGGATGATGCAGCGCAGCGCGCCGTGCTTGTCGAGCTGGATCGCATCCACGTCGCCGTCTCGGCGATTCCGCAAGCCGGGCTGTTCACCCGTTTCCGTCGCCGTCTGCAGGGCCGTCGACCCATCCCCGGCCTATATCTCTGGGGGGGCGTCGGGCGCGGCAAGACCTTTTTGGTCGACCTGTTGTTCGCGTCGGTGCCGCACCCGCGTAAACAACGGCAGCACTTCCATCGCTTCATGGGCGACGTGCATTCACGGCTGCGCGCGCTTCCCGGACGCAGCGATCCGCTGGCAGATGTCGCCGATGCCTTGGCCGAAGAGATTGATCTGCTCTGCCTGGACGAGTTCTTCGTCAGCGACATCGGCGACGCGATGATTCTGGGCCGCCTGTTTGAACACCTGTTTGCCCGCGATGTCTGCCTGGTCACGACATCGAACACCGTGCCGGACAATCTCTACCGCGATGGTCTGCAGCGCGAACGTTTCCTGCCTGCCATCGCCTTGTTGAAGTCCCATTGCGTGGTGCATGCCATCGACAGCAGCACCGACTATCGGCTGCGCACGCTGCAACAGGCGCGGGTCTACGTCACACCCTTGGGTCACGAAGCCGAAGACGCGCTGCTGCGCACCTGGGACGCATTGACCGCTGACGAAGCGGTGGATGATTCACCGCTGCGCATCAATGATCGCCAGATCGCCTTCCGGCGTCGCAGCGAGGGCGCGATCTGGTTCGATTTCGATGTGCTTTGCGATGGACCACGCTCGGTGGCCGACTACATCGAACTGGCGCGCGACTTCCACACCGTGTTTCTCTCCAACGTGCCGTCGCTGGACGCCAGCCACGACAACGCCGCACGACGCTTCGTGCATCTGGTGGATGAGTTCTACGACCGCGCGGTCAACCTGATCATCTCGGCCGCCGAACCGGTACTGTCGATCTACCAGGGTGAACGCCTGCGACACGAGTTCGAACGCACTGGCAGTCGCCTGATCGAAATGCAGTCGGAAGCCTATCTGGCGCGCGAACATCAGCCCTGAAACGGCATGCATGGCGTCGCGGAACACGATTTGGCTGTCAATCGGGCAAATTCACCCGGAAAACCGCAGCAAACGGGCTTCCCCCGCCGCGCCAAGCTTGGCAAACTGCGCTCGCCGCATTCCCGTCGGCTCGATTGAACGGAAACTCAATGAACAAGCAGGAACTTATCGCCGCTGTGGCGGCCCAGGCTGAACTCTCCAAGGCGGATGCCGCACGCGCCGTTGACGCATTCGTGTCCACCATCAGCGACGCTCTGGCCGCTGGCGACAGCGTGACCTTGGTTGGCTTCGGCACCTTCGCGGTCAAGGCTCGCGCCGCCCGCACCGGTCGCAACCCGCAGACTGGCGAAGAGATCAAGATCAAGGCGTCGAAGAACCCGACCTTCAAGGCCGGCAAGGCACTCAAGGACGCGCTGTAAGCGACCTTTGCTGCGCACGCCACGCAGCACCCGGACAAACCCGTTGCATCGCAAGATGTGGCGGGTTTTTCTTTGCGCTGAAAATGGCACTGCGCAATTGCGCAGCTCGCAGGGTCTGGCCTGATAACATCGACAGCCCGACTTAACGCCGCGCCCCGCCATGTCTGACACCGACGCACTGAAGCAAGCCGCCCTCGACTATCACCGCCAGCATCCGCCGGGCAAGATCAAGGTCGTGCCGACCAAGGCGCTGGTCAATCAGCGCGATCTCGCGCTGGCCTACTCGCCCGGCGTGGCAGCGGCCTGCGAAGTGATCGTCGACGATCCGCACGAGGCCTCGACCGTTACCGCCCGCGCCAATCTGGTGGCGGTCATTTCCAATGGCACCGCGGTGCTCGGCCTCGGCAACATCGGACCACTGGCCGCCAAACCGGTGATGGAAGGCAAGGGCGTGCTGTTCCAGAAGTTTGCCGGGATCGACGTGTTCGACATCGAAGTCAGCGAGAACGACCCCGACAAGCTGGTCGAGATCATCGCCTCGCTGGAACCCACCTTCGGCGGCATCAATCTCGAAGACATCAAGGCTCCGGAGTGCTTCATCGTCGAGCGCAAGCTGCGCGAACGCATGAAGATTCCGGTGTTTCACGACGACCAGCACGGCACCGCGATCATCGTCGGCGCGGCGGTGCTGAACGCCCTTGAAGTGGTCGGCAAACCGATCGGCGAGGTCAAACTCGCCACCTCGGGCGCGGGCGCCGCAGGCATCGCCTGCCTCGACATGCTGGTTGCGCTGGGCATGCGCAAGGAAAACATCCTGGCGGTGGATCGCGAAGGCGTGCTTTATACCGGGCGCGATCACATGGACGCCGACAAGCGCCGCTACGCGCGGGAAACCGACAAGCGCAGTCTGGCCGACATCATGCAGGGTGCGGACGTGTTCCTCGGCTTGTCGGCGGGCAACATTCTCAGCGAAGACATGCTGCGCAGCATGGCGGAGCGGCCGATCATCCTGGCGCTGGCCAATCCGACCCCGGAAGTCAGCCCCGACCTCGCCAAACGGGTGCGACCCGACTGCATCATCGCCACCGGCCGCTCGGACTATCCGAATCAGGTCAACAACGCCTTGTGCTTTCCGTACATCTTCCGTGGCGCGCTGGATGTCGGCGCGACGACGATCAACGAAGCGATGAAGCTGGCCTGTGTGAAGTCGATTGCCGAACTCGCGCGCAAGGAAGCCAGTGATCTCGGCAATGCCTACGCCGGGGAAACGCCGTCATTCGGACCCGAATACCTGATTCCGCGTCCGTTCGACCCGCGTCTGCTGGTGTCGCTGGTGACCCGCTGTCGCCGAAGCGGCGATGGCCTCGGCGTGGCCGCGCGCCCGATGACGGACATGGATGCCTACCGCGAACGACTCAGCCAGTTCGTGTTCCGCACCGGTCTGCTGATGAAGCCGGTGATGGAACGCGCCAAGGCGGATCTGCAGCGCGTGGTGTATGCCGAAGGCGAAGAGGAAACCACCCTGCGCGCGGTGCAGACCGTGGTGGACGAACGCATCGCCAAGCCGGTGCTGATCGGTCGCCCCGCGGTGATCGAGTCGCGCATCAAACGCCTGGGACTGCGTATTCGTCCGGGCGTAGATGTGGAAATCACCAACATCGATGACGACCCGCGTTTCAACGAATACTGGCAGCTCTACCACCAGATCATGCAGCGACGGGGTGTTACCCCGGATGCAGCGAAGGCGCTGGTGCGTTCGCGCTCGACCGTGATCGCGGCGCTGATGGTGCGCCGTGGCGAGGCCGATGCCCTGCTCTGCGGCCTGGTCGGTCGCTACCAGAAGAAGGCCAAGCACGTTCTCGACATCCTCGGCTGCGATCAGGGCGAGGACAAAGTCGCCGCGCTGTCCGCCGTGCTCAATGACAAAGGCGTGTTCTTCTTCACCGACACCCACATGCAGTTCGACCCGACGGCGGAACAGATCGCCGAAAGCGCGCTGCAGTCCGCCTATCGGCTGCGCCTGTTCGGCGTCGAACCGAAGGTGGCGTTGATCAGCCACAGCAACTTCGGCAGCAGCGATAACCCCAGTGCACAGAAGATGCGCGACGCGCTGAAGAGAATCCGCATCCGCGCGCCGAAGCTTGAAGTGGAAGGCGAGATGCACGTCGACGCCGCCTTGAACGAGGAAGTGCGCAATCGCCTGTTCCCCAACTCACGCCTGAAGGGCAGCGCCAATCTGCTGGTCTTCCCCAATCTCGACACCGCCAACACCGCCTACAACCTGGTGCGCAGCATGACCGATGGCGTGGGTCTGGGGCCGATCCTGATGGGACCGTCGCACAGCGCCCATGTGCTCACTGCCTCGGCCACGGTTCGGCGTGTGATCAACATGACCGCGATTGCGGCGGTGGAGGCTCAGGTCCGCAAGGCGATGCGCTGACGCACAGCCCGACATGACCGCCATCGTCCCGTTCTGGCAGCGGCTGCGCGCCATTTCGCTGTATCCGTTCCAGAGTGCAGCGCTGTACACGGTGATCGTGTTGACCGTGCTCATCGCGGTAGGCGGGCTGCTGCCCGTGTTGGGCTTCCTGCTGATCCTGCTGGGCTGGTTGGCCGCCCTCAAGTACGCCTTCGAGATTCTGTTGACCACCGCCAACGGACGGCTCGAAGCACCGGAAAGCGTGCTCGGCATCGGCAACTCGGTGGTGTGGAGTTTCCTGGTGCTGCAGATCGTCAGCGTGTTCGTGCCGATGATCGTGGCGATGGCGGTATCGGTAGAACTCGGCACCCTGCTGCTGTGGCTCATGATGTTCCTGCAGCCCGCCGCGATCATGGCCCTGGGCATGACGCAAAGTCTGTTCAGCGCGCTTGACCCGCCGCTCTGGCTGCGCCTGGTCACCCGCATCGGCTGGCCCTATCTGGCCCTGGTCGGCCTACTGCTAGTCATCCAGTACAGCGCCGCCAATGCCACGGGACTGCTGGGCGCACTGCTGCCCGCCGTGCTCGCCGAACCGCTGATCACGGTCTTTGCGCTGTGGGCTTTGTTTGCCACCTTTCATCTGATGGGCTACCTGCTTTGGCAGTACCACGAGGCGCTGGGATTCGAACCCACCGCGCCCGAACGCGTGGTCAGCCAGCGCGAAGCGCAGGAGCAGCAACTGCAGGATGCGGTGACCCAGGCCGTGCAGAGCGGTGACATCGCCTCGGCGGTGCGACTGATTCGCGACGCCCTGAATGCCCGTGCCTTGCCGATTCCGCTGCATGACCTGTATCGACGACTGCTGCGTCAGCAAGGCGATCAGGCCGCGTTGCTGGAACACGGACGCCTGTTCCTGCATCTCCTGCTGGTGGAAAAGCAGGATCGTCGTGCTCTGGGCCTGGCCCGCGAATGTCTCGATCTGGACGCTCACTTCACCGCACCCGACATCGAGGACAGCATTCGTCTGGCCGAACGCGCCGCGCAGTCAGGCCAATCCAGCCTGGCCGTGGATCTGCTGCTGGCCGCCCTGCACGCCGATCCGCGGCACCCCGACATGCCGCGCTGGACATGGCGCGCTGTCGATCTGCTGCTGCGTCAGCCGGGGCGCGAAGCGCAAGCACGCGCCCTGCTGGACAATGCACTTCCACGCTGCGAAGACCCCGCCTTGCGTAACAGCCTCGAAGGACTGCGGCGCAGTCTGGCTGGCTCCGCGCAATAGCCCGAACCACTCACCCCTGCTCCAGCAGAAACCTGGCCTTCTGCGCCGGTGGGCTGTCGGGGTATTGATCGTGGAGGTTCTGCAGCACGCGGCGTGAGGCGGCGTGGGCATTGGATTCGCGCAGACGCAAGGCGATGCGCAGCAGCAGCATCGGCATCTGCGCTTGCAAGGCGGGGTGGGTCTGCAGGTGTGGCAACAGATCCAGTGCGGTGTCGATGTCGGCGCGCGCCAGCAACTGCAGGATCAGGCTTTCCAGTGCCTTGTCGGACACGTGGGACAACGCACTGGCATCCAGCTCGGACAGCACCTTCGCCTTGGCGCGCAGGCCTTCGATGTCGCTGACCGGCAGTTCGAGGACGCGTCGTGCGCGCTCATTGATCCAGTCTGTGCGGCGCGCGTTCTGTGCGCAGCGCAGCCGCGCGAGAGCCACATCGAATCGCTCGGGCGCCAGCGCTTGCGCGGCGGCGAGATGAACTTCGGCGGCCTCCAACTGCAGTTGCCCAAGGGCGAGCTGGCCACGCTTGAACTCGGCGTCGGCACGCTGCGCGGGCAGCGCTTCACCGTCTGAATCGTCCAGCCAGGCGGTCCGGACGCCACCCGTCTGACGAATCGCGAACGCCAGCAATGCGCCGCTCACCAGACCACCCGCGTGGGCCGAGTAGGCGACCTGATTGGCGGACAGTCCCATCTGCAGCAACTCCCAACCCAACCAGATCGGCAGCAACCACAGCGCCGGTGCACGCACGTAGTCGAAGATCACGAAAAACCAGTAGAAAAAGCGCACCCGACGCCAGGCCCAGACCACACAGAACGCGCCCATCAGGGCGGCGATGGCACCGGACGCGCCGATCAGCGAGGAAAGCTGATCGCTCGTCTCCGCCTGCCAGGCCAGCCCTGCGCCGATCCCGCCGAGCAGATACAGCAGCAGAAAACGCACTGCCCCCAGCGGCGCCTCCACCAGCAGACCCAGGGCCATCAGAAACAGCATGTTGCCCAGCAGGTGATCGAGCCCACCATGCAGGAACATCGCACTGAGATATTGCGTGGCGTGGGCGTCCGACGAAGGCAGCGCATTGCGTTCGGTGACCACCTCTGCCAGCAGGACATCACGCTGCGCATCCAGTGCTTGCCAGCGTTGCCAGTCCAGCGGCGTGGCAAACCACTGTCCCTGTTCGAGCTCCTGCTGGAAGCGCCGGTCAGACTGCATGGCGACTTGTCGCGCCCATTCGCGCATCGGCTCGGGCAGGTCGTCCTCCGCTTGATCGAGCGCGCCTTCGGTGCGCTGCCGATAGCGCGTGTAGGCATCGGCCTCCAACTTGGCGAGACCGCTGTCCTGAGCGTAGCGCTGCACCGCTTCGCGGGCTGCCTCATCGCGTGCCTGCGGCCCGAAAAACACCAGCAGGTTGATCAGCACCAGCAACGCGGTCAGCCACGGGAAATTGCGCCGCGTCAGCGGACGATGCAAAGGCAGGATCAGCATGCGCGAGATCGGTCGAGGAAAGTCGAGAGCGCAGGGTGAGCGGCGCGACGCGGGAGATCAAGCGCGGCAATCCGTTTGCGTCCACAACGTCTCAAATCGCCTTCGCCAACGATGTCGACGCGGCCTTCAGCCGGACCGATCAAGCTCCCAGGCTGCGCAAGAATCGCCAGCCCGAGCCCAGCACCAGCAAGGCACTCAGCGCCGCGAGCGCGCCGCCCCAAACCCAGTAGGGCAGCCAGAGCGCGGCTTCGATCTGTGCCACGTCGGACGGCATCGGCCCGGCCGAGGTCTGCGCCACGGCGGTGAACAGGTAGTCGGCGCGGCTGAAACTGGCGAGGCCGAGTTGCACGGCGATGAACAGGCTGCTCCATTGCAGCAGCGCCGGTGATCCGCGCAGCGCGAGTGCCGCCAGCCCTAGTCCCAACACGCCCGCGTAGAACAGGGTCAGCAGATTGCCCGCCCACAGCAGCACCAGCAGGGCGCAGCCGAGCGCACCCAGCATCAACGCAATGCGACTACTGCGCTCGTGGCGCCCAGCGAGCAGCAACAGACTGGCGGCGATAGGCGGACCGAGCAAGCCGGCCGCAGCGATCACGGCGCTCTGCCAGGCACTGAAGTGCCCGCGATAGCTGGCGACACCGGAACCGTCGACGAACAGGGTCAACGTTTCGAAGTCCCCGCCCAGCAGCAGTGCGGCCAATCCGTGTCCAAATTCATGCGCCAGGGTCGACCCCAGCAGGATCGGCCAGTGCAGCCAGATCGGCACCGGCAACCAGTGCAGCGCAAGCGTCAGCGCCGCGACCACCAGCAAGGCTTGCAGCGCGCGCTGGCGCGAGGCGGAAGGCGCCGACGAGCCGATGACGGCAGACGTGTCACCTTGCGGCGCTATTTTCGTCACAATGCGTCACCACTCGGCGCTGCCATCGGAGGCAACATGTTCTCACGCATTTCCAACCTGATTCGAGGCTTCTTCTCGCTGTTCATCAGCGGCATCGAAAAGAAGAATCCCGAAGCGCTGCTGGAGCTGGAGCAGGAAAACCTGCGCAAGCAGATTGCCAGCTACAACCAGGGATTGGCCGCGCATGCCGGACTGGCCGAGCGTCTGATCGGTCAGGTGCGCAAGCTCGAAACCGAGGAGAAGGAACTGCGCGCGCGCACCGCCGCGCATCTGCGCGCGGGCAACAAGGATGCGGCCGCGCAACATGCGCTGCGCCTGCAGACCGTCACCCGCGAATTGGCGGAAAACCGCGCCCAGATGGAACAGGCGGAAACCACCTACAAGGACTTGATCCGCGCCCGCGATGTCGCCGTGAACGCCGCACGCGCCAAGATCGAAAGCCTGAAGGGTGCGATCAACGACATGCGCATGAAGACCGCAATGGCGGAAATGAACGAGATGGCCTCGGGCATGATCGGCCAGATCGGCGGCTCCGGCGACACGCTGAATCGCCTGCACGAAATGGTCGAGGAAGAACGCAACAAGGCTGCCGGACGCGCTCGCGTGGCGCGCGATTCGCTGGATATGAGCGAGGTCAACGTCAAGGAAGCGGAAATGAAGGCCTTGGCGGATCAAGCGCTGGCCGATTTTGCAGCGGCCGAAGGCATCAGTCTGGGCGACGCCGAGGCGGCACCCGCAGCAATCTCGCGCAGCATGGGTGCCAAACCCACCAGTGAAGGCGAGTCGGCCTGAGATGGCCCTGCCCGAGCACGCACCGGACTGGGCGAAATCGCTGGCGCGCGGCTTCGAGAGCGGCGCGCATGGACAATTCATCCTGCACGGCAATGTCGCCGACCGCTTCTTGCTGGACGGTCGACGCGTTGGTCTGGTGCGCTGTCTCGATCAACTGCTGCTGGGCGGCTTCGAGCTGGTGTTCGTCTTCGATGCGGGCAACGGGCTGAGCCTGTTGCGCGGCGGCGAGCGGCTCGCGCAATGGCCCGCCATGAAGGACATGCCCGCACTGCCACGCGAACCGCGTGCCGCGATTGAACTGATCACCCGCTATCTGCGCTATCGCGCCAATCTCGCCGCGCTTGGCAAGGTCGAGCCCGAGCACGTCGCGGTGATCCTGCGTGGTGTCGAACAGTGGTTGCCCGCATCGCGTCAGGGCGATGCCGACATCGCCGCCATGGCCAGCCTGCTGCGCGACTGGGCGACCGAATCGCCGTTTACCGACATGGCCTTTGCCTCGGTATTGATCGTCGATCAACTGGCCGATCTGCATCCCCTGCTGGTGATGCATCCGCGCGTTTCCAAGGCGCGCATTGCGATGCCGGATGCCACGACGCTGGAACTGGCGTTGGCGCAGTTGCGCGTCGAGCATCCCGCCGCCTTCGACCCCGAACAGGGCGACCGCGAGGCAGCCCAGGCGCTGACCGGCGTCAGTCTGAGCGCGCTGCAGAGCCTGGTGCGCGAACGCGCCCACGAAGGTCGCCGGATGGGTTCACAGGACTGGTCCGCAGTGAAGAAATCGCTGATCGAGACCGAGGCGGGCGATCTGATCGAGTTCATCGAGTCGCGACGCAGCCTGGAGGACTACCACGCGCAGGCCGCACTCAAGACCTGGCTGCGGCAGGACATGCAGCTCTGGCAGCAAGGCGATCTGCGCGCGCTGCCGATGGGTTATCTGCTCTGTGGTCCGGTCGGCACCGGCAAGACCTATCTGGTCGAGTGTCTGGCCGGCGAGGCCGGAGTTCCGGTGGTCAAACTAAAGAACTTTCGTGATCGTTGGGTCGGCTCCAGCGAAGGCAATCTGGAAAAGATCTTCCGCCTGATCCGCGCGCTGGGGCGCTGCATGGTGTTTGTCGACGAAGCCGATCAGACCTTGGGCAAGCGCGATGGCGGCAGCAGCGACAGCGGCCTGTCGGGTCGCCTTTATTCGATGCTGGCGCAGGAAATGTCGAACGGCGCCAATCGCGGCCGGGTGATGTGGCTGCTGGCCAGTTCGCGTCCCGACCTGATCGAGGTCGATCTGAAACGACCGGGACGCGTCGACGTGAAGATTCCGCTGCTGCCCACCACCAGCGTGGAAGAAAGCGCGGGGCTGCTGCGTGCCTTGCTCAAGCGTTTCGAGATTGATCTCGCGGTGGAAGCGCTGGCCGAGCTGCCGCTGCCCTTGCTGCTCACGCCCGGCGCGGCGGAAGCACTGGCGGTGAAGGTCTATCGACAAAGCCGAACCCAGTCGCAATCGCCACTGGATGCGCTGCGCGCCAGTCTCGACGGCTATCAGGCACCGGTTCCCGCCGACGTGCTGCGCTTCCAGATGCGCATCGCCATTCGTGAAGCAACCGACATGGCCTTCGTGCCACCGAGCCTGCGCGCGCTGGGAGATGAGGCGGCATGAGCAGCGCACGCTATCTGTGGAAAGCATTCTGGGCGCGCCCGTTCGGCATGCCGATACCGCCGAACCTGTTTGGCCTGACGGCATTCGGCCTGCTTGGCGCGTTTCTGAATCCCGGCTTCTGGGTGCTCGGCGCGGGACTGGAAATCGCCTATCTCGCCCTGCTCTCGGGCAATGCCCGCTTTCGCCGCACGGTCGATGCCGAGCGTCAATCGGAAGACCCGCAGGACCAGCGCTACGCCAGTCAACTCGCCATGCTGGATCGCGAGGCGCAAAGCCAGCAATCCCGTATCGAAGCGCGTTCGCGCGAAATCTTCGCCACCCTCAATGCCTCGCCGATGCTGCGCACGCATGTCGACAGTCTGGAGCAACTGGTCTGGCTGCATCTGCGCCTGCTGGTGGCGCGCCGCGCGATTCTCGGCGTGGTGGAAACCGCCAGCGTCGAGTCACAACGGCTCGACCAGCAGGAACAGCAGATCGAGCAACGTCTCGCGGCCACTGATCTCAGCCCCGAGCTGCGCCGCTCACTGGAGCAACAGAAGTCGGTGATCGATCAACGTCAGGCCGCCCATCTGGATGCGCAACGTCGACTGGAACATGTCGATGCCGAACTCGCCCGCATCGATCAGCAGATCGCGCTGATCCGCGAACAGGCGCTGTTGTCGACCAACGAAGACAGCATCGGCAGTTCACTCGACGCGCTCGCAGCGTCCTTCAACGAAGCCAATCGCTGGCTCAGCAGCCAGCGTGACCTGCTCGAACCGATGGACCTGCTGACGTCACACCGGCTGCCCGAACGCGTTCTGAAAGGACCGCCACCGCTGCCGGGCAAACGCCCGACACAAACCCAATAACGACTCACCCGCCCACACACAGCGCACCCCGATCCGAGGAGCAAGGTATGACACCGCAGACACTCTCCCGCCAACGTGGCAACGCCGCTGGCAAGTTCATCACCTTCATCCTGGTCATTGCACTGCTTGGACTGGGCGGCTGGTTGGTCAT
Source organism: Lysobacteraceae bacterium (assembly GCA_041395245.1). Classification (GTDB taxonomy): domain Bacteria; phylum Pseudomonadota; class Gammaproteobacteria; order Xanthomonadales; family Xanthomonadaceae; genus Aquimonas. The sequence goes on from JAWLAY010000009.1 coordinate 153,146, forward strand.
GCAGGATCAGGGCAAGGCGCCGCCCAGCGACGTCAGCGCGCAGCGTGATCCGCAGGTTGCGCCAAGCGGCGATGACGACCAAAGCAGCGCCAGCGGTGACGCCCCCTCGCCCATCGAACCCTTGACCCGTCTGCCCACGCTCGACGCCGCGGCGGCCTATCAGCCGAAGGACGACGTCATCGATGTCGACATCAGCGAATACGCGGGTTATGCCGGTCTGATCGTCGCCAACGGCGGCCTCGCGCCCAACCCGGATTCGATCTTTGCCAAGCAATACGGCTTTCAGGTGCGGCTGACCCTGAGCGAGGAAGAAGGCTGGTCCAAACTCAACAATGGCCGCATTGCCGCCTCGGTGACAACCACCGACACCTTGCCGATCATGGGTCGCCAGTTCGAAGTCATCGCGCCGGTGCAGATTGGTTTTTCGCGCGGTGCCGACATGGTCGTGGTGGACGCGGGCATTCCCAACATCAACCAGTTGACCGGCAAGGTCCTGGCCTCATCGCAGTTCAACGAAGCCGAGTTTTTCATCCGCTATCTGGCCTCCGAAGCCGGTGTGAAAGTGCGCGTGTTGCACGATCTGGATGCCCGCCCGGCGGCTGATGAACTTGGTCTGGTGATGTACGAAGACGCCTTCGTCGCCTGTGATGCCTACGAACATGAACTGACCCAGCGCAAGCCCCGCCTGAACGGTTGCGTCGGCTGGTCGCCGCGCACCGACGAAGTCGTCGACGCCTCCAATGGCCGCGCCAAGATTCTGGTCAGCAACCGCAACCTGCTGGTCATCGCCGACATCCTGATGGTCAATCAGGGCTTCGCCGCCGCCCATCCCGATTGGGCCAAGGGACTGGTGCATGGCCTGCTGGAAGGCAACCGTCAGGTGCGCGAAAACGCCGAGCCGCATCTGGCTCAAATCGCCGCTGCACTGGGCTGGGAAGTGGACGAAACGCGCGAGGAGCTGCGCAAGGTGCACCTCTCCAACCTGCCGGAGAATCTCGCCTTTTTCGAAGGCACCATCGATGCGGCCGGTTCGTTTCAGGGCATCTACCAGTCCTCGGTGCTCGCCTACGGCAGCGGCCTGCTGAAGAACCCGGCTGACCCGGCCCGCTTCGTCGACCTGCAATACCTCAAGGGTCTGCAAAGCCTGCCCGCCTTCGCCGAACAGAAAATCGCCATCGCCCCGATCAAGACCGGCGCCGCCGTCTCGCTGGAAGGCGATGCCCTGCTGAGCCGTGACATCCGCTTCTTCTTCAAACCCAACTCGGCCGAACTCGACCCGGCCGCCAAGGAAAATCAGGACTTCCTCGACACCATCAAGGGCTTCCTGCAGGTCAGTCCCGGCTCCATCGTGCTGCTGCGCGGCCACGTCGACAACGCCCGTGTTGCCGAATTCGAGCAACAAGGCGGCCAAGCACTGGTCCGCTCGATGGCCCTGAAAGCCATGGAACTGTCGCGCCAACGCGCCCAATCCGTGCGCGACGCCCTGCTCGCCCGCCACCCCGGCCTCGACATCAAACGCATCGAACTCGTCGGCCGCGGCTGGGAAGAACCCGCAGGTGCCGACAGCGATCTGAACCGCCGCGTCGAAGTGCAGTGGTTTACTTTGGAGTGAGGGGCACGTACCCAACGGAATGATCCGCGCATTGGCTCGCTTCCCCCGCGCCAATGCGCGAAGATGCGCGGCCTTTGCTTGCGTTGGTAGCCTGTTCCGATGATTGCCTTCCGTGGTCTCGCCCTGCGTCGTGGCGAGCGTTTGTTGCTCTCCAACGTGGATGTGGTGTTGCACGCCGGTTGGCGGGTGGGTGTCATCGGGCGCAACGGGTGTGGCAAATCGAGTCTGTTCGCGGCGATTCTGGGCGAGTTGGAGTCAGACTCTGGCAGCATTGATCGGCCTGCGGGTCTGCGGGTGGCTTCGGTGGCGCAGGAAGCGCCCGCGCTGCCGGATGCGGCGATTGATTTCGTGTTGCAGGGCGATGTGGCCGTCGCGGCGGCCTTGCGGACGGCCAGTGAGGCCGAGGCGCGCGGTGATCACGAGGCGGCCGCGCACGCCCATCACGATATCGAGCATCTGGGCGGCTACGACGCACGGGCGCGGGCCGGACGCTTGCTGCATGGGCTGGGCTTTCCGGCCGAAACCCATGAGCGCGCGGTCAGCAGTTTTTCCGGTGGCTGGCGGGTGCGCTTGAACCTCGCCCATGCCTTGATGACGCCTTCCGACCTGCTGCTGCTCGACGAGCCGACCAACCATCTCGATCTTGATGCGGTGCTGTGGCTTGAGGAATGGCTCAAGCGCTACGAAGGCACCGTGCTGGTGATCTCGCACGACCGCGAGTTTCTCGATGGCATGGTCACCCATACCCTGCATCTGCATGGCGGTACGGCGCGGCTGTACAGCGGCGACTACTCGGCCTTCGAGCGCCAGCGTGCCGAGCAACTGCGCCAGCAGCAGATCGCCTTCGAGAAGGAACAGGTCGAACGCGCGCATCTGCAAGCCTTCATCGACCGTTTCAAGGCCAAGGCCAGCAAGGCCAAGCAGGCGCAATCGCGCATGAAGCGGCTGGAAAAGCTGGCAGGCACCGAAGCCGTGCGAGCCGAGCGCGGATTCAGCTTCAATTTTCCGCCGCCCAACAAGCTGCCGACGCCCTTGCTGCGACTCGATCAGGTCGACGCCGGTTATGGCGGCGAGCCCATCCTGCGCGCGGTCAAGTTCGCACTGGAGCCCGGTGATCGCATCGGTTTGCTCGGTCGCAACGGCGCGGGCAAGTCGACCCTGGTAAAGACCCTGTTCGGCGATCTGCCGCCGTTGCGCGGCGAGCGCTTGGCACACGGCGAGGTCAACATCGGCTACTTCTCGCAGCACACCGTCGAACAACTGCATGAAGGTCATAGCCCGATGCAGCATTTGAGCGAGATTGCCCGTGGGGTCGGCGAACAGGTGCTGCGCACCTATCTGGGCACCTGGAATTTCGCCGGAGATCGTGTGTTCGAGTCGGTCGAGGGGTTTTCCGGCGGTGAGCGCGCGCGACTGGCCCTGGCCCTGATCGCCTGGCGCAAGCCCAATCTGCTGCTGCTCGACGAGCCGACCAACCATCTCGATCTGGACATGCGCGAAGCGCTGGCCGACGCGCTGGCCGAATATCCCGGCGCGCTGGTGCTGGTCTCGCATGATCGGCATTTGCTGGGCCTGGTCTGCGACAGCTACTGGCGCGTGGCCGATGGCAAGGTCGAGCCCTTCGATGGCGATCTGGACGACTACGCGGCTTGGCTGCGCAGGCGTAGCAGCAGTGCTCCGACCAGCACTTCCAGCAACACGCCAGCGGTCGCGGACAACCGCAATGAACGCCGCCGTAGCGCGGCAGAACAACGCGAGCGCGAACGGCCCTTGCGCAACAGGTTGAAAGTGGTCGAAGCGCGCATGGAAAAGCTCGCCGCCGAACTGGCCAGTCTGCAAAGCCAACTCGCCGATCCCGCGCTGTATTCCGGCGATGGCAAGCAGGCCACCCTGTTGAGCCAGCAACAACACAGTCTTGGCAGTGAGCACGCGTCGCTGGAGGACGAATGGCTGCAATTGCACGAGCAGTTGGAACAAGGCGCGTGAGCGGGAACGCAGGCGAGCCATGAACGCGCGCTATCGCGGCCCGTTGCTGACTGCCGACACGCTGGCCTCGCTGAAACAGGCGCGCGGCGCGGGGGCGACGCACTGGTCGGGTTCACTCGACTTGGGGCGTTCGACGCACAGCGTGGGCGTTGCCGATGGCGACTGGATGTTCGAATCGCAGCGCTATCCGTGGCCCGAATCGCTGAAGGACCGCACGATCTATTTCTGGAACGGCACGGAATTCGCCCCGGTCGCGCACTTCGGCGGCCAGTTGATCAAGCTGGTGCCAACCGACTGGCAGGTGCCCACCTTCGAGATCGATGGCATCAAGATGCTGCCCAGCGCCCAGGTCTCGCCCTGGGACGATGCGCGGCGAAAAGTCGAACTGATCGCCCCGCGCGGTCGCCGTGTGCTCGACTCCTGCGGCGGCCTCGGCTACTTCGCCGCCTGGTGCCTGCAACACGGTGCCACGCAAGTGCAGTCGTTCGAAAAGAATGCCGACGTGCTGTGGCTGCGTCGCCTCAATCCGTGGTCGCCTGACCCCGAAGCCGCTGAGCATCGCGAGCGCTTCCAGCTCACCCATGCCGACGTCTCGCAAGCCATCCACACACTGCCCGACGCAAGTTTCGATGCCGCCCTGCACGACCCGCCGCGCTTCGGCATCGCGGGTGAACTGTATTCGCAAGCCTTCTACGACCAGCTCGCCCGCGTCCTGCGCCCCGGCGCACCCTTGTTCCATTACACCGGCAGCCCGAACCGCCTGACCAGCGGCCGCGACGTCCCCGGCGAGGTCTTGAAGCGCCTGGAGCGCGCCGGATTCCGCTGTCAGCGCAAGCTGGATGGGGTGTTGGGGAGCAAGGCCGCTTCAGGCCGCCATCGCTGAGTCAGGTCAGCTCACTGCGTTGTTCAACCCAGAGTTGGGCGCGTCCATGCTGTTTGGCCCGATACATGGCGGAATCGGCCGCTGCCACCACCTCGGCGACTTTGCGCCCACGACGCACCGCCAGTCCCAGACTGGCACTCGTCGCGGGCAGCGGCGGCTTCGGGCTGGCAAGCGCTGACAACAACCGATGAGCGAATTCAGTCGCTCTTGTTTCATCGTCCGCTGGCATCACGACGAGAAACTCTTCACCGCCCCAGCGACCCGCCATTTCCTGCGAAGAGACCAACGCTGTGAGGACGCTACCAACATGCTGCAGAAGGGCGTCACCAACATCATGTCCCAAGCTATCGTTGACCTGTTTGAAATGGTCCAGGTCGATCAGCAACAACTGGTACCCCTCCCTACCCGCATCCAAAACCGACAAGTGCTCCCATAGCGCCCGCCGATTTGGCAATCCGGTCAGACTATCCAAACGAGCGAGAACCGCGTTGCGCTCACTGATCTCGTGCAGTTCGCGCATCGCGCGACCTCGGGAATTTGCCAGCCAGATACTCAACGCCAGCAACGGCAACAAGATGAGCACGCCGCTCAACAGGAGCTGATTGCGACTGCGCTGCATCTCCTCGCCCATCTTGGCGGTACGCAGCTGCGCTCTTGCGCGCTCGTAATCCAGCACCGCGTCGATCTGCTCGACCCGCGTGGCCAGCAGTTCGTCATGCATTTGACTCAAGGTTTGCAGGGCTTTCTGCTGTGATGACAATGCCGCTTCGAATTGGCGTGTGGTGGCCAGCAAGTCCGCCAATGCTTTGGCATTGTCCAGCACGTGCTGTTGCAGGCCGAACGTCTCGGCCAAGGCCAAGGCGCGTTGCGTCGCGGCAATCGCCTGGTCAGGCTGATCCGCCAGCGCGTGGACCATGCTGGCGGCTTCCTGACACCAGACTTGCCAACTGTCGTTGCGCATCTCGCGAACCACCTCGAAGCACTGTTCGACGAGAGATTGCGCCTCACTCCGCCGACCACGTTTGGCTTCGAGCTCGGACAAATTCACCAACGCCGTGATCCGTGTACTGTGGCGACCCAGTCGCTCGGCGAGCTTCAACGCCTGCTGAAGGTGGGGCCAAGCCTCATCGAGTCGCTGCGACTCGATTAGCGCTGCACCAAGGTTGGTGTGCAGCTTCGCGATCTCGGCTTGCATCCCGATCGCCTCAAACAGTCGCAACGCTTGCGAGAAGCTGTCGATCGCTTCCGCGTACTTGTCGGCTGCCAGATGAATCGCACCGATAACGTTGTGACTATGCCCCCACCATTCAGGGTCCTGACCCGCCATCAGAAGTTGCTGCGCCTCGCGCGCCGCCTGCATGGCCTGATCCGGGCTGCCCAGCCGATACAGATTCTGCGCCGCCAGTATTCTCAGCCTGGCCAGCAGTCGCGGCTCGGCCGAGCGGTCAAGCTTGGCCTCTTCAACGGCCAACAGTTGCATGGCGGCACGAAAATCATTGCGTTGATAGTAGGCGCGCGCGAGCAACAATTGACTGCTGAAGGAATCGAGCCAAGGCTGGCCCTTTGCTTCGGCAAGCAAACGCTCCGCCTCAACCGGATGCGAAGCCAGCTCTGCCTCCAGCGCTTGAAGAGAGGTCGCGGGCTCGGAATGCCCGGGTGTTGGCAGCACGCAGACGAGCAACAAGACTGCCCAACAGAGAACCTCCTGGAACACCGAAAACGAACGCGGGTCGAACTTCAACGCGGCGTGCTCGACCCGGATTCCGGCGACGCTGGCCTGGGATGTCCTCGATCTAGTGCGTGTCCGATCCAGCATTTGCTAAGGGCCTGAAACCTTCGAGATGGTCTGTATTTGCCATGAGTCTATCCACTCTCGGTCCACTCGGGTCCCTGACGTCGCATTACAGGAGCGTATCGGGTGATTGCCGCGAAAGTTCGGCTGAACGGCGCCAAGTGTCTTGAATTCCACCTTGTAACCCCCCACTGTCGCGGCCTATCGCATTTTCTGGAGCTACATCATGCCCATCTACGGTTTCGAGTGTTCGGCCTGCGGTCATCATTTCGACCGTCTGCAGAAATTGTCGGATCCTGATCCCACGGTTTGCCCGAGTTGCGGGGCGGAGCAGGTCAAGCGGCAGATCACCGCGCCCGCCTTCCGTCTGGCGGGTGCAGGCTGGTACGAAACGGACTTCAAGAAGGACGGTGACAAGAAGCGCAATCTGGCCGATGGCGGCGGTGGAAGCAGCGATGCGCCGTCCGCGGCGTGCGGCACAGCGGCCTGTCCGGCGGCGAGCGGTTCGGCTTGAACCTCATCGAGGTGGGATCGATCCGCATTCGGCCCGCCACGGTGGATGATCTGGACGCGCTGGCGTCGTTGTTCGATGCCTACCGGCAGTTTTACGCGCAAGCGGCTGATCTTCCGAAGGCGTTGGCTTATCTGGCGGAGCGCATCGCGCGCCGTGATGCCGAGTTGCTGCTGGCGCTGGCACCCGATGGCCAGGCCTTGGGATTCGCACAACTGTATCCCGCGCTGTGCTCGGTCGCTGCAACCGAATACGGCGTGCTGTATGACCTCTATGTTGTCCCGCAAGCACGTCGTGCGGGCGTGGCACGCGCCTTGTTGCAGGCGGCACGCGACACTGCCGTGTCGCGGCACTGGTCGCGGCTGGAACTCAGCACCGCCAACGACAACCACGCGGCGCAGCGCCTTTACGAATCGATGGGCTGGCAGCATGACCGGGTGTTTCGCACCTACAAACTTGACCTGAGCCACTGAGGCATCCGGCCGGCCTTGAGCCGATCGGTCTGGCGGTGCGATCCTGCGACCACTACGCAAGGAGGATCACTATGCGGTCATGGTCTTTGGCGGTAACAGTGTTGCTCGGAAGTTCGCTTTTTCAGCACGCTGCTGCCGGCGACGCACTGTACAAGTGCGTCGATAGCAAAGGTGCGATCAGCATTCAGGACAAGCCTTGCGCAGGATCGACGCAGACGCAGTCGGTCACCCCGGTGGAGGTCGATCCGCAACACCGCGCTATGCAAGGCAGGCTGTATCAGGCCGATCCGGCGGATCGTTCGACACCACGGCAGACCCGACGCGCAAGCCGCCTCAGCCAATGCGAGAAAGTCCGCGCCAGGGTGGCCGAGGAGCGTGACCGCGAAGGCCTGACGGCGGGTTTCGACCGCCGCTCGCAATGGGATGAACGCGTGCGCCGCGCCTGCCGATAGGCCTGGCTTGCGCACGAAGCGTCCCAGGATTACGGTCAGCGCATGAACCTACGTCGATTGATCTGGCCATTTGCCCTGAGCGTTGCGACACCATTGAGTGCAAACCCGGCACCGCTCGACAACGATCCGCCTGCGCAAACGGTTTTTTTTCAGCGCCTGAAATCGCTGTGCGGGCTTGCCTTCGAAGGCAAGGTGGCTGTGGATACACCCGCTGAACCTAACAATCCCTTCGCGGGCAAAACGCTGCTGATGCATGTGCGCGAATGCACCGACGATGGTCTGCGGATTCCGTTTCATGTGGGCGATGATCGTTCGCGCACCTGGGTGCTGACCCGCACCGCCAGTGGCCTGCGACTGAAACATGACCATCGCCATGCCGATGGCACAGCGGATGCCGCCACGCTGTATGGAGGTGACACGACGGACGCTGGCAGCGCGCAGCGTCAGCAGTTCCCGGTCGACGCCGAGTCGATCGCTTTGTTCCGCACCGAGGGCCGCGAGGCGTCAACCCGAAACACCTGGGCGCTGGAACTTCAACCCGGCGAGCAGTTCGTTTACGAGCTTTCACGCCCCGGTGGACGACTTTTCCGCGTCGTGTTCGACCTTCGCCAACCGGTCGAGACACCGCCTTCTCCCTGGGGCGCCGAGCACTGAGTCTTCACGCTCGATAAACCGCAACGTTTGCGGCAAACCCCGCTGCGGCCTACCATTTGCGGCCTTTCGTTCTGCCATCTGGCCGTGCCCGTCCCGGCCCCGGAGTTCCCATGCGTAGCCATTTCTGCGGTCTCGTCGACGAGACCCTGATCGAACAGTCGGTCGTTCTTTGCGGTTGGGCGGATGTCGCCCGCAATCTCGGCGGCGTGTGTTTCATTGATCTGCGTGATCATGAAGGCATCGTGCAGGTGGTGATCGAACCCGACCAGCGCGAGGTGTTCGCGGTGGCCGAGCAGGTGGGCTATGAAGATGTGCTGCGAGTGACCGGCATCGTGCGGGCACGTCACAGCGTCAATGACAAATTGCGCAGCGGGCGGATCGAAGTGATTGCTTCGCGGATCGAGATTCTCAACAAGGCCGCCAAGTTACCGTTCTACTCGCACGAAAATCCCGGCGAGGACATCCGCCTGAAGTATCGCTATCTGGACATCCGTCGTCCCGCGATGCAGCGCATGCTGCGCAAGCGCACGGCATTGGTTCGCGCGCTGCGGCATTACCTGGATTCGCGCGGTTTTCAGGATATCGAAACACCGATCCTCACCAAGGCAACGCCGGAAGGCGCGCGCGACTATCTGGTGCCCTCGCGCGTGCATGCGGGCGAGTTCTTCGCCCTTCCGCAATCACCGCAGTTGTTCAAGCAGTTGCTGATGATGGCGGGCATGGATCGCTACTATCAGATCGCGCGCTGTTTCCGCGACGAGGACCTGCGCGCGGATCGCCAGCCCGAGTTCACCCAGCTCGACATGGAGTTCGCCTTCGTGGAAGAGCGCGATGTGCAGGACTTTGTCGAAGGCATGATCCGTCACATCTTCAAGGACGTGCAGCAGGTCGAACTGGTCGATCCGTTCCCGCGCATGAGCTATGCCGAAGCCATGCGGCGCTATGGCTCGGACAAGCCCGATCTGCGTATCGACCTGGAGTTCACCGACATCGCCGAGCTGGTGAAGACCTGCGAGTTCAAGGTGTTCACCGACTGGGCCAATCACGAGGATGGCCGTGTGGTGGCGCTGCGCGTGCCGAATGCCACGCTGTCGCGCAAGCAGATCGATGACTATGCCGCGTTTGTCGCGCGCTATGGTGCCAAGGGACTGGCCTGGATGCGGGTGGACGATGTGGCCAAGGGACGCGAGGGAATCAACTCGCCGATTGCCAAGTTCCTCGACGATACCGCGCTGAACGCAATTCTCAGCGCCACGGCGGCACAGACCGGTGACATGATTTTCTTCGGTGCCGGTGTCTACAAGACCGTCTGCGATTTCATGGGTGCGCTGCGTCTGAAGGTCGGCAAGGATCTGGGTCGCGTCGAAAATACCTGGAAGCCGTTGTGGGTCACCGACTTTCCGATGTTCGAGTGGGACGACGAAGCCGCGCGTTATGTCGCCCTGCATCATCCGTTCACCGCGCCCTCGGTGGACGATGTGGCCGATCTGCGTGCCAATGCGCGCATCGCGGTCAGCCGTGGCTACGACATGGTGCTGAATGGCAACGAGATCGGCGGTGGTTCGATCCGCATCCATCGGCCGGAAATGCAGTCGGCGGTGTTCGACCTGCTGGGTATCGGCGCAGAGGAAGCGGAAGCCAAGTTCGGCTTCCTGCTCGAAGCCCTGCGCTACGGCGCACCGCCACACGGCGGCATCGCCTTCGGCATCGATCGCATCGCGGCCTTGATGGCAGGCACCGAATCTATTCGCGACGTGATCGCCTTCCCGAAGACGGCCTCCGCTCAGTGTCTGCTGACCAGCGCGCCATCAACGATCAGTGATGCGCAATTGCAGGAGTTGCACATCAAGACCGACCTCGACGTACGAGGCTAAGGAATCCCGCCGATGGCACCCAATATCTATCCGATTTTTGCTGTGCCGCAAGCAGAGGCGTTCTATCCTGAACCGGATGCGCTGAATGCTGAACTGAAGGCCTTGCTGCTTCGTCGAGAGGCCGAGGGTTATCGCAATCCCACGCCTTCGTTGCAGCAGCAAGCAGGGGTTTTTGAGAGCGACTTCACCCTGTTCTCCTGGCAAGAGCCCTGTATCCAACAGTTGCGCGCATTTTGTTGGTCCAATCTGGGGCAAACCATTCAGGCGTTGAACGGCTACAGCGACGCCGACATGGCTCGACTGCAGATCTTTTCGCACACCTGGTATCACGTTACCCGCAAGGGTGGTTTCACCATCGATCATATCCACCCAATGGCGTCGTGGTCAGGGGTCTACTGCGTCAGCCCCGGAAGCGAAGTTCCCGGCAGGCCGGACTCCGGAGCCCTGCGCTTCCGCAACCCGCACTACTACAGCAGTGTCTTTCTGGATGCAGGCAACTTACGGCCCAAGGCACCCTATAACCACGGATCCTGGAGCGTGAAGTTCAAGGCGGGACAGTTGGTGCTGTTTCCTTCATGGCTATCGCACGAAGTGATGCCTTATTTTGGCGACGACGAGCGCATCACGATCGCATTCAACTGCTGGTTCAAGATGCACGACTGAAGACCTCGATGCCTGTACTGGAAATGCGCTCCATGCGGAGCAGTGCGGGAGCCGCCCCGGATGCCGCTGTTGTTCCGGCGAGGGGAGAGTTCGACCGTTTGATGCCGACAACAACGCGCCATCAGCAAGCTGGTTGCGGGCCAGACCACTGCCCAGAAGGGCAGCCAACCCAGCCATTCGGTCCGTCCCTGCAATGGGCCCAGCAAGACCAAGGTGCTTCCCACCGACAGCCACACCCACAGGACGTGGAGCAATACCCCATGGGGCACTCGGGGCTCTGAATCGCAAAGACGGAACGACGACATGACGTGCACTCCTGACGAGGAGTGCTCAGCGTGAATGACGCCGGTCTCAGCAGCTGAGACAGCTCACTGCTCGCCTTGTGCTCGCCAATCCTGCAGCGCTTCCGCCGCTGCTTCACGGCCGATTTCGATCAGTTCCGGAGCACGCCAGAACTCGTAGAACATGGCGCTGTCGCGCGGCACGCGAATCACGATGTCCGGTGGGTCCATCGCCAGCTGCATGCGCCCGAGTTGCGCCTGCATGGTGTCCAGCGAACGCGCCATCAAATCCACCAGCCCCGGCGAGGGCGGCACGGCAGGCGTATCACGGCGCTCGGCGAAGTTGGCCGTGATCGATTCAATGAAGGCGCTGACCCGTGCACGATAGCCCTCGGCCACAGGCGTCGGTGTCGGCGTCGGCATGGATTTCGCGACCTGCATCCAGGGTCGATGGGGATTGATGGCATTGACCTCCACAGCCACCACCAGATCGGCATGCATCTGTCGCGTGGCCGCAATCGGTACCGGCGCCAGCAAGCCGCCGTCCACCAGGTCGCGTCCGTTCAGACGGTGCGGCGTGAACACCGCAGGGATGGCAATCGACGCGCGAATGGCATCAAACAATGGACCGCGATTGAGCCAGACCTCGCGCTGTGCGTGCAGGTCGGTGGCGACGGCCGTGAACGGAATCGGCAGGTCTTCAATCGCGTGTTCGCCCACCAGCTCACGCAACACGCCGATGATCCGCTCGCCACGAATCAGGCCCGGCACGCCGAAACCGAAATCCAGCAGGCGCAACACGTCGCTGCGCTGCAATGCGCAGATCCAGTCTCGATAGTTGCCGAGGCTGCCCGCGGCATGGATACCGCCGACCAGCGCGCCCATCGACGATCCGGCGATGCCGGCAATGCGGAAGCCCTCACGCTGCAGTACCTCGATCACACCGATGTGGGCAAGCCCACGCGCACCGCCGGAACCCAGCACCAATGCAACGCTTGGCGCACTCGCATCAAGCATTGGCATAGGCGCTCAACGCCAGTTGCAACAGAATGCGCGCCTCCTGCCGCAGCGAAGGCGGCGCAAGCACTTCCGCATCCGGTCCGTATTTCAGAATGTCCATCAGCAACTCACGTGGATGGCTGTAGGGAAGTTTCAATTCGTAGCGACCATCGGGCAGGAATCGACCTTCCTGCTTCGAGTGCCAGTGTTCGTCGGCGACCCAGCGCGCCGCATGCGCGGAGAACACAATGGTGGCCACCGCCTTGGGCGTCCCGGAAAAAATTCCGTAGCTGGAACTCAGATGCTGCTTGAGTTCCTCCTCGGCAACATCGATGGCCGTGTCGTCCTGGCCTTGTGCCTGGCGAATGCGATCCAGCGCAAAGCTGCGCAAGGCCTCGCGATCATGATCCCAGGCATCCAGATACCAGTGGTCGCGATAATGCGTCAGCCGTTGCGGCGAGACGCGGCGTTGCGTCAGGGTGTCGGTGGATCGGGCGCGGTAGTCGAAACGCAGTCGCTTGCGAGCCAGCACGGCACTGGCAACCGGTCGAAAGCTCGCCTGTTCCTGCGACCGACTGCCATGACCCAGAACGCGAATCCGGTCCAGCGGCCACCGTTTGCCGCCCGCCTGCTCCGCCAGCAGGCTGTCGATCCGGCCACGCAGCGGCTCCAGCGCCTCGGCCAGCAAGCCCGAGCCTGCGCCAGTCCGCGCCAGCAACTGTTGCGCGGCCAGCAATGCATGCAGTTCGTCGGCACTCAGCCATAGCCCCGGCAGCTCGAAGCGATGCCCCTCCCCCGAGGCGTAATAGAACCCCGCGGGATCGTCCGAAGACTCGAGCGGCGCCCCCAACTGATCACGCAGGAACGCGACATCGCGATACAGCGAGGCGCGCGAACACTGCAGTTCTTCCATCAGGCGCGATGCGGGCAGGGGATAGCGCGCCTGACTGAGCAGGCGATGCAGGGTGTGGATGCGTTCGATCTGGCGCTTTTCCATGGCGGCATTGTGCCTCAAGGCGCGCACAACGCCGGCATGTCATGCGCGGCTTAACCGGCCTCTAACCGCCTGCACCCTAGCCTTCCGCGCATGCCTTCCGTGTCTCTCCCGATGCGCCCACGCGCCCTGCCTTTCGCCAGCGATGCACCGATTCCCGGACTGCGTCGCAAGGCAGTGCTGGGGAGCCTGCTGATTCAGGTGGTGATTGGCGCTTTCGTCATGAGCCAAGTGAATCGACTTCCACCTGGCGCGACGGACGACATGCCACTGCAAGTCGAGTGGATTCCGGCCACGTCGGTCCAGCCACCGGTATCACCGCCACCGCCGTCCACGCCGAAACCTGCATTGCCTGCCCCGCCGCCACGAATGCCCGTGGCAAGTCAACCGGTCGCCGAGGTCGCGCCCTCCGCGCCGATGGAAACCGTCGCAACGCCGCGTCTGCAGAATCAGATATCTGCCTGGGGACAACCGACCACGCCGAAACCCTCACCGCGTATCGAGCGCTGGCGCGGTCAACCTTTGCCGCGCTTGCCGGGTCGCGAGGAGGCCTTCGTCGAAGGCATCCACACCCGTGATCGCCCTTCGCCACAACAACGTGTGCAGGCCATTGCGGGCATGTTTCTGGGCGCCCGCCCCTACGACTGCGACGACGTCGCCCGCAAGATGCGCTCGAACATCAGCGCCGCCGAGCGTCAACGCCTGATCGAGGACGAACGGCGCCTGTGCACCCGCGGCCGGTGAGTCGAGCGACCGCGAGCGGCCTCACTCACTGGTCGTCGGCATTCTCCACACGCTGCCACCGGACGCGCGCAATGGTTATGCCACGCTGGCAACGGCCGCAACGCAACAGACGCGCCGCGCCGTGGACCGCTACACTGTCGGCGAGTTTGCTGACCTGTTGTCTGTTTCGGCGTGGCGTCGCCGACGATGTACTTGGAAAACCATAACAATGAAAGACAAGTCGGAGATCGTCTCCAACTGGCTACCGCGATACACCGGCGTGCCGCTGGACCAATTCGGGCAGCACATCTTGCTGACCAATTTCGGGGGCTACCTCAACACATTCTCGCGATTGACCGGCGCAGAAATCGTTGGTCTGGACCGCCCGATGCCCAGCGCCACGGCCGATGGCATCACCATGATCAACTTCGGCATGGGCAGCGCCAATGCCGCCACCATGATGGACCTGCTCAGCGCGATTTCGCCCAAAGCGGTGCTGTTTCTTGGTAAGTGCGGTGGGCTGAAGCGCAAAAACGAACTCGGCGATCTGGTGCTGCCGATTGCCGCCATCCGTGGCGAAGGCACGTCGAATGACTATCTGCCCCCCGAAGTACCTGCGTTGCCGGCATTTGCTCTGCAACGCGCGGTATCCACCATGATCCGCGATCTGGATCACGACTACTGGACGGGCACGGTCTACACCACCAATCGGCGCGTCTGGGAGCACGACGAGCAATTCAAGGACTATCTGCGCAAACTGCGCTGCATGGCCATCGACATGGAAACCGCGACGGTGTTCGCCGCCGGATTCGCCAACAGCATTCCCAGTGGCGCGCTGTTGCTGGTATCCGACCAGCCAATGATCCCGGAAGGTGTGAAGACCGAAGCCTCGGACAAGAAGATCACCGAGAACTTCGTCGAACGTCACATCCAGATCGGCATTGAGGCACTACGCCTGATCCGCCGTCACGGAAAATCGGTCAAGCATCTTCGTTTTGATTGAGACTGCGCGGACCTTCTATCGGGCTTGACGCATGATCAAGCCCGATAGGCTCTGCGGGTCGACGCGCATCCAACACATTGCATCACGCGCTGAAACTGCGGCGCTCAGCCTTCTGCCTGCCAAAGAAAGGTGAACGAAATCACGTCGGGCGTCGGCTTGCCTTCGGTGAATCGCACCTTGCAGGCGAAATCGCGTTGCTGCGGTTCGCCCTCATCACGGCGCAGGAAGCTGACCACCCGCAACTCGATCGTGTCATCGTCATTGGTTTTGACACTGTCCGCACTGCGTTTGGTATCGATCTCGAAACTGCTGCCCGCATCGCGCTGCAGGGCGTGACGCGCTGATTCAAAGCACGCCTCCATAGCCGCGTCTTGTTGGCTCACCCCACAGGCGGACAACAGCAAAACGATGAAACCGACAACCCCAATGCGCATGACTGCCTCCCTGTTCGATTCGGTTCGACCTGTTCAGTCGATCAAAGACCCGCGCAACAGCACTTGTCACCGCATCCTTGCAAGAATCCAGCCATCCTTGAGCCAGGGCCGCTGAGAACCTGGCGGTGTCCGATCTGCCCGCAATGGCCCTAGGAGCCTGTCGGACTTGAAGAATCGAAGCGAAAATTCGGCTGGGCGAGGCCAGTTTTTTGCCCGTTTCGCAGGGCAATAGTTGAACTATTGCCCAAGGAAGCGGCGAAAAATGGACCGTCCAGACGGATTTGCAGCCGATTCCCTTTCAAGTCCGACAGGCTCCTAGTAGCGCGGCACACTGCGGTCGATCTGTTGCGACCAGGCCTCAATGCCGCCTTCCACGTTGAACACCTGACGGAAGCCCAAGCCACGAAAATGCTCCGCCGCCTGCGCACTGGAAATGCCGTGATGGCAAAGGAACGCCAGCGCCGAATCCTTCGGCAAGCCCTCCAGCTCGGCGGCGGTGTCCTCGCTCAGCACCCGATGCGGGTGCGGAAAACTCGCGTAGGCGCGATCACTGTCCGGCCGTACATCAATGACCGTGATGTCACCTTGAGCAAGGCGTTCTGCCAGAGCCTGCACCGACAAAGGCTGCACCGACGGCGGCGCGTTCGGATTGCGGATCGAAAGGCCAGCGCCGCGCACGTCTTCTACCCAGTCGATCTCCAGTCCGCGCGCGCGCGGCGCGCTGGCGAGATCGAAGTGCACGCGAATACCCTGCGACTCGGCAACGATCTCCTGACCGGTCACTGGCTTCAACTGGAATTGCGCATTGAAGCGGCCATCGATGCCCAGATGCAGTGCCAGCGACGGATCGTTGTTCTGCAGCGCCGCGCGAATCGCCTCGGCAGCCGCCTCGGTAATGTGAATCTCGGGCGGCGTACGATCGGGCGGCGCCACACCGAACAGCGCATGCAGTTCGCCTGAATTGAGCATCGACTCGATGATGTCGCTACCGCCAACCAGCTCACCCTGCACGTACAACTGTGGGATGGTCGGCCAGCTTCCGTAGACTTTGATGCCTTCGCGAATGTCCGCATCGGTCAGCACATCGACGGTATGGAACGCATCCACCACCGCAGACAAAGCGCCGACTGCCTTGGCTGAGAATCCGCAACGCGGGGCAGTCGCAGTGCCCTTCATGAACAGCACGACACGGTGCTCGCTCAGCAGGGTTTCAATACGGGAACGCAGGGCGGGGTCGAGCAACATCGCAAATTCCAGAATATAAAGGTTGTGACAGTGTAGGTGGAAACAGTGCTGTCTACTCGGTTTGCCCTTCGTCGCACCGCTGGCGCGAAAATGCCCGCCTCATGCGAACTCCAGATCTGCTCTCTCGAGGCTCAGACCGCACTGCAACAGCAACAGCCCAAGGCCGCCGAGGTGGCCCTGCGGCAATGGCTGCAAACACGACCGCACGACGCGGATGCAATGCGACTGTTGGGCGTTGCCCTGCACCAGCAGGGAAGGCAGCACGAGGCGGCCAAATTGCTGAAACAGGTCGTGGCCGCCTTGCCCGCGTTCGCACTCGCCCACATGAATCTCGGCAGTGTGCAACGCGCGATGGGCGAAACGGCACAGGCCATCGAATCCTTCACGCATGCCTGCCATTTGGAGCCACAGCGGGCAGCCGGTTGGTTCAATCTCGCCAAGGCACTCAAACATCAAGGACGAATCGCAGAGGCGACCGACGCCATCGAAAAGGCCATCGGCTGCGATCAGGAACATGTCGGTTCCCAGGTCGTGCGGGGGGATCTGGCCAAGGCGAATGGCGACATCGAACTCGCCGCGCGTTCGTTTCGAGCGGCGATTGGCTTGCATCCTTCCGCCGGGGCCGCGTGGTGGGGCCTTGCCAACCTGAAAACAATTCGACTAAACAGCGACGACATCGCCCAGATGCAGACGGCGCTCGCCGACCTGCCCGATAAGCAAATCGAAGACAAGGTGCAGATCGAGCTGGCGCTGGCCCGCGCGCTGGAACACGCCGGTCGGCATCACGACGCGATGATGGCTCTACACCGGGGCAATCGCCTTCGTCGCAGTCAACTGCCCTGGGACCGCCGGGCGTTTTCTGCACTCGTCGATCAGGTCATGGCGACATTCGGCGCGTTCACGTGCGACTCGACATTGGGTGATCCCTGTATCTTTGTGGTCAGCCTGCCGCGCTCCGGCTCAACCTTGGTCGAGCAGATTCTCGCCGCACACTCGCACGTCGCAGGCGCGAGCGAGTTGCCCGATTTTCCTCGCTTGGTGAACCAGGTCAGTCGCACCACCGGTGTCGCGTTTCCCCAATGGGTTGGGGGCTATACCCAGGCAGACTGGCGGGAGTTAGGTCAGCGCTATCTTCTACAAACCCAACGCTGGAGGCAGGATCGCCCGATCAGTACGGACAAGCTGCCCGACAACTTTCTTTACGTGGGCGCGATACTCCGCGCGCTTCCGGCGGCAAGAGTGGTCTTCTGCGACCGCGATCCCCGCGATGTCATGCTTTCGTGTTACCAGCAGTACTTCGCCAAGGGACAGGCATTCAGCTACGACCTGGAGGACATACGCGCCTACTGGCGGGACTACCAGCGACTCCTTGCGCATTGGGAAAGCCTGTTCCCGCAACAGTGCCTGCGAATCCAGTATGAAACACTGGTGGAATCGCCCGATACCGAAATTCCGCGCCTGCTGGCGCATTGTCGCCTGCCTTTTGAAGCGACCTGCCTCACACCCCATACCGCGGAGCGCAGTGTGCGGACAGCTAGTGCAGCGCAGGTTCGTCAACCGATTGATCAGCGTGGCATCGGTCGTTGGCAGCCCTATGCGGCGTGGCTACCGGCGATCGATTGACTGCCGTCAGGCACTGGATTCAGCTGCCGTTTCAGGTCAAAATCACAGGCGTGTTTATCGGTCGTTTGGTGGCATTTCTTGCCAAACGGTCAGATCACGCCTGTTTGGTTGACGTCGCTCGCCTGTCCACAGCTGCGCGGCGACATGAGGCCATCGTCATCCGTCCGTCCAGAGTGAGTACCCCATGAAGTTCAATCCGATTGTTGCTGCGCTGGTTGGCAGCTTAGTCATTGCCGCCCCGGCGTCCGCCGCGACCTTGCTGCGCTCGGCCCCCGAGTCGACGCAATCCATCAGTGTTCCCGCGCCCACCGGCGGTGCCGTTGTTCTCTACGATCAGACCACCGACTCGTCAGGCAACGGTGCGCCAGATCAGGATTTTGAGGCTGGCTTCGAAATCTACGATTCGGAAGCAGCGGACGACTTCGAGGTGCTGGAAGCCGAAGGTTGGACGATCACCCAGATCAATACGGTCGGTTCGACCGGAACCGCCGGCGGCTCAACTGTCGACCTGACCATTCATGCCGATTCGACCATCGTCACGGAAGGATTCAATCTGCCTGGTGCCCCGGTGTGCAGCTATGCGGCCATCGTCCCCGTCGACAGCCTGGGTTCCTTCCAGATCACCCTGCCGACCGCCTGCGTCGTGGGTCCGGGTCGTTACTGGGTTGCCATTCAGACCAATCAGGCGTTCGCCAGCAACGGTCAGCATTTCTGGTCGAATCGTACGACGCAGAGCAATTCTCCCGCAGTCTGGCGCAACCCCGGTGATGGCTTTGCGTCTGGTTGCACCGATTGGACACCAATGACCACCTGTGGCGTTGGTGGCGGCACCAATCCAGACTTCTTGTTCCAGGTGGTTGGCACGGTAGGCGGCTTCAATGGCCTCCCCGATCCTGTGCCGCAGCCGGACGTCATTCCCGCCAACGACTGGCGTGGCCTGAGCGTGCTGGCGTTGCTGATGGGCTTGGGCGCGTTCGCGTTCCGCCGTTTCAGCAAGTAAACGCGGCATGACGATGCGGCGCTTGCGCCGCATCCTTGCTGACATTTGCAAAGGGCAGCCGCAAGCTGCCCTTTCTTTTTCCTGCGAGTCGATGCCGTGAACACTGCTGCCATCCAACGCTTTGATGTCGGTCCGCGCATGTCCGAGATGGCGGTTCACCACGGCACGATCTACCTGGCAGGTCAGGTCGCCGAGGATTCATCCGCGGACATCACCGGACAGACGCGGCAGGTACTGGATGCGATCGATCACTTGCTCGCCCGAGCGGGGAGTGATCGCAGCAAGATCCTGCGCGCCGAGATCTTTCTTCCCGACATGGCCGATTTCGCGGCCATGAACGCCGTCTGGGAAGCGTGGGTCGTCGCCGGACACACACCACCGCGGGCAACAGTTCAGGCCAAACTGGCCAAGCCCGAGTGGAAAATTGAAGTCGTCGTCATCGCAGCAGTGTGAGCTCCATCGCGCAATCATGCGCGCTGGTGTGGGCTCGCAAACATCGCATTGGTTGGTGGCTGGCAGCGCTTGCCGCCATTCTGTTTTCCACGAAGGCCATCTTGGCCAAGATTCTTTACCGCCATGGCATCGACGCGATCACCCTGATCACGCTGCGCATGGCCTACGCGTTTCCGGTATTCGGCGTGGTGGCCTGGCTGGAGACCCGTCGGGCCCGTGCGCGTGGTGATCGGCTGCGGTGGCCGGAAAGAGCGCAGATCGTACTGCTCGGCTTGTTGGGCTACTACCTGTCGAGCTACTTGGACTTCTGGGGTCTGGAGTTCATCCCGGTCGCTCTGGAACGCATCATCCTGTTTCTGACCCCGACCTTGGTCATGTTGCTGGGCGCGGCGCTGATGGGTCGCCGTGCAACGCGTCGCGAATGGCTCGCCGTTGCGGTCTGTTACGCCGGTGTGGTGTTGGTTTTCCTCGGGCAAGCCAGCCTCGCGTCGTCGCGCGACCTTTGGCTCGGCAGCGGCCTCGTGTTTGCCGCGACCGCGAGCTACGCGGCCTACCTGCTGCTGTCGGGAAAACTCGTGCAGCGGGTTGGCAGCCTGCGACTGGTCGCCTACGCCATGAGCGTATCGACGCTGGCTTGCCTGCTGCAATTCGCAGCCCTGCGCCCGCTCGGCAGCCTGAACCTCGCGTTGCCGGTTCATGCATGGTCCGCACTGAATGCCTTGCTGTGCACCGTCATGCCGGTTTACCTGACGATGTTCGCGATCGCTCGCATCGGCCCCGCAGCGACTGCGCAAATGAGTTTCACGGGACCTTTGGCCCTGCTGTTTCTCGGTTGGTGGCTGCTCGATGAGCAGGTCACCGCACTGCAACTGCTTGGCAGCCTTGTGGTGCTCATCGGCGTGCTGGTACTGACCCGTCCGGCACCACCGAAGCTGAACGCGGGCGTCAGTTAACACCGCGCTCAGCGGACTTTAACGCGGGTTTAATTCGCCACCTCCTAATCTTCGCTCGCCGGTGGCAATTGCAGGGCACTCCTCCAACGTGGCTGGCAGTTTCACGGTAATCGGGGCAATACCATTCAACCCGCAGCAGGCCTCCCCTTCGCCTCTGCGGGTTTTTTTACGCTGTAAATCCGGCCTCGTTCAGCCGCCGATGCAACACACTCAATTGGTCGGAATAGGGCAGCCAAGCCGGGGCCGAGACCGGCTTGATCTCGCTCCTCACCTGCGCGGAAGAAGCCGTTGCGACATCCGATTGGGTGCGCGAGATATCCAGTGCCTCCGCTTCAAACGGTAGATCGCAGAACGCCATGACGTCTCGCGCCACGCGCTCGGTATCGGTGGTCAAAGACCGGAAATCCACATCCAGAATTCTGCCCGGATGCAGCGCGCGCCAGTGTTCCATCATGTCGCGATAGGCGATGAAGTAGTCCGCCATTTCGTCTTGCTGATAGCTGTATGCGGCTGCATCCGAAAACAGCACTCGCAGGTTCGAAAAGCAGGTGTCCATCGGGTCACGTACCAGATGGAGAAACCTCGCTTGAGGGATCGCATCGGCAATGAATCCAACATTCAGAAAATTGGACGGCAATTTTTCTGTAATGAAATGCTTCCCGGCAGCGCGATCAACATTCCTTGTGAAATAGTCCGCAGCGAGGGCATCGCCGTCGACGTTCGCCATCCTTTGCACCAGCTTGATGTCCATCGCACCTGGCCCCGCTTGGTTGGCCAGACGACGCATCGAGACTGTCATTGCATAGCTTTCACCACCATCCGTCACTGCGGAGTGGCCCGCGAGAATCCGCTCCAGCAAGGTCGTTCCCGAGCGATGCATGCCGACAATGAAGATGGGCGTGAAGTCATCGCGTGGCGTGGTCGCAGGACGCAGGCGAGTTCGCTTCAATGCCGCGAACAGCTCCTCGCTGTCCTTTGTCGAATAGTTCAATCGCGCGCGCTTGGCGCGACAGCCGTATTCGAGTGCTGTCCACGCTTCCGGATGGCGACCTAGATCGTGCAGTTCCTTGAACAGCGCGAAGGAAAGATAGACTTCAGCGCCCAACCCTACCTGGGCCGCACGGAGCTGCTTGCGAAGGCGCTCGACGTGATTCTTCCCCGGCGTTTGCGTCCTGAGGCTGGACTGCATCCATGCGGCTTGTGCGTAGTTCGGTGAGACACCAAGGCAGCGTTCGTAATGCTGATCCGCTGCAGGCAGTTCACCCGCAAACAGGGCGAGGTTGCCACGCACGTACCACGATGGCGCATGCCTCGCATCGCGACTCAGAGACAACTCAATCAGCTCGCGCGCCAGCCGGTTGTCGCCAAGGCCGCTGAGCAACACGGCTGTTTCGGCAAGCACCGCCGGTGGCGATTCACGACGGAAACGCGGTTTCGCCACACAGGATCGGATCTCGTCGATACGCAAGAACTGCCCGAGCAGGCGGATCAGGCCGAACAACAAGTCGGGCTTATCGCCCGCAGCGGCAAGGCATTCAAGGGCAGTTTGTTCGGCGTCGGCGAAATGACCGCTTTGCAACTGCGCGCGTGACAACAAGAACAAAGCGGGCGCATGCCCGGGTTGCCACTGCAAGACAGACCGAAGCAGCTCGCATGCAGGCGCCGATTGCCTCCGGGCCAGCATCTCTTCCGCCGTCTTCAGCACGGCATTCGCATTCCCGATGGTCATTCCAAATTCCTCCACAAAAAACTACGGCCCCTTGCGGGGCCGTAGTGGTGTTGCTGACCAACGTTGATCGGTGGTAGCCGATCAGAAGCGCTGGTTGTACTGCAGGTAGTAGAAGCGACCGGGCACTTCGTACTGTGGGTCGAACGAGTTGGCAAACGTGGAGAACGACACTGGCGGGTTCTTGTCGCCGATGTTGTTGATGCCCAGCGTGATGCGGGCATTCCACGGTGCATTCCAGTAACCCGACACGTCGTGATACGTCGTACCGCCCATGGCGTTCTGCGCGGCAGGATTGCCATCGCCGTCCACGCGATCCGGATCGGAGCACAGGTCGCCGAAGCCGTAGTCCACCATGAACTGGCAGTCTTCTTCCTGGCGCGAGTAGTAGCGCACGTTCCAGGTCGCACCGAAATCGCCCATCTCCCAACGCGAGCTCAGATTCGAGCGGACGCGCCAGTTGTTGCTGCGATCGTAGTACTCGCCCACAACCGAGTCATCCAGCTCACCATCAACATTGCTGTCCGACCGGTCAGACGCCATGTAGACGTTGTCCAGGGTAAAGCTGAAGCTGCCGAACGCGGTTTCCGGCAAGCGATAGTTGAAGGTCAAATCGTAGCCTTCGACTTCCTGCGAACCGATGTTCAGGCCAGCCGACAAGAGATCAAAGATCGACCCGTCGGGGTTACGCGAGAACAGCGAGCAAGCCTGCTGGTTGTTGTTGACTACGCAGTCGTTGAGGATGAACTGGCCACTGAAGCCACTGATCGTGTTGTCCAGCTCGATCTTCCACCAATCCAAGGACACGTCGAAGCCTTCCAGGTAGCCGGGGCTGTAGACGAAGCCCAAGGTCTGGGTGGTCGACGATTCCGGCTGCAGGTCGGGGTTACCGCCCGTGCTGATGCGGATCTGGCTGTTGGTCTGCTCATAGCCACCGGCCGGGACGCCCTGCGCCAAGCAGCGAGCCTGCGCTTCTGCGCCCAGGTTCGCGAAACGAGCCTGGTTGCAGGGGTCGTTGATCTGCGGATAGGAGTCGGAGACGCCTTGGAACAACTCGGCGATCGACGGCGCACGGAAACCTTCCGACCAGTTGGCGCGAACCAGCAAGTCTTCGATCGGCTTCCACTTCAGGCCCACCTTGCTGTTGGTGGTATCACCGAAGTTGCTGTAGTCCGAATAACGGGTTGCCAGCGACACTTCCAGCGACTCCACCAGCGGCAGATCGGCCAGCAGCGGCAGCGAGACTTCGAGGTAGGCTTCCTGCAGGCTGTACTTACCGGAGGTCGGCGTACGCGCATTGCCGGTGGTGTTACCCGAGGCGATCAGGGCGTCCGGCTGATCCAGACCCTCTTCCACACGACGCTCCAGACCGAACGCGAAGGCGCTCATGCCGCCCGGCAGTTCGAACAGATCGCCCGACAGGTTGGCGAAGTAGTCGAGCATTTCGCTCTTCAGCTCGTCATGCGCCACGAAGGACGAGAAGGCCAGCATTTCCGGGGTGATGGAGCCGTTGGCACCCAGCAGGTTGAGCGGCACGCAGCCCGCGATGGCCGTGGCGGCGTTGCCCGGAGTGCTGACGCAGGTCGGCACGCCATTCACGTACATCGAGGGGCCAAGCGCCTGGCGCAGGGCCAGCACGTTGAACAGGCCGATGGTGGTGTCGTTCTGGTTGTTGCCCGCATAGGTCCAGCCGGCATCCCACGAGAAGAAGCGATCACCCAGTTCGAACTGGCCATCCAGAGCTGCCGTGAAGGCATAGGTGGCGACATTCTGGTTGAAGCTGCGGCCACCGGTTTCCATCGCACGGCGCTGGATACGCACCACCGGCGCACCGAAGGGGTTGTAGATGTTGTGCTCGGAAATCAGCACGGAGCCGCTCTGACCACCGGCGACGGTACCCAGCACGATCGGCATGGCAGCCAGGAGCTGCTCCGACTTGCGCTGGTTGTAGGTGCCGTACATGTTGAAGCGAATATCGTCGGTCACGTCAAACGTGCCCTGACCGAAGACCGAGGTACGCTCCTGCGGGGTCAACAGGTAGTTTTCCGGCGCGAAGTTGTAGAAGTCGGCACCGGTGAAGTTGCGCCAGTTGTCACCTGACTGACCCGGATCATAGGTGAACTGACCAGCACTGCCGTCCGGACGCACGCGGTTGGCGGTCGGGCAGGCGCCCGGGCTGGTTACGGCCGTTGCTGTGTTACAGATCTGGAAGCGGCCGTAGGGCGTGGTCGAGGAACCGAAGAAGGTGCCCGTGCCGACGACCGGCTCAGCCGAGATCGCGCGATCACCCGCGAAGACGGGCTCTTCCTTGACGTAGGCCGCGCCAAACATGGCGCTGAAGCGGTCACCGGTGGAACCGATGGTCATGTCGTAGGACTGACGGGTACCGTCGCCTTCGTCGAACTGGCCGAAGTAGGTGTTGAACTCGGCACCGTCGAAATCCTTGCGCAGGATGACGTTGACCACACCGGCAATGGCGTCCGAACCGTAGATGGTGGAGGCGCCGTCCTTCAGGACTTCAATGCGCTCAACCGCAGCGGTCGGGATGGTGTTCAGGTCGACGGCACCGCCGAGACCCGTACCACCCGGCCAGCGACGGCCATTGACCAGCACCAGCGTCCGTCCAGAGCCCAAGTTACGCAGGCTGACGCGGGTTTCACCGTTACCACCGTTGTTGAAGGTGGAGTTCAGGGCGGAACCGTTCGAGGTGATGTTCTGGATGACGTCACCGACCGAGGTCAGACCCTGGGCCTTGATGTCTTCGCGGCTCATCGAGAACACCGGCTGCGAGGTTTCCGAGTCGACGCGCTTGATGCGGGTACCCGTGACTTCGATGCGGTCAAGGGTGGCTTCTTCCTGCGCGAACGCAGGGGCGGCACTCAGGCCGGCCACACCCACCGCGCCGGCGGCGAGGCTGTAGCGAACGGCGTCGCTCAGCAGATTACGGTTGATCTTCATTCACTACTCTCCAACGTTCAGAGTGACGAAACACGGGTCGGGACAACAGTCTTCCGTGTCCTTGGAAGTGCCGACAACGCAGGGTTCTGGTCCCCGTGAAATAGGCGGCCGGTCGAGAATAACAACAAATACTTAACGTGGGAATAGCTCGCAACATCGGTGTTGCATCGCCGCAACACCGGTGTGCTACTCGGTTCGCGAGGCTCGACGTTGAGCCCGTAGAATGGCAGTCCGCCCCTCGAAGCCTTCGCGCATGCGCATCCATCACAGCATCACCGAGCTGATCGGCAACACCCCCATCGTCAAATCCCGGCATCTGGATACCGGTCTCTGCCAGTTGTTCTTCAAGCTCGAAGCCTTCAATCCCGGCGGCTCCATCAAGGACCGGATCGGCCTGACCATGATCGAGGCCGCCGAGCAGCGCGGCGATCTGAAGCCCGGTGGCATCATCGTCGAGGGCACGGCGGGCAAGACCGGCATCGGGCTCGCACTGGTCGCGCAGCAGAAGGGCTATCGGCTGATTCTGGTGGTGCCCGACAAGATGAGCCGTGAAAAGATTTTCAATCTGAAGGCGATGGGTGCGGAAGTGGTGCTGACCCGCTCCGACGTCGCCGAGGACACCCGCAGCTTACTATCAGGATCTAGCCGAACAGATCGCCCGCGATACCCCGGGTGCCTATTTCATCAATCAGTTCGGCAACGCCGACAACCCGCGCCCACGAAGAGGTACCGGACCCGGAAATCTGGGCGCAGATGGACGGTCAAGATGGATGCCATCGTGTTCGGCGTCGGCTCGTCTGGCACCGTCACCGGGCTGTCGCGCTTTTTCCGGCGCGAAGCGCCACAGGTCGAACTGATTCTGGCTGATCCGGTCCGGGTTCGATTCTGGCCCAGTACATCAATGAAGGCACGCTCAGCACCAAGTCGGGCAGTTGGTTGGTGGAAGGCATTGGTGAGGATTTCCTGCCCGCCCATTTCCGACTTCAGCCATGTAAAAAAAGCCTACGCGGTGTCGGATCGCGAGAGCTTTCTGGCCGGACGCGAGCTGCTGGCCAGAGAAGGCATCCTCGGTGGCTCGTCGACCGGCACCATTCTGGCCGCCGCGCTGCGCTACTGCCGCGAGCAGACCGAGCCCAAGAATGTCGTGATGTTCGTCTGCGACACCGGCAACAAATATCTGTCGAAGATGTACAACGACTACTGGATGCTCGACAACGGCTTCCTGGAGCGTCCTCATCACGGCGATCTGCGCGACTTGATTCTGCGCCCGTATTCGCAACGGGATACGGTGGTGATTGCACCGACGGACGCGCTGACAGTGGCCTATCAGCGCATGAAGCTCTACGACGTGTCCCAGTTGCCCGTCATGCAAGATGACCAGATCGTCGGCATCGTCGACGAATCCGATGTATTGATGCACGTCTACGGCGACGAGTCGCGCTTCCGTGACACGGTCGCCACAGCGATGATCGACGTCCTCGACAAGATCGACGTGCGTGCGCCGGTCGAATCGCTGCTACCGGTGTTCCAGCGCGGCCATGTCGCGATCGTGATGGATGGGGCGCAATTCTTGGGCCTGATTACCCGCATCGACCTGCTGAACTATCTGCGTCGCCGCGTGCAATGACGCGTCGGGTCGGCCAACGCATTCCCAATTTGGCGGTGCGCGCCGCAGACGGCGCGCAGCATCGTCTTTACCTCTATCACCATGGCCAGCCGCAGGCGCTCGTACTGGGCACCCTCGACCCGGAGTCGCTGCAATCCGTTAGCGACTGGGCCTCAACCGAAGAAAAAAACGTCTTGTGGCTGTGCCGGGAGATCGCAGCGGACGTTCCGGTCGGCTTACGTGCTTTGCAGTTGGCGCCCGAGGACTGGGATATCTGCTGTGGCATGTTGGGCGCGGACTGCGGGCTGCTCTGGCTCGACAGCGGATTCCGTGTGCTGGACGCGTGGCAGGCCGACGTTCCAGTCGCTGCACAGTTTATCCAGTGGCAATCCTTTGCCGGGACGCGTGATCTGCCTGCCCCGGCACTCTACGTTCCTGATGTCCTCGATGCCGATGAATGCACCGCGCTGATTCGCTACTTGCGTGATGTGCGCGGCGGCGGCGGCGCATCGGGGGTTTACGCGTACGAGAACGGGAAAGCGGAGTTCAGATTGGATCCAAACATCAAGGCTCGACACGAGGCACTGGTTGAAGACCGTGATCTTGAACAGCGAATTCACAACGCCATCGCCGCGCGGGTGATTCCGGAAATCTGGCGCTGCTTCCACTTCGCGGTGAATCGTCGGGACCCACTGAAAGTCATCCGTTACGATGAAGGCGCGGGCTACTTTCGCGCCCATCGCGACAATGACAGCCCCGACACCGCCTATCGTCGCTTTGCCATGACCCTGAATCTCAACACGGGTGACTACCAAGGCGGCGAATTGAGCTTTCCCGAGTTTGGTGCCCGGCGATATTCCGCAGGAGCAGGCGACGCACTGGTATTTTCGTGCTCGCTCCTGCATGAAGCGCACGATGTAAGACAAGGACAACGCTATGCACTGGTCACATTCTTCTCCGGATCGCGCTGAGCCCCCCTCAGGATCGACACCATGACCCAACACAACCGACACGCGCTTGGCACCTTGGCGATCCATGCAGGCCAGTCGCCCGACCCCAGCACCGGCGCAGTAATGACGCCGATCTACGCCACCTCGACCTACGCCCAGCGCAGTCCGGGCGAACACCAGGGCTTCGAGTATTCGCGCAGCCACAACCCGACCCGCTTTGCTTACGAGCGCTGTGTCGCCGCACTGGAAGGTGGCACCCGCGGCTACGCGTTTGCATCGGGACTGGCGGCGACGTCCACCGTGCTCGATGTGCTGGATTCCGGCAGCCATGTCATCTGCATGGACGATGTCTATGGCGGGACCTTCCGTTTGTTCGAGCGCGTGCGGCGTCGCTCTGCCGGTCTGGATTTCAGCTTCGTCGATCTGAATGACCTGGCCGCACTGGAAGCGGCGATCAAGCCAACAACCCGTTTGATCTGGTGCGAGACGCCGACCAATCCGATGCTGAAGATTGTCGACATTGCGCGATTGGCGGAATTCGCCCGCGCTCGCGGGATCTGGCTGGCCGTCGACAACACCTTCAGTTCGCCGATGCTGCAACGACCGCTGGAACTGGGCGCACATCTGGTGATGCATTCGGCCACCAAGTATCTCAATGGTCACAGCGACATCGTCGGCGGCATCGTGGTCGTTGGTGAGGATGCCGAGCTGCAGGAGAAGATGACCTTTCTGCAAAATGCGGTTGGCGGCGTGCAAGGGCCGTTCGACAGCTTTCTCGCCCTGCGCGGACTGAAGACGCTGCACCTGCGCATGCGTGCGCACTGCGACAACGCGATGCAGTTGGCGAACTGGCTGCAGTCGCATCCGAACGTCGACAAGGTGATCTATCCGGGCCTGGCATCGCATCCGCAACACGAACTCGCCAAACGACAGATGCGCGGCTTTGGCGGCATGATCAGCCTCTATGTGCGCGGCGGTCTGGCGGAAACACGACGGATGATGGAGCGCTGCGAGCTGTTCGCACTGGCCGAATCACTTGGCGGCGTGGAAAGCTTGATCAATCATCCGGCGATCATGACGCATGCCTCGATCCCCGCCGAGCAGCGAGCACGCCTAGGCATACACGACAATCTGGTGCGCTTGTCGGTTGGCGTGGAGGACGCGGAAGACTTGCGCGCCGAGCTGGATCAAGCGCTGCGCAGCACATGAAGCAAGGATGTATCGCCGATGGTCTGTATTGACAAGCAGCGCGGCGCGCTCGGAAACTCGTCGCATGCACAGCCTGACCGCAGCCGCTCACCCGCAAGCCATTGCCGCCCCGGCGACGATGCTGCTTCGTGGCAAGCTTCTTATTCTTATCGGACCGTCCGGTTGCGGACTCCGGGTTTAGGCGCGCCAAGGCAGACCTGATTCGAGAGAACCCCGCACCGGGCAACTGGTGCGGGGTTTTTTGCATGTGAACACTTGCGGTCACGCAAGTCCCCCAAACTGAGGCATCACTGGCGTCACACGTTTTCTGGAGCTGATATGAGCCAACGCATCCGCATCTTCGACACCACCCTGCGCGACGGTGAACAGTCACCCGGCTGCAGCATGGGCCCGGCACAAAAACTGGTGATGGCGCGTGCGCTGGCCGAACTCGGCGTGGACGTGATCGAAACCGGCTTTCCCGCCAGCTCGCAGGCAGATCGCGAATCGACCGATCAAATTGCCCGTGATGTCGGCAACCACGTCACCCTCGCCACGCTTTCGCGTTGCGCCGAAGCCGACATCACGGCCTGCGCCAAGGCCATGGAACACGCGCACAAACCGCGCATCCATGTCTTTATCTCTACCAGCCCGCTGCATCGGCAGTTCAAACTCGGACTTTCGCGCGAACAGGTGCTGGAACGCGCCGTGTCGGCGGTGAACTTCGCCAAGCGCTATTTCGACGACATCGAGTTTTCGGCGGAGGACGCGATCCGCACCGAGTTCGATTTCCTGACCGAGATTTTTGCCGCTACCGCCGCCGCTGGTGCGCAAACCCTCAACGTGCCGGATACCGTCGGCTACACCACGCCGGAAGAGATTCGCAGCCTGTTTCAACGTCTGCGCGCTGCGGTGCCGGGCGATCATCTGATCTGGAGCACGCATTGCCACAACGATCTGGGCTTGGCGGTCGCCAACTCGCTGGCCGCCATCGAAGGCGGCGCCCGGCAAGTCGAATGCACGGTCAACGGCATCGGCGAACGCGCGGGTAACTGCGCCGTCGAAGAGCTGGCGATGGTGCTGCGGGTACGACAGGCGTACTACGAGGCCGACACAGGGATCCACAGCGAGCGACTGGTACCCACCTCGCGCTTGCTGCAGCGTTTGACCGGAATGATGGTCCAGCGCAACAAGGCGGTGGTTGGCGTCAATGCCTTTGCGCACGAAGCCGGTATTCACCAGCACGGCATGCTCAAGCACCGCGAAACCTACGAAATCATGCGACCCGAAGATGTCGGCTGGCCGAAGTCCGAGCTGGTGCTGGGTCGCCACAGCGGTCGCGCGGCCGTCTCCGAGCGTTTGCGTGCGCTCGGCTTCGTGTTCGAGGAAGGCGAGTTCGAACACGTCTTCAACAACTTCAAGGATCTGACCGAAACCCAGCGCGTGGTGACCGACAAGGATCTCGAAGAACTCATCCTCGGCAGCTCGGCGGTGGCCGGCCAAGGCTACCGTCTGGCGTCGATGAAGCTGGGCGACCTGGGCGGCAAGGCGCGCGCCGATGTGGAGTTGTCCGACCCGGAAGGCAAGCACGTCAGTGGCGAAGCCGAGAGCGATGGTCCGGTCGCGGCACTGTTTGAAGCGATGGCCGCCGCTACCGGCGTCAGTCTGCAATTGGAAAGCTATCAGGTGCACAGCATCGGCATGGGTGAACACGCCCGTGGCGAAGCCAGTCTTTCAGTGCTGTTTGAGGATGAAGAACTGACCGGCATCGGCGTCAGCCGCGACATCATCGAAGCCAGCGCGCTGGCCTGGCTGGATGTCGCCAACCGCATCCTGCGCCGCCGCGACATCGGCGCTTGAGTCCTGACCCGCCGGACTTGATCCGGCGGGTTTCTGTTTTGCCACGGCACCTCGCCGACGCTGATGGATCTGCCATGAAACCACGCACCCTGTTTGACAAGATCTGGGACGCGCATGTCGTCGTTCCCGAATCGGACGCGGCACCCGCCGTGTTCTACATCGACTTGCACCTGCTGCACGAAGTCACCACACCGCAGGCCTTCACCGAGCTGGCCAGCCGTGGATTACAGCCGCGACGGGTGGATCGCTGCATCGCGACGATGGATCACTCCACACCCACGCTGCCTGCCGACGCCAGCGGCAAACTGCCCTACGCCAGCGCGGCGTCCGAGCAGCAGGTGGCTGCATTGCGCGAAAACTGTGGCAAGTTCGGCATCGAACTGTTCGACATGGGCGACGCGCGACGCGGCATCGTCCATGTGATCGCACCCGAGCAAGGCTTGACCCAACCGGGCATGACCATCGTCTGCGGCGACAGCCACACCAGCACGCATGGCGCGTTCGGCGCGCTGGCGTTTGGTATCGGCACCAGCGAGGTGGGTCACGTGCTGGCCACGCAGTGTCTGTTGCAGCGCAAAGCGAAAACCCTGTCCATCGAGATCGATGGCCCGTTGCGGCCCGGCGTCAGCGCCAAGGACATCATCCTGCATGTGATCGGCTTGATCGGCGTCAATGGCGGTACCGGACACGTTATCGAGTACCGCGGGTCGACCATCCGAGCGCTCGACATGGACGCGCGCATGACGATCTGCAACATGTCGATTGAGGCCGGGGCGCGCGCTGGCATGATCGCCCCCGACGAGGTGACCTTCGCCTATCTCGCCAAGACGCCACGCGCGCCCAAGGGCGCGGCCTTCGAGCAAGCCAAGGCACGCTGGTCGCAGTTCCGCAGCGACGACGGCGCGGTGTTTGATCGCGAAGTAAAGATCGATGCCGCCGACATTCGCCCGACGCTGACTTGGGGCACTCACCCCGGAACGGCCATTGCGGTCGATGCGCCAATTCCTGCACCCGCTGACGACAGCGCGCGCAAGGGCCTCGCCTACATGGGCTTTCAGGCCGCCGAAACGGTCGCGGGACGCGAAGTCGATGTGGTTTTCGTCGGCAGTTGTACGAATGGGCGTCTTTCCGACATGCGCGACGTGGCGATGGTGCTGCAGGGGCGACGGCTGCATCCGCGGGTGCGCATGCTGGTGGTGCCCGGTTCGGAACAGGTCAAGCGTGAAGCGGAGGCAGAAGGCATTGATCGCATCGTGCGCGCCGCCGGTGCCGAATGGCGCGAGCCGGGCTGTTCGATGTGCATCGCCATGAATGGCGACATCGTGGCCGCCGGTCAAACCGCGGTCAGCACCAGCAATCGCAACTTTGAAGGTCGACAGGGACCGGGCTCGCGCACCTTGCTGGCCTCGCCCTTGAGCGCGGCGGTCGCGGCCGTCACCGGTTACGTGACCGACCCCGCCGTGTTTCTGTCCGACCGCATTGCGGAGACCATCTGATGAGCGCCTTCACCCAGCTCGAATCCGCCAGCGTCGTACTGGCGAACGAGAACATCGACACCGACCAGATCATCCCGGCACGCTTCCTGTCCACGACCACACGCCAAGGCTTGGGGGAACTTGCGTTCAGCGATTGGCGCCGCGATGCCAGTGGTCAGCCACGCGCCGAATTCCCCTTCAACCAGGCGCGCAATGCGGGCCGCCGCGTCCTCATTGCCGGGCGCAACTTCGGCTGCGGTTCCTCGCGCGAACACGCACCCTGGGCGCTGACCGATCTCGGCCTGCGCGCCGTCATCAGCAGCCAAATCGCTGACATCTTCCGCAACAATGCCCT
Organism: Lysobacteraceae bacterium; assembly: GCA_041395245.1. Classification (GTDB taxonomy): domain Bacteria; phylum Pseudomonadota; class Gammaproteobacteria; order Xanthomonadales; family Xanthomonadaceae; genus Aquimonas. The sequence continues at coordinate 185,872 of JAWLAY010000009.1, forward strand.
GAAGAACGGCCTGCTTCCCATCGTGCTGGATGAGGCGGTGGTGCAGGACCTGATGCAGCGCCCGGACGAGGTGCTGCGCATCGATGTCGCGAGCAACAGCTTGCACACGCCCGACGGGCGCTGCTTCCACTTCCCGCTGGATGCCTTTGCCCGCACCTGTCTGCTCGAAGGCGTGGATGAAATGGGTTACCTGCTGGCTCGCGGGGAGGCCATCACCGCTTTTGAACAACGCCGCGAACAGGAACTCGTCCATGCAGGCTGACATCGTTGTATTGCCGGGAGACGGCATCGGTCCCGAAATCACCGCCTGCGCAGCGCAGGTGCTGCAACTGATCGCGCAACGCTTCGGGCATGAATTCCGCTTCCAGACCCACTTGATTGGCGGTGCCGCCATCGATGCGACGGGTGAAGCGCTGCCTGCGATCACCCTCGACGCCTGTCGCGCTGCCGATGCGGTGCTGCTCGGCGCGGTTGGCGGACCGAAGTGGTCCGATCCCAAGGCGCCGGTGCGCCCCGAACAGGGTCTGCTGGCGATCCGTCAGGCATTGGGTCTGTACGCCAACCTGCGCCCAGTCAGCACGCATCCGGCGGTATTGGATCGCGCGCCGATCAAAGCCGAGTTGCTGCAGGGCGTCGACATGATCGTGGTGCGCGAGCTCACCGGCGGCATCTACTTCGGAAAGCGCACCCGCACCGCCGATCACGCGACCGACGAATGCGCCTACAGCCGCAGCGAGATCGAACGGGTGGTGCGACGCGCTTTTCGCTTGGCGCAAGCACGTCGCGGCTATCTGGTGTCGGTGGACAAGGCCAATGTGCTGGACACCTCGCGTCTGTGGCGCGAAGTCACGACGCGCATCGGCGCGGAGGAGTTTCCCGACGTCCGCCTCGAACACCAACTGGTCGACTCGATGGCGATGCACCTGATCGCCCGCCCGCGCGAATACGACGTGATCGTCACCGAAAACATGTTTGGCGACATCCTCACTGACGAAGCCTCGCTGCTGGCGGGTTCGCTGGGCCTGCTGCCTTCGGCCTCGTTGGGCGAGGGTCGCATCGGCCTGTATGAGCCGATCCACGGCTCCGCACCGGACATCGCCGGGCGCGGCATCGCCAATCCCTACGCCACCATCCTCAGCGCCGCGTTGCTGCTACGTCACTCGCTGGGACTCGAAGCCGAAGCCGCCGCCATCGAAAAAGCGGTCAGCGACGCGCTGTATGCAGGCTGTTTCACCGGCGACATCGCGATCAAGGGTCAGACTGCACTCAATACCGCGCAGGCCGCCGAAGCGGTGCTGGCACGGCTGGCCTGAAGTCCATCATGACTCCGCGTTTGATCGATCTGCGCAGCGACACCGTCACCCAACCGACTGACGCCATGCGGGCAGCGATGGCAGCGGCTCCGGTGGGTGACGATGTGTTTGGCGACGATCCCAGTGTGAACGCACTGCAGGACTATCTGGCCGAACAACTGGGCTTTGCCGCCGCGTTGTTCGTCAGCAGTGGCACGCAGTCGAACCTGCTGGCCCTGATGGCGCACTGCGAGCGCGGTGACGAGTATCTGGTTGGCGCCGACGCCCACACCTACAAATACGAAGGCGGCGGTGCAGCGGTGCTGGGCTCGATCCAGCCGCAGCCGATTGTGCAAGGCGATGACGGACGACTGCCACTAGACGCGATTCGTGCGGCGATCAAACCGCTGGGCGATCCACACTTCGCGCGCTCGCGCTTGCTGGCGCTGGAAAACACCTGGCATGGCCGCGTGCTGGATCGCGGCTACATCGCGGAAGCGGCGGCGCTGGCCAAGCAACATGAGTTGGCGTTTCATCTGGATGGCGCACGCCTCTACAACGCTGCGGTCGCCGAGGGCATCGACGCACGCCACATCACGGCACCGTTCGACAGCGTCTCGGTCTGCCTTTCCAAGGGTCTCGGGGCACCTGTCGGATCGGTGCTGCTGGGCAGCGCGACTCTGATTGAACGCGCCAAACGCTGGCGCAAGGTGCTGGGCGGCGGCTGGCGTCAGGCTGGCCATCTGGCGGCTGCCGGTCTTTACGCGCTCACCCATCAGGTGGAGCGACTTGCTGACGACCATGCGCGTGCCGCCCGTCTGGCCAGTGGACTCAGTGCAATGCCTGGCATCAAGGTGCTGGCGCAGCACACCAACATGGTGTTCATTCAGGTGCCCGAGACGCACGCCGCCGCCCTGGCGAAACGCCTGTCCGATGCTGGCATCCGCGTCGCCGCCGGTCGCGGCCCGCGCTGGCGCCTGGTTACGCATCTGGATATCGATGATGACGCGGTGGCGTACTGCCTGCACACCTTCTCCCGCTGTCTAACGGACTGAAAAACGAATTTCGTCTCGATCGGGGCGTGAAAAACGCTCACGGCAGTCCGGTCGAGATCGCTAAAGTAGCTTCAAATAGAACTGGTTCGCATTTATACTTGCGTTCGGTTCCCATTTGCAGTCACTCCCATGCCCCTTCGTACCTCACTCGCGCTTGCCGTCAGTACCCTCCTGTTCTCCGGCACCAGCCTCGCCGACAGCGCCAAAGCGCTGGACCGCATCACCGTGTCCGCCAGCACCAGCCGGGTACCGGATTCGGAAGCGGCATTGCCGAACACCATCACCATCATCGACCGCGAACAGCTCGATCAGCAGTTGTCGATCACGCAGGATCTGTCGCAGATCCTGGCCAATCTGATCCCGTCCTTCACGCCCTCACGTCAGAAGCTCACCAACGCATGCGAAACCCTGCGCGGACGCAAGCCGCTGTACCTGGTCGACGGCGTTCCGCAATCCACGCCCCTGCGTGAAGGTGGGCGTGATGGGCACACCATTGATCCCGCCATGATCGAACGTATCGAGGTCATCCACGGTGCCAACGCACTGCAAGGGCTGGGAGCGTCTGGCGGCATCATCAACATCATCACCAAGCGCGCCCCCGATGAGGATGGCAGCTTCGATGATCTCAGCCTGGCCGCCAGCCTTGCGCTGCCCAAGGAAAGCGACAGCTTGGGCTACAAGGGTTCCTGGGTGCATGGCCAGCGCCAGGGCGCGTTCGACTGGGTCGCCGGATTGAGCCTCGCCAGTGAGGGGTTGTTCTACGACGGCGACGGTCAGGCGATTGCGGTGAACGATGTGCAGGGCGACTTGATGGACGCGCGCAGCGTCAATCCGTTCCTCAAGCTGGGCTGGCAACTCAGCGAAGGACGCCGTCTGCAACTGAGCGCCAATCATTTCGAGCTGCAGGGCAACAACGACTATCGCACGGTCAACGGCAACATCAGCACCGGCCAGCTCGCGACCTCGGCGCCGGGCGGCAGCGAAGGCGAAGGTCCACGCAATCGGTCGAACTCGCTCTCCATCGACTACAGCAATGATGATCTGGCCGGAGGCTATCTGCAGGCGCAGTTCTACTGGGTCGATTTCGCCGCACTGTATGGCGGCAGCTATTGGGGCGACTTCTGGGGCGATGGCCGCGATCCGAACTGGTATGACCAATCGCAGAACGCATCGGAAAAGCTCGGCAGCAAACTCGGCTGGTCGCTGGATCAAGCCTTCGGCCTGAATCTGCGCACGACCCTGGGCCTGGACCTGGCACGCGACACCACGCACCAGGAACTGGTCTACGCGGACATCGACTGGGTACCCGAGACAACCTACGAGTCCATCTCGCCGTTCCTGCAGACGGAGTGGTGGTTGAGTGAGCGCTGGATGGTGACGGCTGGCTTGCGGCATGAACGCGGCGAGTTGCGGGTCGATGACTATTTGACGATCCCGGACCAACGCAACTCGCCTGCGGGCGTGCGCGGAACCCGCTATCTGGTCACCGGCGGCACGCCGGACACCAGTGAAACCCTGCCGAATCTGGGACTGGTGTGGGAAGCCACGGCGGCGCTCAAGCTCTATGCCTCGTATGCCGAGGGCTACACGGTGGCGGACGTCGGCCGCGTCTTGCGCGCCATCACCGCGACCAATCAACGCGTCGACAACCTCGTCGATCTGCAGCCGGTCATCGCCGACAACCGCGAAGTCGGTGTCGACTATGACGACGGGCGCTGGTTGGCCCATGCAGCGTTTTACTGGTCCGACTCCGACCTGGGCGCGCGTCTGGCTTTCGACAGCGCCACGCAGACCTACAACGTAGTGCGCGAACGTACCGAGATCCGCGGCTTCGACGGCAGTCTGTCCTACCGTTTTACCGAGACACAACGGGCCGGCGTGTCCTACGCGCGCAGCGAAGGCGAATACGACAGCAACGGCGATGAGGTCGTCGACAGCGACCTGCCGGGCATCAACATCAGCCCGGACCGCGTAACCGCGTTCTGGGACGCGCAGGTCAGCCAACGTCTGACTCTGCATCTGCAGGCCAGCCACGCGTTTGATCGCGACTTCGCGCGCCTTGGCACACCGGTGGCGAGCTTTAACGGTTACACCACGGTCGACGCGATGGCGCGGATTGCCCTGCCTGTCGGCACCTTGAATGTGGGCGTGGAGAATCTGCTGGGCGAGCAATACGTGACCTATTACTCGCAGACCACGCCACGTAACGACACCTACACCGCAGGGCGTGGGCGGGTGCTGACGCTTGGCTGGTCACAGCGTTTCTGAGCCTGTGCGCCGTCCTCGGCCACACACCGCTCGACCAACGAGGCATCCAACGCAGTGGCGAGGTCCGCTGCGCTGGTTGCATCGCTGGTCGGGCCTGACGCTGGGAATTTTGTTCGCCGTCATCGGCGTGACCGGCAGCGTGCTGGCCTTGCAACCGGAAATCCTGCGCGGGCTGCACCCCGCGCTGAATTCCACCTCGGTGACGGGCGTTTCCCGTGGTCAAGCACTCGAACACCTTCTGCGCAGTGCGCAGGCCGCCGACATCACCGCCATCGACCTGCCGAGCCAACGCCTTCCGGCCTGGCAGGCCTATACCGCGCTCGACCGGAGGCACTATTTCGATTCGGCCACGGGCGAGTGGCTGCTGACGCGGGACATCGACAGCGATTGGCTGCTGTGGCTGCGCGACCTGCATACCCACTTGCTGGCCGGCGAATCTGGTGAGCAGGTGTTAGGCATCAGCGGCCTGTTGCTGATTGTGTTGCTCGCCACCGGTGTGTATCTCTGGTGGCCACGCTGGCACAGCCTGCGCGCCAGCCTGCGCTGGCATCGCCAACCGCCGGTCCTGCGTTGGCTGAGCTGGCATCGGTCCAGCGGCGCGCTGCTGTCCATTGCTTTGCTGATTCTGAGCGTTACCGGCGTGGCGATGATCTACGGCGCGCCGGTGCGTGCCGCACTGCGCTGGACGGCGGGCGAAGGCGCCGAGGTCACCGCGCCCTTGCCTTTGCCGATCCGTTCCGCGCCCATTCCTTGGGCCGATGTCCTGCGAGCCGCTCAGGAGGCCATGCCGGACGCGGAGCTGCGCCGTATCGCCCTGCCACGCGCCGACAATGCCTGGGTGCTGATCCGCGCCCGACAGGCCGGTGAGTGGCACCCGAATGGGCGCAGTCTCATCTGGATCGATCCCTATCAGGCCCGGGTGGAAAAAACCCATCGCGCCATGGCTCAGGGCTGGGGTTCGCGTCTGGACGAAATGCTGTACCCGATCCACGGCGGATTCGTCGGTGGATTGACCTGGCTCGGGAGCGTCGTTGCCCTTGGATTGGCGCCGTTGTTCCTGCTCGTTACCGGCAGCCTGTTGTGGTGGACAAAAAGGCAACTCCGCCACCGCAGCGGACGTTGAGCACCCCAGGCGATCAACGCTCGAAGTAAGTCGAGTCCAGCTTGCGATGTGTTGGCGTGGCAGGCACTGTTCGCTCTCCTCGCCTGCGGATCGTTTCGACATGGCTTGCACCCTTGCCGCGCTGCACGTTTTCCCGCTGAAGTCCGCCGCCCCGTTGTCTCCGGATCTGGTTGAGGTGACGCCGATTGGCTTGCGGCATGACCGCCGCTGGATGCTGGTCGACGCGGACGGTCGTTTCATCAGCGGACGCCAGCACGCCAAGTTGGTACGCCTGCAAGTTCGTCCCACCACCGATGCACTGCAACTCGGCATCGAAGGCCGCTGGCATGCCGTGCGACAACCAACACAGGTCGATCGCATTCAGGTGAGTGTGTGGAAGGACTCGGTTTCGGCAGCACACTGGCCGGGCGCAGACCAAGCGCTGAGTGACTGGTTGGGACAGCCCGTGCGACTGGTTTATCGCGACGAGAACGCCACCCGCGCAGTCGATGCCGACTATGCGCAGGCAGGCGATCAAGTCAGCTTCGCCGATGGCTTTCCGATCCTGCTGCTGAGCACCGCAGCCGTGGACAACTTGAACGCGCGACTCGCCGAACCGGTGACCGCCCTGCATTTCCGTCCAAATCTGCTGATCGACGGTGGCGCGCCACACGCCGAAGACCAGTGGAAACGCATCCGCATCGGCGAAATCGAGTTCGACGTCGTCAAACCCTGTACCCGCTGCGTGTTCACCACCGTCGACCCAATGGCTGGCGCGCGGCGCGGCGATGGAGAACCGTTGCAAACCCTCAAGGACTACCGGCGCAGCGCCAGCGGCATTACCTTCGGGCAGAACCTGATTCCGCGCGGAAGCGGCGAGTTAAGTGTCGGCGACCCCGTGAGCGTGTTGCAATAGCACGCAGGCCAATGACCGCGGAGCACGCATGAGCACCAAATCCATCGATCACGCCGCCCTCGACCGCATCGTTGCCAAAGCGCGTCAGGACTCGGAACAACGCGCCAAGGGCTATCGCGAGCAGGCGCTGAAAATGTATCCATGGGTCTGCGGCCGCTGCGCGCGCGAGTTCACCCGCGCCAATCTTAGCGAGTTGACCGTCCATCACCGCAATCACAATCACGATGACAACCCGTCCGACGGCAGCAACTGGGAACTACTCTGCCTCTACTGTCACGACAACGAACACTCACGCTATATCGACCACACCGGCGTGAGTGCAACGGACTCGGAATCCCACCTGGCGGCGGCGACCAGCAACCCGTTTGCCAATCTGAAGGCGATGCTCAAGCGGGAGTGAGCGTCGCAGCGCAGGAATTCGCACGTCGCCAAGCGTGTGCGGACTCCGCATCACTTCTCTCGTCACCGGGTCCAACCGACCCCGACGGCGCGCCGAACAACGCTACAGCGCGCCGGTGGATTTGACGTTCTGTTCGATTGGCTGAATGCGCGATTCGGATTCCAGACTGATCGGCATATCGGAGTCGCCGCCAAGACGGTTCTCAGCCGAAAGCAAATCAGCCAAGCGCGTGCCAAAGCGCGCGGCAGCGTCAAACAACTGCGGCGCAGAGGTTGCGGGAGGCAAAACCCTCGAAGACCTTCGGTTCAATGCATAGCGCACGGGGAGAAGAACATAGGTTTTCTCGCCGTCAACGCGCGGCAGAAAATATCCGTAGTGCCAGCTCTGGATAGCGTCCGTCGCCGATCTTATGAATGGACTCAAAAACTTCTTGTGAGACTCTTCGCTTCGAATTCGCTTTCCAAAGATTTGGCCTCGAACCGGCTCCACCTCGGCAACACTGCCATCCGCATTGATGCCGACGAGCATCAACACTTCCGCCTCGATCCCATCACGGTTTGCCGCGACCGGGTAGGATGGCGCGCGGGGATTAAGTGGCATGGGAGTTCCAAACTGGGACTGCGCAATCCGCAGCCAATATTTGTCATCGTCGCCCACCAACTCAAGTTTCAGTTGAAATGAACTGCGCACGTTACGCCGCGTACCGTCAACTTCGATGGGCTGGAAACGCCACTGTTCAAGAACCGCAACCAAGCGCTGCCCTATATCGTGACGAAAAGGGCTGTTCGTGAATGTAACCTGGCCCACCGAGCCATCGGCGCCAATATCGATCAAACCACTGGCCAAAATGGTTTCCAGTACCTTCGCTTGCCCGCTGGAAGATATGTCAGATGCAGCACTCGCCACCGGTACGCCAGCCATTGAAATTAGCGCGAGACACATGAATAAAAACCACGGCGCGAAACCAGCACGAATTACAGAACTATTCACGACAACCCCATGTGTGAGTGGCAAACACGATGCTAAAACAAAAACTCACCCACCTTCAACGACACAATCACTGAGTTAGGGCGCCAATCACGGCAGTAGGCATCAACCCGCTCACGCCTCGACCTGGCTCAAGCTGAAAATCTCGCCCAGTCGTTGCAGCAGGACATGCAACTCACCACTCATCAGCGCAAACACCGCGTCGATTTCGGCGCGCTGCGAGTCGCGTTCGCCTTGTTCGAGGCTTTCCATCGCGGCTTCGAGGAACTTGAGCTTGCGGATGACCAGGTCTTCGCCAATGACGAAGCTCAGTCGGTCATCGAAGGTCACCGCCACCTGAAATGCCTGTTTGCCGGTTTTCAGATGCTCGCGGATTTCGTCGGCTTCGAGTTCCTGGCGGCGGCATTTGATGATGGCACCGGCATCCACCGGATCGCGCAGTTCGCATTCATCACCCAGCACGAAGCCGTCCGGCATCGGTTCGCCCGCGATCCACGAGGTCAGCAGGGCACGCGGGCTGGATTCGGCATTGGCGGGCACCGCCGGGAAGGAACCCAGGGCTTCGCGCACGGCGCTGACAAAGTTCTCTGCCGACTTGCGGCTGGAGGTATCGATCACGCACCAGCCGAGCTTCAGATCGAGATAGGCCTGCATCCGCGAGGGACGTGCGAAGGCGCGTGGCAACAGGTCGGTCAGCACCTCGTCCTTGATGCGCTTGCGTTCGCGCCCACCAGGGACACGACCTTCTTCTTCGCGAATGCGATCCAGTTTGTCGGCCAGCACGGCGTTGACGACCGCGCCGGGCAGAATCTTGTCTTCGCCACCGAGCGTCAGCAGAAGCGCGTCGCCAATCCGATGCGACAGCTCGGATTCGCCGCGTCCAAACGGCGAAACGAAGCCGCGCGACGACAGTTCCATCGCCCCCACCGGATGCAGCACGTGTTCGGCCAGTCGCTCGTCCAGCGCCTCCAGATCGGCCAGCACGGAAGACGGGAAACGGAACAGAGTGAGGTTGCGAAAGAGCATGTTGGGTCCTTGTTGGCCGGTCGCAGTGGGCGATCAGGCGTGAAGTACGACGGGGATGTCGAATGGCCGTGACGTGTCGGTGTCACCGGCCAGCCAGGCATGACGATCCGGCGAGTCGGAAGGTGCGTCGGGTGCCCGCATGTCGGCCTGTGTGAGGTGCAGAAAGTCGAACAAATTGCGGTCGGAAAGTTGCGAGAGACGGATGTCACCCAAGGCACGCGCCATGGTTTCCAGGCGACCCGGCCACTGTTTTTCCCACGCATCCATCATCAGGCGCACCTGCTTGCGCTGCAGGTTTTCCTGCGAGCCACACAGATTGCAGGGAATGATCGGAAACTGCCGCGCCTCGGCATAGCTGGCGATGTCGGCCTCGGCACAATAGGCCAAGGGGCGGATCACGATGTGCTGACCATCGTCCGAGCGCAGCTTGGGCGGCATGCCCGCCAGCTTGGCGTGGTGGAACAAATTGAGAAAAAACGTCGCCAGCAAATCATCGCGATGATGACCCAGCGCGATCTTGGTGAACCCGTGTTCGGCGGCATAGGTGTAGAGCGAACCACGCCGCAGACGCGAGCACAGCGAACACATCGTCTTGCCTTCCGGCACCACGCGCTTGACCACCGAATAGGTGTCCTGCTCGATGATGTGGAAGGGCACGCCCTCGGCACGCAGGAAGTCCGGCAGCACGTGCTCCGGAAAGTCGGGTTGCTTCTGATCGAGATTCACCGCCACCAGTTCGAAACGCACCGGTGCCTTGGCCTGCAACTGACGCAGGATGTCGAGCATGGTGAAGCTATCCTTGCCGCCCGACAGGCAAACCATCACCTTGTCGCCTTCCTCGATCATATTGAAGTCGGCAATGGCTTCGCCCACCTGACGACGCAGACGCTTGTTCAGCTTGTGCTGCTCGAATTGGGCCTTGCGAGGATCGGTGGACATCAGCGGCGCGGCATCACGGAAATGGGCGGCGAGTTTAGCAGCCCGCCGCAGAGCGATCCGGGCCGCGCGTCGACCCGCTGGACCGACACGTTTTCAGCAGTCGTGGCGGCGGAGTAAGCTGGGGCTTTGATATCGGCGTCGGGGAAGCGCATGGCGATTGAAACCAGCGATGTGGTCGCGCAACTGACCTATCTGCGCGTCGAACACCGTGATCTCGACGAAGCCATCGTCCAACTGAGCGCCAAGCCGGGTGCAGACCAGTTGCAGTTGCGGCGTTTGAAGAAGCGCAAATTGCGGATCAAGGACATGCTGTCCTACCTCGAGAGCAAGCTGATTCCCGACCTGGACGCCTGATCGCAAGCCCGGAAGGGAAGCGCAACGACGCTTGGCGGTACACTGTCGCGCCGTTGTCGTGGAGTTGCCTCATGCCCGCCATCACCGCCCCCGCCCAGCCGTTCAACGATGCGGATCTGGCGCGCCTGGACAATCTGCTCTGGGATCATGTCGCCGCGTATGGCGGGATGAATCTGGAAGCCGTTGACGGGTTCTTCAGCGCGATGTTCGTCGGCCCCATCGAAGTGGCCATCGACCATCTGATCGCGCTGGCCTGGGTGAATCCGCCCGATGCGTCCATCGAGGCGGAGATCGTCATCGAAATCAATCAGTTGCTGGCGCGCTACTGGGTCCATGTCGGCAAGCGCATCAGCCGCGATCCCGAGGCACTTGGCAGCGAGGCGGTGCCACCCATCCTGCTGACCGAGGAGGTTCTGCAGGCGATGGAGTCCGACGATCTGCAGTCGATGGAAAGTGAACACCCGTTCGGCGCGGACTGGGCATCCGGCTTCGAATACGGAACGCAATTCGCCGAAGAAGGCTGGGATGCGCGCAGTCTGTCCGACGAAGCCTTGGCGGATGGTCTGGCGATGATTTCACTGCTGATGGAAGGCACGGAAGATCCGGATTCCGAGGACAGCGAATCGACCGACGCCGAGCAAGAAGACAGCGATGCCGACGAAATCGAGGACGAGGCTTCGCAGGCCGAGGAAATCGAGAACTTCCTGCAGAACGTCGAGGCGCTACGTGACACGTCCGATGCGCCGTGGGAAGCCGATGAAGATATGGATGATGAGGCGAGCGCATTCGACGAGATGTTGGATGCGCCACTGAAGCTGCACGAGCGCATCGAGATCATCAGCGAGCTTCCCGGGATCCTGCATCTGATGCATCTGCGCCACATGGATGAACTCAAGCCGCAGACGCTTCGCCGCGACGCGCCGGATGTGGGTCGCAACGACCTTTGCCCCTGCGGCAGTGGCAAGAAGTTCAAGAAATGCCACGGCGATCCGGCTCGCCTGCACTGAGCGAACCGGCAACGACGGCGCGGCCGGCCCCGCTGCACGCACGCTGACGAGTTGCACTTTCGTCGAGCCCGCCAGGACCGGCTTCGCATGGCAATCTGAGGCCGCAGCGGGAAAACCGCTGCAAGTGCTTGTTTCCATGCGAAACCAAACCCGTCGGCCGAGCGCTTTTTCGCACTTGCAGCATGCACGGAAACGCGATTTAGCTGCCTCTGATATGTGATCCGGCTTTGCCTTTGCTGGCCCGCTCGGCAACAATAGCAGGCCCGCAACGGCGCATTTTGCTGCGCTGCGGCGTCCGACCGGTCCCGCTCCCGCGCTTCCGGCCCACTCACCTCAGCCAAGGTGCAGCATGAACTTTCACGAGTATCAGGCCAAAGAACTGTTCGCCGAGTTCGGCATTCCCGTCCCCGCAGGCTATATCGCCCGCACTCCTGAAGAGGCGGTCGATGCCGCCAAGAAGCTCGGTGGCGATCACTGGGTGGTGAAGGCCCAGATTCACGCAGGCGGTCGCGGCAAGGCCGGTGGCGTCAAACTGGTCAAGACCTACGATGACGTGCGCGAAGCCGCCAAGAAAATGCTCGGCACACGCATGGCGACGTATCAATCGGGCGGCGTGGCCCTGCCGGTCGACACGGTGCTGATCACCGAAGCAACCGACATCGCCAAGGAACTGTATCTGTCAGTGCTGGTGGATCGCGGCGCGAAGGCCATCACCTACATCGCCTCTTCGGAAGGCGGCGTCGAGATCGAGAAGGTGGCGGAAGAAAACCCCGAAGCCATCCAGACCCTGATCGTCAACTTCGTCGAAGGTCTGCAGCCCTATCAGTGCCGCAAGCTTGGCTTTGCACTGGGCTTGAATGCCAAGCAGGTCGGCCAGCTCAGCAAACTGATGATCGGCCTCTACAACCTGTTCAATGCGCGCGATCTGTCGCTGGTTGAACTGAACCCGCTGGCCATCGCCGCAAACGGCGATCTGGTGGCGCTGGACGGCAAGGTCAACTCCGACGACAACGCCAGTTTCCGCCAGCCCAAGCTGGTGGCCATGCGTGATATCCGCCAGGAAGACGAAACCGAAGTCCTGGCCAGCAAGTACGACCTCAACTACGTCACCATGGACGGCAACATCGCCTGCATGGTGAACGGTGCCGGTCTGGCGATGGCGACCATGGACGTGATCAAGCTGGCCGGTGGCGAACCCGCCAACTTCCTCGACGTCGGCGGCGGCGCCACCAAGGAGCGCGTCACCGAGGCGTTCAAACTGATTCTTTCGTCCGACAAGGTCGAAGCCATTCTGGTCAACATCTTCGGTGGCATCGTCCGCTGCGACATGATTGCCGAAGGCATCATCGCGGCGGTCAAGGAAGTCGACGTCAAGGTGCCGGTGATCGTGCGTCTGGAAGGCACCAATGTGGAGAAGGGCAAGGAGCTGCTGCGCAACAGCGGGCTTGCCATCACGCCGGCCGACGACCTCAACGACGGCGCGAAGAAAGCCGTCGCCGCCATCCAGAAGTAATTCCTGTCGGCCTGCCGCGCCACACGGCGAGGCGGTGCCGACGGACTCCACACGCAAGGACATTCATCCCATGAGCGTACTGGTCAACTCCCAAACCAAGGTGATCGTGCAGGGCTTCACCGGCCAGCAGGGCACCTTCCACGCGCAACAGATGCTCGACTACGGCACCCAGGTCGTTGGCGGCGTCACGCCCGGCAAAGGCGGTACCGAGCATATCGGCCTGCCGGTGTTCAACACGGTGCAAGAAGCCGTCGACGCCACCGGCGCCGATGCGTCAGTCATCTACGTGCCACCACCGTTCGCCGCCGACGCAATTCTTGAAGCGGCTGATGCAGGCATTCGCGTCATCGTCTGCATTACCGAAGGCATTCCGGTGCTGGACATGCTGCGGGTCAAGAACGTACTGAATGGTATCGACGATGTCGTGCTGATCGGTCCGAACTGCCCCGGCGTGATCACGCCCGGCGAGTGCAAGATCGGCATCATGCCCGGTCACATCCACCTGAAGGGCAAAGTGGGCATCGTGTCGCGCTCCGGCACCTTGACCTACGAAGCCGTGAAGCAGACCACCGATGTCGGTCTCGGCCAGTCGACCTGCATCGGCATTGGCGGTGACCCGATCAACGGCACCAACTTCATCGATGCGCTCAAGTTGTTCCAGGACGACCCGCAGACCGAAGGCATCATCATGGTCGGCGAAATCGGCGGCAGCGCGGAAGAAGAAGCCGCCGAGTTCATCAAGAGCTATGTCACCAAACCGGTGGTCGGCTTCATCGCCGGCGCCTCCGCGCCTGCAGGCAAGCGCATGGGCCACGCCGGTGCCATCGCTTCTGGCGGCAAGGGCACCGCCGCGGGCAAATTCGCCGCGCTTGAAGCAGCCGGTGTGAAAACCGTGCGCAGCCCGGCCGATCTGGGCAAAGCACTGTTCGAGCTGATGAACAAGTAATCCCCCTACTGCAGCGCGCTTCGATGCAAAGGCCGCCTTCGGGCGGCCTTTGTCTTGTTGCCATCCATGTGCCTAATCGAGGTGACGGCATACACTTAGGCCTCACCATGACGGACACGTTCACGATGCACATCGCCCTAGCCCAACACGACTTCCCGGTGGGTGCCGTGGACGACAATGCGAAACGCATGCTGGCGCTGGCTGCGCAAGCGCGGTCTGCAGGCGCGGCCTTGGTCGCATTCCCGGAGTTGAGCCTGTGCGGCTATCCGCCGGAGGATCTGCTGCTGCGCGACAGCTTTCTGGCGGGCTGCGAACTAGCACTGCAGGACATGGCAGGACAGGCGCCGGGAATCGCCATGCTGGTTGGTCATCCGTTGCGTGAAGGGGATCGGCTTTACAACGCTGCCAGCGTGCTCGTGGATGGGCGCATTGCCCACACCTACCGCAAGCAGCGACTGCCCAACTACGCGGTATTTGACGAAAAGCGCTACTTCACGCCGGGGCCGTCCAATCCCGACAACAGTGGCGTTTTTTCTTTGCACGGTGTGCGAATCGGCCTCGCGATCTGTGAAGACCTTTGGCATGAGGAGCCGCTGCGCACGCTGGCGGCGCAAGGCGCTCAGTTGTGCATCGGTCTGAATGCCTCGCCGTTCGAGGCCGACAAGAGCGCCGAGCGCGAAGCCATGCTGCGAACCCAGGCACAAGGTTTTGATCTACCGATCGCCTATCTCAACAGCGTCGGCGGTCAAGACGCTCTGGTTTTCGATGGCGCATCGGTACTGATTGATCGCTCGGGTCGGTCGCATGCCCCGGCGACGGCATTTGCTGATGCGCTGTTGCAGGTCGATTTCAATCCGCAACGTGGTGAATTTCAGACACGGGTCTGGCCGCAGGACGACGACCACTCTCGTGCGGCGCTGAACTACGCCGCACTGGTTCGTGGCACCCGCGACTACGTGCGCAAGACGGGGTTTTCGCGTGTGTTGCTCGGCCTTTCTGGCGGTATCGACTCAGCGCTGACGCTGGCCATCGCAGTCGATGCGCTGGGCGCCGAACAGGTCACTGCGGTGCGTCTGCCATCGCGCTACACCTCGGATCTCAGCCAGGATCTCGCTGCGCAACAGGCGCAAGCACTCGGTGTGCGATGCCTGACCTTGCCGATCGAGGCACCGTTTGAAGGCTTCCTGCAAACCCTGCGACCGCTGCTTGTCGGTCGCGACAGCGATCTGACCGAACAGAATCTGCAGTCGCGCTCGCGCGGCGCGTTGCTGATGGCCTTGTCGAATCTTGAGGGCGCGCTGCTGCTGACCACCGGCAACAAGAGCGAATACGCCGTCGGCTACGCGACCATCTATGGCGACATGTGCGGTGCCTATGCACCCTTGATCGATGTCTACAAGACCGAGGTCTACGCCCTGTGTGTCTGGCGCAACCGGACAGGCGAGGTGATTCCGCAGGCCGTCATCGACCGCCCGCCCTCGGCCGAACTGAAGCCCGACCAGAAAGATCAGGACTCATTGCCGCCGTATGACCTGCTTGATGCCATCCTGCATCGCTTCATCGAACGCGAGCAGTCGCAGGCCGAGATCATCGAACAGGGCTTCGATCCGGACACCGTGCAGCGCGTCGCGCAGTTGGTCTTTCGCAGCGAATACAAACGTCGTCAGGCCGCACCCGGACCCAAAATCACCCGCCGCGCCTTCAATCGCGAACGCCGCTACCCGATCAGCTCGGGCTGGCGTTGAGTACCCCACAAAGCAAAACGCCGACGTTACCGTCGGCGTTTTGCTTTGAAATGGTCGCGCGATGATCAGCCGCGGTCTTCGCCCATGAAGGGGACGAGCTTTTTCCATTTGGCTTGGCGCTTGGGCCAGCCACCCTGGAAATACGCGTGTTGCGGGAAGTTCTGTTCCAGCACACGCCGGGCATCGGCTTCCAGCGTTTGCTCGCCCAATTGGCTGTAACTTTCTGCCATCACCGCCAGAGCATCGCCGGTGTACTGCGATTGCGGGTAGTTTTCCAGCAGATACTTGGCACGCGCCACGGCACCGACGTAGGCCTCGCGCTCCAGGTAGTAATTCGCGACGTTGATTTCGTAGCGCGCCATCTGGTTGCGCAGATAGATCATCCGCTGGCGCGCATCCGGCGCATAGCGGCTGTTCGGATAGCGTCGAATCAGTTCGGCGAAATCATTGAATGCCTGCCTCGGCGCACCTTGGTCGCGCCGCGTCACGTCAAGCCGGGCAATGCGACTGAGGAAGCCCTTTTCCAGATCGAAGTTGATCAAGCCTCGCAGGTAATAGGCGTATTCGATGTGCGCGTGGGTTGGGTAGGTCCGAATGAAGCGATTGACCGCCGACGTCGCTTCTTCCGATTTCTTGCCTTTGTACAGCGCGTAGGCGAGCTCCAGTTGCGCCTGTTCGGTATACGGTCCGAACGGGAAGCGTGCGATCAGACGCTGGAAGTAGCGCTGCGCGCGACCGACGTTGCCTTTTTCCAGCGACGTCTTGCCTTCCGTGTACAGGCCCTCGACCGGCAAGGTCTCCAGCGGGTCCTCACGATTAAACAGGCGCCCGCAGCCCGCGAGCAGGATCACGGTCAGTAAAAGAAACAGCAATCGCGAGCGTCCGGCTTGAGCTTTCATCACGAAACGCATTCCTGTTCGGGACGGGTGAAGGTCGGGCATGATAGCAGCCCCGCATTAAAGACACGTTCGCCGCCCGCTGGTTTTTCCAAGGGTGTCTGTCGTGCCGCGCCGATTGTCAGATGTGACGATGAATCCCGACCCAACGAGAAACGCGGCGGAGACCCGCCACCTGCAGGTTCCACTCGAGCTTGCCGGGATGCGTTTCGACCAAGTGCTGGCCGAACTGCTGCCCGAGTTCTCCCGATCCCGCCTGGCGGCGTGGATCAAGTCCGGCGATGCCCTGTTGGACCAGCGTCCTGGCAAGCCCAAGGACCCGGTCCGCGGTGGCGAGTTCATCGATATTCGCCTCGTGCATACCGCCGTGGAAACGGCCCGCCCGGAGTCGATTGCGCTGGATGTTCTCTACGAAGATGCGCATGTGCTGGTACTCAACAAGGCCGCAGGGATCGTGGTGCATCCCGGTGCAGGCAACCCGGATGGCACGCTGGTCAATGCGCTGCTGCATCGTGATCCGACCCTCGCCGCCTTGCCGCGCGCCGGGATCATCCATCGGCTGGACAAAGACACCAGCGGTGCGCTGATCGTGGCGCGCAGTCTGGAGGGTCACCACGCTCTGGTCGAGCAGCTCGCTGCGCGCGAGATCCATCGCCAATACGAGGCCCTGGTGTATGGCCTGATGGTGGCCGGTGGAACCGTCGCCGCCGCGCTGGATCGTCATCCGATTGATCGTTTGAAGCGAGCAGTGATCGCCGACGGCAAGGAGGCGGTCACGCACTATCGGGTTCGGCAGCGCTTCCGCGCCCATACCCAGGTGCAATGCAATCTGGAAACCGGGCGCACACACCAGATCCGCGTCCACATGGCGCATATCCGTCATCCCTTGCTGGGCGACCCGCTGTACGGCGGTGGCCTGAAGCTGCCGCGTGGCGCAAGCCCGGAGCTGATTGACGCGCTGCGCGGCTTTAAGCGACAGGCACTGCACGCCGAGCAAATCGCCTTTGCACACCCGACCACGGGCGAAACACTGCAGATCGACGCACCACGCCCGCCAGACATGCAAGCCTTGCTGGATGTGCTAGGCCGTGACCTTGAGTCCTGAGCACTACCGCCTCGACGCCACCTGGCCTGCGCCGCCCGGCGTCGTGGCATTCACCACCTTGCGCGCCAGTCAATGCGCGCAAGTCGGGCAGTCGCTGGCGCCGTTCGACCGCTTCAATCTGGGCGCCGCCTGTGGCGACACGTCCGAGGCGGTGCAAGCCAACCGTCAGCAGTTGATCGCGCTCGCCGGCTTGCCAAATCCACCCTGCTGGCTGCGGCAAACGCATGGCACAAGGGTCCATCGCTTCGACCATTCGACCAGCGATGTTCCGGAGGCTGACGCCTCGGTCACCGGCGCAGACAACCTGGTGCTGGCGATTCTGACCGCCGACTGTCTGCCGGTTTTGCTGGCGGCGCGCGACGGCAGTGAAGTCGGTGCAGCGCATGCCGGATGGCGTGGCTTGTGCAGCGGCGTACTGGAGTCGACGGTGGCGGCGATGAAAACGCCCCCGTCACAGTTGCAGGCCTGGCTCGGACCTGCAGCAGGTCCGGGCCACTATGAAGTGGGCAACGACGTTCACGATGCCTTTCTATCGGTCGACCCGCAGGCAGAACTCGCTTTCGTGCCAACCCGTCCTGGCCACTGGTTGTGCAATCTTTTCCTGCTGGCCCACCAGCGTCTGGCGAAGGCCGGGGTCAGCGCGGTCTTTGGCGGTGATCACTGCACCATCCAATCCGCTGCCCGCTGGTTTTCGCATCGCCGCGATGGCCGCAGCGGACGGATGGCCAGCCTGATCTATCGGCAGCGCTAGGAGTCTGTCGGTTATTCAGCCACACCAACCGACAGACACTCCGCCAACACGCTATTCCGGCGCTTCAACCACGTAACCGCGTGCTGCCAACGCATCGAGGTAGCTATCGGCGGCAAGCAACTGCTGAATCGACAGCACGGCAAAGCTCTGCGGATGCTCGTCGATGGCCTTTTCTGCAGCGTCCAGCCAGACATCGCGAACCTGTGCCGGTATCTGATCGAAGCCTTTTTCGGTACTGATCGCTGCATTCAACAAGGCATCGCGACAGGCTTCGTTGTTGTCGGGGTAAGGCAGCTCGCGCAGCATCTCGATGTCACCCACGGCCCAGGCGTTGGCACGTGCACGCATCGCTTCCAGATCGGTTTCCAAGCGCTGCAGGGTGCGATCAAAGCACTCGATGTCGTTGAGTTCGCCCTGTGCAAATGCTTTCAGGGTGTCCTTTGGCTCGCTAAGCGTGAGCTCGACGGTGGGTTCGATGAGGGTGACATCGTGCTTCTTGGCGTGTTTGCGAACGGCCTTCCACACACCGGTGTCGGTACGCAGACCGGATTCCGTGATCGCCTCGTCATACAGCTTGAAGCCCGCGAAGATCGGCCGCCAGTGTTCCACCTTGCGACTGCGTGGCAGGTACTTTGCCTTCAGCGACTGCCAACGCGCATACAGCTCGGGCGGCACGATTTCCTGCAGCGTTTTGTCGTCGGGATTTTCCCGTGCCCGAAACAACGACGGCAGCAAGGTCAATCCGCGAAAAAACCCGATCCCCGAGAACTGTGCGCTCGGCGGTGCCAACAAGGCCTGGGAATTGGCGACCGTATTCAACACGTCCTCGGAATACCACTGCATCCGCTTTGGAATCGGCGACTGGATACCCAGCACGTACATCACGTGATCGCCCTTGCGAACCGTCCACAGGCCTGGGCCCAGTTGCGTCCCGGTGACCAGTACCGTCTCCAGTTGCGCGGTGCTGGGCGTTTCCTCGGCCTGCGACCTCGCACCGATTGATCCACCGAGCATGCCCACCAGACAAGCAAGCCGAATCCATTGTTTCCACATGCGACGACTCTCCACGACGTTTCAGCCGCGCAGCCTACGTCGCCCGGTGTCGGGCGCGCGTTAGCAAAGCGATAAGGCGCGTCGGCAGAAAAAGCCTGCGTTCACATTTCGCCCGCCCAACAGCAGGACGCCGCCGAACAGGGTCGGCGGCGTCTACTCAAAACCCTCTCAACTCAGCGCTCAGTCACCGCGACGCGAGGCCTGCTTGCGTTCGTTCTCCGTGCGATGCTTCTTGCGCAGACGAATCGCCAGCGGGGTGACTTCCACCAGTTCATCGTCGTCGATGAACTCCAGGGCTTGTTCCAACGAGAACTTGATTGGCGGCACCAAGCCTTCATCGTGATCCTTGCCGGAAGCACGGAAGTTGGTGAGCTGCTTGCCGCGCAGCGCGTTGACGGTAAGGTCGTTGTCCTTGGCGTGAATACCGACGATCTGGCCTTCGTAGATTTCCTCGCCCGGGTCGAGGAACAAGCGTCCACGTTCCTGCATCGCGATCTGCGCATAGGCGGGCGACGGCCCCGTGCCGTTCGAGATCAACACGCCATTCTGGCGTTGACCGATGGCGCCATCCGCCTTCGGCCCGTAGTGATCGAAGACATGGAACAACAGGCCGGTACCGGCCGTGATGGTGCGGAACTCGGTCTGGAAACCGATCAGACCACGCGCCGGAATCATGAAGTCCAAGCGAACCCGTCCCTTGCCATCCGGTTCCATGTTCTGCAGCAGCGCCTTGCGCTCACCCAGGCGCGCCATGACGCCGCCCTGATACTGTTCTTCGAGATCCACCACCAGACTCTCGATCGGCTCCATCATCTGGCCATCGATCTCCTTGATGATCACCTCCGGACGCGACACCGCCAGTTCGTAGCCCTCGCGACGCATGGTCTCGATCAGGATCGACAGATGCAGCTCACCACGACCGCTGACCTTGAATTTGTCCGCGTCCTCGGTGTCTTCCACTTTCAGCGCCACGTTGTGCTGGGTTTCGCGAGTCAATCGATCACGCAATTGGCGCGAGGTGAGGAACTTGCCGCCACTGCGGTCCTTGACGCCCGCAAACGGCGAGTCGTTGACCTGGAAGGTCATGCTGATGGTCGGCTCGTCAACGGTCAGCACTTCCAACTGCTCGACACCCGACGGATCACAGACGGTTTCGGAGATACCCAGCGCCTCGATACCGGAAATCGCGATGATGTCGCCCGCCTGCGCTTCCTTGACCTCGTGTCGCTGCAAGCCGTGAAAACCCAGCACCTGCAGGACCTTGGCATTGCGGGTCTTGCCATCGGTGGCGATGACCGTGACCGGCATGTTGGTGCGGATCTTGCCGCGCTGGATGCGACCGACACCGATGATGCCGACGTAGCTGTTGTAGTCGAGACTGGTGATGCGCATCTGGAACGGACCATCCTGGTCCACCGGCGGCGGCGAGACGCGATCAATGATGGTCTGGAACAGTGGCGTCATGTCACCCGAGCGTACATCCTCGGTCATGCCCGCGTAGCCATTCAGACCCGAGGCATAAACCACCGGGAAATCGAGTTGCTCGTCGGTGGCACCCAAACGGTCGAACAGATCGAAGGTCTGGTTCAGCACCCAATCGGGACGCGCACCGGGGCGATCCACCTTGTTGATCACCACAATCGGTTTGAAGCCCATCGCGAACGCCTTTTGCGTCACGAAACGGGTCTGCGGCATCGGACCGTCGAAGGCGTCAACCAGGATCAGCACCGAATCCACCATCGACAGCACACGTTCGACTTCGCCGCCGAAGTCGGCATGGCCGGGGGTGTCGACGATGTTGATGCGGTATTCCTCGCCGCTCGGCGAGGTCCAGCGGATGGCGGTGTTCTTGGACAGGATCGTGATGCCACGCTCCTTTTCAAGATCGTTCGAGTCCATCACGCGCTCCGCCACCTTTTCGCGTTCGCCAAAGGTGCCGGACTGTTTCAGGAGCTGGTCGACCAGCGTGGTCTTGCCGTGGTCGACGTGCGCGACGATGGCGATGTTGCGGAGATTCTGGATCATGACTGAAAGGCACCGTTGCAGCCCGCAGGACGCGGACCGCGATTCTGAAAGTGGATTGATGGCGCGCGGATGACGACCGGAAAAGTCGAAGCCCGAAGGGCAAGCGCCTGATGCGACGCGACATTATAGCCGTGACAAGGCTGAATCGGGGCGGGATGCGGTATCGGCACGACACCCGCCATCGCGGGGGCTGCCCTTAACGATGCGCCGCGCAAGCCAGACTCGACGACGCCACGACGCGCAGGCAGCATGTCGCGGTCAGGACCGCTATCCTGTCGCCCCCTCCCGAACGGTGAAATCCGATGTCCGAGTTGATTGCCCATTTCGATACCGCCCGTGGTCTGATCCGGGTTCGTCTGTTTGCGGACGATGCGCCGGTGACGGTCGCGAACTTCGTCAATCTGGCCAGTCGTGGCTACTACGATGGACTCAACTTCCATCGCGTGATTCCTGACTTCATGGTGCAGGGCGGCTGCCCGAACGGCACTGGAACCGGTGGCCCAGGCTATCGCTTTGAAGACGAATGCAGCCCGAAACACCCGCACCAGCGCGGCGTGCTGTCGATGGCGAATGCCGGTCCTCGCACCAATGGCAGCCAGTTCTTCATCACCCATGTGCCGTGCCCCTGGCTGGATGGCAAGCACACGGTGTTCGGTGAAGTCAGCGTCGCCGACGATCTGAAGGTGGTGGATGCCATCCGCGGCGGCGACCTGATCAACAGTGTTCGCATCGAGGGCGATGCGTCCACCTTGCTGACCGCGCAAGCCGCACGCGTCACCGAGTGGAACGCGGTGCTCGACGCCCGCAAGTCCTGAAATCCACGATGCACGCACTGCCCGTCATAGGCTGGTGCGAGTGGCTGGCGCTGCCGGATCTTGGCCTCGCGCGAATCGAGGCCAAGATCGACACCGGCGCACGCAGTTCCTGCCTGCATGCCGAAAACTGGCAACGCTTCCAACGACAGGGCGTGGATTGGGTCCGATTCCAACTGCGAACGGACGGCGCCGCGCTGCATGAGGCTGAAGTGCGGATCACGGATCGCCGTGCCGTGCGCGACTCCGGCGGCCATGTCACCGAGCGCCTGTTTTTCCTCACGCGAGTGCAGGTCGGCGACGCGCATTTCGAGATCGAAATGAACCTCGCCAACCGGCAAGACCTGCGCTATCCCATGTTGCTGGGGCGTACGGCGTTGGCAGGACGCTATTGGGTGGATGCGCAACAAAGATTCCTTCTCGGGGCCTGACTTTCGCCCGACAAGGCATGTTCGCCACGCTGTTCGCGTCGGGTGTGTCACCCGTTCGCACCACAGTTCAGGCATGCTGCGCGCGCCCTGTCCGCGCCATCCGATGCCGCCATGAAACTCGCCATTCTGTCGCGCAATGCCAAGCTGTATTCCACCCAGCGACTGGTGGACGCCGCGCGTACCCGCGGCCACACGGTGCGGGTGCTCGATCCCTTGCGTTGCTACATGCGGATCGGCTCGGGCGCGTTCGAGATGCACTACAAGGGTCGCGCACTGACGGGATTCAATGCCGTGCTGCCGCGCATCGGCGCCTCGATCACGTCCTACGGCACGGCCGTGTTGCGCCAGTTCGAGATGATGGGCGTCTACACTCCCAACAACGCGGATGCGATCCAGCGCGCGCGCGACAAGCTGCACTGTCAGCAGTTGCTGGCGGCGCAGGGCATCGGCTTGCCAGATACCGTGTTTGGCGACAACCCGGACGACACGCACGATTTGCTCGGCATGCTGGGCGAGCCACCGCATGTAATCAAACTGACCGAAGGCAGCCAGGGCACCGGTGTCATCCTTGCCGAGCGGCAGTCCTCCTCACGCAGCGTGATCGAAGCACTGCGAGGCCTGTATGCCAACTTCATCGTGCAGGAGTTCATCAGCGAGGCCAAAGGCGCCGACCTGCGCTGCTTCGTGGTGGGTAACCGGGTGATTGCCGCCATGCGCCGACAGGCCAAGGCGGGCGAATTCCGCTCCAATCTGCATCGCGGCGGCACAGCCAAGGCGGTGAAGCTGACCGAGGCCGAAATCGACACCGCCGTGCGCGCCGCCAAAGTCATGGGCCTGCATGTCGCCGGGGTCGATCTGTTGCGATCCAAGCGCGGTCCACTGGTGCTGGAAGTGAATTCGTCACCCGGACTCGAAGGCATCGAAGGCGCGACCGGCACGGATGTCGCCGGTGCCATTGTCGACTACATCGACCAGCATGTCGGCAAGGCGGGGCGTCGCGGGCGCTGACCGTCTCAACGCGTACGCAGGGCCTGCAGCGCCAGCACGCGCGGACTTTGAGCGCCCAGCAGCGCGCGCAGTTGGGCCAGTTCCGCCTCCACGACCGCGCTGGGTTCGTTGCTCACCAGACCCAGCAGGATGCGGCTCTCCACAGCCTCAAAATGCGTCGCTGGACGCAGACTTAGACGCTGTTTGCAGTCCTCGATCCACGCTTCCGCAGGGTGGAGGCGATGCCTGAGCGCGTGCTGCAGGGCCAGACAGGCCCCTTGCGAGCGCAAGTCAGCGGCCGTGCTGCCCGGCACCTGTCGGGTAAGCGTCAGTGCTGACTCAAACTGCGGCGTGGCCTCGGCCACGCGTCCCGCCAGGGAAAGGCCATGGGCGCGGGTGAACTGCGCCCGCGCACGCAGGAAATGCTGCTCGCCGAATCGTGCACGCAGGATCTGATCCGCGACCTCGACATCCTGCAGTGCACCGCGCAGGTCGCCTCTCGCAATAGCCAGATCGGCACGGGTCAACAAGCTGAACGCCACATCCGGCGATTCGGCACCGAGCCGCGCTTGCTGAATCGGCAACGCGCGCGCCAGCAAGCCGTCCGCCGCGTCCAGATCGCCACGCAACCAGTTCAGCTTGGCCGCATTGTTGAGCGCGGCGGCCAACGCCGCCGACTCGCCCTGACTGCGCTGCAACGCGTCCAGAGCCTGATCGAAATAGCGTTGCGCCGCGTCCAGCTGGCCTTCGACCAGACTCAAGGCAGCCAGATTGCTCAGCGTGGTGGCGGCCGCCGCCAGGTGCAGCAGGTCCTGTTCGCGATAAATCGCCAAGGCTTCCTCGAACCCGCGTCGCGCCTCGTCCCGCGCGCCGCTCTGCATCTGCGCCGTGGCCAGATTGCTGATCGCCGCCGCGCTCTGGCGGCTGTGCGCGCCGGTCGATGCCTGCTGCAGGGAAACCACCTCGCGATAGGTCCGCAAGGACGCAGCCATGTCGCCTTTGTGGCGCAGACATTGCGCTCGCACCGACAAGGCATCGGCGACGCGCGAGCCCTGTCTGGAGGGAGACGCCTGCAGCAGGGTGATGGCCTGTTCGATCCGTTCGCAGCCCGCATCGACCCGGCCTTGCCGCAGCTCTGCCAGTGCCAGGTCGGAACTGACCTGACCACGCAGTTCGGGCGCGGAACTGCCGTCGTCCAGCTCGACGAAGCGCCGCAGCAGGACTTCCGCACTGACGAAGTCATCGAGATAGATGTGCATCTCGCCGAGCGTGGCAAGTACCAGCCGCGCCGTCGACGGGTCCTCGGCAAAGCTGCGCTCGATACTGTCGACGGAATCGCGCAACAGGGTCTGCGCCGTCGCCGAATCCGCCGCGCCAGACTCACCAACCGCACGAAAGCGACTGCCGAGGTAGTCCAGCACCGCCAGATATCGTCGCGCTTCGAGGCGCGCCGCGTCGCGTTCGGCGGCGGTATCACGCGCCTGCCAGAGCACGCCCATCACGCCCGCAAGCAGCACCGAAACAAACACGAATCCACTCAACACCAGCCAGCGCCAGCGCCGCAACCACTTGCGCACGCTGTAGATCAGTGAGGGCGGATGGGCGTGTACCGGTCGTCCATCCAGATAGCGGCGAAGATCCGCCGCCAGCGCATCCACACTGGCGTAGCGGCGTACCGGATCGCGTTGCAAAGCCATGCGCACGATGGCATCCAGATCGCCACGCAAACGTGCACGCGGAAGCTCCTGGGTGACATGCGCGCTCGCCGCCGGTGCATCTTCCTCACAGACGCGAGTGATGTAGCTTGCCCAATCACCGTTGAAGTCCGGATGCGGCGTACGCCCCGTCAGCATCTGATACAGCAAGGCCCCCAGCGCATAGACATCGGTTCGCGTGGTCACCGGCTGACCGCGCAATTGCTCGGGCGCCGCGAACTCGGGCGTCAAGGCCAGGGCACGCGTATCGCCGCGCGAACTGCCGTCGCTCGTCAACAGCTTTGCGATACCGAAATCCAGCAGCTTGACGCTGCCATCGTCGGCGACTCGAATGTTCGATGGCTTGAGATCGCGATGCACGATCAGGTGTGCATGCGCGTCACTGACCGCACCGCAAACCTGCAGGAAAACCTGCAGGCGTGTATCGAGATCGGGTCGACGTTCGCGCAGCCACTTGTCCAGATCGCGACCTTCGGCCAACTCCATCACCAGGTAGGGCTGGCCGTCGAGCGTCTCGCCGCCATCCAGCAAGCGTGCGATGGCAGGATGTTCGAGCCGCGCGAGCACGCGCCGTTCGCGCTCTAGATGTTGCTTGAAACGCAAGTCCGATTCGCGCAGCAACTTGATCGCGACCCGCTTGTCGAACGCGCCGTCGGATCGTTCGGCCAGATAGACCGTCCCCATACCACCGCGACCGAGCTTTTCCAGCAAACGCCAGGGTCCGGCACGCAAACCGCGGCGATCCGTCGGGCGCTCGCGGGTGACATCCGCGGCCAGGCCACCTAGTGCGGGAAGTGCTTGCGCATCGTCCTGCAGTGCTTTGCGCAGATCGTCGATCAGATCAGGATGAATTTCGCCACACAGGCTGACGAAGCGATCACGGGCCTCGCCTTCCAGATCCAGCGCGCGGTCGATCAAGGGCTCCAGCCGCTTGAAGCGCGCCGCCAGCGCCTCACTCACGAAGCCTCGCCTTCCGCAGGAATCGGCATGCCGCGCTGCTCCAGCGCCAGGGTCAGAAACGCCCGCGCCTTGTGCCAATCTCGATTGACGGTGCGCTCGGTAACATCCAACAACTCAGCCGTTTCAGTAGGCGAATACCCGGCAAAGTAGCGATACAGCACCACCTGCGCCAGGCGGGGCTGCACCTTCTCCAACTCGTCCAGTGCCGAGTCGATCTCGATCAGTCGCGCAAGATCGTTGGCATCGTCCATCGGCTTCTCGCGCAGTTCGCGTTCGACATGCACCATGCGCTTCTGCTCGGACAGGCGCGAGCGGGCATGGTCGATCAGAATCTGGCGCATCGCCCGTGCCACCAGCGAGAAGAAATGCGCGCGATTGGCCAGATTGGGATAGTCGGCGCGTCGCAACTTCAGATACGCCTCGTTGACCAGCGCGGTGGTCGACAGCGTTTCGCCCGGTTCCATCTGACGGCGCTGCGCGCGTGCCAGCCGCCGCAGATCGGCATGCACCAGCGGCAACAAGGTGTCGAGGGGATTGCCCTCGCCTGCCGCAGAAAGGATGGCGGTGATCTGACCCAATGCGTCAGTGGTGGACATGCGCAACTCCGCTTCGAGACGGTAGATTGTGCGTCCTGCGGGCATTCCAGCCAAGCAACCCGTGCTGACGCGCATTGCTCAAATGTGCCGCACACCCGCACTCAGGCGCGTGTCATCGAGTAGTCGATACACTGCGCGCCTTTTCGCACCATCGTTGGGTGCGATTCGACGGCTCCGGGGAAGCACGTGCATCGGCGAAACCTCTCATCACTCACTTTGCTTTCCGCGCTGTTGTTCGGGCGCGTCGGTGTGGCGGCGGACGTCGATCCGGCAATCTGGGCGGAGCTGGCTGCGCAGGGCAAGGCCCGGATCATCGTCGACCTGCGGATCGAAGAAGCGGTGGACCGCTCCACCACCGCGCAGGCCCAACACATCCAGTCTGCCCAACAAGATTTTCTGGACGCTCTCGGCAATCAGCGCATCACCTTGCGGCAGCGTTATCAACTGATCCCGGCCATGGCGCTGGAGGTCGACGACGCCAGCCTGCGCGCCATCGCTGCGCGGCGGGAGGTCGTCGCCATCGAGGCCGACGTGGGCGGCGCCGCGCATGGCATCACGGTCGACGAATCACTCGATCTGAATGGCTTGACGCCTCTGCTCGGCGTGGGTGCGGACGGCAGCGGCATGAAGGTCGCCATCCTCGACAGCGGCATCGATACCGATCACCCGGATTTTGCCGGGCGGATCGTGGCGCAGGCGTGCTTTTGTAGTGGCTGCTGTCCGGGCGGCAGCAATGCCGCCGAAGACAACAACGGACATGGCACCTGGGTGTCTGGAATCCTCGCCGGCAACGGCGGCATCGCACCACGCGGCGCACTGCCGGCCGTACAGATCGTCGCGGTCAAGGTGCTGGATGCCAACCAATCGTTCCAGAGTCTATCCAGCATCATCTCCGCCCTGGATTGGGTTCGGGTCAATCACCCGGATGTCGATGCGGTCAACATGAGTCTGGGCACCTCGCAACTGTATTCCGGTGTTTGCGACAGCAGCAGCGGCTCACTGACTGCGGCCATCAACAATCTGCGCAACATCGGCGCGGTGGTCAGTGCATCCAGCGGCAACCAGCAAAGCAGCGGCAGCATGTCCAGCCCCGCCTGCATCGGCAACGTCATGGGCACGGCTGCCGCCTGGGACTTCACCGGTACTGCCAACACGATCTTCGGCTGTACCGACGCGGCCACACCCAAAAAGCCTGCCTGCTTCAGCAATCGCAGCACCACCACCGACCTGTACGCCGCCGGTGCCTACCTCACCAGCACGGCGATGGGCGGCGGCATCGGCAGCAATCTGCAGGGCACCTCTTTCGCTTCGCCGATGGTCGCGGCCTGCGCCATCGCGCTCAAACAAGCCGCCCCCAACAGCACGGTCGCCGAACGCGAAAACGCCATGCGCAACGCACCGACACAGGTCACCGATACGGTCAGCGGCCGCAGTTACCCCTTCCTCGATTGCATGAATGCGCTAGGCCAGTTGATCGCCGTACCCGACCAGGTGTTTGGCAACGGCTTCGAGTAGTCTGCCGCGCGCCACATCGCTTGCGGTAGCGACGCACCAACGGGTGTGTAAGCAAGGTCGATGTTCTCGGAGGCGGATGAACAGCGATGGAAGTGCTTTCACTGTTCTGTAATTTTCATTGAAGCTTGAAGAACGGTCGAAGCGAACGCCTTCCGCTGCCGCGACGCATGGCTCTACACCGGCCCACGCCGCCGGATCGGTATCCGTCCCGCCGGAAAGCTCGCCACTTCACCACCACCCTGCAGGCGCATGGGTTGGCCCGGCTCCGGGCCCCGGGCGTGGGCGTAAATCACTTCGTAGGTGGCGCTGTAGCGCGCATCGGGGTTCGCGGGATAGGCCGCGAAAACCCGCTGCATGCGTTGCTTGCCGGTCAGCGTGCGGCGGCGATCCTGTTGTGCATTGCTGGCACCGATGGCGCGCAGTTCGTGCATCAGGGCGGGCACATCGGGATAGGTCAGTTCGAAGCGATCCGAATCCAGCACCGGATTGCGGAAGCCCGCACTCATCAACGCATCGCCCACGCTCTGGATCGGCGCAAAACCACTGACATGCGGCTCACCATCGACGGCGGCGAAGGCGTCGCGCAGCTCCTGCAGACTGGCCGGACCAAAGGTCGAAAACAGCAGCAAGCCGCCCGGACGCAACACGCGACGCAGGCCGTCCAGCACGCTCGCCAGATCCTCCACCCATTGCAGACACAGGCTGGAGAAGATCACGTCGACAGAGCCGTCCTGCAACGGCAGCGCGCGTGCATCGGCGCAGACGCGATCAAAGCGCCTTTTCGCCGGCGTGTACCAACGCCAGTCACGCCCTGACTCACGCAACATTGGCAGCGCCATGTCCATCGCCAGCACTTCCGCCTTCGGCCAGCGCTGTCGCATGACGCGCGTTGCGTTGCCGGGGCCCGCCCCCAGATCGAGCACACGCTGCGGCAGGCTTTGCAGATAGTCGAGCTGCTCCAGCAAGCGGCTTTCAACCTCGTGCTGCAACACGGCAGCGGCCTGATAGCGAGAAGCCGCGCGCCCGAAGGCACGACGCAGATGGCGGGTGTCGAAACCCGCAGTACGAAAAGGCGAATTCATGGCCCGCGTATGGTAGCGACTGCGGCGGATTACCGGTTCAGCACGCCATCGATGGCGGTGGAAGCGGTGCCGCCAATCCAGATGCGATCTTCGTCGTCGATTTGCAGGTGTACGCGCCCGTCATAACCGATTTCGCGGCCCTGACTGGTGCAATAGGTTCGACTCGGCAAGGCACCGTGGGCGTGCAGATAGGCGGCGATGGCACCGTTGCCGCTGCCGCAGACGGGATCTTCGGGAATGCCGTCGGCAGGCACGAAGGAGCGCACGACGAGATCGACTTCGCCACTGCCGTCGCGCCCGTACACGCTGATTCCCACGGCACCCGTGAGTCGACTGAGGTCGGCCAGAGCGGACAGGTCGGGCTGCAGGGCGCGCAAGGCGGCACCCGAGTTCAATCCCGCAACGATCCAGGTGGGACCAACATTGACGCACTCCGCCGGGGTGATGTCGGCACCGAGCGCTGTCGTGAGTTGCTGCTGCAAGGCCGCGTCCAGCGACTGATGCCGCGCCTGGGGAATCCGCACAAACAACTGCCGTTGACTGCCGGATAGATCGATCCGCAGCGGCAGCAGACCCGCGGCGCATTCCTGCACCATCCCGCCCTGCGCATTCGGCGTGGCCAGACCTGCCTCCAATACCGCGTGCGCCGTGCCGATACTGGGATGCCCGGCAAAGGGCAGCTCCTGTCGCGGGGTGAAGATGCGCACCCGATAGCTCGCCTCGGCGACGGTGGGCGGCAACACGAAAGTCGTCTCGGACAGATTGGTCCAACGCGCGAAACGCTGCATGTCCTCGCTGCTGAAGCCCTCACCATCCAGCACCACCGCCACCGGATTGCCGCCAAACGGGCGTTGCGCAAACACATCAACCTGGGCAAAACGGCGCATGGCGAATTCCTCAGAACGGGGTCGGTCAGCCTGCACGGCGCCGCGCATCGGGTCAATGCGGATGACGGTGCCCGACTGAACTTCCAGCACAGGCATCGACACGTCGCGTGCAAGCTATGCTCTGCAGACTGGATCAGGAGGCGTCTGTCATGCAACACAATCCCGTCGTGTGGTTCGAAATCTATGTGCAGGACATGCCGCGTGCGCGTGCGTTCTACGAGCAGACCTTGCAGGTGTCGCTGAATCGACTTGCCGTGGATGGCATCGAGATGTGGGCCTTCGATATGTCGCCCGGAATCACTGGCTCCTCCGGTGCACTGATCGCCGTGCCGGGCTTGCCGTCGGGAGGCAACAGCACGGTGGTGTACTTCAGTTGTGCCGACTGCGCCGTCGAAGCGGAGCGCGCCGTTCAAGCGGGTGGCGTGCTGGAGCGCGGCAAGATGTCGATTGGCGAGTATGGCTTCGTGGCGGTGAAAGACCCGGACGGCAATCTGATCGGCTTGCACTCGGAAGTGTGAGCGTGCCGCCATCGGCAAACGCTGTTTCGTTTGGCGGCGTCGTTCCCGCGAAAGCGGGAACCAACTTGAATCAACTCACTGGATTCCTGCGTTCGCGGGAATGACGTATTCCGCAGCGCGTCCCTGATACTACGAACTACACGACAGCACCGTGCACCCCGGCAAGTCATTTGCCCAGTCCGGTCGACGCTGGGCGAAGTCGTTGGCATCGTGCTGCTCGTCGTACGGTTGCTGCAGGATGCGCAGCAACCGATGCAAGGGTTCGAGTTCGCCTTGCTCGGCGGCGTGAATCGCCTGCTGCAGCAGCCAGTTGCGCGGCAGATAGCAAGGATTGGTTCGACGCATGGCTTGCTGGCTGGCGTGCAGCGCGTTGGCCTCATCGTCGGTATCGGCGCGAATGCGCGCGGCCCATGCCTGCAGCCACTCCTGCAACGCTGCGGCCTCGCGCTCGAACTCCGCGGCATCGTAGCTGGCGGATAGCAGGTCGCCGACCTGCGGATCACGCACATCGATGTGCATCAGTTGGCGGAAGAACAGAGTGAAATCCAGTCGCGAGGCATGCAGTTGGCGATACAGCCGCTGCAGCAGGTCGGCGTCCTCGCTGCGCCAGCTCAGCAAGCCGAGCTTGGCCTGATTCATCCGCGTGTGTTCCCGGTTGAAGCAGCGCACGTAACGACGCAGTCCTTCGCGCAGGCCATCATGGTCTTCGATGATCGGCGACAAGGCACCGGCCAGACAGGACAGATTCCAGTGCGCGACATTGGGCTGCTGCCCAAAGCGATAGCGCCGTTCGCGGGCATCGGTGGTGTTCGGCGTCCACTCCGGGTTGTAGTCCTCCATCCACCCGAAAGGGCCGTAGTCGAGCGTGAGACCGAGCACGGAAAAGTTGTCGGTGTTCATCACCCCATGTACGAAGCCGACCCGCATCCAGTGCGCGATCATCAGCGCGGTGCGCTCGCAGATCGCATGGAACACGGCGATATCGCGATCCGGCTGATCCGCCAGCTCGGCGAAGTCGCGCTCGACCATGAAATCCCAGAGCTGCCGCAACAGCTCGAAATCACCGCGCGCACTGGGCAACTCGAAATGCCCGAAGCGCAGGAACGACGGCGCCACGCGGCAGACAATCGCCCCCGGCTCATGCGCCGCGCGTCCGTTGTAGAGCATGTCACGCAACACGCCCTCGCCGGTGGCGACCAAACTCAGCGCACGCGTGGTCGGCACACCCAGCGCATGCATGGCCTCGCTGCAAACGAACTCACGCAACGACGAACGCAGCACCGCACGACCATCACCGCGTCGCGAATACGGCGTCAGCCCCGCGCCCTTCAATTGCAGCTCGTGGCGCGAACCATCGACACCGATGACTTCACCCAGCGAAATCGCCCGACCATCACCCAATTGCCCCGCCCACGCACCGAACTGATGCCCGCCGTAATTGCTGGCCCAGGGCTGCATGCCGGGTAACCGACGATTGCCTGCAAACACTTCGGCAAACATCGCCGACCCCACATCCTCACTCGACCAACCGAGCGCAGCGGCCACGTCGCTGGAGGCCGCCAACAGACGCGGCCCAGGCATCGAACTCGGGCGCGCCTCGGACCAGACCGCGTTGAATACCTGGCGACCGACGAGCGGATCACCGTGATCCCCCGGCAGCGTGCGAAAGCGATTGTCGAAAACAGGAATCTGCATCGCCCTACTGTAGACCGCCACGTCGCAAGACCGCGTGCAGAGCGACGCGAGCGATACCTGCCGTGCCGCGTGATCCCATCAAAGCGCGTCTTGCGCCGCCACCATCCAAACCCGCTTGAGCGGCAGCTCGGCCTTGAGGTCGGCATCCAGCTTGTCGTAGTGCGCGAAGAGCTGTTCCAGCAGCTCCTTCTGCGACCACAGGCGCAAGCGGAAGAACTGCGTGGCGAGCTCTTTCTCCACCGTACTCTTGAAGCCATTCCAGGCCACGAACAAACCTTGATCGGCGTTGAACTTGGTCATCGCGCCGAGCAGCTTGTCGACCGTGGGCCGGTCGATGGAGCCAGACTCGGATTTCACTTCCACGCACAGGCGTGGGCTATCGAAACCCAGCGGGCCGGACCCCGCGAGGATGTCCACGCCACCATCCGCGCCCTCCGGGCTCACCCGCGTGGTGTAGCCCTGCGCGCGCAGAATGCCGTCGACCAAGCGCGTCAGCGCATGGCCTTTGAAGCGTGCCGCGATCAGCCGCGCAATCTGGTCTTGCGCCAGGGCTTCGAGATCGGTGTCGTCTTCATCTTCCGCCGTCGCCACACTTGCGGCGGGCTTTACCTGCTGGCTGATCGTTTCGGCCTTCCAGCCATTCGCGAGCATCGCAGCGATACGCTGCTCGGCGTTGTTCCGCTGCACGCGGCAGATCGTCAGGAAGGCGCCGAAGCTATAGAGCAAGTCTTGCGCAAAGTTTGTCCGAGGAACGGCCTCGGCAATCCACTTCACGGGCCGCCAGTGGAAGAACGGATTCGGCCCCTCGGGCGCGGCGTGGTAGTCGCCGGTGACTTCGCCGATATAGATAGTCGGCTGGGTTTTCAGGGGCAGGGCGGTCTCAACTCCGAATCGCAACACGGTCTGGCGACACCTGAATCCGCACCTTGATGTGCTTGAGATGGGCGATCAAGGTGAAGCTCATGATCACCAGCAAGGACCACGAACTCCATTTGCCAACGTGCACGGCGGACCACGCACCGAGTTGGTTCGGATAGCGCCAGACGCCGAACAGGGTCTGCACGTTTTCAGCCAGCCAGATGAAAAAACCGATCAGTACGAAGGCGAGCAACAGCGGCATGCGACGCTCGCGATCCGCTGGCCGGAAAACCACCGTGGTGCGCGCGTACAGGCCCAGTGCGCAGGCCGCCAGAAGCCAGCGATGGTCACCGATGAAATGGTGTGTGAAGAAGTTGGCGTACAGCGCCAATGCCATCAACGTCGCCATCCAGTAGGGTGGATGATGCTCGACACGCAGGTCGAACAGGCGCCATGCCTGGATCAGATAGCTGCCCACGGCGGCGTACATGAAGCCCGAAAACAGTGGTACGCCGAACAGCTTGCTGACGCCTGCATCGGGATACGACCACGAGCCAATCGCGGGCGAGGTCTTGAACACCTCCAACGCGAAACCGAGCACATGGAACAGCGAGATCGCCTTCAACTCGTCCCAGGTTTCCAACTGCGTCCACAGCATCCACGCCTGCACCGCCAACGCAAACAGCAGCAGCCAGTCATAGCGCGCGATTCCGGAGATACCCCCACGCGGCAGCAGGAACACCGCGAGAAAGAACAAGCACGCAAACAGACAGGCCCGCGCTTCCTTGATGCCAAAGCACAGAAACTCCGCCGCAAATCGCTGCCACCGCGGCAGCGCCGACGGCGGTGTCACGGCCATCATCCACTGATCGAACTCGCGCAAGGATCGCGGCCATTGAAACGCGAACACGGGAATCACTTGCTGCATGCCGTCGCCCTCCGTCAACCGTCGTGACGGCCTGATCGCCATCTGCGATGAGCCTGCATCACGGTGATGGCGAAATTCGGGCAACCTTGCGTGTTTGAACACATACCGCTCGCAGTCGACGTTTGGCCGTGTCGAGCAGGCCCATGCTGGCACTGTCCAAGCTCGCGCGCCCGGCATCCCTATCGCATCCTCGCAGCGTGCTGCTATGCACCCGCTCACCGAATCAGCAAGCACGTCCTTGCTCTGATCGACCTAACGGGTGAACTTCCGCCACGCCCAGCGCCAGAGCAATGCCAGTGGGAACGCGACCAAGATGAAAGGCAAACCGAACGCGATCATCCCCACCGTCTCAACGACGCCCTCGGCGAACGATTCACCCGAGTCGCGGACCGACGAAGTAATCTCACTCCATGCGGATGTCTCAATCGCACTGTTGTAGCGCAGGGTAAGGAGATTGGTTTCCATTCGGTGAGCGATGACGGCCGATGCGCGATCCAGCTCAACTAGGCGTGCCGACACCTTGCCCTGCTCGGACGACAGCGCGATCAGATCGCGAGCCTCAAGACCGGATCTGGACTGCAACGCATGCAAGGTTTCCGCATGCGCTCGCAATTGCTCGCGTTCCCGTTCGAGCTCACCAACGGCAACGGAAACGTCCTCTGCGCGCGTCCGGGATGAGCGGGCTATTGCCCCTTCGCCAGCGAGGGAAACCATGGGTTTCACTGCTTCCGGTACAAGCCGCAAGACAACAGTGCCTGTGGGATAGGTGCCTGCACCCTCCTCGAAATTCAGCACACTGCATGAGCCGAATCGCTGATCGTTGCAAGCCGTCCTCACCGCTGCGATTTGCTGGGAAAGCCGTTCTGCCGCCGTCGAAAAGACAAGCTCGTGCTCGTATGCCAACAATGCCCCTTCCCGTTCCGCCTGGCCGTCCACCGATCCAGAGTCGGTGGTCAACTGCTTGGAACAGCCGACCAGCACCACGGCAAGAATTGCGAATACGGTCGTGCGCATACATGAAGTCCAAGGCATAGTCGGAGTGGCAGTGTAATTAGACGCGCCCCCTGCGGCGCCCCACGGCATGCGGAAAGATCAGCAGCAATTCACTGAAGCCCGTCGTTTATGCAGCCACGACGCCCGCGCAGCCAAACCACACCCGTGTTCCGAGGCAGATCACACGCGTCGCCGAACCTCAACGCACTCCACACACTTGCGATTCATTCGCATTTGGGCGAGAGTGTTGCGCTTGTTGTTGCAGTTCGTGCGCCGCCCAGCCAACGCCAGGACGAAGTCGCACCTTTCGCGCTGATCCCTTGCGGTTCCGCGTCCGATGGGTTTCGAGGAGTCTTGCATGCGTGGTGTTTTGTCCGCCCTCGGCGGCGTTGTCCGTCGACCCTTTGATCGCGGTCTGACGCGTGATTTCTTTCGCGGGGTTGTGCCCTGTGGTTGGCTGAAATGGCGCAGGTTGCAGGCCTTGCTGGTGCTCGCCGTGCTGGGTCATTCCGTTGTGCATGCGGAAGCCGCCTCGCCCGCATCGCGCGACGCGGACAAGCGCGTGTTGATCGTTGCCACCGGCAATGTGCCCGCGGGCAAGTTCGTGCACCTGCAGGCCATCGCTGCCGAGCGCGGTATCGCGCTGGAACACCGCTATCTGCACAAGCTGCCCGCCGACACCGATGCCAGTCTGTGGCAGGGGTTTGATGCGGTGTTTTTCGATTCCTACCTGCAGGACGAGATTCGCGAGCGGCTGAGCAAGGCATTGCCCGGACTGCGTGCGCCATCGGTCTGGCTGTATGACGCCAGCCCGGCTTGGAGCGGATTTCCCGATCCACTGGGCCAGCGACTGGTCGACTATTACGCCAGCGGGGCGGAAACCAATTTCGCGCATTTCTTCGACAGCCTGCGGCTGAACTTCGATGGCGGCGATCCGATGTCGGTCGTCGCGCCGGTGGTGTTTCCCAAGACGGCGGTCTATCACCCGCAGGCACCGAATCTGGTGTTTGCCAGCGCCGCGCAGTATTTCGCGTGGCGCAAGGTGGATACCAAGGCCGCGGATCGCGCACCGATCATCGCCGTGGCGTTTCATCAGCAATCGCTGTCGGCGATGGAAACCGGTCTGATCGACAGCGTGATCGCGGGCATCGAGGCGCGCGGCGGCACCGCGTTGGCGTTCTATTCGCCGGTGATGGGCAGCACTGGGCTGAGTGCCTTGCTTGCACCCGATGGCGACGCGCTGCACGACGTGCTGCTCAGCGCGCAGATCACCCTGGATGGTGAGGCACGCCGCAAGGAGTTCGTTGGTCTGCAACGCCCGGTGTTGCAACTGCTCAACTACCGCAGCGGCAGCCCGGATGACTGGGCCGCCGATCCGGTTGGACTGTCGCTGACCGACGTGCCGTTCTTCCTCTCGCAGCCGGAGTTTGCCGGGGCGATCGATGCACAGGTGGTGGCCGGGACGCAGAAGCCCGAGGACCGTCTGGTGGCGATTCCCGCGCAACTCGACACGGTGCTCGACAAGGCCTTCAACCTGGTTCGACTGCAGCGCGCGAACAATGCGGATAAACGTCTCGCGTTGATGTTCTGGAACTATCCGGCTGGCGAGAAGAATTTGTCGGCCTCGTTCCTGAACGTGCCGGAGAGCCTCGAGCGCACGCTCGATGCCTTGCGTGCTGCGGGTTATGACGTCGGCACCCAACCCGATTCGGCCACATTGCTGACTGCGCTGCAGACCACGCTGTCGGCCTACTACCGCGATCTCGATCTGCAGGCACTGGTCGACGCCGGTCACGCCGCCACGTTCCCGGTCGCCGAGTATCGGCGCTGGTTCGGCGCGCTGCCAGAATCGGTGCGCAAGGAT
Source organism: Lysobacteraceae bacterium (assembly GCA_041395245.1). Classification (GTDB taxonomy): domain Bacteria; phylum Pseudomonadota; class Gammaproteobacteria; order Xanthomonadales; family Xanthomonadaceae; genus Aquimonas. The sequence continues at coordinate 223,093 of JAWLAY010000009.1, forward strand.
GTCGAATCGCGCTGGGGTCAGCCCGAGCAAAGTCTGCTGGTGCTCGACCGCGACGGCGATGCGCAATTCGTCATTCCACGACTGCAGTTCGGCAAGCTGGTGATTCTGCCGCAACCCGCACGCGGCGAGCGCTGGGAGGACGCCGAACGGGCGCTCTACCACAGCACCACGGCGGCGGCCTCGCATCACTATCTGGCGACCTATCTGTGGGTACGGCAGCAGGAGAAGGCCGACGCACTGATCCACTTCGGCACCCATGGCACGCAGGAGTGGCTGCCCGGCAAGGAACGCGGACTGTCGGTCAACGACTACCCGATGCTGGCGCTGGGCGCGCTGCCGGTGGTGTATCCCTACATCGCCGACAACATCGGTGAAGCGCTGCAGGCGCGGCGTCGCGGTCGCGCCACGGTGATCAGCCATCAAACGCCGCCGTTCCGGCCCGCCGGCCTGCATCAAGCGCTGGTCGACATCCACGACCGTCTGCATGCCTGGCTGAATCAGGATCAGGGCGCCGTGCGTGATCAACTTCAGCGGGAGCTGATCGAGCTGGCGGACCAGCAACACCTGATCGCCGACATGGGCTGGGATGTGGCCCGCGCCAAGGCGGACTTTCCTGCTTACATCGATGCCCTGCACGCGCATCTGCACGAGGTGGCCGAGACGGTGCAGCCGCTGGGCCTGCACGCGCTGGGACGCGCACCCGCCGCCGACCATCGCCTCGCCACCGTGCTGCTGATGCTGGGACGTGAGTTCTGGGAGCAAGCCAGCGCCGCCGCCGGGGCCGCACCGGACGCACTGGATGAAGCACTGGCCACCGACTACGAAAAACTGCCGCAGTCGGCACCATATCAACTGCTGCAGCGCTATCTGGTCGACGGCGCGGACCCCGCTGACTTGTCCGACGAACTGCACGCCATCGTCGAGCGTGCACGCCAGGCGTGGACGCTGATCGATGCCAGTCACGAACTGCCCGCCCTGCTCGCCGCGCTGCGCGGCGACTACATCGCCACCAGCTACGGCGGCGATCCGATCCGTAGCCCGGACGCCTATCCGACCGGTCGCAATATGTATGGCTTCGATCCGTCTCGCGTCCCCACACCGCAGTCCTGGAAGGCCGCCGAACAGGCAGCACGCGACGTGCTTGCCGCGCACGCAAAGCAGCATGGTCGAGCGCCGCGCAAGTTGACCTTCTCGCTGTGGTCGGTCGAGACCATGCGTCATCAAGGTCTGCTGGAGGCCCAGGCGCTATGGCTGATGGGCGTGCGCCCCATGTGGGATCAGGGCGGTCGCGTGACCGGTGTCGAACTGATTCCGCGTGAAGAACTGGGTCGCCCGCGCGTCGATGTGGTGCTGTCCGCCACCGGTCTGTATCGCGATCACTTTCCCAATCTGATGCAACAGCTCGCCCGCGCCGTGGACATCGCGGCCGCCGCCGAGGAAGCCGACAACGCCATCGCCGCCAACAGTCGCGCCATCGAACAACGCCTTGCCGCCGGCGGACTGGATGCCATCGCCGCACGCCAGGCTGCCGTCACGCGAATCTTCAGCAGTGCCTCGGGCAACTACAGTTCCGGCCTCGACGAAGCCGCGCTGGCCAGTGATACCTGGCAGGGCAAGGCCGAGGGTGATGCCAAACTGGCCGATCTGTATCTGGCGAAAATGCAGTACGCCTACGGCCCCGACAGCAGTACCTGGGGGCGCGCCGATCTGGCCGGTGCGCAGGTCAATCTCTACGCCGAACAACTGCGCGGCACCGAGGGCGCGCTGCTGTCACGCAGCTCCAATCTGTACGGCATGCTGACCACCGACGACCCGTTCCAGTATCTCGGCGGCATCGCGCTGGCGGTGCGCCATCTGGATGGCAAAGCCCCCGAGCTGATGATCAACAATCTGCGTGGTGGCGACAGCGGTCGTACCGAACTGGCGGCGGGGTTTCTGGCCAAGGAAATGGCGACCCGGCAACTGCATCCCGGCTACATCAAGAACATGATGGCCGAGGGCTATGCGGGCACACTGGACATCAACGACGCGGTCAACAACTTCTTCGGTTGGACCACCGTCGCCCGCGAGATCGTGCGCGACGACCAATGGCAAAGCCTGGTCGATGTCTACGTGCGCGACAAATTTGATCTGGGCGTGCAGGAATGGTTCGAGCGCGAGAATCCCGAAGCGCTGGCGAAGGTCATCGAACGCATGCTGGAAGCCGCGCGCCAAGGCTATTGGCAGACCGACGAAAAAACCCTCGACGAGCTCAAACAGCGCTACACCGATCTGCTGCAACGCTTCGATCTGCAGACCAGCAACGCCGCGCTGGCCGAGTTCGTCGGCTTTGGGCTGAACGCCGTCGCCGCGCCCGCTCAACCGGCACCCGTGACGCCACTCGAAAGCGTGCAGGGCCAGCGGCTGGAAAAGGTCGCGCAAGGCGAGTCCGCGCCCTCATTGCTCACCTTGTTCGGCCCACTGGCGCTGCTGTCGCTGGTTGCCTTCGGTGCCTGGCAGCAACAGCGCCACGCTCACCGCGCGTCGCCATGAATCCCCCCATCACCCGATTGCATTCGTCAGGAGTCACCCGTGAGTAACCCGATTGGCAGCCAGCTTGAACTGGCGATGTACGAACTGGCCCAGTTGTTCCTGATACCGGTACTGGCCGCCGTGTTCATCCTGTTCGCCTACGCCTTCGTCGCGCTCGGCGGCTTCCTCTGGCAGTGGCAGCAACGGCGTCGCGGCATCGCCAGCGGCTTCGAAATGCAATGGCTACATCGCCAGCAGCCACGCCTGAGCCTGGCCGAACTCGAAGCCATCGCGGTGCAACGCATCGAGTTCGCCCGCATCACCTCGCGCGTCGCCCCGCTGCTGGGGCTGGTCGCCACCATGATCCCGATGGGCCCGGCTCTGAAGGGTCTGGCCGATGGCAACCTTGGCGACGTCTCGCGCGGCCTGATGATCGCCTTCTCCGCGGTGATCCTGGCGCTGATCGCCTCCGCCCTGACCTTCTGGGTGGTCAGCGTGCGGCGACGCTGGTACGCGCAGGAACTGAGCCACATTGAACACGGCTTGAGCCAAGCCGCCGAACACGCCGAAACCGTCGCCGGAGAACTGCCCACATGAGCCGCCTGCGCCTGCTCGAAGACGGCGAGGACGATCCCATCCTGTCGGTCGTCAACCTCATCGACGTCTTCCTCGTCCTCGTCGCCGCCCTGCTGCTCGCCATGGCGAAAAGCCCTTTCAGCCCCGCCGCCAACGAGGACTACACCTTGATCCGCAACCCCGGCCAACCCGACATGCAGGTCATCGTCAAACAGGGCGAAAAGATCGAACGCTACGAAAGCGCCGGCGACATCGGCGCTGGCGAAGGCCGCAAGGCCGGTGTCGCCTACATGATGAAAGACGGCTCGATGGTGTATGTGCCGGAGGGCGAGGGGGAGAAGAAGTAGGGGCAATCAGCCTCGCTTACCCCTGTACAGACAGCCCGACATCTTCACATCCCGCAAGAAGGCGCGAATCGGTACCAGAACGCGGGAGCGACGGGGGTACCAAAGTGCCTGGAAGCCATAAGGTCAACGGCAAACAACCCCACTTTGAAGCCCATGGTCTGAAGACATTCCTTGCCATGCTCCGACTCCACTATGACCCGCATGTGGGCAAGCCAGTCGGCCATGCTTTCCGGCAGGTGAATGGGCGCCTCCGAAGCCCCTGAGACGTGATGTGCCGGATGAAAGTACATGTGCTCGTGAATGGCTGCGTCTGGATGCCACAGTTGCGCAAACGTTTCAGGGTAGTGCTCGGCGAGCCCTTGCCTCACCACGCGGTATGAATCCTCGAGCCCCAACACCGCACACCACCCCGCCAACACGGCCAGCATCCAAGACGTTCTCATCAGCTTGTCGGCAGTTTGACCTGAATGCCAACCGCCCATGTCCGCCAAATCGTCAATGGCGTCGCTGTCTATAGGTACGTAGCGTTTGACCTTGAATGCATAGTCGATGTTGCGGACTAGGGTTCGAAGCCATTCTTGGGCCTGATCTCTTTGCTCAGTAAGCACCAACAACATCAAGCCCAAAACGATGTCCTGGCTGTGCCGATCAAAACACGGGGAATTGCAAATGCTGTTGGAAGCGATGAAGGAGGCCAAGGCATCGGCCACCACGTTGGCGCTGGCGTGCTGTGCGGTTTGCTGCTCATCGGTTCCACCCACCGACAGTGCATAGGGCAACCCAATGCTCGCCAACATACCGATTTGTTCGAACGCCACCACCGACAGTTCTGCGCTGTCCCTGGCATAGCCAAGCAACCCGTTTTCCGCGTGGCAATGGGCCTGCAACCTCTTGAAGTACTGGCGCCCTACACCTTGGTAGCCCTGCCAAATGCGCCCCAGCGCCATCAGAATGTCGTCGTCCGCGCCCCAGTCCGGCCAAACCTTCACCCGGTGCAGTGACCACAACACGGCCCGCTCCATGGCCCGCAACGCTTGGCGGCCATCCCCATCCCTGAGTGCCCACGACGCAAAGGCATGGGCTGCAAAGT
>JAWLAY010000010.1:0-204867 GCA_041395245.1 Lysobacteraceae bacterium
CCAGCTTCTTGCCGCGATAGATCAGCCCTTGTTCGTGCAGGCGGACGAAGGCTTCCAGCACGGCGGCGGAGGGCTGCGCGTCCATGGTGAAGGTACGGCGCGACCAGTCGCCCGAGGCGCCGAGACGACGCATCTGGCGCTCGATGGTGTCACCGGATTCCTGCTTCCATTCCCAGACTTTGGCGATGAAGGCGTCGCGCCCCAGCGAGTCGCGGGTTTCGCCCTTGCCTTCGCGCGCCAGATTGCGGCTGACCACCATTTCGGTGGCGATGCCCGCGTGGTCGGTGCCCATCTGCCACAGCGTGTCGAAGCCGCGCATACGGTGATAGCGCACCAGCGTATCCATCAGCGTGTGCTGGAACGCATGCCCCATGTGCAGGGTGCCGGTGACGTTCGGCGGCGGCAGCAGAATGGTGTAGGCCGGGCCTTGGCCACTCGGCTTGAAGCAGCCGCTCTGCTCCCACTGCGCATACCAGCGGGTTTCGAAATCCTGCGGATTGAAGCTCTTGTCCATGGGCGTCTTGTACCTGGGTGATTCGGTGATCGGGCCGCGCGGCGCGGCCTACATGTCGTACTTGTTGAGGGTGTAGCCGAGCGCCTGATATTGCCGCCAGCGCTCGCGCAAGGGCGTGCGTGCGGCAGGATCGGCGGGTACCACTTCCAGCACCCGCTCAAACGGTGGCGGAGCGACTTCATCGCGCAGGTTGAGAAGCAAGGGGCGTGAGGGCGTGTCGACACCGGGCGGCGCGATCAGCACCGGTGTGATGTCGTCGTCCTCATCCATGCCGGCAATCTGGTGCGGGATGTAGGCGTCTTCGTCGAACGACCACAGCAATTCGTCCAGTTCCTCCGCCTGATCCTCGCTGCGTGCGAGGATCAGCAGGCTGTGTCCGGCGTCGTGGGCCTTGCGCGCCAATTCGCAAACCAGGCGCAGCGGTTCGCTGAGGAAACGCGGCTTGGCAATCAGATAGAAATCGGCGCGTGGCATCGGTGTGCTTACCCGCAGCGATCCATCAGCCACTGCACCAGCAGCGGCACCGGACGACCGGTTGCCAATCCTTTGCGACCCTCGTCCCAGGCCGTACCGGCGATGTCGAGATGCGCCCAGCGCTGGCCTTCGGTGAAGCGGGCGAGGAAGCAGCCTGCGGTGATCGCACCGGCCCACTTGCCGCCGATGTTCGCGACATCGGCAAAGCCTGAATCGAGCTGCGACTGGTAGTCGTCCCAGATCGGCAGACGCCAGGCGCGGTCATGGACTTTCTCACCCGCGGCGGCGAGCTCGGTGGCGAGGTCGTCGTGCTTGCTCATCAGGCCGTGCGCGTGCTTGCCCAGTGCGACCACGCAGGCGCCCGTCAGGGTGGCGACATCGATCAGCGTTTCCGGGTGGAAGGTCTGCGCGTAGGTCAGCGCGTCACACAGGATCAGGCGACCTTCGGCATCGGTGTTGAGCACTTCGATGGTCTTGCCCGACATGGATGTGAGCACATCGCTGGGGCGGTAGGCCTTGCCGTCCGGCATGTTTTCGACAGCGGGGACAATGGTCAGCAGATTGATGGGCAAGCCGAGCTTGACCACCGACTGAAACACCCCGAGCACGGTCCCGGCACCACACATGTCGAACTTCATCTCTTCCATGCCAGGGCCGGGCTTGATCGAGATGCCGCCGGTGTCGAAGGTGATGCCTTTGCCGACCAGCGCCACCGGCTTCTGCTCGGCAGGCGCACCGCTGTACTTCAGAACGATCAATTTGGGCGAGTTGGCGCTGCCCGCGCCAACCGCCAGCAACGAACCCATGTTGAGGGCTTCCATCTGCTCGCGTTCCAGAACATCGACCGAGACGGTCTGGCTGTGTTCGGCCGCAATGCGGCGGGCGGTGTCGGCCAGATAGGCGGGGTTGCAGATGTTCGGGGGCAGGTTGCCCAGTTCGCGGGTAAGACGGACACCTTCCGCAATGGCCTGCGCCTGCTGCAGTGGCAGGCCGTGTGCCGCATCGCCCGCCAGCGAGACGCGCTCGATACCGCCATCGCTGGGCGCTTTCTTGGTGGCGGTATAGCGATACAGCGTGTGTTCGACGCTGATCGCGGTCTGGCGCAGGACGAATCCCGCGTCACGGGCTTTGACCGGCAGCGCGCTGAGCGTGCAGAACACGTGTCGGGCGGGACTGCCGTTCAAGGCCTTCAATGCGTCGGCGGTAGCCTTCTGCAAACGCGCCAGATCGAAGTCGGTTTCTTTGCCGAGGCCGATGGTCACCACGCGCGTCGCCGCGCCACCGATACCCCGCAACACCGTTGCGCGTCCCAGTTTGCCGCTGATGTCGCCGCTGCTCAGCCACTGGCTCAGGCGGCCTTCGCTGTCCAGTTCGCGCGCGGCGGCGCTCAGTCCGGTGTCTTCGAATACCCCGACGATGACACTGTCGGCGTCCTGGGGCTGTGTTGCGGCGAGGCTCAACTGAAGGCTCATGGCTTTCCTGTACAGGTTGATCAGGGGATACTGCTGCACCGCACACCGCAGGTGGCGGGTCAATGCAGAGGGACTTCCGTCCCGCTGCCCGTGTGCAGATCAGCAGAGTTCGACAGTTTACCAGTGCGCCGCGTCATTCCCCTCACTTGCAGACATGGCTTGCTCATTCGGATGCCGGATTCGACCGTTGGTGTTCTGGCGGAGGCCGCCGCGTGCGTTTGACCCGGATTGATCGCTACGTATGGCGTGAGCTGGCTGCGGCCACTCTGGCGACGGCGGTCGTCCTGTTGATGGTGCTGTTCAGTGGTCTGTTTGCCGACCTGTTCGGCAAGATTTCGCGCGGCAAACTGCCGCCGGGACTGTTGCTGTCGCAGTTGGGATTGCGTTCGGTGGACATGTTGCCGCTGGTGCTCCCGCTGGCATTGTTCCTGGGGGTGTTGCTGGGACTTGGACGCCTGTATCGCGACAGCGAAATGGCCGTTCTGGCCTCGGTGGGATTGGGCCTGTCCGAACTGCGCCGAGCGATTCTGGCTTGGGTGGTTCCGCTGGTTCTGCTGGTTGGCGCGACCTCGCTCTGGCTATCCCCGGCGGCGCAAAAGCTGTCTGCAGCGATGATCGAGGAAGCCAATCGATCACTGCTGGTGGTGGGATTGGAGCCCGGCCGATTTGTCGAGCTTCCTGGACGTGATGCGGTGGTGTATCTGTCCGAAATGAGTGAGGACGGCAGTCAGTTCGGGCGCCTGTTCGTCCACAACGAGCGCGATGGGCGTATCGACGTGGTGACGGCCAAGGCGGGCGAGTTGTATGCCGAGCAGGGCGATGAGCGCTATTTGAGCCTGCGTGACGGTTTTCGCGTCGAGGGCAGCCTGAATGCGCAGGACTTTCGCCTGATGCGATTTGCGCGCAATGACATCCGGGTTCCCGACAGCGAGCCGGGTGATCTGGCGAGGCCGGAGTCGATGCGCAGCATTCCGGCACTGCTGGATGAACCCACTGCAAGCGCGATGGCCGAACTGCACTGGCGGCTTTCCTCGCCCCTGGCAACGCTGATACTGGCTTTTCTGGCCTTGCCGTTAGCGCGCACACCGCCACGTTCGGCACGCTATGGACGCCTGCTGGTGGCGTTGCTAGGCTATGTCGCCTACATGAATTCGCTAGCCATCGCGCGCGCGTGGATGGCGGCTGAAGTGACACCCATTTGGCTGGGTTTGTGGTGGCCGCACGGCTTGGCTGTGCTGATGGTGTGGTGGCTGCACTGGTTGGACCGACGGCCCTATTCAAGGCAGGTGGCAGCATGAGGGCGATTCTGCGCGGCAGTGATCGCCTGGTGGTCATGCAGGTGTTGTACGCGCTGGGTCTGACCTGGGCAGTGCTGGTCGGATTTGATGCCATCAGTGCCCTCGTCAGCGAGTTGGACGAAATTGGTCAAGGCCAGTATTCACTTCCGCTGGCCCTGCTTTATGTCGTCTACACCGTGCCGCGCCGAGCCTACGAGTTGTTTCCCACAGCGGCGTTGATCGGCAGCGTGATGGGCTTGGGTGCGCTGGCGGCCAGCTCTGAATTGACTGCGCTGCGCGCAGCCGGGATTGCGCGCTGGCGTATCGGCGCCAGCGCTGGCGCCACGGTGGCCGCCTTGACCCTGATGATGCTGGTATCGGCCGAGACCATCGGTCCAATGGGTGATCTGCGCGCGCAAGCCTTGGCGATGGGCGCCAAGTCGGAAGACTTGGCCATTGCCAAGCGTTCTGGCCTATGGGCACGCGAAGGTGACACCTTTCTCAATGCCCGTCGCGGTGCATTGCAGGGCGAGGGCGCGGTGTCGCGCTTGGTGCTGGAGGACGTTCGCCTATACGAATTCGATCCGCACGGTGCGCTGCAAGCCATCGCGCATGCCAAGCGTGCTGAGCACATCGCCGGCAATTGGGAGCTCTACGAAGTGCGGCGAACCACGTTCGCTGAGCGGAGCGTGTCGGTGCAGGACGTGCCGCATGAGCGTTGGCAATCGCGACTGAGTCCCGAATTGTTGAGCTTCAGCGTGTTGCGGCCGCGCTATTTGGCGTTGAGTGACATCGACGAGAACCTCGACTACCTGCAGCGCAATGAGCTTGATACGGCGGCGTTCGAAAGCGCCTGGTGGTCGCGGGTTTTCTATCCGGTCAATGCCCTTGCCATGTGTCTTGCCGTGATGCCTTTCGCATTCGGTAGCCTGCGCTCGGGCGGCTTCGGAAAGCGCCTGTTCGTTGGCATTGCATTCGGACTGGGCTACTACACCGTGCAACGACTGAGTGTCAGCATGGCCGAGGTCTATCGCGTCCCGCTGTGGATCGCCTATGGCTTGCCGCCGCTGATCTTCGGGCTTGCCAGTTGGGGCTGGTTCCGTCGCCGGTTCTGAACCGGGCGTGCGGCGGGACACGATCCACCACCGTGACGGTGGATCGTGTCCATCCTCTCAGCGAGTCAATCGATTCAGTAGCGGCGTAGCGAGAAACATCAGTCCGCCCGCGATCACTCCAATCCACATCATCTGGGTGAAAAACGGTGCGTAGACCGCCAGCGCCATGGCAGCGCTGATGCTGCCGTCGGCGGCGGGCTCGATGGCGGCGAAGGTGGCAAAGCGTCCGGCGATCATTTCGCCGAAGGCCGAGAACAGGAACCAGGCGCCCATCATCAAGCCGACCACGCGCGGCAGGGACAGGGCGGTGACGGCCGCCAGACCGATCGGGCTCAGTACCATCTCGCCCAGCACCAGCACGATGTAGGCCAGAATCAGCCACCACAGGCTGACCAGTCCGGCCTCGTTGGTTTGGGTTGCCGAAAAGGCCAGGACGCCGAATGACAGGCCGCACAGCACCAACGCCCAGGCGAATTTCGCGGGGTAGCTGGGATTCCAGCCGCGCGCGTCCAGGCGCGGCCACAGCCACGCAAAGACAGGACTGAAGGCGATCACGCACAGTGCGCCGATGGCGGTGGTCTGACCGGCGGTCCATTCGATGCCGAACGTCGTGCGGTCCATGGCGCGCTCGGCCAACGTGACCCATGGTCCGTAGGTCTGCTCGTACAAGCCCCAGAACAGCGCGCTGACCGTGGTCAGCGCCAGCAGCATGATCATCTTGCCGCGCGCGACGCGATCGATGCCGGAAAACATCAGCAAGGTGAACCACACATACAGGCCGATGCCCGCGATGACCGCGACCACTTCGGTCAGGGTGACTTGATGCCCGCCTGCCAGCTTGGAGAGCGGCTCAAAATCGATCTTGGTCTGCAGCACCTGCCAGACCACCGCGACCAGAACCATCGCACCGAGATAGATCACCCATTCGCGACTCAGCCCTGCAAGAGCCGGGCTTGACAATTGGACCGGGTCGGTCGGTTCGGCCTGTCCGAGCAGGTGCGCTTTGCCGAGGATGAACTGGATCAGACCCGCCGCCATCATCACGCCTGCCAGCGCGAAGCCGTAGCCCCAGCCATAGGTCTCGCCGATGTAACCGACAATCAGCGACGACAGGAACGCTCCCACATTGATCCCCATGTAGAAGATCGAGAACGCGGAATCACGACGCGCGTCATTCTCGGCGTACAGGCGGCCAACGATGGTGGAGATGTTCGGCTTCAGGAACCCGACACCCACGGCAATCAGTGCGAGTGACGCGTACATGATCTGGATCGCCAGTGCGTCCTGGTTGAGCACGCTGCCGTCCGCACCCCGCGCGGCGGCTTCGCCGGTCCAGGCCATTCCCAGTTGCCCCAGCACCAGCAGCACGCCACCAAAGACCACTGCCTTGCGCATGCCCAGGTAGCGATCCGCCAGCAGACCACCGAACAGTGGGAGTGCGTACGCCAGTCCAGCATAGGTGCCGAGCAGAATGTAGCCATCGGCATCATTGAAGGCGTGGTGCTTGACCAGATACAGCATCAGCAGCGCTTTCATGCCGTAGAAGGCGAAGCGTTCCCACATCTCTGTGGCGAAGCAGACAAACAGACCCTTGGGATGGCCGAGCCATTCACCGGTGCTGGGCACTGGCGCAGAGTTTGGATTCATGAGCGATAGATCCCCGAAAGTGAAGTCTGCGTCGGCGGGCGAGCGCAGGTGGCGCAGCATATCGTCTCGCTGCCGTGGCAACCAAACCTGCAGCGCTGACGGCAAGCCAGGCAACAGGCCATGCCGTACGCTCGTATCGCGCTCTTCACATGGTTTTGCCTTGGCAGACGACTGGGCTCGGCCTACCATCGCGGTTTGTCCGACACGATGCCGTTTGGAGAGTCTGATGCGCGCAGCATGGTATGCCGTACCGTTATTGCTGGTGGCCTTGCCCGGCATGTCCGCCACGCGAGGCTTGGATGTGCGCGACCTGGTCAGTCTGGATCGCGTCTCTGCGCCGGTACTGAATGCCGAGGGCTCGATGCTGTTGTACAGCCTGCGCGAAGTCGTCGGTGACGACTACAAGGCGGTCAACAACCTCTACCTGCGTCCCGTCGACGCCGAAGGCAACGTCAAGCGACTTAATCCGGCAGGTGTCAGCGTCAGTTCGGCCAGTTTCTCGCCGGATGCCAGTACGGTGTTTTTCCTTTCAGGCGCCTCGGGCAGCAGCCAGATATGGGCGGTACCGAGCAAGGGTGGGCGCGCCCGACAGGTGACCGACTACCCCTTGGATGTCGGTTCCTATCGGTTCTCGCCGGACGGTCAACGTGTGGCGGTGAGCTTTGCCGTGTTTGCCGACTGCGCAGCGGACCTCGACTGCAGCGCGCGTCGCTTTGCCGCGCAGCCGGTATCCAGCGGGCGCAAGTTCGACAAGCTGTTCGTCAGGCATTGGGACACCTGGGCCGATGGCAGTCGCAACCAGTTGTTTGTCGATTCGCTGCAGCGTGGCAAGGCCTCCGGCAAACCGGTTCTGGTTTCGCGAGGCATTGATGGCGATGTGCCATCCAAGCCGTTTGGGGGAACGGACGACTACAACTGGACGCCGGACGGTTCGGGCTTGGTGTTCAGTGCGCGCATTGCAGGGCGCAGTGAACCCTGGTCCACCAATTTCGATCTGTTCCTCGCCGATGTGGATTCCAGCGAGCCCGCGCAGAACCTGACTGCCGATAACCCCGCCTGGGATGCCGCTCCCCTGTTTGATGACAAGGGACGCACGCTGTATTACACCGCGATGCGACGTCCCGGTTTCGAGGCGGATCGCATGGCGATCATGGCCAAGGACATGGTCACCGGCGCAGTGCGCGAGATCGCACCGGACTGGGACCGCAGCGCGGGCGCGCTGACCCTGTCGGCAGACGGTCAGACTCTCTACACCGCCACCAACGAGTTGGGCGAGCATCCGCTCTTCGCCATTGATGTGAGCACAGGCAAGGCCAGCAAGCTGATCGGTGAGGGCAACGTCAGCAGCTTTGCCGTCGCGAACAATCGCCTGGTGTTCGTTCGCGACACGCTGACCGAACCTGCGCAGCTATTCCTGTCCGGGTTGGACGGTAGCGCTGCCCGCACCTTGAGTGACTTCAACCGTAGCAAGCTGGCCGACGTCGCGCTGGGCGATTTCGAGCAATTCAGCTTTGCCGGGTGGAACGATGAAACCGTCCATGGCTTTGTCGTCAAGCCCTGGAACTACGAGGCGGGCAAACGCTATCCCGTGGCCTTCATCATTCACGGTGGGCCGCAGGGCTCGATGGGCAACAGCTTCCACTACCGCTGGAATCCGCAGACCTACGCAGGCAAGGGGTTTGCGGTGGTCTTCGTCGATTTTCATGGCTCCACCGGCTATGGCCAGGCCTTCACCGATTCGATCTCGGGTGACTGGGGTGGCAAGCCGCTGGAGGATCTGCAAAAGGGCTGGGCTGCGGCGCTGCAGCGTTACGACTTCCTTGATGGCGAGCGCGCCTGTGCGCTGGGTGCCAGCTATGGCGGATACATGGTCAACTGGATTGCGGGCAACTGGCGTGAGCCTTGGGATTGCCTGGTCAGCCACGCGGGAGTTTTCGACAATCGGATGATGGGTTACTCCACCGAAGAGCTCTGGTTTTCCGAGTGGGAGAATGGCGGCACGGTATTTGACAAGCCGGCCAGCTACGAAGCCTTCAATCCGGTGAATCATGTCGCCAACTGGTCGGTGCCGATGATGGTGATTCACGGGCAGTTGGACTATCGCATTCCGGTCGAGCAGGGTCTGGGTGCGTTCTCGGCGCTGCAGCGGCGTGACATCCCGAGTGAGTTTCTGTACTTTCCCGACGAGAACCACTGGATTCTCAAACCAGCCAACAGCATCCTTTGGCATGACAGCATCAATGCCTGGCTGGAACGCTGGACACGCGAGTAACGCATGAACAACGAATCTGCATCGGTACTGGATCTGACCCGCATTCGCAAGAGCTGCGCGCAGTGTTCCCTGCATCAGCTATGTCTGCCTGCCGGCATCGCTGCCGACGACCTCAATCGTCTTGATGAGTTGGTCAAGAAGCGCAAGGCGCTTGACCGCGGTGATCGGTTGTTTCGTGTCGGCTCACCACTGACGTCGTTGTTCGTCGCGCGATCGGGCAGCTTCAAGACCGTTGCAATGAACGAAGACGGTGATGAGCAGATCATCGGCTTCCACTTGCCTGGCGAGATCATCGGGTTGGACGGTTTGGGTTCTGGGCAGCACCGGTGTGATGCGGAGGCACTGGAAACCGCCGAGTTGTGCGAAATTCCGATGCAGGATCTGGAGCGTGTCGCGTTGCAGATTCCCGAGTTGCAGCACCAGATGCTGCGGGTCATCGGTCGCAGCATGGACCGCGATCAGGATCATCTGGAAATGCTCGGGCGTCGGCATGCATCCGAGCGTGTCCTGTTGTTCGTGCACGGCCTGTCCGAGCGTCTGCGCATGCTCGGTCGTCAGTACGATGCCTTCACCTTGCCGATGAGTCGCGAGGAAATCGCCAGCTACCTCGGACTGGTCATCGAAACGGTCAGCCGCAGTTTCACGCGTCTGCAGGAAGACGGCATCATCAGTATTCGCGGTCGCCAATTGCGGATTCTGGACCTGCACAAGCTCGATCAGATCGCGCATTCGCCGGAAGTTCACCGCGCACGCGGTTGATCGCCTTCCTCGCGCCCGATGTGCGGCGTTTACGCACCTGCGTGACCGCACATCGGCTCGCTTTCGCCGGATTGACCGGGTGCTGAAAACCACCCGATGTGGTCGGCCAGACGTCGCCTGCCACCACGCATCGGGTGACCCCGTCCGGTGTTCGGCGCCTTGGATGTCTGCAATAGAGACCTCGCCTCTTCGGACGTGGTCCGATGGCGAAGGCGAACACTTCACTACTGCGCCCGTGTCGCAACGACGATACGTTGCGGTGCAGCCGTTGACTGGGTTTTCGTGGCAGCTAACGCGCTGTTGATCAGTGTATGAAAAACCACTCGGCACGCGCCCGCCACAACAGACGCTTGGCTCGTGACGCTTCGCCACGGGTCTGGACACCGCACAAAGAATCTCACCGACGCGGATGGATCGTCGTTGTCGGTGCTAGATGGACTGAGCGCGTCGCCGATATGCCGCGTGACGAGGCGAGTCGAAAAAGCAGGAAAGCGTTTTCCTACTCCTGTTACCAGCGCCTAAGAGCCTGTCCGGCAGAAACGATCGAGGCGAAAAGTCGGCTGCGCGAGGACAGATTTCGACGATTCGTCGGTCCATAGAACGGCTATGGGCCACGAGTCGGCGGAAAGAATGGACCTCGCAGACGGTTTTGCAGACCGGTCGGCTCCCGCCGCGCAGGCTCCCAACTTGTCGCCCTTGAAGCACATCGCTGCGAAATTCCGTCTGGGCGAATACGGGACCGCCCAGACGGGGTTGCTGCGAACTTTTATTTTGTCCGACTGGGTTTTAGATCAGTCGAGGCTGCTGTGGCGATTCGCTGCTGGCAACGACGTCCGGCACGCTGGGCGCGGTCGGTTCCTCGGCGCCGTCGGTCGCATCCGCGTGATCCGTCGCTTCGGTCACCGTTTCCACCGGAATGTCATCCTTGACGGTATCGGTCGCGAATGCCACGGGCAGGGATTCCGGTATCGGCTCGGCAGCCGTTGTCGGACTAGGCGATGACTCCGGCGCGTCGTTGATGACAGACGGGGTCTCGACGACGGGAGCAATGATCGGGGCACTGGCCGCCAGTGCACTGACCACGTCCCAGCCCGCTTCGTCGGCAGGCGCGTCTTCGCTGGTTGCACGCGTCACGTCTGCGGTGTCAGCAGTGGTTTCCGGCAGGTTCACGTCTGGCGATATCGCGGGTGTGGAAACCGTCTCCGTCTCAGCCACCGTGGGTAGCATCGCCATCGAATCCTTGACGACGGGCGCGTGCGCTGGCTCGGGCGCGTTCACGTCGAGCGTCGAATCGATCGGCATCGGCACCGGTACGAAAACCGGCGCGCTGGGCCGTGCGCTCGTCTGCGGCTTGGAGTCGGCGACGGATTCGCTCACCTCGCTGGTGGGCGTCGACGACGCAGCCGCGATGTCGCTGAGCGCAGGCGCAGGCGACGTGCTCTGCGGAGACTCGCTATTCGGCTGATCGTTGGCGCTTGCGGGGGCCGATTCGCCGGGTTCGTTGACGGTGTCATCGCCGTCATCCGCGTCGTCCTCGTCCAGACCCAGCGCATTCTCGCTGCCTTCGGCCGCCACACCCGCTTCACGCCGACGCCGACGGCCACCACGACGACCGCGTCGACGGCGCGCGTTGCCTGAGGTTTCCTTGCCGGGTTCGGCCGTCTCGGGCGTGGTCTGCTCAAGCGTGATGACGATGTCGTCGGTATTGGATGTGTCCTCGACGCCAGATGGCGACGCGATCACGGCACCTGCCACTGCGGGTTTTACCGATTCGGTGGCCACCGCTTCCACACGCTCCTTGCGGGCGTCCTGACGCGGCTCGCCGCGCGGTGCGGCATTGGCGTTGCGCTCTTCCTTGCGTTCGTTGCGGTTGTCGTCCTTGCGATTCTCCTTGCGAGGGCGATCCTCCTGCTTGCCGCCCGCTGCAGCGGGTTGCGGCGGCTTTGGCGCATTCTGCGGCGCGTTGGCGGGTGCCTTGTCGCGCGACTTCTGCTCACGGCGCGACTCGCCCTGGCGTTCGTCACGCCGCGGCTCCTGTTGAGGCGAGCGGGCCTGACGCGCATCGTTGTTGCGCGCCTTGTCCGGTCGTCCGTCACGTTGACGCTGGCGCTCGTCCTTGTGGGCCGTCGGTTTCGGTTTCTCGGTGTCGGCCGTTGTACCGCCACTAAACAAACCGCTCAGCCACGCAAAGAATCCGCGCTTGGCCGGCGCTTGCTTGTCGGCAGTCTTGGCGGCTGCTCTGACCGCGGGCTCGACGGGTTTGCTGGCCGGTCGCTCCAGTCGATCTTCGCGCTCCTCGCGTGCGGGCGCAGGGCGATCAGGCTTGACGGCGGTGACGGCGGGTGCCGCAGGAATGTTCAGGTTGGCACGCGTCAGCGCATGCAGCTCCAGCTTGCGCGGCGTGGTGCGGTGATAGCTCGGGCGCGCAGTCTCTTCGCCCAATTCGCCTTCGCGGATACGCTGCACGTTGAAGTGCGGTGTTTCCATCTGCTCGTCGGCAACGATCACGACCGGTACATCGTGCCGTCGTTCGATTTCGATCAGCGCGCGGCGCTTTTCGTTGAGCAGGAAGTTGGCGACTTCATGTGGCGCTTGTACCAGCACCTGGCCGGTGTTGTCCTTCATGGCCTGTTCTTCGATCAGGCGCAGCAAGGACAGCGAGAGCGACTCGACACTGCGCATGCGGCCGTGACCGGAACAGCGTGGACAGACGATCTGAGTCGATTCGCCGAGGCTGGGGCGCAGACGCTGACGCGACATTTCGAGCAGGCCGAATCGCGAAATGCGACCGATCTGCACGCGGGCGCGATCATATTTGAGCGCGTTCTTCAGCCGATCTTCGACTTCGCGCTGATGCTTGCTCGATTCCATGTCGATGAAATCGACCACCACCAGACCACCCAGGTCGCGCAGGCGCAGTTGGCGTGCAACTTCGTCAGCGGCTTCCAGATTGGTGTTGAACGCGGTTTCCTCGATGTCGCCGCCCTTGGTGGCGCGCGCCGAGTTGACGTCGATGGCGGTCAGTGCCTCGGTCTGGTCGATCACGATTGAGCCACCGGACGGCAAGCGCACCTGACGTTCGTAGGCGTTCTCGATCTGGGTTTCGATCTGATAACGGCTGAACAGCGGAATGCTGTCCTTGTAAAGCTTCAATTTGCGCAGGTTCTGCGGCATCACCTGCTGCACGAAATCCTTGGCGTCCTCGAACATCTCTTCCGAGTCGATCAGGATCTCGCCGATGTCGGCACGCAAATAATCGCGCAGTGCGCGAATGATCAGGCGTGATTCCTGATAGATCAGGAATGGCGACGGTTTGGCGAGTGCGGCATCCGTAATCGCCTTCCACACCAGCAACAGGTAATCGAGATCCCACTGCAGTTCTTCTGCGTCGCGCCCGACGCCAGCGGTCCGAATGATGATGCCCATGTCATCGGGAATCGTCAGTGCGTCCATCGCCTCTTTCAGTGCCTGACGATCTTCGCCTTCGATCCGTCGCGACACGCCACCGGCGCGGGGGCTGTTGGGCATGAGCACCATGTAGCGGCCAGCCAGCGAAATGAAGGTGGTCAGGGCGGCGCCCTTGTTGCCACGCTCTTCCTTGTCGACCTGAACGACGACTTCCTGGCCTTCTTTCAGGAGTTCCTTGATGGTGGCCCGATTGGGGTCTACACCGGCCTGAAAGTAATCGCGGGAGATTTCCTTCAGCGGAAGGAAGCCGTGCTTGTCACCGCCGTACTCCACAAAGGCCGCTTCCAGCGAGGGCTCAAGCCGGGTGATGCGCCCCTTGTAGATATTGGATTTTTTCTGTTCCTTGGCGGGCTGTTCGATGTCGATGTCGTACAGACTCTGACCATCGACGATGGCGACGCGCAGCTCCTCCTGCTGCGTCGCATTGATCAACATACGCTTCATTGTGTGTCCCTCGCGCGCTCTACCGCGGGGAACGCCGGATATCCCGGACCAGAGGCAACAGGCCTCTTTCTAAGGAGTCACCAGCGCTACGACCTTTCGGGACGAAACCCGTGGGAGCGCCAAAAAGTTGCTGTTTCGGCATGGCCGGGACGTGCGCATTGCTGCATTCATCACCGGTGCTGCCGCCGTTTTCTGCCATTTGACAGCGTCTTGCTGGTGCGAGCGATCCGGACTGGATTGCTCGCGCCGTCCATTGCATTCGCGGCCGGATTCCTTCCGGCGCACGATCTTCCGAGGCGTTCAGGCCATCGGAGTTGCGGGAATGTCCTTTGACATCACCGTCATGAAGGCATCCTTGCCTCCAGCGGCAAACCTCGGTTTGCCGCGCCAATTCGTTTGGGTGGCGGGAAGCGGGCGAGGCCGGGCGAGGTCATGTCGCCATCGTCACTCGCAGCCAACGCGCTTCCAACCGTCCATGTCACCCAACCTGCGCGAACGCAAGCGGACAGAGGGACAGTGACTCGCTACCATAGCCGCCCCACGCGCCGCAGGGCCGTTTGGCGGGGTTGCAGCCCGTTTCAGACTTGCACAATGCAAGACGGGATGCTGAAAAATCAAACTCTTATCCAAGTCGCAGTCTAGCAAGGTGCTTCCATGGCGGCAAACAAACCCTTGGCACATGAACCCACCGGCGGGGTCCGGATGGTGTCGGTCAGTGACGACCGTGCGGGCCAGCGCCTGGACAACTTCCTGCTCGGTCTGTTGAAAGGTGCACCGCGTTCGATCATCTACCGCATCCTTCGGACCGGTCAGGTACGCGTCAACGGTGGCCGAGCGAAGCCGGAAACCCGCCTGCAGGCGGGCGATCAGGTACGCGTTCCGCCGGTCCGTCTGCCCGAGCCGGAGGCACCGGAAAAGGCACCGCTCAGTCTTCTGGAGCGTATTGGCGCCAGCATCCTGTTCGAAGACAAGTCCTTGCTGGTGCTCGACAAGCCCAGCGGAATCGCGACGCATGGCGGCAGTGGCATTTCATTCGGTGCCATCGAGCTATTGCGGCAGTTGCGCCCCGACGAACCGCTGGAACTGGTGCATCGACTGGATCGGGATACCAGTGGATTACTGGTTCTGGCGAAAAAGCGTTCGGCCTTGACCGAACTGCAGCGATTGATCCGCGAAGGCAAGTTGGAAAAGCGCTACCTCACCTTGTTGCTGGGCGACATTGGTGAAAAGACCCGGACAGTGGATGTGCCATTGCGCAAATTCCAGTTGCAGGGTGGTGAGCGAATGGTTCGGGTGGACCCCGAGGGCAAGCCATCGGTGAGCCATTTCAAACGGCTGCAGCGTTTTGGTGGGCACAGCTATGTGGAGGTGCGGATCGATACCGGGCGCACGCACCAGATCCGGGTGCATTCCCAACACCTGGGCCATCCGGTGGCGGGTGACGAGAAATATGGCGAACGCGAAGGCAATCGCGAGCTGCGTGAGCGGGCCGGGCTGAAACGCTTGTTCCTGCATGCGGCGTCGCTGCGGTTTGCGCTGAAGGACGGCAGCGTGCCCTACGTCTTGAATGCGCCCTTGCCGGATGATCTGCGCGGCGTGCTTGATCGACTCACCTGAGGGTTCATCCGGCACACCGGCGCGTGCCCTAAACGGCGTTACTGTGGCGCAAACACGAAGCGCGCACCGACCTCGGCGGAGCGTAGCCAGTCGGTTGGCAGGGCCGCGATCAGCATGAGTCCCAGCACGGTGTGCGCGACGACGGCGGGCAGCAGCGTACGATGGCGGTGACCGGCGATGCCCCACCAGGCGCCCGCGATCAGGGTCAGCACGGACAGCGAGAAATTAGGCAGATGCAGGCCAGCGAACACCATTCCGCAGGCCAGTCCCAGCATGGGCGTGCTGCGCGTTCCGCTGGCCAGTCGCGGCGCAATGAAGCGGATCAACAGCAGTTGCTGCACTGCGCTCCAAAACAGATAACGCAGTCCGTCTGGCAACGACGGCCAGCGCGCGGCGTCATTCAGCAATGCGATGACTGCCAGACTCCCGCTCAGCAGAACGGTGAGCGGCAGGTAGGCGCGCCAGGCGTCGCGTCCGCCAATGAGCGCCATGCCACGCGGATCCGGGTCACCGAGCAACCACGCCGTCCCCAGGCACAGCATCGGTAGAGCAAGATTGCCCGACAGGTTCGTGTCGTTCGGCCAACCCAGCAATAGCGCAACAAAAATGGGGCCGAGCACTGCCAGCAACTCGGCCTGATGTCGCCGCGGCGTGGCCGGTTCCGAGCGCCGCCACACGACGACGGATGCCAGCAGCGCGGCCAGCAGCGGGAGGGCCCACCAAACAGATTCGACAAGTTGGATCAGTGCCACCCAGGCGTCGACCTTGGGCAATGGCGAACGCCACAGCGACTGCGGCGCGTGTTGGCGCTCGACGTCTCGCTGCGCCAGCAACAGCTCGGGCCGAACCGCCAACGCCAGCGTGGAAACCGCGGGCACACAGGGTGGTGCGGCACAGCGCTCACTGAGCAAGGCGACCGAGCGCAGCGTTACGTCCGAGTTGTCGGGCGCGCTGAAGAATAACGTGAGCTGGCGGCTGATCAGTCCGCGTGGCAGCGTCATCGATATTGTCTGCGCGTCGCCTTGCGCGCGTGATTCCGCCCGCGGCGTCAGTGTGTCGCGCAGGTCGTCATCCAGCAGGGCAGTGACATGGGCATCACTCTTACTGCGCAGCGTGATTCGCAGTGTGTCCAGCACGTCGCTGTCGATGCGTTCGCCGTGCAAATGCAGTGGCACGCTGACGCCACCGGGTCCGACCCGAATACGCAATCCCTGCTCGGTGAACTGCCAGGGCGCTTGGGTGTGAACGGTGCGACCTACCAGTTCCTCGGGCGAGCGCATCGACCAGACGTAGGGACTGCTTCCACTACGGTATTGCTGCAGCCGTTGTGCCGTATCTGCGCTCAGCAGCGCGCTGACCGACAGCTGGCTCACGCCCCAAAGTCCGGCCACGGCAAGCAGGCCGACACACGCGACAGCAAACCATTGGCGCAAGGCCATGGTTCGCACTCAGCGCGGCATCGATTGCAACAGGAATTCCACTTTCGCGGCGCAGATCAGATCGTTGTGGGACAGTCCGCCGACATCGTGGGTGGCGTAGCGGATCAGCACCCGGTCGTAGTGCACCGACAGATCCGGGTGATGGTCTTCCGTATGGGCCACGTAGGCCAGCGCGTTGACGAAGGCCATGGTCCGGTAATAGTCGGAAAAGCGCACCGTTCGCTGGATGGCATGGCCATCCTCGACCAGCGCCCATTCGGGCAACAAGGCCAATGCCGCATCGCGGTCTGTTGCGGACAACTGGTGTTCCGCGCCGCGCAGCGGACGGCATCGTGCAGCATTGAGTTCGGCGAGGTTGAGCATGGCGATGATCCTGAGCGTTCGGCTGGATTATATCGATGTCCCTCGGTTTGCCCCCGCTTACGGTGCGACTTGATCGGGATCAGCGTCATCGCGGGATAAAGCAGTACAATTTCCGTCCTGTATCGATCGCCACCGAGTTCGCCATGATCCAGATTTCCGCCACCGCCCAAGCCCACTTCGCCCGCCTGATCGACGCCCAAGGTGGCGGCATCGTGGGCATTCGGCTCAGTGCGGTGAATGCCGGAACACCGGCCGCCGACGCCAAGTTGGAGTTTTGCGAGGAATCGGACCTGGACGGCAATGAGTGGGCGGTCGACTGCACCGGCTTCACGCTCTATCTCGATGCAGCCAGTGCGTCGTTTTTCGATGACGCCGAGGTCGACTACCTGACCCAGGCAACGGGTGGACAACTGACCATCCGTGCGCCGCGCATCAAGGGCAATACGCCGGGTGCCGACGCCAGCATCGTCGAGCGCGTACAGCACGTCATCGAAGCGGAGATCAACCCGCAGGTCGGCTCGCACGGTGGGCGCGGGACGCTGACCGAAATCACCGCCGACATGGTCGCGGTGCTGCGTTTCGGCGGTGGCTGCCATGGCTGCAGCCAGGTCAGCGTGACGCTGAAGAACGGTGTCGAAAAGACCCTGTTGCAACGGGTTCCCGAACTCACCGGCGTGCGCGACGCCACCGATCACAGTTGCGGCAGCAATCCCTACTTCAAAGCCTGATCGATCCGCCGCCCGAGCGACTCAGTCCTGCGGTTTGAGCTTGATCGGGTCGTGCACGTCCAGCGAGCCGAGCAACACGCCGGCCTGGGTCCGATTGCGCACGCCCAGGCGGTCGAAGATCGCACTCACATGCGCCTTGACGGTGCGTTCCTGGATACCGAGATCATCGGCGATCTGCTTGTTCAGACGGCCCTGCGCCAGCAAGCCGAGGACCTTGAACTGCTGCGGCGTCAGGCGCGATAACCGCCGCGCGGTTTCCTGTTCCGCGCTGTTGGCCTGACGTGCCTGGCTGACCTCTGCCTGACGATGGCCCGGCACATAGGTTCCGCCGTCCATGACGCATTGGAGCGCTGCCTTCAACTGATCCAGCGGCGCGCTCTTGCTGACATAACCCGAGGCGCCGTGGGCCAGCGCGCGGGCGATGATCTGCGGATCGTCCTGTGCGGAAATCATCATCACCGCCACGCTGGGAAACTCGGCACGCAGCGCCGCCAAGCCCATCAAGCCATGACTGCCCGGCATGTGCAGATCGAGCAGCACCAGATCGATATCCCGCGTTTCGCGCAGGCACTGGCTTGCTTCATCGAATGACGACGCTTCCAGCAAGGACACCGAGGTATCGACACTGCGCACCGCCGCGACCAAGGCGGCACGGAACAAGGGATGGTCATCGGCGACGAGTACGGTAATCACCCGCCGATTCTAGCGGTGGTGTGTCCGCCTGTCGCCGCGACCATTGGCCAGTGCTCAACGTGCTCGCCGCGAGCGATGCGTGCCGCGGCGGCTGCCTCACGCTGGTGAGTCGCTGCCTTTTTTGCACCAATCGGGTGCGTTATGGGTTTCGGTGAATTTGCCAAGTGCTTGAAAACAAAGCGCTGAAAGGAATGATTGCTGCGCTGCAGCGATTGGCACGACCCGTGCTGAGTAGCACCCCGGGAGAGTTCACTTAGGGGAGTTCGATATGAAACTGATCACCGCCATCATCCGGCCGTTCAAGCTTGACGAAGTGCGCGAAGCACTGTCGCAAGCGGGCGTCACCGGCATCACCATTACCGAAGTCAAGGGTTTTGGCCGCCAGAAGGGCCACACCGAGTTGTACCGCGGTGCCGAGTACGTGGTGGATTTCCTGCCCAAGGTAAAGGTCGAGACCGCCGTGTCCGAGGATCGCGTCGATGTGGTCATCGAAGCGATTGCCGCCTCGGCAAAGACCGGCAAGACCGGCGACGGAAAGATTTTCGTCACCCCCATCGATCAGGTTGTCCGCATTCGCACCGGTGAAACCGGTGGCGACGCGGTTTGAGCGCAAGGAGATTCGAGCCATGAAGACCGTTTTGATCCGTGACATCGGCCGACGCCTTGCCCTCGGCCTGCTGATGGCGACCTCGCTCGCCGTGCCGGTATTCGCACAGGACGCCGCCCCCGCCACCACCGAGCCCGCCGCGACCGCTGAAGCGGCACCCGCCGCAGAAGCCCCGGTCGCGGAAGCGGTTGCAGAGCCGGCGGCTGAGGCAGTGGCCGAACCTGCCGCCGAAGAAGCAGCGCCCGCGCCGACCGTCGACAAGGGCGATGTGGCGTGGATGATGGTATCGACGTTGCTGGTGGTTCTGATGGCCGTACCTGGACTGGCGCTTTTCTATGGCGGTCTGGTTCGCGCCAAGAACATGTTGTCGGTATTGATGCAGGTACTGACGGTGTTCTCGCTGATTCTGGTGTTGTGGGTCATATACGGCTACAGCTTCGCCTTTGTCGGCGGCAATGCCTGGATCGGTTCCGGCAATGCGCTGTTCCTCGCAGGCATCACCAAGGACTCCTTGGCCGCAACGTTCACCGACGGCGTGATGATTCCCGAGCACATCTTCGTGGCCTTCCAGTCGACATTCGCCGCGATCACCTGCGCCCTGATCGTGGGCTCGTTTGCTGAGCGCATGAAGTTCAGTGCCGTACTGATTTTCTCGGTGCTCTGGTTCACCTTCGCCTATCTGCCGATTGCTCACATGGTTTGGGCGGGCGGCGGCTATCTGTTCGAGAAGGGTGCGCTGGATTTCGCAGGCGGTACCGTCGTCCACATCAATGCCGGTGTTGCCGGCCTGGTTGCCGCCTACATGGTGGGCAAGCGCCTTGGTCATGGCAAAGAGCCGATGCCGCCACACAACCTGACCCTGACCATGGTGGGCGCGTCCTTGCTGTGGGTTGGCTGGTTCGGCTTCAACGCGGGCTCCAATCTGGAAGCCACCAGCGGCGCGACGTTGGCCTTCATCAACACGCTGATGGCAACGGCTGCAGCGGTGGTCTCGTGGTCGGCAGCAGAAGCCCTGGTTCGCGGTAAGGCCTCCATGCTCGGTGCCGCATCCGGTGCCGTGGCGGGACTGGTGGCCATTACCCCGGCGTGCGGAAGCGTGGGCGTGATGGGGGCCATTGTGATCGGCTTGCTGGCAGGCGTGATCTGTCTCTGGGGCGTCACCGGGCTCAAGCGGTTGTTGGGCGCGGATGACACCTTGGATGTGTTCGGTGTGCACGGGCTGGGCGGCATCAGCGGCGCTATCCTGACCGGCGTGTTTGCCTCACCGAGCCTCGGTGGCAGTGGCGCCGACGACTTTTCCATCGCCGCACAGGTTGCGGTACAGGCGGAAGCCGTTCTGATCACCGTGGTCTGGTCGGCAGTGGTTGCGGCCGTCGCCTTGTTCCTGACCAAGCTCGTGGTCGGTCTGCGTGTCGCAGACGATGCGCAGCGTGAAGGTCTGGATCTGACCTCGCACGGCGAGTCCGCCTACAACTGATGGGGAGAGTGAAGGGGAACGTGCGCGGCTCGGGGTGGGGCGCGCACCGGAGAGGCGGGAGGCAACTCCCGCTCGATCCGCAGCAAAAAATCGGCGCGGCTTGGATGAATCGCCAGACCGCGCATCGCAGTGAGTCCGACACCGGTCGGACGAGACGCCACGCCAATCAACGCGTGCGCGTCCAGCAAGTCGGGTTGTCGTTTGCGGGGGCGGCGGCAGCCTGGTGAAAGGGGCGGGGTCGGCAGCAATGCCGACCCCGTTGCCTTTGGTGCAACCCATCGAAAGCGTGACACTGACCGGCACTGGCTCAACCGCGCGTTGGGAAAGCAGCCGCTGCCTCTACGACGCCCAGAACCGTCTGAGTCGGCAGGTTGAGGGGGCGGGTAGCGCGGCGGAACACCTGATCTGCCTGGAAGGCTACGAAGACCGCGTGGGCGGCTACCGCACGCGCAGCTATGTGGACGACTACGCCCACATAACGCGCTATCGCTACGGCCAACTGGAACTGCGCTTCTTGTTGACCGACCGGCTGGGCAGCGTGGTCGGCGTGGTGCGCGTGGATCGCGACAGTGGCGGCAGCGTCCGCGCGCTGGAGCCCGAAGTCGAGCTGGCCTATGACGTCTTCGGTGCCCCGCGCCACGCCAGTGACTGGTCGCCGCTGGTCGGCGCCGAAAGCTGGCCGCAAGCGCGCAGCCCGTGGGATGTCACGCCCACCACCCGGCACGGCTTTACCGGCCACGAAATGCTGTCGAAGCAACGCCTGATCCACATGCGCGGCCGCCTGTTCGACCCACGCATGGGCCGCTTCACCGGCGTCGACCCGGTGATCCAGTTCCCGCTGAGCACGCAAGGCCTGAACCCCTACAGCTACCTGCTCAACAACCCGCTGGCGGGGACGGACCCGACGGGGTATGAGTGCACTGCCGAAACCGGTTCGCTAATCAAACAGTGCGCCACTGTTGAGGCGGTGGCATCCGATGGTTCACGGACAACCGTTGGAACCTTCAACATTCACAGCAGCGGAGACGTGGCGAGCATTTCGCGCGTGGCGGTTGCCAGCAATGGGGCGACCACGGCACAGACCGTTGGCACGCAATCCATTACCGGCGGCGGCGCCGCAGCCTTGCTGTCACAGGCGAATGGACCGCAGACGTGCTCGATCAAGGACGATCCGAACGCCTTCAACGGTGAGCACCGCGCCTTGACGCAGGGTGAATCGCTGCGGCTCGACTGGAACAGCTTCATCGACAAGGAAACCCAATACTCCAGATCCCAGCGAGAGCCGGATATTGCGAAGAATGTTGGTGATGTGATCGCGTCGTCTACGTCGCAAACAAAGATGGGAAGCCGATCAACCCTTGACAGGCTGTCAAACTCAACCCCGCCGAACGCGAGTGAATCGGCATCGGCTCTGACGCTCGTTCTTACCGATCAGGGTGAGATTCGGGAGATTTGGTGCGGATGGGCAGGGGCGGCTCGAATACCGCGTTCTTCGCGCTTGCGACAGATGAAGCGGCTTGGGACAGCAACTCCGCCACGGTGGGTTGATGACAGGGGCGGTCTCAACTTGAATCGCAACACCCCAACGGGCGGAGGACCAGGTGACGTAGCCTGAGGCTTCCCCGGGCGGAGCGTTCATGTCCAGAGGTCACCTGACCCAAGCAGAACGATATCAGGCTCACGTGCGCTGCGCGAAGCGGGTTTGAGCTTGCGTGCGATCGGCAGACGAATAGACCGATCCGCCAGCACGATTCGCGTGAATTCAAGCGCAACCGATGCCCAACGGATATTCCCGACTTCGGCCCATGTGCGGGCAATGGCATCGGCGTCGAAGTCAGTCGTCGCGCCCGGATCAACCCATCGCACGGCCTACGAGGCGCTGCTGCGCGAGGATCACAGCCCGGAGCAGACTGCCGGTGCGGAGGTCTGGCCAGCCATGAGCGCATCTACCAGCATTGCGGCGGATCATCGATGAGGTGGTACCTTGCATACGCTGCTGCGGCAGAGCAAGCCACGCCGGAAGCGCCGTTGCCGTCCGGATCGTCGTACAGATCAAGCACCGCGCGACATCAGCGCCCGTCCGCCCGTGGTGGACGAACGCAGCCGCATCGGCGGACTGGGAACGGACCATGGCTGCGCCCACGGCGGACAGGCCCTGGTGACGCTGGACGAGCGGCGTTCACGCCGCACCTGATCCGGCGTGTGTCGCAGCGGACCGCAGAGGCCGTGAGTCGAGCCATCATCGGCACGCTGGCACCCATCAAGCATGTGGTGCACACGCTCACCGCAGACAACGGCAAGGAGTTCGCCGAGCACGAATTGATCGCGATCGCCTGCAAGGCGGATCTACTTCGCCAAGCCGTATGCGTCAGGCGCGCGGCACGAACGAGAACGGCAACGGCTGGTTCGCGCCTACCTGCCCAAGGGCACCGACTTTGCGACCGTGAGCGACGAGCGGATCGAGTGCAGGATCAACAGCCGACCGAGCAGTAAACGTTAGGCTGGCGAACCCTTACGAGGTCTTCAGGAAGCCCTCAACAACCGTGTTGCGATTCGGAGTTGAATCCGCCCAGGAATTGAACATGTCATGTATCGCCATGGGGCGAATTCTGGATTTTCGAACGTGAGTAGATTTGCCGAAGGTACGCGAATCAGAGACATTAGCCGGTATGTCGATTCCGCATTGCGCCTGGGTACTGTGACCAACACAGGCAGAGCTGCTTATACGGTTGAATACAATCTTGGTCGTTCCATTGGAACGGATGTCGCTGGCAATCCGGCGTCGAGCATTCGGGTCCATGTTCGAGACGGCATTATTCAGACGGCATTCCCGTTCTGATATGGAGGAGTGGTGGAATCTCTATTCGAGCAGTTTCTTAGGGAAGAAGTTAGCTCCGTATGTTCGAGGGCTAATACTGGGGGCAGTTCGCGAGCACGAAAGTCGACCATGAGCTCGCTGAGGAAGTTCGAGTTCAATCGCTTCGAGGTTACACTCGACTTCATCAGCGATATCGCTCTAATCGAGTGACGTACTTGATCCGACCACAAGCGGTGAGGTTCGAATTCGGCTGAGGCGAGTTCGTTGGGTCCTCGTCACTAGAGGGCGATGATGGTAGACGTGTGTGCGGGCTCCACCATTGCGCCGCCCGCGCCAACAGGTCCGACAAACTCCTCCCGTCGTCCTGGCTTCACGTTTCCCTGCTGACCCGCTCTTGGCTTGACCGTTCTCGTCTGTGTTCTCGTGGTGGTTGCAGCCTTGGCTGCGCCACACAGGCACCTGGGAAGCAGCGGCACGCCCGCGCCTTTACCGAGCGCAAACAGAGTTTTGACTACGACGCCCAGAACCGTCTGAGTCGGCAGATTGAGGGGGCGGGTAGCACACCGGAACAACCTGATCTACCTGGAAGGCTACGAAGACCGCGTGGGTGGCTACCGCACGCGCAGCTACGTGGACGACTACGCTCATCGTCACGCGCTATCGCTACGGGCAATTGGAACTGCGCTTCAAAGCAACCGACCGGCTGGGCAGCGTATGGTGGGCGTGGTGCGCGCGGATCGCGACAACACCAGCAGCCTGCTGACGGTGGAATGACCCTGGCCTACGACGTCTTTGCGGTGGCACCTGCGCAACCCGGCAATTGCCAGGTTCGGGGTCAGGTCTAGCATTGATGCAGAGTGTGCTCTAGATCTGGCCGATAGCTAGACCGATCCGGATCGAATTCTGTGGGCGATGTATCACGTCACGTCGCGGGGTGATCGGCGTGAAGCGACTCTATGAGGATGACGAGGATCGCTCGCGGTTTCTGGAAATCCTGTCGCAGGTGGTGGCGGACGCGAATTGGGTCTGCCACGCGTACTGTTTGATGGGCAACCACTACCATCTGGTGATCGAGACGCCGGACAAGAACCTGTCGAACGGCATGCGCCAGCTCAATGGCGTGTATACGCAGGCGAGCAATCGCCGTCATGGCCGGGTTGGTCACCTGTTCCAAGGGCGCTACAAGGCGATCCTGGTCGACGCGGATCGATATCTTCGCGAGCTGACACGCTACGTCGTGCTCAATCCGGTGCGCGCGGGCATGGTGGCAGCGCCTGAGGCGTGGCGGTGGAGCAGCTACCGTGCGACGGTCGGTATGGAGCCACGACCACCGTGGCTGGTGGTCGATGGGTTGTTGGCTCAATTTGGCAAACGTCGCGCCGAGGCGATTCAACGCTACGTGGAGTTTGTTGCCGACGGCATGGGCGGCGACTCGATCTGGCGCCATCTCAACCGACAGGTTTTCCTCGGCGACGACGCGTTCGTCGAGCGCATGCAGCAGACGCAGAAGGCAGTTACTTCCCCCACGGACGACGTGAATATTCCGCGAGCGCAGCGACGCCCACCGGCACCCCCGCTGTCAGAGATTGCCGCCGCACACGCCACCCGCGACGCCGCAATGGCAGCGGCACATAAGACGGGCGAATACAGCTACCAACAGATCGCCGAATACTTCGGCGTCCATTTCACGACCGTGGGACGTGTCGTGCGAGCGGGTCGCACCCGGAGCCATGGATAGAGCGGTGCTACGATGCTGGACCTGCCCCTAAGTCCCCTGACCCTAATTTCCCCGAGCCCCGTGACTCTAAGCCCCGCACCTATCGCCGGCCGCGTACGTTTGCCCTTGGCCACGTCGACTGGGGTTGCGGTGTGCCATGACAATGAGAACAGGCGCGCCTGCTCCCTTCGACGTCTACTCAATACGATCCTTTTTCTTCTGATGGTTTCGTTCGGCGCTGAACTCGCGGTGGCCGGTGTTGTGGGTCGACCGGAGGCGTTCTCAGGCGCTTGGTATGACCCCGCCACCGACGGTGAGGGTTATTTCCTGCTGATGACGGACTTCGGCATGGTCGTCACTTGGTATGGCTACGACACACAGGGACGACGACTCTGGCTGCTTAGCGAGCCGCTTACCGGCGAAATTGAACTCGGCGTGGCAATCAACCTGACGGTGATGCGTGGTGCGGGT
The DNA here is from genome assembly GCA_041395245.1 of Lysobacteraceae bacterium. Lineage (GTDB taxonomy): Bacteria > Pseudomonadota > Gammaproteobacteria > Xanthomonadales > Xanthomonadaceae > Aquimonas. The sequence continues at coordinate 25,373 of JAWLAY010000010.1, forward strand.
GGTGTGTTTGCCCATCCTATGAATACCGTTGAGCCTTGGGGCACGCTGAGCCTTCGCTTCGAGGACTGCACTCATGCCACGGCGAGTTTGGCCGGTGTGGACGGCAGTCATACGGCGCAACTGGTGCAGTTGGCGGCCATCAAGGGAGTGGGGAACTGTACGCAATCACTTGCGAGCAGTGAGTATCTCGCTTTCGGCGCCGCGCAAGCGGTGATCATTCGTGGTTACGATCAGGACGCCATGGAGCCTTTCCTGTCACGCGATGGTCGCTACCTGTTGTTCAATAACTCCAACGCCCCCGAGGTCAACACGGACCTGCACTATGCGGAACGGATCAACGATTTGCTGTTCGATTACCGTGGGCCAATTGGTAACGCGAACTCGTCGGCGCTTGATGGCGTTGCCAGCATGGATCAGGAACAGAACCTCTATTTTGTGTCGACACGGTCCTATGGGCAGACACTCTCGACGGTCTATCAGGGTCGCTTCACGGAGGGCGACGTCAGCGGCGTTGGCTTGGTTGAGGGAATCACTCGTGGCCTGCTAGGGCAGCTCAACTTCGATGCCGAAATCAGCGCTGATGGCAACACGCTGATCTTTGTCGATGGTGTGTTCAGTGGTTCGCCGTTTCCGGACGCCGCAGACCTCGCCATTGCTGGTCGCACTGGCGGCGGATTCTCACGTTTGGCGAACAGCAGCGATTTGCTCGCGGCGATCAACACTAGCGATCTTGAGTACGCACCCAGCCTGTCGAGGAATGGCCTGGAGCTATTCTTCACCCGTTATGCTGATGGCGAGTTCGCCATCTTTCGCAGCACCCGGTGGCACGTTGATGCCGCGTTCGAGCCTCCTCAGCGGGTCCGGTTACCGCAAGGTCTGGTGGAGGCGCCGACACTCTCGGTTGACGAGCGCGCACTGTACTTTCATCAGCTTGTCGGTACGCGTTACACGATTTTTCGCGTGCAACGTTGAGGGTTGCGCCGCCCAAGTAAACAGGGCCGACAAAACACCTCCCGTCGTCCGGGCTTCTCCTTAACCCTGCTGACCCGCTCTTGGCTTGACCATCCCCGCCAGTGTTCTCGATAGGGCTGCGCCACATCGCGCAAGGGGTGCAGGGCCAGGGGTGCAGGGCCAGGTCTAGCATTGATGCAAAGTGTGTCTAGATCTGGCCGATAGCTAGACCGATCCGGATCGAATTCTGTGGGGCGCTGTATCACGTCACGTCGCGGGGTGATCGGCGTGAAGCGATCTATGAGGACGACGAGGATCGCTCGCGGTTTCTGGAAATCCTGTCGCAGGTGGTGGCGGACGCGAATTGGGTCTGCCACGCGTATTGTCTGATGGGCAACCACTACCATCTGGTGATCGAGACGCCGGACAAGAACCTGTCGAACGGCATGCGCCAGCTCAATGGCGTGTATACGCAGGCGAGCAATCGCCGTCATGGCCGGGTTGGTCACCTGTTCCAAGGGCGCTACAAGGCGATCCTGGTCGACGCGGATCGATATCTTCGCGAGCTGACACGCTACGTCGTGCTCAATCCGGTGCGCGCGGGCATGGTGGCAGCGCCTGAGGCGTGGCGGTGGAGCAGCTACCGTGCGACGGTCGGTATGGAGCCACGACCACCGTGGCTGGTGGTCGATGGGTTGTTGGCGCAATTTGGCAAGCGTCGCGCCGAGGCGATTCAACGCTACGTGGAGTTTGTTGCCGACGGCATGGGCGGCGACTCGATCTGGCGCCATCTCAACCGACAGGTTTTCCTCGGCGACGACGCGTTCGTCGAGCGCATGCAGCAGACGCAGAAGGCAGTTACTTCCCCCACGGACGACGTGAATATTCCGCGAGCGCAGTGACGCATAAGACGGGCGAATACAGCTACCAACAGATCGCCGAATACTTCGGCGTCCATTTCACGACCGTGGGACGTGTCGTGCGAGCGGGTCGCACCCGGAGCCATGGATAGCGGAGTGCTACGATGCTGGATCCGACCCTAAGTCCCCGGCCCGAACAGCCCACATACACATGCCTACCCCGCTGCAAGTGGGAGCGATCCATGAGCATCATTCGATTTTTAGCCCTGCTAGGGTGCCTCATGTCTGTGGGATGTGGGGGTGTCGCAATATCCTCGACGAGACCAACAGCGGATACCCGAACTTGGAAGGCTTACCGTGTGCAGGTGGATGATCAGATCGTCCAGTTCACCGTGCCGCCAGGCGAAAGCGGAGACTATCCAGTCTTCAAAATCCCGCAGAGGCTTGATCTCGGCGGTCGTGGCGTGTTTGATGACATAGGCCTCGGTCCATATCTTCTTCGACGCCACTGGGAGTATCGATCAAGCCGGTTTGTGCATGCTGACGGGGGCTTGCATGCAAACATCGGATTGCGTCGCTCAGAGCATCCTTTGATTGGCGATGGCGCGCTAAAGGCTGCGGTAATCGAGAACAACCTGCGCTTCGAAGAGACGGATGGCGTAGTTCCAGAGGCCCAGAATGTGCCGATACAATTTTATCCTCTAACGATTGGTGAAAGACGCTGGATTCGGGTTAAGTATCGATTGACAGGGAGTAGATACGTCACCCCTTTTGATGATCGAAATTACATCGAGGTCAGTGTTCGGGTGGGCGGTTTCACGCGGCAGGACTGGCGCGCCGATGCCGAAGCGGCAGCGAATGTGATCCTTCAATCAATCAGAGTTTTTCCATTGCAGTAGGGGCCGAGACTAGGCCCACCATTTCGCCACCCAAGTAAACAGGGCCGACAAAACACCTCCCGTCGTCCGGGCTTCTCCTTATCCCTGCTGACCCGCTCTTGGACTGACCATCCCCGCCAGTGTTCTCGATAGGGCTGCGCCACATCGCGCAAGTGACCGAGCGGGTCGTGAATGCAGGCGAGGCGAGATTACGGCACGGTTCGGTTGTGCTTCGCGAAACGTGCGCAGGCAGCGCGGGGTGCAAGGTGTTGACTCCCGATCAAGGCAGGCGGTCTTTGAAGGCGTGATGCGTGAGCGGCCGTTCAGAGCCAGCACCGTGAACATGCCACCAAAGTACGATGGGCAGCGCTGCCGCTTGCTGGCTCACTGGGTGGATGAACGCCTTTCGTCTGTGTTTGATCTCGTGCGTGACGGTGGCCCTGAGTGGCTGCGGTCGCGATGCCGCGCCGCCATCGGTGAACCCGTCGTCCGCTGGGGCGACCGCAACGCAGGAGCAGCCGGTGGACAAACCGACGCCGTGGTCCACGGTGCTTGAGACGACCCACCGTGGTGAGTCGGATGATCTGTTGACCGCCGGATTGGGCCTTGCAGGGTTGCAGTCCGCGACGCCGCCGGTCGTCGCGGAGGCGTCGAACCCGAGCGCGGAAGAGCTTCGCCGTCGCGCGTTCTGGACCAATTGGCGCGGCATTGCCGATGTGGCGCCAGGTGGTGGCCTGGGCTCGCTGTACGGTGATCTGTCGCCGGTGCCGGGTCGCGAGTTCCATGCCTTTGCGCGTTTGCCGGGTGCCAAGCAGCCGCATCGTGTGCTGTTGCAGTTGCCGGATGCGTTCGATCCGGCCAAGCCCTGTCTGGTGGTCACCGCTTCGTCCGGTTCGCGTGGCATCTATGGTGCGATCTCGATGGCCGGTGGCTGGGGATTGCCGCGCGGTTGCGCGGTGGCCTACACCGACAAGGGCGCCGGTACGGGCTACTTCGATCACGATTCACAGACCGGCGTGGCGCTGGATGGTCGCCGGATGCCGGTGGGCGCGGGCGAGTTGGAATTCCAGCCGCGTGCCACCAAGCTGGATGGCGCGGGCGCGGTGTCGTTCAAGCATGCGCACTCGCAAGACAACCCGGAAGCCGACTGGGGGCGGCATGTGCGGCAAGCGGCGGAGTTCGCGCTGGCGCAGCTTTCACAAGCCTACCCGCAACACGCGCCCTTCGAGTTTGCCAACACGCGCATTCTGGCGGTGGCGGTTTCCAACGGTGGTGCAGCGGTTCTGCGTGCCGCCGAGGACATCGAGCCCTGGCTGGATGGCGTCGTGGCGGTGGCGCCGAACACCTATGCGCCACAGGCGGGCGAGGCCGGACACAGCGCGCGCGCCGCGTATGACTACCTGACCGAAGCGGCACTGCTGATGCCCTGCGCGTTGAGTTCGCCGCAACTGGGTCATCTGTCCCTGTTGAGCAGTGCATTGGGGGCGTTGCCCGAGTGGCAAAACGCCTGTGCGGAAGCGCACGAGCTAGGTTTGTTGACGTCGGATGCCATGCCGGGCGCCGCTGACGAAGCGCTCAGCGTGTTGCGCGCGGGAGGGTGGACGGATGCGGCGCTTCAGGCGGCGGCGCTGTCGACGCGCTTTGACCTGTGGCGTGCGGTGGCTGCGGCGTACGCATCGGCCTATCTGCGCACCGATGTCTCCGCCATGCCCTGTGGCTATGCGATTGTCGCAGCGGGCGAGGCCGCGCACGCCGCGATGCCCACGTGGTGGAGTGACAGCAGCGGGATTCCGCCGGGTGTGGGTGTGCTGCTGAATGATCCGGCCCAGAGTCGTCGCATGGCGGCATTGGCCTGCTTGCGCGCCTTGTGGACGACCGATTCCGCCGAATCGCAATCGCTGCGTGCCGCCGTTGCCGAAACGGCGGTCGGGTTGCCGCGTGTCGGGCTGCCGGTGGTGGTGATTCACGGTTTGGACGATGGGCTGATCCCTGCCGCCTTCAGCAGCGCACCGTATGTCGCCTGGGCGCAATCGCAGCAGCGCGACGTGCAGTACTGGCAAGTGCCGCATGCCCAGCATTTCGACGCCTTCCTCGGCCTGCCGGATCTGGGGATGCGCTATCTGCCCTTGATGCCCTACGCCTGGCGCGCACTGGACCTGTTGAATGCCGATCTGGATGCGGGCAGGACGCCATCGCGCACATCGCTGGCCATCCCCGCACAGTCGCGCGGGGCGGAAGCGCTGACTGCCTCGCATCTGGGCCTTCCTGGAGCGTCTGCAGTAGGGCAGCGATCCGGTTCGACCTTGGTCGCGCAGATTTGACGCACTGCAAGAAATGACCCGGGCGCGGTGATAGCATCCGCGCAGACACTTTGCAGAGGCAGACGGGCATGGCAGCGAACAGCAGCAATCCGTTTCTGGATTCGGTTAACGCGTGGGGCGAACGCAGCATGGCGTTCTGGAACTCGATGATGCGCGAACCGGTCGCCAGTCCGTTTCTCAGTCCCTCGGCAACCGGCTTCATGCCGCCAGGGATGAGCTTCCCCGGTATGCCTCCCAGCGCGCCGTCGTGGAACCCATTCGGCAACGTCTGTGCGCCGACCGCGGGTCCGGGCATGGACTGGATGGGGCAGGCGCAGCAGTTCTACCAGATGCTGCAGCAGTCGATGGGCAGCATGCCGGACCTGCTACAGTTGGATGGCGGTGGTCTGGCCAGTCTGTGGCGCAAGGCCATGCAGGAATCGCTCTCCGCACCCGGCTTGCCGAGCGCGCTCACGCAGTCCTGGCAACAGGCATTGGATACGCCGGGTCTGGGGTTTGCGCGTGAGCATCAGGGGCGCTGGCAGGCGTGGCTGAAAGCGCGCGATGCCTACCTTGAGGTCATGCAGCGCTACGGTCAGAAAATGCAGGCCGTTCAGGCTGAGGGCATGCGCCGATTCGAGCAGCGTTTGCAGGCACACAGCGCGCCGGACAAACAGTTGAAGTCGATGCGTGCGGTGTTTGACGTGTGGGTGGACGCCAGTGAGGAGGCCTTTGCCGAAGCGGCGTTGGCGGACGATTACCGCCATCTTTACGGTGAGCTGGTGAACGCCCAGATGCGCCTGCGCGCGGCAGGGCAGGAAATTCTGGACAGCACGTCGGCGGCGATGGGATTGCCGACGCGTGCCGAATTGGACGGTGCCCATCGCAAGACGCATGCGCTGAAGCTCGAACTGCGCGACATCAAGCGTCGACTGCAGATGCTGGAGCAGCGTCGCGCGACGGCGCCGGACCCGCTCCGTTCAGAAGTGGTGGCGCGACCCGTCGAGGCGCCCGCGGCACGTTCGCCGGACCCTGCGCCGACCAAGGTCGCCGCCTCGCGGCGTGCGACCGCGGTGTCAAGCAAGCGGGCTTCTCCGCCCCGTCCACGGGCTGCAGCGCCTTCCAAGGCCAAGCGCAGCGGAAAGACGGCGACGAGGACCGTTGTCGCTGCCCCGGCACCCAGTGCCAAGGTGCTGCCACTGAAGCGCAAGGCGACCAAGCCGCAGCCCTTGATTGCACTTGTGCCGCCACCGGCGATCGGCAAGGTGGTGGGTTCCAGCGCAGGCAAGTCCGCCAAGCGAAAGGGGGGCTGATCAATGTTCGGACCGATTGGATTTTCACCCGCACAGTGGACGCAGGAATGGTTGACTACGCAGCGGCAGCTTCGCAACGGCGCGCGCGTATTGGCGGAAGTGGGCGAAGTGGAGTTTGGTGCCACGCCGAAAGAGGCGGTGTTCAGCGATGAGCGCGTCACGTTGTATCGCTACAAGGGCGAGCATGCGCCCACCGAACAGGTCCCGATTCTGATCAGCTATGCGCTGGTCAATCGTCCCTACATGGTCGATCTGCAGGAAGATCGCTCACTGGTCAGACAACTGCTGGCGCGGGGGCATGACATCTATTTGATCGACTGGGGCTACCCCGACCTGTCTGATCGTTTCGATACCTTGGACGACTACATCAACGGCTGGCTGCACGCCTGCGTCGAGGAAGTCTGTCGTCGTCACGGTCTACCTTCGATCAACCTGTTGGGTATCTGTCAGGGCGGGGCATTCTCGTTGTGCTACACCGCGATGCATCCCGAGCGGGTCCGCAATCTGATCACCATGGTCACGCCGGTGGATTTCCATACCCCGGACAACATGCTTTCGCACTGGACGCGCGAAATGGACATCGACCTGTTCGTCGATACGCTGGGCAACATTCCGGCGGATTTGATGAACTTCTGCTACCTCACGCTCAAGCCCTATCGGCTGTTCCTGCAGAAGTATGTCGGGATGCTGGATGTGGTCGAAGATGCGGATGAAGTCGAGAGCTTCATGCGCATGGAGAAGTGGATCTTCGATTCACCGGATCAGGCGGGAGAGACATTCCGGCAGTTCATCCGTGATTTCTATCAGGGCAACAAGCTGATTCGCGGAGGCCTGCAGATCGGCCGCCACGATGTCGACCTGTCGCGCGTGCGCTGTCCGGTGCTGAACATCTTTGCCGAGCAGGATCATCTGGTTCCGCCCGCCGCGTCCAAGGCCATGGCAAAGGCAGTGGGCACACGCGACTACTCAGAGCTTTCCTTCCGTGGTGGTCACATCGGGATCTACGTATCCAGCCGCGCGCAGAAGGAAGTGCCGGATGCAGTGGATGCCTGGTTGGCAAACCGCTGAATCGCTCGACGCGTTGCTCTGCCCCAACAAAAACGCCCCGATCGGGGCGTTCTTGTTTTGTGTCACCGCTCGCGTACGTGCGGATCAGCGACGGCGCGGTCCAGTCTGGCGTGGGTCGGAGGCGGGATTGCTCGCTTCCGGCTTGGCAGGCTCTGCCTTGCTGCCTTCAACGCCACCCATGACACCGCCCGACTTCAGCAAACCATCCTGAAACGACCGCCACAGATCCATGTTGCGTTCGGTCAGCGAGTTCAGCATCGACCACGGCGTCTTGCCCAACAGGTTGTTCAACTGGCTGCGGAACTGATGCTGCTGATCGATGAACAACTGCATGCTGCGTTCCAGGTAGCTGCCCATGAAGCCCTGCAGCGAGTCGCCATACATGCGGATCACCTGGCTCAGCAATTGCGTGGAGAACATCGGCTGGCCGCGCTCCTCATGCTCCGCGATGATCTGCAGCAATACCGAGCGCGAGAGATCCTCACCCGTCTTGGCGTCGCGAACCTCGATTTCCTCACCGTCGACGATCAACTGGCGGACATCTTCCAGTGTGATGTAGCTGGAGATATCCGTGTCATACAGACGGCGGTTGGGGTACTTCTTGATGATGCGCGGCTTGGACATGGCAACTACTCGCTGGAAGCGTCACGCGTGAGCGCGACGGAGAGACTGGCTGGGGGCTGACGCAGTCGCTGCGACGCAGCAACGCAAGCATCTTACCAGCCCATGTGATGGCCGCCATTGATGTCCAGATTGGAACCGGTAATCCATGCTGCTTCGTCGGAGACCAGAAAGGCCACCGCGTAGGCGATTTCTTCCGGTTTTCCGAGGCGACCGGTGGGAATGTCGGCGACGATCTTGGCGCGGACTTCCTCGGGCACGGCCATCACCATGTCGGTGGCGACATAGCCGGGCGAGACGGTGTTGACGGTAATGCCCAGCTTGGCGTTCTCGCGTGCCAGCGAAATGGTGAAGCCGTGCATGCCGGCCTTGGCCGCAGCGTAGTTGGCCTGCCCATACTGGCCTTTCAAGCCGTTGATGGAACTGATCTGGACGATCCGGCCCCACTTGCGATCACGCATGCCATCGATGACCGGGCGCGTGACGTTGAAACAGGCGTTGAGGTTGGTGTTGATCACTTCGTGCCATTGGGTGGCACTCATGCGGTGAAACGTGCCGTCGCGCGTGATGCCGGCGTTATTGATCAACACATCGACCGGGCCGAGCGCGGCTTCCACGGCGGCGATCATGGCTGCGCCACCCTCGGGGGTGCCGACATCGCCCGGAACGATGGCGATATCGAAGCCTTCCGCTTTGCGTGCTGCCTGCCATTCCTGTGCCTTGGCCTCGTTGCGATAGTTGGTGGCGACACGCAGTCCCATGCCTGCCAGTCGCTTGCAAATCGCTGTGCCGATGCCGCCCGTCCCGCCCGTGACCAATGCTACGCGTGCCGTCATTTTCGCTCTCCCGGTGAGTGCTGCTGGTGACTATGGCGCGTGTGCCCGCGCTGAATAACAGATTCTACACAGGGAATGCGCTTGTCCCGTGCGGCGACGATTCGACCATGGCAGGGGGCGTCACGTGGCGCGGGATCCGTTCCGGTTGAAACGATGTGAGCGCCCGTTGCAGCCACTCCACCGGTTGATTCGCCTGCACGAGGTCGGTTTGTCCAAGCAGCCGCCACGCCTGCTGCAAGGCGGGAATCGGGCGACTGGCCTCGACCGGCATGGCCAGGCTGGACTTGCTCAGCTTCTGCCCGTTGCTGTCCTGCACCAGCGGAAGATGCGCGTACTGCACTGCGGGCAGTCCCAGGCGTTGTTGCAGCAAACGTTGTCGCGGACTGGAGTCCAGCAGGTCTGCGCCGCGCACGACATGGGTCACGCCCTGTTCGGCATCGTCGACCACCACCGCGAGTTGGTACGCCCAGAGGCCGTCGGCGCGGCGCAGTACGAAATCGCCAACGTCCTCATCGACGCGCTGCACCACGCTGCCCTGGATGGCATCGTCGATGCGGATTTCGCAGTGATCTGGAACGCGCAGGCGAAGCGCGGGTTGATCGCCGCTTGGCGCGGCGACGCAGCGTCGATGAATGCCGCCCGCCGACGACTGCAGGTTGGTGCGACTGCAGCGACACGAAAAGACCGCATCTGACGCGATCAATCGATCCACGGCGTGTTGATACAGGCGGCCGCGCTGGCTTTGCCAGACCACCGGACGGTCACTCGTCATGCCGAAGGCTGCCAGCGTGTGCAACTGTTGCTGATCCATGCCGGGCAGGCAACGTGGCGTGTCAATGTCCTCGATACGGACAATCCACTCTCCGCCAGCACGGCGCGCCATCAGCCAGCTGGCCAGCGCAGCGAGCAGTGAGCCCATGTGCAGCGGACCGGTGGGCGAGGGCGCAAAGCGGCCACGATAGCGCGCATTCATCGAGCAATCAGACCTTGGCTTGATTTTGACGTCATTTGCCACATTGTCGGTGCACGGTTAGCGTTTGTGGTCAACGAAAGGAGTTGAAAACCATGAAGCGGATTCTGTTGTTCCTCGCCACCAATATGGCGGTTCTGCTGGTCGCCAGCATCGTATTGCGCTTGCTGGGCGTGGATCAGTATCTCGCTGCCAGTGGGCAGGATTTCGGCGGATTGCTGATTTTTGGCGCCATCCTGGGCTTCAGCGGGTCGATCATTTCGCTGTTGATGTCGAAGTGGGTGGCCAAGCAGAGCACCGGTGCGCAGGTCATCACCCAACCGCGCAATGAGCTTGAAGCCTGGTTGTTGAGCACCGTGCAGCGGCAGGCGCAGGCGGCGGGCATCCAGGTGCCGGAAGTGGCGATCTACGATGCGCCGGAGATCAACGCCTTTGCGACGGGGCCAAGCCGCAACAACTCGCTGGTGGCGGTGTCGACCGGCTTGCTGCGGGGCATGAATCGCGATGAGGCCGAAGCGGTTCTGGCGCATGAAGTCAGTCATGTGGCAAACGGCGACATGGTGACCATGGCGCTGTTGCAGGGCGTGTTGAACACCTTCGTGATCGTGCTGTCGCGACTGATTGGGCGCTTGGTCGATCAGGTCGTATTCCGCAATGAGCGCGAGGGTGGCATCGGCTTCTTTGTGGTCAGTATGGTGGCGCAGATCGTGCTGGGCATTCTGGCCTCGATGATCGCCATGGCGTTTTCCCGATACCGCGAATACCGTGCCGATGCGGGGGCCGCAAAACTGGTCGGCGCGCCGAAGATGATCGCTGCGTTGCAGCGACTCAAGAACAATCACGGCGAAAACACCTTGCCGGATGCGGTGCAGGCCTTCGGTATCTCGGGGCGCATGAGTCAGGGACTGCAGCGCCTGTTCCTTAGTCACCCGCCGCTGGAAGAACGCATTGCTGCCTTGCAGTCGCAGCGCTGATTGATTCGACACGCGTACCCGGCCCGAAGCCGTGCAGACGGCTTCGGGCGAGTGTTTCAGGGAGGTCACCTGAGCTCGACCGGCAATCCAGCCGGACGCGGATTCGTCCCGGCGTCAGTGCATCAGAACTCGTAGTTCATCTCGGTGCCTGGCGCCGCCAGGAAGTTGCCTTCTACGAAGCTGACCGCACTGGTGAACAGCACGCTCATGCTGGCCGCATCCTGCACGAACTCGGCAATGGTCAGTTTTTCCTGCGCGCGTGCACGCTCGGCGATGGCCTTGACGCGGCGCTGGTTCTCCACATTGCGGCCCAGGTCTTCGGTGAAGCGCCGGTCGATCTTGAGCATCGATGCGTCCAGATGCTTGAGCAGATCGAACGAATTGCCCGACGTGCCGAACTGTTCGATACACATCGCGCAGCCAAGTGATGCGACCTTGCGCAGGAAGTCCTGGGCTGCCTTGAGCTGGGTGGCGACGCGGCTTTCCGCGATGCCGAACACCAGCTGATCACCGCCGACGCCACTGGTTTTCAACAGGTTTCCGATCCACGTGGGCAGGCTGGGATCGAGCATGCTCTGTGGCGTGAGTTTGACCAGCAGGCGGGTACGCGTTCCGGTTTCGTTGCGCTTGGCAAGCGCGGCAATCGCATGCGACAGCACCCAGCGGTCGATCTTCTCGATCAGGCCGTGGTCTTCCGCGATCGGCAGGAAGGTCAGTGGCGGGACGATTTCCCCATCGCTGCCCTTCATGCGCAGCAGGGTTTCGTAGAACTCGCCGGTTTCGCCCTGCAAGCTGCTGATGGGTTGGTAGTAGAGCAGGAACTCGTTCGACTTCAGTGCCGACTGGATGCGTTCGACCCAGGCCTTGATGCGCGCGGCTTCCTCGTGGTCGTCGGCGGACGGGTCAAACAACTGGCTACGGTTGCCGCCTTCTGACAGGGCAATCTGCAGGCACTGGCTGGCCTTGCCGAGCGCGGTGGCAACATCGACCGATTTGGGGCCGATCTGCACGCCGCCGATGCTCAGCGTCAGCGTCAGTGAGCGCTTGCCGACCTCGATGATGTGACCTTGAACCTTGGCGCGCAGCAGTTCGGCGAACTCGCGTGTCTGCGCAAAGTCGCTATTGACGAGGTGCAGGCCGAAACTGTGGTCGGACAAACGCGCCATTTCAGCGCCGTCTGTCAGTTGATTGCGCAGCAGGTCGGAGAGGTCGCGCAGCAGTTCGTCGGCGTGGTTCAGTCCGATCTCGTTCAGCACGACGCCGAAATTGTCGATTTCCAGCAGCAGCGCCGCTTCGTTCTGCGCGCCCTTGAGACCACGTGCCAACGCGGCATCGAGCAGACTCATGAACTGGGTGCGCGACAACAATCCGGTGACGGGATCGTTCAGCTTTGGGGTTTCATTGCGCCGGAACACGATCTGCTGACAGGCCTCGCCTTCATAACTGGCATTGGCGAATTCCATGACCGCATCGAAGACTTCGCCATCGGCGCGGGTCGCGCGCAGCGCCAGCGACGAGGGTGGTGGTTCGCCGCGCGCCAGTTTCTTGAGCACCGACCGGAACGCATCGGCGTCGCGGTCATCGATCAGGTCGAGAACGGCGATGCCTTCCAGCACTTCGAGATCGTCGTAGCCGAACATTTCCAGGTAGGCCTGATTGGCCCGGATGTGCATGCCCTCGTGGACATACGCGATGGGATCACGCGACGAGTCGATCAGCGCATCGCAGCGACGCTCGCTTTCCCTCAGAGCAAGGGCAAGACGTCGGCTGCTTCGGAGTTCGCTAAGGTGCACCATGGCCCAGCGTGTGGCGGCCAAGGCCTGCGCCGGGCGTTTCAGATTGATCAGCTGGCAGGCACCGTGTTGGTAGATCGCGGCGTGAATGTCCTCGTCGACGCTGTCATGGGTGGCAATCAACACGGCGTCGCTGGGGCTGGCGCGCAGCGCGGCCGAGACCTGTTCCAAGGTGCAATGCGGGTGCTGGTAGGCGGCAAGCACGATGTCGGTCGTGTTGCTCTCGAGCTGCGTCGTCAGTTCGTCAATGTCGTTGGCGCGACTCAAGCGCACCGCGAAGCCACCGTTGCGAAGTGCGGAGCTGATGATTTCGCCGTGTTCGACATGACTTTGCAGCAAGATCAATCGAATGGGCGTGTCCTGGTTCGCCATGGGCGTGACTGGCTCCAAAAGGTCTAATACTGGCGACGAGCGTCAGGCTTTGCCCGACGGAAGGCACGTTCTACACAAAACCTGTGCGCATGCCAACGGTTGCACTCCGAATACGTCTGTTGCGTCACGTAAATTGACCTTCCCCGAGCGGTGTTTTGCTGGCCTCGCCTTCGATCTCGCGCACCAGGCGCGGTACCAGATAGCCCGGTAGCTGACGGCGCAACTGAGCACAGAGTTGCAGCGCTGTGTCGTCGTCCACCGCGAAATGCGCGGTGCCATGGACGCGATCAAGCTGGTGCAGGTAGTAGGGCAGTACGCCCGCGTCGAACAGTCGCTCGGACAGTTCTCGCAGGCTTCCGACCTCGTCATTGACGCCGCGCAGCAGGACCGCCTGATTAAGCAGGACGGTGCCACATTGCCGCAGTCGCTGACAGGCTCGAATCACTTCCAAGTCGAGCTCCTGGGCATGGTTGGCGTGCAGGACCAGCGCAGTCTTTTGCGGCACGGACTGCAGCCAGGCGCAGAACTCGTCATCGACGCGTGCGGGCAATACGATGGGAAGGCGCGTGTGGATGCGCAGCCGGTGAATATGCGGAATGGCGTTCAGCGCGTCGCTCAACTGGCGCAGCTTGTGGGTGGCCAGTGCCAGCGGGTCGCCGCCACTGAGGATCACCTCGCTGATGCTTTCATCACGACGCAGTTGGTGCAGGGCTTCCTGCCAGTCGGATGCCGCTGCGATGTCCTGCGCGTAGGGGAAATGACGGCGGAAACAATAGCGGCAGTGGATCGCGCAACTGCCTGTCGCGATCAGCAGCGCGCGGCCGTGATATTTCTGCAGCACGCCTTGCGCGGTGCGCGCATTGTGATCGCCGACCGCATCGAACCCATAACCGGGATGCAGGCGGTTTTCGTCATCGAGCGGCAGAACCTGGCGCAACAGCGGATCGTCGGCATCACCGTGTCGCATGCGTGCGGCGTAGCTGCGCGGCACACGCATTGGAAAGCCCTGCAGTTCGACCGCCAACCGGCTGGCCAGCGTGGTCAATCCGAGCATCTGCAGCAGTTCGTGCGGGTCGGTGATGGCTTGTCGGTACTGCTGGCGCCAGTCGGGCGAGTGGGGCTGTTCGGTCAGCGTGGACTGTGCCGTCTGGGAGCTTGCGGTTATCATGCGCGCTCGCATCCGGGCTGTTTTCCGGGTCTTCGAGAATTCATATCCGCCCATTCTAGCCGCTCGTGCGGCCACTTCCTCTGGAGCATGCATGGCCAGTTTCGGTCTGAACGATGTCAAAAACGGACTCAAGATCATCGTCGATGGTGATCCGTACACCATTGTTGAAGCGGAGTTCATCAAGCCGGGCAAGGGCCAGGCCTTTACCCGCATCCGTATCCGCAATCTGAAGAATGGCCGGACCACGGAAAAGACCATCAAGGCCAACGAATCTGTCGAGGGCGCGGATGTCGTTGATACCGACATGCAGTACCTCTACAGCGATGGCGAGTTCTGGCACTTCATGCATCAGGAGTCGTTCGAGCAATACAGCGCCGATGCCGCCGCGATGGGCGACGCCGCGCAGTGGTTGAAGGGCGAGGAGATGTGTGTGGTGACGCTGTGGAATGGTTCGCCACTGGCGGTGGCGGCGCCGAATTTTGTCGAGTTGCAGATCGTCGAGACCGATCCTGGCGTGCGCGGTGATACGGCTTCCGGCGGCGGCAAGCCCGCCAAGCTGGAAACCGGTGCAACCGTGCGCGTTCCCTTGTTCATCGAAAATGGCGAGAAGATCCGCTGCGATACGCGCAGTGGCGAGTACGTCAGCCGCGTGAAGTGAGTGCGGGTGGCGTGCTGGCGCCAGCACTGCATTGACCAGCTCCACCGGCGCAACCCGCGCCGGACGCGGGCGTTCCAGGCGAGGCGCGAACGATGCGTGAAGTCGATCTGCTGATTGAAGCTGGCTGGGTCATTCCCGTGGAGCCCCACGGGGTGGCGCTGGCCAAGCATGCGGTGGTGATCCACGAAGGGCGGATTGTCGATCTGTTGCCGATTGAGACGGCGCTGGTCGGCTATCTGCCGCGCAGTCGTGTGCAAAGGCCGGACTGCATCCTGTTGCCGGGCTTCGTGAATGCGCATGCCCACAACCCGATGAGCCTGATGCGCGGCCTGGCGGATGATCTGCCCTTGATGACCTGGTTGCAGGGGCATATCTGGCCGGTCGAAGCGGCGGTACTGGGAGCGGACTTCGTGCGCGACGGTACCGAGTTGGCGATCGTCGAAATGCTGCGTGGCGGCACCACCTGCGCCAACGAAAACTACTTTTTCCCGGATGTGTCGGCAGATACCTACCATCGGCATGGATTCCGCGCCTGTGTCGGGCTTCCGATCATCGACTTCCCCACGCCTTGGGCGCGCAGCGATGACGAGTATTTCGAACGCGCGCTGGCGGTGCACGATGAATGGCGCGGCCATCCGTTGATCGGCTGCGCGTTCACGCCACATGCGCCGTATACCGTCAAGGATGCGAGTTTCGAGCGGATTGCCTTGCTGGCTCGGCAACTGAATCTACAGGTGCATTGCCATGTGCACGAGACCGCGCAGGAGGTGTCCGATTCTTTGCAGCAGTATCGCCAGCGACCGCTGGCGCGATTGCAGCGGCTGGATCTGGTCAATGAGCAGCTGATGGCGGTGCACATGACTCAGCTGACACCGGCGGAGATCGAACTTTGCGCGCAGCAGGGCGTGTCGGTCGTGCATTGCCCGGAGTCCAATCTGAAACTCGCATCCGGCTTCTGCCCGGCGGCTGCACTGCAGAAGGCGGGCGTGAATCTGGCGCTGGGCACCGATGGCTGCGCTTCGAACAACGATCTCGACATGCTGGGTGAGATGCGTACCGCGGCGCTGCTGGCCAAAGGTGTCGCGCTGGATGCGGCGGCACTGGATGCGCCGTCGGCCTTGCGGATGGCGACGCTGGGTAGCGCCCGTGCCATGGCGCTGGACGAGCAGATTGGTTCGATCGAGGTCGGCAAGCAGGCCGATCTCATTACGCTGCGGCTGGATGTGCCCGAGATGCAGCCGCTTTACGACCCGATTTCGCAGCTTGTCTACGCCGGTGCGCGCCAGAATGTGCGTGACGTCTGGATAGCCGGTGAGCGCAAGCTGGTCGATGGTGAGCTGGTGGATATCGATGTCACGGAAGTGCTTGCCAAGGCGCGCCAGTGGGGGCAGCGAATTGCCTGCCTTCCGCGTCGCCCGAGTGGCTGATGCCGCCGCGTTCATCCGCCCCGTTTCTGCAACTTCACTGGATTTCATGCCATGCAGCCCAATGTCGATCCTTCTGCCGTCGCCCAATTCGAGCGACTGGCCGCGCGCTGGTGGGACCCGGATGGCGAGTCGCGTGCGTTGCATGACCTCAACCCAGCGCGCCTCGGTTATGTCATGGAGCGCGTCGAATTGCGTGGTCTGGACGTGCTGGATGTCGGTTGCGGCGGAGGCTTGCTGAGTGAGGCGCTGGCCGCTCAGGGGGCCAAGGTGACCGGGATCGATCTCGCCCCGGCGGTTCTGGAGACGGCGCGTCTGCACCTCTATGAATCGGGCTTGCAGGTCGACTATCGCGAAATCGCCGCCGAGGCGCTGGCCTCCGAGTGTGAGGGCGGCTTCGATGTCATCACCTGCATGGAAATGCTCGAACACGTGCCGGATCCGGCCGCGGTCATCGATGCGTGCGCGCGTCTGCTCAGACCGGGCGGGTGGCTGTTTCTGTCGACCCTAAACCGCACACCGCAGGCGTTCGCGCTGGCGATCGCCGGGGCGGAGTACGTAATGCGCCTGCTGCCGCGAGGAACCCACCGCTACGCGCAGTTCATCCGACCCTCCGAATTGAGTGCCGCCTTGCGAACCGCTGGACTGCAACTCGACGACGTCAGTGGGCTGCAATACAACCCGTTCACGCGCAACGCGCGTGTCGGCGGTCCGACCGCCATCAACTACCTGGCGGCGGCCCGCAAACCCGCATGAGTCGGCGTGCGGTTCTGTTCGATCTGGATGGCACGCTGGTCGATAGTGCGCCGGACCTGTGGCGCGCGGCCAATGCCGTGCGCGCGGCGCAGGGCTTGGCCCCGATGGATTTCGCGGCATTCCGTCCGCAGGTATCACGGGGTGCGCGCGCCATGCTGGCGGCGGCGCTGCCCGATCATGCCGTCGAGCAGCGGGAGTCGCTGCTGGATGAGTTCCTGCAGCGTTACGCCAGTGACGTGGCGAGCGAGACGCGCCTTTTTTCAGGCATGGAGCAACTCCTTCAGCACATCGAGTCGCGCGGTCTGGCTTGGGGCGTGGTCAGCAACAAGGCAGAGCGGCTGGCGAGCCTGGTGATGCAGGCGCTGGATCTGCAGCAGCGCGCGGCGGTGTTGATTGGTGGCGATACCTGCGCCGAACGCAAGCCGCATCCACTGCCGCTGCAGGAGGCTTGCCGACGGTTGCAGGTTGCGCCCGCGCAATGTCTTTACCTTGGCGATGATCCGCGCGACATCGAGGCAGCACGTGCCGCAGGAATACGCAGCATTGCGGTGACCTGGGGATATGCCGAGCGTCAGGCGGTGCTGGGCTGGGGCGCGGATCGCTGCATCGACGCGCCGCTGGATCTGTTAGATGAGGACCTGCTGGCTTGAACGCCGCCAGTTCGCCGACCACCGCACTCGACTCCATTCTGGACGACTGGCGTTCGCGACATCGCCATTGGTCGCTGCTGGAAGTGTTTCTACCGGCTTCGCAGCGACACCAGGCGGTCTGCCTGTTTGCCTGGTACGAAGCCATCGACAGCGCGACCTTCGAGATTCGCGACGACGCCGTGGCGCTGGCCAAACTGCGCTGGTGGCGAGAAGACCTGGCGCTGGCCGTTTCGGGACAGGCGCGGCATCCGTTGCTGCAGTCCGGGTTGCCGGCTGTGGCCTTGTCCGTCGAGCCTTGGATCGCCGTGGTTGAAGCGGCCAGCAGCCTGCGCATCCGTGCCGTGCGACCGGCCAATCTGCGCGAAAGCTGGCAGACGATCCAGCCGCTGGCGGCGGCTCAGGTCGGCATCGAGTCCGCGCTGTGGGGCGGCAGTGCGGACAACGACTGGCGTTGCGCTGACCTGTTGCTGGCGCGTCTGCGGCGGCACAGTGCGGAGCACGCGGAACGCAGTCTGTTGCCGCTCGATCTGTGCGCGCGCCATGCCTTGTCGGTCGAGTCGGTTGACCCCGGCAGTGATGATCCGCTGCAGCGCCGCTGGCAGCAGGATTGGGCCGCTGCGCTTGGTCACGAGCTTCGCGACACGCCAGCTGCACGCGCCAGAGCGAGCACCCTGTGGTCCGTCGCTACGCGCTTGCATCTGCGCGCGCTGGCCGATCCGCAGCGACGCCCGGACATCACGCCGCTCGGCTGGGTCTGGCATGCTTGGCGCGCGCTGCGACGGACGTCCGGTGTCTGACTTCGAATGCCGGGAAACACTTGACATCCCGGCGACATCACCCCAACTAGGATACCCACACGTCAATCATGACTGATCGCAAGGAGAAGCCCGTGGCGCCACGTTCATCTGAATGCGCGGTGCGCGTGATGCCCGACATCGCTTCCGAGGCGCGACCCGTGGTCGCGGGTGCCCTGTCGTGGGTCGGCATGGGCGAAATCGAGACGCCGGTCAGTGTCGCCAGCAGTGATGGCCGGATGCTCAACAGCGGCGCCAAGGTCAACGCCTTTGTCAACCTGAAGCGATCCGACGTTCGCGGTATCCATATGTCGCGGCTTTACTTGCACGTCGACCGCGCCTTGTCGTCCGAGCCCATCACGCCAGCGAGCCTGCGTCGTCTGCTGAAGGATTTTCTCGACTCGCATGCCGAGCTGTCGGATCATGCCATGGTGCGTATCGAGTTTGATCAACTGGTTCGTCGCAAGGCCTTGCGCAGTGATCACAGTGGCTGGCGGAACTATCCCACGGTCATCACGGCGGTGATGCAGCCCGCGCATTTCAGCGTCGAGTTGGGTCTGCAGATCGCCTATTCGAGCACCTGTCCGTGTTCCGCAGCACTGGCCCGTCAACTGATCCAGGAACAGTTCCAGCGCGATTTTCCCGTGTCGTCACCGCTCTCTCACGCGGACGTGCTGGCATGGCTGGGCAGTGAGCAGGGCATTGTGGCAACGCCGCACAGTCAGCGCTCGCACGCCGACATCCGGGTTCGTCTGCAGCCCTCGTTCCAGAACTTCCCGATGATCGACCTGATCGACCGCGTCGAACAGGCGTTGCAGACGCCGGTGCAGACCGCGGTGAAGCGGGAAGACGAGCAGGCCTTCGCCCTGCTTAACGGACAGAATCTGATGTTCTGCGAAGACGCGGCGCGGCGCATGCAGGCGGCATTGAACGATGACGAGCGTGTGGCGGACTTCTGGGTGCGCGCGTCGCACTTCGAAAGCCTGCATCCGCACAACGCGGTGGCGGTGGCAGTGAAGGGCATTGCGGGCGGATACGCCGCCGAGCACGAGGTCTGAGAACGCTGCAGCCCGCTCCCCTGTTGGCGAGCGGGTTCACGCCGGTGCAATTACCAGAACCAGAACGGATCGTAGCGCCAGTACATTCCCACTGGAGGCAGGTGGCGCGGGTCGGCTGGTCGACGCTCTGGCCACAGATGAATCACCTCGGCCGCGACGCGCGGATAGCGGTAGTCGAAATTACTCACTTTGCGGGACTCGTAGTCGGCAACGCGACCTGTGACCGTAATGTCGCGGCCCTCGGCAAACAGGGCAGGGTCATAGAATCCCTGTCGGCACGCGATGAATCGCCCCAGACTTTCTTCGCGTTTGATGACTGGTCGCGCGGTGGGCGACAGGCTGCGCGACAGCACCACGAAGCAGGTTTGTTGCGCATCGGCTTCGACGGCAATGATTTCGCCACCCCAGCGCACCGCACTACCGAGCGCATCCTGCTGGCGCGCCAAGTCGGCGCTGAGTGGTTCAAACTGGCCCTGCAGCGGTTTCGGTGCCGTGGCACAACCGCCAGCAAACACGATGGACAGCGCGACGAGCCATCGAATGGGTGTGATGCGCATGGGCAACTCCTGAGGATCACGATTGACGAACTTGGAACCGCCTGAGGGCGCGGACGACGCGACGCTCCTCCTCGGCTCTTTCCGGGCCAGCGACATCCTGACGGGCATAGCGTAGTCGCAGCACGCGCGCAATCAAATCACGAATTCGCGCCGCCTCGGCGGGGTGGCGTTGAGCTGCCAGTTCGGCTAGCTGCAGTTCGGTCTGACTGCCGGTTCGTGGCACACGCAGGCGCCGCGCAAAGCGATCCAGCGCCCGACTGAGCGCGGAACGCGTGTTGCGCTGACTGCGCAGCAACAGGACAAATGTGATCGCCAATCCGAGCGCCGTTGCCAGGCCAAGCACCAACAGCATCTGCGCCATCCCTGTCTCGGCAAACCCAAGCCAGCTCAGGAAGCGTTGCTGCTTGGCCGCATTGAAGCCCAGAACCAGATCGTTCCAGCTACGCCGCATCCAGTCGGCGACGTGCAGGGTGGATTGCCACCAGGTGGCCTCTGTCTGCAGGCCATTGGACGGGTCCCTTCCGCCATCACGAATCCGCTCTGCCGCGACGGCGGCGGTGGGGTCGATGCGTACCCAACCACGGTTCGGCAGCCAGACCTCACTCCACGCATGTGCATCGGACTGACGAACCAGCCAGTAGTCGCCCAGTGGGTTGTATTCGCCGCCCTGATAACCGGTGACGACGCGGGCGGGAATGCCCGCCATTCGCATCATCACCGTGAAGGCGGACGAGAAATGCTCGCAATAGCCTTCGCGCGTGTCGAACAGGAACTCGTCGACGCTGTGTTGCCCCAGTGGGCGTGGCGCAAGCGTGTAGTAGAACTCGCGGTTGAACCAGTTCAGTGCGCGCTGGACGATGGCGACGTCATCGAGTCCCTCGCTTCGCCACTGCTGGACTTCCAGCCAGGTCCGAGGGTTGTACTGCTGTGGCAGTTGCAGCATCCATTGCCGCATGGTGGCCTTCAACTCGGGCTCGAAACGAAACTTCAGCGCCGAGCGCATTCGATACTGGCTGACCTGCGAGAGCGGCTTGCGAGTGTGCAGACTGCGGTCCCAGCCCAGACGGATCTCGTTGGCGTCGCTGTCGGAAGGTACGGCGTCAAGCACGTCGAGACTCAGTATCCAGCGACGGTCCGTGGGTTCCTGGGTCAGTTCGTAGTCCACTGCCACGTCGTCGGTCAGTAAGGTGCCGGAGGGAATCTCGCGCAAGCCGCGAAACAGGTTCCATTGCCGACCGTCGAACTGAGTGAGCACCGGTCCGCGCCAGAACATCTGCGATGGCGCGGGGCTGGCGTTGAAGAACTGCACGCGTAGCGCAGGGCTGTCGTCGGACATCAGTTGGGTCATGTCGCCCGGCGCCATGGTTTCGCTCAAGCCGGTGCGCGCCTCGGCATTGTTTGGCAGGCCCCAGAGCGGATTGGCGAGACGCGGGAACAACAGAAAGCCCACCAACGCGAGCGGAATCGACAGCGCGGTCAGCTTGAGAACCGCCTGCAGATGCTGACGGCGCGACCATCGCATGGCCTGCGGATCGGGTAGTTCGAGTCGATTGACATGCATCAGCGCCGCCAGCGCAATCAACGCGGCAATCACCGCCAGCAGCAGGGTGATCGGACCTTGGTCCTGCAGGAAGGCGGCCATCAGGGCGAACAGGCTGAAGCTGACCAGACTGCGCGCGTCGCGAAGCTGTTGGGTTTCCAGCAGTTTCAAAGCGAGCATGGTGGCCAGCAAGCCCGCGCCGGTATCACGTCCCAGTCGGAAGCCGAACGCATACAACACCAGACCGGCGGTGCTGAGGGTCATCAGCAAGCGCAGCCAGGCCGGAATGCGCAGACCGCGCCAGCCTGCAACGCTGCCAATCAGGGCGAGTGAACCCAGCAGCAGACTGACCCAGAACGGTAGCAGCAATCCGAGTGGCAGCAAGGCCAACAAGGCCGCGCTGGCGCACCAGACAAACGCTTCGCGATCGATGCGGGCGGCGGCGGGCTTCATGGCATCAGCGCCAGTTCGCGCAGGCAGGCGTGCAGATGCGCCGGGCCGCGTGCCGGGCCCAGCGTGAGGTGCGGAAGTTCCAACGTGGAGCGCAACGAACGACGCTCGGCGTCGACGATCCAGCGCGCCATTCGGCTGATGCGCTGCTCGTTGGGCAGACCATTCAGTTGAGACCAGCGCAGGTGCACGTCGCCCAGCGTCGGGGTTTCGTATTCGCGCACCACGGCATGTCCGATTTGCGCGCTGCGCTTCCAGGCAATCAGACGCCACGGATCACCACGCTGATAGTCGCGCAGGCCGTGTACATCCTCGCTGGGACCGCGCTGACGACGTGGCGGTCCGACCACGCCGTCGAGTGGCAGTGGCGGTGCGTTTGCCTCCAGCGCCGGGTAGACCAGGCAACGTGCTGAAGGATGCAGCCAGCTCCAGATGCGGAATACACCAAGCGGATGTCGGGTCGACAATCCCAGCCGTGGCAGGCTCTGCCAGCCGCGCCGTAGCGCGTTTTGCTGAATCTCGACCTGTATCTGGTGGTCCAGAACCTCAAACGGAAACTCGCGCGCGTCGAGACGCAGACGCAGGCCGCGTCTTGCCCGGTCGCCACCACTTCGCCATTGCAGCCGCCAGCGGATGGGCTCACCGACGTGGACCGACTCCGCACTGACGTCGTCCAGTTGCAATCCGAGCAGCGCCAGCCATCCCGCCAGCAGTGCGGTGTGCATGACCGATGCCATCAGAAACGTCAGCATCAAGGCAGGGTTGTTGTTGTAGTTCAAGGCGCCCAGCAACATGCCGAACAGCAGGACGCTGAGAAAAAGACCGTAGCGGGTTGGCAGCACGTACAGGCGTCGCCGATGGATGCGGATCGGCAGGGGCTCCTCCGCGCGCAGGCGGGTCAGCGAGGGCAGACGCTTCTCGGCCCATTCGGAGAGCCTGCGCCATGCGGTCTGCAGCGTCGTCCGCATCAGTCCACGGCGACCATCGACAGAATCTTCCGCGCCAGCGCGTCGCGGTCTCCGGCCTCGGCCTGGGTTACCAGTCGATGACTGGCCACCGCAGGAAAAACGTACTGGACATCGTCCGGCAGCACATGAAGCCGCCCGCGCAGCAGTGCCATCGCCCGCGCGACCTGCAACAGCGCCAGCCCGGCGCGTGGCGACAATCCGGCCTGCACGCCGGGATGCCGACGGCTTTCGGCCAGTAATCGCTGCACGTAGGCAATCAGCTCGGCACTGGCATGGATGGCTGTCGCACGCTGCCGCAACGCCAGCACGTCCTGGGTGCTGAAGACGGCCTGCGTGTGCGCAATCAGTTGGCGACGGTCTTCGCCCGCCAGCATGGCGCGTTCGGCAGCGGCATCCGGGTAGCCCATCGATAGACGCAGCAGGAAGCGATCGAGTTGCGAATCCGGCAGCGCAAAAGTGCCAGCCAGATCGACCGGGTTCTGGGTGGCGATCACGAAGAACGGATCGGGCAGGGCATGACTGTGGCTGTCGATGCTGACCTGTTGCTCTGCCATCGCTTCGAGCAAGGCGCTTTGCGTGCGCGGCGGCGCGCGATTGATTTCATCCGCCAGCAGCAACTGGGTGAAAACCGGGCCGGGATGAAAACGGAAGTTCTGCGCGTTGGCCTCGTACACCGACACGCCGAGGATGTCCGATGGCAGTAGATCGGCGGTGAACTGCAGGCGCTGAAAGCTCAGTCCCAGGGTGGCCGCCATGGCGCGTGCCAGGGTGGTCTTGCCGAGTCCCGGCAAATCTTCGATCAGCAGATGACCACCTGCCAGCACGCAGGCAAACGCCAGTTCGATTTCTTTCGGCTTGCCCAGGACCAGTGCGTTGACCTGCTCGATCGCGCGTTGCAGCGCGTGCGACAGCGAATCGGTCGAGGCAGCGGTTTTCGCATCAGGTAGCATCGCACTCATCATGAGTTCCATTCATCAGGCAAACGCGTGTCCCGCAGTCTAGCAATCCCGACCCGAGTCCCCGCGCATCATGCCGACGGCGATGTCGGCAATGAGTGACTGGCGTCGCGTCTTTCTGCTGGTCTGGCTGGTCAGCGCGGCACTGCGACTGGCATGGGTGCTGAGTGTTCCCGTATTCGGTGACGAAGCCTTCTACGCGTGGGAGGCACGCGAGCTGGCCTGGGCGTATTCCGATCTGCCTGGACTGACGGCGTGGCTGATTGCGCTGGGAACGGCCCTGTTTGGAAAGACGCTGCTGGGGCTGCGCATTGGCGCGCTGTTGCTCGGTCTTGCCTTGCCATGGGTGGTGCTGCGGATTGCCGACGCGCTGGGGCGACCGGACCTTCGCTATCCGTCGGGCGTGCTGGCCGTGCTGCTGCCTCTGTCGCTGGGCAACGGCGTGCTCGCCTTGCCAGAGCCCTCGTTGCTGCTTGCCGCGATGCTGGCGCTGTGGGGTGGGCTGCAACTGTTGCGCGATCGCCGTCTCGCGGCCTTGGCCATTTTTACGGCGGGATTGGTGCTCGGTGCGTTTTCGCACTATCGATTCGCTGCGGTGTTGCTGGCTGGCGCGGTTGGCATGCTGGCCAGCGCGCAGGGACGAGCCCTGCTGCGCTGGCCCCTATTCTGGGTGGCCTTGGCCTTGGGCGCGGCGGCGTGGCTGCCCTTGTGGTGGGTCAATGCGGATCAATCTGGCGCGGGTCTGCGGTTCCAGTTGGTTGAACGGCATCCGTGGCGCTGGCATTGGGATGGGTTGTGGTATCCGTTCGTCCAGGCCGTGGTGACGACCCCGCTGGTCTGGGCGGGGCTGTGGCTTGCCCTGGGGCGCGAGCGCTGGTGTGATCGAAGTCCCGCCCAACGTCTGATGGTGGCGGCGGCATTGATTCCCATGGCGGGCTACGGATTGCTGGGAATGGTTGCCGACAATGAGCGCGTGTCTTTTCACTGGCCATTGGTCGGATACCTGGCGGCGTTGCCCCTGTTTGCCGCGCGACTGTCGCATTGGTCATGGTTCTGGCAGCGCGCGATGTGGTTGAGTCTTGGCGCTGGAGCGTTGCTGGTCGCTGCTTGGATGACGGCCCTGGGTTCCCAACACGGTCGCGAACAATTCGCGCGCTGGGGAACGCTGGCCGACAATTTTTCGGGTTGGACGGAAGTGGCGTCATGGGTTTCGACCACCCGCGACGCGGATGGCAAGCCTGTGCGGCTGGTGGCGGACAACTTCATGCTGGCCGCCCAGTTGGGCTGGGCCTTGCCGAATTCGCCGCCGTTATGGGTGTTGGATCATCCGCTGAACCACAAGCACGGACGTAGCGCACAACTGCGAACCTGGGGCGTCGACGAAGCGGCATTGAGCGCTTTGCCCTCGACGGAGACGCTGCTGGTCGTTGAGGAAACCGCACTCAAGCTCAAGGATCGCCTCGCTTGGCAGCATCGTCTGTGTGATGCCTTTCCAGGTCTGCAATGGATCGATGAACGTCAGGTGGATCGGGCGCGCAAGCGGTTTCTGATGTTCCGCTGGGTTCCCGGAACAGCGGAAAATTGCTCATTCGCGCCTTTGCTCTACGTCGATCAGGACAGCAGTCCGCTGGATGGACCGATGCGACTTCAGGGTTGGGCGATCGCCGACGGTGTCGGTGTACAAGGTGTTGCATTGCTGCGCGGCGATCAAGTGATTGCGGAGGCGCGCTACGGTAGTCTGCTGGAAGGAGTGCGTGCGCAGTGGCCGTATTCCACCGATCCGATGCATCCCCATGTGGGTTTTGAGCTGGAGGTGCCGACCTGGGTGGACGTGGACGATGCGGCCTTGCGGCTGCGCGTCACAACCCGAAGCGGCCGTCACCGGGACTTTTCTCTGCGCGGATGACAGGTCAGGTGGCGTCTCAGTTGGACGGCACCGCGCGACGCAGGCTGGCGGGTTCACGCGCTGCCTGTTCAAGCGCCGGTTCCGTCAATTGACGAAGCTCCTCGCCCGCCATTTCCAGCCGGAGCAATTGTGCGGCGACCGGTTGACGCGCGCGTTCCAGCGCCGCCACGGCTTTCTGCAGGTCGGCGAGGCTTGCCGCAGAGGCGTGGCGAGAGATCCACAATCGATGTTCCAGCAAGTCGCGCAACGCGTTCTGCACGCCTTGCGGGTTCTGCAGTGAAGCCTGTGCCTCGCCATTGATGTCGGAAGGAAGGCGGTCGACCAGCGCCTGCAAGGCGACCATCTGATCGCGCGTTCGATGCAGCAGTTGTTCGAACTCGTCGGCTGCCTGCAGCAAGCTCAGCAACGCGCGTTGCCGACGGGCCAAGCGGATGAAGGGAATGCTGGCGGCCAGCATGACCACCGACAGCGCAATAACGACAGCAAGCAGGACCGTCAAAGGAACCTCGAACGATGGATGGCAGACAGGAGAGCGCGCCACATTTTCATTGCGATGGATGACGCTCGGCTGGATTGACGATAGCAGGTATTCACTCGTATCATGCCGCGCTTATGTCTACAAGCCTGCCAGATGCGGTTGATGTGACTCGCATGGTGTCAGGGCGACGTTCGTTCGAAGGCGAGCTGCCGCTGGCGCGTTTTGCGCGGCTGCGGGAGTCGCTGGTCAGCAGTGATGGAGAGTGTGCCTACCGGCTTGAGTTCGGTACCGATGCGCTGGGAATTCAGTACCTGCAGATCAACGCGACAGCAACGGTGATGCTTCAGTGTCAGCGCACACTGGAACCGTTTCCGTTGCCGCTGGCGGTCGAGCAGCGGCTGGGTTTCATTCGGCGCGAAGCCGATGAATCCGGATTGCCCGACGAGTACGAGCCGCTGCTGATGCCGGAAGATCGGCAACTGCACTTGGCGGAATTGATCGAGGATGAGCTGATTCTGTCCTTGCCCTTGGTTCCGGTCAGTGCCGGGGTTGAGCAAGTGGACGCAGAGGAAGACGCCGTCGTGTATTCGACGGGTGAAGTGGACATGGGCGAGAGCAATCCTGCGTCGTCCAGACAAGCGTTTGCGGCGTTGGCCGCACTCAAGAAAACACCGAGTTAGTTGGAGAAGCCCAATGGCCGTTCAGAAAAGCCGCAAGACCCCCTCACGCCGTGGCATGCGCCGTTCGCATGACGCCCTGACCGCCAAGCAGTTGGCGACCGATCCGACCACCGGTGAAACCCACCTGCGTCACCACATCACCAAAGACGGCTACTATCGTGGTCGCAAGGTGATCGAAGTGAAGTCAGCTGCGGTTGACGTCGAGTAATCTGCCGGGAGCGCGGTGCGCTCCACACCGTTCTTCGACGGCAGGGTAGTTGAGACGGCGGGCTTCGATGCCCGCCGTTTTCATTTCAGCGAGCGTGCAGCCATAGCACGCCTTTCAACGGGAGTTCGTCATGATCTATTCGCGCATCCTGGGCACCGGCAGCTACCTGCCGGAACGCGTGTTGACCAACGCCGAGTTGGAAGCCCGTGTTCAGACCACGGACGAATGGATTCGCGAACGAACCGGTATACGCCAACGCCACATCGCCGCAGAAGGTGAAACTACCTGCGATATCTCCTACCACGCCGCGCTGAAGGCGCTGGAGGCGGCAGGTGTGCAAGGCAATGAAATCGACCTGGTCATCCTCGGCACCACCACACCCGACATCGTGTTCCCCTCCACGGCCTGCTTGCTGCAGCACCGCATCGGTGCCAACGGCTGCCCTGCCTTCGATGTCAACGCGGCCTGTTCCGGCTTCATGTACGCCTTGGGGATCGCCGACAAGTTCATCCGCAGCGGCGCCGCGAAGAAAGCGCTGGTGGTTGGCGCGGAAACGATCTCGCGCGTGGTGGACTGGAATGACCGCACGACCTGCGTCCTGTTCGGCGATGGCGCGGGTGCCGTGGTGCTCGGCGCCTCGGAAGAACCGGGAATCCTCGGAACCCACATGCACGCCGACGGCGGGCACCGTGAACTGCTCTACACGCCGGTGGGAATTTCTGCGGGATTTACCGACGGACCGAATCATGGGATGGCCATCCACATGGCAGGCAACGAAGTCTTCAAGGTCGCCGTCAAAACCTTGGACGCTGTCGTCGAGGAAACACTAACAACGCATGGCATCGACAAATCCCAGCTCGACTGGTTGATTCCGCATCAGGCCAATCTGCGCATCATCACCGCAACCGCCAAGCGTCTCGACATGCCGATGGAGCGGGTTATCGTGACGGTGGATCGCCACGGCAATACCTCGGCGGCGTCGGTGCCACTGGCCCTAGATGAGGCGGTCCGATCCGGCCGCGTCAAGCGTGGCGAGCTGGTGTTGATGGAAGCCTTTGGTGGCGGCTTCACCTGGGCCTCGGCATTGATGCGTTACTGAGTCGAGTGCGCGTTTTCGCCTACAAGGTGTTGCCGCAATCGGATTGGAATGCGGCCTGTGCCGAAGGGTGCTTCGTGGGATCGCCAGTCGACCTTCTCGATGGCTATATTCACCTGTCAACGCGAGAGACCTTGCCCGAGACGCTGCGCAAATATTTCGCCGGGCAGACCGATCTTTGTCTGATCGAGTTCGATACCGCCGAACTCGGCGGCGCGTTGCGCTGGGAGCCCGCTCGCGGCAGCCAGTTGTTCCCGCACCTGTACACCGCCTTGCGAACAGATCTGGCGCGGCGTACGTGGCCGTTGCAATGGGATGGCGACGCGGGTTTTGCACTTCCGGAAGCGCTGCTTGCTGACTAAGCGAATTGCAGCATGAATGCGTGATTGGCAAGCCAGAGCGCAATTGCGCACACGTTTCTGAGCACTGCATACGCTGCGGTACAGACGGTTTTGACACCCCTCCGCTATCATGCGCGGCCCTTGAATGTGAAAGGTGTCGCCTAGTGTCGAACGCAGTTGCGCTGGTGTTTCCCGGTCAGGGTTCGCAGTCGATGGGCATGCTGTCCGAGCTGGCGGCGGACTTTCCGCAGGTTCGTGATTGTTTTGCCGAGGCTTCCGAGGGTGCCGGGGTTGATCTCTGGGCACTGAGTCAGGAGGGCCCGGAAGCGCAACTCAACCAGACTGAATTCACCCAGCCCGCGTTGTTGGCGGCGGGGGTGGCGGTTTGGCGGGTTTGGCAGGCGTCGAATGGACCCACTGCGCTGGCGCTGGCCGGGCACAGTCTGGGCGAATACGCGGCGTTGGTGGCGGCCGGGGCCTTGAGTCTCGCCGACGGTGCGGCGCTGGTGCGCGAGCGAGGCCGATTGATGCAACAGGCTGTGCCTGCGGGTGTCGGCTCGATGGCGGCGGTGCTGGGTGCTGACGACGCGGTGGTGGAATCGGTATGTGCCAAGGTGTCGACCGATGCCAGCGTCGTGGTGCCAGCAAATTACAACTCGCCGGGTCAGATCGTGATCGGTGGCCATGCGGCGGCGGTGGAGGCGGCAATCGCCGAGCTGGCGGCGCAGGGCGTGCGCAAGGCGGTGAAACTGGCGGTCAGCATGCCTTCGCATACGCCGTTGATGCGCGATGCGGCAGAACGTCTTGCCGAGGCGATCAGCAATAAATCATGGGCCGCGCCGACCATTCCCGTCGTGCAAAACGTCGATGCGCGCGTGGAAGCGGATCTCGATGCCATTCGTCAGGCCTTGGTGCGCCAGTTGTTCCTGCCGGTGCAGTGGACGCGCTGCGTGCAAGCACTGGCTGGCTTGGGCGTGACGCGAGTGGCTGAGTGTGGGCCCGGCAAGGTGCTGTCCGGTTTGAACAAGCGCATCGACAAGCAATTGGATGCGCGCGCCTTGGCTATGCCCGTCGATCTGGCAGCGACCGTCGCTGACTGGTCCTGAGCGGCGCTGCGGGCTTTCCCATCAACCACCATTTGGAAGCAGACATGAGCGGATTGTTGAGCGGTGAAATCGCCTTGGTGACCGGTGCCAGTCGCGGCATCGGTGCGGCGATTGCCGACGAGTTGGCCAACCAGGGCGCGACCGTGATCGGCACGGCGACTTCGGCCTCAGGTGCGGCGGCGATTGCCGACCGCCTGGCGAACCGGGGCGGCACTGGTCGCGAGTTGAATGTCACCGATGCGGGTGCCGTCGAGGCGCTGATCGACAGCATCAACAAGGAGTTCGGCCAGCTCAGCATCCTCGTCAACAATGCCGGGATCACCCGCGACCAACTGCTGATGCGTATGAAGGATGACGATTGGGACGCGGTGATCAACACCAACCTCAGCTCGATCTTCCGCACCAGCAAGGCCGTGCTGCGCGGCATGATGAAGGCGCGCAAGGGACGCATCGTCAACATCGCGTCGGTGATCGGATTGACGGGCAACCCCGGTCAGGCCAACTACGCGGCCGCCAAGGCGGGCATCATCGGTTTCAGCAAGTCGATGGCGCGCGAGGTCGGCAGTCGAGGGATCACCGTCAACGTGGTCGCGCCAGGATTCATCGATACCGACATGACACGCGAGTTGCCTGAAGCCAGTCGTGAAGCCCTGTTGGGCCAGATTGCGCTGGGGCGGCTGGGCGAGCCGGCGGACATCGCGCGCGCGGTGGCCTTTCTGGTCGGACCCGCGGCGGCCTACATCACCGGCGAGACCCTGCATGTCAACGGTGGCATGTACATGCCCTGAGGGGCAAAATCACAAGCTGGCGTGGCGCAAGCCAGCCCGTCGCCGTGCAGGTAGTGCGATTCGACGGTTCACTCTACAATGCGTCCAAGTTTTCCCGGAGGTACTTACCCATGAGCAGCATCGAAGACCGCGTCAAGAAGATCGTTGTGGAACAGTTGGGCGTCAAGGAAGAAGAAGTCACGGCCAACGCGTCTTTCGTGGACGATCTGGGCGCGGATTCGCTCGACACCGTTGAGCTGGTGATGGCGCTGGAAGAAGAGTTCGAGTGCGAAATCCCGGACGAAGATGCCGAAAAGATCACCAGCGTGCAGCAGGCGATCGATTACGTGAAGGCCCACGTCAAGGCCTGAGCCTGACGCGAGTCGCCAGTCCCCGCAGTCCGCTGCGTGGGTTGGATCACAGAGCTCGCCGCCCGTGCGGCGGGCTCTGTTTGTTTGTGGACCTGGATGACCGGTACCTGTCATCCGGCGCACTGAAAATGCAAATCGCCCGATTCGGGTCGTGAAGGAGTCGAAGATGAGCAAGCGTCGTGTCGTGGTGACGGGCATGGGGATCGTCTCGCCGGTTGGCAATGATCTGGACTCGGCCTGGGACAGCATCGTCAACGGGCGCAGTGGCATCGCTCCGGTGCGCTCCTTCGATACCACGGGCTATTCGACGACGATTGCGGGCGAAGTGCAGAACTTCGATCCGACTGCCTGGATTCCGCCCAAGGAAGCCAAGCGCATGGACCCCTTTATCCACTATGGCGTCAGTGCGGGTCTGATGGCGCTCAAGGACGCCGGGCTGGCGGTGACCGAGACCAACGCCGAGCGCATCGGTGTGCTGATCGGCTCGGGCATCGGCGGCATCATCGGCATTGAGGAAACCACCGCGCGTCTGCTCGACGGCGGTCCGCGCAAGGTGTCGCCGTTTTATGTGCCCAGCACGATCATCAACATGGTCGCGGGGCAACTCAGCATTCTGGCCGGATTGAAAGGCCCAAATTTCTCCGCCGTGTCGGCCTGCGCCACCTCCAATCATTCGATTGGCATGGCGATGCGCATGATCCAGCACGGCGATGCGGATGTGATGATCGCGGGCGGTGCCGAGAAGGGCAGTTCGCCGACTTCGATGGCCGGTTTTTGCTCGATGAAGGCGATGTCGACGCGCAATCACGAACCGGCCAAGGCCTCGCGGCCCTGGGACGTCGAGCGCGACGGATTTGTCATGGGCGACGGAGCGGGCGTTCTGTTGCTGGAGGAGTACGAACACGCCAAGGCGCGTGGTGCGCGCATCTACTGCGAACTGGCCGGTTTTGGTGCCAGCGCGGATGCCAGTCACATGACCGCACCCGCCGAGGATGGCGAAGGTGCCGCGCGCTGCATGGTGGCGGCGATGCGCGACGCCGGATTGAACCCCGAGCAGATCGGCTATCTGAATGCGCATGGCACCTCGACGCCGCTTGGTGATCTTGCCGAGACACTGGCGATGAAGCGGGCGATGGGCGAGCACGCTTACCGCATGATGGTCAGCTCCACCAAGTCGATGACCGGTCACTTGCTCGGCGCTGCCGGTGGTGTCGAGGCCATCTTCTCGGTGCTGGCCCTGCATCATGGCGTGATTCCGCCGACCATCAATCTGGATCAGCCGGGCGAAGGCTGCGATCTCGACTACGTGCCGCACACCGCGCGGCAACACCGCGTGGACGCCGTGATGTCGAATGGCTTTGGCTTTGGTGGCACCAACGGCACGCTGATCTTCCGCCGCGTTTGAGCGGACCGCGCCGTGTCCTGCCGCGAATGACGACGACGGATTTCGAACGGCTGGATGTGCCCTTGCAGGCGGCAGACCTGTTGCGCCTGCATCGACGCTATCCGAAGCGCTATCCCTGTCTGCTGGAGAGCGCTGCGCTCGGTGGCAAGGCGCGCTACGACCTGTTGCTGGGGTTTCCGCAATCCGGCTTGCGGCTGGATGCGGATGGCCTGACCCGTGACTTCGATGGCGTGGTGCATTCAGGCCGGTTTCTGGACGTGCTGGACCGCCAGTGGCGGGCCGCATGCGTGCCGCAGGCGTCAGCGATGCCCTACATCGGTGGCTGGGCGCTTTATCTGGGTTACGAATTGCTGGCGCAGATCGAACCCCGCGTCGCCACGCGTCCTGCACCGGCCGGGTTGCCCGTCGCGCTCGCGCTGCGCTGCCCCGTGGCACTCATTCATGATCGTGCGAACGGTTCGATCTGCGCGGTGCTCGAGGCAGACGCGGCGCAGGCCGATTGGCGGCGGCAACTCGGCGAGGACATCGCCGCGTTGACCAGTCCGGGCGTTTCCGAACCGACAGATACGTTGCCGGGCCTGCACATCGACGAAGACGATCCCGAGCCTTTTCTGCGTGGCGTGCGGCGCATTCATGAGTACCTTCGCGCAGGCGATGTTTTCCAGGTCAACCTGTCGCGCGGTTGGCAGGCAAGCGCGCGAGAACCCTTGTCGCACGATGTCGTCTATGCCGCCTTGCGGCGTGCCAATCCCGCGCCCTTTGCGGGCCTTCTGGCCTGGGACGACTGGGCGATTCTCAGCTCGTCGCCGGAGCGCTTGATTTCGGTGCGCGATGGTCTGGCGGAAACCCGCCCCATCGCCGGAACCCGCCCCCGACGTCCGAACGATCCGGCCGATGATGTGAGCCGTCTTGCCGAACTGATCGGGCATCCGAAAGAGCGTGCCGAGCACGTCATGCTGATCGATCTGGAGCGCAACGATCTTGGGCGGGTTTGCGTACCTGGCAGCGTGCAGGTCGACGAGCTGATGGCGCTGGAAAGTTACGCCCATGTCCATCACATCGTGTCGAACGTGCGCGGGCGGTTGCGGCCCGAGGTGTCGCCTGGACAGGCGATCGCGGCGACCTTTCCCGGCGGCACCATCACCGGCTGTCCGAAGATTCGCTGCATGCAGATCATTCACGAGCTGGAGTCGGTTGGCCGCGGTCCCTACACCGGCGCGCTGGGCTATCTCGACCGGCGCGGCGATCTCGACTTGAATATCCTCATCCGCACCTTGTGGATGCGCGACAATAGACTGCACTTTCGCGCCGGCGCCGGTGTGGTGATCGATTCCGACCCGGTCGCCGAACTGGCGGAGACGCGCGCCAAGGCACGCGGGCTGTTGCGCGCGCTGGGAGTGCAGGCGGTGTGATGCGGTGCCATCGTTCCCGATGGGGATGGCGTCGGCTCGGATGCAGAAGTCGCAGGAGAGAGCAGGGATGAATCTGGGCGTGTTGATCGATGGCGAGAACGGCAGTCGCCTCGATGCCAGCAACCGTGGTCTGAACTACGGCGACGGCTTGTTCGAAACGCTCCTGATCGAGAACGGCGAACCGGTCTGGTGGGGCGAGCACTTTGCCCGTCTGCGGCGTGGCACGCAGGCCCTGGGCATGCAGCTACCCGACCCCGACGGCCTGCTGCGCGAGATCGGCGAACTGGCGCAGGGACATCAACGCGCAGTCCTCAAACTGGTGCTGGTTCGCGAGGGCTCGGGACGTGGCTATGCGCCGAACCCCGGTGCGCGCAGTCAGCGCATTCTCAGCCTGCATCCCGCGCCCGTCCTGCCGATTGCACACTATCGCGAGGGCGTCGAAGCCCGTTGGTGCAGTCTGCGCTGGTCGCAGCAGCCCAGATTGGCAGGCATCAAACACCTGAATCGGCTGGAGAACGTCCTCGCCAAGGCCGAGTGCGATCAGGCGGGCGTGTCCGAGGGACTGGTCTGTGACACGAGTGGTCAGGTTGTCAGCGCGACCAGTGCCAATGTGTTCATTCAACGGCGAGGCAAATTGTTCACCCCGCCGCTTCGGGAATCGGGCATCGCGGGCGTCTGCCGAGACTGGTTGCTGTCGCGCATGAATGTGGAAATCCGCGAGCTATACCCCTTGGAAGTGCTGCGCGCCGACGCCGTGCTGCTGACCAACTGCGTGCGCGGCATCGTCCCGGTGACGCGGCTGGATGAACGCCGCTTCCGCGTCACGCCGCTGCTCGCCGGACTGATGGCGCAGCTTTGGCACGAAGTACCCGCTCTGGCGCCACAGCCCGAGGCCAGTGAATGAGGTGGCTGCGCGGCTTGGTGTGGCTGCTGGCGACTGGCCTCGTGCTTGCGGGTGCGGCGGGTTTCGTGGCCTGGCAGGACTATCGGCAATTTGTCGACCGGCCACTTCGCAGTCTGTCGGAGCCGATCGAGTTCGAGTTGCCCAAAGGCGCGTCCCTGATGCGCAGTCTGGGGATTCTCCGCTCGGCGGGTATTCGCGAAGGGCACGATCTGTACTGGCGTTTTCTGGCGCACGAACTGGGTGTGCAATCGCGGCTCAAGGCGGGCGAGTATCGGCTTGCCGCCGAGCTCACGCCGGGCGCCGTGTTGCAGCAACTGGCCGATGGCAAGGTCATCCAGCGCAAATTCACCGTGATCGAAGGCTGGAACTTCCGCGAACTGCGCGCCGCGCTGGCCGAATTGGATGCGGTTCAACACACCCTCGGCGAGGTCAGTGACGCAGAAATCATGCGGCAGTTGGGGCGCGAAGGCGTCGCTGCCGAAGGTCGCTTTCTGCCCGAAACCTATCACTACACCCGCAATACCACCGATATCGCCTTGCTTCGCCGTGCCATGCAGTCCATGGACCAAGCATTGGCCGAGGCCTGGGAAACACGCCAGCCGGGATTGCCGCTGCGCAGCCCGGACGAGGCGCTGATCCTGGCCTCGATCATCGAAAAGGAAACCGGCCAACATGGCGAGCGTGCCGAGATTGCCGGTGTCTTCGTGCGCCGTCTGCAGATCGGCATGCGCCTGCAGACCGATCCCACCGTCATCTACGGGCTTGGCGCTGACTTCGATGGCAACCTCACCCGCGCCCATTTGCAGACCGATACCGCGTGGAATACCTACACCCGCGATGGCCTGCCGCCGACGCCGATCGCCATGCCGGGACGCGCCGCGCTGCGGGCGGCGGTGCAACCGGCGGCGGGCAAGGCGCTGTATTTCGTGGCGCGCGGCGATGGCAGTCATGCGTTTTCCAACACGCTGAACGAGCACAACCGGGCGGTTCAGCAGTACCAGTTGAGGCGGCGATGAGGCAGTCGATGCGCGGCGGAGCGCTGATCAGTTTCGAAGGCGGCGAAGGGGCAGGCAAGTCCACCGTCATCGCCGCCGCCGTGGCCATGCTGCAGTCAAGCGGATTGCGCCTTTGCCAAGTGCGCGAGCCGGGCGGCACGCTGATCGGTGAATCGATCCGCGAGGTGCTGCTGAAGCCGGAACATCGGGGCTTGTGCGCGGAAACCGAACTGCTGCTGATGATGGCCTCGCGGGCGCAACTGGTGCGCGAACGCATCCTGCCCGCACTGGCGCAAGGCGAATGGGTGATTGCGGATCGCTTCACCGACGCCAGTTTTGCCTACCAGGGCGGCGGACGCGGGATCGACAGCGGACGGATTGCCGAACTGGAACGCTGGGTGGCAACGCGGCAGCCGGATCTGAGCTTCCTGCTCGACCTGCCGGTGAGCGAGGGCTTGAAGCGCGCCAGTGGACGCGGTGCGCCGGACCGCATCGAAGCCGAGCCGGAAACCTTCTTCGACCGCGTGCGCGTCGCCTATCGTCAGCGCGCGGCGGCCGATCCGGCGCGCTGGTGCATCATCGACGCCTCGCAACCGGCGGATGTGGTGGCTGCGCAAGTGAATGCCGCGCTGATACGGTTCGTATCGAATTGGGGTGGAGTTCCAGCATGCACTTGAACACGCCGTGGCAGCAGCAGTGCTTCGAACGGGTACTGCAGGTGCTCGACAGTGGCCGTCTAGGGCATGGCTTGCTGATCTGCGGGCCGGAACGATTGGGCAAGCATGCCTTGATGCAGGCCATCACCGCGCGCCTGCTGTGCAACGATGCGCGCGGACTGCAGGCCGCCTGTGGTCATTGCCGTGCCTGCCGACTGCTGGCGGCGGGCACGCATCCGGACTATCACGCTGTCACCTTGTTGCCCAACGACAAGGGTGTGCTGAAGAAGGAAATCGGCGTCGATCAGATTCGTCAGATCAGCCATATTCTCGGGCTGACCGCGCAGGTTGGCAGCACCATCGTCGCGGCGGTTCATCCCGCCGATGCGCTGAATCACGCCGCCGCCAACGCCTTGCTGAAAACCCTGGAAGAGCCGCAGGACGGACGTTATCTGCTGCTGTTGAGCAGCAAGCCGCATCGGCTTCCTGCGACGGTCCGCAGCCGCTGTCAGCGCATTGAAGTGAAGCTGCCCGACCGCGAAGTCGCCAGCCAATGGCTGCGACAGCAGCATGGCACCGGACCGGATGTGTCGCGTGCGCTGCAGTTGACGGAAGGGCACCCCGGGCGAGCCGACGACCTGTTGCGGCATGGCGGGCTGGCGCTATTCGACAGTGTGGGCAAGGATTTGCGCGGGCTGGCGCGCGGGCAGGTGGCGCTGACGGAAGTCTGTAAACACTGGCTGGATGAGCGACTCGCCGAGCGTTTGGTGCTGGCGGTCATCTGGGTTCGTCAGCAGGCGACGGATCGGGTCGCACAGGGCCATCCGCCGACTGCCGGTTTCGATGCGCAGTATCGCTGGACCGTGCAGGCCAATCTGGTTCGCCAGCAATTGGAAACGCCGCTGCGCAGCGATTTGCTGCTAGCCGATCTGCTGCACCAGTGGGCCGTGATGGGCGAACGAATAAGGGCGTGAGGCGTGTGCCGGTGCTGCACAGCTCGCTGGTCCGGGTGTTAGCCTGTACGCCATCGGGATTTCAAGCCGCTGGATCGATGTTGCAGAGGAGTGGGTATGCAAGCTGCGGGAATGATGCGTCAGGGCATTCTGTCGTTGGCGATCAAGGAAAAGCAGGCGCTGTACATGGCTTACATGCCTTTCATCAAGGGCGGCGGGATTTTCGTTCCCACCCCAAGACGGTATGCGCTGGGTGACGAGGTGTTCATTCTCTTGACCTTGCTTGAAGACAAGGACCGTATGCCGGTCGCTGGCAAGGTGGTGTGGATCACGCCAGCCGGTTCACAGGGCAATCGCCAGGCAGGCATCGGCGTGCAGTTCAACGATTCGGCGGAAGGCGAAGCGGCGCGCAGCAAGATCGAAGCGCTTTTGGCGGGATTTACCGGCGGTGACAAGCCCACCCATACGCTGTAGCGCGACCCTTCGACGGAACAACAAAGGCCCGCTTTCGCGGGCCTTTGCGTGTGTTGCGTAGCGATTCAGTCGTCGACGCCACCGGCCACCGCAAACAGGGTGTCATAGATGATGCGGGGGGCTTTCGAGATGCCCATGAAGGTGCCCATGCCCAAGGATGGCCAGGCAATCGCCAGACGATAGCGTGCGAACATCGCGTGTGATTCCTTGCCCACCACGAACATTTCGTAGGGCAATCCGGCGATGTTGTCGGTACCGATCTTGTTGATCCACCAACCCTCGCCACGTTCGGGGTCGTTGAATGCCACGCCGAACACGGCAATCTGCTGCTCGGGCAGGATGATTTCGTAGACCTTGGCGGTCTGGCCGACGCCAGCGGCCAGATTGTCCTGAATGGTCTTGACCGCAGCATCAAACGAGGCGGCCTCGGTCAGCAGGGTGTCGTCGTCGAACTGCTCCATGCCCATCATGTAGTTGTAGTCGGCGAGATCCTCCTCATCGACATCGCCGCCCATGTCGCCGGTATTGCCCAGCGCCGCCTGCAGGCGACCATCGAGCGCCTTGACGGTGGCTTCGACGGCGCTGAAGTCATCACGGAAGTAGGCGCGATACCAGTAGTCCGGATTCATGTAGGTCAGGGTGCCGTCGGCCTTGATGCCGACCCGGATACCCGCACCGGCGACTACCGCACCGCCCGTGCCGCGGATGGCGTCCAGCATGGCGGCGTCGGTCGCCACCACGACCGCATGGTCGGCAACACCGTTGGGTCGATGCGTGCCCACTACCGTGAAGCCCGCGCCCTGCAGTTTCTCGCTGGTCTGTGTGATCGCTTCATCGAGGCTTGTGCCGTTGAGTTTGTCGCCAACGTGATACGGCTGGGTGGCCAGTGCGCTGCCCGCGCATAACACCAACAACCATGCCGCTGCCGCTTTGCTGAGTTGCCCTGCTGACTTCATGTTCCCTCCGGGAGTTGTCGCGTGGCCCACGGTCGTGGGTTGGCGATCTGTGTGTGGAGTCCATTGCTGAACCGTGCAGATGTCTGCCCAGGTCTTATACCCCCAGGGGTATAGGGGAATTCAAGGGCGACTGCCGCATTTCGCGATGAGGGTTTGTACTTGAATCAAAACTTTATTAGCAACGAATAATTTGCGAAGCGGTTAACCCCATTGTCCGGTCGCCCTCGTTTCACTCCTTGCCACCCATCAAGGAGTTCCACCATGCGTAGCGTTCGACTCTCCATCCTTACCGCGTCCATCTCACTGCTGCTGGCCTGTGCCGCTCAGCCCGAAGCCGTCCCGTCCCGTCCCACGCCAAAGCAGGAACAGCCCCAGCCGGAACCGACGGTGAGCCTGGATGCCCACGTGCCGGTGGAGGCCGAAGTTGTCGGCAGTATCGAGTCGTCTCGAACCGATGCGGTTGCCG
This sequence comes from Lysobacteraceae bacterium, assembly GCA_041395245.1. Taxonomy (GTDB): domain Bacteria; phylum Pseudomonadota; class Gammaproteobacteria; order Xanthomonadales; family Xanthomonadaceae; genus Aquimonas. The sequence goes on from JAWLAY010000010.1 coordinate 64,462, forward strand.
CCCGTATACGTGGGATTGCGCCCGCATCGCCGATGCGCATCGCGCCGCCACCCGCACCGCCGCCGGTTTACCGCGAAATCGCCAATCGGGAGAACTACGCCGAGATCACTCCGAACGCGGTGATCGTGGCGCGCGAACAACCGGTGTCGACCTTCTCGATCGATGTCGATACCGGCAGTTTCAGCAACATCCGCCGCATGCTGGAAAGCGGTCAGTTGCCGCCCGCCGATGCGGTGCGCACCGAGGAACTGATCAACTGGTTCGACTATGGCTACGCGCCGCCGCCCTCACTGGAACCGCCCTTCGCCGTGCATACCGAACTGGCGACCGCACCCTGGAATCCGCAACGGCTGCTGCTGTCGGTAGGCTTGAAGGGCTATCAGGTTGACCCGACATCGATTCCCGCCGCCAATCTGGTGTTTCTGCTGGATACCTCGGGCTCGATGCAGTCGCAAGACAAGCTCGGTCTGTTGAAGCAGAGTCTGAGTCTGCTGGTCGAGCGTCTGCGCCCGCAGGATCGCATCGCCATCGTGGCCTACGCGGGCAGCGCCGGATTGGTGTTGCCGTCGACGTCGGGAAGCGACAAGGCGAGCATTCTCGCGGCACTAAATCGACTCGAAGCCGGTGGTTCGACCAATGGCGGCGCAGGCATCGAGTTGGCCTATGCGACAGCGCTGCAATCGGCTGTTCCCGGTGGTGTGAACCGGGTCATTCTGGCCACCGACGGTGACTTCAACGTCGGCACCGTGTCCATCGACGCACTGGAAAGTCTGGTGCGCGCCAAGCGCGAGTCCGGCGTCGCGTTGACCACGCTGGGATTTGGTCGCGACAACTACAACGACGAGTTGGCCGAGCATCTGGCTGACATCGGCAACGGTAACCACGCCTACATCGACCGACTGGAGGAAGCGCGCAAGGTGCTGGTCGAGGAAATGAGTTCGACCCTGCTGACCATCGCCAGCGACGTCAAGATCCAGATCGAGTTCAACCCGAACGTGGTTGCCGAATACCGTCTTCTGGGCTACGAAAATCGTGCCCTCAATCGTGAGGATTTCAACAACGACAAGGTCGACGCGGGCGAGATCGGCGCGGGCCACGACGTGACGGCGTTGTATGAGTTGAGTCTGGTTGGCGCGCCCGGTGCGCAGATCGATCCCTTGCGCTATGCCGCCGCAGCCCGAAGCACACCGACGGGTGACGAACTGGCCTGGCTCAAGTTGCGCTACAAGCCCAAGGCCGATGCGCCGAGTCGCCTGATCGAACAACCGATCCGGCGTGATGCGCAGCGAGCGACGCCCAGCGCAGGCCTGAGTCTGGCCGCCCACGCTGCCGCGTTTGCCGAACTGTTGCGTGGCGATGGTCGGCTTGGGGCCTATTCGTGGCGTGAACTGCAGTCCAGTCTGCAGGCCCAGCAAGGCGAAGGCGAAGCGAAGCAGAATAAGGTCCTGCTCGAACTGGTGATGCGTGCCGCCAGTCTACAAGCGAGCCCACATTGAGTCGGCGAGTGCGTTGAGGTGTCGTCCGGGGCGGTGCGATCCACGTCGCACCGCCCGCAGGTCGGCAATGGATTTGTTAGCCTGTCGCTCCATCACGTCGACGACCCGGAGCCTGTGCGTGCGCGTCGCACTGCAAGCGGTACCCCGCATTCCTGAAGCTGCCGTCGCCGGTACCGATGACGGCGATCCGCGCACCGATGAGGCACTGATGCTGGCCTACGCGGCGGGCGATGCGCTGGCATTCGCCGTGTTGTATGCGCGGCATCGACGCGCGCTGTTCGGATTTCTTTGGCGAGGTTTGCAGGACACCGCGTTGGTGGAAGAGTGCTTCCAGGATGTCTGGTCGCGTGTGGTGCAAGCGCGCTTGCGCTATCAGCCGGAAGCGCAGTTCGGTACCTGGTTGTTGCAGATCGCCCACCATCGTCTGGTCGACGAATGGCGCAAGCGACGACCGCAGACGCTGGATGCGGACGCTCAGGAATCGGCGCTGCTGCACGTCGTGGACGAGCAGGCGAATCCCGAGCAGGACATGACGACGCTGCAGGTCAGACAACGTCTGCAGCGTGCGCTGCAGGCCTTACCGGATGACCAGCGCGTGGCGGTGCAGTTGCGGCTTACGGAAGAACTGCCGCTGGAACGCATCGCCGACATCACCGGTGTAGGGCGGGAAACCGTCAAATCGCGTCTGCGCTATGCCATCGACAAACTGCGTGCGAGCTTGAGCCCATGACGACTCCGGAAACACCGCAAGCGGCAGCCACGGCTTCGTCCAGCGGACTGGATGCGGATGAGCGCCAGCTCGCCGAACTGCTGCGCGGCCAACCGACGCCCGAACCGTCCGCCGAGTTGGATGCGCGCATTCTGGACATGGCTCACGCGGCACTGGCTTCGACTGCCGAACCGCGTGGATCGGAATCCGTTTCGCCCATCGCGCTGTCCTCTTTGCGCGTGCGTCGGCATCGTCGCTGGGGATGGGGCATGGGCGCCGCTGCCGCCGCCGTGCTGAGTGCGTTGATGCTCGCACCGCACTGGTTGGACCAACGTGGTGGCATGACGGAATTGAGCCCGGACGTTGTGCCCGTGCCCAGCGTTATGCCTGCCTCGCCACCGATGGTGGACCCGACCGACCGCTTGCAGCCTGCTCAGATCACCGATGCGGCGACGCGCGACACCGGCGTCGAAACCGCAGCCCGCTTGCGCGGTATCACGGCCGAGCGCGTTGCCGAGTCGGTGCCGCTGCCTGTCGAGTCGGCGCCGAGCGCTGCCGTTGCGCTCGACCGCGCCGTGCCCCTGCCGAAACAGGAACTGCCAGCCCGTCCGTCAATCCCGGCCCCCGCGCCGTCGGCGGCAGCGCCTCCGCCGCCACCGGAAATGGCCAACGCCGCCGAGAGCGCCGTCGAGGCGACTGTCGTCGGTGAGGCCTTGCCCGATGTCATGGAGGAACCGGTCATCGCGCCGGAACCGATGCCGACACGCGACGATGAGCACGCCGCTCGTCGCGCAATGCTGCCCCAGCGTGAAGAAACGCCGGGAGCACTGCCGTCCGCGCCTGCCAGCGCGGCGAGTGCCAAGCCAACCGTTTCGGGTGACCTCGTGCCCATGCCAGAGTCCCCGAGTCCCCAGTCCGCCGAACCAGACGATCCGGCGCTGACGCATATCCGCCAGTTGATTGCCGACCACCATACCGGTCGCGCACTGGCCGCCATGGACGAATGGCAGCACCAACATCCGACAAAGCCCTTGCCTGAGGATTTGCGCGCGTGGCGGGCGAAACAGATCAAGTAGCCGCTTACGCCAACGCGCCATGCGTCGTCGCCCGATCACGGGTCGACGCCAACGCGTCAAGGTGATGTGCCTGCCGCGCGCGGGTATGCTCCGTCGTTCGGCTGCGGCAATTCGCCGCGGCATCCCTGCGACGTGCCTCGTTAGACTCTCGCATCCCCTCGCCACACTGGACTTCGCATGATTCGCCGCACCGTCTTGCTGCTCCTCAGTGCGTTGATGACCCCGATGTCTCATGCCGTCGACGCGCCCAACGTGGTGCCGATCAACGCGCATCTGGTCACCTCCGGACAGCCCACGCGCGAGTCGCTGAAACAATTGGGCGCCGAGGGATTTCAGGCCGTGATTTACCTCGCACCGAGTAGCGTGGAAGACGCCATTGCCGACGAAGCCGACATTCTGCGTGCGCAGGGCATCGAGTTCGTCCATGTGCCCATCGTGTTTCGCACCCCGCAGATGTCAGAGATCGATCAGGTCGCTGCGGCACTGGATCGCCTCGCCGACAAGAAGGTGCTGGTGCACTGCCAGATCAACATGCGCGCCTCGACCGTCACCTTCCTCTACCGCGCAGGCTATCGTGGCGAGGACCCCGCCAAGGCCTACGAATCCGTCACCCAGGTCTGGGTGCCGGAAGGCGCCTGGAAGCAACTGGTGATCGATGTGCTGGCGGCACGCGGCGTGGCGTTCAATCCGTTTTGAGTGAACGCTAGGAGCTTGTCGGACTTGAAGAATCGAAGCGAAAATTCGGCTGGGCGAGGACAGTTTTTGCCGGTTTCGCCGGGCAATAGTTGAACTATTGCCCAAGGAAGCGGCGAAAAATGGACCGTCCAGACGGATTTGCAGCCGATTCCCTTTCAAGTCCGACAGACTCCGAGTATCGCGACCAGTCTCACGTTGCAGGTCTTCCCGTATGCACATTGAAATCGATGACTTGACTCGCCCCGCCGTGCACGCACTGCTCGCCGAGCATTTGCGCGACATGCATACGCTCTCGCCCGCGGAAAGCGTTCATGCGCTGGATCTGGATGCGCTTCGCGTGCCGGAGATCACGTTCTGGACGGCTTGGGACGATGCGGGACTCGCCGGATCGGCGGCGCTAAAGCAACTCACGCCCACCCACGGGGAAGTGAAGTCGATGCGCACACCGGCGGCGCGACGCCGTCAAGGTGCTGGTCGTGCTCTGCTGATCCATGTGATCGACGAAGCTCGCCGTCGCGGCTACCAGCGTTTGAGTCTGGAAACGGGCAGCCACCCCGCCTTTCACGCTGCCCATCGGCTGTACGAGAAGTTCGGGTTCCAGTATTGCGAACCGTTTGGCGACTATCTTGAAGACCCGAACAGCGTATTCATGACGATGGATCTGGAGAGACGATAGGACTGCGGGCTCGGCCGGGTAGATACGATTTCTAGCTCATTGCTCGCCGCTCTCCACCCCGAACGCCACGCTGTATCGGTCACTTGATGTGCCGTCGGTTAAAGCGGACTCGGTGAGCGTGCAAAAAAAATTCCACGTAATCCACAGTCAGAATTGGTGGTCCGCTTGCCTGACAAACTCCATGGTCAGGATGCTCTCTGGTTGAAACGCATTCGGTGTGCGATATTCGGCGAATCGTGCAAATTTTTCGGAGAGTTTTTATGCGATGGAGTGCCTTTGCCTCGGTGGTTTTCGTTTTCTCTGTTGTTGGCTTGATTGGGTGTAGCGCTGGACCTTCTGTGAAGCCGAGCGCCGCGCCTACAGACGTCGACAATTCACAACCCTCGTTGCCTCCATTTTCGATGATTGATCCGCCTCCGCCGCAGGATGTTGTCTTGGAGACGGCGGAAGATGATCGGTATTTCTGGCGATCCAGATATTGGACCATCGAGGAGTTGGAGGATTTCTTGAGAACTGAAGATCAGAGGGTTCCGGTTGGGAGAGTGGTCTTGGCAAACGGCCCTCGCGTGTCTTCCATCGCTGATGTGATACGGATGAAGAGCCTGGCTGATGTGCTTGGTGCGAAGGCCTTTATCATAGGGAAAAATGGTGAGGCGCAAGAGATTCAGTCCATAAAGTGATTGCCTCACTCATTCCCAAGCCTGATCAGCGCAAAAGTTGGATCTACACGGCCCGCATCCCGCTCTCAGGGTAAGTCGGCAGTGTCTCTCGTTTTGGAAACGGTGCTGATTTATTGTTCCAAATGTGTGATCATTTGAAACCTTGAATTCAACGATGGGTTCGCGGAGGGAATGTCTGTGGTCGGCAAGAAATTCGAAGCGAATCTCCGTAATGCTTGCGTGGTGTTGATGCTTTGGCTGGCGGTCGGACCGCTATTGTTTTTTGCCATGGGTGAAGTGATTGGGATCAGTTCCCGAACGCCAGCCATGGTCCTCGACTATGCAAAGTCGAGTCCTGCTCTGCGGGCGGTATTCCTGTTCTCCGGTCTGGTTGCGGTCTTGGGCGCGTGGCTCTCGTACCGCCGCCGATACCGTCTCGCGTTCGCTGCGGTAATCGTGTTCCTAGTTGCTTATGTCCTGCCTTTTGTTGAGATGTTTCGCCGCGTGACGCCAACGATATACGCGTCCATTCTGCCGTTGCTGCTGCTCGGCTTTCTGTCTTACCAATTCAGGCATGCCAGGAAATCAGCGGGCGCCCAAGTCGAGGCGGTTGTGCGCGATGACTGATGCCCACATTTCTCAGTTGATGCGAGCCATCAGCTCGTCGTTCCAACTCATCCCGCTTTCCCCGCCAAATACCCCAACAGCAATCTCGCGGTGCGGATGCGCGAGGCGGCGTCGGGGAGGTCGAGTTTGAGGCGCAGTTTGTCGGGGCCGTCCATGGCGTAGACGCGCGGTTGCTGTTGGATCAGTTTGATGAGGTGCAGCGGGTCGATGTTGGGCTTGCTGGTGAAGTGGACGCGACCGCCGCGCTCTCCCAGTTCCAGTTTGAGAATGCCCAGCGCGTCGGCGGCGAGTTTGAGTTCGGCGCTGAGGAACAGGTGTTTGCACGGGTCGGGCAACACGCCGAAGCGATCCACCATTTCGACTTGCAGTTCGTGCAGGGCATCGTTGTCGGCAGCGGTGGCGATGCGCTTGTAGAGGGTCAGGCGGGTATGTACGTCGGGCAGGTAGTCGTCTGGGATCAGTGCGGGGATATGCAGTTGCACATCGGCACCGTGCCGGGTTTTGCTGTCGAAGTCGGGAATCTTGCCCTGCTTGATGCTGCGAACCGCGCGTTCCAGCAGTTCGGTGTAGAGGCTGAAGCCGACTTCGGCAATCTGTCCGCTCTGGCCTTCGCCCAGCAGTTCACCCGCACCGCGGATTTCCAGATCGTGCGTGGCCAGCGCGAATCCGGCACCGAGTTCTTCCAGCGAGGCGATGGCTTCCAGGCGCTTTTCGGCGTCCGGCGTCAGCGCCTTGCGGTCGGGGATGATCAGGTAGGCGTACGCGCGGTGATGGCTGCGACCGACGCGGCCACGCAACTGGTGCAACTGTGACAGCCCGAAGCGATCCGCACGATGGATGATGATCGTGTTGGCACTGGGAATGTCGATGCCCGATTCGATGATCGTGGTGCATAACAGCACGTTGAAGCGTTGGCGATGGAAGTCGAGCATCACCTGTTCGAGTTCTTTCTCCGGCATCTGTCCGTGCGCGATGCGGATGCGCGCCTCGGGCACCAGTTCGGCCAGCTCACGACCGGTGCGTTCGATGCTTTCCACTTCGTTGTGCAGGAAGTAAACCTGCCCACCGCGCGCCAGCTCGCGCTGAAACGCTTCACGCAGTTGCCCTGCATCCCATTGGGTGACGAAGGTCTGCACGGCGAGGCGATGTGCGGGCGGGGTGGCGATCAGTGACAGATCGCGCAACCCGGCCATCGCCATGTTGAGCGTGCGTGGAATCGGCGTGGCGGTCAGGGTGAGCAGGTGCACTTCCGCACGCAGCGCCTTGAGCGCTTCCTTCTGGCGTACGCCAAAGCGCTGTTCTTCGTCGACGATGACCAGGCCGAGATCCTTGAAGCGCACGTCTTCCTGCAGCAGCCGATGCGTGCCGACGATGACGTCGAGCTGACCGTTGGCCAAGCGTTCGAGTTCGGCCTTGATCTCTTTCGCGGTCTTGAAGCGCGACAGCACTTCGACCCGCAGCGGCCAGTCGGCAAAGCGATCGCGGAAGTTGCGGAAATGCTGCTCGGCCAACAGGGTGGTCGGTACCAGAACCGCCACCTGACGCCCGCTCATGGCGGTGGCGAAGGCCGCCCGCACGGCGACTTCGGTTTTGCCAAAGCCGACATCGCCACAGACCACCCGATCCATCGGCAGGCTGGATTGCAGATCGCTCAGTACGGCCTCGATGGCACTGAGCTGGTCTGGGGTTTCCTCGAACGGAAATGCCGCCGCAAATTGCTCGTACTGCGGACGATCCAGATCAATCGCCAGGCCTTTGCGCGCCTGTCGGCGGGCCTGGATTTCCAGCAGCTCGGCGGCCACGTCGCGCACCTTGTCGGCGGCTTTCTTGCGTGCCTTTTCCCAGGCTTCGCCGCCCAGTGAATGCAGGGGCGCCAGCTCGGGTGATGCGCCCGAATAGCGACTGACCAGATGCAGTTGCGACACCGGCACGTAGAGCTTGTCGCCCTTGGCGTATTCGATGGCGAGAAACTCGGCGGCGCTGCCACCCACATCGAGTTTTTCCAGACCGCGATAACGACCCACACCGTGATCTTCGTGGACGATGGGCGCGCCCAGAGTGAGTTCGGATAGATCGCGGATGATCGCATCGGGCTCGCGCCCCGCGCGTCGGCGACGGCGTGTCTGCGCGGCGCGCTCGGGATAGAACTGGCGCTCGGTCAGCACGCACAGCGCGGGTTCGCGCAGCGCGAAGCCGTCTTCGAGTGCGGCAATGGTGATTTGATAGCGCGCGCTGTCGTCCTCGACAAAACTGCGCCAATCGTTGGCCGGCGTCGGGCGCAGGTCGTGCGCCGCAAGCTGCTCGATCAGCGCTTCACGACGACCGGCAGAATCGGCCGCAATCAGTACGCGGCCCGGATAGCTGTTGAGGAAGTCGCGCAGCGCGTGGCCGCTGGGTTCGCCCTTTTGCATCAGTGGCAGGCTGGGCGCCGGCGCATCGCCGAGATCGTGCGCGCTCTCGTGACGCGGATGACCAGCGCCGCACACTTCGATGCGCGGCCACTGATTCAGTCGCTCGCGCAGCGGCTCGGGTGGCAAGAACAACTGTTCAGGCGGCAAGACCGGGCGCTCGATATCGTGCCGACGTTGTTCGTAACGCTCGCCGGTATTGGCCCAGAACGCATCCGCTGCTTCCAACACGCCATCGGCCAGCACGCACAAGGTACTTGGCCCGAAGTAGTCGAACAGCGTGCTGGTCTGTTCGAAGAACAAGGGCAGGTAGTACTCGATGCCGTTCGGTGCCACGCCTTCCTTCAGGTCCTGATATAGCGGACAACGGCGCGGGTCGATAGGGAACTGTTCGCGTAGCAGACTGCGGAAACGCTTGGTCGCGGCCTCGTCGAGGGGAAACTCGCGGGCGGGCAGCAGACGCACGTCTTCGACCTTGTGCAGCGAGCGCTGGGTTTCGGGATCGAAGGTGCGGATCGAGTCGATCTCGTCGTCGAGCAACTCGATGCGATAGGGCTCGCTGCTGCCCATCGGATAGATGTCCAGCAGCGCGCCACGAATGGCGTAGTCGCCCGGATCAAGCACCTGCGGAACGTGGCGGTAGCCCGCCGCCTCAAGCCGACGCTTTTCGCCATCCAGATCGAGCCGCTGCCCCAACTTCACCTGCAGCGCATTGCCACTGACGAAGGACACCGGCGCGAGCCGCTGCATCAGTGTGGCCACCGGCACGATCAATACTCCGCGCGCCGTGCCCGGCAGGCGATACAGCGTCGCCACACGTTGCGAGACGATGTCCTGGTGCGGACTGAACACGTCGTAGGGCAGGGTTTCCCAATCGGGGAAATGCAGCACCGCCAGATCGCGCGCAAACACCCGCAACTCCGCTTCCAACGCCTGCGCCGCAAACGTATCGCGCGTGACCACCACCAGCAACCCGGCATGCTGCGCCGCCGCGGACGCGACCGCCAAGGCCAAGGCCGACCCACTCTGCGGCCGCCGCCACCACGCACGTTGCTGGCCTTTGCCCGGCAACGGCGGGCGCAACAGACTGCTCACGATCACGACACCGGAAGAAGGAAAAGGGTGCGGAGTTTAGCAGGTGGGTGTGAGTCGCCTGTCTTGGACCGACCTCAAGGGTCGAGTGCTTCCATGCCGTCGTTGAACAGGGGAAGCCCGTTCAACAGATAGGCTGCACCCTCTTCGTTGTTGGCATAAATTCCCTCGCCCCAGGAGTCGGGTGAGCCGACGAGGATGTGCACACCGTCACTGGCGATCGTTTCAAAGGGTCTGGCAAGCGGATCGCTGCGCAATGGCACAGTTTTGCGATGCCGCCACTGGCCGTCAATCAATCGATAGACTTCGAGAGAAGGATAATAATCGGAACTCGTATCGTTGCCGACCCAGTAACTGACGACAAAGTCATCGCCATGGAATGTGGTCTGGTAAATATATCCTGGTTGACCGTAGTCACTCGAAAGCGTGGGGATGATGCCGCTGAGTTGCCAGCCCCCCAGTGTCCGATGATAAAGATGGTGTCCGCCTTCACGTCGAATAGCCATTTGCTGGCCGTCGTTTGAAACTACTGCGTTGCCTTGCGGATAGGAGTCCGGTGCGCTGGGTTGCCAGTCCACGCCGTTGTGTTCATAGACATAGGAAAGGCCACTAAACTGAATGACTGCCGTGTTCCCCGCGATGCGGATCGAGGTTTGAGGTTGTACTTGGATATTAGGCAAATTGAGCGTCTGCGTTTGCTGCCAAATTCCATTCACTCGAGTCAGGACTGCGATATTTCGGGTGGGATTGTCGACGGGACCTTCAGTGACTTCCGTCATGATTGTATCGCTATCGAGATCAAAAACAGAATTCCCCGTATAAATTTGTGCTGCGCCAATCGGGAACTGGGCTACTCGATCAATGGACTCATCGTTGATCTCAAAGATATGGATTGTGGCTTCTAAATGTTCCGAGTTGACTGGCTTTTTCTGTGAAATAACACAGATGGTTTTTTCGGATATACGCGCGATGCTGGCAAAATAGTCTCTGGTGGTGGTTTCATCTGAGGTGAGAATGGCTTCAGGTAACCAGTTTGTATCGGATTTCTTGAAAATATAGGCGCCACCATAAGATACGGAGTCTTGAGTAAAATAACTGGGTGTGGCAACGATCAATCGACCGTCATCGATGTCCACACTGTAGCCAAATCTGGCATAACCGTGTCCGACCCCATTGGATAGGTAGGGCAGTTCTGTGTAGTCGCTATTTTGTGGGACGAAGACCCTAAGCCGGCCGCGTTCCTCCCGCACAGGCACGAGTTCATAGAATCGTGGTGCACCGACCAGAACGGTGTCGCCGGAAATCGCGACGTCGGTGCCAGTCAGGTCGGAAATAATCCCCCTGTTGGTGTCTTGAGCGGCCGCGGGAATTGATTTCCGCAAGATCCATTGCCCTGCCGTCTTCTGGTAAACGAGTGCACCGCCATACCCGAGGGGTTGGGTCTCGTCCCACTGTCCATGGGCGCCCACCACGGCGATGTCATTCCGAACTGCAAAACTCTGTCCTAATGAATAGTTTATGCTTGCTCTGACCGGAATCTTCGTGCCCGCGATCCACTCCTGTCCGTTGAATGCGAACTCAGTGATGTCACTGCTGTGGTTGGCTCCGATGAAAAGTGAATCATTTGATTTTTCGATGATTCCACCAAGGCCCCAGATGGAGCCTTGTGCGCCGTTGATGATTTTCCGCGCGAAAGCCCAATTTGTTCCCTCGTGCACATACTCGTAGACAGCGCCGGTAGTCGTCAGTCCTTCCGGAGTATGTCGCGGAGAGCCGATGAAGATGGAATTTCCGTCGGTGCGCACGGTGTAGGCGAACTGGTCCAGTGAATCGCCATCCGGTGTGGTGATCTCGGATTCCAACTGCCAGATGCCTTGATTTCTGCGGTAGACGAATGCAATGCCTTCCGCATTGTTGAGCTCCGCATTGATGTGCCAGTACGAACCGACGACCAAAAGATCGCCGTAAAGGCTGATGGATTTTCCAAACGTGCCAAGTGAATCCTGTCGCGGAGGGGTGATTGTTCTGTTGTAAGTCCACTCGTTATTCACACGATTGAACAAAAACACCCGACCTTCACCAGCACTCAATTCATCGGCGTCCGGACTGATCCCTTCGGCGACTGCCAACGTGTCGCCGTCCACCGCAAGCGCGGCACCAAACCGGCAAGGATGAGATTGTTCCGGCGCGATGATTTTCTGCAGTGGCTGAAAGCTGCCTTCCTGCCGCTCGAGAACTTGAACGGAGCCCGCACACCATGACGACGGCGTGCTGTCGTGTGGGATCGCGGCAAAGATCTGCGTCTCCGTGGCAACGACAATCTTACCGAACTGATCCCAGTCATCGCCTTCCGCGCCGAGCGAGCTTTGCTTACCCTTGAACTTCACCCATGACGGTTGACTGGTTGATGTGTCTTTGACATCGATGTGTGCCTGACTCGACTGAATGCGAGGCTGGTCAACGACTGAATGTGCCGATGTCGCGTCGGATGCTCTTGCGCTGGTCGCGGCGATGCCCGCCACTGCCACGCTGCACAGAATAGTGACAATGGCGATCTGGCGACGGATTGATTCAGTGTGGTCGGTATTCAACATGGCGGACTCGGTCGACCAGCGATGACAAGGCTGTTTAATTGTACCTGTCCTTTGCTTTGTTGAGGCCAGCAAGGTTGTCTCGATCAGCATATGAAATACACCTGATTGTCACGATCACGACACCGGAAGAAGGAAAAGGGCGTGGAGTTTGGCAGGTGGGTGTGAGTCGCCTGTCTTGGACCGACCTCAAGGGTCGAGTGCTTCCATGTCGTCGTTGAACAGGGGATACCGCCTTCTGGTCGCAATCATTTACCGGGGCAAGGGCAGCACGAGTTCACGCACCTCAGCGTTCTTCACTCAAAGCCATCCCGAAACACGCCTTCCAGGTCCAATGCCTCGACGGCTTCCGTGTAAAGGTGCGGGGTGCCATCGCCGAGTTGCCCGGAGTAGTTGTCGCCCCAGCAACTCAGTTCGCGGTCGCTGCCAATTGCACATGTATGTGAACCGCCACCCGCGATGGCAATGGGGCTGGTGATGCCCGTGACGTTGGCCGGTGTCGAGCGCGAGATATTGCTTCCATCGCCCAGTTGCCCGCGCCGATTGTTGCCCCAGCATTTCACGCTGTGATCCTGCATGACGATGCAGGTGGAATTCATGCCGACGCTCAGCGCCGCAGCGCCATTGCCGACGTCAGCGACGAGGGTCGGTAGTGTGCGCGGTAGCGCGTCGCCGAGGCCAAGCTGACCGAAATAGTTGTATCCCCAGCAGTAGAGATGGCCGGTCGAGGTCAGTGCGCAACTGTGCGAGCCACCCAAATCGATATCGACAACATCCGCGGGCAGTCCGATGACGTCAACCGGCGTACGGCGTTGAGTCGTTGTGCCATCGCCCAGTTGGCCTACGTGATTGGCGCCCCAGCATTTGACGCTGCCGTCGTTGAGCAGCGCGCAGCTATGGTTTGCTCCCAAGCTCACGCTTAGTGTGTCGCCGTCGATGCCACTGACATCGACCGGAAACGTTGTCTGACTGCTCGCAGTGGCATTGCCGACTTGTCCCTGGCTGTTGCTGCCCCAGCACTTGATCCCGCCTGTGGGCGTGATGGCGCAGGTGTGTGTGCCGCCAGTAGCCACCGCAGAGATGCCATTGCCTAGTCCCGACACTTCGACGGGCTCGTGGCGCGTCGTCGTACTGCCGTCGCCGAGTTGGCCATCGTTATTGCCACCCCAGCATTTGACGGTGTGGTCCAGCATCAGTACGCAGGTGAATCGGTTGCCAGCCGCGATCTGCAGAACGTTGCCGGACAAACCGGGAACTGCTTGGGGTGGCAAAGGCGCGGTCTGGAGTGGATGGCCAAGTTGGCCAGCATCATTCAAGCCCCAGCAATACGCGTCGGCAGCGCTGGTCGTCACGCAGGTGTGGTAGGTGCCCGCCGAAAGCTGCACGGCATCTGCGCCGGGGATAGGTAGGGCTTGGGGCGTCCATTGGCGCGTGGGGCGGTGATTGCCAAGTTGCGTATCGTAGTTGTCGCCCCAGCAGCGAACGGAGCCATCCATCAGACTCGCGCAAGTGTGTAAATCGGCAGCGCTGATTGATGTGGCTGGCGCCGGAAGGCCAAGTACTTCCGCTGGGTCATTGTCGGTTGCGGTCTCACCATTGCCCAGTTGCCCGTTTTCGTTGCGCCCCCAGCACAACACGCTGCCGGTGCTGCTCAGCGCGCAGCTGTGGTCGGCGCCCAGTCCAATGCCACGAATACCTGAGGGAAGCGCGATGACTTCATGCGGGATGGGCTCACTCAGACCATTGCCATAGCCGAGCTGAAAGAACGTGTTCTGTCCCCAGCAGCGGACCACGGTGTCTTGTCCGAGGGCGCAGGCGTGGGCGTCGCCCAAACTCAGTGCGTTGGTTTCGACGCTCAGGCCGATGACTGGCACGGGAGTGGGTTTGGCGATGAACGTGCCATCGCCCAATTGACCCGCGTTGTTGTTGCCCCAGCAACGCACTTCGCGCGTCGATGTGATGCCGCAGGTAGAGGATCCACCGCCCTCGATCGAGACAAACCGCGTATCCGGGGCGAGTACCGGCACGGGTGTCAGGCTGAAGTTGCCCGCACCATCGTTGCCCAGCTCTCCGTGCAGATTGCTCCCCCAACAACTGGCCGAGCCATCTGAATGCAGCGCGCACGAATGGTAGTCGCCCGCGGTGATCGCAACCGCTGTTCCCTGAATGCCGCTGACCAGGGTGGGGACGGATCGCTGGATTTCCGTGCCATCCCCGAGGCGCCCCAGGTCGTTGCGACCCCAGCACAAGACGTTGCCGGTATCCAGCAACGCGCAACTATGCTGATTGCCAACGCTGATCTCGACCACGCCATTCAATCCCACGGGTTCCACACCGGCGGTTCGATCAATGGTGGTGCCATCGCCGAGTTGTCCGTAACGATTGGCGCCCCAGCAGCGCACGTGGCCCGAACGCAAGAGCGCGCAACTGTGACCACTGCTCTCATCCCAGCCGCCGGCAGAACGGGTCTGGACGACATCGTGGAAAGGCACTTGGGCCAGAAGCATGAGTGGCGCCAAGGCAAGGCAAACGAGCAACAGGCATCTTACGAACGCAACATGCGGTCGCACCATCATGACGCTTGCTTGCGGGGTACGGTTTGCGATGGCCTCATGGCTTCCTTTCCTGACAGGAGATGGCATTGCGGACGTTGGATTGACGCAACGATCACTCGGACGAGGCTCGCTCACCTCGTTTGCGTCCGTACTCGACAAGCCCCCGCTTGTTCCGCCGTCGCGGCGGTTCCGCATGCTGTCGCAGGCGGAGAATCTGGACTGAACACGTTTTAGCAGTGCGCACCGGTGAAGTGCGCAGGTTTCGACGTGTCAGCGCGATGGTGGCCGAATCGATTGGCGCGGGCAAGTTGCAGACCGGTGAGGAGCGCGCCGACCGCGCGCTCAGACCGCTTCCCCCGCCTCCGCCTGCTGCAATCGCCACATCGCGGCGTAGCGTCCGTCGCTGGCGAGCAGGGCGGTGTGGGTACCGCGTTCGACGATCTGTCCGGCGTCCATGACGAGGATCTCGTCCGCATTCATGATCGTGGACAGGCGATGCGCGATGACGAGGGTGGTACGACCTTGCTGGATGCGGTCGAGTTCGGTCTGGATCGCGCGTTCGGATTTGGAATCCAGTGCCGAGGTGGCTTCGTCGAAGATCAGAATGGCGGGATTCTTCAGCAGGGCGCGCGCGATGGCGACGCGTTGTTTTTCGCCGCCCGAGAGTTTGAGTCCGCGTTCGCCCACTTCGCTGGCGTAGCCGTCCGGCCATTGGCTGATGACATCGTGGATATGTGCCGCGCGGGCGGCTTGCTCGACCTCGGCATCACTGGCGTCGGTGCGTCCATAGCGGATGTTGTAGCGGATGCTGTCGTTGAACAGCACGGTGTCCTGCGGAACGATGGCGATGGCGCGGCGCAGACTGTCTTGGGTCAAATCACGCAGGTCGATGCCGTCGATGCGGATGGCGCCGCCGGTCACGTCGTAGAAGCGGTACAGCAGCCGCGCCAGTGTGCTTTTGCCGGCACCCGAATGGCCGACGACCGCGACCGTGCCACCGGCGGGCACGCGAAAGCTGACGCCCTGCAGGATCGGGCGACGCGGGTCGTAGCCGAATTCCACCGCGTCGAACACGATTTCCGGTCGGCGGGCTTGCAAGCACTGCGCGCCGTCGCGGTCTTCGACTTCACGTTGTTCGCTCAGCAGATGCCAAAGGCGCTCGATGTTGCTCAGTGCCTGTTTCACTTCTCGATACATCATGCCGAGGAAGTTCAGCGGCGCGGCCAGTTGCAGCAGATAGGCATTCACCAGCACCAGATCGCCGACGCTTAGCTCACCCGTCACGACGCCGGACGCGGCACGCCACATCAGGGCCGTGACACCGATCGAGATGACCGCGTTCTGGCCGATGTTGAGTGCGGCGAGCGTCTTGTAGCTGAGGACGTTGGCATCTTCCATGCGTCGCAGGCTGGCATCGTAGCGTTGTGCTTCGTGTTCCTCGTTGCTGAAGTACTTGACCGTTTCGTAGTTGAGCAGCGAGTCCACTGCTGAGGCGCTGGCGGCGGTGTCGGCCTCGATGGAGGCCCGGTAGTAGCGGGTGCGCCATTCGGTGACGCGGATGGTCCACAGCACGTAAGCCAGCAGGGTGATGCCGGTGATGACGGCGAAGCCGATGTCATACAGCGTCACCAGTACGACGGTGACCAGGGTGATTTCCAGGATCGTCGGCACGATGGTGTAGAGCGTCCAGTCGAGCAGATCGGATATCGAACTGCCGCCGCGTTCGACATCGCGCGAAACGCCGCCGGTGCGACGGGCGAGGTGGAAGCGCAGGCTCAGCGCGTGCAGGTGTCGGAACACCTTCAGCATGACCGTGCGCGAGGCGCGCGCCATCACTCTCGCGAACACGATCTGGCGCAATTCGGTGAATACGCGCTCGGACAGTCGTGCCGCGCCATAGGCCAGCAACAGACTCACCGGCAGAACCAAGGGCAGGGCATCGGCGGCGGTCGGCAGCGCCAGCCCATCGACAAGGCGCTTGAGGATCATCGGCACGGTCAGGCCAGCCAGCTTTGCCAGCAGCAGGCAAAGCAGGGCGAGACTGATGCGTCCCCAGTACGGCTTCAGGAATGGCAACAGACTGCGCACGATGGCGCGGGTCGAGTGGGCGCGCTCTGGCGCAGCAGAAGTGACGTCGGTCATGAGGGCAGAGTGTGGGGCGGATCAGGCAAACGCAAGCGCGCAACCTCGATCATGGCAGCCCGAATGGCATACGCGGATCGATGGCAGAGCGACTATCCTGCGCGGCTTGCCTGAGAACTCTCCCATGTCTGCGTCCACCGTTTCCAGAGCGCCTTTGAGTCAACTGTCGCTGGCCCTGCTGCTGGGTGCGCTGGCGATGTTCGGTCCCTTCGCCATCGACAGCATGTTTCCCGCGTTTGGACAGATCGAGCGCGAGTTTGCGGTCAGCGCGGCGGCGATGCAGCAGACCATCGCGGTCTACATGCTGGCGTATGGCACGGCGAGTGTGCTGCATGGGCCGATCTCCGATGCCTACGGACGGCGCAGCGTGCTGTTGATCGGCATTGCGGTGTTCATGCTGGCTTCGGTGGGTTGTGCCTTGTCGACCT
Source organism: Lysobacteraceae bacterium (assembly GCA_041395245.1). GTDB lineage: Bacteria > Pseudomonadota > Gammaproteobacteria > Xanthomonadales > Xanthomonadaceae > Aquimonas. The sequence goes on from JAWLAY010000010.1 coordinate 81,617, forward strand.
CGTTGCCGCAGTTGCTGTTCTTTCGCGCCCTGCAGGGCGTGTCGTCGGGCGTCGGCATCATCGTTGGGCGCGCCATCGTGCGCGATCTGCGCGAAGGACCGGATGCGCAGCGTCTGATGAGTCAGATCTCGATGATCTTCACCATCGCGCCAGCCATCGCGCCGATGATCGGTGGCTGGATTCTCGGCTGGGGTCGCTGGCCGATGATCTTCTGGTTTCTGGTGGTGTTTGCGGCGCTGTTGTGGCTGGTTGTGGCACTGATCCTGCCCGAGTCGCATCCGCAGGAAGCGCGCGTGCCGGTCAGCCTGCACAGCCTGTGGAGCAGTTCGACCGGCATGTTGCGCAACCGCAGCTTCCTGCTGCTGTCCCTGACCGCGACCTTCAATTTCTCGGCCTTGTTTCTCTACATTTCCTCTGCACCGGCCTTCGTGATGGATCTGCTGCACATGAACGAGCAGCAGTTCGGCTGGTTTTTTGCGCCCACCATCGGCGGCATGGCCACCGGTGCCTTCATTTCCGGGCGAACCGCCGGCAAGGTGCCGCCACAACGGATGGTGCGAATCGGCTTCACGGTTTGCCTGCTGGCGACGTTGAGCAGTCTTGCCTACGCGCTCGTCGCCGAGGCAGTGGTCTATCCCTGGGCCGTGCTGCCGTTGATGTTCAACTCGATGGGCATCGCCATCGTGTTTCCCATCGTCACGCTGGCGGTGATCGACCTGTATCCGCGCCAGCGCGGCGGGGCGTCATCGATGCAGACCTTCATCAGCCTGATGATCAATGCGGGCATCGCCGGGCTGGTTTCGCCCTTGGTCAGTCATTCGCCGGTCTGGCTGGCGGCGACGGCCGTGCTGTGCTGTCTGATCGCCATCACGTTCTGGCGGGTGTTCAATCGACGCGGTCATGCGCCGCTGCACACGCCCGCCGCAACCGAGGTGGCCGAGCTGGAGCCGCTCGACCGCCTCTGACTGCACGGCCATCGCGTCGACATCACACCTCGAAGTGATGCCCCGCGCCGGTGATTTTCACCTCGGTGCCGAAGTTCTCGTTCAGTCGCTGGGCCAGCGCTTCGCGAGCCTCGTCTTCGCCATGCACCAGCACGACGCGCGGATGTTTCGCGATGGCGCCATACCACTCCGCCAAACCATTCTGGTCGGCATGCGCCGACAGGCCGCCGATGGTGTGGCGCTTCGCGTTGACCTTGATGCGCTCGCCGAAAATCGTGACGTATTCTGCACCGTCGACGAGCGCGCGACCCAGCGTGCCGCGCGCCTGGTAGCCCGCAAACACCACATGCGCGTTGTCGCGCCACAGGTTGTGGCGCAGGTGATGACGAATGCGACCGCCGTTGCACATGCCGCTACCCGCAATGATGATGCAGCCGCCGCCGCGCGCATTCAGTGCTTGCGAATCCTGCACGCTGTGGATCAGACGCAGATTGGGCAACTGGAACGGGTTATTGTCGCTGCGCCAACGTTGTTGTCCGTCGCGGTCGAACAGGCGGCAATGGCGGCTGTAGACCTCGGTGACGCGCAAGGCCATCGGTGAATCCAGATAGATCTGCCACTGCCCGATCTGCCAGTCGTCGAAGTGACGGGCCAGCCAGTAAAGAATCTCCTGACTGCGCCCCACCGCAAAGGCCGGGATCAGCACATTGCCGCGCTGTGCGGCGGCCTCGCGGAAAACTTCGCCGAGCTCCGCGATGGTGGCCTGTCGGGAGCGGTGCAGACGGTCGCCGTAGGTGCTTTCCAGCAACACGAGATCGGCCTGCGGGACGCTGACCGGGTCGTTCATCAGCGGCGCACCCTTGCTGCCGAGGTCGCCGGAAAACAGCAAGGTGCGCGGGCCTTTCGGCGTCTCGCCACGCAGCTCCACCGACGCCGAGCCGAGGATGTGTCCAGCATCGCGCAGGGTGAGAGTGAGCCCGGGCAGAATCTCCGTCGGCGTGGCGTAGTCGATACCACGCAGTAGGCTCAGGGTGTCGGCGACATCCAGTGCGGAATACAGCGGCACCTCGTCGGCAGGCAGACCTTCACGGAGGCGACGGCGATTGTGCCGTTCGGTATCGGCCGCGGCGAGCTGAGCCGAGTCTTCCAGCATGATGCGGGCCAGGTCCGCGGTCGCCCGATGGGTGAACACCGGGCCGCGATAGCCACGCTTGACCAGCAAGGGCAAACGCCCGAGATGATCGATATGGGCGTGGCTGATGACCACCGCATCAAGCGATTCGACATCAAACGGAAAGGCTTCGGCGTTGCGAGCGTCGTCCTCGCGCCCGCCTTGATGCAGGCCGCAGTCGAGCAGAATCCGTAGCTTGCCGAACTCCAGCAGATGGGAGGAGCCAGTGACTTCGCCAGCGGCGCCGTGAAGAGTGATGCGCATGGAATGCTCCGGGGGAGTGTGGTTGGATCATCGCATGGGGCATGAAGACAGAGAGCCGTGACGTAAGGCACTGTGGCAACGCGGATTGGCCCCCTAGCCTTACTGGTTTCCGTCTTCAGTGAGTGTTGCCATGTTGCTTCGTTCCCGTCGTGTGTTGTGCGCCGCGCTCGCGTTGGCGCTGTCTCTGCCGGTGGCAGCCAGCGATCTGATCGCGCCGATCAAGCTGGACACCGCTGACCTCAATCCCGATGCGCCCGCCTGTGACGACCTGAACGCCTTCGTCAATTCCCGCTGGCTGGCGCAGAACCCGGTGCCCGCCGATCGCACCACCTGGGGCACCTTCGAAACCCTTGCCGAGCGCTCGCTGAGCATGCAGAGGCAGATTGCGAAGACGCGGCCAAGGCCGCCGCGATCGAGCAGGTGTGGACAAGCTGATCGGCGACTTCTACGCCACCGGCATGGATGAGCAGGCGATCAATGCGCAGGGCGTCGCGCCACTGCAGCCGATGCTGGACCGTATCGCCGCGTTGGATTCGCCACAGGCCATCGCCGCGTGGTTGCGCGACAACTTTGCCAAGGGTCAGGGCTTCCTGTTCGGATTTGGTGGCGAAGCGGATTTCAAGAATTCCTCGATGACCATCGCCTACACCTCGCAGGGCGGCATGTCGCTGCCGGAGAAGGGTTACTACACGCTGGAGCGCGAGGACTACGCCAAGATCCGCGAAGCCTTCAAGGCGCATGTGCAGAAAACCCTCGAACTCGCCGGTGTCGATGCAGGCGCTGCTGCCGAACAGGCGCAGTGGGTGTTCGACTTTGAGAAGCGTTTGGCCGATGCCTCGCTGTCGCGCGTCGAAATGCGCAATCCGGCCGTGTTCTACAACCCGGTCAGCATTGCCGACGCCGAAAAGCTGACCCCGAATTTCTCCTGGGTCGAGTTCTTCAAGGCGCAGGGCGTGGCCGCGCCCGAGATGTTCTCGCTGGCGCAGCCCAAGTTCTTCGAAGCCTTCAACGCCATGCTGGTCGACGTACCGGTATCGCACTGGCAAGCCTATCTGCGCTTCCACGCCATCGATGGCGCGGCGCCGTATCTGGGTGATGCGCTGGCCGAACAGAACTTCAGCTTCTACGGCAAGACGCTGCGCGGCCAGCAGGAGCAACAGCCGCGTTGGAAGCGCGTGTTGAACGAGCTCAACGGACAGATGGGTGAAGCGCTGGGTCAGGCGTATGTCGCACGCACCTTCCCGCCCGAAGCCAAGGCGCAGGCGCTGGAACTGGTCAATCACCTCAGTGCCGCGCTGAAGGTCCGTATCGAGCAGCTCGACTGGATGAGCGATGCCACCAAGGTGAAAGCGCTGGAGAAGTGGGCCAGCTTCACGCCCAAGATCGGCTATCCCGATGTGTGGCGCGACTGGAGCGGCGCGCAGACCGCGCGCAGCAGCTACCTCGACAACGTGCTGTCGCTGATCGCCTTCAACTACCGCTACAACCTCGACAAGATCGGCAAGCCGGTCGACAAATCGACCTGGGAAATGAGCCCGCAGACGGTCAACGCCTACTACAACCCGTTGCGCAACGAGATCGTTTTCCCGGCGGCCATCCTGCAACCGCCGTTCTTCGATCCGGGTGCCGACCCGGCGGTCAACTACGGTGGCATCGGTGCGGTGATCGGCCACGAAATGATTCATGGCTACGACGATCAGGGCAGCAAGTTCGACGCCCAGGGCAACTTCAGCAACTGGTGGACCGACGAAGACCGCAAGGGCTTTGAAGCGCGCACCGACAAGCTGGTCAGCCAGTTCAGCGACTACGTCGCCATCGATGGCCTGAAGGTCAAGGGCGATCTGACGCTGGGAGAAAACATCGCGGATCTGGGCGGTCTGTCGGTCGCCTTCGATGCCATGAATCGCTATCTGGCCGAAAACGAGGAATGGAAGACCCGCAAGATCGACGGCTACGACCAGGCGCAGCGTTTCTTCATGAACTGGGCCACCGTCTGGCGTCGCAACTTCAAGGACGAAGAACTCAAACTTCGCCTCGACACCGACTCGCACGCCCCGGCCGGATTCCGCGCCATCGGCGCACCGTCCAACATGGGCAGCTTCGCCGCGGCGTTCAACTGCTCGGTGAAAGACAAGATGGTGCGTCCGGCGGACGTGCAAGTCGCGATCTGGTAAGGCGCGTCGCCGCGCGTCACAATCGCTTGCATCGAGTCAATTGGACAAAGGTTTAAACTATGCGGGGTGACACATCATGTGTCGCCCCGTTTTTTATGAGGCTTGCATGCATCTGCGCGTTGTTTGGTGGTGCTTGTTGTTGCTGCTTTCCGGCGCGGCGTCTGCGGAGGATTTCGTGTACAGCGTTCGGCCCGGAGAGCATCTCTGGGGAATCAGCGAGCGAATGTTGCGTTCACGTGGTCTTTGGCTACGTCTGCAGTCGCTGAACCAGATCGAAAACCCCTACCGCATTCCGCCGGGAACACGAATTCGCATTCCCCTGCACTGGTTGAAGTTGGATCCCGATGTGGCGAGGCCGTTGCAGATGGACGGACAGTCACAGTTGCTGCGACCGGACGAGCAGGCACGCCTGCTGACCATGGATGACGAGCTGCGTGTCAATGACGTTCTTCACGTTGGCGAGGACAGCAGCGTGCTGCTGGCTTTCGCGGATGGCTCGGAGATGTTGGTTCGACCGAATTCGCAATTGCAGTTTGATCGGATCACACGCGTCGGTGGCCAAGCGATGGTCGATACATCGATGCGATTGTTGCAAGGGGCCGTCGAGCCAACGGTGACACCACGCCAAAGCCCGTCATTGAAGTTTGATGTCCACACGCCCATCGGACTGACTTCGGTTAGAGGCACACAGTATCGAATTGCTGCCGAGCCGGGCAGTTTGCGGGTGCGAGCGGAGGTGCTGAAGGGCGAAGTGGTCCTGGTGCACGATGGTGCTGAGCTGGCCGTTGTGGCCGGTCAGGGTGCAGTGCTTTCGACCTCTGGGTCGGTTCCGCCTCGTGCAACCGAGCTATTGCCAGCAGTCGATGTGTCCGGGTTGCCACGGCAGCTCCGCTATCTCCCGCTGCGGCTGCAAATGGCCTTGCCGTCGGGTGCGCAGGGAATGGAAGTCCAGATCAGTCGTTCCGAGGATTTCTCCGGAATCGTGTCCGAGCGTAGTTTCGCAGATGGCGAGTGGCGGTTGGGTAGTCTGCCCGATGGTCATTACTGGTTGCGCGTTCGTGCCATTGATCCGTCAGGATTGCGCGGCTTCGACGCGGTGCATGGTTTCGAGGTGGCAGCAAGGCCCGAGCCCCCGATTGTTCTGTCGCCGACGATGGACTCACGTGTTCGAGCCATGTCGATCCCCGCTGAATGGACTCGCAGCGCTGATGCAGCGAGCTATCGCGTTCGTCTTTGGCGCCCGCTTCCTTCAGGCAGTGAAGACTTGTCCGAGATCATGCTGTAAACGCCGATCATTGACCAAGTCGAGAAGTCGAGCCAAGTAAAACTTGAGTCCCACTCTGCGGGACGCTACGTCATGAGCATCGCAACGATTGACGCTGCAGGTCGCGAAGGGCCGCCTTCGTTACCGCAATCATTCCGGTTTGAGCCCGCACCGACTATCGGCGCGGCGCAGTCAGCGTTTTCTGCCCATGAATTGATCCTGCGCTGGCCAGCAGTGCCTGGGGTGCAACGCTATGCCTACCAGTGGGGTGCCGATGCGGATTTCGACCAAGTCATCTTGGAAGGCGAGTTGCATGAGCCGGTTCTCAAGCTGCCGAGACCGCGGCGTGGCATTTACTACTTCAGGGTTCGCGTACTGGATGACCCCGAGTTCCCCGCGCCGTTTTCGGCCACTCAGGAAATTGTTGTGCCCATGAGCTGGCACAGTGCCGGTGGTGTGGCCATCCTGCTCGGTATTCTGCTGCTGTGATCCACAACGTCTTGAGGCTATGGCAGGGAATCAGCCGAGGTATTGCTGCGCTGCTGCTGTCCGCGGGCTTGTTTTGGGCAGGTGCGCTGGATGGAATCGACCGTTGGGTCTATGACCATGCGTTTTTGCTGGGTTCGTCCACCGACTCGACTGATCAGGTGGTGGTGGTTGAGATTGACGAAGAGAGCCTGCGAGCAGAAGGTCGGTGGCCCTGGGCTCGTGACAGGCAAGCCGCCTTGCTATCAGCCATCGCCGCTGCCAAGCCCAAGAAGGTCGCCGTCGATATATTGTTGACCGAGCCAAGTCCGGAGCCCGATGCGGACATTGCTCTGGCCAAGGTTCTCGGTGGCTTGCCTGGCACGGTGCTGCCAGTTGGATTTTCGTATCTGCGTTCCAGCGAGCAGGTCATTGAGCTTTTTCCCCTGCCGGAGTTTTCGGTAGGCGCGACATTCGGTCACGCGCTGCTTTCCTATGACGACGACGGCATGTTGCGCAGATATTGGGCGCGGGGCGGAGTCGGTGGGGCAGTGTGGCCGCAGATTGCACAGGCTTTAGTGGAAAGAGATCAGCGCGGGCGACTGGCGTACGCGGACCTTTCATTGCTGACGGATGATCCTTCGGACATGCTCGAATTGCAGACTCAGGATGCCGTGGGCATTCACTTTGGCCATCTCTACCAGCCGACCCCAAGTGTTTCTGCCGTGCAGGTCTTACGTGGGGACGCGAACGCTCTTCTTGCTGGTCGTCATGTGATGGTTGGGGTTACTGCGCCGGGGTTGGCCAGTCTGATCGCGATACCGCAAGTTGGCGGCTACAGTCTGCTTTCAGGCGTGCATATCAATGCATTGATTGCTCGCAATTTGTTGGATGGCGTGTCAATCCATACTGCACCAACAAGAATGACGTTGACGCTCAGCGTCGTCGCGGTGTTGATGCTCGCGCTTGCTGGCGCCCATCTTCAGGGGCGCGTTCTGCTATTGACCCACTTCGCTGTCGCCCTGCTGGTGGTTGTTGTCAGTCTGTTGCTCGTTTTCGGTGCGTCGCTCTGGCTTCCGCCGTCCATAGCCCTGGTTGGCATCCTGGCCAACGTGGTCCTGAACTCGGTCCAAGTGCTGGATCGCGCCAAGCGCGAAGCGCGGACAGATGCCTTGACGGGGCTATTGAATCGGCGCGGTCTGTGGGAGGCCTACAGCAGTGATCAGCAACGAGCGCGTCGAATGGGTCTGTCAGTTGGTTTGATGATTGTCGATGTGGATCATTTCAAGCTCTACAACGATTGCTACGGTCATCAGATGGGCGACGCCGTTCTGCAAAAGGTCGCGCGATTGTTGCAGCAGGGTACCCGCAGAGACTCGTCGCAGGTGGCACGGATTGGTGGTGAGGAGTTCGCCGTCACCGTGTTCAGCGGCGATCCGGATGCCTTCGTGGCTGCAGCTGGACGTTTACGCGAGCACGTTTCTGCGGCGTTGATCCCGCATCTCGATTCGCCGCTCGCCCACTTGACGATCAGTGTTGGCACGGCATGGTCCGAAGACGCCGCGGTGCCATTGGAGGCGCTCTACGACGCCGCTGATCGTGGTCTCTATCAAGCCAAACGCGATGGTCGCAACCGGGTGGCAGATCTCCAGCGTGTTCACATCGCAGTGGACCAATGGTCTGCCGTCGCTGGGCAAAGCCGCTGACGACCTTTGACCGACGTACGCAAGGCGCTTGTCCAGGTCGGTTGTGTGGCGCAGCGCTGCATGTTGGGTGGCTGGATCGTCTACCCCTACACTGCACGACCCCAAGGACCGAGATCGTCATGGCGCTCAAAGCTACCGTGCATCGTGCCGAGTTGCAGATCAGCGATCTGGACCGACATTACTACGCCAGTCACAGTCTGACGCTGGCGCAACATCCGTCCGAGACCGATGCGCGGCTGATGGTGCGGCTGTTGGCTTTCGCCATGTATGCGCAGGAACGGCTGGAGTTCGGGCGTGGACTGAGTGCCGATGGCGAGCCTGATCTGTGGCTGAAATCACTGACTGGTGAGATCGAACATTGGATCGAGCTGGGTCAGCCGGAGGAGGCTGCGCTTCGCCGTGCCTGCGGGCGGGCGCGGCGGGTGACGCTGATCGGTTACAGCGGGCGCGCATTTGACATCTGGTGGGAGAAGAACGCCGCCGCACTGGCGCGTTGTGGCAATCTCGAAGTGATCACGTTGCCTGCGGGCACCGCCGAAGCACTGACCGGGCTGATGGCGCGGGGCATGCGTCTGCAGTGTCTGGTGCAGGAAGGCGAACTGCAGCTGATGAGCGAGACCGCGACCGTCAGTGCAACCCCCACGGTTCTGCAGGCCGCCACGCGTGGCTGAGAGCGATGCCTGCGATGTGCTGGTGATTGGCGGTGGTGCTGCCGGCTTGTTCTGCGCGCTGACTGCCGGGCAACGCGGTCGTCGTGTGCGGGTGATCGAGCACAGCAACCGCTGCGGCAAGAAAATCCTGATGTCGGGCGGCGGTCGCTGCAACTTCACCAATGCCGGCACACGGCCCGAGAACTTTCTCTCAGCGAACCCGCATTTCTGCCGTTCCGCGCTGGCACGTTACCGACCAGAGCATTTCATCGCGATGGTCGAACGCCATGGCATTGCCTATCACGAGAAAGAGTTGGGCCAGTTGTTCTGCGATGAGTCGTCCAAGCAGATCGTGAAGATGCTGCTGGACGAATGCGCCGACGCCGCTGTCGAGGTGCGAACGCAGTGCGCGATCAGTGCCGTGGAGAAGACCGATCACGGCTTCCGCCTGCGCACCACGCAAGGCGTGTTCAGCGCGCCCGCACTGGTGGTCGCGACGGGCGGTCTGTCGATCCCGAGTCTGGGAGCGACTGGGTTCGGCTATACCTTGGCAAAACAGTTCGGCCATTCGGTGCTGCCGACCCGCGCAGGTCTGGTGCCACTGACATTGACCGGTACGCACGCGGATCACTGGCGGGATCTGGCCGGTGTCGCACTGCCGGTCACCGCCACGGCGGGCAAGCAGCGTTTCAGCAACGCGATGTTGATCACCCATCGCGGCATCAGTGGGCCAGCGATCCTGCAGATTTCGTCCTACTGGCAACCGGGCGAACCACTGAGCCTGGACTTGCTGCCTGGCGAAGACGCATTTCCGCGTCTGCAGGCACTGCGCGAGGAACGGCCAGCGGCAGAGTTGCGTAACGTGCTCGCAGAACTGTTGCCCAAGCGACTGGCGCAACGTCTGTGCGAGCACCGTTTCGAAAGTCGGCCCATGCGGCAGTTCAACCCGAAGGCATTGCGAGAGATCGCCGAAACCCTGCAGCACTATCCACTGGTCGCCAGTGGCACCGAAGGCTATCGCACCGCCGAAGTTACCCTCGGTGGCGTCGACACCCGCGAACTGTCGTCCAGCAGCATGGAATCAAAAAGCTGTCCCGGGCTGTACTTTGTTGGCGAAGTGATGGATGTCACCGGTTGGCTTGGCGGCTACAATTTCCAGTGGGCCTGGGCGTCCGGCCATGCGGCGGGGCAGGCGGTGTAGTCCTGCACTTGCGTTTGCGGGTCCGTCCACGGGCGCACCGGGGTGTGTGCGTTACCGGATGACAAGAGCGCCGTCATGCTTCGGGCACAATACGCGGCCTGTTCTCCCTGATGTGAAGTCCTGATGCGTATTCGTTCGATGGTGGATGCAGTGGCGCGCACGATGTTTGCGGCCAGCATGGGTGTGAGTGCCGTGGTGTCGGCGCAGAGTTTGCCGGTGCTGGGGGACATCGATCCGCAAACGCCCGCGTGCAAGGACTTCTACCGCCATGCCAATGGGCGCTGGCTGACGTCGACGCCGATTCCGGAAACCGAGGCTTCGGTCGGTTTGCTGGAGATGCAGACGCAGTTGGCTGATGCGCAGTTGCAGGCGCTGCTTGCGGCATCGCCGCAGACTGCGGTGGGTGCGCTGTATGCGGGGGCGCTGAATCAGGCGGCCATCGATCAGGTGGGATTGAGCGATTTGCAGCCTTGGTTTGCGCGCATCGACAAGCTCAAGCGCAGCAAGGATGTGACCAAATTGATCGCCGATTGGCATGCGGCGGGTGTGCCAGTGCTGTTCAATCTGGGAACCACCCTCGTGCCGGGGCAGGCGGGCGTGGGCATGGTGCATGTGACACAGGCGGGACTTGGCTTGCCGGATCGCGACTACTACCTGCGCGAGGACGCCCAAGTGGTGCAGATTCGCGCCGCCTATCGCGCCTATATCGAGCGCTTGCTGGGTTTGGCGGGTGATGCGAATCCGGCGGCAAATTCGGCGCTGGTGCTGCAGGTGGAAACCGATCTGGCGCGTGCGTCCTTGTCGCTGGCGCAGTTGGCCGATCCGGCCAATGCCACGCGCCTATTGCCGCTCAAGCAACTGGATCGCACCTATCCGAACCTGGGTTTCAAGGCCTTGATGCGGACGCTGGGTGCGCGCGATGTGGAGCAGGTGTCGGCCCCGCACAGCAGTTATTTGGCGGCCTTGGATCAGAAGTTGACGAGCTTGCCGATCAACTCTTGGAAGGCCTGGTTCCGCTTTCATTTGATGCACCGTGCCGCGCCCTATCTGGGCGGTGTGTATGCGCAGGCCTACGACGAATTGTTCCGTCAGATGCTGTCTGGCGAGGCCGCGCAGACGCCGGAACAGCGCGCGGTGGCCATCGTTCGGCGGGTGTTGGCAGCAGAGCTGGCGGCCACGTATGCGGCAGCGCAGGTGGATTCGGCCCGCACGGCGGCCGCGCAGGCCTTGGTAGACGGCGCGCTGGAACAGTATCGGCAGGCCATCGGTAAGGCGATCTGGCTGGGCGAGCCTGCGCGTGCCGAGGCGTTGAAAAAGCTCGATGTGCTACGGGTGGAGATCGGCGGTCCGGCGATGCCATCACGAGCGCTGCCGATGCCCGATCCGCAACGTCTGATCGGCAGCCTGATGGCGATTGCCAAAGCCGAGCAGGCGCAACGCTGGCGTGCCGACGCCACACCCGCTGCATGGCCCATTCCGGCGACCAGCCCGTTGCCGTTCTATGTGGTGGAAGAGAACCGCTTGCTGATTCCTGCCGGTGCCTTGCAGTCGCCGTTGTTTGATCCGGCGGCAGACTTGTCCGCGCAATGGGGCGGATTGGGTGCGTTGATCGCACGTGAGTTGATGCATGCGGTGGACGGCAAGGGCGCAACGATCAATGCCAAGGGCGAGGCGGTCGCGTGGTGGCAGACCTCCGATGCCGATGCCTTCGTGCTGCGTGTGCGCCCGCTGATCGCGCAATACGGTGCGTTCGAAGTGTTGCCGGGCTTTGCCCTTGATGGCGATGCCACCTTGTACGAGAACATTGCGGATCTGGGCGGATTGCAGATCGCCTGGGCGGCGTTTGTGGCGTCGGGTGGCGAGTCTGGACCGGTTGTGCAGGGCAGCAGCGCAGCGCAGCGATTCTTTCTGAGCTGGGCGCAGGTGTGGAAGCAGAACAGCCGTGAGGCGGCGGCGCGCTTGAATGCGCTGGGCTTGGCGACCGCGCCGAATGCCTTCCGGGTCAATGGACCGCTGGCGCATCACAACGGTTTTTCCAGCGTATACCGCTGTCATGAAGGCAGTGAAATGCGTTTGCCGGAAGCAGCTCGCGCCACCGTCTGGTAAGCGAGTTCGGACAGGTGGCGGCCTGCGGCTTACAATCCGCAGCCGCTTCCCACCGCTATCGCCATGTCCAAGTCCAATCCCCGTGTCGGCTTCGTCAGTCTGGGTTGCCCCAAAGCACTGGTGGACTCCGAACGCATCCTCACCCAGTTGCGGATCGAAGGCTACGAAATCGTGCCGACTTACGATGCGGCCGATGTCGTGGTGGTGAATACCTGCGGCTTCATTGATTCGGCGGTCGATGAATCGCTGGACGCCATCGGTGAGGCGCTGGCCGAAAATGGCCGGGTGATCGTAACTGGCTGTCTGGGCAAACGCCCGGATGAGATCCGTCAGGCCCATCCGGAAGTGCTGTCGATTTCCGGTCCGCAGGACTATGCGTCGGTGATGCAGGCAGTGCATGCGGTCGTGCCGCCAAAACACGATCCATTCATCGATCTGGTGCCGGACTACGGTCTTAAGCTGACCCCGAAGCACTACGCCTATCTGAAGATTTCCGAAGGCTGCAATCACCGCTGCAGCTTCTGCATCATCCCGAGCATGCGTGGCGATCTGGTCAGTCGTCCGGTTGACGAGGTCTTGCGCGAGGCCGAGAAGCTGGCGCGTGGCGGCGTGCGCGAATTGCTGGTGGTATCGCAGGACACCTCGGCCTATGGCGTTGATGTGAAGTACGCCGAGCGTCAGTGGCGCGACAAGAGCTATGCCACGCGTATGAAGAGTTTGTGCGAAGGCTTGTCCGAATTGGGCCTGTGGACGCGCTTGCACTATGTCTATCCGTATCCGCATGTCGATGAGGTCATCCCGCTGATGGCCGAGGGCAAGTTGTTGCCCTATCTCGACGTGCCGTTCCAGCACGCCAGTCCGCGCATACTCAAGCTTATGAAGCGTCCCGGCGCGGTCGACAAGACGCTGGAGCGTATCCAGCGCTGGCGTGAAATCTGCCCCGAGCTGGCGATTCGCAGCACCTTCATCGTCGGCTTTCCGGGCGAGACCGAGGACGACTTCGAGGAACTGCTGGACTTCCTTGATGAGGCGCAACTGGATCGCGTCGGTGCTTTCGCTTATTCGCCGGTGGAGGGTGCATCGGCCAACGATTTGCCGGGTGCGGTGCCGGAAGAGGTCAAGGCTGAACGCCTGGAACGTTTCATGGCGCGCCAAGCCGAGATCAGCGAGCAACGCCTGGCCGCCAAGGTCGGCAGCGTGCAGCCGGTATTGATCGATTTGCTGGATGGCGAACTAGCCATTGGCCGTTCCCGCTTCGATGCGCCAGAAATCGACGGCCTAGTGCAGATTCAGGACGGCGAGGTGGCTGGCTTGAAGCCCGGCGATATCGTCGACGTGCACATCATGGGCAACGACGAGCACGACCTGTTCGGGCTGGTTGACGTCGACGAGGATGAGTTCGGCGACCACTGAGCATGGCTAAACGGCGATTCATCGCCCCTGATCGCAGGGACGTCCCGGAAGCCGTGTTCCAGCATCCGGCGTTCGCGCCGTATGCCGCGCAGGCTGATTTTCTGTGCGGCGGCGAATGGCCCTCCGTCGCGATGCTCAACGCGCGTGCGCAAGGCCTGCGTCACGCACACACACAAGGCCTGATGCGATTTGTGCGGCAGGACAGCGAATTGCTGGCCGATGGCATGCACTACGAGGATCGCATTTACGCGCACAGCGAGATTCCTACCCGCGCCATGAACTGGCATGACCTGCTGAACGCGGTGATCTGGCTGCGCTGGTCGCGCATGAAGTCGGCGCTCAATCGTCGTCAGGTCGACGATATCGTGAAGGTCGGACCACGCCAGCGCACCCGGGCGCAATGCGCGCTGACCCATTTCGACGAAGCGGGTGTGGCCGTGCGGATCAGCGATGACATCGCGCTGGCGCATTGGGACGCGCACGAATGGCCGCTGCTGGCACGCCGACTGCGGACCCACCCCACGGGTTGTGGCGTCATCGTCTTCGGGCATGCGGTGCTGGAGCACGCGCTCGATCCGTCCAGACTGCTGGTCGGCAAGGCATTGCTGGTGCGCGCGGAGGATTCACTGGCGTCCGACGAGTGGATGGCATCGATTGCCGAGCGTATCGCTTGCGGCGACGCCTTGAACGATCCGCTGGAGCTGCGTCCCTTGCCGTTGGCGGTCTTGCCCGGCTGGCATGCGCAATCCACCGAGGACGCGTTTCTGCACACGGCGCCGTGTTTCCAGCCCTTGCGCCAAGGGCGCCATTATCCGCCGCCCTTGGCGTTCACCGCAGCGCTCAGTGAGCGTTGAATTGGGTGATCAGCAGATAGGCGTTGTACGCCACGTAGGCCAGAACCAGTATTCCACCCTCGAAGCGGTTGATGCGCGCGGGGCCACGAAAACCGTAGCCGAATACGAACAGGATGGCCGTGAAGGCGAGCATGGTCAGCATGTCGCGCTGGAAGATATCCGGCTCTGCGCTGATTGGCCGGATGGCCCCGGCAATCCCGACCACGGCCAGTGTGTTGAAGAGGTTCGATCCGAGCACATTGCCCAGGGCGATGTCGTGTTCGCCGCGTTTGACGGCGATCAGCGATGACGCCAGCTCGGGTAACGAGGTGCCAATGGCGACAACCGTCAAGCCGATCACCAGATCGCTGACCCCGAACGCCGTGGCGATCTCGACCGCGCCCCAGACCAGGATGCGCGAACTCAGGATCAGCATGACGAGGCCGATCAGCAGCCAGAAAATTGCGTGACGCAAAGGAATCGGATGGCTGCGCAGCTCTTCCGCTGTTTCGTCGCCCAGCGCATCGGGTGCCTTGCGCATTCCTTGCCAGATGGACCATCCCATGACCAGGCCAAACACACCCAGCAGCAGCCATGACTCACTGCGCGCAATAGTGCCGTCCTGCACTTGCCACGCGGCAAGCAAGGTCACCAGCAGCAGTATCGGCAGCTCCTTGCGCAGCACATTGGAGTGCACCGCGATGGGTGTGATCAGGGCAGTGACACCGAGTATCAAACCGATGTTGCCGATGTTGGACCCATAGGCATTGCCCAGCGCAATACCGGGATTGCCTTGCGCGGCGGACAGTACGAAACCACCAATTCGGGAGCCGAGGTACCGAGCCAACCACCACCATGCCGATCAGCAATGGTGGCATGTTGAGATGGCCCGCGACAGCGGCGGCCCCATGTACGAAACGATCGGCGCTCCAGATCAACAGAGCGAAGCCGATCAGCAAGGCGACGCTGGCAAGCAACATGAACACGGTCCGCGGCAATGGCGGCGTAGTGTGGCGAACGACAGCGTATCCGGCTAGCGCGGCGGCTATCGCGTGGTTGTCATCAGAGCCGTTTGTGCGTGTGCTGACGGCCTCGCGGTGGAAGCGGCGACCGGTTTTGCGCTGGTTTCGAGAAACCTTCTGCAGGTAACGGGATTTGTAGCGGTTTTTCTTGCAATTGGCGCATGGCTGCGGCTGAATTGCGCGCATGTCTTGAAACTCCGCCATCGCCGCTACGCGTCGTCCTGATGGCTTGGCGTTGACCTGCTGGTGCAGCGCTGACGCGGCGGAAGTACGGGATCTGCGCGTCTGGGCCAGTCCGGAATCGACCCGCGTCGTGCTCGATCTCAGTGCTGCGGTCGATTATGTTGTTCCCCTGACCGGCCCTGATCGTCTGGTGTTGATCTGCAGGCCTCGTCCCTGGCGAGCGGGTTTCGTCAACAAGATGTCGCCAAAGGCGCATTGCGTCAGGTGCGCACTGGCAAGCAGGGCGAGCGTGACTTGCGAATCGTGCTTGATCTGAACGACACAGCACGACCGAAGTCGTTTCTGCTGCCGCCCGCCGAGGGGCATGGACATCGACTGGTGATTGATCTGCCGACGGCGGCTGCCACGACACCGGCGGTGGCGCGAACGGTCCAGCAGGCGGTGCACGCGGTGGATCGTGATGTGATCATCGCCATCGACGCCGGGCATGGCGGTGAAGACCCTGGCGCCATGGGGCCAGGCGGCTCACGTGAGAAGAACATCACTTTGGCGGTGGCGCGAGAACTGGCGCGTCAAATCAATGCAGAGCGCGGCTTTCGCGCCGTGCTGATCCGCGATGGCGACTATTTCATCCCGCTGGAACAGCGCTATCGCCGCGCGCGGGATGCGCAGGCGGATCTGTTCGTCAGCATCCATGCCGATGCCTTCCATCGTCAGACGGCATCGGGTTCTTCCGTCTACGTATTGTCGACCCGTGGTGCGACCAATGAGGCCTCGCGCTGGTTGGCCGCGCGCGAAAATGCCTCCGATCTGGTGGGTGGCGTGAAGCTGGATGACAAGGACGACACCTTGGCGGCCGTGCTGCTGGATCTGGCCCAGAGTGCCACCATGAAGGCGTCGGACGATGTCGCCAACTATGTGTTGTCGGCGATGAAGCGTGTCGGCAAGACGCACAAGCCGGACGTCGAGCGCGCCAACTTCGTCGTTCTGCGTTCGCCGGATGTGCCGTCGATGCTGATCGAGACGGCATTCATCAGCAATCCCGGCGAAGAGCGCAAGCTCAACGACCCGGCGCATCGGCAGCGGCTGGCGGCAGCCATCGTCAATGGCGTGAAGGACTACTTCAATCTGCAACCCCCGCCGGGAAGTTGGCTGGCCTCGAATGCGCGTCCGCGTGCCCGGCAGCACATCGTCTCGCGCGGTGAAACCCTTAGCCACATCGCCAGCCAGCATGGCATCAGCCTGTCCGCTCTGCGCTCGGCCAACCGGCTGCGTGGCGATGTGGTGAAAGTCGGCGACCGTCTGCAGATTCCGGGTGCCTGAGCCCCGCGTTTCGCTGGCCACCCGTTCGACAGTCGCATCCAGTAAGTGCACAGGACTTATCATGCGCGTCCCTTTGATGTGGACGACACGCGCGTGCCGATTCAGCTGCTGCCAGACACCCTGATCAATCAGATTGCCGCAGGCGAAGTGGTTGAGCGCCCTGCGTCGGTGGTGAAGGAACTGCTGGAGAATGCACTGGATGCCGGTGCCAGTCGGATCGATATCGATCTGGAGGAAGGCGGCATTCGGCTGATCCGGATACGTGACGACGGCATCGGCATTGCTGCGGAGGAACTACCGCTCGCGCTGTCGCGTCACGCGACGAGCAAGATCGGCAGTCTGGAGGATCTGGAATCGGTCGCCACGCTGGGGTTTCGCGGCGAGGCTTTGCCGTCGATTGCGTCGGTGTCGAAGTTTGCTATCACCTCTCGACCGGCGAAGCAGGCGCAGGCATGTCGTGTGGAAGTCGAAAATGGCCGCGTGCTTCCCGGCGTTCCGGCGGCGCATCCCGCGGGCACCAGCATCGAAGTTCGCGATCTGTTCTACAGCGTGCCCGCGCGGCGCAAGTTCCTGCGCGCCGAGCGTACCGAACTGGGGCACGTCGAGGATTTGGTGCGAACGCTGGCACTGGCACGAATGGACGTGGAATTCCGCGTGCAGCACAACGGCAAGGCGATCCGGCATTTCCGTGCTGTCGAAGCCGAGTCGGATCTGCGCAAGCGACTCGCCGAAGCGCTGGGCGATGGCTTTGCGCCCGCGTCTCTGCAGGTTGCCGCTGAAGCAGCAGGATTGCATCTGCACGGCTGGGTCGGCTTGCCGACGGCCTCGCGCAGCCAGGCGGATCAGCAGTTCTTTTTCGTCAACGGACGCCATGTGAAGGATCGTCTGGTCGCGCATGCGGTGAAGCAGGCCTATGCCGATGTGCTATTCCATGGCCGTCATGCCGCGTTCGTGTTGTTCCTGGATATCGATCCGCGTCGGGTGGATGTCAACGTGCATCCGGCCAAGCACGAAGTGCGCTTCCGCGATGGCCGTTTGGTGCATGACTTCATTTTTCGCAGCCTGCATGAAGCGTTGGCGGGCACGCGCGCGGGGAGTGCAGCTGCGATGCCCGAAGCACCGTCGATGCCTTCCAGTACGCTGGCAGCGACGGCGATTTCTTCCAGCCCAGCATCGACGTCGCCCGCGTTCGGCAGTTGGTCCCGTCCGCAGCAGGGCGCGATGAGTCTGCCGGTGCGCGAGCAGGTGGCGGCCTACGCGGCCTTGTATTCGCCCACATCGACGCCACGCCTGCCAGAGCCCGATCCCGCGCAAGTGCCACCACTCGGCTACGCGCTGGCGCAATTGCATGGGGTCTTCGTACTGGCGCAGAACGCCGCTGGACTGGTGCTCGTCGACATGCACGCCGCACACGAACGCATCACCTACGAGCGCCTGAAAGCCGCGCGCGAAGGGCAGGGTGTGCAGTCACAGCCCTTGCTGGTGCCGGTGGCGCTCAGTGTCAGTGAACGCGAGGCGGACTGTGCCGAACGCGAGGCGCAGTCCTTGGCCGACTGGGGTATCGAACTGCAGCGTACCGGTCCGCAGTCCTTGAGCGTGCGTGCGGTGCCGGTCTTGCTGGCCGGAGCGGATGCGCGTCAACTTGTGCTGGACGTGCTGGCAGACCTGATGGAGAACGGGCAAACCCGGCGGGTGACCGAGCTTGGCAACGAACTTTTGGCTACCTTGGCCTGCCATACGTCGGTACGTGCCAATCGCCAGCTTAGTCTGGCCGAAATGAATGCGCTGTTGCGCGATATGGAAGCCACCGAGCGCTCGGGACAGTGCAATCATGGCCGCCCGACCTGGACCCAACTCAGCATGGCCGAGTTGGACAAATTTTTTCTGCGCGGGCGTTGAGCGACGCTCAGGCTTCGTCGATCAGCACGCGACCACGCAGTGAGTTCGACATCGCCTCGGTGATGACCACATCGACGAATTCGCCGATCAGGCGTTTGGGGCCAGCGAAGTTGACGTAGCGCATGTTCTCGGTGCGCCCGGTCAGTTCGTTCGGGTCCTTGCGGCTCGGGCCTTCCACCAGTACCCGCTGGGTGCTGCCGACCATGGATCGGGAATAGGCTTTGGCGTTGCCATCAATCGCGGCTTGCAGACGTTGCAGGCGCGCGCTCTTTTCGTCCGCCGAGGTCTCATCCGGCAGATTCGATGCCGGTGTGCCCGGTCGCGCGGAGTAGATGAAGGAGAAGCTCTGGTCGAACTCGATATCGGCGATCAGCTTCATGGTCGCTTCGAAATCGCGCTCGGTTTCGCCGGGAAAGCCGACGATGAAATCGGAGCTGATCGCAATGCCCGGCTTGGCTTCTTTCAGGCGACGGATCTTGGCCTTGTATTCCAGTGCAGTATGGCCGCGCTTCATGGCGGCGAGGATGCGGTCGGAACCCGCCTGCACCGGCAGATGCACGAAGGCGGCCAGTTCAGGGACATCGCGATGCGCCTCGATCAGACTGTCGCTGAACTCGACCGGATGCGAGGTGGTGTAGCGGATGCGCCCGATGCCCGGCACCTGGGCAATGGCGCGGATCAGGTCGGCGAGATCGGCGGTGCCTGCTTCGGGGTCGTGCTTGTCGAGCAGCCCGCGATACGCATTGACGTTCTGACCCAGCAGATTGACCTCGCGCACGCCTTGTTCGGCGAGTTGCGCAACTTCGAGAAGCACATCCTCAAACGGACGACTGACCTCTTCACCACGCGTGTAGGGCACCACGCAGAAGGTGCAGTATTTGCTGCAGCCTTCCATGATCGACACGAAGGCGGTCGGGCCTTCGGCGCGCGGTTCGGGAAGACGGTCGAACTTTTCGATTTCGGGGAAGCTGATGTCCACCTGCGGGCGACCGGATTCACGCTTGGCCTGGATCATCTCGGGCAGTCGATGCAGGGTTTGCGGCCCAAACACCAGATCGACATAGGGCGCGCGCTTGAGGATGGACTCGCCTTCCTGGCTGGCCACACAGCCGCCAACACCGATGATGACCTTGTCGTTGCGCTGCTTCAGTTCCTTCCAGCGACCCAACTGGCTGAACACCTTTTCCTGCGCCTTTTCGCGGATCGAACAGGTGTTGACCAGAATGACATCGGCCTCGTCTTCGACATCGGTCAGTTCCAGCCCATGGGTTTCGGCGAGCAGATCGGCCATCTTGGCCGAGTCGTACTCGTTCATCTGGCAACCATGGGTTTTGACGAACAGCTTGCCTGCCATGTGCGCTTGGCCAAGGAACGGAAGGGGCGCAGATTGTAGGCGCGACGCGGCCTGCAGGCTACACGGCGGGCATCACGGCGTGTCGAGATCGGCGTTCAGGACGGCGGCGAGACGCGCCCCGGCCAACTGCAGTTGGTGCTCTGCCTGCGGTCTCATGCTCAGGACGTAGGCTTCCTCGACACGTCGGCGCGGCGGGTAGATCTGTTCACTTTCGACCAGGCGGCAGGCGCTTTCAGCCCAATGAATGGCCGGGTTGGCGCCAGTGACGCGGCCAGGACGCGGCAGGTCGGACTGCAGCAAATCAGCGTACTCATCCGCACGCAAAGGACGGCTTTCCAGTAGCACGCGATCAAACAACGCGTGCAGACTCATGCCCTGAAATCCATAGCGAACCTGGAACGTGTTGGCGCCGCGGTCGTCACCGAAGGCCGAATGCAAGGGTTGGTGGATGTCGGCGAGGAAATGCACGACAAACTTCAAGGCTTCGGCGCGAGCGTGAATGGAGGCGCGCCGATCACGCAGAATGCCGCGATAGTGCGCGATGGCGGCCACGATGCACTGGCCGTCTGGGCAATCCCGTTCGGCGACGTAGTGGCAGGGATCGTTGCGGTTGAAGTTGATGAAATGCAGTCGTGCCGTCTTCCGATAGTGAGGCAGGTCGCGTACTTCGTCGGCCCACGTTGAAATCACGGCAAGATACGGAGAAGCCTCCTCCTCAAGCAGTTCGCGAACGGCCGCTTTGGCGGCGGGCGTGAGCCGCCGTTCCGCCAGTTCGGCCACGATGCGATGACCTTTGGCTGACCAGGCATGCGCGCTTTGCCACATCGGCAGCACCAGCAGGATGCTCAGCAGGCAGATGCGGCAATGGAATCGGATCTTCGGTGGCATCAGGGTGATTCGGGTTGGTCCGCGCAGGGCCGAGCAGGATAACGCTTGTGCCTTGAGGGTTCGCTCGACGAGATGAGGTTGTCAACTTTCATGACCGTCTTCGAGCAGACGTCGGATTGGCGCAGGCAGTCCCAGAGTGGCAAGGTCGACTTGTGCAAACCATCCTTCCCTGAGCGGTTCATGGAGTCGTTGCGGCGGCTTTTCGACGCGGAAGTGCAGGGTCGTGACATGCAACTTGAAGTGGCTGAAAACGTGTTGAAAGTGGATCGCCTCCCGGTTCGCGCGAACCGCGCCATAACGCAGGGCGAGCGCCTCGGCATCCGACGTCGTGCTGGCTTCGGGCAAGCTCCACAATGCGCCCCAGATACCGGTTGCCGGGCGCTGTTGCAGCATCACCTTGCCCTGGTCATCGGTGATCCAGAGCAGAGTGGTCGCGCGCTCTGGAACCTCGCGACGTGGCTTGCGGGCGGGGATTTCGGCTTGCAGACCGTGCTGCCGGGCGATGCATGCGCCCGCGACAGGACACGCGTCACAGCGTGGTCGTTGTCGTTTGCATAGTGTCGCCCCCAAATCCATCAGCGCTTGTGTGTAGTCGGCCAGGCGCTGCGGTGGCAGGCGCGCTTCACTGGCTTGCCAGAGTTGCCGTTCGACATCGCGGACGCCGGGCCATTCGCGCAGTCCGAGTTGACGACTCAGCACGCGCTTGACGTTGCCATCGAGAATTGGGAAGGGTAGTTCAAAGGCTTGCGCCAGAATGGCTCCCGCCGTGGAGCGTCCAATGCCCGGCAATGCCAGCAAGGCATCGATATCGCGCGGTAGATCGCCATCATGCTGTTCGACGCAGATTCTGGCCGCTCGATGCAGATTGCGTGCGCGGCTGTAGTAGCCCAGGCCCGACCACAGTGCGAGCACGCGATCCAGATCGGCAGCGGCCAGCGCAGGTAGATCGGGTAGCGCGAGCACAAAACGCTCGAAGTAGCCGATGACGCTGCTGACCTGGGTCTGTTGCAGCATGATTTCCGACAGCCAGACGCGATACGGGCTGCGCGGATGCTGCCAGGGCAGATCATGACGGCCCGCCCGGTCGAACCAGTGCAGAAGGTCTTCAGCAAAGGTGGACAAGGATCAGCCCAAGGTCGCGGGCAGCAGGGCATCCACGAACGCGGCGGGGTCGAATTCGCGTAGATCCGGTGCCTTTTCACCCAACCCGACGAAGCGGATGGGCAGACCGAACTCCTTCGCCAGCGCGAAGATCACGCCACCCTTGGCGGTGCCATCCAGCTTGGTGACGACCAATCCGGTCACGCCCGCGTGCTGGCGGAACTGTCGCACCTGATTCACCGCGTTCTGTCCGGTGGTGCCATCGATCACCATCAGCACCTCATGGGGCGCCGCGGGATCAAGTTTGGTCAGCACGCGGCGCACCTTGGCGAGTTCCTCCATCAGGCCGCTCTGGGTATGCAAGCGACCGGCCGTGTCGGCAATCAGCAGGTCGAACTGCTTGGCCTGCGCCGACTGCAGAGCATCAAAAATGACCGATGCCGAATCCGCGTTCTGACCTTGCGAGATCACCGGCACTTGATGCCGTGCACCCCAGGTCTTGAGTTGTTCGACGGCCGCCGCGCGAAAGGTGTCGCCTGCGGCCAGCACCACGGATTTGCCTTGTTGCTGATAGCGCCAGGCCAGCTTGCCGATGCTGGTGGTCTTGCCGACGCCATTGACGCCAACGGTCAGAATCACGAATGGACGTGCGCTGTCGACATCGAGCGGCACGGCGACAGGTTGCAGCAGTTCGCGCAGTGCGGACCGCAGTGCTGCCAGCAGGGCAGGTGCGTCGGCGAACTCCCGCTTGTGCATGCGCCGCCGCAGGTCCTCGATGAGTGTCTGGGTAGCCGAAACGCCGACGTCGGCGGTCAACAGACAGGTTTCGATTTCATCCAGCAGGTCGTCATCCAGGCGTGGGTTGCGCTGGAACAAGGAGCCGAGGCTGCGAGCAAAACTGCTGGTCGCCAGTCGCTCGCGCCAGCTTGTCCGCATGGGCGCGACGGGCTCGATGGCGGACGCGTCGGGTTCGTGCTCCGTGACGCCCGGCGACGAGTCCATTTGGTCTGACGCGGCGTCCTCGGTGGCCGCCTCCTGCAACGCGAGACCGCTATCGGGCTCGGTCGTCGGTATCGGATGCGCGTCGGGCTCGACACGATCAGCGGGTTCGGCGCTGGCCGGTTCGACGACGCTGCCGGTTGGCGGGACCTCGGCGGGTTTTTTCTTCCAGAACTTGAACATGGCTTGCGATCGGATTTCGGCGGGATGGCATGAATGCCCGAGGGCTGTCATGGTAGCAGTCCAATGCCTTCTGACCGGTTGCCATGAAGCTCGGAAAATCCTCTCGACCCGCTCCGCGAAAGACGCCCGAAGGCAGCGTTCGTCTGATCGGCGGACGGTGGCGCGGTACGCGTCTGCCGGTGCTTGATGCGGACGGTTTGCGCCCGAGTTCGGATCGCGTGCGTGAAACCGTCTTCAACTGGTTGCAGTTCGAGCTGCATGGCTTGCGCGTACTGGATGCCTTTGCGGGCAGTGGCGCCTTGGGCCTGGAGGCGGCGTCTCGCGGTGCCGCACAGGTGTTTCTGGTCGAGCGTGATCCGCGTGTGGCTGCCGGGTTGCAGTCGAGTTGCCAGCGACTGGGTGCGGAGCAAGTACAGGTCATCCAGGCCGATGTGCTGGCTTGGCTGGCGCAACATCCGGCTCTGCAGTTCGATCTGGCCTTTGTGGATCCGCCGTTCGCAGCGGGACTTTACGAACCCGTGCTGCGCGCGCTGGCACCTCACCTTGGTGCCGGTGCCTGGTTGTATGTCGAGCTGCCGCTTTCGCTGGAGTTGCCGGCCCTGCCGGGATGGCGTTGCCATCGGCAAGGCGAAACCCGCGAGGTTCGCTTCTCGTTGTATCGCCACGAGCCAGCGGATTCGACGGACTGCGCGCCGTGATCCGGTCGGCTACACTGCGCCCGTTCCGCCAGCCCTGTGATCCTGCCCGATGAGCTTGAGTCGTCAACGTGTGGCCGTCTATCCCGGCACATTCGATCCGATCACCAATGGTCATATCGATCTCGTGGCCCGCGCGGCGCCATTGTTCGAGCGGATCGTCGTGGGTGTTGCCGAAAGTCCCCACAAGGGACCCGGTTTCGATTTGCAGGACCGCATCGAGCTGGCGCAGATTTGTCTGGCCGATCTGCCGAATGTCGAAGTGCTCGGTTTTGATACCTTGCTGGCCGATTTCGTGCGTCGCGTCGGTGGCGGCGTGCTGTTGCGCGGTTTGCGTGCGGTGTCGGATTTCGAGTACGAATTCCAGATGGCCAGCATGAATCGCCATCTGATCCCCGAGGTGGAGACGCTGTTCCTCACGCCAGCGGAAAAATACAGTTTCATCTCGTCGTCGCTGGTGCGTGAGATTGCGCGGCTCGGCGGCGATGTCTCCGGTTTCGTGCATCCTCGCGTGGATGCGGCACTCAAGAAGCGCTGGCAGCGCGCCTGAGTCCACTGTTCTGTTGGCTGCCGGTTTGATTGACTGAAAGGAAGTCCCCGATGAGCAAGATTTTCGTCCTGATGATGTCCGCCGGGCTGGCACTGGGTCTGAGTGCATGCGGCGGTGACAAGCCCGCGGATTCCGCTGCGCAGACGGCGCCTGCCGCGCAGGCCGCCATCACGGTTCCCACTGACCCGGCCGATGACCGCGCCTGGCGCATGTATCTGACCCAGGTGGTGAAGCAGAACATGGAGGGCATTCGCAACAGTCCATTCATGTATTACCTGCCAGCGGCATCTGTCGCCGATTTCCAGGATCAGTTTGACCGTCAGGCCGATCAGGTGGCGGGTGTGGTGGCGCAGGGTGTGCTGCCCGGCAACATGCTGGCCTTCGGTGGTCCCGAGTACGCCAAGATGGCGGACCTGATCATCGAAGCCTTCACGGGCGCATCGGAAGGCTCGATGAAGGACGTACGTGTGCTCTACATCGGCACGACGGCGGATGCCGAGCGTGCGCGCTCGGTGGTCGAACTGACCGGCGCGACCTTTGTCGTGGTTGAAGCCAAGTAGTGCAGTGCGCGCCCTCGGCGTGGGTCGAGGGCGCGTTGGCATGAGCACGTCATGGCGTTGTTGATCAATTCGCTCTGCGTCAATTGCGACGTGTGTGAGCCGGCCTGTCCCAATCAGGCGATATCGCAGGGCGAGACCATTTATGAGATCGACCCAGATCGCTGCACCGAGTGCGTCGGACATTTCGACGAGCCGCAGTGCATGGCGGTGTGTCCGGTCGAGTGCATCGATCCCGATCCGGCCCACCCCGAGAGTCGCGACCAGTTGCTGATCAAATTCAATTTGCTGACGGGAGTGGCGGTATGAGACTTGTGGCACATACATCGTTCCTGCTGCTGGCCCTGAGCCTGATGCTGGATACGCGGGCAGCCGAGTCGGTGGCGCCGCTGCGACCGGCCATTGCGACATCGAATGCGCAGGCCACCGATGCCGGCATGGAGGTGCTTGCCGCCGGTGGCAATGCCTTTGATGCCGCCATCGCAATCAGTGCTACCCTGGGTTTGGTCGAGCCCGAGAGTTCGGGAATTGGCGGTGGCGGCTTCTTTCTGCTGCATCTCGCCAGCGAGAACCGTACGGTCTTCGTCGACGCGCGGGAGCGCGCACCACTGGCCGCCACGGCCGACATGTTTCTGGATGCCGAGCGCAATCCGGTGCCGAAAGCCAGCATCGACGGTGCGTTGGCGGCGGCGATCCCGGGTCTGCCTGCAGGGCTGGTGCATGTTTCGCGCAAGTACGGACGATTGCCGCTGTCGCAGTCATTGGCACCGGCCATTCGTCTGGCCCGTGAAGGCTGGGTATTCAATCGCAAGAACGCCGAGATGATGGGCTGGCGTCTGCAGGCACTGAGCAACGATCCGGGCTCCGCAGCCCTGTTCTTGCCGGGAGGCCAACCGCCGAAGCCCGGGCAGAAAATCCGCAACCCCGACTATGCACGCACCTTGGAACTGCTGGCGGAACACGGCGAGAAAGGCTTTTATGCCGGACGCTACGCCAGCCAATTGGTCGCCGGGGTCCGAGCGGGCGGTGGCATTTGGAGCGAGACCGATCTGGCGAACTACAAGGTTGTCGAACGCGAGCCACTGCGCATCCGGCATCGTGGCTTCGAGATCGTCACGGCGCCGCCGCCGTCCTCGGGTGGCATTGCCATTGCGGAAGTACTGAACATTCTGGACGGCTATCGCTACAGCGAGTTGCCGTCGATGCAACGCACTCATCTGACGCTGGAAGCGATGCGGCGGGCCTATCGTGATCGCGCCATTTATCTGGGCGATCCGGACTTCGTCGAAGTGCCCTCTGAGATGCTGATGAGTGCCGACTACGCTGCCGGACTGCGCGCCGCCATTCACCCGGTTCGTGCGACCCCCAGCGAGTTGTTGCCCGGCGTCGGTGAAAGTGTTGAGCGCGATGACACGACCCACTTCTCGCTGCTTGATACCGATGGCAACCTGGTGGCCGTGACGCAGACGGTCAATCTGCCCTACGGCAACGCCTTTGTCGTGCCCGGCACCGGCTTTCTGTTGAACAACGAGATGGATGATTTCTCCATCAAGACCGGCGTGCCCAATGCCTTCGGTCTGGTCGGGCAGGACGCCAATGCGATTGCGCCGGGCAAGCGACCGCTCTCGTCAATGTCGCCGAGTTTCGTGATCAATGACGAGCGCGTCGGGATCCTGGGCACGCCCGGCGGTAGCCGGATCATCAGCATGGTATTGCTGGGTATCCTGCATCTGATGGACGGCGGCGGCGCACAGGCCACGGCAGATTTGCCGCGGATCCATCACCAGTATCTTCCCGATGTGGTTTCGATCGAGAGTGGTGCGTTGTCGGCCGAAGCACAGGCTGATCTGGTCGCGCGTGGCTATCAACTCGAAACCGGTCGCGACACCTGGGGCAACATGCAGGTGGTGATCTGGAATCGTCTGACCGGTGAAGTCGAGGCCGGCGCGGACGGGCGCTGGAAAGACGTCGGCAAGGGCAGCACCGGCGAGGAGCGCGGCGATGGCAAGATTTTCCGTTGAGGCGAGCGCATGAGCGTGCGTCTGTGGTCGCTGGCAGGTAACCGGCAAAAACTCGATGGCGGCGCGATGTTCGGCAATGCACCCCGCGCGATGTGGTCGAAATGGGTGGCGGTGGAATCCGACAACCGCATCGATCTGGCCTGTCGCGCGCTGTTGGCCGAAGGATTGAATGGCAAGAGCGTGCTGTTCGAAACCGGGATCGGCGCGTTCTTCGACCCCCGACTGCGCGAGCGCTACGGGGTGACCGAGGATCGGCACGTCCTGCTGGACTCGCTGTCGGCCATCGGATTGAGCGATGCCGACATCGATGTGGTGGTGCTGAGTCATCTGCACTTCGATCACGCCGGTGGTCTGCTTGCCGCATGGCAAGAAGGCGAGCAAGCCCGATTGCTTTTCCCTCGCGCGACATTTGTCGTCAGTCGACGTGGCTTCGAGCGCGCATGCGCACCCCACCCGCGTGATCGCGCGTCCTTTATTCCGGAGTTGCCAGCGCTGCTGCAGGCGAGTGGACGATTGGAACTGGTGGATGCCGAGTTCACCCCGACACTCGGACACGCTGTGCGCTTCCACTTCAGCGACGGGCACACGCCGGGCCTGATGATGGCCGAACTGTGTGGCGCGCCCGGTGTGGTCTTCTGTGCCGACCTCATCCCGGGCAAGCCCTGGGTGCATGTGCCGGTCACCATGGGATACGACCGCAACGCCGAGTTGCTGATCGACGAAAAACAGGCCTTTCTGCAGGCCATGTTGTCGCGCGGCACACGCCTGTTCTTCACCCACGATCCGGACTGCGCCATGGCAAGTCTGCAGCGCGACGACAAACAACGCTTTACGGTTGTCGATGAGCACAGGAGCTTGCAGGCTTTTGAACTGACCCTAGGAGCCTGTCGGACTTGAAAGGGAATCGGCTGCAAATCCGTCTGGACGGTCCATTTTTCGCCGCTTCCTTGGGCAATAGTTCAACTATTGCCCTGCGAAACCGGCAAAAACTGTCCTCGCCCAGCCGTATTTTCGCTTCGATTCTTCAAGTCCGACAGGCTCCTAGGGTAATTTTTCGACCACCAACCAGGAATCCGTCATGCGACAACTGAACGTAGCCGCCGCCCTTGTTTTAGGCCTGATCCTTGCGCGACCGACCTTTGCCTCCGAGCAGTTCGGTGCGCCGATGCCCGAAGGCGAGGCGACGCCCCTGCATTCGGCCATTGCCGAACTGGATGCGCACGATGATGAACGCGAAAAGTTCGCCGGACGGATCGTTGAGATCTGCCAGAACAAAGGCTGCTGGATGCTGCTGGAAAGCGAGGGTGTGTCGGCCCGCGTGATGATGCATGACCACGAATTCAGCGTGCGCAAGGATGCGACCGGCACTGCCGTGGTGTGGGGCAAGTTGTTCGAACATCGGCTGAGTGAAAAGCAACGCGCGCATCTGCAGGAAGAGTCCAAAGGACTGGCGGTGCCGGAAGTCGAATACCGCATCGACACCTTCAGCGTCGTGTTCGAAGGCTGATCATGCACGCACCGATAACTGCCATATATGCGGCGGGCTGCGCGTTGCTGATCCTCGTGCTCGCCGCTCGTGTCGTGCAGGCGCGCCTGCGTCATCGGGTCGGTATCGGTGACGCGGGGCACGCCGATCTGGCTCTGCGTGTGCGTGTCCATGCCAATGCCGTCGAGTACGTGCCGCTCGCCTTGCTGCTGATCCTGCTGCTGGAGTTGGGCGGCACGTCGGCACTCTGGATCCATGCGCTGGGCGGCGTGCTGCTGTTCGCGCGGCTTGCTCACGCCATTGGCCTGTCGACCACATCGGGCACATCGCCGGGCCGATTTGTCGGGACGCTGCTGACCTGGGGGGTGTTGTTGGTCTCGTCAGGGATGTTGCTGTTCGCCGTGCTCTGGGCCTGAGTCGGATTTACGCCTCGGTTGCTCTGGACCCGTCCGGGTTGTGCTCGACAAAATACAGTCCGGCATAGAGCTTGGGATCAATCGAATAGCCTGCACGGCGCTGCGAGTCCAGCCAGCGTGCTGCTTGGGAAAGTGGGACACGATGAACGGTGATGGCCTCGCTTTCATCGCCGCCGCCGGCACCGAGCCGGCGCAGTGACGTTGCCCGAGCAAACACGATCATTTCGTTGCTCATGCCGGACGACGACGGGCCGGACATCAGCACCTCGACGCGCTCGCAAGACCAGCCGGTTTCTTCCAGCAACTCGCGCTGTGCCGCCTGTTCGATGGATTCGGTCGTGTCGATGTCGCCGACCAGACCGGCGGGCATTTCGATGCTTCGGCACTGGATGGCCTCGCGGTACTGTTCGACAAACAGCACTTCGCTGTCGGGCGTGAGCGCAACGATGATGACCGCGCAACGGGCATTGGTGCGCTCGACGAATTCCCATCGGCCACGCCGACAAAGTCGCAGGTAGCGGGCCTCATGGAGGCATTCAGTGGATTCGGGCATGCGTCGGTCTCCGGCAGAGGCGTGCCATCATAGTCACACCCGCGGGAACCCTGCTGCGTCCTTGTGGTCTGCAGGGGCCGTGGCCGAGTCATGCCGATCTTTCTCTCACAGGTTTTTCGATGAAATCACAGCGTTTTGTTCTTGCCTCGTTCTGCCTTGCCATGGCGTGTGCGCTTCCTGCGCAGGAGCCGAAGCCGCTTGCAAAGGAGGAGATCGCGCCGGCCATCGCCAAGATGACCGACACCGCCCAGTTGAGCCAGCTCGCTGCACAGTTGCAGCAGGCAGGGCAGATCGACAATGAAGCGCTGGTGCTGGAAAGGCTGGTTGCGTTGCGACCGCATGTCGGACAGTACCGCTACGAGCTCGCTGCCGCCTACGCGCAGCAGGACAAGAAGAGTGCCGCCTACAACGCGCTGCTAGAATTGCAAACGCGCGGGTATGGACAGGACATCAAAAACGATCCCCGTTTTGCAAAGGTGCAGAACACGGAGGTCTGGGGCTATCTGGTGCAGGCCATGGACCAGAATCGTGCGCCGTTTGGTGAAGGTCGAGTCGCCTACACGCTGCCTGCCGAAGACCTGCTGTTGGAAAGTCTGGTTTGGGACGCGTCGCGCAAGCAGTTGCTGGTCGGCAGCGCGCGCGAAGGTTCGGTGTCGGTGCTGGCCGCCGATGGCAGCCTGAAGCCGTTGGTCAAAGCGGATGAGGAAAATGGCCTGTGGGCGGTGTTCGACATCGCCGTGGATGCCGAGCGCGGCTTCCTGTGGGTGGCTTCGAGTGCCGTGCCGCACTTCAAGGGTTACCAGGCGGAGCGCGATCTGGGCAAGGCTGGCATCTTTCAGTTCAATCTGAAGGACGGCAGTTTCATCAAGAAATTCCTCTCTCCGGAAGTGCCAGGGCAGAGTTTTCTGATGACCGCCATCCGCGTCGGTCCGGATGGCGCGGTGTATGCGATGGATGGCCTGAACAACGCGATCTATCAGGTCCGCGACGACAGTTTCCGGCGCATCCTGCATGCGCCGCACCTGTCCAGTCTGTTGGCGATGGCGGTGTCCGCGGACGGCAAGTTCCTGTATTTCTCGGAGATCGAGCGCGGCCTCTTCGGGCTTGAACTGGCGACCGGAAAGCCCTTCGATATCGCCGTTCCGGCGAAGCTGGCGCTGTCCTCGATCGGTGGCTTGGCGGCGCGGGATGGAGAACTCCTGATTGTGCAGAGTGCGCTGCCGCCCTCGCGGGTGATGCGTCTCACCCTGTCCGACGATGGTCGCTCCATCAGCAATGCCAAACCGCTGGAAGCGGGCAAAGACGGCATGACTTTTCCGATTGGTGCCACGCTGGACGACGCGGGCACCCTGTATTTCATCGGCAACAGTCAGAAGGACCAATATGATCGCTTCGGGCTGCCACGCAACCGGGACCGGCTGCAGGGGGCAAAGATCTTTGCGGTGAAGTCCGACTTCGATAGCGATACCCCGATGTCGATCCAACCCGCGGCGGGCGGCAAACCCTAGTCGTCTTGACGGCTGGTGTGTGGAATAGAATTTGATCCGACCGAATGACCAGTCCTCGCGCGCCGGGTTAGGGCGCGTGAGGACAGTAGTGTCCCTAGGAGTCTGTCGGACTTGAAAGGGAATCGGCTGCAAATCCGGCTGGACGGTCCATTTTTCGCCGCTTCCTTGGGCAATAGTTCAACTATTGCCCTGCGAAACCGGCAAAAACTGTCCTCGCCCCGCCGAATTTTCGCTTCGATTCTTCAAGTCCGACAGGCTCCTAGGCTCAGGCGCAGCCAGCGCCTAGGCCAATGACGCAGAGGACCACTCGTTCAGGCGTCGACGGGTTAGCGGACCGATACGGAATTGCTCGCACAGTGCCTGCAGCCGGGATGAATCGACACGCGCAGGGCGCAACGCGAGCGGAGCGGGGAGGGTTGCCTCGCAGCAGATGGTCGCGAGTTCGCGTGATAGCAGTGCGTTGTCGCGATGTTCCTGGATTCGGCGCGCGTGACTCGCGGCGCCGCGAATGCGCAGAAAGGGCACCTCATCCAGTCGCTGCAGCAAGGCATCCAGACTGCCGAAGTGCGCCAGCAGCGCGGCGGCCGTTTTGCTGCCGATCCCTGGGACGCCGGGAATGTTGTCCACGGCATCGCCCGCCAGACCAAGGTAGTCCGCGATCTGATGCGCGTGCACGCCGTGCCGATCCAGTACGCCGGCAGCGTTCCAGCGGGTCTGCCGCGCGTAGTCCCACTGTTCGTCGTCGGCTTGCAACAGTTGCGACAGGTCCTTGTCGGCCGACACGATGAGGCCGCGCATGCCCAATCCGCGTGCTTGTTTCAGAGCGCTGCCGATCAGATCGTCGGCTTCGAAACGAGGGTCGGCCAGGGTCGTGATTCCCAAGGCGTCGAGCAGCGCCCGACACCCGGCAAACTGGCGCTTGAGTTCCTCCGGTGCCGGTTCGCGATTGGCTTTGTAGGCGGGATAGCGCTCGTTGCGGAAAGAGCTGTCCAGCGATTCGTCGAAGGCGAACACGATATGCGTCGGTCTCTCCCGTTCCAGCAGTTCCAGCGCGAAGCGGATGAACCCGTGCACGGCATTGGCGGGCTGGCCTTCGGCATCACGCACATCGTCGGGGTAGGAATGCCAGGCGCGGAACACGTAAAGACTCGAATCCACCAGATGCAGGGTCGCGCGTGTCACTCCGAAATCTCCTGCAGAAGACTGTCGAGCGCGGGTCGAGGGCGTTCCGCGATCATTTCGGAGGCGCTGCCGATATGGATGAAGCCCACGATGCTCTCGTTGTCTGTCAGTCCGAGAAACCGCTGCACGCTCTCATCATGAGCAGCCCAGCCGGTCAGCCATTGTGCGGCGAAGCCGCTTGCCTGGGCGGCCTGCAACAAGCTGAAACAGACGCAGGCGCTGGTGTGCTGCTGTTCGATCAACGGAATTCGGTGGTCATGCTGATAGCGACCGATCACGACGACGATCTCCGGCGCATGACTGAAACGTTGGTATTCCTTGCGCAGACCCGCCTCGTCGATATTCGGGTCACGCGCTTTTGCGCGGGTCGCAAGCATCTCGCCCAAAGCGCTGCGCGGCGCTTTGCCGAGCCGCAGGAAGCGCCATGGAACGAGGTTGCCGTGGTCCGGAACACGCGACGCAAGGCTGAGCATGTCGCGCAGTTGCTGCGGAGTGGGGCCGGGTTCGCCAAGCAGTCGGGACGGTACGGATCGGCGAGTCGTGAGATCGAACTGCATGGGTATTCCAAGCGCATATCGGGTGGACGACAAGCTTAACCCGCCACCTCGGCGAGCCCATCCTCCCGCGACTTAGGCGAAATGCGTCAACGACGTTCTTGGCGAGCGCGGGATTCGCCCCGGCTCGGGTGTGAACTGCTTCGCAGATACCGAATGACTTGCGTGATTTCTGTCACTGAGTGACAACAATTTGCGCGACAATCTCGGCCAAGGCGTGCGCGAATGTTGATTGCGCGCACATTTGCAGGCGATGCGAAGCGAGACACTGCAGCGCAGCACACCACGAACGAGGCGCTGGGTGCCATGAATGACCCGATTTCCAAGGACAACGTCCTCAACATCAATGGCCGCTTGGCGATGAAGCCTGGGTTCGATACCAGCGGCTTTATCTCGACCTTGCGCGCGCGCGCGCTGAAGCGTCTGCCCGCCTTGCTGGGGGAAGTGCTCGGCAAGGCCGACGATACGCTGTTTGACTTCGTCCAGCGTGCCGACGGCAAGCTCAACCATCAGGAGTATTTCGACGCGATGCGCGAGTTGCGTCGGCAACGTCCGCAGATCGAACAGCGCTTTGCGGATCACATCAGCAGCACCTTTGCCGCCTACGACCAGCGCGCACCCTTGCGTGTCGATCTGGAGCAGGGCACGAGGGAGATGGCCAAGGGCGAACTCAGTCTGGTGAGTGAGGAGGATCTGGAGGAGCAGCTCAGTACGCGTATGGTCGCGGTCGCGATTGCACGCCAGATGAACTCGATTCTGCATCCACTGCACCGCCGGATGGCGGCATTGATCGGTGCAGCCGAGTTGGGCGACGACGACAACCCCATCGGCCCGGCTCACATTGCCTATGCCTTCCGCATGGGGCTGCAGACCTGCGATGTGTCGGTCCGAGTCAAGGTGTTGTTGTACAAACTGTATGAGCGCGAACTGCCCAATGTTTTGCAGCCGTTCTACAACGAGGTCAACCGCAGTCTGATTGATGCCGGCATCCTGCCCGAGATTCGTCCCACCGTGATGCGCAAGCCGGGAGCGCCGGCAGGTGCGCGGGTCAGTCCGCTCGATCCGGTGCGCTCGGTCAGTGAAAGTGATTCGGCACCCGAACAGGACTACGCCTCCGCGGCCTTGCGCGGTCTGGCAGGAATGGTCGACGGCCGCGCCGCACCGCGCGGCGAGGTGCCGGTCAGCGAAGGCACCGAGCAGATGCTTTTTTCCACCATTCACGATTTGCTGGAAGCCTATCGGTCTGCCCAGGGCGGCATGACGTATGGCATTCCCGCCGCGCAGGGTGCGCCGACCAGTGCGCCGCACTCGCTCGGACACTCCGCTCCCCACGGCGGACTGGGCGAGACGACGCCACTGCGGCCGTTGTCACCCAACGAGATGCTTTCGGTCCTCTCTCTGTATCAGGCCGAGCTGCCCGAATCGGTCAGCGCGGCGCTGGATGATCCTGATCAATCGCTGGCACAGAAGATCAAGCAGGAAGTGTTGAATGGCGCAGAACGTCTTGGGCTGAATCCTGAGCAATCGCGCATGACGGCAGCCGATGAAGACGCCATCGATCTGGTCGGCATGCTGTTCGAAGTCATGCTGGATGAGCGCGACTTCCACTCGGAAACGCGCCGCCAGATCAGTCGCTTGATTGTTCCGTTCATCAAAGTGGCCTTGCTGGACCGGCGCATGTTTCTGCAGAAGTCGCATCCGGCGCGGCGTTTGCTGAACTCGCTTGCCGAGGCCGCCGAGGGTAACAGCGGCGAGGCGCCGCAGGATCGCGAGTTGCTGGATCGAGTGCAGCGCACGATCGAGCGTTTGAGCGCGGAGTTCAACGAAGACATCGCGATCTTCGAGACGCTGGAACAGGAGTTCCGCGAGTTCATCGAGCAGCATCGGCGGCGTATCGCGCTGGCAGAACGACGTGCAGCAGAGGCGCAGCGCGGCAAGGAGCGGCTCGATTTTTCGCGTGCTGCCGCTGTCAACGAGCTGGAAAGTCGCCTGCGCCAGCATCCGGGTCTGCCCCCGGCCATGGAGTCCTTCCTGCGCCGCTATTGGGTCCATCACCTTACCTTGATGGGTTTGCGTGACGGCCACGAATCGCCGAAGTTTCTGGCGGCGGTGTCTGCCGGTGATGCGCTGCTCGGTGCCTGGCTGGAGGCGGAGGAAAAATCGAGTTTCAGTGATGCTGCATTTTCGGCGCTGAGGCCGCAGCTCGATCCGGTATTGCAGAGCGCTGGTGTGCTTGGCAGCGCCGCCGACGAGGTCATGGAGTCGCTCCGCGCTGCGCTCAGTGCTGTCAAGGCGCCGCAGAGCGCATCCAGCGAACTGGTTGACGTAATCGAGCGTAATGCGCCGCCGTCGAATGCGGTGAACGTGCCGGAGGCAGCCGCCGCGGAAGCCGATGACGCCGATGACGAGGCGTCGCCAGCGCTGGAGTTCGATGCCGCCGACATCGAGCGGATTCGCAAGCTCGAAGTGGGTGCGTGGGTGCAGTTCATCGATGAGGAGGGCAACTCGCAGCCCGCCAAGCTGAGCTGGTTCAGCCCGATCTCCAACCGCATGCTGTTCGTCAATCGGCGTGGTCTGCGTTACTGCGTCGCGTCGGCTGAAGAGTTGGCCGCGATGATCCAGAGCAAGCGTCTGGTCATCCGACAGAACGATGCCGCCTTCGAGCATGCGATGAATCAGGTGCTGGGGCGCTTGCGTGCCAATGCGCCGACCAAGCCAGGCCCCTGAATACGGCGACGGTGCGGGTCCTCGAACGGTCGGCAAACGTATGACCGATTGCCCTGAAACGCGTTGGTGATCCAACTGGCGTGTCAATTCCGCTAGCATCCCGCTTCTACCGCGACGTGGGGTCACGTGTCGTGGGCGTTGCGGGCGTGGGGTCCGTAGCCGTTTGCTCCTCCAACTGTGAGGGAAACACATGTCGGGAACTGTGGTAGCCGTACGAGAATCGGTGGCGGGTGAGCGGCGTATCGCCCTGACGCCCGAAATTGCCAAAAAGCTGCGCGGTGCATCGGTGCAGGTGGTTCTGGAGAAGGACGCCGGAAATGCCGCGTTCTTTCCCGACGCCAGCTTTGCCGATGTCAGCATCGTGGCCAGCGCGGCAGAGGCCCTGGCCAAAGCCGACGTGTTGCTCAAGGTGCAGCCACCGTCGCTGGAGGAAATTGCCCAGTTGCGCGAAGGCAGCATCGTGATCGGCTATTTGCAGCCACATGCCAGCGCTGAGCGCGTCAAGGCCTTGCGTGATCGCCGGATCACGGCATTTGCAATGGAGTTGCTGCCGCGCACCACGCGTGCTCAGGCGATGGACGTGCTGTCCTCGCAAGCGGGCATGGCCGGGTACAAAGCGGTGCTGATCGCCGCTGAAGTCTCGGGCAAGTTCTTCCCCATGTTGACGACGGCCGCCGGCACCATTCGGCCATCGAAGGTGCTCATCGTCGGTGCGGGCGTGGCCGGACTGCAGGCAATTGCTACAGCGCGCCGACTGGGCGCGCAGGTGGAAGGCTTCGATGTGCGACCGGAAACCCGCGAGCAGATCGAGTCTCTGGGTGCGAAGTTCCTCGATCTGGGTGTCAGTGCGGCGGGCAGCGGAGGCTATGCGCGCGAGTTGACCGCGGAGGAGCGCGCCGAGCAGCAGCGCAAACTGGCCGAGCATCTGAAAGGCGTCGACGTGATCGTGACCACGGCAGCAGTGCCTGGGCGACCTGCACCGAAGATCATCAGTGCCGCGATGGTTGACGGCATGAAACCGGGCAGCGTGATCGTCGATCTTGCCGCCGAAACCGGCGGCAACTGCGAGTTGACCAAGGCGGGGGAAACCATCCTGACCAGCAATGGTGTCAGCGTGGTCGGGCCGACCCATCTGGCCAGCATGGGCTGCATCCATGCCAGTGAGATGTATGCCCGCAACCTCTACAACTTCCTCAGCCTGTCGATCAAGGATGGCGGAATCCAGCTGGACTGGAACGACGACCTGATCGCCAACACCTGCCTGACCCACGCAGGCGAAATCAAACATGCCGCCACCCGGCAGCAGATCGAAGGAGGAGCCGCCTGATGGACGGGTTTCTGGCGCTGTACATCTTCATGCTGGCCGCCATCTGCGGTCACATCATCATTTCGCGCGTGCCGGTGATCCTGCACACACCGCTGATGTCGGGCTCCAATTTCGTGCATGGCATCGTGGTGGTGGGCGCAATGATTTCGCTCGCGCACGCCGATACCAATCTTGAGCGTGCGATCGGATTTGTCGCGGTGCTGCTGGGCGCGGGCAATGCGGTCGGTGGCTACGTGGTGACTGAGCGCATGCTGGAAATGTTCAAGTCCAGCAAGAAGAAGGGAGGCTGAAATGAGTCTTCCGGTCATTCTCGACTTCGTTGCCAAGGCCAGTTATTTCGCGGCCGCATTGCTGTTCATCATCGGCTTGATGCAAATGGGCTCGCCGGTCACCGCCAAGCGCGGTATCCGTTGGGCTGGCGTCGGCATGGTGATCGCCACACTGGTGACGTTTGTTGCACCCGGCACCTGGGGCAATCACGGCATCGACCCGCTGAACTTCGGTCTGATGGCGGTTGCCATCGTGTTGTCCTTCGTGTTCTGGCTGTGGGGCAAGCGCGTGCCCATCACCGACATGCCGCAGATGGTCGCCATCTTCAACGGCATGGGGGGCGGCTCGGCCGCCGCCATCGGTGCCTATGCGCTGGTGAACGCGGCAGGGCATGCGGGGGCGTGCACGCCTGCAGACATGGCGGCACACGCCTGTCTGGATTCGACCAAGCTGGTGCTGGCGATTCTGGGCTCCTTGATCGGCGCCGTGTCGTTTTCCGGTTCGGTGATTGCCTGGGCCAAGCTGGACGGTCGTCTCGACAAACGTTTCAGCTTTTCGGGTCAGCAGTTCGTCAACCTGGTCGTGTTCCTCGCCTGTCTGGGCCTGGGGGCCTGGTTGGTATTCAAGCTTGATGTCAGCCTGATCATCGTGTTCTTCGTGTTGGCGCTGATTTTCGGCGTGTTGATGACGCTGCCGATCGGTGGTGCCGACATGCCGGTGGTCATTTCGCTGTACAACGCCTTCACCGGCCTTGCAGTGGCTTTCAAGGGCTACGTCCTGCAGAGCGAATCGCTGATCATCGCGGGTACCGTGGTCGGCGCCGCAGGCTTGTTGCTGACGCAACTCATGGCCAAGGCGATGAATCGCCCGATCAGCAACGTGTTGTTCTCCAATTTCGGCGGCAGCAGTGGCGAGGCGCAGGCCATCACCGGCTCGCAGAAGCCCATCGAGGCCTCGGACGTGGCGGCGATGATGGCCTACGCCGAGCGTGTGGTGATCGTGCCGGGCTATGGTCTCGCGGTGGCCCAGGCGCAGCACAAGGTGTGGGAACTGACCCAACAGCTGATCAAGCGTGACGTGAAGGTCAAGTTCGCCATTCATCCCGTGGCTGGCCGCATGCCGGGGCACATGAACGTGCTGCTGGCCGAGGCCGGTGTGCCCTATGACCTGATCGTCGACATGGATGACATTAATCCCGAGTTCCCGATCACCGATGTGTCGCTGGTGATTGGTGCCAACGACGTGGTCAACCCGGTCGCCAAGACCGATCCGGCCAGCCCGATCTATGGGATGCCGATTCTGGACGTGGTCAATTCGAAGAACACCATCGTCATCAAACGGGGCAAGGGAACCGGTTTCGCCGGTATCGAGAACGCCCTGTTCTACGCCGACAACACCCGGATGTTGTTCGGCGACGGTGCCGACATGGTCAACAAACTGGTTGCCGAATTGAAGGCCATGGACGGCGGACACTGAAGCCTTGATTGCGGGCGTGCGACTTGCATGCCCGCTTTTGTCCGGGCGGTGCCGCGCTTCGGAATCGGTCCAGTGCAGCGGGTCCACCGTTGTGGGTAACGATTTTCCGAGGTGTGGTTGGTTGTCGACGAGGCGATGAATGGGGACCAAGGAATCGATTTGTCGCGCACACACGTTCGCGGCCGATGCGCGCGTGGCGGCCAGCGAGTTCCATGCGGCGGTCGTCGGAAATGATCCGGCGATGGTGCTGTTTTTCTGCTCCAGTGCTTACGACCTCGATGTCCTGGCCGAGGCGTTGCGGGACCTGTTCGGCGACACGCCGGTGGTCGGTTGCACGACGGCCGGCGAGATCGGTCCTGCGGGCTATCGACAGGATGGGCTGAGCGGGCTCAGTTTCAGTCGACGCGACTTCAGTTGTCTCGCTGGCTGCCTTGACGGCCTGGACCAGTTCGAGATGCGGCGCGGACAGGCCTTCGTGGAAGACCTGCTGATGCGGTTTCTGCAGGGATTGCCCGACAGTGCCGAACGGCAGAATTTCGCTTTCCAGATCATCGATGGGCTGTCGGTGCGCGAGGAACCCGTGACGCGGGTCTTCCAGCATGCACTCGGTTCAATTCCGCTGGTCGGTGGGTCGGCGGGTGATGGCCTGGCGTTTCGCCAAACCTGGGTCTATTTCAATGGCCGGTTTCGGCAGAACGCGGCAGCACTGGTGCTGGTGAGTACCCGCTTGCCGGTTCGCGCATTCAAGACGCAACACTTCAGCGCGGACCAGCAACGCGTGGTGGTCACCGAAGCCGATGCCGAGCACCGAATCGTGCGCGAGATCGATGGTCGACCTGCTGCCGAATCCTATGCGGCGCTGACTGGCGTCGCCCGCGACAATCTGGATCCGCAGCGTTTTGCCTCCGCCCCGATGCTGGTTCTGATTGGCGGTGAGGGCTATGTGCGCTCGATCAGCAACGTCGACGAGCAGGGCGCGTTGCACTTCTTCTGTGCCGTCGAGGAAGGCATGGTCTTGCGCTTGGCCAAACGCGGCGATCTGCTGGACAGCCTGCAGCACACCTTTGAGGCAGTCGCCGCCGAGATCGGTCCACCACAGGTCATTCTCGGTTGCGACTGCGTGTTGCGGCGCGTGGAGGTGATCAATGAGGGACTGGTGGACGCGGTTTCCGCGCTGATGACCCGTCATCGAGTGGTGGGCTTTGCCACCTATGGCGAGCAATTTCACGGCGTTCACATCAATCAGACCTTTACCGGCATCGCCATCGGTAGCGCCACGCCGGTCGAGAGCCCTGTCGATGGCTGAGTCGGATATCGCCAGTCTTGAGGCGGAGAACCGTCGCCTTCGGAAGATGGTTGAGGTGCTGATGAATCGCGCCGAACGCAGTACGGAGGTCCAGGGCTCCGACTTCACGCTGTTTCAGACGGCGATCATGCTCGAAGATCAGGTGCGCGCCCGAACCATCGAACTGGAGGACGCGCTGGCCGAACAGGATCGCGTGCGCGAAGCCTTGCGGAAATCGGATGCGCGCTTCGAGGCGATCTTCGAGCTGAGCCCGAGCCCGGTGGCCTTGACCCGCCTGAGCGATGGTCTGGTGCTGGGCGCCAGTCGCAGTTTCAAGGCGCTTTTCAGTCTCGGGCCAGAGTCGCCCGAGGGACACCGGACCGCGCCGGACGATCTGAATATCTGGTTGCGTGCGGAAGACCGCCATCGCTGGCGCGAGCGACTGCAAGCCGAAGGACAGGCGTTCAACTTCGAGACCGAACTGCGCACTGCGCAGGGACAGATTGTCAGTGTCCTGTTATCGGGAAAGATCGTGGATTTCGGTGACGAGCCCCACGTCATCGCCGATATCCGTGACATTTCCGAACACAAGCGCCGCTCGGCTTTTCTGGAACATGCCGCCGCGCATGATCCACTGACCGGGCTGCCCAATCGATTGTTGCTCGGGACACAATTGGCGGCGGCGATCACGCGCGCCGAGCGCAATGCGACGCAGGTGGCGGTGTGCTACCTGGACCTGGATGGCTTCAAACAGATCAACGACCAGTATGGTCATGACACCGGTGATGCGGTGCTGGGCGAGGTGGCGAGACGTTTGACTACCGGCACGCGCAAAGGGGACATGGTGGCCCGACTCGGTGGCGACGAGTTCATTTTGGTGCTGGCGGACCTGCATGGCCCGGATGAGTGCGAAGCCTTGCTTGAGCGCGTGCTGCAGGCGGTCGCTTTACCGTATGCGGGTCCGAAGGGCAGCTTTTCCGAGGTCTCCGTCAGCATCGGCGTGGCCCTGTATCCCGAGGATCACAGCGACCCGGATGTGCTGATCCGCCATGCCGATCACGCCATGTACGAAGCCAAGCAGGCGGGTAAGAATCGCTGCCACTGGTTTGCTGGTCGATTGGCCAAGTGAATCGACGGGAGCGACAGACTCCCAGGCAAGACAATCCTTCCTCGTCTGCGGTGATAGCCGAGCGAACTCAGTGGGTCAGACGCGTTCGAATTTCATCGCGAGGGTATAACGAGGTGCGTAGCAAATGCGGTTGGGTGGACGTCCGGCGTGGGGAATGTCGCCATCGAACAGCGCCAGCCGACCCGGCTTTGGCGTGATCGCCGCGCGAACGTCCATGTTCTTGTCGTAGAACATGGTTTCGCCACCCCATTCGGGGTCCCACGCTTCCGATATGTACCAGAGCGCGGTCACCTCGCCGGCATCGGGCAGGCAGTCCGTGTGCGTGAACAGCATGTCGCCGAAATGTGCCACGTTGACGTAACTTCGATACAGGCGCAGGGAGGTGTGCGGCGAGAACAAGGACAGGGCCTGCATGGCAGGCGAATAGATCGGCATCTGCTGGCACGCCTTCGTGTCGATCTCGGTTGCCCAATGGCGATACTGGGCCGTATCCGGACGCGCCACTTCACTTCGTGTGTAGCCGGATCGATGCAGCGCCTGGGTCAGCATCTGCAGATGCTCCATCGACAGTAGGTCGTCAACGGCGCACACACGTTTGCCGTCGATTTGAATGTCATGGCTGAACTTCATGCTGGTCTCTCCGCGCCGATCGAGCTCGAATGCAGGGTCGGCAAGCGATCCTCTGCCATGTCCGCCAGAAACGGCGCCTTGGCATCCTTGTCCGACAGTGCAGGCGAGGTGATCGGCCAGTCGATGGCGATGTCGGCATCATTCCAGCGCAGGCTGGCGTCCGCCTCACGGTCGTAATGGGCAGTGCAGAGATAGCTGAAGATCGCGCGCTCCGAGAGCAC
The DNA here is from genome assembly GCA_041395245.1 of Lysobacteraceae bacterium. GTDB lineage: Bacteria > Pseudomonadota > Gammaproteobacteria > Xanthomonadales > Xanthomonadaceae > Aquimonas. The sequence goes on from JAWLAY010000010.1 coordinate 123,347, forward strand.
CGCGAAACCGTGCGCGAAGCCTTCGGGAATCCAGAAATGCCGCTTGTTGGCGGCGCTCAGAATTACTGCGGTCCAGCGCCCGAAGTGCGCCGAGCCGCGCCGGATGTCGACCGCGACATCGTAGACCTCGCCTTCCAGCACGCTGACCAGCTTGCCCTGTGGATTCGGCCATTGGTAGTGCAGTCCGCGCAGCACGCCATGCGTGGAACTGGACACGTTGTGCTGCACGAACTCGGCGTGGATGCCCGCGTCGGCAAAGCGCGCCTTGTTCCAGCCTTCGTAAAAAAAGCCACGCGTATCACCGAACACAGCCGGTTCGATGACCACACAGCCGGGCAGGTCGGTTTCGATCCGCTTCATCGGGCCAGCCCCAGTTCCAGCAGCGACAACAGGTATTGCCCGTAGCCGTTCTTGATCAGCGGCATCGCCAGGGCGCGCAGTTGATCGGCGCTGATCCAGCCGTTCTGGTAGGCGATTTCTTCCGGGCAACTGACCCGCAAGCCTTGGCGCTGTTCAATGGTTTCGATGAAGTTTCCGGCTTGCAGCAGCGACTCGTGGGTGCCGGTGTCGAGCCAGGCATGTCCGCGTCCCAGCTTCTCCAGGCGCAGGCTACCGTCATCCAGGTAACAGCGATTGAGATCGGTGATTTCCAGCTCGCCACGCGCGGACGGTTTGAGTTGGGCGGCAAACTCCGGTGCGCGGCCATCGTAGAAATACAGACCGGTCACCGCGTAGTTGGACTTCGGCTTGACCGGCTTTTCTTCCAGGCCGATGACACGACCTTCGGCATCGAACTCGGCCACGCCATAGCGCTGCGGATCGCGTACCCAGTAACCGAACACCGTCGCGCCTTCGGTGTGCTGCGCGGCGCGGCGCAACTGCTCGCTGAAGCCATGTCCGTAGAAGATGTTGTCGCCCAGCACCAGACAGGAGGGCTGCCCGGCCACGAACTCACGGCCGATCAGATAGGCCTGCGCCAGTCCATCCGGACTCGGCTGCACGGCGTACTCGATCCGCATGCCCCACTGCTCGCCATTGCCCAACAATTGCTTGAACAGGGCCTGCTCGTACGGCGTGTTGATCACCAGCACGTCGCGGATGCCCGCCAGCATCAGCGTGCCGAGCGGGTAATAGATCATCGGCTTGTCGTAGATCGGCAGCAGTTGCTTGCTGATCGCTTGAGTGATCGGGTAGAGCCGTGTGCCGGAGCCGCCCGCCAGGATGATGCCTTTCATGCGATGTCCTCAGTTGCCGGTGCCGATGCGTTCCAGGCGATAACTGCCATCCAGCACGCGGCGCGTCCATTCGTGATTGGCCAGATACCAGTCCACCGTGGTCGCCATGCCTTGCTCGAACGTTTGCGCGGGCTGCCAGCCGAGTTCCGACTTCAACTTGCTGGCGTCGATGGCGTAGCGGCGATCATGACCGGGGCGATCCGCGACGAAGGTGATCTGCGAGGCGCGCGGCTGGCCGTCACTGCGTGGCACGCGTGCATCCAGCAAGGCGCACAGCGTATGCACCACGACGATGTTCTCGCGTTCGGCATCGCCGCCCACGTTGTAGACCTCACCGACGCGCCCCTTGCGCAGCACCGTATCAATCGCCGCACAGTGATCGCCAACGAACAACCAGTCGCGGATGTTCCTGCCATCGCCATAAACCGGCAGCGGTTCGCCCTGCACAGCGCGCTGGATGATCAGCGGGACGAGTTTTTCGGGAAACTGGAACGGCCCGTAGTTGTTGCTGCAATTGGTGGTCAGCGTGGGCAGGCCGTAGGTGTGATGGAAGGCGCGAACCAGATGGTCAGAGGCCGCCTTCGAGGCCGAGTAGGGCGAATTGGGCTGATACGGCGATTGTTCGGTGAACTTGCCTTGTTCGCCCAGCGAGCCATACACCTCGTCAGTCGAAACATGCAGGAAGCGGAAGGACTCGCGCGCCGTGCCTTCCAGGCTTCGCCAGTAGTCGCGTGCCGATTCCAGCAGCGCCAGGGTGCCGACCACATTGGTTTGCACAAACGCCGCCGGTCCATCGATCGAACGGTCGACATGGCTTTCTGCGGCGAAGTTGATGATCGCGTCCGGCTGGTGCTCGCGCAGCAGTCGGTCCAGCAGGGCGCGATCCGCGATGCTGCCTTCGACGAAGGTGTGCGCCGGGTGGCTCAGCACGCTGGTCAGCGTGTCCCGATTGCCCGCATAGGTGAGCGCATCCAGATTGATGATCCGATCCCCGGCGGCAATCTGGCGCAAAACGAAATTGCCACCGATGAAACCGGCACCGCCGGTCACGAGCAAGGTGCGTGACATGTTCAGATTCTCCGTGCGTGAAACCGGGGCAGGGCGCGCATCAGCGCGTCTCACCGGCATAGGGATCGGCAATGCCCAACTGCGCCAGGATGCGGCGCTCTTCTGCTTCCATGCGTTCGGCATCGCGCTTGTTTTCGTGATCGAAGCCGAGCAGATGCAACACGCCGTGCACGACCAGATGGGCGTAGTGCGCGCGCAGCGTCTTGCCTTGTTCGCTCGCTTCGCGGGCCACCACCGGCGCGCACAGGACCAGATCACCGAGCCAGTCGACCGGCACACCCTCGGGCAGTTCGACCGGAAAGCTCAGCACATTGGTGGCGTAATCCTTGTGGCGATAGTCGCGATTGAGGGTGCGCCCTTCGCTCTCGTCCACCAGGCGGATCGACAAGGCCGACGCGCGTCCGCAGGCCTGCAAGGCAGCCTCCGCACTGCGGCGCAAGGTTTGCGCGGCGGGCAGGCCCGCGCGCGGCAGGCCATAACTGATCGCGATCTCGCTCATTCCGCCGACTCCGGGTTGCCGACCCGCGACTCGGCGCCGTCCCGTGCGTCGTAGGCGCGCACGATGCGCGCCACCAGCGGATGCCGAACCACATCGCCTGCGGTGAAGAAGGTGAACGAAATGCCTTGCACGTTCTTCAATACCTCCAGCGCATCGCGCAACCCGGACTTCTGTCCACGCTGCAGATCGATCTGGCTCAGGTCGCCGGTAATCACCGCCGTCGAGCCGAAACCGATGCGGGTCAGGAACATCTTCATCTGCTCGACCGTGGTGTTCTGCGCCTCGTCCAGAATCACGAAGGCATCGTTGAGCGTGCGCCCGCGCATGTAGGCCAGCGGCGCGATCTCGATGACATTGCGCTCCAGCAGTTTGGCCACGCGCTCGGTGCCGAGCATCTCGTACAGCGCATCGTAGAGCGGCCGCAGATAGGGATCGACCTTCTGGCTCAGGTCACCGGGTAGAAAGCCCAGCTTTTCACCCGCTTCCACCGCCGGACGCACCAGCAGCACGCGCTGCACGCGGTTCTCGTTCAGTGCCTCGACCGCCATCGCCACCGCGAGGAAGGTTTTTCCGGTACCGGCCGGGCCGATGCCGAAGTTGATGTCATGCGTCGCGATGGCATGCAGATAGCGCGCCTGATTGGGACCTCGGCCACGAATGGTGCCGCGCTTGACCTTGATGCTGACATCCTGAGCCCCTTCGGCACCGCGTTCGACCAGCGCTTCGATGCCCGCATCCTGCAGCAACACGTTGATCCGATGCGCGTTCAGGGTTTCCAGATCGCTCAGCGCATACAACTCGCGCAACAGCGCCTCCGCACGCCCGACCATGGCTTCCTCGCCGGTTACGCGAAACACGTTGCCGCGATTGAACACCTCGACGCCGAGCCGTCGCTCGACCTGGCGCAAATGCTCATCCAGCGGCCCGCACAGGTTGGCGAGGCGCTCAAGGTCATCAGGAAAAAGGGTGAAATCGTGCGAGGTGAGGGAAGCGGTCATGTGGCTAGTTTATCAGGGCGCTTGCCGCCGACGCCGCTGATGCGCAGGCATTGATGATCGGAACTGGCAAGAATTGATGGCGCTCTGAATCCAAGAACTTCAAGCGACGGCTTCAATCGCCAAATATTAAACTTACTCCGAATATAATAAGTGCACCTACCATCACCATGGTTCGAATTGCTTTCAGTGTTGCAAAATTCAACAGGCTTTGATGTATTTCAATTAGATGCTTGACATACCTAAGCATTACGAATTCGTACGCGGTTGCTGACGCAATGGCTGCGACTATTGCAGGTTTCTCCCCAAAAATAAGATATGTCGAAACCGTTATTAGGGTACCGGCAAAAAAAACTCCGGGTGCCATGGTTGTGCCAATTTCTTCTTTTTCTCGCAGCTCTCTCTCTTCTTGTGCGATTTTTGACCGGAGAGCAGCATATCCATCTAGGTCCTCGCGTTCGAACCCTCTGTTGATTAATTCTCGCTTTAAAAGATCTTCTGCCCAGGGTAACCTGTCTTCTCTTGACCACAGGTTTAGTAGTGCGTCATTGTCGAGCTGGCGGTATTTGTCCTGCAATTGGCGAAAGTCCGACATCTTGAAATCCTGTTTCTTATTTAAGTTCTTTGCAGGTTTAGATATGGAGCCGCGATAATTGATTTTTATCATTTTATTGCGGGGCGCGATGAGGCTGTGCGTGCTTCCCACGTGACGTCGGGCTTGGGGGTGCTTTACAGCCCTGATTGGGGCGGCGCGTCCGCGCAAATCCCCAGTGTTAGGGGGATGAGCTCAAGCTCACTCTGCTTACACATCGTGCCAATCAAGGCTCGGTTTGGTCATTCGCAGACAGTCACCACGCCCGCAATGGTCGTTCACGTATCCACAGGGTCGACAGCCATTTCTCCCCTGCGATGACCGGCATGCCGGTGTGCAGGCTGCGGGGATCGCGGATGCCGTTGCGGTGCAGGTTGCGCCAGGAGGCGGCATAGCCTGCTTGCGGGCGGACGCGTTGACCGAGTTCGGGGAAGTCGGTCTCGCCGCCCTCGCTCACGTCGTTGAGATAGACCACGGTGGTCGCGGCCCGATTGCCGGCACCCATGGGGCTTCCGGCTGTGGGCTGGGTCAGGCTGGGATCGCTGTCAGGAAGGTAGTCGCGATGCGGCCGGTATTCCTGGCCCGGCGCGTAGTGCAGCAGCACCAGTGGTTCGGCGTGCGACAGCGGTAGTCCCGCCGCGGCCGCCATGCGCATTTGCAAATGACGAAGCCACGCGTCTTCGAGCAGAGCGTCGAAGTTCATTCCGTCACTGCTGCGCAAACCCATGCGGGTGAGCTTGCCGGTGGCGGGATCGACGACTTGGGAGGCGCGCAGGTGCGGCGTGCCGCAAAGAATCAGATAGAGGCAGTCTTCACGACGGAACAGGCGCTGCACGTTGACGAGCGCTTCGTCCGGTCCGGCACTGAGCTTGATGGCAGGAAAGCCGAGGGTATGGTCTGAACGACTATCTTCCGTTTCATCGGCCTCCGCTGCCTCGTCGAGATACACCGGCACGCCCAGGGTTTGCAGCGCGCGGCGCAGTTCGTCGGCGGACGGGTGATCGGTTGGCGTGCCGATGCCGAGATGGAGACGTCGCGCCAACAATGCGCCTGCGACCGGGTCGCCTGCGGCGTGCGCGGCGGCGAACAGCGCAGTGGCTTCGCGATGTCGGCCCTGACTGGCCAGCAGCATTGCGGTGATGCGCTTTGCCAGCGGATGCTGGCGTTCGCTCGCGCGTTGCAGATGGCGGGTGGCGATGGCATCGCTGGCGTCAGGCAACAGGTCACTCAGCGCCAGACAGGCGAGTTGCAGATCGGCGGCGGCGGAACCGAGCTCGGCGGCGCGATGCAATGTTTGCCGTGCGACCCGTGTTTGCGCGTCGCAGCCCCAGAGTCCGAACAACTGGGCGTGGCCGAGACGGTAAGTGGCATCCGCATGCCCAAGGTCGGCGGCCGCCTGCAGTGCTTCGCGCAGGTCGCCGTGGCGCTGTTCGCGCAAGGCGATGGCAGCGCGCTCGACATGCATTTGCGCGGGGTGACGCCTGTGTTCGGCAGGACGGATCTCGCTCATCCGCGCAGGCTTCCCGGCGAGAAGTTCAGTGTGATGGACTCCGGTCGTCCCGCCAGATGCAGACGACTGCTGCGGCGTGGGCTGTGCGCGATCACTCGGCCGTGGTGCAGGACGAACAGGCGGGCGGCGCGCAATCGGATGGCCTCAAAGGCGTCCTCGGCCTGCAGTACCACCAGCGTCGCCGGGTTGCCGACGGCGATGCCGTAGTCGTTCAGGCCGATGACCTGGGCGGCCATGTCGGTGACGCTGCGGAAGCAGGCGCGGATGCCGTCTAGCGAGGTCATTTGCGCCACGTGCACGGCCATGTGGGCGACGTCCAGCAGGTCCGCGCTGCCAAAGGCATACCACGGGTCCATGGCGCAGTCCTGTCCCAGTGCGACGGGGATGCCGTGGGCCAGCATTTCCGGTACGCGGGTCATGCCACGGCGCTTGGGATAGCTGTCGTGGCGGCCTTGCAGGGTGATGTTGATCAGCGGGTTGGCGACGGCGGCGACGCCGGATTCGCGCATCAGCGGCAACAGCTTGCTGACGTAGTAATTGTCCATGCTGTGCATCGACGTGAGATGCGAGCCGGTGACGCGTCCATGCAGTCCGTGGCGATGGGTTTCGGCACACAGGGTTTCGATGTGCCGCGAATGCGGGTCGTCGGATTCGTCGCAGTGCATGTCGACTGGCAGGCCACGCTCGGCGGCGAGGCGGCACAAGCGCTGCACCGATTCCGCGCCATCGGCCATGCTGCGCTCGAAGTGCGGAATACCGCCAATCACGTCGACGCCCATGTCCAGAGCGCGCTGCAGATTGCGCTCGGCAGTGGCGCTGCGCAGCAGGCCGTCCTGCGGAAAGGCGACCAGTTGCAGGTCGATATAAGGCGCGATGCGACGCTTGACCTCCAGCAGGGCCTCGACGGCCAGCAAGCGGTCGTCGCAGATATCGACATGGCTGCGGATGTGCAGCAGGCCTTGTGCGACCGCCATGTCGCAGTAGGCGAGGGCGCGCTGGATCAGCGCCTCGGCGCTCAGCTCAGGCTTCAGTTCGCCCCACAGCGCGATGCCTTCCAGCAAGGTGCCGGATTGGTTCAGTCGCGGCAAACCCAGCGACAGCGTCGCATCCATATGGAAGTGCGCATCGACGAACGGGGCGCTGACCAGGCAGCCTTCGACGTGCAGCACTTCACGCGCATCGCCCTGCAGGTTCGGCGTGATGGCGACGATGTGGCCTTCGCGGATGCCGATGTCGACGCCGCAACGCCCGTCGGGCAGGTTGGCACCGCGCAGGATCAGATCGAGCGCGGACATCCTCAGTGCAGTCCGAGCAGTTTGCGCAGCGCCGACGCGGCGCGCGCGTTCTGCGCGGCGTCGGCACGCTCGGCACAGGCCGCCCATCGCAGCAGCCATTGCCGCGCGTCGTCATCGCGGGCACCCGTCATACGCTGCGCCAGTCGTTGCATTTGCAGTTCGCGACGCAGTTCGGCATCGCTGGCAGGGCTTTCCACGCCCGCCGCCAATTCCAGCGACACCAATTCACGTGCGACCTCGCTAGCCTGACCCGCATTGCGTGCCTGCTGCAGCGCGCGGCGATCCGCCTCGCTCAGGGCGTCGCTGGGTTCACCGTTCAGCACGGCTTGCAGCAATGCTTCGGCGGCGCGTTGTTCGCGCGCCTGCTCCAGTGCGCGTTGCGCATCGCGGACACGATCCAGCGACTGCTCGAAACGGCGCTGCAGCGGATCGACGGGTGCGCGCGGCGCACGCGCCGGGCGACCCTCGTCCTGACGACGGTTGCCGCGCGTTTCCGTGCTTGGCTCGGCAGGCGCGGGTGGACGCAGGGCATCCCAGCGGGCTTGCAGTTCGGCGACTGCGCTGTCGGCTTGGCGCAGCGCATCGGGATCGCCCTTGCTCAAGGTATCGAGTTCATCCAGCACCGCTTGACGGGCTGCCGCCTGCGCTTCGAGTTCGGACTGCTGCGCCTGTTGCTGTTCGCGTGCCTTGTCGAACACCGGGTCGATCACCGCACGCAGCTCGGCCCAGAGCGCGTCTTCGGTCTTGCGGCCCGCGCGCGGCAGGGTTTTCCATTGGGTCTGGGCCTGTTTGCAGGCCGCGATGGCGCTGGTCTGGCTGCTGGCAAAGCCGATGTCGCGACGCAGCTTTTCGATCAGCGCGCGTTTGCCTTCGGCGGCCTGCTGGTCGTGCGCGTCGCGTGCGGCCTGCACGCGATCCAGCAGGGCGCGTAGCTGCTTGCCGAGACGGCTGCGGTCGCGCGGTTCGACGTCATCGAGTTCGCGCAGCAGGTCGGTGACTTCCTTGCGCAAGGCGAAGAAATCGACCTCGCTGTCGTTCAATGCGGCCTCGACGCGTTCGCCGCGTGCGGCCAGTTCGGTGGCCTTGGCGCTGCGCAGTTCGTGGCGTTGCGAAAAATACTCGCGGGTGGGCGCCATGGCCTTGCTGCACATTGCGCGGAAGCGCTTGGCGATACCGCTCGCGTGTTCGCCGTGATCGGGTTCGCTGGCTTCGACCTTGGCCCACTCGTCCTGCAGTTGCTTGATGCGATTGGCGACCGCGTCGGGATGCAGTCCCGAGCCGATGACCGCTTCCACTTCATCGCACAGGCGCGCCCGCACCTTGTTGCCCGCCCAGCGCTGCCAGCGTTCCATCTCGGCGACACCGGCTTCCAGCTCGCGCAGCTTGTCGCGCTGCCCTGCGCTGGCGGCAAACCCTTCGGCGAGGCGTGCCTTGGCGGCGTCCAGAGCAGGACGCGCCACGCCGAGGCGTTGGTCACGAATACCCGCCAGACCCGTGTCGAGATGCTTGCTCAATGTCGCATCAGGTGGTGCCGGGGCCGGCTTCGGTTTGTGCTCGGCCGCCGCGGCAGGCACGCCTTCGTGTTCGGCGCTGGAGGCGGGCTCGACGACATCGACGGGCGCTTCGTCGATGGTTTGCGTGGACGGTTCCGGTTCAACGGGTTCCGGCTTGGGCAAGTGCGCGCTCGCCAGCGCGTTGGCGACGTCACGCGCGGCGCTGAGGTGGCCTTCGATGCGGCGCTGCAGGGGCTCGTCAAGCGCACTCGTCACTGCGGCCAGCTCCGCCGCGATGGCATCGATGCGGGTCGCCATATCGGTCGGCACCTGACGCGCCAGTTGATCGAGCTGCGCTGCCAGGTTCAGTGCGCGTTGCCGCTGCGCATCGCCATCGCCACGCGCCAGCAGCGTGGCATCCAGCTTGTCCTTGGCGGCTTTGGCCAGGGTCTTGTCGAGTTTGCGGGCCTGGTCGGCGATGCGCGCCAGCGCGGCTTCGTCATCGATCCAGGTCAGCAATTCCATGCGCAGCTTGTGATCGCTGTCCTGCAGGCAGCGACGCAGGGTCACCGCCGGGCGATCCAGTCGCATCAGGGCGGCGAGGCGCGCTTCGGTTTCCGGCGCGGCTTCCACTGCGGCTTCCACCAGTTCGCTTGGCAGGTCGGGGTGGGCGATCCAGACCAGACGTTGCTGCGCGTCGACCTGACGATCCAGCAGGCGGGTTCGCAGACGCTGGATGGCCGCGCTGCGGCAGCCTGCATCGGATTCCTGCTTGATCAGATCGAGCAGTGAATGCCCATCATCGAGTCGGGCAATCGCGGCCTTGCGGACCTCGATCGACGGGTCTTTCGCCGCCAGCGTCAACAACTGCGCCATTAACTCGGGGCTGTGATCGCTGCGCACCGCTTCGACGCGGCGCGCCGCATCGGTGTGTTGCCAGGCAGGACGACGAAAACGCGAAAACAGGCTCATGCGGATCTCGGTGGTGGCGCAGGAAGCTGAGGATTATGGCGGAGCGAATCCTCACTTGCTGCATCCTTTCACCGCCGCGTGACGTGGTGATCGTATGCTCTGCGCTCTTTGTCGCCCTGGAGTTGCCCACATGCGTGGAATTCGCTTCGCATCCTTCATTTTGGCTGTCTCGCTGTTTCTTGTGGGCGCCAGCGTCGTGCAGGCCGCCTGTTCACCGCTACTGGACGTCAGCTTCCGCCCGCTCGCGGGCAAGGACCGCGAGCCGGTGCACCTGTGCGAGGCCTACGAAGGCAAGGTGCTGCTGGTCGTCAACACCGCCAGCAAGTGCGGCTTCACACCGCAATTCGAAGGTCTGGAAGCGCTGCACGCACGCCTGTCCGAGCGCGGCTTCGCGGTACTCGGATTTCCGTCCGGCGACTTCATGAACCAGGAATATGACGACGAGGGCAAGATCCAGGAGTTCTGCACCCTGACCTATGGCGTGAAGTTTCCGATGTTCGAGAAAACCTCGGTCAAGGGCGACGCCGCCAACCCGTTCTACGCCCGCCTGATCGAAGCCACCGACGACGCACCGGCCTGGAACTTCCACAAATACCTGATCAACCGCAAGGGCGAAGTGGTCGGCAGCTTCGGCAGCCGAACCAAACCGGATGACGCCGAGATGGTTGCTCAGATCGAACGTCTGCTGAGTGAACCCGTTGCGCCCTGAGCGTGGCTGACGTTCGGATGGCGGCGTCATTGCTCGGCATGTGAGGCTTTTCGTCTCCGGATCGGGGATGGAAAGCCCTTTCGTAACGCCGACGCATCACAAGGTGCTGCGCGTGGGCACCAGCAAATTGCCGAACAGCATTCCGGCGACCAGTGAGATCAGCACGGTGACCAGCGCGAACCCGGTGTCCAGGCCGAGAAACACATCGCGTTCGAACACGAACGACAAACTGCGGAATCCGACGCTGCCCGGTACCAGCAGAATCACGCCCGGCACCCGCACGGTTGCGCCGGGACGCTTGAAGCGCCGCGCATACACATTGCTCAGCGCGCTGATGGCAAAACCGGCGGCAAACACACCGACCTCGTTGCCCATCGCGCCCCCCACATAGCGGCTGGTCAGGTAACCGACCACGGCGGCAGCGATCACCACCGGCCAATCGCGCACCTTGGCGCGAAACAGAATGCAAAAGGCCAGTGTTGCCAGTGCCAGCGATGCCCATTCCAGCCAGGCCGGTGCCAACACCACCGTCGGTTCGGGTAGAACCCATCCCAACACGCGTGCCAATTGGGTTGCCGCCACCGTACCAAAGGTCAGCTTCAGCAGGGTCACCACGGCACCCGCAAAGCGGGCCGTGCCCGACACCAGATGCTGGGAAGACAATTCCGACACCGCATTGGCCAGCGTCAGGCCCGGCAACAACACGATCAAGGACGCCATCACCACGGTTTTCAGATTGATCGGCACCAGCCAGAACGCCACCGCCGTCGCCAGCAAGGTCGCGAGCAAGGCCGCGATGGCATCCAGTGCCTCGAACAGGCGCGGGCGACCTGCGCCCAGCAGATACATCGCCCCGATGACCCAGCCGATCACCGCTGCGGTGGCGATGTCGGCCCAGCCACTGCCGAGCAGACCCGCCACACTGGCCGACGCCAGACCAAAGCTCGCGCCCATCGCAACCAGATCGCGGGTCGGTGTCGGCGCGGTCAACGCCCGTAACGCACTCGCACCGTCCGCCAGTTGCATCTGCCCTGACAGCACTTGCTCAGCAATCGCATCGGCGGAGGCTAAACGCCCCAGATCAATGTCACCGGGCTCCAACCGCACTACCCGCGTCGTCTCGGGCGGGTTTTCCTCCACCGGAATACGCGCGTCGGATACCGACAGAATCAAGCCGGTCGGGTTTGACCACGGATTGCAGCGCAACTCCAGACGCGTCGCCACCTGGGTGATCGCCGCCTCCAACCGCTGCGCCGTCGTACCGTAGTTGTGCAGGCTGGAGGCCAGTTGCAAAAGAAAGTTGATGCGATCGCAATAGGTCGGTGTGGGGTCAGGACTCATGGCGGCAAAGAGCAGGGGCAGCGCACAAGCATACGCGGCAAGCGCTGAATACTCCGACGCGCACCGTCATACTCGTGACCGCGAACATCAGAGCGCTTGCGTGACGATTTGGCCGTCCTACCCGCGAAAGCGGGTATCCACATACTTGCCGCACCACACGCAAGCCCATGGACACCCGCCTGCGCGGGTGTGACGAGAAAAACCTCGCCGCGCGTCACCGACACGCGTCATACCCGCGAAAGCGGGTATCCACGTTCTCGCCTCACGACCCAACCCACTTCACGGAACTTTGCGAGCTTGCCGGAGTCTCGCCGACGCGCTGAAATGCGCAGCCTTTCGTCCACATTTATCAAGCGAGATCCGACCATGAGCCGCTGGCGCGCCTTTGCCATCCATCTCCTTATCAGTGTGTTGATCGCCGGCAGCGTGGCTGCCGTGCTGTTTCTCGTCTGGTATCCCCCCAAACTGCTCGGCTTTGCCGGTGCGGAGGGCTTGTTGTTCCTGATGGCGGGCATCGACATCGTCGTCGGACCGCTGTTGACCTTGATCGTGTTCAAGGCCGGGAAGAAGTCGCTGAAGTTCGACCTGACCGTCATCGCGCTGGCGCAAGCGGCGTTCCTCGCCTACGGCGTGTGGACGAGTTGGGTATCGCGCCCGGTCTACATCGCGGCGGTGAAGGGCGATCTGGAAGTCGTGTTCGCCAACGATATCGCCGCCGACGAGCTGGCCAAGGCCAAAGACCCCAGCTACGCCAGCCTGCCCTGGGGCAAGCCGCGACTGGTCGGCACCAACCTGAGTGCCAGTGAATCCGTCGACAACCTGTTCCTGGCCTTTGCCGGCAAGGACATCGCCCAGCGTCCCGAACTCTACGTGCCCTTCGCCCAGTCTGCGCCGGACGTTCTTGCGCGCTCGATGAGCATCGACGACGCCATCGCCAGCGAGCCAAGGCTCAGCGACCAATTCAAGGCTGCTCAGGCGAAATACCCGCAAGCGCGCGTCGCCAGGGTCTATTCCGCCCGTGCCGGTGCCTACATGTTGATCGACCCGACATCCGCCGAGCCTTTGATGGCGGTGTGGTGGAAGTAGCTCAGTCGTCCACGGGATGACGTTCGCGCAGCGATGTGATGGGTATGCGGGTCATTTTGCGTCATAAAGTGACCAAAAACGCCCGTTTTCACTCTGTAGCATTCTGTTGCAAGTGAACCTCGACACAGAAAATCTGTGCGCTGTAACACCGTGCAATGGATGTGTCGCGCGTCACAAACTAACGTACTGAAAAATATAGGGAAATTAATATTTGCGCGTGCGTCATGCACTTGGCACAAGTTCTGCTTTACTCTGTGTGCGCCCCGCGTTGAGCTGGCTCGATGAGCCAGGGAACCAAGGCCAACAGCCAGTTCCGCACGAGGCGAGCACGTTAGCTAACCCTGCTTTGAAAGGAGTTACACCATGAAGAAGATCCAGCAAGGCTTCACCCTGATCGAACTGATGATCGTCATCGCCATCCTGGGCATCCTGATTGCCATCGCGATGCCGGCCTACCAGAACTACACCATCCGTACCAAGAACTCCGAGTGCTTGAACGTCGCTGCCGCTGCCAAGCTGGCTGTGAATGAAACGGCGCAGGATCGCGGTAGCTTGGGCTTGGTAACTACTACCAACACGGGCTACTCGTTCTCTGCCTCGTCATACTGTAACTCGGTCTCGATTGCCAATGGCGGTACTATTACTGCAGTTACCCAGGCGACCGGTGGTCCGAACGTGACATTCACCCTGACTCCGACGGCAGCGGCTCCGGGCGCATCGAATGGGATTGCTCGGCAACGGGTCAGAGAACGATGCTCAGATCCCTGCTGAGTGCCGTTAATTTGAAGTAGCGAAGAAGGGAGGCGTTTCGCACACTCCCTTTTTTGAACGGTTGTGTGCTCTAATGCAAAGGCGCTATGACAATCCACAAGAACATTCTGACGAGCACTCGCGGTTTCACCTTGATTGAGTTGATGATCGTCATCGCCATTCTTGGAATCTTGATTGCCATTGCATTGCCTGCTTATTTGCAATACTCCATCCGAGTTAAGAACGGTGAATGCCTGAATGTGGCGGCGGCGGCGAAAATTGCTGTCAACGAAACCGCGCAGGACCGGGGTAGTCTGGGCTTGGTTACCAGTACCAATACGGGTTACAGTTTCGCCGCGTCTTCTTATTGTGCGAACGTCACCATCGCCAACGGTGGCGATATCACCGCGGAAACGCATAACACCGGCGCAAGTATTTCTGCAGTGTTTCTTCAGTCCTACAAGTGCCAATGGCCGTATCGAGTGGGATTGTTCGAAAACGGCGGGCGTCCAAGAATTGGAAACCCAGCCGAGTGTCGTAGTTGATCAACTATTTCGCACGAAGGTAATGGATGCGATTGACGCGCTTGCTTGCGCTCGCGGTGACTTGGTGCTGGTGTAATGAAACGGCCTTGAAGGCCCGTTTTTGTTTGACGACTATTTCAATCTGCAGCCGGTGCGTGATTGGTTCAACGGACAGCGCTATGCGTCCGAAGTAATTTTTGGCAATTCGTCGGGTATTTTGGGGCGCCCGGTGTCGATGCTGTCATTTCTAAGCTGTTTGCGGGTATTGGGGCGCATGCGCCTTTGTTTTTACAAGCTCGGCAATCTCGCACTGCATATCGGCATTGCCTTGCTGGTCGTCAACATTACCCGGCGGTTGATCGCTCTTGCGAAACCCGAGTTGCCCGCTTGGTGGGCATGGCTGGCCGGTGCGTTATGGGCATTGCACCCACTTCATGTGAGTACAGTTCTGTATTCCGTCCAGCGGATGGCGCAACTAAGTACCCTGGCTTTTGTTGTTGGGGGTGCTGTGCTTCTAAACAGCGCCGCAGCAATGCAGTCCGGCCGAACTCGCCCAGGTTGGCTGGTGGTTGCTGGGCGTAACAGCCTGCTGGTTGCTTGGTATGTTCAGCAAGGAGAACGCGCCGATTCTGCCGGCGCTACTCTGGTCGGTTTCCCTATTGCTTCCGCCCGCTCCGGCCGCTGAGAACGCGCGGCGATTGCTCGTGCCGATCTTCTGGCTTCCCCTGTTGTTGGGAACGACCCTGCTGCTGTGGCGATGGCCGGACCTTGGTCGCACGCTACGCGCGGTTCGATTTCGGCCCCTGGGGAACGCTTGCTCACCGAGGGGCGCGTCCTCTTGGCAATACCTTCGACTGTGGTTCTGGCTCTGATACCCAGTGATGGGCCTGTATTGGGACGACACCGAGGTGTCGCGTGGCCTGATGACGCCCCCCAACTACCGCGCTGGCGGCATTGGGGCTGATGGGACTAACTGGCTTGCCTGGTGGCTACGTCGACGTACCCCACTGTTCTGGGTTGGTTGGCTCTTGGTTTTTGCTTGGGCATGGGTGGAGTCCACGATCCTGCCTGCTGGACCTGATGTACGAACACCGCAACTATTTGCCACATCCATCGTCTGATATGGATGGCCTTGAGTGTCCTGCGCAAGCGGCGAAGCGGAAGAGCAAGTCAGCGTTCGCCCATGCCGAACGGTGGTTGCCCTGGTGTTGATCGTTTGCGGCGGCTTGAAGCGTAGCAGACCCATGCGCCCTGCCTCCATCTGGCAGGACTATGACCGCCTGATGCGGCACGGCTATTCAGGGCACCCGGAATCACCTCGCGCCTGTCAGGCCTATGCCACATCGCTGATTCGACAGGCGAAGTATCCAGAAGCCAGAGATATTGTGCTGCGCGGACTGCACGCCAGCGATCCGCGTGAGCGCTTTCACCCGACTCGATCTGTTGGCCATTGACTGCATGGCGGGATGGCTCCCGGGCATGGGCGACGAGGTGCTGTTCGCCGAGTTGCCGCCGTATGTGGGAACCGGAGAGATCGTCGGCATCGACCAGTTGCTTCGGGTAGCTTCGCGGCTGGATTGCATCGCTCTGCCGAGACAGCGAGTTGCTTCGATTCTTCAGTCGATGCTGGTCTCCGCCGGAAAGCAGGTTCAATCACGGCCAACGCGAATTGTTGCGTGCCCTCTCCAGTGTGTATGTTTCGCTGGGGACGGTAATGCAGCGCTTGACGCGTCGGAACGAGCATTTGCGCTTGGAGCAGATGCCGACCGCCGGACTCCGTTTGACTGCAGCGGTGACGGCCGAGAACTGGAACAAGGCCGTGTCGGCGCTTGAGGACATGCGTACACTCGCGCAGCGCAGCGGCAGCTTGCGAGATGAGAAGGGAGTTGGCTGCCGCCGAACGCTACCTTGCGGGCTATCGCTCTGGCAGCGCCACAAACCCGCTGAACCAAGGACGGTCGCCATGACAATCTCGAACGACGTTTCTGTTGTTGATCTGTGCGGTATTGCTCGCCTACGGCGCGGGCATCAACGGTCCGCTGATGCCGACGACGCGCCCAATCTGGCGCAGATCAATCGCTGGCTGGACGGTCGCGCCAGTTGGTGGGAGGCGATTTTCGGAACCAGCTCGGCAGTTCCGACGCCCCGTCGCGCACTTCACCTTCTGGCTGGACGCGGTGCTGACGCATCTAAAGCCTGGACACATGAAACTGGTCAATGTGCTGATTCATCTGTCCTGCGGGTGGGCTGATCTGGCGGCTGACCAAACGACTGGCCGCGCGGGATCAACGCGTGGCGCCGGTGGCCGATTATCTGGGACTGGATGGTCGCCGCCGTTTGGCTGCTACATCCGTTGAATGTCAGCACCGTGCTTTACATCGTGCAGCGCATGGCGCAGCTCAGTGCATTGTTCTCGCTGCTTGCGATGTGGGCCTATGTCAATGCACGTGAGTCGCTCGAAGCAGGACAGACGCGAACAGGTTGGCTGTGGTTGTTCATCGGCGTTCCCGGTCTGACGGCACTGGCCGCACTGAGCAAGGAGAATGGCTTGCTGGTTCCGCTGTATTGCGCGGCGATCGAGTGGTTTCTGTTCCGACAGCAGCGTCCCAAGAGTGTCTGGATCTTTCAGTCCGGGTTTTTCATCGCGCCGTTCGTTGTGGGCCTGGCTGCCCTGATCGCGTTGCCTGAACGGATAATTGTCGGCTATTCGCAGCGCGAATGGACCTTGACTGAGCGCGCGGGTTGACCCAGTGCCGTGCGCTTTGGGACTACATCGGTCAGTTGCTGTTGCCGAATCCCGTGCGGATGGGGTTGTTTTCCGATGATGTGTGGCGTCGACGTCAGTTTTTCAGCCCTGGACGACCGCGGCGGGACTGTTGGGGCTGTTGGCCTTGGTGTGGCTGGCTTGGTACTTGCGCACGAGGTCGCCAGTGGTTGCGGTTGGCATTGCCCTGTTCTTTGCGGGGCATGCGATGGAGTCCACCGTGTTGCCGCTCGAACTCGCCTTTGAGCATCGCAACTACCTGCCTGCATTCGGACTATTTCTGGCGGTCATTGCTGGCGCGGCGCATGCCGTTGGACGCGCAATCCAGACACGGTGATCGTGCGCCGAATATCACTGTTGGCGCTGATCCCGTTGCTCGTGTTGGGTGGAAATGACGGCGCAACGTGCGTGGATATGGGGGGACTTGAAAAGGATCGCGGAGGAGGGGATCAACCAGCATCCCAATTCACTTCGGGCACATTTGACACAGGGGCGTGACGCGATCCTGCTTCAAACGGGAAAATTTGCCGAAAAGCGCGCAAGTCATGCGCCATCTGGCGGAATCCAGCAATCCAAAAAATCGAGCCATCGGTTTTTACGGCGTATCCACCGTTCACTGTATCGATGCCAATCAAGCAGACTCTTATTTGATGGACCAGGCGGATGAGAATATCAGGGCGCCCGTGACGCTGTTCGACATTCAGGCACTGGATTTGCTGTTGCGCGCAAGTAGAGATAAGCAGTGTGAAGGAGGAACGTGGCGCGTGTGCTGTTGACCCTGGAGCGTCAATTGGCGTTGGGCATCGAGTCAGCCAGCAACCGATGGACCCATCTGGCGCATGCATCTGCTGGCCGCTTCGCATTACGCGCAGATCGGCGACGGTGCGTCTGCGCTGCGGCACGCAGAAGCAGCGTGGCAGCCGACGTCTGATGTGGCGGCGGGAAGTGTGTCAGCCGTGCAGTTGCAGTTGCAGACCGGAGATCACATTGGTGCTAAACGAACAATTGGCGATCTTGAGTCAAGGGTTAGTGCTGGTGACGAGCTTGCGAAAGCGGAAATTGAGCGCCTTAACGACATGCTGAAAGGTATGCATAAAGCGGAGTAGGGTGTTTTATTCTGGCTATTGAATAAATAGCTGTGTTGTGCCGGGCGTGATTTATTGGTGTCCAGAAAAATCTGTTGAATAGGTAGTAGCTGCCATCCGCTGTCATGCTGATCACCCGCATGGCAGCAGCGGCTTGCGCCAATGCCTCCAGAGTGTTGCCGCCCAAGCGCACCGGTGGCGGGAAAACGAACGCCGCTTCGCGTGCCCCGAGCCCGGCCGGAGCGATCAGGAACAACGTGCCGGAGACATTGGACAGCGCGACGGCACTGATCGCCTCCTGCGCCCCGAAGTCGCGAAGCGAGCTGTCGATGGTCGTGATCAGGGGTAAGGCGGCGATGCCCAGCAGTAGATGCAAGCCGATGCAGATCGCCGCAGGCTTGATCCACGCCGACGAACGAAGGGGCGTCATCGAAACCTGGCGTTTCCTCCCAATGGCGGTCGCCGCAAGCACGATCAGTACGAGCATCAACGCCAGAAGGGCAAGAATCTGCCATCGCGCGATGTCGTAGGTACTTGCTGGCGCAGCCAGAGCACAGGGATGAACGCCAAACCCACCAGCATTCCGGTCGCAACAAATCCCAATTGCTCAACGAGACTGCCAGCGAGCATCGTTTGATGTGTCAGCTTTAGCTCGGGCCCCGCGACGATCTTGGGTAGGATGTTGGCGACTTTGCCGGGGATGTAACGTCCGAGCCAAGCGAGCGCGTGAATGCGATAGGCGGCGGCGCGATTCACGGTTTGACCCGAAAGCGCTTCAAGAGTGGCGATCCAGGCGGTGCCCATGCCATGGGCGAGAATGAGCCACGCCGCAAAGAACAGCAGAGCAGGCAAGACCACGTCAGGATTCAGCCATGCCGTGCCGGTGTTGACCAGAACGTAGACGCACCAGGTGAGCGCGATCGCGCCGATCAGGCCACGCAAGCCCGCCAGCAGCATGGCTCGATTCACGGCTTCGGCCGGAGCAGCAGAATGCTCCAGGGAATGGGCGTTCGCACTTCTACCACGTCAAACCACGGTGCAACCTTGCGGGCGAGTTCGCGTGTGGACCAGTGGTTGATATGGCCGGGCGTGTTGCCAAAGTCCGCCATATACTTCAGTCGCGCCATGTTGAGCAGTCGCCAAAGCGGCTCACGCGGTGTCGACAGAATGACAAACTTGCGGGTAACGCGTCGCAACTCTTGCAGGGCCTGATCAGGCCGATCCAGATGTTCCAGCACCTC
Organism: Lysobacteraceae bacterium; assembly: GCA_041395245.1. Lineage (GTDB taxonomy): Bacteria > Pseudomonadota > Gammaproteobacteria > Xanthomonadales > Xanthomonadaceae > Aquimonas. The sequence continues at coordinate 142,506 of JAWLAY010000010.1, forward strand.
GAGCATGACCACGCCGTCAAAGGATTGGTCTGGGTGCGCAAGCTGGTAGACCGATTCGCGCAAGACCGTCGTGGTGGGGTTCATCGCTTGGCACTTTGCCGCCAGACTGGCGCCAAATTCCGAGCTGGTGAGCTGCAAGGCCGTGTGCTTTGCCTGCAGGCGTTGCGTCGAGAATCCCGCACCCGCACCGACTTCGAGCACCTGATCACCGGGTTGCGAAGCGATGCTCAGCAGTTCACCGACGCCTGCATAGAAGCGCGCTCGATCAGCGCACCGCCAATCTTGCCTCGCCTTTTCGTACTTGTCAGTGAACTGAGTGTCATCTGCATCGTTGCACACGTCAGTCTCGCTTGTAGAGTAGCTGGGTGACGTATCGCTCACCAAGCCAATCAGGAAAATGATCACCGACGCACTGAGCAACAAGGTGCTCATGTTGGTAAAGCGGTGCTCTAAGTAGGTGTAGGCGTATAGCCCATGCCTTCGTGGCACAGAACATTGCTGCAATGGGCACGAACAGTTTCAACGGCGAATACAAACTGGCGATCTTGAAGATGATCAGCAGGAAGCGCAGACCATCTTCAGTGGCCGAATGTGGCTGTTGGTACCCATGCGCTTGTGCACCGGAATGGGCAGATAGGCGACCGGGTAGGCACCGCGGAAGAACGCCATCGTGCAGGTGGTCGGGTAGGAGAACCCGTTGGGCAGCAAGTGCAGGAACTCGCGAAAGCGCTCGGCTCGGACGGCACGGAACCCGGAGGTCAGATCCAGGATTCGGTGGCCGGTCATCCAACTGGCGAGTGCGTTGTAGAAGCGGTTGGCAAGACTGCGACTGGCATTGGCCTGACCGCTGGCGTCACGTGCGCCGACCACCATGTCGTAGCCTTCCGACAACTTGCTCAACAGCAGTTCGATGAGATGCGGATCGTGTTGTCCGTCGGCATCCATGAAGACGATCACGTCACCCGTTGCCGCCGCGCACCGCGCTTGATGGCGGCACCGTTACCCATCGAGTACGGATTATTCAGAACCGTTGCACCGTGCCGCTCGGCGATCAGCCCGCTGCCGTCGCTGGAGCCGTCATCCACCACGATGATCTGGGCGTCGGGATACAACTCGGCGAGCTTGGGCAGTACGTTGGCAAGCCCGATTGATTCGTTTCTGCAGGGCAAGACGATGCTGAGGCTTGGCGGTGGCGAATATGGGGCGGGGCGATAGCGTATGGCGTCAGTGTAGCAGCGGATCACGCACCATCCTGATGGTCGGTGCTCAATTTCTTGGCGTTTAAACTAAAGCGTCTTGGTTCGGTGGCGATCTGCTGCCTCCCCGCAAAGTCACAGGAATAAGCGACGATCCTCCGTTTGAATGATACCGCGTGTGATCCGCTGTTAGTGTTGAGTGGATCGGTCGAGGCTTGGGGCGGAATCCATTGTCGCCTCAGGATTGATATGAACGAGTTGCTATGGATAGTTGAGCGAATCTTTTCAACTATGGTGCTTGAGATCGACTCGACAAATTTTGGCATTTAAGTGTTGATGGTCTCGGAAAACTAGGTGTCATCTATCTTTGCTCGGCAGATTTGGTCAGGACAAACCTCCGCATTGAGATCCAAGATATTCACATTTGCAAAGTCCAGGTTGGCTTCGTTCAGTATTTGAGTCACTCTCGTTATTCTCATCAAATGCGTCGGCGCTGCATGCTTCATCGCTCCGTAATGCATCATGGATTCTTCCTCGGTCGGAGGCGCAGGCAGGTCCGTCAAAAGGAAGCCATGGTGTCGATCTAACCAGTAAAATATTCTTGGTGACCGGTGAGAGGTCGGTGAGGATTCGAGATGTCCCTTCCTTCCACTGCTGGTCCGAAATGGCATATGTATGACTGCTGCCAATCAAAATTAAATCTGGTTGTTGTTCCTTCGTGAACAATATGAGTGCGCGCCACTCTTGAGCACTCTGTGTATTCTCGACCTATCCGGGGTAAACGTAGTTGGTATCAACAATCGCACAGGCTCGACTTCGTTAGAACGGTAAGTCTGGCCTTTCTTCAGAAGCGAACCTCTCATACGCAGGAAACCACTGCAATCCGATACTGTCGCCGATGACCAAAATGTGCATGTTTCCATGAATGTTGCCGAATACACAAGCCCCAATACGCTGCTACTGTACCAATCATCACACCCTTGGCTATATATTGCAGGACTTGTTATTTTTGATTTTCTAGGGGCGGGATTGTCTGGAAATACTTCGTGATGAAGTTGGGTGGCTGAAATTGCGAGAATGGCCATTGCTGCAAGACACAAGAATATGGTTTTCGATGGGTTTTTTGTCCACCGGTCGCTTCTTCTGGTTGGGGTTTCAATAATTTCCGAACGACAAAACTGACGCGAGGAGTGAGGCGATTATCAGTGACGACTTGACCAGATAATTTTGTGGCGGAAGTATGGTTGCTCCAAGTAACATTATGGGCCAGTGCCACAGATACAATGAATAGGATCGGTTTCCTATCCACTGGAGACAGCGGGTTGCTCAACATTCGAAACGTGAAACCAGAATTAATTTCTGTACAGACGCACAGTAGCAGGGTGGTTGCCAGTGTTGGCAATGTTGACCAAATTCCCGGGTAAGCGCTGTTTTTGTCGATAAGGAAAAGTGATATTGCGATTATCGTCAGGCCAACTAAACCGATGCTATTGGGGTGTGATTTTCGAAGAAATCTAGGAAGCGCTGACTCGGTGGTCGAAAGATGAAACGAAACTGCGCCAGCTGAAAACTGCCATGCTCGTAGCGGCATATAGTAAAATGCCGCCTGTGGATCGGTTCTTGTCACTAGAATTGAGGTGGCGATTCCAATTGGTATCATGCAATAGAAAATCACGAATAGAGGCGTGAGGATATGGGCTTGTTGCGTAAAGTTAGACCAAGGTTTCAACTCTGAATCGCAACACCCCCAACGGAGCGTAGAGGACCAGGTGACGTAGCCTGAGCGCCTCTACCTGCAAGTGGAGCTGCCCATGTCCAGAGGTCACCTGACCCAAGCAGAACGATATCAGGCCCTACGCGCTGCGCGCGAAGCGGGTTTGAGCTATGTGCGATCGGCAGACGAATAGACCGATCCGCCAGCACGATCTGTCGAATTCAAGCGCAACCGATGCCCAACGGGATATTCCCCTGATCCGGCCCATGTGCGGGCACGGCATCGGCGTCGGCAAGCCAGTCGTCGCGCCCGGATCAACCCATCGCACTGGCCTCGTATTGAAAGGCGCTGCTGCGCGAGGATCACAGCCCGAGCAGGATGTTTCTGGTGCGACGGGTCTGGCCAGCCATGAGCGCATCTACCAGCACATTGCGGCGGATCATCGACGAGGTGGCACCTTGCATACGCTGCTGCGGCAGAGCAAGCCACGCCAGCGCGCCGTTGCCGTCCGGATCGTCGCGGCCAGATCAAGCACCGTCGCGACATCAGCGCCCGTCCGCCCGTGGTGGACGAACGCAGCCGCGGACTGGCGACTGGGAACTGGACACCATGGTCAAGGGCCCACGGCGGACAGGCCCTGGTGACGCTGACAGAGCGGCGTTCACGCCTGCACCTGATCCGGCGTGTGTCGCAGCGGACTGCAGAGGCCGTGAGTCGAGCCATCATCGGCACGCTGGCACCCATCAAGCATGTGGTGCACACGCTCACCGCAGACAACGGCAAGGAGTTCGCCGAGCACGAATTGATCGCGATCGCCTGCAAGGCGGACTTCTACTTCGCCGTATGCGTCATGGCAGCGCGGCACGAACGAGAACGGCAACGGGCTGGTTCGCGCCTACCTGCCCAAGGGCACCGACTTTGCGACCGTGAGCGACGAGCGGCTGCGGGAGATCGAGCGCAGGGATCAACAGCCGACCGAGAAAAACGTTAGGCTGGCGAACCCTTACGAGGTCTTCGCTGAAGCCCTCAACAACCGTGTTGCGATTCGGAGTTGAATCCGCCCAATTAATAGCGGCCAGAATAGGTAGAATTGCTCCTCCACGCCAAGAGACCATGTGTGCAGAAATAGATCAGAGTCCTGTGTGCCGTCGAAATAGTCGAGGTCGGCTAATGCGAAGTGCATGTTGCTCAGCCATAACGTCGCCGCTATTGCGGAAACAAGTTGTCCGTCAAATTCCCTTTATGGGAGTAAAATCCAGCCTGCAATGCCAGTCACAATGATCATTGTGAAAAGTGCGGGAAGAAGTCGGCGGAACTGACGGGCATAGAACATCGGAATGTCGATCTTGCCGGAATGTACACGCTCGGTTAGCAGGAGCCGCGTGATGAGGTATCCGGATAGGACGAAAAACATGTCCACACCTATAAAGCCCGCCGACATTCCCGGTATGCCAGCAAGTGGGACGACACCACGAGAATTATCGCTAGCGCGCGTAGTCCTTCCAGTACAGGCTGGATGAACTAGACGCATGGCATCGGATTGATTTCGTAGTGGCAGAAATGGCGACGGTCAATCGTTTCGGCACGGGTTACAACATGCCGCTGTAACTCAGATAGGCGTTGACGATCTGCTCACCCCAAATCAGTTGCACCCAGCCTGTGGCGGCAAGATAGGGGCCGAACGGGATTGGGGTGGCCTTGTCCTTGCCGCGTAGGCTCAACCACAGGCTGCCGACGACGGCGCCGATCAGCGAGGACATCAGCAGGGTCGGGATCAGTGCACCAATACCGCTCCAGGCACACAAGGCGGCCAGCAGTTTGAAGTCGCCGTAGCCCATGCCTTCTTTGCCGGTCAGCAGTTTGAACAACCAGAACACGCTCCACAGACTGAGATAGCTCGCCGCAGCGCCAATGATGGCGGCGTGGCTGTCGACGAATACCGGCAACAAACTGATCAGCAAGCCGAGCCACAACAGTGGCAGGGTGAGTGTGTCGGGCAGCAGCGTGGTCCGTACATCGATGCCGGATGCGGCAATCAGAATGGCGGTGAAGGCGAGTGCCGCGAGGGCTTGCCAACTCATGCCGAATTGCCACACCACGATCCCAAAGGCGAGTCGGTAAGCAGTTCCACCAGCGGATACTGCAGGCTGATACGAGTGCCGGTCCACGGCAACGCAACGGCCACGCAACAACAACCAGGACAAGACCTGACAGGTTCTCCCATGCGGCGAGTGTGTGGCCGCATTAAAGGCAGTGCGAACCTTTGACGACGATGCCGGGCGGTTCAGTCTCTTCTACCGCTGGTAAATCGAGTATTTCGCGAGCGTCGCGTTTCCATTGCCACTCCATACGTACAGGTACGCGCAGAATGACGACGTTGAGAAAGCTGCCAACCAGCAGGCCCAAAACAACAGCGCTGGCAATGGCCAGCGCTGGGTATGTGCAAACCAGGCGTCGAACACGGAAATCCTTACATCGTCGCGGCGAGTTTGAAGATCGGGAGGTACATGCCGATGACCAGGCTGCCGATCAAGCCGCCCAGAATCAACATTACGAAGGGTTCGATCATGGTGCTGAGCGTGTCAACCGCATTGTTGACTTCCTGCTCGTAGAACTCGGCGACTTTCAGAAGCATCGTGTCGAGCGCACCGGCTTCTTCACCGATGGCGGCCATTTGAATGACCATGTGGGGGAACAACCGACCTGCCGCATTGCGATGTTCAACTGGTAGCCGACGGCGACATCGTCCTTGATTCGCATCACCGCATCCGAATAGATGGTGTTGCCGGTGGCGCCCGAAACAGTGTCCAGCGCCTCGACCAGCGGCACGCCCGCGCGGAACGTGGTGGCCAAGGTGGCGAAACGGGCAATCGATGCGTTGTGCATGACCTGCCCAATGACCGGAACCTTCAGCAGCATGCGATCCATGAATCGGGCAACGTTAACGGAGCGTCTTTGGGCCTGAACGATGCTGAATATGGCAAGAAGGTATCGAACCGAATACGGCCCACCAATACGAGATCATGAACTCTGATGCGTCAATGATGGCGAGCGTGAAGCCGGGAAGATCCGCGCCGAAGCTGTTGAACGTGGATTTGAACTGCGGAACGACGAAGATCAGCAAGACCGCCGACAATAACCAAGGCAACGGCGATGATGATCGCGGGATAGAACAAGGCCTTCTTTGATCTTGCCTTTCAGTGCTTCGGTATTTTCTTTGTAGCTCGCAATGGTGTCGAGAACCGTATCCAGAACACCGGCGCTTTCGCCAGCCTTGACCAGATTTCGATACAACCTGTCAAACTGAACCTGTGCCGACCGAGCGCCTCATGCAGCGTTGAGCCGCTTTCGATGCTGCTGCGAATGTCGTCCAGCATGTCCTTCATTCGAGGTTTTTCTGGCCGCCGCCAATGATCGAAAGACGACACCAGCGGAACACTGACTTCATCATCGTGGCGATCTGGCGACTGAACACCGCGATATCGCGCGGAGAAATTGCCGACCCCGCCGCACCAAACAGGGGCTTGGTCTTCTGCTTGACGACCTTCGGCGTAATCCCTTGCCGCCGCAATTCCGCCTTCAGCAGGTTGGCATTTTTTGCCAACTGCTCACCTTTCATGGTGGTGCCGCGCTTGTCGGTACCGGTCCAGGTGAAGGTCTGCAGGCCGCTGCCTTCGCGTTTCGGCAGCGGGGCGGCTTTTCGTTGGGCGGTCTTGGTCGCTACGGCCATGGCTTAGTCCTTGGTGACGCGATTGATTTCGGCAAGGCTGGTGACGCCGTTCTTCACTTTGACCAGCGCGGATTTGCGCAGGTCATTGATGCCTTCTTTTTCGGCTTCTGCTGCGATCTGCATCGCATTGCCGCCTTCCAGCACGATTTTCTGGATGGCGTCGCTCATCGGCATGACCTGATAAATACCGGTGCGGCCTTTGTAACCTTCGTTGCACTCCGGGCAGCCGACGGCTTCGTACATGGTAAACCCGGCATCGATCTCGGCTTCGGAATACCCTTCGGCCAGCAGCGCATGCTTCGGCAGCTTTACTTCGCGCTTGCAGTCGTGCAGGCGACGCGCCAGGCGTTGGGCAATGACGATGGTTACCGAGCTGATAATGTTGAAGGGCGCGATGCCCATGTTCATCAGGCGCGCGATGGTTTGCGGGGCGTCGTTGGTGTGTAGGGTCGACAACACCATGTGGCCGGTTTGCGCCGCCTTCACGGCGATTTCGGCGGTTTCCAGGTCGCGGATTTCGCCGACCATGATGACGTCCGGGTCCTGACGCAGAAAGCTGCGCAGCGCGGCGGCGAAGGTCATGCCGCGTTTGTTGTTCTGCTGTACCTGGTTGATGCCGGGCACACGGATTTCCACCGGGTCTTCGACCGTGCTGATGTTGCGGCCTTCGGTGTTCAGAATGTTCAGCGCGGTATACAGCGATACCGTCTTGCCCGAGCCGGTCGGGCCGGTGACCAGCACCATGCCGTAGGGTTTCTGGATGGCATCGAGGAAGAGCTTTTTCTGATCGTCTTCGTAGCCGAGTTTTTCGATGCCGAGCTTGGCGGCCGAGCCGTCCAGAATACGCAGCACAATCTTTTCGCCGAACAGGGTCGGGCAGGTGCTGACGCGGAAGTCCATCGACTTGGTCTTGGACAGGTTGAGCTTGATGCGTCCGTCCTGCGGGACGCGGCGTTCGGCGATATCCAGCGAGGACATGACCTTGAGGCGTGAGGCGATACGCGGCGCCAGTTTGACGGGCGGGCGGGCAACGGTGCGCAGGATGCCGTCCATGCGAACGCGCACGCGGTAATCCGATTCGTAGGGCTCGAAATGGATGTCCGACGCGCCCTTTTTGATCGCATCGACCAGCATCTTGTTGACGAAACGCACGACCGGCGTGTCGTCGGTCTTGGAGTCGATCCCCGAGCCGCCGGCGTCGTCGTCGCTGGTGTCGCTGATATCGAGATTTTCCAGGCCTTCGTCTTCTTCCATGCCGCCGATGGCGGCATCGGCAACCGCCAGCGCCTGTTCGATGGCGCGAAGCAAGGCGTCTTCGGCGACCAGAATCGGTTCGACCGTCAGATTGGCCTGAAATTTGATGTCATCCAGCGCGCGGGTGTTGGTGGGGTCGCTGATGCCCACGAACAGCCGGTTGCCACGCTTGTACAGCGGCAGCGCCTTGTACAGGTTGATCAGTCGCTCTTCGACCAGCTTGACCGGCATCTGGGTCAGGTCCATGACGCTGACGTCGACGATGGGAATGCCGAACTCTGCCGAGTTTGCCGCCGCCACCTGGGCGTGGTTGACCATGCCGCGCGCCAGCAAATAGCCCTGGATGGGGACTTTTTCGCGCGCAGAGTCATCCTGCGCCTTGCGCGCATCGGCCTCGCCCAAAGCGCCGTCCTGGACGAGGCGTCGGGTGATTCCGGTAATGCCAACCAGGTTCACATTGGCTGGGGCATTCATGCGCGAAGTCTCCACACTTTCAATTCGAACAGCACTTTACCGCAACTTTCTGCAGTAATGCAGCATGATCGGTCACAGCTTGAGACAAATCCCGGAGGGTGATTTCGCGCCCGCGACGGCGACCGCCTCTGTCGAGCGCTTAGCTCCTGGTCCCGACGCGGAGGGCTTTCGTGGATCGGCGCGTTTGCTCGTCACTCCCGCGCAGGCGGGAGTCCAGTGCCTTGCAGAGGAGGCTGACGCGCAGTGGCGCAAATTGGCGGGAACTTTCGTGCCAAAGCCGTGTCGCAGCGCGCGGCGTTGCGTGCTCGCATGGGCCGTCCCACAATATCGCCCCCGCTGCCGTCGGACTTACGGCTCCCCATTTCGGAGACATCATGAAGCACTCGTTGCGCATCACCCTGCTTGCCGCTGCGGCCGCCGCCACGTTCGGCGTGTCCTCTTTCGCGCAGGCTGAAACCACCCTGACCACCGAAAAAGACAAGATCAGCTACGTCATCGGTCTGCAGATCGGCGGCTCGATGGGTCAGATCAAGGACGAGGTCGATCTGGCCGTGGTCGTGAAGGGCATGGAGGCCGCGCTGTCGGGTGCCGAGCCCGCCATTTCGCAGGAAGAAGCGATGCAGGTTCAGCAGGCTTTCCAGCAGAAGCTGCAGGCCAAGCGCGAGGCTGAAATGCAGGCGGCAGCCAAGAAGAACAAGGAAGAAGGCGATGCCTTCCTGGCTTCCAACAAGGGCAAGGATGGCGTCAAGACAACCGAGTCCGGCCTGCAGTACGTGGTCGTGACCGAAGGTACCGGTCCCAAGCCTGCAGCCACCGATACCGTCAAGGTGCACTACACGGGTACGCTGCTTGATGGCACCAAGTTCGACAGCTCGGTGGATCGCGGTCAGCCCGCGCAGTTCGCGCTGAATGCAGTGATTCCGGGTTGGACCGAAGCCCTGCAGTTGATGCCGGTCGGCTCCAAGTACACGCTGTGGATTCCTTCCGAGCTGGCCTATGGCGATCGCGCCATGCCGGGTAGCCCGATCGGTCCGAACTCGACCCTGAAGTTCGATGTCGAGTTGCTGGAGATCGTTGCTCCTGGCGCGGCAGCACCTGCCCCGGCTGCGCAGTAAGCCGTCCCGGTTCACGGCAGATTGAGATGTCATGCGGCCGACAGGGCGACCTGTCGGCCGTTGTCATCTTGAGAACGCAAGATTGCTCGCTGCGGCGATGTGTCCTTTATTGAGTCGAAATCCATGAAAGTCACCTTGTTTGGTACCGGCTATGTGGGACTGGTTACCGGTACATGCTTGGCCGAAGTCGGCAACCATGTGTTGTGTGTGGACGTCGACGCGGCAAAGATCGACGGCCTGAAGCAGGGCCGGATTCCGATCTATGAGCCCGGTCTGGAAGACATGGTGCTGGCCAACCAGCGCGCCGGGCGGCTCGATTTCACCACGGATGCGGCGGCGGCGGTGGCCTATGCGGACCTGTTGTTCATCGCGGTCGGTACACCGCCCGACGAAGACGGCAGCGCCGATCTACGCCATGTATTGGCGGTGGCGCGCACCATCGGTGAACACCTGCAGCGCCCCGCACTGGTTGTTACCAAGTCGACCGTTCCGGTGGGAACGGCGGATCGCGTGCGCGCCGAAGTGGCGGCGGCGCTGGCGAAGCGCGGCGTGGCGATCGATTTCGAAGTCGCCTCCAATCCCGAATTCCTGAAAGAAGGCGACGCGGTCAAGGACTGCATGCGCCCGGACCGCATCATCATCGGCACCGAGTCGGTCGAGGCAGTCAACAAGCTCAAGGCGCTGTATGCGCCCTTCAACCGCAATCACGAGCGCATCGTCGCCATGGATCTGCGTTCGGCGGAGCTGACCAAATATGCCGCCAACGCGATGTTGGCGACCAAGATCAGTTTCATGAACGAGATGGCGAATCTGGCCGAACGCCTGGGCGCGGACATCGAAAAGGTGCGCCTCGGCATCGGTTCCGACCCGCGCATCGGATTTTCGTTCATCTATCCTGGCGCAGGTTACGGCGGCAGTTGTTTCCCCAAGGATGTCCAGGCGCTGGAGCGCACGGCCCGTCAACATGGTTTCGATGCGCACATTCTTGGCGCGGTAGAAGCCGTCAACGACCGCCAGAAGCGCAAGCTGCACCAACTGTTGGCCCGGCATTTCGGTGACTTGCGTGGCAAGACCATCGGTCTGTGGGGCCTGGCCTTCAAGCCCAACACCGACGACATGCGCGAAGCGCCCAGCCGCAGCCTGATGGAAGCCTTGTGGGCCGAAGGCGCGCAGGTCCGCGCGTTTGATCCGGAGGCCATGCATGAGGTGCGTCGGATCTACGGCGAGCGCGATGACCTGCTGCTGTGCAACGAACCCTACGAGGTGCTGGAAGGGGCCGATGCGTTGGTGTTGATCACCGAGTGGAAGACCTTCTGGAGCCCCGATTTCGCGCGCATCAAGGCAGAACTGCGCGAGCCGGTGATCTTTGATGGCCGCAACGTCTACGACCCGCAGCAGGTCGAGGCGGCAGGTCTGGCGTACTACGGTATTGGCCGTGGGCGATCGTTGCAGAACGGAGGCGCGTCGTGAGTGATCTGGTCGAACGCATCGTCGAACTGGAAATGCGCCTGGCCTTTCAGGACGACACCGTGCAGCAGTTGAACGGTGTGGCGGTCGAGCAATCGCAGCGCATCGAACAACTGGAGCGCCGACTGGAACAGGTGTTGGCCGATTTGCGTGCCTTGCGTGGACTGTTGTATGCCGACCCTGCCAGCGAAGCGCCACCGCCGCACTATTGATCGGCGGTGCTGCGCCGCTTGCCGGGGCGCGGTCAGGTCGCCCCGATACGGCGCGCCCGGTTGCGTTGCGAAGTCCGGCTTGATACCGCCGCGTTCCCGTGTTGTCGACACATCGTTTCAACTATTACGAGTGGAATCCGCATGAGCATCTCCCTGCGTGATCAATTGATGGGCCTCGGCTTCAAAGCGCCGGAGCCTGCCGCCAAACCCGCACACAAACCCAAGCCCACGAACACCGATAAAAATCGGTCGCAGGCGGGCAAGGGCAACAAGCCGTCCGGTCAGAAATCGTCGCCGCGCCGCGAGGACCGTCCGCGCGTTCATACCAGCGAGGAGCTCGATCTGGCACGCGCCTATGCACTTCGCCAGCAACAGGAGAAGGCCGAGGCACAGCGTGCCGAGCGCGAGCGCCAGGCCGAGGCGCAACGTCGCAAGGAAGCGCGCCAGAAGCTGCATGCCTTGTTGCAGGGCAATACGTTGAACGTGCCCAGCGCGGAATTGCCAAGGCATTTCGAATACGGCGGAAAGATTCGCCGCGTCTACGTCACCGAAGAGCAGTTTCGCGCGCTCAATGCCGGGGAATTGGCGGTGGTGCAGGCCGGTGGGCGATACTGTGTGGTGACGCCCGCCATCGCCGAGCAAGCTGAGGCGCTGCTGGCGGGCACATTGGCTTTGCGTGTCGATCCCAACGCGCAGGAAGGTGGCGATGAATACGCCGACCCGCGCTTTCAGGTGCCGGACGATCTGGTCTGGTAACGACACGCCGCATTCCGGAGCGATCTCCGGTCGGTTTTCTCTCACAACAAGCGAAGGTATCCCATGGGTCGTGGTCCCAGCATTGAAGGTCGCAAAAACGCCGAAGACGCCAAGCGCGCCAAGGTATTCACCAAACTGATCCGCGAAATCACCATCGCGGCACGTGGTGGCGGCGACCCGGCAGGCAACGCCCGTTTGCGCATTGGTATCGACAAAGCACTGGCCGCCAACATGTCGAAGGACACCATCGAGCGCGCGGTGAAGCGTGGCTCGGGTGCGGACGGTGCCGACAACATGCAGGAAGTGCGTTACGAGGGATATGGCCCGTCCGGCGTCGCCTTGATCATCGACTGCATGACTGACAACACCACGCGCACGGTGGCCGAAGTCCGTCACGCGTTGTCGAAGAACAGCGGAAATCTGGGGACCACCGGTTCGGTGGCCTTCCAGTTTCACCGCCTTGGCGAGATCGTCGTCGCCACGGCCACGCCCGAGGCCGAGGAAAAGCTGCTCGAAGCCGCGCTGGAAGCGGGCGCAGATGATGTGCAGAACGGCGAGGGCAAGAGCACTGTGCTATGCGCGCCATCGGCGTTTGAAGACGTGAAGAAGGCGCTGGAAGCGGCAGGCGTCAAACCGCTCAGCGCGGAAATCGTGATGCGTCCGGAAAATCGCGTCAGCGTGCCCGACGAGGCGATGGAAGAACTGCTCGATCTGCTGGAATGGCTGGAAGACCTCGACGATGTGCAGGAGGTCTATCACAACGCCATCCTGCCGGAAGTTGCGCAGGAAGACTGAGCGCACAGCCCGCGCCTTTTCCCGAGCGAGGCGAGCGTGCTGTCGGTATGCTCGCCTCGCTTTGTGACCAGCCCGGCGTGATCGCCGCTGCGGCAAAGTTGTGAACAGCGGTGAGTGCCCTCGCCAGTTCAACGTCCGGGGATATGCCTCGCGCGTTGACGCCTCGCGCCACTGCATGCACCATCGCGGCAGGCATCTGGCTCTAGTGGTCTGCTTCCGAAATTGCGTGACAGGATGAAACGGATGGATTTTTTCGCAGGGCAAGGCGCGAGGAGGCGACATAGCGTGCTCTATGGCAACGACGAGCAACGCCGCCATGTGGAAAAAGACGCCGTTTCATGTTGCGTTATTTCGGAAGCAGACCACTAGGCCCTGGGAGGGGATTTCCGCATGCACATTGGCGCGCAGACGCCGGGGCGTGCTCCACAGCGTGAAGCGATGTCGAAGGTGGACACCGCGTGGTTGCGCATGGAGCGTCCCACCAATCTGATGATGATCACCGGCGTTCTGATGTTCTCCGAACGTCTTTCGCTGGATGCGTTCAAGCAACTGATCCGCGAGCGTTTTCTGGCCTTCAAGCGGTTTCGCCAGAAGGCCGTCGACAGTGCCACCGGCGCGCATTGGGAAACCGACCCGGATTTCGACATCGATTGGCATGTGGTGCTGACCGCGCTGCCGGGCAAGGCGGGCAAAGCGGAACTTGAGCGCCTGGTGAGCCAGTTGGCCTCGACCGCGCTGGATCACGCCAAGCCGCTATGGCAGTTCCATCTGGTCGAACGCTATGGTCACGGTAGCGCGTTGATTGCTCGCCTGCACCATTGCTATGCCGACGGCATCGCGCTGGTACAGGTACTGTTGTCGCTGACCGATGTCAGTCGTCATCCGAAGCCGGGCACCGACCTGCCGCGCGCTTGGCTCGGTAAAGATGGCGAGCGGGTTACGCAACGCTTCTTCGACCCGGCGATGCAGCAGTTTGATCGCGCCATGAAGATGGGCGGCAAGGTCGTCGAGAAGAGTCTGGAGATGTATCGCGATCCGTCGCTGGCCGGGGTGCTGGCCAAGGAAGGCGGTGAAATTGCGCGCGAATTGGGCAACGTACTGTTGCTGCCGGATGATCCGGAGACGCCCTTGAAGCGTCCGCTGGGTGTCAGCAAACGTTGCGCCTGGGCCGATCCGATTCCGCTCGATGAGGTCAAGACCTTGAGTCGCGCCCTGGGCTGTACGGTCAACGATGTGTTGCTGGCGGCAGTTTCCGGGGCCTTGCGGAGTTGGTTGCTGGAGCAGGACTTCGAGCCCGCCGGGCTGACGATCCGCGCGACCGTACCGGTCAACCTGCGTCCGCTGGAACACGCCAGGAAGCTCGGCAACCATTTCGGCCTGGTGTTTCTGGATCTGCCCATCGGCGAGGCCAATCCGCTGCGGCGTCTGCAACGGGTTGCCGACAACATGCGCGAGATCAAGTCCTCGCGTCAGGCCATCATGACCTTCGGTGTCCTGGCCGCGCTGGGCATGGCGCCCTCGGGCGTTCAGCGCTTCGCCCTGGAACTGTTCAGCCGCAAGGGCAGCGCCGTCGCGACCAATGTGCCCGGTCCGCAGATGCCGCTGTTCATGGCGGGCGCGGAAGTCAGTGACCTGATGTTCTGGGTGCCGCAAACCGGCAGCATCGGTGTCGGCATCAGCATTCTCAGTTACAACGGACGTGTGCATTTCGGATTGATCAGCGATGGCAAGTGCATCGCCAAACCGCAGGAAGTGATCAAGCGGTTCCAGCCGGAATTCGAGACGCTGCTGTATGCCACCTTGATGGAAGACTGGACCCAGGCGATTCATCCCGAGGACGCCGCGGACACCTTGCGCCGTCTGTCTGCCGTCGAGGATGCGTAAACCGTCCCGCGATGCGAAAATGCGCCGCCTGCTGCCCCCGTAGCTCAGATGGATAGAGCGTCCCCCTCCTAAGGGGAAGGCCGTGCGTTCGAATCGCGCCGGGGGCACCAATCAAGAAGCACTTGCGAACGGTCGTTGGCGTTAGCGTGGGATTCATTCCGTCAACCCACTGCTATCGGCGTTGCTGACGTCGACGACAGCGCGCTCCGTCTCAGCGGCTTGCGGCGCGACGCAGGCGGTCGTTGACTGCTTCCCACGCTGAGGTTCGCGGTGGCGATTCCAGCGCGATCCACGGGTGTCCTTGCTGATCCAGTCGATGCAGCGCGGCGTAGAGCTGTTGTGCGTACGACGCGGGATCGCCCGGCAGCACGACTTCGGTGACGTGACCCGGAAGCGCCGTTCGCGGTGTGGCGAGGCTGAGCAGCGCGCCCGAGCCTTCTGGCAACGGTGATTCGCGATCACGCAGGTATAGCGGCGTTCTCGGCGCGTAGTGGCGCTCGTGCAAGCCCGGAGACGGAGCGCTGCCTTGCCCGTTCCACTGTGCATCGGGCACGTTTGTACCAAGTACCTGTTCGATCTGCGTGCGACTAATGGCGCCGGGACGCAGTAGAGACACGTCGCCCTGTTTGTTGATGGCGACGACCGTGGATTCGATTCCGGCTTGGCTGTTGCCACCGTCCAGAATCATTGCCACTCGATTGCCCAGGCTGCGCGCAACGTGCGAGGCCGCGGTCGGTGAGAGCTGCATGAACTCGTTGGCGCTCGGTGCAGCCAGCGGAACGCCGGCTGCGCGAATCAGGGCGCGTGCAACGGGGTGTTCGGGAAGGCGTACACCGACGGTATCGAGTCCGCCGCTGACGATGTCAGGAATGGACTCCATTTTCGGAAGCACCAGCGTCAGCGGGCCTGGCCAGAAGCGTCGTGCCAGCAACTCTGCCGCATGGGGCCAAAATCGAACGACAAAGCGGGTGTCTTTCGGATCGGCAATGTGCACGATCAGCGGACTGGTGTGGGGCCGTCGCTTGGCGGCAAAAATTCGAGCAACGGCCGTGGCATCCAAGGCATTTGCACCAAGGCCGTAAACCGTTTCGGTTGGAAAGGCGACCAAATCACCCGCTCGCAGATGCTCTGCGGCCATGGCGATGTTTTCGGGCGTGGCAACAACCGCGTGCTGCGCCATCGCCGCTGCGTGTTTCAGAGTCTCTTGCATCATGGCGCAAGCATAGCGGGCAAACGTGGAGCGTGTGCGCTAATGCCACCGTCTGTTTGTGAACACGTCGGGCGAGTGCGTTGACACACCCGCCCGACGCGTTTTTTCAGTAGCGCGACGCCATGGTTTCGAGTGCAATCGGCTTGATCTTCGAGCCCATTCCCGCGCAGCCGAAGGCTTCAAAGCGTGCTTTGCAGATGCCGCTGGCGGCTTTCTTGGCGGCGCTGAGGAACTTGCGCGGATCGAATTCGCTGGGCTGTTCCGCCAGCATCTTCCGGATGGCTCCGGTCATGGCCAGACGGATGTCGGTATCGATGTTGATCTTGCGTACACCGTTCTTGATGCCGCGGACGATTTCTTCCACCGGCACGCCGTAGGTTTCCTTCATCTGCCCACCGTACTGACGGATGATCTCCAGCCATTCCTGTGGCACGCTGCTGGAACCGTGCATCACCAGATGCGTGTTGGGAATGGCGGCGTGGATCTGGGCGATGCGGTCGATGGCCAGAATGTCGCCGGTCGGCTTGCGGGTGAATTTGTAGGCGCCATGGCTGGTGCCGATGGCGATGGCCAGTGCGTCGACGCCGGTCTTGGCAACGAAATCCTTGGCCTGTGTCGGATCCGTCAGCAGCATGTCGTGGCTCAGTTTGCCTTCCGCGCCGACGCCGTCTTCCTCACCGGCTTCGCCGGTTTCCAGCGAGCCGAGACAGCCGAGTTCACCTTCGACCGACACACCGACGGCATGCGCCATGCGGCAGACCAGTTCGGTCACTTCGACGTTGTACTCGTAGCTGGCCGGGGTCTTGCCGTCGGACATCAGCGAGCCGTCCATCATCACGCTGGAAAAGCCCGAGCGGATCGATTGCTGGCAGACGGCCGGGGAGGTGCCATGGTCCTGATGCAGCACGATGGGCAGCTCCGGATGCACTTCGGCGGCGGCGATGATCAGGTGACGCAGATAGGCTTCACCCGCATATTTGCGCGCGCCCGCCGAGGCTTGCAGGATGACCGGCGAGTCGGTCGCCGCAGCGGCCTCCATGATTGCCTGCACTTGCTCGAGGTTGTTGACGTTGAATGCGGGAACGCCGTAGCCGTGTTCGGCGGCGTGATCGAGAACCTGACGAAGCGATACGAGTGCCATGGTGCAATCCCTCCAGAGTGGTTGATGTTAGGTGAGAAATTCAGGCTGCACGGGGTACGACTGGGCAAGCGCATTCGCGCTCTCGTTCCGTGTGCAGGCATAGCCAGCGATCCAGGTCATACACATCCGGCGACTGCTGGATGGTGCATGCGCCCTGCGGCGCGCGCCAGCCCTTGGGTAGATGAAAGCCGGGCCCGACCGCCATGGCGTGCGCGTAGTGTGGATCATCCTGGAAATAGGTGCTGGGGGTGACGACCGTGGCGATACCTGCATCCTGCGCCGCGCGCAGTCCGCCCGGCGAGTCTTCCACGGCGATTACCTGCCTGGCGGGCAATTGCAGCTGTTGCAGTGCGAGCCGGTAGGCTTCCGGGTCAGGCTTTTTGGCCTGCACGTCCTCGCCACAGATCACGCAGGCGAAGTGCTCCGCCCAGTGCGGACCCAGATGGGCGCCCAGCAAGGCCTCGACATTCGCGCGACTGGTGGTGGTGACGATGCCCATGCGCACACCGGCCCGCAGACAGGACTTCCACAGGTCTTCCACCCCGTCACGCAACGGGACCAATCCCTGCGCGACAAGATCGGCGTAAATGCGGTTTTTGCGCAGGTGCAGTTGGCGTGCCAATGACTCGCGTTGCTCGATGCTTGCCGGGGCGTCATTGCGGGATGCCATGTCGAACAGCAGGCGTTCGCGACCGCCCGTGACGTTGAGCAATTCGCCGTAACGGGCGATATCCCAATGCCAGTCAAGCCCGTGTTCGGAGAACGCCTGATTGAAGGCGACGCGGTGGCCTTCACGCTCGGTTTCCGCCAGCGTGCCGTCGACATCCCAAAGCACAGCGCGCAGGTGGCGAGTTGCTGTGGTGGTGAACAGGCTGCGCAACTGGTCGAAGTTGTCCAGCACGCGATCGGCGCCCGCGTCGTGCACCGACTGGCCGAGGTTGTAGCCATGCGGGAACAGATGCACTGCGATGCCCGCGTTGCGCGCGGTCGCGACGTCGATGGACGAATCGCCCACGAATAAGGTGCGCTCGGGTGACACGCCGAGTTGCTGCATCACGCTCAGCACGCCCGAGGGATCGGGTTTGCGTGCTGGCAGGGAATTGCCGCTGATGACCACGTCGAAGTAGGCGCGCAGGCCGTGGCGGGTCAGGATGGCTTCGGTGTAGCGCGCTTCCTTGTTGGTGACGACGGCCATCCGCACACCTTGCGCACGGAGTACGTCGAGCGTTTCCCGCACGCCCGGATAGGGATGGCTACGGCTTCCGCAGCGCGCTTCATAGTGCTGATCAAACGTGGGCGCGAGGGCACGCAGCGCGTCCGAATCACGGACCTGATCGATGTCCTGCCCGGTCGCGCTGGCGACCGCTGTCACCAGCAAGGCGAAGGTGCCGTGGCCGATCCAGCGCTGCACATCCGCCAGCGACACCGGCGGCAAACCGGCATCGCGCAGCGTGTCGTTGACCGCGTCGCTGATCTCGGGCGCGGTCTCGATCAAGGTGCCATCAAGATCGAACATCACCAGCTGAATCGGCGACACGCTCACGCCTTCCATCATGCCTTCCTGACGCGTTGGCGCGCGGCGTCGGCGACAGCCTTGGCGGTAATCCCGAAATGGGCGTAGAGGTCTTTTGCCGGAGCCGACTCGCCAAAGCTGGCGATGCCGATGACCGCACCTTTGCGTCCCACATACTTGCGCCAGAAATCCGGATGCGCCGCTTCCACCGCCACCGACGGCAGGTGGATCGGCAGGACGCTGTCCTGGTAGGCGGCGGGCTGCCGGTCGAATGCATTGGTGCAGGGCATCGAGACCACGCGGGCGGCGATACCTTCGGCGGCCAGAATGGCCTTGGCTTCCATCGCCAGCGAGGTTTCCGAGCCGGTACCGATCAGGATGACCTGCGGGTTTTCGGCCTCCGACAGGATGTAGCCGCCGCGCCGGATGGAATCGACCAGGGCCGGATCGGTCGCCAGCGGCGGCAGGTTCTGGCGCGACAGCGCCAGCGCACTCGGGCCATCGTGACGTTCGATCGAGCAGGCCCACGCGACAGCGGTTTCCAGGCCATCGGCCGGACGCCAGACATCCAGATTGGGAATGATGCGCAGGCTGGGGACGTGTTCGACGGACTGATGCGTCGGACCGTCTTCGCCCAGACCGATGCTGTCGTGGGTGAAGACATGGATCACCCGCAGTTTCATCAGCGCCGCCATGCGGATCGCATTGCGGCTGTAGTCACTGAAGGTGAGGAAGGTGCCGCCATAGGGCAGGTAGCCGCCGTGCAGGGCGATACCGTTCATGATGGCCGCCATGCCGAACTCGCGCACACCGTAGGACAGATGGTTGCCCCAGGTGTCGCGTCCGGCACGAACGCAGCCCTTGAAGTTGGTGAGGTTGGAGCCGGTCAGGTCGGCGCTGCCGCCGAAGAACTCCGGCAACAGCGGCGCCAGCGCGTCCAACGCATTCTGGCTGGACTTGCGGGTGGCGAAGGCGTCGGGCTTGGCGGCGATGGCGGCGAACACATTCGCGAGCGACGCCTGCCATTGGGCGGGCAATTCGCCACGCATGCGACGTTCAAACTCGGCGGCTTCGGCGGGGTAGGCGGCGCGATAGGCGGCAAAGCGCGCATTCCATTCGGCCTCGACACGGGCACCGCGCTCGCGGGCATTCCAGGCTTGGGATACCTCGGCGGGCAGTTCGAACGGCGCCAGGTCCCAGCCCAGCGATTCACGCGTGGCGGCGACTTCGGCGGCGCCCAGCGCCGCGCCATGGACATCATGCGTCCCGGCCTTGTTCGGCGAGCCCTGGCCGATGACGGTCTTGCAGCAGATCAGAGTTGGCTTGCCATCGGGCGCGGACGATTGCGCCTTGGCTTCCAGTAGGGCGGCTTCGACCGCGGCGGCGTCATGGCCGTCGACATTGGCGATCACCTTCCAACCGTAGGCCTCGAAGCGCTTCGGCGTGTCGTCGGTGAACCAGCCTTCGACATGCCCATCGATGGAGATGCCGTTGTCGTCGTAGAAGGCGATCAGTTTGGAAAGACGCAGCGTGCCGGCCAGCGCACAGGCTTCGTGACTGATGCCTTCCATCATGCAGCCGTCGCCCAGGAAGACATAGGTACAGTGATCGACGATGGCATGTCCGTCGCGATTGAATTCCTGCGCCATCAGCTTTTCCGCGAGGGCAAAGCCCACCGCATTGCTGACGCCCTGACCGAGCGGTCCGGTGGTGGTTTCCACGCCGGGCGTGATGCCGTACTCGGGGTGGCCAGCGGTCTTGCTGTGCAGCTGGCGGAAGGCCTGCAGCTCGCTCATCGGCAGGTCGTAGCCGGTGAGATGCAGCAGCGAGTAGATCAGCATCGAGCCATGTCCGTTCGACAACACGAAGCGGTCGCGATCTGGCCAGGCGGGATTGTTCGGGTTGTGCTTCAGATGCCGGTTCCACAGCACCTCAGCGATTTCCGCCATGCCCATCGGTGCGCCGGGATGGCCGGACTTGGC
This sequence comes from Lysobacteraceae bacterium, assembly GCA_041395245.1. Taxonomy (GTDB): domain Bacteria; phylum Pseudomonadota; class Gammaproteobacteria; order Xanthomonadales; family Xanthomonadaceae; genus Aquimonas. The sequence goes on from JAWLAY010000010.1 coordinate 162,949, forward strand.
TTTTTCGACGGCGTCGACCGACAGGATGCGAATGGCATCGGCCATTCGCTGGGGCAGGGTTTTTGCTTGCATTACAGGACTCCCAGTGCGCGCTTGCGGCGCTCCATCATTCGCCAGATGAACGGCGTGAAGATCAATTGCATCGCCAGCTCCATTTTGCCGCCTGGGACCACAATGGTGTTAGCGCGCGACATGAAAGAGTCTTTGATCATGTTCAGCAGGTACTGGAAATCGATGCCCTTGGGGTTGGCAAAGCGGATCACCACCATGCTCTCGTCGGGGCTCGGAATATCGCGGGCGATGAAGGGGTTGGAGGTGTCGACCACCGGCACGCGCTGGAAGTTGACGTGGGTGTGGGCGAACTGCGGGCAGATGTAGTGCACGTAGTCGGGCATGCGGCGCAGGATGGTGTCCGTGACGGCTTCGGCACTGTAGCCACGCACGTTCTTGTCGCGATAGAGCTTCTGGATCCACTCCAGATTGATCACCGGCACCACGCCGATCAGCAGGTCCGGGTGTTTGGCGATATTCACCTCGTCGGTGACCACGGCACCGTGCAGGCCTTCGTAGAACAGCAGGTCGGTCTGCGCGGGCAGGTCCTCCCAGGGTGTGAAGGTGCCGGGTTCCTGCTTGTAGGGCGCGGCCTCCACCGGGTCATGCAGATATAGGCGGCGTTTGCCGCCGCCGGTTTGCGCATAGGAGGAAAACAGGTTTTCCAGTTCGGCGAACAGATTGTTCTCCGGCCCGAAGTGGCTGAAGTTGCGGTCGCCCGCCGCTTCCGCTTCGGCCTGGCGTTGCCGCATCTCCTTGCGGTCGTAACGGTGGAAGCTGTCACCTTCGATGATCGCAGCGGTGATCTTGTCGCGGCGGAAAATGTTCTGGAACGTGCGCGTCACCGAGCTGGTGCCCGCGCCCGAGGAGCCGGTGATGGCGATGATGGGATGGCGTTCTGACATGACAGCTCCTTAGTCGCGAAACAGACTGCGATCAGAGAACAAGGGGATCGGGGAATCGGCGTGTGGCTGCGGTTCGGCGTGATAGCGCTCGATGCGTTCGACTTCGTTGCGCGAGCCGAACACCAGACCGATGCGTTGATGCAGAGAATCCGGTTGCACACTCAGAATCGGTTCGCGACCGGTGCTGGCGCGCCCACCGGCCTGTTCCATGATGAAACCGATGGGGCAGGCCTCGTAGAGCAGACGCAGACGCCCGGCCTTGCTCGGGTCCTTGGTGTCGCGCGGATACATGAACACACCGCCACGCATCAGGATGCGGTGCGCTTCCGCCACCATCGAGGCGATCCAGCGCATGTTGAAATCCTTGCCGCGTGGCCCGGTCTTTCCGGCCAGACACTCGTCGACATAACGCTTGACCGGCGCTTCCCAGAAGCGTGAGTTCGACGAGTTGATGGCGAACTCCTTGGTGTCTTCGGGCACCTGGATGTTCGGGTGGGTGAGTTTGTACTCGCCGAGATTGGGGTCCAGAGTGAAACCGACCACACCGTTGCCGACCGTCAACACCAGCATGGTGGTCGGACCGTACAGCGCATAGCCTGCCGCGACCTGGGTGCAACCGGGTTGGAAGAAATCCGCCTCGGTGACGTCTCGACCGGAGTCGATGACCTCCTGCGGCGCACGCAGGATCGAAAAGATCGTGCCGACCGAGACGTTGACATCGATGTTCGACGAGCCGTCCAGCGGGTCGAAGACCAGCAGATACTTGCCACGCGGGTATTCGCCAGGAATCTGGTAGGGCGTGTCCATTTCTTCCGAGGCCATGCCCGCGAGGTGGCCTGACCACTCGGTCTGCCGCATCAGCATTTCGTTGCTGGCAACATCCAGTGGTTTCTGCTCCTCGCCCTGCACATTGACATTGCCCGCGGTGGCGATGTCAGCCAGTGAACCGAAGGCGACCGTGCGCGCGATGGCCTTGCAGGCGATGGAGACGTCGAGAATGAGTCCGTTGAGCTCGCCGCTGGCCTGCGGAAATCGGCGACGTTGGTCGATCAGATACTGCGTCAGGGTGGGTAGCTTGGACAACGGCACGGCGGACTCCTCAGACAGATGATTCCTGGAACACGCGGCTGGCCCGGATGTCGGCCGCCGTCAAGGTGGTGAGATCCTCGGCCGTGAGCTCGCGGTCGCGGTCGGCAAACAAGCGACTGGCCTGACGCAGACGTGCGCGGTCCAGAGCGTTGCGCACGCTGCGCGCATTGGCGAAATGCGGTAGCTGCACGCGGCGTTGCAGGTATTCGGTGAATACGGCGTCGACACCTTCATCGAAGCGGTAGTGCTGCGCCGCCAGCATCTTCTGGGCGATGCGGCCGAGCTCGTCCACGCTGTAGTCGGGGAAGTCCAGGTGATGTGCGATGCGCGAGCTCATGCCCGGATTGGACTGGAAAAACGTCTCCATCCGGTCCTTGTAGCCCGCCAGGATCACGACCAGATCGTTACGCTGGTTCTCCATCACCTGCAGCAGGATCTCGATGGCTTCCTGACCGTAGTCGCGCTCGTTCTCGGGCCGGTACAGGTAGTAGGCCTCGTCGATGAACAGCACGCCGCCCATGGCCTTCTTCAGCACTTCCTTGGTCTTGGGCGCGGTGTGGCCAATGTATTGGCCGACCAGATCATCGCGTGTCACCGCGACCAGATGGCCTTTGCGCACATAGCCGAGGCGGAACAGGATTTCGGCCATGCGCATCGCCACCGTGGTCTTGCCGGTGCCCGGATTGCCGGTGAAGCTCATGTGCAGACTGGGATTTTCGGCCTGCAGCCCCAGATTCATACGCAGTTTGTCGATGACCAGCAAGGCGGCGATATCGCGGATGCGCTGCTTGACCGGGGCCAAACCCACCAGATCGCGTTCGAGTTCGTCCAGAACCTCGTCGATGCGGCTCTCCTGCAATACCTGCGCGACCGTCCGTGCGCTCGTCGCTGGCGCAGCGGGCTCGGTCGGCGACACCGCTGTCGGGCTGGGGTTGCTGCTGCCGGGGATGTGATACATCGGCGTGTTCATGGCGAGGCTCAGGCCAACTGCTCGCGCATCGCCCGGATGACGGCGGCGTAGTCGGGTTGACCGAAGATGGCGCTGCCTGCCACCAGGGTGTCGGCACCGGCGTCGACGATGCGGCGGAAGTTGTCGACCTTGACGCCGCCATCGATTTCCAACCGGATGTCGCGCCCGCTGGCGTCGATCAGTGTGCGGGCCTTTTCCAGCTTGCGCAGTGCACTGTCAATGAAGCTCTGACCGCCGAAGCCGGGATTGACGCTCATGATCAGGATCAGATCGACCTTGTCGATGACCCATTCGAGCACGTCCATCGATGCGGCAGGATTGAACACCAGTCCCGCTTTACAGCCCGCGCTGCGGATCAGTTGCAGGCTGCGATCCACATGCGTGCTGGCATCGGGATGAAAGCTGATGTAGTCCGCGCCCGCCTTGGCAAATGCCAAGGCCAGTTCGTCGACCGGCTTGACCATCAGATGCACGTCGAGCGGAACCGGCTTGCCAGCGGCGTCGACGCAGTGTGGCTTGATGGCCTGCGCCACGCCCGGACCGATGGTCAGGTTCGGGACGTAGTGGTTATCCATCACATCGAAGTGAATCCAGTCCGCGCCAGCGGCGATCACATGACGCACTTCCTCACCCAGACGGGCAAAGTCGGCGGACAGAATGCTGGGGGCGATGCGAACCATGGGAGCGACTCCTTGCAAGGATGGGCATGAAAACGGGCAGCAAAGCCCGTTTTCATGCGATTGGCAAGCGATGCGACGAGCGCGTCAGTCGTAACGCTCGGACTCTGCCTTGTCGGTCGCGTAGCTATGGACGGTGTAGCGCATGCTGCGACCGTTCACTTCCTGACGAACCAGGGCAAAGCCGGGCTCCTTGGCCGGGCGATTGACGATGAAGCTCATCGCAATCGACTCGACATTGCGGGTGCTGTCGAAGGCCATCAGGCGGATGTAGTGATGTGGGAACGTCTTGCGGCAGTTGTTCACTTCCATCAATACGCCCGCGGCGTCCTGCAGGTCGAACATCGGCATGCCGAACATCTCCCAATAGGTGTTGCGCGGGTGCGGATCGTCGGTGTACTCGACGCTCCACGCGTAGCCCTTGCTCAGGCCATATTGAATTTGCAGTGCAATTTCTTCGTCGGTCAGATCAGGCAGAAAGGAGAACTGGCCCTGGGTCAGACGTCCGGTCGGGTTGGTCATCATGGTCGTTTACTCCTCGATCAGTTCGAAGTGGCCGGGGTGACGGCGTAGTCGCTGGTATCGGTGCTGGCATAGTTGAAGCTGATGTCGCCCCAGGTATCCAGCGCCTGTTTCAGCGGGGTGCAGAACTGCGCGGCCTTGCGGAGAATCTCCGGCCCTTCGTTCTTGATGTCCTTGCCCTCGTTACGCGCCTTGACCATCGCTTCCAGCGCGACGCGATTCGCTACCGCACCGGCCTGGATGCCTGCCGGATGCCCGATGGTGCCGCCGCCAAACTGCAGGATGACGTCGTCGCCGAACAGGTCGATCAGTTGATGCATCTGCCCGGCGTGAATGCCGCCCGACGCCACCGGCATGACCTTTTTCGTGTCGCACCAGTCCTGGTCGAAGAACAGGCCGCGCGGCAGATCCTGCTTGGTGTAACTGTCGCGGCAGACGTTGTAGTAGCCCTGCACGGTCATCGGATCGCCTTCCAGCTTCCCAACGGCGGTGCCGGTATGCAGATGATCGACACCGGCCAGACGCAGCCACTTGGCCATCACGCGGAAACTGACGCCGTGGTTCTTCTGACGCGTGTAGGTGCCGTGCCCGGCGCGATGCATGTGCACGATCATGTCGTTCTTGCGCGCCCAGTTGGCCATGCTCTGGATGGCGCTCCAGCCGATGATCAGATCCAGCATGATCACCACCGAGCCCAGTTCCTTGGCGAATTCGGCGCGTTCGTAGATGTCTTCCATCGTCGCGCCGGTGACGTTCAGGTAGCTGCCTTTGACTTCGCCGGTCGCGGCGCTCGCCTTGTTGACACCGTCCATCACGTAGAGGAAGCGGTCGCGCCAGTGCATGAAGGGCTGCGAGTTGATGTTCTCGTCATCCTTCATGAAGTCCAGGCCACCCTTCAGGCCTTCGTAAATCACGCGACCATAATTGCGGCCGGACAAGCCCAGCTTGGGCTTGGTCGTCGCGCCCAGCAGCGGGCGGCCAAACTTGTCGAGGCGTTCACGCTCGGTGACGAGACCGCAGGGTGGACCTTTGAAGGTTTTCACCAGCGCCACCGGCATACGGATGTCTTCCAGACGCGCCGCCTTCAGTGGTTTGAAGCTGAAGACGTTGCCGATCAGGCTGGCGGTGATGTTGGCGATCGAGCCTTCTTCGAACAGGATGATGTCGTAGGCGACCCAGCAGAAATACTGGCCAGGGTTGTTGGGCACCGGTTCGACCCGGTAGGCCTTGGCGCGGTAGCTGTCGCAGGCGGTCAAACGGTCGGTCCAGACCACGGTCCACGTGGCGGTGGACGACTCGCCCGCCACGGCTGCGGCGGCTTCAATCGGGTCCACGCCATCCTGTGGAGTGATGCGGAACAGGCACAGCGTGTCGGTTTCCTTGGGAACGTAGTCGGCGTCCCAGTAGCCCATCTGGCGGTACTTCAGTACGCCCGCGCTGTAGCGCTTCTTCTTGTCGGTGATGGCGATATCGCCGCCCGCGGCGGTCGTGTCGGCTGAACTCATGACGGCTCTCTCTGGCGTCCCGGACCTATACCGGGGTGAAGAGACTGTAGATAAGTCGATAGCTAAGGTAAATTGAAGAAAATCGTCTTCAGAATTGAGTAATTCTTAATGAAGAATGTCACCTTCCGGCAGCTCAATACCTTCGTGGAAGCGGCGAAGAGCCTCAATTTCGCCCGTGCCGCGGAGCGCCTGCACCTGACACCGCCTGCCGTGACCTTGCAGATGAAGGAGCTGGAGGCGGCGGTCGGGGTGAAACTTTTTGACCGCCGTGGCAAGCAACTGAGCCTGACCACCGGGGGCGAATACCTGCTGGTCTACGCAAAGCGGGTCGCGGCCACACTGCGCGAAGCCGAGGATGCACTGGCCAAGCTGCAGCGACTGGAGAGTGGCTCGCTGACGGTGGGTATGGTCAGCACCGCGAAGTATTTCGTGCCGCACCTGTTGGCGCGCTTTCGTCAATTGCATCCGCACATCGAGGTGCGTTTGCGGGTCGGCAACAATCGCGAGCATCTGGTCAGTCTGCTGCAAAGCAGTGAGATCGATCTCGCGATCATGGGGCGTGCACCCAAAGGCCTGGCGACCCGTGCCGAGGCGTTTGCCGGTCACCCGCACGTATTCGTTGCACCACCAGATCATCCATTGCTGGACGGAAGCAGCGTGCCCGCCGAATGGCTGTCCGACCATGCCTTCATCGTTCGCGAGGAAGCCTCCGGAACGCGCGCGGCGATGCAAAGTTTTTTTGCCGAACACGACCTCAACCTTCGCGTCCTGATGGAAATGCCCAGCAACGAGTCGATCAAGCAGGCTGTGATGGCAGGCATGGGGCTAAGCTTTCTGTCGCTGCATACCCTGTGGTTGGAGTTGCGCTCGGGTTTGTTGCGGGTTCTACCCGTGCAAGGCAGTCCGTTGATGCGTACCTGGAACGTGGTGCGTGTCTTGCCCCGAACCCTTTCACCGGCAGCCGAGGCGTTTCGCCAGTTCATCCTGAGCGAGGGCGAGACCTATCTGCTCAATCAGGACAAGGCATGGGCCACGCAGAGCGGCGAGTCTCGGGAAGTCTTCATCCCGGACGAAGGCGCCAATCGCTAGGATGTGGGGACTTCTCATCGATTCGAGGTGGCTATGGCTGTGCAAAAACGTTTTCCGTTCATCGCGGCACTCTTGCTTGCCGGTTTGTTCGTTTGGGGTGGGCTGCGTGCTGCCGACAGCTCGGCCAGCAGAACGGTGGTCTATCACGTCAGCGACAGCGCACAGGCCACCTTCGCCCTGCGCAATGTGATGAACCACCGGCGTGCCGACCCCGATATCCGCATCGTCGTCGTCGCCAACGGGCCTGGTGTGGCGTTTCTGGCAGATGGTGCCAAAGATGCGCGCGGCAATACCTATGACGTGATGGTCGAGCCCCTGATTGCCGCGGGGGTGAAGTTCCGCGTCTGCGGCAATTCGCTGGCGGGGCTGCAGATTGCCGAGGATCAACTGCTGTTCGATGTCGAGGTGGTTCCTGCGGGTGTGCAGGAGATCGCCCGGTTGCAGATCGAGGAGCACGCGGCCTACATCAAGCCCTGAGCGGGGCGAACGAAAAAGACGCAAAGGGGTCATGCGCGCGGATCGGCATCGCGTGCCGGGTTTGCCGCGCCGCTGAAACACCGGACAATGCCGTCCCCCGTTTGCGAGTTCGCTGTCCATGACCGATGTCCGCCCTGCCGTCCAACTGGACGGTCATTCGCTTAGCCGTGAACAACTCCTGCATCTGGCGCACGGACGGGCACAGATCCAACTTTGCCCGCACGCACTCGAACGGGTGGCGCGGGCGGCGGATTTTCTTGCCGCGCAGGTGCAGCGGCAGGAGCCGATCTATGGCGTGACCACCGGCTTCGGCAGCAACGCGGATCGCTTGCTGGGGGCCCACCGTGCGCGCGACGAATTGCCGGGCGGCAACCCGCAGCGCAGCGACATGAATCTGCTCGAAGAGCTGCAGCACAATCTGGTCGTGACCCATGCGGTCTGCGTGGGTGAGCCCTTCGCCGTCGAGGTGGTGCGCGCCATGTTGGCGATCCGCATCAACACCCTGTTGCGCGGCCATTCCGGTATTCGTCCGTCGACCCTGCAAGCACTGACCGCGATGTTCAATCGCGGTGTGGTGCCGGTGGTGCCGCAGAAGGGTTCGGTCGGCGCCAGTGGCGATCTGGCACCACTGTCGCATCTGGCCATCGTGCTGCTTGGCGGGGGCGAGGCCTTCGTCGACGGGCAACGCATGCCCGGTGCCGACGCGCTGGCAAAGGTGGGCCTGAGTCCGGTGCGTCTGTCCTTCAAGGAGGGACTGGCGCTGAACAATGGCACTGCGCAGATGCTGGCCTGCGGCGTGCTGGCCGTGGAGCAACTGGCCTATCTGTGTGATCTGGCCGATGCAGCGGCGGCCATGACGCTCGATGCATTCGCTGGTCGTAGCAGTGCCTTTCGCGCCGAGGTGCATGCCCTGCGTCCGCATCCCGGTCAGATGCATAGCGCGGAACACGTTCGCGAGCTGACCGCCGGTTCCAGCCTGCTCGACATTGCCTACCACCTGGTGCCGCGGTTCAAGCCATGGCTGGCGGAGGCGTGGCAAGTGCCCGAACAGCAGGCACTGCGCTTCGACATCGCCTGGGACTACGTGCCGCCAAGTCAGCGTCATGGGCGCGAGTCGTTTTATGCACGCTTCCTGCCGTTCAAGGGCGGCAAGAAACATCAACCGCAGGACGCGTACTCATTGCGCTGCATGCCGCAAGTGCACGGTGCCGTCCGCGATGCACTGGCGCAGGCCGAGCGCGTGTTGGACATCGAACTGAATGCGGTCACCGACAATCCTCTGGTTTTCCCGGATGCCGAGAATCCGCGCTACATCGAGGATCAGGTCATTTCGGCAGGGCATTTCCACGGCATGCCGCTGGCCTTGGCGATGAGTTACCTCAAGGCGGCGATTCCGGTGCTGGCCAGCATTTCCGAGCGTCGCCTCAACAAGCTGGTCGATCCGTCCACCAACGATGGCCTGCCCGCATTTCTGACCGGCAACGAAGACGCTACCGATTCGGGTTTCATGATCGTGCAATACACGGCGGCGGCTCTGGTCAATGATCTGGCCACGCGCGCGCATCCGGCCTCGGTGTATTCGGTGCCGACCAGTGCCAATGCCGAGGACCACGTGTCGATGGGCGCCAATGAGGCGCGTCATGTGCTGGACATGTGTGGCGATCTAGCGCACGTCGTCGCGTTGGAGCTGTATACCGCTGCGCAGGCACTGGACTATCGACGCGACATGCTGAATGCGGCGCGTGCGTTGGCCAAGCAGGGCGACTGGACGCTCATCGCCGCGCGGATCAGCAATCCGCCCGCCGTCGGGCATCCCGCTCGGGTGCAGTTCGAGCAGGAAGTCGGCGAGCTGATGCGTGCACTGGCAGAAAGCGACGACTTTCATCCCGGCGAACGCGTCGCCGCGCTGCACGCGCAGATTCGTCAGCACATCCGCTTCATGGCTTCAGACCGGGCGATGGACGGCGATGTGCGCACCATCACCCGACTGGTGGCCGAGCGCGTCCTGTCGGTCTGATACTTCCTGCCTCCACAACAACGTACCCACACCATGCGCACCCCTCTGTTCGTCGCCACGTTCGTGTTATCGATGTTTGCCACGCCCCTCGCGCATGCCGACGAAGCCTGGATGCAGTCCCAGCGGCAATGGCGCGAACAGCGTGCCGAGGCACTGAGTCAGCCGGATGGCTGGTTGAGTCTGGTCGGTTTGCACTGGCTGGCGCCGGGCCGTCATTCGGTCGGCAAGGCGGCGGACCGTGACATCGTGCTGAGCGCCGGTCCAGATGCGCTGGGCGAGCTCGAACTGAGCGAACAGGATGGCGTGGATCGGGTGCGTTGGTATCCGCCCAAGGATGTCGTGGCACTGCGCTACAACGACGCGCCCGTCGGCACCGAGTCCATCGAGGTGGGCGCCGACAGCAGCGATCAACCGGGCGTGATCACCTGGTCGGGCGGCAGTGTTCAACTTATTGAACGCGGTGGAAAACTCGGCTTGCGCGTGCGCGACGCCGAGGCCCCCACGCGAACCCATTTTCAGGGATTGAGCTGGTTTGAGCCCGATCAGCACTGGGAGATCAAGGCACGCTTCGAAGCCAAACCCGCAGGCAGCACCATCCCGATTGCCAACGTACTGGGACAACTGGAAGCCACGCCCAATCCCGGTCGCGTCGTGTTCGAGATCGACGGCAATCGCTACACACTGGAAGCACTCGGCGATCCCGCCGAATCGCTGTTCCTGATCGTGGCTGATCGCAGCAATGGCAAGCAGACCTATGGTGCAGGGCGCTTTCTTTACACCGATGCGGTGGTCGGCGGCGAAGTGATGCTGGATTTCAACCAGATGGTGAATCCACCCTGTGCCTACAACGCCTACAGTACCTGTCCCTTGCCGCCACCCGAGAATCGCCTGAATCTGGCGGTCGAGGCGGGCGAAAAGATCTATCAGGGCGCGCACTGATCGCGTGTTTTGCGCGATGCCGCTGAATCAGCGCAGATAAGCCCCAGCCAGATGATTCAACTGCGCGCGTTCGGTGTCGCGCAGGAAGGGGGCGATCAGCAGCATCACCTGATAGATGCCTTTGTTGATGCTTTCGCGCTCGTCATGTTCGCCGCGCACGGCGGCGAAGTTCAACCAGAAGGTGGCAATCACTAGGATATTGGTCGCCGTGGCGCGGATCTCGTCGGTACTCGCGCGCAGGATGCCTGCCGCGGCCAGACCGCGCATGACGTCGATGGCGCCTTCGGACGCGCGTTTGAGGATGCGCGAGAAGTGCATGCGCAGTTTGCGGTTGCGGCTGCTGATATCGACCAGATCGCGGTAGATGAAGCGGTAGTCCCAGATGCACTCATACACCAGGTGCAGTTGCAGCCAGATGTCTTCGAGCGTCGGCAGGCGCTCGACGGGCGCGGTCAGTGCCTTGTCCATGCGCAGTTCGAAGCGCGCGAACAACTGCTCGATGATGTCGTCCTTGTTGCGGAAGTGGTAGTAGAGATTGCCCGGACTGATTTCCAGTTCGTCAGCGATGTGATTGGTGCTGACGTTGAGTTCGCCACGCGCATTGAACAGCGCGAGGCTCGCCTCGAGAATTCGGTCACGCGTATCGCGGGCCACCTCGGTTGCCTGCTCAGCCGGTCAGGCGCTTGACCAGCGCGACGTATTTTTCCATCGCCTCGTCTTTGCTGGTTCCGGCCAGTTTTGCCCAGGCGTCGTACTTGGCGGTGCCGACAAAATCGAAGAAGCCAGGTTTGGGCCCACTGACATCGCCTTCGGCACCCTGTTTATAGAGGGCATACAAGCGCAGCAGCATGTCGTTGTCGGGCCGCTCGGAGAGACCTTTGACGGCTTCGGCTGCAGCCTCGAATTGCTTTGCAAGCTCGGACATCGGCAACCTCACAAGGAACCCGGATCGGGCCTTGCTTGATAGCACGCAGAGCGAGCAAGGGTCAAACGCGGCGGCACGAATGTGGACGGCCTGCGGGGCGACTTTGCGCCGCCCGAACTTTCAGGCAGGCTGTTGCCTGAAATCACCGGCCATCAGAGCCGATCAATCAGGAAGGGAGCTGCAATGACGTACTTCGTGACGGGAGCGACAGGGTTCATCGGCCGCCATCTGGTCAGTAACCTGCTGAAGCGCAAGGGCGATGTTCATGTGCTGGTGCGCAAGCAAAGTCTGGGCAAGCTGAAAGAGCTGGTCGAGCGCATGGGTTGGGATGCCAAACGCGTGATTGCCGTCAACGGTGACCTGTCCAAGCCGAAGCTCGGTGTCTCGGCGGCACAGCTGAAAAGTCTGCAGGGCAAGGTCAAGCACGTTTTCCATCTGGCCGCGGTCTACGATCTGGCCGCGTCTGCCGAGTCGCAAGTCGGTCCCAACGTGGATGGCACGCGTCATGCGGTCCAGTTTGCCGAGTCGGTCGCCGCCAAGTGTTTCCACCACACCAGTTCCATCGCGGTGGCCGGGTATTACTCCGGCGTGTTCCGCGAGGACATGTTCGATGAGGCGGAGAACCTCGATCACCCTTACTTCCGCACCAAGCACGAGTCCGAACGGATCGTCCGCGAGTCGTGTTCGATACCGTTCCGTGTCTATCGTCCGGGCGTGGTCATCGGTCACTCGAAGACTGGCGAGATCGACAAGATCGACGGTCCGTACTACTTCTTCGGCTTGATCAAGAAGATGCGCGAGGCGTTGCCGCCGTGGATGCCGACCATCGGCATCGAAGGTGGGCGGGTCAACATGGTGCCGGTGGATTACGTGGCCGATGCCATGGACCACATCGCGCACAAGCCCGGTCTGGATGGTGGGGTGTTCCATCTCACCGATCCCGCACCGCGCCGGATCGGTGAGGTCCTCAATTTGTTTGCGCGTGCCGGGCACGCCCCGCAGATGAGCATGCGGCTGGACGCGCGCATGTTCAGTTTTGTTCCGGCACCGGTTCGCATGGCGCTGTCCAATCTCGCACCGGTGAAGCGCTTCACCGGCATGTTGCTGAAGGATCTGGGCATTCCAAAGGAAGTGCTGGGTTTCATCAACTATCCAACCCGTTTCGATAATCGCGACACCGAACGTGCCTTGAAGGGTTCAGGGATTCGGGTGCCGGAGCTGGAGGACTACGCGTGGCGGCTGTGGGACTACTGGGAACGTCATCTCGATCCCGATCTGTTCGTCGACCGCTCGCTGCGTGGGCGTGTGCAGGGCCGGGTGGTGGTGATCACCGGCGGATCGTCGGGCATCGGGCGGGCGGCGGCGATCAAGGTGGCGCTGGCGGGCGCGCGCACGGTCATCGTGGCGCGTGGCGAAGAAGAATTGCTGAAGACGCGCGACGAAATCATCGCGGCGGGCGGCGAATGTCACGCCTACACCGCCGATCTGGCCGACCTGGCTTCGTGTGACGACTTGTTGCGACGGATCTTTGCGGATCTGGGGTCGGTGGACATTCTGGTGAACAACGCGGGCCGCTCGATCCGGCGGTCGATTGCGCTGTCCTATGATCGTTTCCATGACTTCGAGCGCACCATGCAGCTCAACTATTTCGGTTCGCTGCGATTGATCATGGGCGTGCTGCCGGGCATGACCGAGCGGCGCAAGGGCCACATCATCAACATCTCGTCGATCGGTGTGCTGGCCAACTCGCCACGTTTCTCGGCCTATGTCGCCTCCAAAGCCGCGCTGGATGCGTTCAGTCGCTGCGCGCAGGCCGAGTTTTCCGGGCACAACATCAGTTTCACCACGATCAACATGCCGCTGGTGCGCACACCGATGATCGCGCCGACCAAGATGTACGAATCGGTGCCGACCATTTCGCCGGACGAAGCGGCGGACCTGATTACCCAGGCGATCATCGAGCGCCCCAGCCGGATTGCGACCCGACTGGGCATTTTCTCCTCGGTGTTGAATGCGATGGCGCCGAAGGTGTACGAGGTGGTGATGAACACCGCGTTCCAGTTGTTCCCCGATTCGGCGGCAGCGCAAGGCAAGGGTGGCAAAGATGAGCAGCCGTCATCCGAGCAGATTGCCTTCGCGGCATTGATGCGCGGCGTGCACTGGTAAGCGTGGCGTCTAGGAGCCTGTCGGCCTTGAAGAATCGAAGCGAAAATTCGGCTGGGCGAGGCCAGTTTTTGCCGGTTTCGCAGGGCAATAGTTGAACTATTGCCCAAGGAAGCGGCGAAAAATGGACCGTCCAGACGGATTTGCAGCCGATTCCCTTTCAAGTCCGACAGACTCCTAGCGACCGGGTGCCCGTTCGCCTACGACTTTGGTCAATCTGGCGGTCATCTTGCATGGGCACAATGTGCATGTGCAGCAATGACCGTCAGTGAGGAAACGATGAACACCCTGAACGCCCTGTTCCGTCCGCAGTCGATCGCGGTGATCGGTGCCAGTACCAAGGATCGCAGTCTGGGCCGCGTGATCGCCCAGAATCTGGCTACCGGTGGCTTCACCGGACCGATCTCCGTGATCAGCCCGAAATACAGGGATATCGCGGGTTTGCATACGGTGGCGACGTTGAGCCAGTTGCCGGACGTGCCGGAACTGGTCGTGGTCACGGTACCGCCCGAGGCCGTTCCGGCCACCATCGAGGAAGCGGGCAAGGCGGGGGTGAAGGCGGCGGTCGTGATCACCGCTGGACTGGGGCAGGGGCCGGGTTCGCTGCGTGAAGCAACCACTGCTGCGGCGCGCAAAACCGGTATCCGCGTGGTGGGTCCGAACTGCCTCGGCGTGCTGTCGCCGCTGGCCGGAATCAACGCCAGTTTTGCCGCCAGTCCGGCGCGACCGGGCGATCTGGCGCTGCTGGCGCAGTCGGGTGCGGTGGTCACGACCGTGGTCGAATGGGCCAATGCTCGCGACATCGGCTTCTCCGGCATCGTCTCGCTGGGTGACATGGCCGACATCGATGTTGGCGAACTGCTCGATTACTTCGCGACGGATGTCAACACGCGAGCCATCCTCATCTACATGGAATCGGTGACCGATCCGCAGCGCTTCATGTCGGCGGCGCGCGCTGCTGCACGCGCCAAGCCGGTCATCGTGGTCAAGGCGGGACGTCACGCCGCGGGTGCCAAGGCGGCGGCGTCGCATACCGGCGCCCTGGCGGGCAGCGATGTGGTCTTCGATGCGGCGCTGCGCCGTGCAGGCGTGCTGCGCGTGAACGACATGGAAGAGTTGTTTGCCGCCGCCAGTACCTTGTCGATGTTGAAACCCATCGATGGGCGTCGACTGGCTTTGCTGACCAATGGTGGCGGCGTTGGCATTCTGGCGGTCGACCGGCTGAGTGACTTGGGCGGTGTGTCGGCCGAATTGAGCGAAGCCACCAAGACGGCGCTGGACAAGGTGTTGCCGACCACCTGGTCGCACAGCAATCCGGTGGACATTGTTGGTGATGGTGGACCCGAGCGATACATCGCGGCATTGGACGTGTTGCTCGATGCCCCCGAGTGCGATGCGGTATTCGTGATCCACGTGCCCACGGCACTGGTGGAACCGTTGGCGATTGCGGAGGCGGTGGCGGCGCACATCGAACAACGTCGGCGAAGCGGTAAGCTGCAGAAGCCCATCCTGGCTTGCTGGCTGGCGCAGGAAAGCGAGGCACGCGCATTCTTCACTCGGGCCGGTGTGCCGTCGTACCGGACCCTGACCGGTGCGGTGCGCGGCTTCGTGCATCTGGTCAAGTACCGCGATGCGCAGCGGCAATTGATGGTCACGCCACCCGAGTTGCCGCAGGAATTCACGCCAGAACCCGATCGAGCGCGTCGCGCCATTCAAGCCGCACTGGCACGTGGCGAGCGCTGGCTGTCCGCGCAGGAAGTCCATGAAGTGCTGTCGGCCTATGACATCCCGGTCGCGGCCATGGGCATGGCGAGAACGCCCGATGAGGCCGTGGCCGCCGCCGAGCCGATGTTGCAACAGCATGCACAAGTCGTCTTGAAGATCCTCTCGCCGGATATCCAGCACAAATCGGATGTCGGTGGTGTGGTGCTTGGGCTGGGCAGCAAGGAAGCGGTGCACGAAGCGACCGCCGCGATGCTGCAGCGTGTGGCCGAGGCCTTGCCCGAAGCGCGGGTGGAAGGCGTACTGGTACAACCGATGATCAAGCGCCGTTACGCCCGCGAACTGATCGCCGGCATTGCGGATGACCCGATCTTCGGGCCGGTCATCCTGTTCGGCGCGGGCGGCATTGCGGTGGAAGTGGAGAACGACACCGCCTTGACCCTGCCGCCCTTGCACATGACGCTGGCGCATGAATTGATTGATCGCACGCGCGTGGTGCGGCGTTTGAATGCCTACCGCGACTGGCCTGCAGCGGATCGCGATGCGGTGGCGCTCACGCTGGTGAAGCTGGCGCAACTGAGCGCCGATCTGCCCGAGGTGCGCGAGTTGGACATCAACCCGCTGCTTGCCGACGAGAGCGGGGTGATTGCGCTGGATGCCCGCATTTTGGTGGCGCCCGCGTCATTGGGACGGCGGCGAACCAATCCGCGTTTCGCCATCGCGCCTTATCCGAAGTCGTTGGAAGCCCATCTGCCGCTGCGGCATCGCAATGATGTGCACGTGCGCCCCGTGCGCCCCGAGGACGAAGATCGACTGCGCCGCTTCTTCGCCGACGTCACGCCGGACGATTTGCGGCAGCGCTATTTTTCCCCGGTAAAGCACATCAGCCAGGCCTTCGTCGCCCGTCTGACACAGATCGACTACGCCAGGGTGATCGTGTTGTTGGCCGTTGATGGCAATGATGAAGTGCTCGGCATCGCGCAGATTCACGCCGACCCGGAACTGGACACCGGCGAGTACGCGATCCTGCTGCGCTCGAAGCTGAAGGGCCAGGGACTGGGTTGGGCCCTGATGCAGCAGTTGATCCAGCAGGCACGCCGCTTCGGGTTGCGTCACATCAGCGGACAGGTGCTGCGCGAGAACACCTCGATGTTGGACATGTGTCGTCAGCTTGGTTTCAGCGTCCGATCCGATCCCGAAGACGCCAGCGTGTCTTTGGTGGAATTGCCGGTGGCGGAAACCAATGACGCGGCGAGTTCGTCGTCAGGCCAGCTTTCCGGCTGAGGCGGCGTCGGGCAGGCATCGCCTTCGAAGGTGTCGGTGGTCGGTGAAGTGAGTTCACCGACCGCTGCTTCGGGGCCATCCGCGCCGTCGATGCCGTCAACGTGCACGCGGTTTCTGCCCGTCCGTTTGGCGTGATACAGCGCCTGGTCTGCGCGCGCGATCAATGCGGCTTCATCCGCGTCGCGCCGCACGTCGAAACACGCGACACCGATACTGGCGGTGACGCCCACTTGCGATTCGATCCGTTTACGCAGGCGTTCCGCCAGGTCGTTTGCTTCGCGTGTTCCTGCCGGCGCGATCAGTGCGAACTCCTCGCCACCATAACGCGCAGCCAGCGTGTCATTGCGGATCGCGCTGCGCAGCTCGGCACCAATGGAACGAAGGATGTCGTCGCCAGCGAGATGCCCGTATGTGTCGTTGTAGGCCTTGAAGTGATCGACATCGAGCATCAGCACCGCCAGTGGACGGTCGACCAGCAAGGCGCGGGCGAGCGCGTCGCGTAGGACCTCGTCGAAGTGTCGACGGTTTGCCAGTCCAGTCAGTGCGTCGGTCTCCGACAAGGTCCGCAGGCGTTGATTGGTGCTTTCCAGTTGCGCGAGTCGCTGTTTCACCAAGGCATCCAACGCACCCGTGTCACCCAGAATCCGCCGCAGGCGGCGACGCATCCACAGCACCGTCAGGCCCATGCCGCACAACATCGCCAGCAGCCAAAGCGTATGCCCGAGCCAGAGCGTGTCGGCGCGAATCTGCAGAGGCCAACGATGGGTAAGCGTCTCGGCAGTGCCGTCGCGTCGACTGAACGTCTGCAGTTCGTAGCGCCCGGAAGGCAATGCAAGCAAGGTCAGGTGCGCGCAGTCCAACTCGGTGGAGGTCGCCTGTTCAGCGTCGACGAGTCGACAGGTGGTACGCAGGTCGGTCGGTGTATCGATGTGTGCTGCGAGCGGCTCGCCAGCGCGCAGAATCACCGCAGACGAGTTCGCGATGGGCGTCGACTCACCGCTCGGCGTCTCGACCCAAAGCACCGGTTCCGATGCCATCGCCTGCGCCGCCGCCGCGATAAGCATCAGCAGCAGGACGGCGCATTGATAAGGCTTGGGGTGCTGCGGCCGGTTGGAGAACTCCCAATGGGTGGGCTGAAAAGGACGCATTGGAACGGCGCTAGGAGTCTGTCGGACTTGAAAGGGAATCGGCTGCAAATCCGTCTGGACGGTGCATTTTTCGCCGCTTCCTTGGGCAATAGTTCAACTATTGCCCTGCGAAACCGGCAAAAACTGTCCTCGCCCAGCCGAATTTTCGCTTCGATTCTTCAAGTCCGACAGGCTCCTAGGCTCGGCTTCGTATTGTCGACATCATCGCATGCGACGCTGATCGGCAGGTCTTGCGGCATTGGTCGGAGTACGAAACTGCCTACCAGAGCTGGCCCTGGCTGGCCGCGGCGCGGACCGGGGCATAGCTCAGGCGATGTTGCGGGCAGATACCGAATGCCTGCAGTGCTTGCAGGTGCTCGGCGGTCGGATAGCCCTTGTGTCGCGCAAAGCCATAGCACGGATAGTCGATATCCAGCGCCAGCATGCGTCGATCACGCGTCACCTTGGCAAGGATCGACGCCGCGCCGATGGCGCTGCATCGGGCATCGCCACCGACCCAGGCTTCAGCGGGACAGGGCAGATCCCTGGGCAGGGCATTGCCATCGATGCGCGCGCTGTCGGGTGCCACCGTCAGCGCTCGTAAGGCCTGAGACATCCCCGCCATGGTGGCCTGGAAGATGTTCAGGCGATCAATCTCGGCGGGTTCGACGGAGACGATGGCAAAGCTCAGAGCATCGCGCGTGATCAGATCGAACAACTGCTCGCGCTTGCGTTCGCTGAGTTGCTTGGAGTCGCGAATCCCGCTGATCGGGCGCGACGGGTCGAGGATGACTGCGGCCACCACCAAGGGGCCCGCCAAGGGGCCACGTCCGGCTTCATCCACGCCGGCGATGTGCAATCCAGGTGAGTCAGCCAGCACGCGTCGTTGCCCGCAGCAGGTCGACCACCTCGGCGGCGGCACGCGCGCTGGCATCCTGGCGCAACTGCTGGTGGATCTGCAGATAGCGAGCCTGCACGTAGGCGTGTCGTTGCGACGAGGATTGCAATTCGCTGACGGCCAGATACAGCCGTGGCGGCGTGCAGTCGGCCTGCATGCATTCGGTGACCAGATCTTCGTCCGCCAACGCATTCGGCAGGCTGAATCGGCTTACCTTCATCATCTTCAGGTGACGCACCAGCCAATAGGTCACGCGGCTGATCCGATACGCCACGACCATTGGGCGCTTGCAGAGCAAGGCCTCCAGCGCGGCGGTACCGGACGCAAGCAGAATGCGATCCGCTGCCTGCATGACCAGATCGGATTGCTGGTCGACCAGACGGAAGCGCGCGCAGGTATTGGCTGCCTGCAACTGCGCTTCAAACAGTTGACGACAGGCCGGATTGGCCATCGGTACCCAGATTTGCAGACTTGGGTCTTCGGCCTGTAGACAGGCTGCGGTGGCGATGAAAATGGGACCAAGTCGACGAATCTCACCCAGTCGACTACCGGGAAGCAAGCCCAGCACCGGGGCGTCGGGCGCAATACCCAGGCGTTGCCGCGCGGAGTCGGTATTGGCGGTCAGCGGGTAGTGATCCGCCAATGGGTGTCCGACGAAACGCGCGTCGACGCCGTAGCGAGCGTAAATCGGCGGTTCCATCGGAAACAGGCAGAGCACGCGGTCGGCGGACTCGGCGAGCCGTGCGGCACGTTGCTGCCGCCAGGCCCAGATGGAGGGGCTGACGTAGTGGATCG
The DNA here is from genome assembly GCA_041395245.1 of Lysobacteraceae bacterium. GTDB lineage: Bacteria > Pseudomonadota > Gammaproteobacteria > Xanthomonadales > Xanthomonadaceae > Aquimonas. The sequence goes on from JAWLAY010000010.1 coordinate 182,104, forward strand.
TGCGAACGCCCGCGCGTTTGAGTTGGCGCTCCAGCGCCAGATTGAAGTCTGGCGCATCGATGCCAATGAAGACGTCCGGTTGCCATTGCAACAGTCGACGCTGCAGGCCAGAACGCAAACGCAGCAGCCGGGGCAGGTGACGCAGCACTTCAAACAGGCCCATGACGGCCAGTTCGCTGCAGTCCCACCAGGTCTCCATACCGGCAGCGAGCATCTGCGGACCGCCGATGCCGACGAATTCGGCGTCAGGATAGTGCTGCCGCAAGGCGGCAACCAGACCGGCCCCCAGAAGGTCGCCGGAGGCTTCGCCCGCGACCAGCGCGATACGCATCAACGCACCAGTGAACGTTGGCTGTTGTCGATGAAATCCAGCATCTGTTTCACGTCGGGCAAATCGGCAGCCATTTCAACCAGCTTTTCCCGTGCCTCGGCCAGTGGCAGCCCCGACTTGTAGATCGCGCGATACGCACGCTTGATGCCCATGATGCGATCACTCGAAAAGCCGCGTCGACGCAAGCCTTCCGAGTTGATGCCGTGAGGCTCCGCGTATTGTCCGGCGACCGTCACGAACGGCGGCACATCACGATTGATCACACTCCCCATCGAGGTGAAGGCATGGTCGCCGACCTGACAGAACTGGTGGACCAGCGTGAAGCCACCAAGGATCACCTGGCTGCCGATCTTGACGTGTCCCGCCAGCGAGGCGGCATTGGCGAATACACAACGGTCGCCGACGATGCAATCGTGAGCGATGTGGACATAGGCCATGATCCAGTTGTCGCTGCCGATGCGGGTCACGCTGCCATCGTCGGCGGTGCCGCGATTGAAGGTACAGAACTCGCGGATCAGGTTGCGATCACCGATGACCAGTTCGCAATGCTCGCCATGGAACTTCTTGTCCTGCGGATCACCGCCCAGCACGCTGAAACTGTGGATCTGGTTGTCGCAACCAATCGTGGTCGGACCTTCGATGACCACGTGGGCGGCGATCGTTGTGCCTGCGCCGATTCGCACCTGCGCACCGATGACACAGAATGGCCCCACGCTGACATGGGCACCGATTTCGGCGCTCGGGTCGATCAGCGCCGTCGGATGAACCGACGCGGACGCATCAATGCTCATGTGCTGGGCTCCGCACAGAGGACTTCGGCACTGGCCACTTCGACGCCATCCACATAGGCGCTGCACTCGTACATGCCCATGCGACGCAGCATGCGTTTGAGTCGCGATTCGAGAATCAACTGATCACCGGGCACCACCGGCTTGGTGAAGCGGGCGTTGTCGACCTTGACCAGATAGAAAAGGGTCTGCTTCAGCCCGGGCGGGTCCTGAGACAGTTGGGTCAACAAGCCGGACGCCTGCGCCATGGCTTCGATGATCAGCACGCCTGGCATGACGGGCTGGCCGGGGAAATGTCCCTGAAAATAAGGCTCGTTGAAGCTGACGTTCTTCAACGCGCGCAACTTGACGTTGGGCTCGATGTCGATGACCCGGTCAACCAGCAGGAAAGGATAGCGATGCGGCAGCATCTGCATGATCTGATTGACATCAACCGGCATCGACAGGGAAGGATGGCTCATTCGATATTCTCGTTGTTATGGGAGGACTTCACGCGGCGTGCGAGGTCATCCAGATGGCGGAAACGCGCCGCATTGCGACGCCAGTCGCGCGTTTCCTGCAGCGGTACGCCGGACGAATAGGAGCCTGGCGTGGTAAGGGCATGGGTCACCAGACTCATCGCGGTGACGGTAACGCGATCACAGATTTCGATGTGTCCAACGACACCCGCGCCCCCGGCAATCAGACAGTAACGACCGATTTTCGCCGATCCGGCCACCGCTGCACAGCCTGCGATGGCGGTGTGGGCGCCAATGTGGACGTTGTGTCCGATCTGTACCTGATTGTCGATGCGGACGTCCTCTTCCAGCACCGTGTCTTCCAGCGCACCACGATCAATCGTGGTATTCGCACCAATCTCGCAATGATCGCCAAGGATCACGCCACCCAATTGCGGCACCTTCAGCCAGCGGCCGGCCTCCATGGCCAAACCGAAGCCATCCGCACCCAGCACGGCACCGGGATGGATCAGACAATCTGTGCCGAGGCGTACCCGCTTGACCAGGGTGACCCGCGCCACCAGATGACTTCGTGCGCCCACCACGCAATCCTCGCCGAGCACGCAGCCCGCGCCGATCACGGCCTCAGCGTCGACCCGTGTTCGCGGACCGATGAATACCCCCGGCCCGATGGATGCGGATGGATCGATCTCGGCCGACCCATCAACAACGGCACTGGGATGAATGCCGGTCGGTGCTTCGATTGCGGTGTCGAACAGGGCAGAGATGCGTGCAAAACTGGCGTACGGATTGGGTGACAGCAACACTGCACACGGTGCTGCCGATGCCTCTGCCGGGGCGAGCACGACGGCCGAGGCGTGGGTGGCGGCCAGCTCTCTGCGATAGCGTGGATTGGCCAGAAAGCTCAGTTGACCGGGCGTGGCGTTCGCCAAGGTGCCGACCCCGCCGATGAGCAGGCCGGGATCGCCAGTATGCTCAAGCTGGAAGCGGTGCGCTAATTCAGCCAGCGAGAACGATTTGGGCTTGATCACGGTGAATTGTCCGGTAACTCGTCCGTCTGCAGACGCTGCAGAACCTGGTCTGTGATGTCGACACGATCATTGGCGAACACGACCGGACCGGGAAGAATCAAATCGAAGCCTTGCTCATTGGCGTAGTCGATGACCGCTTCGTTGATCTGCGGCCAGGCACGGTCCACTTCTTCGCTGCTGCGCGACTCCAGTTCGCTGCGCATGCGCTCGCTGGTACGCGTGATCGAACGCTTCAGGCTGTTGATCTCGTTCTGCAGCGACTCACGGCTCTCTGCGGTGGAGTCAGCGGGCAGGGTGTCAAAGCGCTGCTGCAGTTGCGACAGGCGTACGCGCTCCTGGCGGAGCAGGTCGTCGCGTGCCGCGAACTCGCTTTGCAGACGTTGGCGCGCCTGACGAACCTGGGGTGCGCTGTCGATCAGGCGCTGCATGTCGACGTAACCGATTCGCGCCGTCTGCGCATGGATCAAGCCGGCGAAGAGCAGCAGAACGCCCACCAGGGCCTGCGGGAGCAGGCCCTGGATCAGGGTTCGTCGAGACCGAGGCTCGATCGGCATGGCGTAAGGTCCGGCTCAGCCCGCCGATCAGAACAAGGTGCCGAAGGTGAACTGCAGTTTCTCGATCCGGTCGTCGCGGTCTTCCTGCAACGGCTGCGCGTAGCTGATGATGATCGGCCCGATCGGCGCCTGCCATTGCAACGCGACACCGGCAGAACCACGGAATTCACGGAATTCGAAATCATCGAAACTCTTGAACACGTTGCCGTAGTCGACAAAGGCCGAGACACGCATGGACGGGGTATCGAACAGGGTCGGGAAGATCAGCTCAAAGCTTCCCACTGTCTTGAAGGCACCACCCAGCGGCTGACGGTAGTTGGGATTCAACGTGGTGGTGGCGAAGGGCCCCAAGGTGTTGGTTTCGTAGCCGCGGATCGACCGCTCGCCACCCGCATAGAAGTTCTCGAAGAAGGGCAAACCGTCCGCGACGACCTCGCGGTAGGTCGGATTGCCTTCGTCATCCAATACGGGACTACCGTCGCTGGCCGTGACCGGCAGCATGCGTGTCTTGGCATCGCCATAGCTGTCGCCGTAACCGATGTCTGTGCGAGTCAGCAATACCAGGTGACGGTTGATCGGCCAGTATTTGTTGAATTCGTAGGAGAGCTTGTAGTACTCGACCGTCGATCCGGGCAGTGCTATCTCGGCCGCCACACGCTGATAGGTGCCGCGCGTGGGGTTGAAATACGCATTGGTGCTGTTTCGCGACCAGGACAATTCGGTGCGCCAGGCATTGAAGGTGCGACGCTCCAGTGCGTTGATGTAGTCGATAATGGGCTGCGGCGTGAAGCCTTCGATGGTGGTGATCTGGTTGCGGTCAATTCCGAACGCGAGCGCGACCGTATCCGTCTCCGTGATAGGCAATCCGAAGATCGTCTTGAAGGAGCCGGTGTCAGCGGTGTAGTTGGCAATGTTGGCGTCGGCCTGATCCAGCTCGCGATAGCTCAGGTTATAGCCAACCGAGACGCCGTCTTCGGTGAAATAGGGGTCGAAGTAGGAAAAATCGATTCGCTTCACATAGGCGTTGTTCTGTACGGTGAAGCCGATCTGGTTGCCGGTGCCGAAGAAGTTGTTCTGGGTCACCGAGACCGAGGTGATCAGCCCGGCGTACTGCGAGTAGCCCAATCCGAACTGGAAGCTGCCCGAGGTGCGCTCCTTGACGCTGATCTCAAGGTCGACCTGATCGTCCGTACCGGCGACGGCGGGCGAGTCGATGGTGACCTCATCAAAGAAGCCCAAGCGTTGCAGGCGGATCTTGGATCGGTCAATCGCGGCCTGCGAATACCACATGCCTTCGAACTGGCGCAGTTCGCGCCGCATGACTTCATCGGAAGTGCGGGTATTGCCCTTGAACACGATGCGCCGCACGTTGACGCGTTTGCCGGGCTCGACCACGAAATTGATCGCCACCAGCCGCTTCTCGCGGTCAACGGTCGGTACCGGGGTCACCTGCGCAAACGCGTAGCCGATGTTGGCCAGCACATTGGTCATGGCTTCGGAGGTGAGTTCGAGCAGCTTGCGCGAGAACACCTGGCCAGTCTGTATGGCGACAAGCTTCTCCATGTCCTCGACCGGGATGACGGTGTCGCCGGAGACCTTGATGTCCGAGATGTTGTAGATCTCGCCCTCGCGAACATTCGCGGTCAGATACATGTTGCGTCGATCCGGGCTGATCGACACCTGGGTGGACTCCACGGCAAAGTCGATGTAGCCGCGATCCAGATAGAACGAGTTCAATTTCTCGATGTCGCCAGACAGTTTCTCCCGCGAATACTGGTCGTCCCGACGGTACCAGGACAGCCAGTTGGTGGTGTCCGACTCGAATGCTTCGAGGATTTCTTCGTCCTCGAAACTCTCGTTGCCGACGATGTTCAGGTGCTTGATGCGGGCCGCCTTGCCTTCCTTGACGTCGATCACGATGTCGACGCGATTGCGGTCCAGATTGGTGATCGATGGCGAAATGCTGACGTTGTACTTGCCGCGATTGTTGTACTGACGGGTCAGCTCCTGGGTGACCCGGTCCAGTGCGAGCTGGTTGAAGGTTTCGCCCTCGGAAAGCCCGATATCATTCAAGCCCTTGATCAGCTCCTCGCTCTTGATGTCCTTGTTACCGGTGAGGGTGATCTTGTTGATGGCGGGCCGTTCGGTGACGGTCACGACCAGAATGCCGCCTTCCTGCTGGTCGAGCCGTACGTCGGTGAAGAAGCCGGTTCGGAACAGCGCGCGGATGGTTTGCGCGGCCATGCTGGAGTCGACGCGATCACCGCGTTCGACCGGCATGTAGGTGAACACCGTACCGGCAGCGATGCGCTGCAGTCCGTCGACACGGATGTCATTGACCACGAAAGGCGCGAAATTCTGCGCATGGGCGTTGGCGGCCATCATGGCGGCCACGAGGGGTAGCAAGGCAACTCGCTTCATTGTCACTTCCGAAGTTAGGCACCCGAAAAGCCGAAGCCGTTCAGGCGAAGCCCGCAGAGCGGATCGGGCTGGCGGGGCCAGACGACCATTCCTGCGGGAACATGAAGCAAGCGATGCCGGGCCAGCCCGCCTGCCACAGGTGGAAATCCGTCGCTCAGGATGCGACCAGACGGAGGATGTCGTTGTAGAAGGCGATTCCCATCAATCCCGCAAGGAAAACCATCCCAACATACTGTCCAACCATCATGGTGCGCTCACTGACCGGGCCACCCTTGATCATTTCGATAAGGTAATACAGCAGGTGTCCGCCGTCCAAGATCGGGATCGGCAGCAGATTCATGATGCACAGGCTCAAGGACAGGACGGCAAGGAAAAACAGGAACCAGGCCGCACCCATTTGTGCCGAGGCGTTGGCATATTGCGCGATGGAGATCGGGCCGGACAGGTTTTGCGTTGAGGCAACGCCGGTCACCAGCCGGAAAAGCATGCCGACACTGGACTCCGTCAGACGCCAGGTTTCAGCCAGACTTGCACCAATCGCCGCCAGCGGGCCGTATCGCAGCTTGGCATCATGCGGTGCGCTGACACGCGCGACCTCGACGCCCATCAGCCAGCGCTGTGTCTTGGCGTCGAAATTGGGCTGCAACGTCATCGCGCTGACTTCGCTGTTGCGGCGGATACGGACGGTCACTGAAGCGGATCTCGATGCGGCGGTCTGCAGTGCATCGGGAACCTCATCCCAGTAGCTGATTTCGCGATCATCGATGGCGAGAATCACATCACCGGCTTGCAGTCCGGCGGTGGCAGCAGCGGAGTCATCCGACACCTTGCCGATCTTCGCGCGCAGGAGCATTTGCTGTGGAACCATGCCGATGTCGCCAAATAGTCGGCTTTCGTCGGATTCCACAGGGAGTTGCGAGAGATCGAGCGTCGCCGTGCGGGGTGAGTCCGAACCGTGTTGCACTTCCACGCTGACCGGTTGCCGATCCAGTCCTGCCGCCAGCAGCAGCATGTTCGCATCCGTCCAGGTCTGGACTTCGCGACCACCGATACGCAGCAAGCGGTCGCCTTCTTCGATCCCTGCCTGCGCCGCGACACCGGTACTTCGACCGACGATAGGCAGATAGTCGTTCTTTCCGAGGACGAACATCCCCCACAGCAGCAGGACACAGAGCAGCAGGTTGAATGCCGGTCCGGCCGCGACGATGGCAAAGCGCTGCCAGACCGGTTTGCGATTGAATGCGGCGTCCAAGGCATGCGGCGGCACGTCGTATTCGCGCTCATCCAGCATCTTGACGTAGCCACCCAGCGGGATAGCGGCGATCACGTATTCCGTACCGTCCTTGCCGGTTCGCGACCAGAGGGGTTTGCCAAAGCCGACCGAGAAACGCAGCACGCGCACACCAAAGCGGCGGGCGACCCAGAAGTGGCCAAATTCATGGAAGGTGACCAAGACGCCGAGACTGACGATCAACCACCAGATAGAGCCGAATAGTTCCTGCATGCGGATTCCGTGGGGTCAGTGGTGAGTGTAGGGTTCGAGGCGGACCCGGCGATCAAGTTCCAGCAAGTCTTCGAGCGTGGATGCCTGCTCACGTGAAAACCGCTCCAGCATGTGCTGGACGTGATCGGCGATGGCTAGAAAACGCAATTGCCCCTGAAGAAAGCCTGAAACGGCGGTCTCGTTGGCGGCATTCAGGACCGTCGTCGCGCTGGGGCCGCTGCGCAGCGCCTGGTAGGCCAGATCGAGACAGGGAAAGGCTTCCCGGTCGGGCGCCTCAAAGTCGAGCCGGGCGACTTGCAGCAAGTCCAGCGGCGTCACGCCAGACTCGATGCGATCCGGCCAGGCCAATCCGTAGGCCAGTGCGGTGCGCATGTCCGGGGTGCCCAGTTGCGCCAGCATGGAGCCGTCCGCGTAGTCGACCAGCGAATGAATGATGCTCTGCGGATGCACGACGACCTCGATCCGGTCAGGGGCGGCACCAAACAGCCAGTGCGCCTCGATGACCTCCAGACCCTTGTTCATCAGTGTCGCGGAGTCGACGGAGATTTTCTGTCCCATCTGCCAGCGTGGATGGGCGCAGGCTTGCTGGGGCGTGATGGTTTCCAGCTGTGCGCGACGCCAGCCCTTGAACGGTCCGCCGGACGCCGTCAGCACCAGTCGGCGAATTTGGGCCGAGTTCGCCCAACCGAGCGCGGGCGCGGGCAGGCATTGGAACAGCGCGCTGTGCTCGCTGTCGATCGGGATCAGTTCGCCACCGCCTTCACGGATCGCCTGCATCAGCAGGACACCGGCAACGACGATGGATTCCTTGTTGGCGAGCAGCAGGCGCTTGCCGGCACGCGCCGCCGCCAAGGTGGAGGGCAGGCCGGCTGCGCCCACGATCGCCGCAACGACGACGTCTACCGTTTCCAGTCTGGCCGCCTGAACCAAGGCATCCGGTCCACCGAGCGCTTCGGTTGACAGGCCGAGCGCGCGCAATCCGTCGCGCAAGGCAACCAGATGGCGGGCGTCATTGATGATGGCGAGCGTCGGTCTGAATCGGGCACACAGGCGCAGCAGCGGCTCGACTTGTGAATTGGCCGAAAGCACTTCCGCGCGGAAGCGATCCGGGTGCCGTGCGATGACATCTAACGCGCTGCTGCCAATCGAGCCGGTCGCGCCGAATACGGCAATCCGTTTCACAGCAGGGTCCACTTCAGGATGACGAACATCGGCAGCGCGGCGAACAGACTGTCGAGTCGATCCAGCACGCCACCGTGGCCGGGGATCAGGTGACCGGAGTCCTTGGCGCCTGCATGGCGCTTGATCAGGCTTTCGCAAAGATCACCGACCACCGAGATCAGCATCGAAATGGCGGTTGCCAACAGCAATCCGGCACTGCCGCGCAGGCCAAGATCCATCAGCAGGGCCATGGCCAGCGCGAGCAGTAGCGATGCCACCAGTCCGCCCCACAATCCGGCCCAGGTCTTGCCTGGGCTGATGTTCGGCGCAAGCTTGCGCCCGCCCCAGCGGGTACCGGCGAAGTACGCGCCCGAGTCGGCCACCCAGACGATCATGACGGCGAACAGCGCCCAGGCCGGTCCCTGCTCGGGTTCGGCATGCAGCAGCGCCAGCGCGCTCCAGGCCGGGACGACCATCAGCAGTACCACCACGTATTTCCACAGCCGAACGCCATTGGTCCGTTGCGCGCCGATCTGCGGAAAGAACATCCACGCGGTCGCCACCAGCCACCACAGAACGCCCGCAAGAACGACCAGCGGAAACAACTGCGGCCAACCGAACTGGGCCAGCCAGGCCATGATGGCAACCGGCGGCAACAGCAGAATGGCGCGTGCCAGATGAGTACGGAAGCCGATCAACCGAGTCCATTCCCAGACGCCCGCCAACAGCAGTAGGGCGATGACAGGCAGCAACCATCGGGTTGGCGCGAAAAGCAGCAGGCTGATCGCCAGCGGCGCAAGAAGCAGTGCGGTAAGAATGCGTTGTTTCACGCCTTGGAGTCCGGAATGGGGTCGCCGACCCGACCGAATCGACGTTCCCGCTGCGCAAAGTCATCCAGCGCGGCTTGCAGAACCTCGACCGTCAGATCAGGCCACAGGGTTTCGGTGAAATACAACTCGGTGTAGGCCAGTTGCCACAGTAGGAAGTTGCTGATCCGGTGATCGCCACCGGTACGGATGAACAGATCGGGTGCGGGCAGCTCGGACAGTGAAACATGCTGGTCGACCAGTGACTCATCGATCTGCTCGATGCGGATCTCGCCAGCGCTCAGTTTTCGGGCGATCGTTCGCATCGCCTGGGTGATGTCCCAGCGACCGCCGTAGCTCGCGGCGATGCACAGATTCAGGCGTCGGTTTTCATGCGTGTGAATCTCCGCGTGATCCATGCGGGCCTGCAGTTCGGGCGAAAAATCCTCTCGCGCACCGATAAAGCGAAGACGGACACCGCGCCGATGCAGTTCCTCCAGTTCGCGATCCAGCACGCGCAGGAACAGACTCATCAATGCCGACACTTCGTCGGGGGGGCGATGCCAGTTTTCGCTTGAGAACGCGAACAACGTGAGCGTCTCGATGCCCTGCGAAAGACAGAAATCGATGCTGAGGTTGACAGCGCGTGCGCCAGCGCGGTGTCCCAGCGTGCGCGGGCGATGACGTGCCTTTGCCCATCGCCCGTTGCCATCCATGATGATGGCAACGTGAGCGGGCTTGTGCGGCCGGCTATGGGAAGGCGGTTGGCTCATGCCGGGTCCGGCAGCGAGGCTCAAACAGCCATCAACTCGTCTTCTTTGGCCTTGGTGACGGCGTCGACGTCCTTGACGGCCTTGTCGGTGAGCACCTGGATGTCAGTTTCAGCGCGACGCTCTTCGTCTTCGCTGATCGCCTTTTCCTTGAGCAGTTCCTTGACCTGATGCATGGCATCACGGCGGATGTTGCGGATCGCGACCTTGGTGTTCTCACCTTCGCCCGCCACATGCTTGGCCAGTTCCTTGCGGCGTTCTTCGGTCAACGGCGGCAGATTGATGCGGATGACCTGCCCAGCGGTATTCGGGGTCAGCCCAAGATCCGAGGCGAAAATCGCTTTTTCCACTGCCGCCACCATGGCCTTTTCCCATGGTGTGATGGTGAGCGAGCGTGCGTCGGCGATGGCAACCGTTGCGACCTGCGACAGCGGCATGTCAGAACCGTAGTAGTTCACCTTGATGTTGTCGACGAGCGCGGTTGATGCGCGCCCGGTGCGCAACTTGGTCAGTTCGAAGCGCAGCCCTTCAATGCTCTTCTGCATGCGCGCCTGGGCGTCTTTCTTGATGTCATTGATCATGGTGGGGGCCTGGTAGTCCTGATTGGAGGGCGATTATAGGTGCTGAAACAGCGCGGCACGTGGTATGGATCAGCCGCGGTCCACCAACGTGCCAATCGGTTCACCTTGCAGAATCCGCATCAAGTCGCCTGGGCGGGTCATGTCGTAGATGCGCATTGGCATGCCGTAGTCACGGCACAGCGCGATGGCGGCCGTGTCCATGACCTGCAGATTGCGCGCGATCACGTCGTCGTAGGTCAGATGCTCGTAGCGCTGGGCGTTGGGATTTTTCTTGGGATCGCTGTCGTACACCCCATCCACTTTGGTGGCCTTGAGCATCAGGTCCGCGTTGATTTCGACGGCACGCAGGGCGGCGGCCGAATCGGTGGTGAAAAACGGGTTGCCCGTGCCGGCGGCGAAAATGGCGATGCGGCCTTTTTCGAGGTGCCGTACCGCGCGTCGACGGATGTAATCCTCAGCGACCGCGTTGATCTTCACGGCGCTCATCACGCGGGCGTAGGCGCCCTGCTTTTCCAGCGCATCCTGCATCGCCAGCGCGTTCATGATGGTCGCCAGCATTCCCATGTGATCGCCGGTGACTCGGTCCATGCCGCCAGCGGCAAGGCCCGCACCGCGAAAAATGTTGCCGCCGCCGATGACCAGACCGATCTGCGCGCCCGCCTTGTTGACCTCGATGACCTCGGCGGCGATCCGGCTGATGACGTCGGGGTCGATTCCGTAGTCGAAGCGACCCATCAGGGCCTCGCCGGAAAGTTTCAGAAGCACGCGCCGGTATTGCAAAGGTCGGGTATTCATGGCGTGACTCCTGTCTGGGCAAACCGACGCATTGTAGTGCAAGCCGCTACCGCGCGTCCTATCGAATCCGCGCGCTGATTCGGCTGATGTCGTCGTATCGGGCTATCCGGGCGGCACGTCCTCGCAGATACATGCGTCGTGGGTGCACAGGCAAACCCGGTTTCGTCCGCCATCTTTGGCGTGATAGAGCGCCTTGTCGGCGTTGCGCATCAGGCTGCTGCGATCACTGGCATGTGGCCCCAGACCGGCAATGCCGATACTCACGGTCAGGTGGCGCGCTTCGCCGTCCAGCATGAAGGTCTCGGCAGCAATGGCTTCACGCAGGCTGTTGGCGAACCGGGTGGCGTTCTCGGCAGCGGTTTCCGGCAGCACAATGGCAAACTCTTCGCCGCCGATTCGGGCGGCCAGGTCTTCCCGCCGCAAATGGCCGCGAATCACCGCCGCCATCTGCTTCAGCACCAGATCGCCTGCGATGTGACCGAACTGGTCGTTGACCGGCTTGAAATGATCGATGTCGATCAGGCACAGCGACATGTCGCGCGCGTGGCGCAGCGAGCGAACGATCTCGACGTCAATCTGTGCCGCGAAATGACGCCGGTTGGCGAGTTCGGTCAGCCCATCCTGAGTGGCGAGCTGATACACCTCCTCGTGGTAACGCGCTTCAAGGCTCTCGTGGCTGATGAACTTGAGCAGGGTTTCGCCAATCGTGAGGTGATCGCCATCGCGCAGCTCCATGCGCTCCACCGGTCGGTCATTGACCCGGGTGCGATTGGTCGCGCCGAGGTCACGGACCCAGTAGCGCCCTTCCTCGCGCCAGACTTCGCAATGGCGTCGGGAGATGCTTGGGTGGGCGATCAGCAGGGTGCAATCCGGCGCACGGCCGATTCTGACGACGTCCTCGCGCACGTCCTGCCGCTTTCCCAGGCCTTCGCCGTGAATCACCACCAGACAGGCAGAGCTGGGCACGGGCGACAAGGGCCCCGGACTGTAGACGGTGCGCTGGGTGGTTGGGTGCTCGTGCATAGGCGGACTTCGACCCGGAGATTGCCAAACTATTCGCGAAGCGGCGGCCAAGCCTATCATCCGCCCTGCTCACCGACCTGGCAGACGTTCGCCCATGAACGGCCCGCACCACAAACCCGAAAATCAGGTTATCGGCGATGCCCAAGCGGATATGGCGACGCCGACCGTGGCGATGCCCTTGGCCGAAGGCACCGCCGATTCCGACCAAGCCTGGCCGCCAGGCTTGCGTTTGGGCGATTACCGGATTGATGCCCTGGTCGCGTCGGGTGGCATGGGTGAGGTGTATCGCGCCACCCAGTTGCGTCCCGTCCAGCGAACCGTGGCAGTCAAACGCCTGAAAACCCGCCAGCTCGACCTGCGACAACGGACTTGGTTCGAGCTGGAGCGACAGTTGCTCGCGCAGATGCAGCATCCCGCGATTGCCCAGTTGTTCGACGCGGGCACCTTGGATGACGGCACGCCCTTTCTGGTCATGGAATACATCGAGGGTGTGCCGCTGACACATTTCTGTCGCGAACACCAACTCCCACTGGCACCGCGCATCGATTTGTTCCTGCAGTTGCTGGAGGGCGTGCAGCATGCTCATCAGCGCGGCGTCATCCACCGGGACCTCAAGCCCGCCAATGTGCTGGTGATCGGCAATGATCGTCCACACCCGAAGCTAATTGACTTCGGAATTGCCAGCTCGGAAGGTCATACGGACGGTCAGGCCGGGACGCCGGAGTACATGAGCCCGGAGCAGGCAGACGCCACACTCGGCGCGCTGGATATTCGCAGTGACATCTACTCGCTGGGGGTGATGCTGTTCGAACTGCTGACCGGAGAACGCCCGGCGCGCAGTTCTCGCGAATGGGCGGCGCATACGCAAAGCCAGCCGATGACCAGGGCCTCGGAAGGACTGGCCAAGCGCGAACCGGAAACGCAGAAGCAGTGGGCAGCCGCCATGCAGATGCCATTGCGGCGACTGACACAGACTCTGCGCAGCGAGTTGGATTGGATCGTGATTCGCGCCACCGCGCTGGATCGTGCCGACCGCTATCCGACCGTCGCCGCGTTCGCCGAGGATCTGCAGCGATTCCTGCGCAAGCAACCCCTGGTGGCACACCCGGGTGGTCGCGCCTATCGGGCGCGCAAATTCGCACGCCGCCACGCGTTGGCGCTGGCCAGTGGCCTGAGCGTCGTTTTGGCGCTGGTGGTCGGCTTGAGTCTGGCCCTGCTCGGACTGCGCGAAGCACGCGAACAGCGTGCGGAGGCCGAGGCCCGCGGGCAGCAACTGCAGCAGGTAGTGAGTTTCCAGAAGCGCATGCTGGCCGCGCTCGATCCGGGCGCGCTGGGGCAGGGCATGTTGTCGATCCAGCGCGAGTTGGTGGCGCGCACGCCTGCCTATCGGGCGATGGACGAGCAGTCTCGCATCGGTCTGTTGCGCGCGATTGATCTGACCGATCCGGTTGATCTCGCCCGCAATGTACTGGACCGGCAAATCCTGCAGCAGGCGCTGGGTACCATCGAGCGGGATTTCAATGCGCAACCGGTGCTGGCCGACGAACTGCGCGGCAGCGTGGCGGATACCTATGAAGGCATCGGCAACGCGCGCGCGGCGGCGGATCTGCTGGGTCAGCGGATCGTCGCCGAAACCCAACGTTACGGCGAACGTGATCCACGCCGGTTGGAAACGCTTGGGCGCTGGATCGTTGCCTTGCAGGCATCCGGTCAGGTCAAGGAAGCGCAGCAAGCTGCTGCGCTCGCCGATGCCGGTCTGGAGGCGCTTGAGCGACTGCCGAGACCGTGGATCGATCTGCAGGCGGTATTGGCCCAGGTGGACATGGACGCAGGGCGTTTTGCCGACGCCGAAGTCCGTCTTGCCTCGGCGTTGCAGCGGATGACCGATCCATCGCTGACTGGCGAGCAATTGCTGCGCGCCAAACTGCTGTCCCGCCATGCGCTCGCTTTGCTCCGCCTGAATCGCGCGGACGAAGCGCGTGAGCAAAGCGAAGCCACCCTGAACGCACTGCCTGCTGACGCTGTGTTGACGCTTGAACAGATGCAGACCCTGAACAACCTGATTCCCGTTCGCGCCGAGATGGGCGATGTGGAAGGTGCGCTGGCGATCAGCGATCGATTGTTCGACCGATCACAGTCGTTGCTGGGTCGCGAACACCCGTTCAGTCTGCTGCAATTGAGCAATTCCGGAACCAGTCTGGTGCGTCTGCAGCGATTCGAAGAGGCCAACGTCCTGTTGCGCGAAGTGGTCGAATCGCGTGATCGGATATTGGGACCGCGACATCCACTGAGTTTGCGTGCGCGGGGCAATCTGGCGGCATCCCTGGCGCGTGCGGTACAGGATGATGAGCCCAGTCCGGCGCGCACGGCGGCCTTGCAGGAAGCGGTCGTGCTGTTGCGCGATGTGGCGGCGGCGCGCGTCGACCTGCTCGGTCCGCGCCATCCCGACACCCTGCAGTCCATCGCCAGCGTGGCCTCGGTGTTGGGCTTCCTCGGCGATCCCGGCGAAGCGCTGAGCCTGGTTGACGGCGTGGCGGAAATCCGCACGGCGGACCTGGGAGAAAGCCATCCCGAAACGCTCAACATCATCGAGCTGCGAGGGCGACTGCAGGCTCAGGCCGGGCGCCTGAAAGCGGCCAGGCGGGACTTCCTCACCGTGTTGAATGGTCGGCGGGCGACGCTTGAGGACGGTCATCCGCAAGTTCTGTCGGCAGCCTGGAATCTCGCCGAGTTGCCGGCCACCGCCTTGAGCTCCGCAGACATCGCGCTATTGCGTGACGAGGTATTTGTGCCCTTGCTCGCGATGGAGACTGACTCGCTGCAGGCCTCGGTTCGTGCCCAATTGGACTCCGTACGAAAGTGGGTCACGGCGCACTGACGACGCCGCGACGGTCGCCGGGAATACACCTCTGGACGGCTCAGCGATCGCGCGCTGCCTCGGCGGCAACCTGCGGATCGCTGACGGTACGTCGTGCCAACTGAGCCTCGCGGTGCGCGATGTAGGCGTTGGCGGCTAGGATGATCAGACTTCCAGCAATGACCCAGGCGTCCATCGGTTCGTCGAACAGCCAAATCCCTGCAGCGACGACCAAAGGCATCTGCAGGAAACTGATCGGGGTCAGGAAGGACGCATCGGCCATGCGCAAGGCGCGGGTCCAGCACAGGTGCCCCAGCGTGCCGAACATGCCCGCCAGCACGATCCACAACCAGATGATGCCCACCGGCCACTGCCAGACGAACAGTGCAGGCAGCAGCGACATGGGAACCCAGATCAGGGTGGTGAACAGCACGATGGCGTCAGGCTTCTCGGTGCGCGAGAGAAACTTGATGCTGATCGCGACCGTTCCGCTTAACGCGGCGGACAGCACGGCGATCCAGGCGCCCTGATTGAAGTCAGTGCCGGGGCGGAGAATGACCAGCACCCCAACAAAACCGATCAGGACGGCGGTCCAGCGTCGCGCGCGGACCACTTCGCCGAGGACCAGCACGGCGCCGATGGTGACGAACAATGGCGTCGCGTACGACAGCGCGACCGCCTGTGCCAGCGGCAGGTTCACGATGGCCCAGAATCCTGCCAGCATCGACGCGATGCCAATCAGGCAGCGCAGCACGTAGAAGCGCAATTTGTCGGTCTTGAGCAGACTGGGGCCGTGCTGAATCAGCAGTGGAAGCGCGAACACGAGACCGAACAGATTGCGGAAAAAGGCGATCTCGAAAGGATGCAACTGGCGGCTGGCCAGACGTATCCACACTGCCATCAGTCCAAAGAACACGGTGCTGACGGCCATCCACGCGACCGCCTGCCACAGGGTGCGGCTGGCCTGCTGCCCACGCGCGATGGCGTCGTCATCGCTCATGTCGTGGCGTCGCTGAACACGACCGGTTCGCGCTCCAGCGTCAGCCCGAATCGCTGCTGGACCGAAGTCGTGATGTCCGTGGCCAGGGCCAGAATATCTTGCGCCCGTCCGCCACCATGATTGACCAGCACCAGTGCATGGCGATCCGACACCCCGACCGCCGCTCGACGATGGCCTTTCCAGCCGCAGGTTTCGATCATCCACGCTGCCGACACCTTGCGTTCGTCTGAATCGGCGACCGGGAAGATCGGCATTGACGGCCAGTCGCGCGCCAGTTGGTTCGCGATGGCGGCGCTGACCTGCGGGTTCTTGAAGAAGCTGCCGGCATTGCCCAATTCGACGGGGTCGGGTAGTTTGCGGCGGCGAATTGCGGCGATGGCATCGGCTACCTGCGCAGGGCTCGCCGCGCCTGGCGACACAATGCCTGCTTCACGCAGCGCCGCTTCTACACCGGGATAGTCGATGCGTGGCTGACCGCTCCGACGCAGGCGAAGACTTATGCTTCGGATCAGCCATCGTCCCGGCTCGCGCTTGAACCGGCTGTCCCGATAGCCAAACTCGCAGGTGTCCGCGTTGAACACCTGCGGGCTTGCGGATCGCAGGTCAATGGCGTCGACGGCGGTCACGCACGAGGCGATCTCGCTGCCGTAGGCGCCGATGTTCTGTACCGGCGCAGCGCCCACCGTGCCCGGAATCAGGCTCAGATTCTCGATGCCCCACAGACCCGCTCGCACGCAGTGCTCGACCAGCGCATGCCATGGTTCGCCCGCCTCGGCATGGACCAGCGCGTCGCCGTCCGGCAAGGCCTCGATGCGGATTCCGCGCGTGGCGATTTGCAGGATGGGCGCTTCGATCACCTCGTCCAGCAGGACATTGCTGCCGCCGCCCAGCACGAGAATTGGCAGTTTCCGCTTGTTCGCGTACTGAGCCGCCACGATGGCGGCATCGCTCACCTGGTTTCGCTCGGTCACGCGCATCAGCCAGCGCGCTTGCGAGGCAAATCCAAAGGTGTTGGCGTCGCGCAGCGGGACATTGCTCAGAGCGTTGGGGAAGGGCATCAACTACTTCGGGGTGAGGCCATTTCGCGGCGGCGTCGGATGGCCTCGACGCAGTCACGGATCAGCGGTGCGCCATGGTAGATGAAGCCGGTATACAACTGCACCAGCGATGCGCCCGCGGCGATTTTTCCCACCGCATCGGCGCCCGAATGGATGCCGCCGACGCCGATCACCGGGATTGACGAGGGTAGGTGGGCACGCAGGTGGCGCAGAACCTGGGTGGAGCGCCCATATAGCGGTTTGCCCGACAGCCCACCTGCCTCTTTGGCGTGCACATGCCCCTGCACGGGAAGTCGATCCACGGTGGTGTTGGTAGCAATCACGCCATCGACACGACTGGCCGCGAGGATCATGCACATCGACTCCAGTTGCGAATCGCTGAGGTCGGGGGCGATCTTCACCAGCACCGGTGTGCGCTTGCGATGCTGGGCTGCCAGTTTTTCCTGCGTATCGCGCAGTCGACTCAGCAAGCGATGCAGTTCGTCCGCATTCTGCAGCTCGCGCAAGCCCTGCGTGTTGGGCGAAGAGATGTTCACCGTGACGTAGTGCGCGGCCGGGTAGACACGCTCCAGACAGTATCGGTAGTCGTCGAAGGCTTTCTCGTTGGGCGTGTCTTTGTTCTTGCCGATGTTGATCCCGAGCACACCCTTGTAACGACTGCGGTCGACGTTCTGCAGCAGGGCATTCACACCGAGATTGTTGAAGCCCATGCGGTTGATGATTGCCGCGTGTTGCTTCAGACGAAACAGGCGTGGCTTGGGATTGCCCTCCTGCGGACGGGGCGTGGTGGTGCCGATTTCCAGAAAGCCGAAGCCCAGTGCGCCCAACGCATCGATGTGCGCACCATCCTTGTCCAGACCGGCGGCCAGGCCAACGGGATTGGCGAATTCGATATCCCAGAACTTGACCTTGCACGGGTTTACTCTCGGTGCGATCAGCCGAGTCAAACCAAGCGAATGAACTTTGTCGAGTTGGGTCAGTGCGAGGTCGTGAGCACGCTCAGGATCGAGCGAAAACAGCAGCGGACGAACGAACGAATACATGCAGTAGCCCAGGCAGGTTGAAATCAAACTGGACCAGAGTGCCGATGGGATCAGCGGCAATCACTGGCGATGACACGGAGACATACCCCCCGGTAGGTCTCCACCCCTGCGTACTAGTCGCTCGAACTAGGCAAAACCCATCAAGAAATTTTGCAATTGGAGCTTAGCGGATTTTTCGACGCACTGCGTCAAGACGACGTAGGCCAGAGCGGGCTGCGGAAGATGCCCCGCAGCCCGCCAACGGTGTTCACAGATCGAACTTGATGCCTTGCGCCAGCGGCAGCGAATTTGAGTAGTTGATCGTGTTGGTCTGACGGCGCATGTAGGCCTTCCAGGCATCCGAGCCAGATTCGCGACCGCCACCGGTTTCCTTCTCGCCGCCGAACGCGCCGCCAATTTCCGCACCCGAAGTGCCGATGTTGACGTTGGCGATGCCGCAGTCCGAGCCCGCTGCCGACAGGAACTGCTCGGCGGCCTTCAGGTTCAGGGTGAAGATCGCCGAGGACAGACCTTGCGGAACGGCGTTCTGCAGATCGATGGCCTCGTCAAGCGTATCGAACGGCATCACGTAGAGGATCGGCGCGAAGGTTTCGGTCTGCACGACTTCGCTGTCATTGCTGACGCCGGTGACGATGGCCGGGGTGACGAAGTTGCCGGGTCGATCCAGCTTGACGCCACCATGCACGGTGCCGCCCAGTGAGCGCGCCTTGTCGAGCATGCCGAGGAAGCGTTGCACCGAGGCCTGATCAGTCAATGGGCCCATCAGTGTGGCCGGGTCGGTCGGATCGCCGATCTTGGCCTCGACTTGCTTGTACGCTGCCAACAGGCGCGGCAGGATTTCGTCCATCCGCGAGCGATGCACGAACAGGCGACGCGTCGTCGTGCAGCGCTGACCTGCCGTACCGACCGCACCAAACACGATGGCCGGAATGGCCAGCTTCAGATCAGCGGTTTCGTCGACGATGATCGCGTTGTTGCCGCCCAGTTCCAGCAAGGAGCGGCCCATACGCTGGGCAACGCGCTCACCGACCAGACGGCCCACCTTGGTCGAACCGGTGAAGCTGATCAGCGGAATGCGGTGATCATCGACAAACTTCTGCGCCAGTTCGGTGCCTGCGTCGTTGAACAGGAAGAAAATGTCGGGGAATCCGCCCGCGCGAAGCGCTTCGTTGCAGATTTTCATTGCTGCCACCGCCGACAGCGGCACCTTCGGCGAGGGCTTCCAAATCGTGATGTTGCCGCAGATCGCCGACAGGAAGCTGTTCCATGCCCACACCGCGACCGGGAAGTTGAATGCACTGATGACGCCGACGATGCCCAGCGGCTGCCATTGCTCGTACATGCGATGACCGGGGCGCTCGGAATGCATGGTGTAGCCGTACAGCATGCGCGACTGGCCGACAGCAAAGTCGGCGATGTCGATCATTTCCTGTACTTCGCCATCGCCTTCCGGCTTGATCTTGCCCATCTCCAGCGCAACCAGGCTGCCCAGCGCATCCTTATGCTGGCGCAGCGCTTCGCCACACAGGCGAACGGCTTCGCCGCGACGCGGTGCAGGCGTGGTGCGCCAGACTTTGAACGCCGCCTGCGCGCGCTGCATGATCAACTCGTAGTCGGCCTCGGAACTGGCCTGGACCCGCGCAATGACTTCATTGCTGCTGGGATTGATGGGCTCCAGCACACCGGCATCCGAGGTCTTCGACCACTCGCCATTGCCAAGATAAGTGCCAGAGTTGCTGTCGGCCAAGCCGAGCGCCTGCAGGATATGCGCTGCCATAGAGATTCCTTGTCGAACGGGGGACGTATTGCAAACGGTGCAGCGACCACGGTGGCTGCGTGCACTTAGTTTAACAGTCTGCGATGAACGCCCGCGCTGCCGACGCCGGACGATCCCGGGTAGGGAAGCCACCGCTGCGCTTTGCCGATACCGTGACCCAACGCCGTCGGGTCGGGTCATCACGCTCTGTATCACGGTGCGGCGTGCGCTTACGGCAGCACGCGTCAGAACGCCTCGCGCTCGGCCTCCAGGTAGGCCAGGCTGGTGTACTTGCCGATGTTGTCGTCGAAGCCTTGCATCGTCCCTGCGCGCGCCGCGACGCGTGGGTCCTGCAGTACCAACGCCTTGACCTGATCGAGTGGCGTGCCATCTTCGACCGCCTTGACGCAGGTTTCCCAGATGCCTTTCAGGAAACTGCCATAGCTCCGCAACAGATCCTTGCTGGGCAGACCATGGCCGGGTAGCCAGAGCTGCTCGCCTGCGGCGGCGCTGAGCGCGTCGAAATACGCGAAGGTGCCCGGATAGCTGCCATCGTCCATGTTGGCGATGCGATTGCCCATGGCGATGTCGCCCACCTGGGTGACCTGATCCTCGATCACTTCAACGCTCAGATCCGCCGGTGTATGCGCGTGGCCGTAGAAGTGCATGCGCAAGGTGACATCGCCAAACGAAAACGTCTGTCCGTGTTCCACCGCGCGGTTTGGCGCGACGACCACGGTGCCTGCGGTGGCGTGCTCGGTCCATTGCTCCAGCGCCTGCTGCCACAGCTTGCCGTCATAGCTCTGAATACGATCGATGGCAGGCTGCAAGGCGTAGATCGGCAGTTCGCTGCCGAAGGCTTCGGCGAAGGCCTGATTTCCCAGCCAGTGATCGCCATGGAAATGACTGTTGAATACCGCAACCACCGGCTTGTCGGTGACCGTGCGGATCATCCGGATCGCCATCTGGCCAATCTGCAGCGAGGAGCCGGAATCCAGCACCACCACGCCGTCGCGCGTCACCACAAAGAAGATGTTCGACATCATTCCCTGATTGCGTGCGGTGGGAAAGCCGTCTTCGGCAAAAATCATCCAGACATGCTCGGACACTTGTTGTGGCTTGATGTCGGGCATCGCTGGGCCAAAGCGCGTCGAACTGTCCGATTGCGCGAAGGCTTGCAGACCCGACAACAAGGAGAGTCCTGCCAGACTGCAGGGACCGATGGCGCGCAGGAAACGACGCCGGGACGCATCGTGCGTTGCGCGGATGAGGCTTGGGTCGGTCACGCTCACGCGATTCTCCTGGTCTGGGTTTGGCTGACCGCGGTGTACGGCCGGTGACCAATAGTAGGAGTGTGTCTGAGTTTGTGGGAAATCAGCATCGCATCCTCATGGACTGTTCTTTACTGCGGGATCCCCGGGAAATAGTTGAACCATTGCCCGGCGAAAACCAGAAAACGTGGTGCAAGTCTCGCCGGGCTTTCGCTTGAGTTTCTCAATCCTGAGAGGTTGCCGGATCAGTGTGGTCGCAGAGTGCGGGCGATTCGGGCACCTGATGCGATGGTGGGGTTCGTTGTTCGCGCGAAGGACGGCACTGGTGATCAGGCGCTGACCGCAGGGCAGGGCTAAGCTCGTTGCATGATCCAGACCACCAACAGCCCGAACCCAAACAGCCGATGGCATCGGCGCTTTCAGCCCGTGCTCGATCACCTCGACGCAAACCTCGACGTAGCGCTCGATTGCACCGCGCTGGCCTCATTGGCCAACTGTTCGCCCTGGCATTTCCAGCGCCAGTTCAGCGCGCTGTTCGGACTGCCGCTGGGTCGCTATCAGCAACTGCGGCGTCTGCAACGCGCCGCGCAGGCCCTGGCGTATCGGCAGGACTCGGTCGCCGCGATCGCGCTGCAGGCGGGATACGGCTCGCTGGAAGCCTTCACGCGCGCCTTTCAGCGCACGCTGGGTCAGTCGCCCAGTGCATTCCGCGCACAGCCCGACTGGCTGAGCCTGTCGCATGCCCTCACGATTCCGACGAGTATGCCCACCATGACCGATTTCACCCCGTACCTGCAGGTTGTCGATGTGCCCGGCATTGAACTGTTCGCGATGTCGCACCGTGGCGACCCACGAAAACTCGGCGACACCCTGCGACGCTTCATCGCCTGGCGACGTGAGCACGGCCTGCATCCGCGCAACAGTCGCACCTTCAATCTGTTTCACACGCCACCGGATGAACCCGTCGACACCTTCCGCATCGACTTGGCCGTCGAAGTGCCCACGCATCGCGATATTGACCTCTCCGCCAGCGATGTATTCCGCACCCGAATTCCACCCATGCGCGCCGTCGTCATTGCGCATGTTGGCCCAGATAGTCGCATGGCTGCGGCGTTCGAGTGGTTGTATCGCGAATGGCTGCCCGAACGTGGCGAAGAACCCGACGATTTCCCGCCCTGGCTGGAGCGACTCGACCTTGGCCCCGATCTGCCGGAGTCGAAACGGCGCTGGCGGGCCGTGATTGGCTTGAAGCGCGTCGCGGAAAATGACAACCCGCAGGCCAGCGCCAGAGCGCCCCACTGTTAGATGAGTCCCCCACCCAGATGGTCGATCATTTCCGGCAGCAGCGACGGGACAAGTGGAATGCGGTCTGCGACGGCAAGTGTTCTTCGGAACCCCAACACCACGAGGGAGTCGGCGCGATCAGGCAAGAAAAAACCCCAACCGGGAACGGTTGGGGTTTTGCTGTTGGTGGAGGCGGGGTCCACAGACAAAGCGATGCAAAGCATTGAAAAATATCTATTTGCTTTGCATTGAAAATAATTGTTGCCCCCATA
>JAWLAY010000011.1:0-197558 GCA_041395245.1 Lysobacteraceae bacterium
GTCCCCTCGTTTTCAGTGCAATAACTGGCGGTACGCAAACCCAGCACTGGCGCGGGGGTGGTGTTGGTAGATCGTTGATTCTGTTGGCTTTCCTGTTCACCTTCAAATCCGGGATTCGTGGCGTCAAACCGTGATCGGTTTCATCCGTTGGTGCCAGTTATCGGTGCTCCCTGCCGCGAGGGCAGGATTTGGTCGGCATAACGGTCAACAGGAAAGCGGAACACGCCTCGCAGGTTGATGCTTTCCAGCCTGGTGGGAGCAATTTTTCCGATCAGTTCCGGCGGAATGGCCTGGCGGCGGTTCGACCAGCGATCCAGAACAGCCTGCATTTGTGACGTGTTCCACGCCATGACGATGTTGGCCAGCAGACTCAACGCGTCGGCCACAGCCTGCATTTCGTCCACACGTTTGGCCTGTGCCGGGCTGATCCGGCCGGTGTAAATGGCGCGCTTGAGGGCGTTGACCGCCTCCCCCCGGTTGAGCACCCGGCGCAATTCATTCCTGAAAGCGTCTTTAACAAAGTAGTCGGCAAGGAACGCGGTTCGCAGCAAACGTCCCAATTGCACGCCAGCGTCATAGATGGGGTCACCCTGGGCAGCAGAGCCAAACCGCGCCAGTGCTGCCACCGCACTGGCGTGACCACTCATGACCGAAGCCGCCAGATGCACCAGGCTGTCCCAATGCTTTTCGATCAGGGCAACGTCAACATTGGCCTCGCACACCGCAGCTATTTCGGCTGGCACCTTGGCGCCGCGAGGCACGAACAGGTGGCGTTGTTTCAATTCCTTCAACCGCGGGCAAAGATCAAAGCCCAACAACCGGGCCAGTGCCATCGCAAAATCGGTGTAGCCGTGGGTGTCCACCGCCAGTTGGCTGGTTTCAAGGCGTTCCTGACGTATGACGCCTTCAATGGCCACGCCAGCTTGGCGCTCATTGAGCACGAAGGGCTGTGCGTGAAAGATTCCCCAGCGGTCGCGTACATGGGAGTAGATGCCAATGGAGGGCGTGTTGCGCCGGGGATCAAGCCGGGCCTGCCATACCCGCTTGGTTGTCTCCATGCTCATCATGTCAGAAGACGCCAGGTCTGAACGGCCCCAAGTGGTGGCGATCGGGTGGCGTTGCATAAACTCCAGCACCGCCTGGCAAGCCTGACTCAGACGGCGTTCGTCCCGTGCCCAGCGCATGGCCTGGCGGATGCTGGTGGCAGACAACTGCGGAATCATGCGCGCGCATTCGATGGCTGTCAGACTGGTGCCGTGGGCCATGATGCCGGCATAGACCATCAGCAGTTCCGCTGTTGACCGTGGTTCACGGCCGAGCATGATCCAGCTGAAGCGCACCTGGGCGTCAACGGCCAGAATCACTTCAGGCAATTGCACTTCGCCGATGCGGTGATCCAAAGCCGCCCGTAGCTTGGTGACTTCGGGGTCTTCGTCTTCGGCGGGTAAAACTGAGAGGTGGAGTTCATCGTCGACGCGCAGTACGCCACTGCGTGCCGCCGCAGCCACAGCATCGACACCTGCAGTTACCTTGGCCAACAATGGCTTCAGAAAGGTGGCCGCCTTGCCGGGCAGCGACAGACGGGCATAGTGCTTCTTGGACTCGTCCTTCCAACGTTCGTCCGTGAAGAACAGGCGTGCACGGCCCCTAAAACTCAAGCTGTGCTCGATCCAGACCGATCCATTGCGCACCGCGCGGCGCAGGGCAAACAAGGTGGCAACCTCCAATGCCCGAAACGCCCGTTCCCGGTCTGGGCTGGATATGGCGGCTTGCCAGACCTTCCCCAGGCCTGGCGCGACAACGCCATCCGGCAACTTTCTGATGTTACTGGCGTAATAGGCGCTCAATTTCGTCAGGGCGTCGATGGTGGGATGCTCTCCGGTGGCTTGCCATGGAAGCTTTGCAATTGCCACAAGCAGTGAGCGTACGGGGCGAATGACATCAATCAATCCTTCGCGCACAAGGGAGGCCCGACTGGGTGGCTTGCGTTTCTGGGTTTCGATGACCAAGGCTTCAAGCCGTGCGCGCAGCTCGGCGTCCGGCACAGCGCCCTGGGCGCTCAAGGCCACGAGTTCGGCCAGTAGCGTTTTGTACATCGCCGCCCAGTTGACGGTGGCGGGGACCTCGGCAGCGGTCTGGCGCCACAGATCGGCAATCCGGCGCTGCACCATCAAAATCAACTGGTCCGTGGTGGTGAACAGGCAATACCGCAGAAAGCAGGCGACCTCCACGGTGCGCGCGGGTTCCTTGATCTTGGCGCCGGCAGACGGCGGCCGAGAGACTAGTCGGCGCGCGTAACGGCGCAAGATGAGATCGGGGATGTCGGTCAGGTGTTTATGAACGTCCAGCTCGTACAGCAGATCGATGCGTTCAAGTACCTCGCTGATTTGGCGGGTTGAGTGCTTGGCCGGCGCCGACCACAGCCAGCTTTGTTGGGTTTGTCCATCTGGGCGCAGCTCTGCAACCGAGGTTCGCCACCGATCAAGGGTTGCCGGATCGACGCTGGCGGCGATTGCAGCACCTGTCTCCGCTTCGAGCTGGGTGAGTGCGCTCGCAATCAAAGTCCGGATGGCCCGCTCGTGCACGATCACCAGCTTATTCTTGTACAGCCATTGGCGGGCCCTCCCGAGCAGTTGATCGCGGTCGGCGCAACGGGCCACTTCGTCCCGCAGTTCACGCACCAGGGAGCGGCGTTGGTGCTCGCTCATCCACCGAAAACCAAGGGCCGTGCACGCTACTTGCTGGTGATCGAACAGTGTCTTCTCCCGCCCGTACAGCGTGCGCAGCGAAGCCACATCAGGGGTGGCAATGCCAAGTTCCTCGCTCAAGTGGCGCCACAGGGCGACGGGAACCACCCGAAAGGCATACAGCAGGCGGCCACTCATGCGCAAAAACCCGATATGCAGCGCCAGACCGAGCTTGTGGGCGTCACCCCGGCGCGCATTGATTGCCTCGCGCTCTGCACCATCGAAGGTGAAAAACGCCTTCATCTCGAAGTCACTGATATCGCGGGGCAGCTCACGCATCCCCAAAAACGTCGTTTGCCAGTCCTGCATCGTGAACCCCATTAGTGGGAGGCCACGATACCCGTTTGAGAAGTGAACAGGAAAGCCAACAGAATCAACGATCTACCAACACCACCCCCGCGCCAGTGCTGGGTTTGCGTACCGCCAGTTATTGCACTGAAAACGAGGGGACCCCAAACAAAGAAAGGATTTGCCTCGGTAAGATTCCGCTATTACACTAAGTGTAAAAGAAGGTTATTTAGGCACTCGGAACGCATGGAAGTCAGATTCGAGGATCCGGCGTTAAGGCGCCTCGAGGAGGATCCGACCTACACCCACGGCTTGGACGCCGCCTTGGTGAAGGTCTTTCGGATGCGGATTCAATTCATTCACGCGGCACTGGATGAGCGCGCCTTCTACGAGATGAAGTCACTCCACTACGAAAAGTTGAAGGGCGACCGGGCCGGTCAACGATCGATGCGACTGAACAAGCAGTGGCGACTAATCCTCCGGATTGCTGAGGACGATCAGGGCAAGCAGGTCGTCGTCATCGAGATCGCCGATTACCACTAACACCCCTGGGGACATGTCATGAGTACGTTCGCCGAAGTCTTTCCACCGGGCGAATTCCTCCGTGAGGAGCTGGAAGCCCGCAACTGGTCGCAGACGGAGCTTGCCGAAATCATCGGCCGCCCTGTTCGTCTGATCAACGAGATCATTGCGGGCAAGAAGGCCATTACGCCGGAAACGGCCATCCAGCTTGGGGAGTCCCTGGGCACGGGCCCGGAGGTGTGGATGAACCTCGAGAGCCAGTACCAGCTCTCCAAGGTTCGGATGGCGGACAACCTGATCAAGCGGCGCGCCGACCTGTACAACCGCTTTCCGGTTCGGGAGATGATCAAGCGCGGCTGGGTCTCGGCCAGCACCAGCATTGATGTCCTCGAGCAGCAGTTTTGCCAGTTCTTCGGCATCCCCCACCTCGGGGCCGAGCCCGCCTTCGCGCACGCCGCCCGCAAGACCGATGCAGAGACGGGCCCGACCATGCTCCAGTTGGCGTGGCTCTACCGGGCCCGGCATGTGGCGCGTGAACTCGTCACCCGCCCGTACGACGAGTCTGCGCTGCGCCATGCCCTGCTGCGACTCTCGGCGCTGCGCACCGCGCCGGAAGAAACCCGCCACGTCGCTCGAATCCTCGAAGAATGCGGTGTCCGCTGGGTGATTGTGGAGCCGATCGCGGGTACGAAGATCGACGGGGCCTGTTTTTGGCTTGCGGACGATCAGCCCGTCGTCGCCATGACGTTGCGCTTGGATCGCATCGACAACTTCTGGTTCGTGCTCCGTCACGAACTGGAACACGTGCTCCAGCGTCACGGCCGGGACAAGGGCTACATCCTCGATCAGGAGGTCGAAAGCCCTTCGTCCACACAGATCAATGACGAGGAGAAGGTGGCGAATGACGCTGCGGCGCAGTTCTGTGTCGACCAGGCAGAAGTGAGTGGGTTCATTGCACGGGTGTCACCCTTCTTCAAGGAAGAACGCGTCCTGCAGTTTGCGCAGCGAATCAACGTCCATCCCGGGCTTGTGGTGGGCCAGCTGCAGCGGCAGCTCGCCCGCTATGACCTTTTCCGTAAGCACCAGGCCAAGGTGCGGGCATTCGTGACGAACGCCGCCCGCACCGACGGTTGGGGTGTCGTCCAGACGCACTGAAGGAGAACTCGCGATGTCCGCATACAGCAATCAGGTCAAGGACTACATCGAGCGGTACAAGGCGGAGACCGGCCACGATGGCCTGCTCGACCCCCATGAAGTAGCGGCCTGGGCGTTCCACAACGGCCTGCACAAGCCGAACGCGAGAACGATCATTGACGTGATCGCGGCCGACATTTCGCAGGTGTTCCGTGAGGAGTATCGGACCGACAAGCACGGTCGGCGCTACCGCGCCAAGCATGCCGCGACCCACAAGAAAGGCAACAAGACCTTGTCGCTCTGGGCCGACCTGGACGATCCGGTGGCACCCCATTAGCACTTCGTTCGCTCCTTCGCACAGCGGCGTCAGCAGATCGTCGGCGACTGCCTCCAGATCAAGACCGATGTCGATGTGTACAACGACAAGCGCGATCCCGTCGCTCCGGTTCCGGTCCCGCTGGACTTCACGCTCGATGTCGCCGAGATGCAGCAGCCCTTGCATCGCGCCGCTTAAGCATTTTCCTCAGCGCGCTTCACCGTGGCGAGCGCGCCAGGTTTCCCTCCGGCCACGACGAGGAACCGTCATACCCAAGCGTGAACCGTCTGGCTCCAAGGTCACCCGTCTGGCGTCGGAGACCCTCCGAAGCCCAACGGCCAGTGCAACCGCAAAATCCCTCGCGGGAAGCGCGCTGGCGCAGTCCGGAACACCCAAGCGGTCGTCTAGCAAGACCGCGACGGCCGCTTCCAAGGCGTTGCAGGATGGCCGTTCGAACTCGGCGACCCGAACGCTCGCCGGGTCGGTGCTGACACAGAAGCCGGGGCGCTAGTGAGCCGCGCCGACGCCGACTCTGGCCGGCTGCGGCTCTACACCGTCCTCGTAGACCTCCACCGAAAGACGGAGGTCGAGGTCCTGGCGGCGAACGAAGACGACGCTCGCCAGCAGGCCCGCGAGACGGCCGTATCGCAGCTCCCGGCTGCCGATGCATGGAGCACCGAGATACTGAAAGCCGCTGATGTCACCGTGGCCATCGGATCTCGGATCACCCATGAGCTGTTCGGCACCGGTACCGTGCAGGCCGTTGTGACTTTGGCGTCCGCTTCCCGAAAACGGCTCGTACGCGTCGCGGTTCAATTCGACGACGGCGAGCACAAGGAACTCGTCCTACCGCATCCGCGCGTCAGCCTAGCGGCCCCACCGCCGTAGACCCGAGCGTTTCCCACCCGTCCCCCACGCTCCAACTCTCCCTGCCGATGTCGGATCTGGATCGCTACCTCGACGCCGCCACCCGCGAGAACACGCGAGCGAGCTATGCCAAGGCCATCCGGCATTTCGAGGTGGAAGGCGAAGGGCTCTTGCCCGCCACCGCCGATCAAGTCGCCAAGTACCTCGCTCGGTTCGCCCCCTCCCTCGCCGTCAGCACGCTCAGGCAGCGCGTCGCGGCGTTGTCGGCGTGGCACCGGGACCACGGGTTTCCCGATCCCACCAAAGCGCCGGTGGTTCGAAAGGTGCTCAAGGGCATCCAGACGGTTCATCCGGCCGCGCCCCGGCAGGCTGCCCCCCTGCAGCTGTCGTTGCTCGGCCAACTGGCCGACTGGCTGGACGAGGCCGCCCGATGGGCCGGGTCGCACGGCGATGTGCCGAGCGAGCGGCGTCACCGTCGCGATCGCGCCCTGGTCTTGGTGGGCTTCTGGCGAGCGTTCCGCACCGATGAGCTTCTGCGCCTCGAGGTCCAGAACCTGACGGTGGTCGCGGGCCAAGGCATGACGTGCTTCCTCCCACAGTCGAAGGGGGATCGTCAGGCCGAGGGAGTGAGTTTCCGCGTTCCCGCGCTGTCCCGGTGGTGTCCCGTCGAGGCCATGGTTGACTGGTTGACGGTTAGCGAACTCAGCAGCGGACCGGTGTTTCGGAGCATTGACGCCAATGGCGCGATCGGATCGAACAGCTTGCATGCCAACAGCATTCCCCGCTTGCTTCGCGAGATCTTCGCGCGGGCCGGCTTGGCATCCCCCGAGCAATACAGCGGCCACTCCCTCCGTCGCGGTTTCGCCCAATGGGCCAATGCCCAAGGCTGGGACCTGAAGTCGCTGATGGAGTACGTGGGCTGGAAGGACGTGTCCTCGGCGATGCGCTACCTCGATGGCGCCGATCCCTTCGCCAAGCATCGTATCGAGGCCGGACTTTCTGAGCGTGCGGAAGAGTCCCGCCCATCGCCCACCGCGCGGCCGGTTCCGGCGGCCTTGCCAGCCCCGCGCGTGCCGATGGTCGACCTCGAGGTGCGTCTGGTCCTGAGCAACCAGCGCGCTTCGCGCTCGGGCAATGCGAAGGTAAGGAAGATTCTCATCGACAGCTGTCTCGCGCCCTTGGCGGCCCAGCAGGTCGATGCCAACGGGCAGCGCTTCCATTTCTCGCTTCCCGACGACGAGCTTTTCGAAGAGACGGTCGCGGAACTTCTCGACGATCTCCACCGCTTCGCCGGAAACCATCATTTCCACCTCGACGCCGACGTGCGGGAGCGCTCCGGATCCCGCCGTTGGGAATAGCGATCGACAGGAATCCTCCCCCCGATGCCCCAGATCCACGAAACCGCCTACCCACGAATCAAGCCGGACCTGAGTCCCCGCGAACTGGAAGAAACGTACTCCCTCACGCGCGAGGAGGTGGATTTCGTCTTCAAATCTGCGCGGGAGCCCACGACGCGACTCGGGCTCGCGGTTCTTCTCAAAATCGCGCAACGACTCGGGTATTTCCCCACGCTGGCAGAGGTGCGCCCCGACATCGTGGCCCACATCGCCAAGTTCGTTCGATTCGGTCGACGCCCCAAGGCCAGTGACTTGACCTCACTCGACCAAAGCAGCGTCCGACAAAGGCAGATCGAGCTAGTGCGCAAACGACTGGGCATCACCGCTTGGTCGAAGGTCGACGACGAATGGGTAGCCCTCACGGCCGATCGTGTCGCCGATGCCCGCCATCACACGAGGGACATCATCAACGCCCTGCTGGAGGAGTTCGTCCATCACCGGATCGAGCTCCCGGCGTTCTCGACGGTCGATCGCATGGCGACGACGGCACACACCCGGGCCAACGCCAGAATCTTGGGGCGAATTGCCGGTGAGCTCCCTGATGCCATCAAGGCCCGGATCGACGCGCTGTTCGTTCGTCCTTCCGTGGGGGCCGAAACGGGCTGGCAAATGCTGCGGCGCGACCCCCGGAAGCCGACGGATGTTGAGGTCCGGAGCTATCTCCAGCACATCGAGCGGCTTCGTACGCTTGCGGATGAACTTCCTGCGGTTGCGACGAGCATTCCCAGGCTTCGAGACTTCTTCAGCTACGCCCAGTCCCTGAATGCGCCGGAGATGGCGGAGCTCGTCCCCGAGAAGCGGTACGGCCTCGCGGTGATTTACATTCGTGGGCGGTACTACAAGGCCATGGACGATGCCGCCGAGCTTTACTTGAAGCGGATGCAAAAGGTTGAGAACGCCGCACTCGCCATGCTCAACCAGCACATGCTTGACAACGCGGAGAGCGTGGATCGACTGGTCTTGCAGCTCCGCGACGTGCTCAATGCGTACCAGGGCGGCGTGACCGCGGAGGGAACGCTGGAGGCCATTACGTCGAGCCTGATGGCCGATCCCGAGGTTTTGCTGGCAGAGTGCGAGGCGCACCTCGCTTTCTCGGGAAAGGACTACATTCCTTTCATGCCGAAGCCCTACGGCTCGGCGCGCCCGATCCTGATGAACTGCCTTCAGGTCATGGGCCTGCGATCGACGAGCGCCGACCGCGCGATCGAGCGCTGTATTGAAGCGGTTCTCCGGCTTCGCCGCCAGAAGGCCATGAGGCTCAGCGTCGAGCAGATCGGACTCTCTTCGGAGCGTGATCTCGACTGGCTGACGCCCCGCTGGCGGAAGCGTGTTCCACAAGATGGGGCGTGGACAACCGCCACTAATTGATCGACGGTACTTCGAGATCGCGGTGATGTGCCAGAACAAGAAGGACGAACTCAAGAGCGGCGACCTTTTCGTTCCCGGTGGCGAAAAGTTCAACGACTACCGGGAGCAGCTCGTCAATGATGAAGACTTCCGCGCCGAGATCGAATGCAGAGGCCTCCGGCGTCTTGACCGATGCCTTCGGATGCCTTCATTGATGAACTCAAGTCGAAGTTGACGACCCTGAGCCTGGAGGTCGATGCGAGATTTTCAGGCAACGTCTCGGCACGTCTTGAGAATGATCGGCTGGTCTTGACGCGACACCGGCGCGAAGAGCCCAGCGATGCGTTGAAGAAGCTCGATCAGCTGATCGCCGATCGGATGGAGCCCGTCAGCATTATCGATGTCCTCATCGACAGTGTCCGCTGGACGGACCTGACCAAGTTCTTCAGGCCCCTGGCCGGAAAAGATCCGAAGATCAGCGATCTGCTGGGTCGGGTGGTGGCGACCCTCCTGTGCTACGGCTGCAATCTGGGTGCGTCGCAGACCGAACGGTCATTGAAGGACACCAAGCGTCGAAACGTGGCGTGGATCAACGTGAAGTATGTGTCCGAGGACATCCTTCACCGCGCCGCGATGCATATCATCAATGCCTACGATCGCTACGAACTCCCGCGCTATTGGGGTACCGGCGCCCACGCATCGGCGGACGGCACCATGTGGTCGATGTACGAGCAGAACCTCTTGTCGGAGCACCATATCCGTTACGGGGGTTACGGAGGGATCGGTTACTACCATGTCTCCGACAAGTACATCGCGCTTTTCAGCCGCTTCAATGCCTGCGGCAGCTACGAGGGGTACTACATCCTCGACGGCGTCTTCGGAAACGATTCGGCGATCCAGCCCAGCATCCTGCATGGCGATACGCACGCGCAGAACCTTCCGGTGTTCGGACTGTCCCACCTGTTGGGTATCGAACTGATGCCGCGCATTCGCCGGTTGCACGAACTCAAGCTTTACAAGCCCGACACGAAGATCACGTTTGGTGCCATCGGCAGTCTGTTCAGCGAACCGATCGATTGGGCGCTGATCCGCGCCCACTGGAGCGACATGCTGCGCGTGGCGGTGTCGATCAAGCTTGGGAAAATCACGGCGTCCACCATTCTTCGCCGTCTCGGGACGCAGAGTCGCAAGAACAGGCTGTACTTCGCCACCAAGGAGTTGGGCAAGGCGGTGCGGACGCTGTTCCTGCTCAAGTACATCGATGACGGCGACGTTCGTAAGATGATTGGCGCAGCGACCAACAAGAGTGAGCAGTTCAACGCCTTCGTGAAGTGGATCTTCTTCGGCAATGACCGGGTGATTGCCGAGAACGTGGCCTACGAGCAGCAAAAGCTAGTCAAGTACAGCCACGTGGTGGCGAACCTCGTCATGCTCCATACGCTTGCCGACGAACGCGAAACCCGACGCTGGATGTCCTCCCGGGCGTAGACGACAGCGCCTAGCGCAAGGGGGCGACGGCCGTTGCCTGATCACCGGCGGCGCGTCGATCCGGACTTCCAGGTCCGCCCCCTCGGCACCTCAGGCACGAGGTTCAGGGCCGCTTGCCTCGACAGGCCAAGCGCGGTGGTAAGCGTGAAGTACTCCATGACGTCGAGCCGCCGCGAGCCGATTTCAACGGCGGACAGCTTCTGCTGGGGCCAGCCGATCGCTTTTGCGAGTGCTGTCTGGGTGTGCCCTAAAGACTCCCGCCGCTCCCGTAAGCGGTCCACTAGGTGACGATACGCCTCCGAATAAATCGTCTTCTTTGCTGGTCGCGCTCAACGGCGACCGTCGGGTGCCGATGAAATTCCGCTTGGCTTCGTTCATCGCCCCGGCTGAAAAGCAATCACTGCCATACCCGCCAACGCAAGGCTCAAGCCCGCCATATCCCAAAGGGACGGCCTGATGCCGTCAACCACCCACAGCCAGGCAATGGCGAGGCCGATATAGACACCACCGTAGGCCGCGTAGACGCGACCCGACGCCGCTTCATGGAAGGTGAGCAGCCACGCGAAGATGGCCAGCGCGACGACGCCTGCCACGCCGCACCACGCCGACTTATCTTGCCGCAGCCAGAGCCACCACAGCTAACAGCCCACGATCTCGGCAAGCGCGGTGAGCGAGTAAAGGGCGAAGGTGCTGGCCAGGGACATCCGACGTTCTCAGGCGAGGGGTGAGTGGATGGAGAAGGCAACCTCGGAGGCTCGCCCTTCATGCGCGAGGCTTTCCAGCAACGCACACGTCGCGCGCTGGCCGCCACGACACCGCTCCACCGTGGCGAGCAGCTCGGTCTCCATCCGCTGAAGGTGCGCGAGCTTCTCCCGGACCTCAGCGAGATGCTGTCTCGCCAGGGTGTCGACCTCGGCGCAGGACAAATCCGGGCTTTCCGACAGATGCAGAATCCTGCGGATCTCGTCGAGGCTGAACCCGAGAGCGCGGCCACGGGTGATGAAGCGGACGCGGGCGATGTCGCCCTTCCGGTACGCCCGGTACCCCGACGCCGTTCGATCCGGTTTCGGAAGCAAACCGACCTTTTCGTAGTAGCGGATGGTCTCGAAATGGCAGTCCGTTGCCGCAGCCAGCTCGCCGATCTTCATGGGCTTGACCCTGTAGCGACTCCGGGGTTTACGGTACGCCCATCCGGAGGACAAGACCATGACCGACTGCTCCTGCCAAGAAACCGCGACCGCCTGCGCGACCTCGAGTGACCGGGGCCTCCGACGCGTTCTTTGGGTGGTGATGGCCTTGAATGCCGCGCTGTTCGTGACCGAGTTCAGCGTCGGCCTCTGGGCGCACAGCAGCGCACTGATGGCCGACTCGCTCGACGCGCTGGGCGATGCGGGCATCTACCTGCTCACGCTTATCGTGATGGCCGGTTCGGTCCGACAGCGGGCGGGTGCATCGCTGCTAAAGGGGGCGTTGCAGGGGGCGTTCGGGCTGTTCGTGATCGTCGAAGTCGTGCGGCGGGCCATCTCCGGCGAGGTGCCGGATGCCGGACTGATGACGGTGATGTCGCTGATCGCGCTCACCGTCAACGTGACGGCCTTCGCCCTGTTGACGCGCTTCCGCAACGAGGACCTGAACCTCCGCTCCGTCTGGCTGTGCTCACGCAACGACTTGGCGAACAACGTCGGTGTGTTGGCGGCCGCTGGCTTGGTTGCATGGACGGAAACCCGCTGGCCTGATCTCGCGGTCGGCTTGCTGGTGGCCACATTGTTCTTGCAGACCTCCTTCACCGTCCTGCGCGCCGCGAGGCGGGAGTGGACCACCGGCATCCCCACCCCCATGGACGATGGGCACGGGCACACGGGTGCTATCGGACACGCGGAGCAGAAACCATGAGCCCACGTCTCAAGCAAGCCATCGCGACGGAGTACGCGCTCGCCCGCCAGGCAGAAGCTGGCGGTCTCGCCGCCGAAGCCTTTCACCATCTTGAACGAGCGCACATTCTCTCCCAGCGGCACACGATCGCCCACGTGCGTAGCCACCTGCGCATGTGGCGATGGGCTTGGCGGCAGGGGCGACCGAGGGAACTCCTGGGCCAAACCGCCCGCATAGTCGCCGCAGCGCTGTTCAGCCGGGTGTGGGTGCCGGAAGGCAACACCGGCGGTTCGAACGTCATTGCGATTCGACCGATGCCGATCCCCGACGACCTGCGTGACCTCGTGTCGCGCTGATCTGCTATGCTCGTAGATATGCCTTTCGCTACGC
Organism: Lysobacteraceae bacterium; assembly: GCA_041395245.1. GTDB lineage: Bacteria > Pseudomonadota > Gammaproteobacteria > Xanthomonadales > Xanthomonadaceae > Aquimonas. The sequence goes on from JAWLAY010000011.1 coordinate 12,369, forward strand.
AATCGCTCCGACTTCGACGCGCCTTCATTTGGGGGAGTGCGGTTGTCATGCTGGCGATGTCGCTGCTCGGCGCGCTGGCGACGACGCATGAAGCGCTGCACGTCTTGGATGGCAGTGCGGCGTTCGCGCACGAGCACATCCGCGGCGATGAGGGCGCCCACTCGACGGCGCCCACGGACGCGTCGGCCATTGCTGAGCTCGTCCACGGCCTCGCGCACGCTTGGCACTGCTGCGGCGTGACGATAGCGGTGCTCCCGGTGCCAGTCTGGAAGCTGCTCTCGGCACCGCCTCCGCCGCTGGTCTCCGCGCTCGGTGCGAGCCCCGCGCCCGCGCCCGCCCTGCCGGGCCTGTTCCGCCCACCCATCCGCTGATCCGTTGAATCGGCCGCGTGCTGCGGCCTTCCATTCCACGAATCCACGGAGTTTCCCCATGTCTTTTCGTCTGGCCGCTCTCGCGGCCGGGCTGATGCTGCTGGCCGTCGCCTCGGGCGCGGCTGCACAGCCCTTCACCTTGGCCGATGCGCAAGAGCGCGTGGCCCAATTCCATCCTGACCTTCGACTCTTCGTCCCACGGCGTGACGGCCTTGAGGCCGAATCGCGTGCCGCGGCCCTCCGACCAGCGCTCGAGATCCAAGCGGACCTCGAGAACGTGCTCGGATCGGGTCCTCTCCAGGGCACCCGATCCGCCGAGATGACGCTGAGTCTCGCTGGCGTGCTGGAGCGCGGCGGCAAGCGCGAGGCGCGCCGGGCACTGGCCGCGGCCCGCATCGACGCGCTCGGCGTCCAGCGCGCAGCCACGCAGCTCGACCTGCTCGCAGAAGCCACGCGCCGCTATGTCGATCTCGCCGCACTGCAGGCGCAGCGCCCGCTGCTGGAAGAAGACCTCGACCAGCGCCGGCGCATCGCCCACGCCGCGCGACAGCGCTTCGCCGCGGGTGCTGCGCCGGAAGCGTCTGCGCTTGCGGCTGAAGCCGGGATCGCGCAGGCCGAGGCCCGCCTCGCCACGCTCGACGCGCAGCAGGCCGCCGCGTGGCGCCGGCTGTCGCTTCTGTGGGGCGCGCCGGTCGACGGCGCGGTGCCGGAGGTTACCCCAGTGCCGGAATCGCCGCCTGCGTTGCCGACGCTAGAGGAACTCACGGCGCGGATCGCCGAGTCACCGGAGCTATTGGTGTTCGCCGACGAAGCGCGGATCCGCGAAGCGCGGCTGCGGCTGGCCGAGACAGAGGCTAGCCCGGATGCCGGTTGGAGCGTCGGGGTGCGTCGCCTGCAGGACGGCAGCGACACCGGCCTCGTCGCCGGATTCAGCCTGCCGCTGGGCACGCGCCAGCGCGCCGAGCCCGCCATCGCCGCGGCACGCGCCGAGCGCGAGGCGTTGGGGATGCAACGCGAGTCCGCCGCGCTGCAGCTCGAAGCGATCGCCGTCGACGCTTGGTCGCAAGTGGAAAGCGGCGCGCTGCAGGCCGATCGCCTGCGCGCCGAGGTGCTGCCGCGCCTTGAACGCGCCGCTGCGCAGTCCGAGCGTGCCTACCGCGCCGGCGCCCTGAGCTACCTCGAGTGGGCGGCGGTGCAGACCGACATCACTACCTCACGCTTCGCGCTGCTGGAGGCCCGCGTGGCCACGCAGCGCGCCCTGATCGAACTGCAGCGCCTCACTGCCGACAGCTGGACGGTCGAAGACGCTCGCGAAGGAGACACCGAATGAACCGCCACACGATCCTGTTTACAGCCCTCTCCGTTTTGCTCGCCGCCGGCTTATTGGGCTGCGGCAGTGACGCCTCGAACAACGGCCACGGCGATGGCCACGCGCATGACGACACCGAGGCGTCCCATGACGCCGAAGGCGAAGAAGCGCATGGCCATGGCCACGATGAGGCGTCGGCCGAAGGCGCTGAGCACGACCACGACGAGGCGCCGACCGACCAAACCACTATCCCAGCTGAAACCGCCGAACGCTCGGGCATCGTCGTCGCCCCCGTCAGCGCCGGCGTCATCCACCAGACCGTGCGTCTGCCGGGCGTCGTCGAGGCGCGCCAGGGGGCCATCGCCCGCGTGTCGGCGCGCTTTCCCGGTACCGTCCGCAACGTCGCTGTGCAGGTGGGCGATCGCGTGAGCGCGGGGCAGCGTCTGGCCGCGGTCGAGAGCAATGCCAGCCTGTCGTCGTATGCCATCACGACGCCGATCGCCGGCGTGGTGATGCAGCGCGACGTGGAGGTGGGCGGCCTCGCGGGTGAAGCCCCGCTGTTCGAGGTGGCGGACTTGTCGAAGGTCTGGGTCGACCTGCATGTGTTTGGACGCGATGCCCAGCGGGTGCGTGTCGGTGCCGAAGTCCGCGTCGAGCGTATCGCCGATGGCACGACGGCTACCGCGGCGATCGGCCAAGTTCTGCCCGCGACCGATGTCGACAGCCAGAGCCTGACCGCTCGCGCCGTGCTGGACAACGCCGACGGGCTGTGGCGCCCCGGCATGGCCGTTCAGGCCGAAGTGAGCATTGGCACCACCGAGGCCGCGCTCCGTGTGCCCTTGGGCGCACTGCAGCGGATGGAAGGTCGTGAGGTGGTCTTCGTCCGCAAGGGTGACACCTACACCGCGGCACGGGTGACGCTGGGTGTGCGTGATAGTGCCTTCGTGGAGATCAAGGATGGGGTGGAACTTGGAGACGACGTCGTCGTCGAGCAGAGCTTCCTGGTCAAGGCGGATATCGCCAAGGCCGGCGCCGAGCACGAGCACTGAGGCCCGCCATGATCGAGTCCTTCATTCGATACGCCATCCGGCATCGCTGGCTGGTCCTGATCCTCGTCCTGGCCCTCGGGGCTTGGGGTGCCTTCAATCTGTTCCGGCTGCCTATCGATGCGGTACCGGACATCACCAATGTGCAGGTGCAGGTCAACACCGAGGCACCGGGCTACTCGCCGCTCGAGGCCGAGCAGCGGGTTACCTTCCCGGTGGAGACCGCGCTGGCCGGCATCCCCAAGCTCGACTACACCCGTTCGCTGTCGCGCTACGGGCTGTCGCAGGTGACCGTCGTTTTCCAAGACGGCACCGACATCTACTGGGCCCGGCAGCAAATCGCTGAACGGCTTCAGCAGGTGCGCGGCCAGTTGCCCACCGGCCTCGAGCCGGCGATGGGCCCGATTTCCACGGGCCTTGGCGAGATCTACATGTACACCGTCGAAGCGGCGCCGGGCGCGACGCGTGAGGACGGACAGGCTTGGACACCGACGGACCTGCGCACGCTGCAGGACTGGGTGGTGAAGCCGCAGCTTCGCACGGTCCCCGGCGTCGTCGAGGTCAACACCATCGGCGGCTATGCCCGAGAGGTGCAGGTCGCCCCTGATCTGGCGCGGCTGGTCGCACTTGATCTCAGCTTGGATGATCTGATCGACGCACTGGAGCGCAACAACGCCAACGTCGGCGCCGGATACATCGAAAAGCGAGGCGAGCAGGTGCTGGTGCGCGTGCCGGGGCAGCTCGGCGACGCGTCGACTGTCGGCTCGGTGGTGGTCGCAAGCCGCGGCACGAAAGTGATCCGCGTTGCCGACGTCGCCACCGTGCAGGAGGGCAAGGAGTTGCGCACCGGTGCGGCAACCGAGAACGGTGAGGAGGTCGTGCTGGGCACGGTGTTCATGCTGGTCGGCGCCAACAGCCGCGAGGTGGCGCAGGCGGTCGATGCGCGCGTCGCGTCCGTGCGCGACACCCTGCCGGAAGGCGTGATCCTGCGCACGGTCTACGACCGCACCGCACTCGTTAACCGCACCATCGGCACGGTGTCGAAATCGCTCGCCGAAGGCGCCCTGCTGGTCGTGGTGGTGCTGTTCCTGCTGCTCGGCAACCTGCGCGCCGCGCTGATCACGGCCGCCGTCATCCCACTGGTGATGCTGATGACGGCGACGGGTATGTTGAAAGGCGGTGTCTCCGGCAACCTGATGAGTCTCGGTGCGCTGGACTTCGGCCTGATCGTCGACGGCGCAGTGATCATCATGGAGAACTGCATCCGTCGTTTCGGAGAGATGCAGCACAAGCTCGGCCGCTTGCTCACCCGCGAGGAGCGCTACGAACTGGCGGCCTCCGCCACGGCCGAGGTGATCCGGCCCAGCCTGTTCGGCGTCGGCATCATCACCGCCGTGTACCTGCCGATCTTCGCGCTCGACGGCGTCGAAGGAAAAATGTTCCACCCGATGGCTTTCACCGTCGTGTTCGCACTGACCGCGGCCATGCTGCTCTCGCTCACCTTCGTTCCAGCAATGGTGGCGGTGGGCCTCGGTGGCCGGGTCGAGGAGAAGGAAAACCGGATCGTCCTGTGGCTGAAGCGTGGCTATGCGCCAGCGCTGAATCGGGTCTTGGCATGGCGCTGGCGCGTCGTTCTGGCCGCCGCCGTGCTGGTCGCGGGTGCCGGATTCGCCGCCACGCGGATGGGCACCGAATTCATCCCGAGCCTCGACGAGGGCGACGTCGCGCTGCACGCCATGCGCATCCCGGGCACCTCGATCACCCAATCCGTCGCGATGCAGAAAGTGCTCGAACGGGAGATCCTCACACTGCCGGAAGTCGAACGCGTGTTCAGCAAGATCGGTACTGCCGAAGTTGCGACCGATCCCATGCCGCCGTCCGTGGCCGACACCTTCGTCATCCTGAAGCCGCGCGACGAGTGGCCGGCCCCCGGCAAGACCAAGGGCGAGCTGGTCGCAGAACTGGAGGCCCTGGTGGCCACCGTCCCGGGCAACAACTACGAGTTCACCCAGCCGATCCAGATGCGTTTCAACGAGTTGATCTCCGGGGTCCGTTCTGACGTTGCGGTGAAGGTCTATGGCGATGATCTCGAAGTGTTGATGAGCACCGCGACGGCGATCGAGACGGCCATGTCAGGCGTGGAGGGTGCTGCTGATGTCCGCGTCGAGCAGACGACCGGTCTACCCATGCTGGTCGTCGAGCCCGACCGCGAAGCGCTGGCTCGCCTAGGGCTGTCTCTGGACGCGGTGCAGCAGGTCGTGGCGACCGCCATCGGCGGCACCGAGGCCGGGATGCTGTACGAGGGCGACCGCCGCGCGCCGATCGTCGTCCGTCTGGACGACGGCCTGCGCAACGACGCGGACCGGCTGGGCGACCTGCCGATCCCGCTGCCCGCAGATCGCGCCGAGACCGTCCGCACTGTGCCGTTGCGCGAAGTGGCGCGCATCACGATCGAGGAAGGCCCGAACCAGATCAACCGCGAGAACGGCAAGCGCCGTGTGGTGGTGACGGCCAACGTCCGCGGTCGTGATCTCGGCTCTTTCGTCACCGACGTGCAGCAGCGGGTGGCCAGCGAGGTCGAGGTGCCACCGGGCTACTGGGTCGAGTACGGCGGCACGTTCGAGCAGCTGATCTCGGCCACGCAGCGGCTGTCCATCGTCGTGCCTCTGACGCTGGTGCTGATCCTCGGACTGCTGTTCCTCGCGTTTGGCTCCGGCCGAGACGCGCTGGTGGTGTTCTCCGGCGTGCCGTTGGCGCTGACCGGCGGCGTGGCGGCGCTGCTGCTGCGTGACCTGCCGCTGTCGATCTCGGCCGGCGTCGGCTTCATCGCGCTCTCCGGCATTGCGGTGTTGAACGGCATCGTGATGCTGAGCTTCATCCGCCAGTTGCGGCTGGACGGCATAGCGCTCGACGACGCGGTACGCGAGGGCGCGCTGACCCGCTTCCGGCCGGTGTTGATGACGGCACTGGTGGCGAGCCTGGGCTTCGTGCCGATGGCGTTGGCGGTCGGTGCGGGCGCGGAAGTGCAGCGGCCGCTGGCGACAGTGGTGATCGGCGGCGTGCTGTCGTCGACGCTACTGACGCTCTTCGTCCTTCCCGCCCTATATCGCTTGGTGCACAGGGCCAGCGAATCGAAGGACACGATCAAGAGCGGCTGATGCCAATAGCCCCCGGGCATTGACGCGGGGGCGACTCCTTCCATACTCACGCTGTTCGTGCTGCCGGCGCTGTACCGCCTGGTGCACAAGAGCGACAAGACAATGGAAGTGATGCCCAAGACCAATCCGTGACAAAGGGCCATTTGCCGCTTCGTCGATCGATCCAAAAGCAACCCAATTGCGGCGAGCCCCAAGGGCTCGCCGTATTGGCAGACTGGCGCCCACCATGACGACGACGCTGACCGCCATTCGACAACCGCCAGAGTCGCCGTGGCGGGGCCGTATCCGCGTTGGCGACCATTTGGCGGTGTTCGTTGGCTTCCCGGGGGACGCAGCGCGTCATGCGCATCACGCGCATCAGATCGTGTACTCCAGGGGCCACGGAAACGAGCTGGTCGTCGATGGGGCGGCTCGGCACGGCGAAGCATGGATCGTGCCCTCAGGGGTGCCGCACCTCGTCCGTGCCGGAACCGGGCCCGCAACGTTCATCTACGCGGAGCCCTGGGTTTACACCCTTGAACGCATTCCGCTGATCGACGGGATGGCGCCACGGGATGCAGATGCCTGGCTACAGTGGCTGGAAGCGGAATGGCCGGCGAATCCGCTAGCGCCTTCGCTCAGCGCGCTAATGGCGGACGTCGACCGATTGCTCGGTGAGCCACTCCGCGTCGGCGAACTCGCGAAACGTCAGAACATCAGCATCAGCCAGCTCGAACGCCGACTGGGGGCCTCAATCGGCCTGCCGGCCAAGCAGCTCGTCCTATGGCGGCGTCTGCGCTTCGCCATGGATCGCGTGCTGGCCGGCGCCACGCTGACCGCCGCCGCCCATGACGCCGGATTTTCCGACGCCGCTCACTTGTCGCGGTCGCTTCGCGCCACTTTCGGCGTCCGTGCGGACCGGTCGCTGATTCCGCTCGCCCGTGGCCATCAGCCGCCGGCAGCGGAGGCATCCCGGGAGAGCCAGGCCGGCGTTGCTGGAGCGTCCGATGACGTCGGCGCCCGGAAGGGCTCGATCAGCTGAGACCCGTAGTCGACCGGGAAGTCGGGCCGCGTGCCGATGCCCAGGTCGTCGCTGTTGACCCGGTGACGGCCTGTCCAGAACGCAGTGCCCAGCAGCCGGTCCCACACGGTCAGGAAGAACCCGAAGTTGACGTCGCCCGAGCGGCCGTACTTGACGTGATGGAAGCGATGCACCGGCGCCCACGCGAACACGTGGCGCAGCGGGCCCATGCGGAGGTCGGCATTGCTGTGCTGGAGCAGCAGCTGGATCACAGCGGCGTAGCCCACGAGCGCCACCACGGCCTGCGGCGCCCCGAGCAGAAGCAGCGGCGCGAAGGCCGCCGCAGCCTCGATACCCTGATGCAGCGGATGCTTCATCAACCCGTTGAAGCCGTACATCCGGCGAAGGCTGTGGTGCACCGCATGCAGACGCCAGAGCCATCCGATCCGATGGCTTGCGTAGTGTGCCAACGTGAAGCCGATGTCCGCGAGGACGATCGCAAGCACCACTTGCGCTGCCAACGGCCACTCGTCGGGCCACGCCGGCGGGAGGCCGACCCCGGCAACAGTAGCCGCCAGGATGCTCCACAGCGCGATCCCGGCGAGATTCAGCGACTCGTTGACGCCGGCGTGCGCGAGGTCGCGCGGCGAGTCGGGCTGCCACCCGTTCCAGTCCGGTTGGTACGGAATGATCCGTTCAACCACCTGCGATACGGCAACGGCGCAGACCAGCGGGGCCAACAGCGTCCACACGGGCCAAGCCGGGGCCTGCGCGATCCAGACCCCGAGGGCGAGGAATCCGAAGAAGAACAGCGGGGCATAGGTTGCGCGAAGCCACATGAGGCGATCCTCCATCGACGTTCACGAACGCTACATCGCCGTCATCGGTTCGGCTTGAATGATCTGCGCGCAACGTCGAGCGTCTGAAGATGCGCATAGTGTTGAGTAGCGGCGATCGTGAAGGTCCACGAAATCCCGGCATAGCTGGGCGCAGGCGACCAGTCCGGAACTCTTGCTAGGAGTCCGAACGGCCTTAGGCCATTGAAAGCGCACCCAATGCATGTCTTTCGAACATCCTGGGCGACGGGTCTGTGACATCGCGAGCGACCAGTGGTGTTGCGTGGCGCCGAGCGGGGCAGCATCGCATCAATTCGAAACGGCTATTGGGTCTGCACTCAAAAGGCGATCTTCAAATCTGCTGCCCGCCAAGGCAGTTCAACCATGGCTTGGCTACTGGTTTGATCCAGATCAGTTTCGCCAAGTCAATGGTGTGGCATCTTAACCTCGGACAATGAAGTACTTTCGCCGCCGACGCTGTTGCAACCGCCTTTCGCTTCTTGCGATCGTCGCGCTGCTTTGGACGCAACTGGCCTTTGCGAGTCATTTCACATGTGATGTCGCAGGGGCCTTACCAGCTCAGAATGAGTCTGCGCATATTGGTCATGGCGGAGTTGTTTCTGACGCCTGCGAGGGGCCTGTCGTTCCGGATTCCTCCAACTTGCTGTGCGAGTCCCATTGCAGTAGCGGCGACTTGAGTGCGGAAGCTCTCCGTGTGCTGAGCGTGCCCGCCGTGGGGCTGTTGCCGGCCATCCCCGTGGTCAGTGTCCAACGCCTGCCACGAGCCCCGGACGTCGACCAGTCCCCGGGGGTTATGCGCTCCTGGCATCGACCTACTGCGCACCCCGCCAGCCTCTTGCTGATCTAATCCCTGACCGATGACCGGCCGGCGGCGCTGTGCGCCGTCGCCGGAGACATCGGTTCCGCCGCGTTCTGCGGCCGGTGCCGTCCGACCCACCCCTGCGGCCCCCGTGGCCAGCAGCCGTGCAAGGCGAACATCATGAGATCCACGCTCACCTTTACCACCCCGGGGCCCCGCCCTACCCACCCGCGCCGTGGCGCACTCCGCGCTTTGGCCCTGGCGACACTGCTCGCGTTCGCACCAGTGTCCTTCGCTGACACGCCGCTACCCGGCGCCGACGTCGCGTCCGTACGGACCTGGTTGTTGGCCCACAATCCGGACCTGCAGGCGATGCAGGCCGAGGCAGAAGCGGCGCAGGCACGCATTTTCCCAGCTGGCGCCCTGCCCGACCCGATGGTCGGCATCTCATTGCAGGGGATCAACCCTGATCGCCCGAACTTGCTGCCCGGTAACGTCGGGTCGGCGACCTACAGCGTGAAACAGCCTTTCCCGCTGTGGGGCAAGCGCGGATTGGCCCGCGACGTGGCGCGACAGCAGGCTGACGCCGTCCAGTTGGAGCGGGAAGCCGCGGCGCTGAGATTGCTGGCGCAGGCGGAGCAGGCCTATGTGCGCTACTGGCATGCCCGCGAGGGCGTGGCTGTCGTTGACCGGCTGATCGAACTGTTGGCGCAGATGGAAGAGGTTGCCCGGGTACGGTACGCCTTGGGCGTCGCGGCCCAGCAGGATTCCATCCGCGCGCAGGTGGCCCGCACCGCGATGCAGCGCGAACGTATCGAGCGCCTGGCTATCCGTGAAGAGGCCGTGGCCATGTTGAACGCCACCCTCGGCCGGCCGGCCGACGCCCCCTTGGCCGAGCCGACCGGCGAGCCCGTGCTGGCCGTGCCGGCCGCTTCGCTCGGCGAAGCGCTCGGCCTGCTGGCGGAGGCCCGGCATCCTGCCTTGCGGGCCAGTACTGCACTGGCTGGGGCGGCCGATTCGGCGGCACAGCTTCAGCGCCGCCGCCGCTTGCCTGACCTCACGCTCGGCGTGGGCGTCATGCAGCGCGATGATCGCGTCGACGCCTACGAGGTGATGCTCGAAGTGGAGATCCCGCTACAGCGGCGTGCGCTGCGTGAGCGAGAGCGTGAGGCCCTGCTCATGGGGGACGCCGCCCGGGCGCGCGCTCAGGCGATTGGTACCGAACTACAGGGCCAACTGGGCCAGGCGTGGGCCCAGACCCGGAGTGCACGCGAGCAGCGCCGCCTGATCGAGCAGACATTGTTGCCGCAGGCGCAGGCCAACTTCGAATCCGCCCTCGCCAGCTACCGGGTCGGCGACGTCGACTTCGGCACCTTGTTGGAGGCCTTGGAGGCCTGGCAAGGCGCTGATCTGTCGCGCGTGGATGTCCGTCGTAATGAACTCGTTGGCGCCGCTACGGTGCGCGCCCTGATTGGGAGTGTCGAATGAATCGGTTCAATTGGAGTGTCCTGGCCCTCGCTGTTGGAGCGGCGCTGGCCCTGGGGTGGTGGTCGGGACGCGCCTCGGCGCCGGACGCCGGGTCGCTGAACGTCCAAGAGACCTCGGCCGAATCGGGCGAGCGCAAGATCTTGTACTACCGCAACCCCATGGGTCTGCCCGACACTTCGCCCGTGCCCAAGAAGGACGCCATGGGCATGGACTACATCCCGGTATTTGAGGGCGGAGAGCCGGCCGCGGAGCCGGGAACGGTCGTGTTGCCGCCCGACAAGGTCCAGAAATTGGGCGTGCGCACCGAGGTGGCCGTTCGAGAGGCCTTGGTCGCCAACGTCCGTGCGAGCGCCTCGGTGCAGGTGGACGAGACTCGGCAATTTGTAGTTGCCCCGCGCTTTGAGGGCTGGATAGAGACCCTGTACGCGAACGAGACCGGCATGACGGTGCGGCGCGGCGAGCCGCTGATGGCGATCTACAGCCCCGAACTGATCGCGGCCCAAGGCGAGTACGCGGTGGCCGACGCGGCTGCGAAACGTCTGGCCGACAGCGATCCGGCCAGCGCCGCCACCATGCGCCAGTTGCGCGACGCGGCGCAAACACGCCTACGCAACTGGGAGGTGGCAGGGGCACAGGTCGCTCGCCAGGGCCGCGAGGCGCGCCTGGTGCTGTCGGCACCCGCCGATGCCGTTGTGGTCGACAAGCCTGTCGTCCAGGGTGACCGATTCACCCCGGGCCAGACCATTCTGCGGCTCGCCGACCTCTCCACGGTCTGGGTGATCGCCGAGGTGCCGACATCGGCATCGGCCGATCTGGCGATCGGCAGCCAAGCCAGCTTCGAGACGCCCAGCCTGCCCGGACAGCGCTTCGAAGGCGAGGTGAGCTTCCTGCAGCCGGTCGTCAACCTGGCCAGCCGCACGGTCGGCGTGCGAATTGAACTGCCCAATCCCGATGGGGTCCTGCGCCCCGGGCTCTTTGGCGATGTGGAACTGCAGGGCCGCAGCGGGGAGCCTACCGTCGTGGTGCCGCGTTCGTCCGTCATCGAATCCGGGACGCGCCAAGTGGTTCTGGTGCAAACGGCGCCGGGCCGCTTCGCGCCACGCGAGGTTCGATTGGGTGCTCGCGCCGGCGACCGGGTCGCCGTGCTGTCAGGCGTCGAGGCCGGGGAGATGGTCGTGGTCTCAGCGAACTTCCTGATCGATGCTGAGAGCAACCTGCGATCGGCCATGCAGGGCATGGAGCACGGCTCGACACCACCGGCCGAGGACCACAGCGCCCATGACGCGTCCGCGGAGCCGACGGCGCCCCCGGTCGATGACCCGCACGCTGCCCATTCGGGAGGGCAGTGACATGCTTGCCCGCCTGATCGAATGGTCGGTCCGCAACGTCTTCCTGATTCTGGTGATGGCGATCGCAGTCACTGCCGCCGGCATTTACGCCGTCGCCAAAACCCCGCTCGATGCCCTGCCCGACCTGTCGGACGTGCAGGTCATCGTATTCACCGAAGTGCCCGGTCAGGCGCCGCAGGTGGTCGAGGACCAGGTCACCTACCCGCTGACCACGGCGATGCTGGCCGTGCCCAAGTCCAAGGTCGTGCGCGGTTTCTCGTTTTTCGGGGCCTCGTTTGTCTACGTGATCTTCGAGGATGGCACGGACATCTACTGGGCGCGCTCCCGCGTGCTTGAGTACCTGAACTTTGCGTCCAAGAAACTGCCCGAGGGCGTCACCCCGACGCTGGGACCGGACGCCACCGGCGTGGGCTGGGTCTACCAGTACGTGCTGGAGGGCGAACAGTGGTCGCTCGACCAACTGCGCGCCATCCAGGACTGGTATGTGCGCTACCAGCTGACCAAGGCCCCGGGCGTGGCCGAGGTCGCCAGTGTGGGCGGCTTCGTGCGCCAGTATTCGGTCACCGTCGACCCCGGCCGACTGCGCCAGTACGGCATCCCCCTCTCGAGGGTCTCGGAGGTGATCGCCAGCAGCAACCGGGACGTCGGCGGGCGCGTCCTGGAGATGGCGGAGACCGAGTACATGATCCGCGGCCGCGGCTACCTGCGCGGCATCGCGGACATTGAACAGCTGGTCGTCAAGGCCGAGGACGGCACCCCGGTGCTGGTGGGCGACCTGGCCCGGGTCGAGCTGGTGCCGGATGAGCGCCGTGGCGTCACCGAGCTCAACGGGGAAGGAGAAGCGGTGGGCGGCATTGCGGTGGCGCGCTACGGCGAGAACGCCTTGTCGGTGATCGAGGGACTCAAAGAGAAGATCGCGGAGATCGGTCCGGGCCTGCCTGAGGGAGTGTCAATCCGCGCCGTGTATGACCGCTCCGACCTGATTCACCGGGCCATCGCCACCCTGCGCTGGACCCTGTTCGAAGAGAGCCTGATCGTCGCACTGGTGTGCATCGTGTTTCTCTTCCACGTGCGCAGCGCCTTGGTGGCCATCATCATGCTGCCCGTAGGCGTGCTGATCGCGTTCCTGGCGATGCGCCTGCTGGGCATGAACTCCAACATCATGAGCTTGGGCGGCATCGCCATCGCCATTGGCGCGATGGTGGACGCGGCGATTGTGATGATCGAGAACGCGCACAAGCACATCGAGCGCGATGATGGAACCAAGCCCCGCATACAACTGATCATCGATGCCTGCCGGGAAGTGGGGCCGGCACTCTTCTTCAGTCTGCTGATCATCACCGTATCGTTCCTGCCAGTGTTCGCCCTGGAAGCGCAAGAGGGCCGTCTGTTTCACCCGCTGGCCTTCACCAAGACCTTTGCCATGGCAGGCGGCGCCCTGCTGTCGGTGACCTTGGTGCCGGTGCTGATGCTGCTGTTCGTGCGCGGCAAGATCCTGCCTGAAGCCAAGAACCCGGTGAACCGGTTCCTGATCGCGATCTATCGGCCGGTGATTGCCGTTGTGCTTCGGCACAAGGCGGCCACCTTGGTGCTGGCGCTAGTTGCCTTGCTCGGAACGGCTTGGCCTGCCTCGCGCTTGGGCAGTGAGTTCATGCCCACGCTCAACGAGGGCACCCTGCTCTACATGCCGGCGTCCCTTCCCGGCATGTCGGTCACCAAGGCCGCGGAGCTGCTCCAACAGCAGGACCGGATCATCAAGACCTTCCCGGAAGTCGAGTCCGTGTTCGGCAAGGCCGGCCGGGCCCTCACCGCCACGGACCCGGCACCGCTGGAGATGTTCGAGACGGTCATTAACCTCAAACCCGAGGAGCAGTGGCGGGAAGGCATGACCATCGACAAACTCATCGCCGAGATGGATACGGCGCTGCAGTTCCCGGGCGTGGCCAATTCCTGGACGATGCCGATCAAGGCCCGCACGGACATGCTGGCCACCGGCATCCGCACGCCAATCGGCATCAAGGTGTTCGGGACGGACCTGGGCGAGATGGAGCGACTGGCCAAGGAAATCGAGGCTGCCGTGCGCACGGTTCCGGGCACCACTAGTGCCTACGCCGAGCGTCTCACCGGCGGGTTCTACCTCGACATCGAACCCGACCGTCGCCAGCTGGCGCGCTACAACCTGCCGGTCGGAGAACTGCAGGACGTCATCGCTGCCGCGCTAGGTGGCGAGATGGTCACCACGACGGTGGAAGGGCGTGAGCGTTTTGGCGTGATCGTGCGCTATCCCCGTGAATTGCGCGACAGCCCGCAATCCATCGCGCAGCAAGTGTTGGTGCCGACCATGGACGGTGCCCAGGTCCCCTTGGGCGAACTGGCGGATGTGACGGTTCGCAAGGGCGCGCCGTCGATCCGTACCGAGAATGCCCTGCTCTCGGCCTATATCTACGTCGATACGCGCGATCCGGACCTGGGGGCCTACGTCCGTGCCGCGCAAGACGCCGTGGCCAAGTCGGTCACTTTCCCGCCGGGCTACTACGCGACCTGGAGCGGCCAGTACGAGTACATGCAGCGGGCGATCGCCAAGATGAAGATCGTGGTCCCGGTGACGCTGTCGCTGATCTTCCTGCTGCTTTACCTGAACTTCCGCCGGGTCACCGAGTCGCTGATCGTGATGCTGTCCGTGCCCTTTGCGCTGGTGGGCGGTGTGTGGCTGATGTGGGCGCTGGACTACAACCTCAGTGTCGCGGTCGCCGTCGGCTTCATTGCGCTGGCCGGCGTCGCTGCCGAAACCGGCGTGGTGATGCTGATCTACCTCGACCACGCCCTGGAGGCTCGGGCCCAGGCCCGCCGTGCCAAGGGCGAGGCGCTGACGCTGGCAGATATCACCGATGCCATCGTCGAAGGCGCGGTCGAACGCGTCCGACCCAAGATGATGACGGTCGTTGCGATCATGGCGGGCCTGCTGCCGATCATGTGGAGCACGGGCACCGGCTCGGAGGTCATGCGGCGCATTGCCGCGCCGATGGTCGGCGGCATGGTCTCGTCCACGATCCTGACCCTGGTGGTGATCCCGGTGATCTACGCGCTGGTGAAGCGCCGCGAGTTGTTGGGCCCTCGCGCCCGCACCGTGCCCGCCGCCGGGGTACCGGAGGCGGCCCGATGACACCTCGGCGCCGACCCATTGACCTGTGTGCGGCACCCAGCTTTAGGGTCCCTGCACACCGCCATCCGGCCCGGGTACGTCGCCGAGCCTGGGAGGAGGCCGCACGGCCCGCGCGCCTTGCCCGGGCCGACGGTCCGCTCCCGGGGACTTCGCTTCGTCTTGCCCTCCACCTTGCATAAGGAACTTGTCATGAGCCATCAGGGGTTTGAGGCGCAGTGGAACGGAAAACGCAGTTAAGGCGAGCCATTTGGCTCAGATGGCCTCGTCGTCGCCGTAGGACAGGCTTTCCGGGTACAGAGACGTGAGCTGCGCCAGCGTTTCCTGGACCTGTTCCAGCGCGGTCATCAGACCGGACACTTGGCCTTCAAGATCGACGGCCAAGTTGAACAGATCAGCCACTTGGCTGCGCGCGCCGCGGTTGATCACCGCCATAGCCAATTGATGCAACTTGAACAGATCGTTGCGCAGTTGCGGTGGGCCACCGTCGATGTCGTTCAAATCACGCCACAGTTCGTCCACGGCATCGACGGCACGAAGCAGCGCCGTGGTATCAAAGTGCTCGGACGCGAGCTTGTCCCATTCCTGTTCGGTGATGGCCGAGGCTGTGTGAAAAGTCTGCCTCCGCTGGCAAGATCCCAGCACCAGTCGATTGGTGCTGTGCATGAAGCGATTCGTCGATGGCGTCGACCGCTCCCAAGGACTTTTGCTCCCTGATCGGTTGGAGGACTACGTCCACGAAGACAACCCGGTTCGGGTGGTGGACGCCTTCGTCGAAGCCCTCGACTTGGGTGAGCTCGGTTTCGAAGCCGCGAATCGCGCTGGGGGCGGCAGGCCCGCATATCACCCGGCCGCCTTGCTCAAGATCTACATCTACGGATACCTCAACCGAATCCAGTCCAGCCGACGCCTAGAGCGAGAAACGCAGCGCAATCTCGAATTGATCTGGCTGACCGGGCGACTGGCACCGGACTTCAAAACCATCGCTGACTTCCGCAGGGACAACGGCGGCGCGATCACCGCGGTGTGCAGCCGCTTCGTTTCGCTGTGCCGAAGGATGAAGGTCTTTTCGCACGCAGTCGTCGCCATCGACGGCAGCAAGCTCAAAGCGGTCAACAGCCGCGACCGTAACTACACGGTCGGAAAGATCAGGGGGCGCCGGGAGCAGTTGGAGGAGAGCGTCGCCCGCTACCTTGCCGAGCTGGATCGGGCCGATCGCGACCCCGCATTGCTGCCCGAGGGGCGCGTTCCTCACCTGAGGGACAAGCTGACAAAGCACCGTCATGTTGCAAAGCGTGAAAAGGCTGAGATGTAAACTACGGCAAAGAAAGCGTTTCGCTGCGATAGGCGCTTCGCGAGGGAAGGTCTGCGCCGTCGGAACCCCCCCCCAGCAAGCGGAGCGTGCTGGGGGGGCATCAGAGACTTGAGGGCGCGCCGCGGTCAAGCGCCATCATTCCCTGATCAGCTCGACGCTGTCGTTTCCCGACGCAGAGCCGCTGAGCAGGGCGCCTTCAGCGTAATGATCGTCAATGATGGCGGTAACGCGGACTCGTCCAATCGTCTCTCGTTCGAAGCGCCCCTGGCCCTTCGGCCCTGAGCTGACTCGCCGGTGACGGATCACGTCGAGCTCCTGGCCAACGACCGCTCCATCCGATTTGCCGATGCATAGAACAACGGTTTCGTCCTTGATATCGAGGATTTGTCCTCGCATGAAGAACGTATGGGCCACGCCGGGCGATTCGCCCTCTGGATCGGCGGCCCATACCGAGGCAGGGGCTAGAAGACTTGACACCATCAACGCGCTGATAGCGATACGTGAAAGATGCGGAATGAGCATTTCGTTCTCCAAAATTGAGCAACAGAATGTCTGCGACAGAGGCGTTGTCCTGATTGGACAGAAGATCTGACGGCAGATCGTTACGCTTCGCGAGAACTTTGCGAGTGCATGGCATCGAACTCGGCCTTGCTGACCTTGCCGTCCTTGTCCTTGTCCATCATGTCGAAGTGTGCGGCCATCGGATGATCTTTCGGCAGCTCGGTCTTCTCGAGCTGGCCGTCGCCGTTGGTGTCCAGCTTGGCGAAGTCCGGGGCCATCGCGGCATGGTCCTGGCCGGCCGGGGCCGGATGGTTGGCGTGCGAGTGGTTGTTGGACACAACGATCGGACTGGCGAAGACCAGTCCGAGAGCTATCACTGCCGTACGCAGAAATGACATGGGATTCTCCCGCTCCGTGGATATGGGAACCGGACCCGGCGTCGGAGCGCCACCGGGCTCGGCAATCAATACGCGGCGTTCCGCAAGCGGAGTGCATTCACGACGACGGAGAACGAGCTGAGGCTCATCGCCAGCGCAGCGACCATCGGGCTGAGCAGGGGGCCGCCGAACAGGTACAGCAGTCCGGCAGCCACGGGCACTCCGGCCGCGTTGTAGGCAAAGGCAAACACGAGGTTCTGTTTCATGTTCGCCACGGTCTCCTCCGAGATTCGACGGGCGATCGCGATGCCCTTCAAATCGCCCTTGACCAAGGTGACTTTGGCGCTCGACATCGCCACGTCTGTCCCCGTGCCCATCGCAATGCCCACGTCCGCCTTTGCCAATGCGGGCGCGTCATTGATGCCGTCGCCCGCCATCGCGACTTTCGCCCCTGTGGACTGCAGGCGCTCGACCAATGCCAGCTTGTCGGCCGGCGTGACCTCGCCGTGCACCTCATCGATGCCCAACGCACGGGCCACCGCTTTCGCCGTCGCGTGGCCGTCTCCGGTGGCCATTACGACGCGCATACCGGCGCGGCGCAGCGCAGCGATGGCTTCGGGGCTGGTCGATTTGATGGGGTCCTTCACCGCGAGCAATCCCGCCAGCTGCCCGTCAACGGCCAGATGCATGACGCTGGCGCCGTCGCTGCGCAAGCTCTCGGCGGACGGCGCGAGGGCACCGAGCCCAACGGCGCCCCGTGCCATCAGCGCTTCGTTGCCGAGCATCAGGTGGAGGCCGTCCACCCGGCCGCGGACACCGATGCCGGAATCGGACGAGAAATCCTGGGCCGCGGTGAGCGGTAGGTTGCGACGCCGCGCCTCGTCGACGATGGCCGCCGCCAGCGGATGTTCGCTACCCAGATCGAGCGATGCCGCCCATCGCAAAATCTGGTCTTGGGTGAAATCTGGCGTCGGCAGTACCGCACTGAACGCAGGTCGCCCGGCCGTCAGCGTCCCGGTCTTGTCGACGACCAGCACACTGACACTGCGCAGCGTCTCGATGGCCTCGGCGTCCCGAAACAACACCCCGGAGCGTGCTGCGCGTCCGGTGGCCACCATGATCGACATCGGCGTGGCCAGTCCGAGGGCACACGGGCACGCGATGATGAGCACCGACACCGCGTTGAGCACGCCGTAGGTCCACGACGGCGCCGGCCCGAACAGGCCCCAGCCGAGCAGGGTCAGCGCCGCGATCGCGAGCACGGCGAGGACGAACCAGTAGGCGACGACGTCGGCCATGCGCTGCAGTGGCGCCTTCGACCGCTGTGCGGCGGCCACGAGCTGCACGATCTGGCTCAGCAGGGTGTCGCCACCCACGCGGGTCACCTCGACCAGCAGCGCGCCGTTGGCGTTCTGGGTGGCGCCGATCACCGCATCGCCCGCCGACTTCTCGACCGGCACCGGCTCGCCGGTCAGCATCGATTCGTCGATATGCGACCGTCCTTCGAGCACCTTGCCGTCGGTAGGGACTTTCTCGCCGGGCCGGACGCGGACGCGATCGCCGACGTGCAGTTCGCTGATCGGGACGTCCTCGTCCGCGCCGTCGGCCTTCAGACGACGGGCGGTTTTCGGGGCCAGGTCCAGCAGGGCGCGGATCGCTGCCGAGGTCTTCGAGCGGGCACGCAGCTCGAGCAGCTGCCCGAGCAGGGTCAGCGACACGATCACCGCCGCGGCCTCGTAGTACACCCCGACCCGGCCGTGCTCGACGAAGGTCGTCGGGAACGCGTCGGGCGCGAGCGTCGCGGCGACGCTGTACAAGAACGCCGCCGCGACGCCGACGCTGATCAAGCTCCACATGTTGAGCTGCCGGGTGCGGAACGAGACCCAGCCGCGGGCGAAGAACGGCCATCCCGCCCACAGCACCACCGGCGTCGTCAGCACCAGCTCGATCCAGGTGCGGGCCGCCGGCGACCACCCGGGCACCCGGTGGCCGCCCATTGCGATGACCAGCACCACCACCGTGAGCGGCAGCGTCCACCAGAACCGGCGCGTGAAGTCGGCCAGTTCCGGCGAGACCGCCTCGTCGTCCGCGGTCGCGAGCTCCGGTTCCAGCGCCATGCCGCACTTCGGGCAGTGCCCCGGGCCGCGCTGGCGCACCTCGGCGTGCATCGGGCAGGTGTACCAAGGGACGCCGATGCCGCTGCTCTCGCCGGCCGCGGCGGGCGACGGGCTTGCAGTGGGAGCACTGGCGTGCCGGTGGTGGGCGTGGCGGTCGTGCGCCATGGCGTTCTCCTCAGCGCGGTCCGTGCTCAGCGAAGGGCGACACAGTGCCGTCCCGGTGCACGAGGAAGACGGTGTAGGGCCGGACTTCGCCTGAGGGCACTTCCATTCCCGGCGACCCCATCGGCATGCCGGGCACGGTCAGCCCGAGCGCGTCCGGTCGCTCCTTGAGCAGGCGCTGCACGTCTTCGGCCGGCACGTGGCCCTCGACGAAGTAGCCGCCCACTTCCGCCGTGTGGCAGCTGCCGTAACCCGCCGGAACGCCGACGCGGCGCTTCACCGGCTCGACGTTGTCCGACAGCTGGATCTCGGCGCGGAAGCCGGCCTGTTTCATGTGGTCGACCCACAGCGAGCAGCAACCGCAGGTCGGGCTCTTGTGCACCACCAGCAGCGGCAACGCGGCCGCGGGCGCCGCGGCGGCCGGCGATGACGCGCTGTCGGTCGACGTGGCCACACTGCAGCCCGAGGCAGCGGCAGCCAAACCGAGCACCAAAGCGATCAGGAGGCGGCTCATGGCGTCACCTTCTGGGCGCGTCGCGCCGACGACCAGTGGATGTGGACGATGCGCCACGCGCCGTCGATCTTCTGCAGCAGCATCGTCTCGGCGCTGCCGAGCGTCACCGGCTGGCCGTCGCGCTGCACGTGCAGCTCGCTCTCGGTGGCGACCCAGGCGAGGTCGCCCTCGGTCTTGGCGGTTCGTGCCGTCTGCTGGACGTGCGCGTCTCTCAGGAACGCGGCATCGGAGACGGCGTGCCCGCTCAGGTACTCCTCGGCGGAGCGCTCCGCGCCGCCGCCTTCGAGAATCAGCACGTCGGGCGCCAGCAGGCCGCGCAGCGTGGCGGTGTCACCGCGGCGCAGCGCCTGCGCAAAGGCATCGACGGTGGCTTCTGGCGTCGTCGCGGCCGGCGCTGCGGCTTGCTCGTGCGAGCTCGCGGCCGGCGCCGCATGCGGCGCGTTCTCGTGCGCCATCGCCAGGGTGGGTGCGGCGGCCAACAGCAGGACGCCGGCGGATCGGGTGAAGGTGTGCATGCGATGGCTCCGGTCAGTGCGCATGGGGCGGTGCGTTGGGGTCGTCGTGGTGGTCGGCCGGGGCGGCCTCGGTGCTGTCCGCGGCGTCGCCGTGGTCATGCCCCCCGTGGTCGTGGCTGCCGTGGTCGTGGGCGGTCGCGCTGCCAGTCTCGTCAGCGGCACCGTGGTGATCGCCGCCGCCGGCGCTGCCGTGCGGGTGCGGCATCGATTCCCCGCCGCCGTGCGAGTGGCCGTCGCTCGACGCCACCAGCTCGCTGTAGGCCGCGGCATCCATCGTCGGCATCGCCTGCAGGAAGGCGACCATGTCCCAGATGTACGGGTCGTCCATGCTCTTGCCCCAGGCCGGCATGCCCGAGGCCTTGATGCCGTGCTTGATCACCCAGAAGGCGTTTTCGGGCGAGCGGATGGCCTGCGTCGACAGGTTCGGCGGGGCCGGATACAGGCCCCGGCTCAGCTCGGTCCCGGGCGCGCCCGGAGCGAGGTGGCAGGCGACGCACATCGACGCGTAGTTGCCGGCACCCCGACGGATCTGCTCGGCGTCGCCCAAGGCCGGCACGACGATGTCACTGGCCCGCACGGCGATGGCACGCTCGCGGGCGGTTTCGATCAGGCGATACACGGGGGCGGAATGCGGCTCGTCGGCGCCGGGATGCACGACGCCGAAGTAGATCGCGCCGGTGGCGCCGAGCAGGCCGACGCCGCCGATCAGCAGAGCGGATTTCAGGAAGGTCATGGTGGGCTCCAAGGCTTAGCGGGAACGGCGCGGCGGATTGCCGAAGCTGGGGTCAGCGCTGACTTTTCGCGCCACCGTGCCCGCGGGGTTCCGGTACCAGCCCGGGTCGCTGTAATCACCCGGACGCAGGTCGTCGCGCACTTTGACTACGGTGAACATGCCGCCCATCTCGAGCGGTCCGAACGGACCGTTGCCCGACATCATCGGGAGCGTATTCGGCGGGCCCTGCATGTGGCCGCTATCGGTGTGCTTCTGGTGCTCAGCCATACCGAACTCGCCCATGGCCATGTAGCCAGGAAGCATCTTGCGGATGCGCTCTTCCACTCCGCGCTGGTTGACGCCGAGCGTGTTGGGCAGGTCGTGACCCATCGGACCCATCGTGTGGTGCGACATGTGGCAGTGGAAGGCCCAATCGCCAGGCACCGCGGTGAACTCGATGTCGCGCATCTGGCCGACGCCGACGATCTCAGTCACTTCCGAGCGCCACTGGTTACGCGGCCAGCGTCCGCCATCACCGCCAGTGACGTGGAACTGCACGCCGTGCAGGTGGATCGGGTGGTTCCACATGCTCAGGTTGCCCATGCGGATCCGTACGCGCTCGCCGGTGCGCGCCACGATGGAATCGATCGCCGGGAACACCTTCGAGTTGAAGGTCCACAAGTCGAAGTCCTGCATGATTGCAGGGTCTGGGCGGCGCGTGCCGGGATGCAGGGCGAAGTTGTGGATCAGGAAGGCGTAATCGCGATCGACCGGCGCCGGGTCCTCGCCCTTGGGATGGATGATGAAGAGCCCCATCATGCCCATCGCAAGCTGCACCATTTCGTCGGCGTGCGGGTGGTACATGTGCGTGCCGTGCTGCTGCAGCGTGAACTCGTAGACGTAGGTCTCGCCAGGGCCGATTTGCGGCTGGGAAAGACCGCCGACGCCGTCCATGCCCGAGGGCAGGATCAGGCCGTGCCAGTGGATCGTCGTGGCCTCCTTCAAGCGGTTGGTGACGAAGATCCGCACGCGGTCGCCTTCAACGGCTTCGATCGTCGGGCCCGGCGTACCGCCGTTGTAGCCCCAGCAGATCGCTTTCGAGCCGGGGGCGAACTCGTGCTCGAACTCCTCGGCGACGAGGTGGAACTCCTTGACCCCACCGTTCATCCGGTAGGGCAGCGTCCAGCCGTTGAGCGTGCGTACCCGGCCGCGGCCTCCGCTGCTGCGACGGGACGCGGCGGCGGGCGGTGCGGGCGTTGCCTCAGGCTCGGTGTGGCCGGCATGGCCGGCGTGGTTCTGCGCAGCGACCAGGCCGGTCGCGGCGGCACCGGCCAAGCCGACACCGGCGGTGCGCAGCAGATCGCGTCGGGACATCGTGCTCATGGCGTTTCTCCCTGACCACCGTCGTGGTGGTCGTGCTGGTGGTGGTCGTCTTCGGGCGTGTCTTTTTTGGGCTGAGCGTCGTCGGCTTTGCCTTGCGGCGGCACGGGGGTCGATGGCGCGCCGTGGGCGCTGTGGTCCATCCCTTCCATCCCCTCCATGCCGTCCCTAGGGGTCGCGGCCGGCTTGGGCGCGGCAGGGGGATGAGCGCTGTGTTCCATGCCATCCATCGACGACTCCGGTAGCGGCGCCGTCTCGCCGTGCTGGCTGTGGTCCATGCCTTCCATCCCCTCCATGCCGTCCATCGAGGTCGCGGCCGGTTCGGCCGCCGCGGGCCCGTGGGCGCTGTGATCCATGCCCGGCATCGCGCCGTGATCCATGCCCGGCATGCCGCCCTTCGGCGTCAGGATGTCCTGCACGCTGGGCGTGGGCGGGCTCGCTGCCGCGTCGCTCGGCAGTCGTTGACCCACGGCCTGCATCAGCTCGACGCGGGCCAGCCAGTAGTCGCGTACCGCTTCCAGGTAGCTCTGGTAGGCGTCGTACTCATCGACCTTCGCCTGCACGAGCTCGAACACGCCGATCAGCATGAAGTTCTGCTCTTGCTGGCTGCGTTCGACGATGCGCTCGCGCTGCGGAATCAGCGCGTTGCGATGCAGGGCGACGATCTGGCGGTGCTCCTCCAACGCGCGCGATCCGGTGCGCACCGCGTTCGTGGCATTGAGCTCGGCGAGCTGCACTCGGGCTCGGGCTTCCGCGACCAGCGCCTCGGCCCGAGCGAGCTTGCCCTGGCCCTGGTTGAACAGCGGCAGTTGCAGACTCAGGGTCGGGCCAGTCAGCCGCGATCCGTCGGCGTCTTTTTCGCGCTCCGCCCCGGCCTCGACCCCGCCGAACCAGCGCGTGGCGCGGGTGGTGCGTAGCGCCGACCGCAGCTGGCTTTCCTGCAGTCGCGCGGCCTGCAGCTCGAGGTTCGACGATTCCGCCAGTCGAACCAGCGCCTCGGCGTCGTCCTCCGCGGCGACGGGCATCGGGAGACGATCGGCCAGCGACCACTCGCCATCCGCGGCACTCAAGCCCAGCAGGTTGCCGAACGCGAGGCGCTCACGCAGCGCGTCGGAACGCGCTTGGGCGGCATCGATGCGGAACTGGGTCGCCACCGCCTGCTCGCGCTTGAGCTGCAGCTCGCTGATGTTGCCGGCGTCATAGAAGCGCTGCGCCAGCTCGGCGGTGGCGTCCGCGCCCTCAGCGACGGCCGAGCGCATGTCCGCGACCTGCTGTGCCGCGACGGCCCGATACCACGCCGCCTCGACCTCAACGGTCAGGCCGATCACAGCCTGCGCTACTTCGATGCTGTGACGCTCGTACTGCTGGCGGGCCCATCGCGTGCGAACCGGCACGAGCAGCACGTCGACGAAGGGCAGCGATACCCCCACAGTCTGGTTGTACCCGGCGCCAGGGCTCAGATTCATCCGCGCAAAGGACACGCCGGGGTTCGCCACTTCCACGGCGTCGATCACCTCGGCGCGGGCGAGACCCAACCGGGCATAGGCCTCGCGCATGCGCGGACTGCGCAGCAAGGCGATGGCGACGGCGCGATCCCGGTCGATGGGCGCGGCGAGGCGTTCACGAAGGTTGATTGGCGGCTCGTCGGCGGCCATTTTCGTCAGGGCCGGCGCGCCCCGCGCTTCCAACAGGCGATTGACCTGGGCGTCATCAGGGCGTGGGGACAGGGAAGCGCAGCCCCCCAAAAGGGAAGCGAGAGCCACAGCCAGAGCGCTGCGGCGAAACAAAGGATTCATGGTGGTCTCCGGAACTCAGCGGCACGACAGCCGCGTCATCCGCCTGTCCGACGACAGGCAGGGGCGTTCAGCGGGCTTGGCGCCCGCTCAGGAGATCGGTGCGATCGGTGGTCGGAGGCCGGGGGAGCGCGGCGCGCTGGACACCGCGGTCACATCGAGGGTCGCCACCGGCGGCCAAACGGCCACCACCACCACCGGCGGGACGGAGGCCAACACGACGGTGCCGTGGTGGATGCAGGCGCAAGCGCAGCGGCCGTCTTCGCAGCAGTCGGTGGCGGCACTGGAGTGATGGTCCGCCGCTTCCGCTGGGGCTGCGGCGACGCTGTCGTGGCAGCCGCCATGGGTTTCGGATGCCAGAGCCGCCGGAGCATCCGCTGATGTCCCGTGACCAGCCATGCCCGCCGCCATGGCCACGCCAGCGACGCCGTTGATCACGAGGATCACAGCGAGGAGCAGGTGCAGCAGGGTACGGACGGGTGACATGGGCCCAAGTCTACATCGGCATACGTTAAGCGCCACCCGGCTGCGCCAAGTCGGCCAGGATTGGGCAGTCCGGGCGGCTGTCGCCGCGGCAGTTCCGGGCTAAATCCAGCAGCGTGTCGCGCATCGCCGCCATCTCTCGGATTCGCGCCTCTAGCTCGTCGGCGTGCGCGAGGGCCAAGGTCTTGACCTCGCGACTGCTGCGCCCTGGGTCCGCCCATAGCCCAAGCAGGACCTCGATCTGCTTCATCGAGAACCCCAGCAGCCGGGCGCGCTTGATGAAGCGGAGCCGATGCACGTCCGCGTTCGCGTAGAGGCGGTAGTTGCTGTCCGTGCGCGCCGCGGCCGGTATCAGCCCCATCGCCTCGTAGTGCCGGATCATCTTGGCCGACACGCCGGACGCCGCCGCCGCCTCCCCGATGGTGTGGGGTCCACTCGGCACGGGGACGGGTCGATCGGCTCGCCGCGTCATCGGTCGCTCCTCGGGGTCCAGCGCTTGAGCAGTAGTGTATTGCCGACAACGCTGACGCTCGACAGCGCCATTGCGGCGGCGGCCACGATCGGATTGAGCAGGCCAGCGGCGGCCAACGGAATGCCGACCGCGTTGTAGACGAACGCCCAGAACAGGTTCTGGCGCATCTTGCGGACCGTGCGTCGCGACAAATCCAGCGCGTCGGCCACCAGGCGCGGGTCGCCGCGCATCAGCGTGATCCCCGCCGTCTCCATGGCGACGTCGGTGCCCGCTCCCATCGCCATGCCAACCCGCGCCGCGGCCAGCGCCGGCGCGTCGTTGATGCCGTCGCCCACCATGGCGACGGGGCCATGCCGGGCGAGGTCCGCGACCACGGTCGCTTTGCCTTCCGGCAGCACGCTGGCATGCACGTCCTCGGCAGCGATGCCGACCGCCTGCGACACGCGGGCCGCTGCCAAGGCGTGATCCCCCGTGACGAGCACGGGGCGGATGCCGTCGGCCGTCAGCAGCGCGATCGCCTCGACGGATTCCGGGCGAAGCGCATCGCCGAACACCATCAGCGCCACCAGCCCGCGCTCCGTCGCGTTGAGATTCGCCAACCACGACACGCTCATGCCTTGGGCCGCGGCCGCCTCGGCGGCGCGAATCAGCGGCTGGCGATCAACGCCGAGCTCGTCCATCCATCGATCGCTGCCCAGGGCGTACGTCGTCCCGCCGATCACGGCCTCAACGCCACGGCCGGGGATGGCTTTCGCCTGCTCGGCGCGGTGGATGGCCAGCCCCTCGGTCTGCGCCGCAGCGACCACGGCCTTCGCCAGCGGGTGCTCGCTGTCCTGCTGCACGGCCGCGGCGAGCGCCAGCGCCTCGCTGCGGGGTCCCTCCGCCGGATAGAAGCCAGCCAAGCGCGGACGGCCTTCGGTCAGCGTACCGGTCTTGTCGAACGCGACGACGCGAACGTCGCGGGCCGCTTCCAAGGCCACCGCGTCCCGCACCAGAATGCCGGCTCGTGCGGCGAGGCCGGTGCCCGCCATGATCGCCGTGGGGGTCGCCAGACCCAAGGCGCACGGACAGGCGATCACGAGCACCGCCACGCTGGTGATCAGCGCATGCTCCCAGTCGCCTGTGGTGACACCCCATCCCACCAACGTGCCCAGTGCGATCAACACCACCGCCGGGACGAACACGGCGCTAACGCGGTCGACCAGTCGCTGGATCGGCGGCTTGCGGAGCTGGGCGTCCTCGACGAGACGAACGATGCGGGAGAGCGTGCCCTCGGCTGCAGATGCCCGAGCCACCAAGGTCAGCCGTCCTTCACCGTTTATCGAACCGCCGGTCACCCGATCGCCGACGAGCTTGACGACCGGTAGAGGCTCGCCCGTCAGCATCGATTCGTCGACGTGCGTTTCCCCATCGAGCAGATCGCCATCGACCGGAATGCGTTCACCGGGCCGAACCACCAGTCGATCACCCGCACGCACTCGTTCGATCGGCCACGTCACCTCGGTGCCGTCATCTTGCACAAGGCAGGCCAACGCGGGTCGCAAGTCCTGAAGTGCCCGGATGGCTGCCGACGCATCGCGCTTCGCGCGGGCCTCCATCCACTTACCCAGAAGCACGAGAGTGATGATCGCCGCCGACGCTTCGAAGTACAGCGCCGCGCCCGATCCGGCTCTTGGATCGATCAGGTGCCAGACGCTCAAGCCATAGCCTGCCGTGGTCCCCAGCGCGACCAGCACGTCCATGTTGGGGCTGCCTGAGCGAACCGCTGACCAGGCCCCGCGGTCGTAGCGCGCCCCGATCCAGAACTGCACGGGTGTCGCGAGCGCCCACTGCCAGACGCCGGGGAGCATGGCGTGGACGCCGAAGGGCATCAGCAGCATGGGCGCGACCAGCGGCAAGGTCAGTGCGCTGGCGACAAGCAATTGCCAACGCAGCATCGACGAGGTCGTGTCCACTGGCCGAGGGGAGACCCTGGATCGGACGCGACCGCTATACCCAGCGCGTTCGATAGCGCGCAAGAGCGCCTCCGCGTCGGAAATCGTGCCATCGACACGAGCGGTATCGGTTGCGAGGTTCACGCTGGCTTCGGTTACGCCAGGCACTTCGGCGAGCGCGGATTCGACACGACCCACGCAGGACGCACACGTCATCCCCTCGACCTCAAGGGTCAGGGAAGATGGCGTCGAAAAAGCGTTCGGCATGGGCGTTCTCCGCATCGGTCGGAGCCTAGGCTCCGCCTTACCATGATGGGAAGGTCAAGCCCCAAAAAAACCGCCGAACTTGACCTTCCCACCAAGGGAAGGGTCACGCTGGTTTCAGTCCACCCAGAGGCCCTCACCATGCGCTTCCATGTCCCTCAAATGAGCTGCGGCCATTGCGTCAAGACGCTGCGGACGGCGTTCGATAAGGCGCTTCCCGGCCATCAAATCGACATCGACCTCGCCACGCGCGAGGTCCGCAGTGACGATACCGACCCGCGCGTTCTGGCCGAGGCGATACGCGCCGCCGGGTACGAGGCCCGAACCGTTGATTAAACGAGGCGCATGCCCCAAAGCCCCGGGGCGAAACGCCCCGGGGCCAGGGGTCAAAGCAAGGGCAGGCCGAAGGCGAACACGGCGCCGATCAGCGTGAGGATCACTGCTGCACCATAGATCCGATGGGACCAGCGGCGAAGGCTTGCGCACACCTCGGCTTGCGCTCGATCCGCGGGACACGGCAGGCGCCGGGCATTCCAGAGCAGCGCGCCCGAAACTGCGAGTGCTGCGGTCGCGGCACCAAACACCCAGCCTTTCTGCTCTGACAGCCAGATCAGCTGGGGAGCGGCCGAAACCAGACCGGCCAGAGCGGCGCCCGCGCCGAGGCTGACCATGACCGCGGGCAGCACGCAGCACACCAGTGTTCCGACGCTGGTCAACAGTGCGCCCGTCGCGCCCCACGCCGTGGTGCGCAGGGGTCTCAGCGCATCACCCGCCACGTTCGACCTCGGCTTTGATGTCCGCGACCGACTGCTCTGTGCGCTCGATAGAGACCACGGTGTAGCCGGCCTCCTTCAGCGATTCGGTGACCGCGGCATCAGACAGATCATGACCCTCCTTCAGTCCGATGGCGACGAGGCGGTCTTCCAGACTGACATGGACGGCCGCGACTTCCGGCTTCTTCTTGAATGCCTGAGTGATTCCGTTGGCGCAGAAGGCGCAGACGAGACCATTCACCTCCATCTTCAGCGTGGTGGCGGAGGCGGTGCCGGCGGCGATGGTGAGCATCAGGGACAGTGCGAAACGCATCATTGGATTCTCCAGAAGATTGGGAAGTATTTAGAAGTTGAACATCAGATTCAGGGCAGGACGCCCGTCTTGGTCGATACCGGCATCGATCCACCAGGTCGAGGTGAAGAACCGCAGGGCGAGCTCGCGATTGACCTCGTCCATCCGCATGCCCGAGGTGCGTTTCGCCTTCAGCACGATCCAAGTGGCCATTCGGTCCATGTCGTGCTCATACGGCGCGACGCCAAACGACGCCACGTCACTGCGGAGGTGCCAGCCTTCGGCGGCGAAGTACTCCGAAACGAGAGCTGTGTAGATCCGCCGCGTCTCGAAGTCGAGTTGGAGACCGGCATGCCAGACGTCATTGCCAAGGCCGGCGGCCGGGCCAGCGTATCGGGCGTTGCCGACGCCGGCCCAGACGAAGGCGTTGCCTTGTGCGCTGGGCAGATTCCATCGTTGCAGGAGCCTCGAAGCACGCACGAAAGTCACACTCGTGGTCCCCGAGACGCCCTCAAGCCTTTCCATCCGGGCATGACCACCCGATACGGACCAACGGAAGCTGGGGCTGTAGGTGTACGCCACCTGCTGAACGTCTTCGTTGGCATCAACCATCAACATGTGCCCATCGGCGTATCCGACAGGCCGAGTCTGCGCTGCAGACGCGCAGAAGAATGCGCTGGCCGTGACGGCCAGCATCCGCAAAGAAAAAGACATCGAGAAACTCCATCAGAAGCCCGGGAGGGCAGGGCCACTGCGTTCGCAGCGGGGCCAATGGAGTTAGACGATCGGAGGCCGCTGTTCGACGATTTTGGCAAGGCTGCCGAGGGCCGCTGTTTTCGCAGCCACCAGTGCGGCGCGAGATCCGCACGTCAGCTTGGGCTTAGTGAGGGTCGCGAGAACCGGGGCGGCGCACGCCGCCTCGCAAGCCGAGGTGCAAGGCTCAGATGTAGAGCCGCCTGGTTGCTCGACGTTCTCCGCCATCGCGGCGCAGTGGGCTTCCGGGGTGGCAAGGCCCTCCAAGCTCATTTCCGCCAATGGCGCGGCCGAAGCCACGACCTGACTCAGAATCAGGGCGAGCAGGCACGCGAAGATGACGAGACGCTGGTACACGACGCAAGGATCTTGCAAGTGACGTAAACGGGCGATCAACGTGGTCCAAGACGGGCTCGATAGGGGCACGGCGGCTCGGCCGACGGTGAGCTTCTTCAAGCATCGCTGACGGATAAGGCTTTCCAAATCAGAGGCTTACGCCGATTGTGGGTGGGAAATGCATTTATCCCTGCCAACCCTCAACACCGACACCAATACCGAAACCAGCGGGTCAATCCACAGCCATCCGAGATAGCCAATCAGGATCGCCGCGGCTACCGCGCCGAATGAGCCCAATAGATCTCCCAACACATGCAGGAAGGCACCCGCTGCATTGACGTCATCGGTGTCGTGTCCACCCAGCACGGCGAGGACCAATAGATTCATTGCCAGACCAGAGAGTGCAACCCAGAACATCGGCCCACTCAAAATGGCGTTCGGCTCCCATAGTCGTTGTGCTGCCTCTACAACGATCCACAAGACCAGCACGAGTTGCAGAATCGCGTTGGTATAGCCGACCAAAACCTCCAGGCGCGCATATCCATAGCTTCGGCGGCTGTCAGGCGGTCGCCGTGCCACGATGGCCCCGCCCCAGGCAAGTCCCAGGGCCGCCGCATCGACGAACATATGCCCCGCGTCGGCGAGCAAAGCCAGCGAACCGCTGACCACGCCGCCAATCGACTCCGCGATCATCATCGAGATGGTCAGGAAAAATGCCAAGCGAAGCCTGCCAATCCGTTTGGGATCGTGCAGAAATACGTCGCCGTGGTCGTGATGGTGCTCATCCTGAAAAGGCGTTGGCAACGCCTCGGCGGCATGATGTCTATGTTCCGCAGTCATTCGTCAATCGGTGCCCTGATACGCAGCCACAATTCGCTTCGCATCGCCTGAGCGTCCTCCGGCAACTGCTTTGGGTCAAACAGACGTGATCGAACGGAATCGGGTGGATATATTCCTGCGTCCGATGCGATTTCAGGGGACACCAGCGGGTTGGCAGGAAGGTTGGGGTTGGCATAAGCCACAGTATTGGTGATTTTTGCAATTACTTCGGGTTCAAGCAGATAATTGATGAATGCATGCGCATTGGTCTTGTGCGGCGCATCCTTGGGTATGGCCATGACATCCATCCAACGCAGTGCACCCTCTCGTGGTATCACATACTTTACTTCAATGCCGTTGCCCAGTTCTTCGGCGCGCGCAGCGGCCTGTGCAATATCGCCCGAGTATCCCATGGCGACACAAATTTCTCCGGACGCCAACTTATCGATGTAATCCGCGCTATCAAACGACGTGATGTATTTCCGAACAGCGGAAAAGGTCGCCTCGAGCAGCGCCTGTTCGTCCCCTTCTGCACTGTTCGGATCCCTGCTGCGATAGATCAGCGCGGCACTCAGGGACTCAAGATCGGTATCCAGCACACTGATTCCGCACCCTGCCAATTTGGCGGCCACTGCGGGATCGAAGATCAGCCGCCATGTGTCCAGTGCAGTGTCTTCGCCCAACCTTTCCTGTACGGCTTTGAGGTTGACTCCGATTCCAGTCGTTCCCCACAGGTACGGCACTAGACGGCTATTATTCACATCGACTTCAGATAAGCTCACCATGAATTCAGGATCGATGTTGCGTAAATTTGGCAGACGCCGCCGGTTCAGTGGCGCGTAGAGTTTCGCTTGCAGGTGCTGCTGGGCGAAGGGTCGCAGGGAAGGAAAAACCAGATCAAAACCAGAATTTCCCGCGCGCAGTTTTTCATCGAGCGCTTCATTTTCGGTGTAGGTTTCGTACACCACTTTGATGCCGGTACGCCGCTCGAATTCCGGGATCGTGTCTGGTGCGACGTAGTCGGTCCAGTTGTAGACATGCAACACACTCTGCTGGACGGCAGGTGTTATTGACTCATTCGATTGTTCTGAAGATTGACACGCTGCCAGCAGTACCACTGCGGCGACCAGTAAGCTCTGCGCACCGACTTTCCGTCTCATGCCTCATCCTCCAATCTACTCGTCATCACGGAATCGGGAGAAGAGACGTTCGTTCTTCAACGCGGTTCAGATGTTCCGACGATCACGTGCCTTCAATATCAAAATGCACCACATGTTCACCGGCAACGCGCGTCGACTGCCCGAGGTTGAACATGCCGCCACGCCGCAGAACGAGCTCCTCACGGTGAACACGGACCTCATCATCATTGGTTAGTGCGACGAACGTGCCATTGGTGGAGCGGTCAATCAGCACGAAATGGCCGCGCTTGAACTCGATGCTGGCGTGATGCCGACTGACCCATTCCGCTTCGATGACCAAGGTACTGCCGGCGTCTCGCCCGAAAGTGATCGGTGCGCCGTCGCAATGCAGTTCGGCGACCTGGCCCTTGTAGCGCAGCACCAGCGTGGCGCCACCCGGCTCGCCGTCTTCGAGCCGGATGGCGCGCTGAACCGTGGTGATGTTCGATATGTCTTCCTGCCAGAGAACATCGACGATTTCGATGGGCAACAGTTTGCCGCTCACACGGGCGCGCCCGAGGTTGCGGGTCTTTAGTCCGGAGAACGTGGTCAACCCTCGCATCGACGACGCCGTCGTGACGATCTGCTCGCGCTTGGCGATGGAGGCCATCCTTGCCGCCGTATTCACGGCGTCGCCGAACACATCCTGCGATTCCTCAAGAACATCTCCATGATGAAGCCCGATACGAATCCCGATGTTGTCGCGCTTGAACTCCGGATCGGTAGACATGCGACGTTGCATGTCGCAGGCAGAAAGCGCCGCTTGAACCGGACTGGGAAACACACACATCACTTCATCGCCAATCGTCTTGACGACGCGACCACCATGTGTGGCAGTGATACCGGCAAGCGCATCAAGAACGGCCGCGATGATCTGCCTCGCGTCAACGTCACCACGCTCCTCGAACAGCCGCGTGCTCCCGCTGACATCAGCGAAGAGTATCGACATGGGCTTGGCTTCGCTCATGGTGTCATTGCCCGTCAAAAAACCAAGAAAACCGGCTGAATTTGGTGCCCAGAACGGGACTCGAACCCGTACAACCTTTCGATCGGCAGATTTTAAGTCTGCTGCGTCTACCGATTCCGCCATCCGGGCGCACGCTCGCAGTCTATCACCTGACAACCCGTTCGATTTGAGACCTCTGCGGCCGCTGGTCTGCCGTTCCCAAAGCTCGCTGACGAGTCTTCTCCGCGCTCAGCCATCCAACGATTTTGGAACGCGCTCGCGATGCCAATAGTGCTGTTGCGACAGACGTCTAACGGTTTGAGACGCGATCTGTTTGCGTGCCTTCGCCCATGCCCTGCCTCGCGGTCTCCAGCCGGGCCTGCAGGGAGGGCAGATCGCGATGATTGGGTTGCAGTTCCGCCGCATGCTCGAAAGCGCGTTCGGCGTTATCCAGATTTCCTTGCCCCAGCTGCTCAGCAACATAGCCAAGCAGGCTGGACGTGAGTCGCGCGGAAACCGTCTGCAAATCGGTGGCCGGCTGCCCCACGGCCTCTAGGATCACCCAATCCTTCCAGGCGCTCATGGGGCGGTTGGCATCGAGATGTCCGTTCACTTGTGCCAGCAATCGTTGGCGCATTTCGCGCATGGCCCGATTGGCCTCGGCGTTTGCCGGATCAGACGACAGCACCGCGCGCAGCATGTCGAAGGCGCTGGAACCGGGCGGCTCCAACCAGCGGCCAGCATCCATCGCTTGATAGGCGGAGGCGACAAGCGTTCCAGGATCGCCGCTCTGCAAACGAGACTCCGTACGCGAGCGCTGTGCAGCACGTCGTCGAACAAGTCCCATGGCAAACGAATCAAGCCCCTCGGGCGCGGGCTGCAGTTTGCGCGCGATGCCCACCCATCGATCCGCTTCGTCAAACTCGAAGTTGGAGGCCTTGGCGTCAGCCATCTCGATCAATAGTTTGCCAACCCGCTGCATGCCATCTCTGGCCATCGGGTTGTTGGGTTGGTCGGCAAGCACGCGGCCGAACAGTGACTGCGCACTATCGGTACTGTCCGGGTCGAAATGGCGATCCCTAACAGCACGCTCGGCTGCGTCAAGCAGCGCCTCGATCTGGACATTGAAGCGGTCCCGGGCGTCCGCAAGCGTGGCTTGCAGGCGGGCCAAGTCCGGATGCGAGGGGTCGGCGCGCGCGATCAGTGCGATATCCGCGTCAGCGTCTGTCCACCGACGGTCGGCAATGGCTTGACTGACACGCGCCGCAACACTGGCCAGCGCTTTGCGTTGCCCAGCGAGCGCCACGACATTCTCGCTGTCGAGCCGCAGCAGCTCCGCGTAGTAGGCAAGCGCCCCGCTCCCTTGCGAGTCGCTTTCGATCCTACCTTCGAGCATTGCATCCTCTGCATGCTGCAGGAGCTCGGCAAGCCGACTCTCGCTTTGCTGGTGGGCTTCCAGTTGCGACCTCACCTCATCCCACTCATGCGCAGGCAATGCAAGCTGTTCGACCTGGCGCAAATCATCAGCGGCGCTCTGCCAATCGCCGCGGGTGATGGCTTCCTTGGCCCGATCACGGTAGGCGCGCGCAACCTGCCGCAAGCCTTCACGCGCGGACTGTGCATCGGGATCCTCGGCCAGAATCGTTTGAAAGAGTGATCTCGCACCAAGACCTTGGGCGTCATCGTCGAGGCGCTGCCCAAGCAGTGCCTGATTGGCAGCATCCAGACGTGCTGTCCTGGCAGACACCGGAAAATGCTCCCGCGCCAACAAAACAATCCAGGCAACGACCACAACGATTGCGAGGGCGGCGAGACTGCGAGTCATCCAAGTGCGTACAGCATGCACCGTTCGTTTCGCTGGCCGCTCAACGCGATGTGGCGAACGCGCGACACTGGCTGCCGACAACAAGCCATCACCCAACACCGGCTCGCGCTTTTCACTCCACGAAGCGCGCGGATCGGCGTGTCGATCGTTCGCCCTGTCAGCGTGATCAATATGGGTGGGAAGTCCGGCGTTGATCGCCGCCAGCAATTCTTCTCCCGACTGGAAACGTTGGTTCGGATCCTTGGCCAACAATCGGTCGAGAATCGGCTGAAAATCGGTGCAATGCTCGGGAAGACGCGGCAAAGGCGCGCTCAAGTGCATGATCCCGACGGCCAACGGGTCATCCGCGACGTAAGGAACGGCACCGGTCAGCATTTCATGCAATACGATGCCCAACGAATACAGGTCCGAGCGACCGTCGAGCACCGCGCCCCTTGCCTGTTCCGGGCTCATGTAATGCGGCGTACCGACAATGCTGCCTGTCCGGGTCATCCGGTGCGAATCGATGGCTCGTGCGATACCGAAATCCGTCAGTACCGCGTCGCCATCGTCACGCAGCAGGATGTTGTCGGGTTTGATGTCGCGATGAACCACACCCCGCTTGTGCGAATAGGCGAGCGCCGATCCGATCTGCCTGAGAATCTGCAGTGCCTGTGCGGGTGGCAACTGGTTTCGCCGACGATTCAACAACGGACCGCCTGGAAGGTACTCCATCGCGATGTAGTGCACATTGCCGTCTTGAGCAACGTCATAGATGTGCACGATGTTGGGATGGCGCAAACCGGCGGCGATCCGAGCCTCATGCAGGAATCGTTGGCTGAACTCTTCCTCGCCCGCCAACGCGGAGGTCAGAACCTTCAACGCCACTTCGCGCTGCACGGACTCCTGCAAGGCCAGATACACCGTGGACATGCCGCCTCGACCGATCGGTCGCTCAAGTCGGTATCCGCGAATCGCGATCACAGCAACTCCAATACGACGGGCTGAGAAACGTGTCTACACAACGGCAATCGGGTCTGGGCTGGCCGTCCTTCCCGTGCAGCCAGAAGCAGATCGCTCTCCAACACACGGCGGGGCATTGAACGAACATCCAAGGAAGGAGCATAGCAGCGCTTAGGAGGTATCGAGAGCCATCTCTCTGAGCGCAGTCGTACCGTCGAGGTGTGGCGAGGACAACGGCTTCGATCCTTGGGGGTGGCGTCCCCCGCCAGCGTGCCCTCGGCACCCGCATCAACTACTACCGTTGCTCCCTTCCGGGCCTGGCGGGGTTTGCAGTCTAGCGTCGCGAGGCGCCAACGGGGGCCGCCATAGACAGCGGTCGAAACATCCCGCAACCACGTTACAGGCTCTGCTTCAGACTTTGAAACTGGCGGAGAGAGAGGGATTCGAACCCTCGATACGGGGTTTAGCCGTATACACACTTTCCAGGCGTGCTCCTTCAACCACTCGGACATCTCTCCGCGATGCCGAACCTGCCGAAACAGGGCCGCAGAGAGTATCCGACCACGCTTCATCAAACAAGCATGATCGTGATTGTTGTTCGACCTTGCTGCCTGCCGACAGGCTGTGCTCCAATCCGGGAAAAGCAGGCCACGGCAACAAGACCACGTAGGCCAAGACAATATCCACCTGGGAGATCGTGCATGTCCGAATCGCATCCGTGGCTGAAGAACTACCCTGCCGGCGTGCCAGCGAATGTCGATCTGGACCAGTACCGCTCCATCGTCTCCGTGCTTCAGCAGAGCTGCGATCAGTTTCGCTCCCGTCCTGCATTCGAAAACATGGGAAAGCGGATCAGCTACGACGAACTGGATCGACTCAGCCAGCAGTTCGCCGCGTATCTGCTACTGCATCTGAAGCTCAAGAAGGGTGATCGCGTCGCCTTGATGCTGCCCAATGTTCTGCAGTATCCGATCGCCATCTTCGGTGCGCTGCGCGCCGGTCTGACCGTCGTCAACACCAATCCGATGTATACGGCGCGGGAACTCAAACACCAGCTCGTCGACTCGGGTGCCGTTGCCATCGTCGTGCTGGAAAACTTCGCGCACGTGCTGGCTGAGGTGGTCGCCGATACGCCGGTTCGACATGTTGTCGTCACCGGTGTCGGTGATCTGCTGGGCTTCCCGAAAGCGATGATCGTCAATGCCGTGCTGAAGCACGTCAAAAAGGCCATCCCCGACTACCGCATTGACGGCGTCACCCGGTTTACCGAGGCGCTCGCCTTGGGTCAGGGAATGCGCCTGCCGGAAACCGACATCGCGCCCTCCGACATCGCGTTCCTGCAGTACACCGGCGGCACGACGGGCGTCTCGAAGGGGGCGATGCTGACGCATCGAAACTTGGTGGCCAACATGCAGCAGGCGTCGGTCTGGTTGGGCACCAACGTGAAGATCGGCGAAGAGGAAATCATCACGGCGCTGCCGCTTTACCACATCTTTGCGCTGACGGCCAATTGCCTCGTCTTCATGAAATTCGGCGGGCTGAATCATCTCGTCACCAATCCGCGCGACATGCCTGGGTTCGTGAAGATTCTTTCCCGAATCCGTTTCACCGCCATCACCGGCGTCAACACCCTCTTTAACGGCCTGCTCAATACTCCAGGCTTCGAACGGATTGATTTTTCCCGCCTGCACTTGACCTTGGGCGGCGGCATGGCGGTGCAACGTGCGGTTGCCGAGCGATGGAAGAAGGTTACCGGAGTGACGCTGGTTGAGGCGTACGGGTTAACCGAGACCTCGCCCGCCGCATGTATCAACCCGATGAACCTGAAGGACTACAACGGCGCAATCGGGTTGCCGATTCCCAGTACCGAGGCATGTGTTCAGGACGAAGATGGGAAGTGCCTCGCGATTGGCGAAGTCGGCGAGTTGTGCATTCGTGGACCTCAGGTCATGGCTGGATATTGGCAACGCCCCGAGGAAACCGCCAAGGTACTTACCCCCGATGGATGGCTGAAAACCGGTGACATGGCGAAGATGGACGGCGACGGCTACTTCTACATCGTTGATCGCAAGAAGGACATGATTCTGGTGTCGGGGTTCAACGTCTACCCGAATGAAATCGAGGATGTCATCGCGACCCACCCGGGCGTGCTTGAAGTGGCTGCGGTCGGCGTGCCGGACGACAAGTCGGGCGAGGCGGTGAAAGTCGTCATTGTGCGCAAGGACCCGAATCTGACCGTGGAGGACGTCAAGCAGCATTGCCGCCACGACTTGACTGGCTACAAGCAACCGCGATTTGTCGAATTCCGTACCGAATTGCCCAAATCCAACGTCGGCAAGATCCTGCGGCGTGAACTCCGCGATACGGTCAAGTCTGCCTGAGCAAGTCGGCTTCGCGCCGGAATCCAACAGCCCTGTCAGCGCGCGAGACAGTTGCGCGCGATCGCTTCATACACCGTCTGCAAACGACGAATGTCGTCCACGCGAACACATTCGTCGACTTGATGGATGCTGGCATTGACTGGACCCAGCTCGACCACTTCAGCACCCAGGGTCGCGATAAAGCGACCGTCCGATGTACCACCACCGGTGTTCTCCTCCGGGGTCAGGCCCAGATGTGACTGGACTGCCGTGCGGACCGCGCTGCGCAATACGCCGCCCCGGGTATGGAATGGCTCACCCGAGCGGTACCAATGAAAGTCGGCGTCCACCGATGCCGCGCGAAACGTCGATTCGATATGGTCGATCAATGCCGTGGCGGTCTAGCGTGGCGAATATCGCAAGTTGAACTGCACCTGCGCACGGCCGGGAATCACATTGCTCGCTCCGGTTCCGGCATTGAAGTTCGCAATCTGGAACGAGGTCGGCGGGAAGTCGGGATAGGGCGAATCGCCGTCCCAATCCGTCTGCTGAAGCTGTTGCAGGACGGGCAGCACGGCGTGAATCGGGTTGCGTGCCTTGTCCGGATAGGCAACATGACCTTGCACGCCGATCACGTCGACGGTGGCGGTCAACGATCCTCGCCTTCCGATTCGAACAACGTCACCCAATTGCTCCGAGGACGAGGGCTCACCGACGAGGCAATAGTCGACGCGCTGTCCGCGTGCCCGAAAAATCTCAACGACTTCGCGCACACCATGGATCGCGTCACCTTCCTCATCCGAGGTAAGCAACAACGCCAGCGTGCCGTTGAGTGATTCAATTCGGGTTGCTAGGTTTGTCATGGCGCAGACCATGGCGGCGACACTGGCTTTCATGTCTGCGCTGCCGCGACCATGCAGAAAACCATCGACGAGAACACCTGAAAATGGCGGATGGTGCCAACGCTCGACGGGACCCGTCGGCACTACATCGGTATGCCCGAGGAATACGAATACCGGACCCGCACCCCAGGTCTTGGCACACCAAAGGTTGGAGACATCGCCACAGGGCAGGTGCTCCGCCTGATAGCCCGCCGATGCCAAGCCCGCAGCGATCAGCGACTGACAACCCTCATCAATGGGCGTCACGGACGGACGCCGCACAAGTTCCTGCGCCAGACTGACCGGATCGCTGAACAGGGACATCAGGCCGTACCGAAACGCTCGGAAAACCGCTTCTCGCTGAAGCCGACCTGCACTCCGTCCGAGGCGGTGACAACCGGTCGTTTGATCAATGCTGGAAACTCGGCGATCAAGGTGAGCCAGTCCGTCGCGGATGCGACCTGCTTGCGCTCGGCAGGCAAATCCCGCCATGTGTAACTCGCGCGGTTCACCAGCTTTTCCCATCCCAGGGTCGCCGCCCATGCGGACAGTACCTGCGGCGAGATCGGATTTTCCCGATAGTCGACGAAGCGATGATCCACGCCGTGGGCATTCAGCCAGGCCACGGCCTTTGCGCAAGTCGAGCAAGCACGCAATCCGTAAACCACGACTTGTGCACTGGATGATTCCGCCGTGGTGTTCATTCGTCACCACCTCGCAGCAAAGCGTTGATGCCCACTTTCGCCCGTGTCTTCGCATCAACCTGTTTGACAATGATCGCTGCGTACAGCGAGTGCGAACCGTCTTTCGCAGGCAGCGAGCCGGAAACGACAACGCTACCGGCCGGGACGCGGCCATAGCTGATCTCACCCGTCATGCGGTTATAGATGCGCGTGCTTTGACCGAGAAATACACCCATCCCGATCACACTGCCCTGCTCCACCACGACACCTTCAACGACTTCCGATCTGGCGCCGATGAAACAGTCATCCTCGATGATGGTGGGCGCAGCCTGTAGTGGTTCCAGAACACCGCCAATACCGGCGCCTCCAGAAATGTGCACACCACGACCGATCTGCGCGCAACTGCCGACCGTGGCCCAGGTGTCGACCATGGTTCCTTCGCCAACATAGGCACCGATATTGACGAAACTGGGCATCAGGACGACATCCCGTCGAATGCAGCAGCCGCGACGTACGATGGCGCCCGGCACCACGCGCACACCTTCCCGCGCGGCCCAATGGCTCTCGCCGGGCTCGATCACACGAAGCGGCACCTTGTCCCAGGCCTGCAACAGACTGCGGTCGCCTTCCAGCGCAGGCATGCAGCGGTTTGCCGACACGCGGAAATACAGCAGAACAGCTTTCTTCAGCCACGCATTGACCTGCCATCCGCCCGCCTCGGTACGCTCCGCAACACGCCAGCGCCCCTGTTCGAGTCCATCAATCACGAGATCGATATCCGCAACGAGTGCGGCGGGCGCATTGCCGGGATGAATCTCCGCGCGTTGATCGAAAGCGCTCTCGATACGCGCGATCAGTTCAGAAGTTGACGACATTGGGGGTTCCTGAAGAAGGGCTTGTGACGGCATCCGACAGTGCATCCATCAACCGCTCGCGCAGTTCCTGCAAGCGATCGGGGTCGATGATGGCGTGGTCGGATTCATCGCTGATCTGAAAGAAGTCCTCGACGCGCTCACCGAAGGTAGCGATACGCGCGTCATGAATCCGCAGCCCCAACGCACGCAATTGCAGCGCCACGCTGGCCAGCAGACCAGGGCG
The DNA here is from genome assembly GCA_041395245.1 of Lysobacteraceae bacterium. Taxonomy (GTDB): domain Bacteria; phylum Pseudomonadota; class Gammaproteobacteria; order Xanthomonadales; family Xanthomonadaceae; genus Aquimonas. Next base: position 52,331 of record JAWLAY010000011.1, read on the forward strand.
GTCCGTGCATACCAGCGTCATGGTGGTGCGCGCGCGCGACTCGTCCGCGACGAACTCGATCTGCACCGGGATGCGGAAATGCTTGAGTTGCCTTGGCGTCATCCGTTGCGGACCGGACATGTCCAGTTGTTCGCGTGACAGGGCATCCCGCAGGGTTTGCGCGATCGTGCTGGCACGCCGTTCCGGCGCGACGAACTCGACACCGGCATCGAGCACCTGAAACGTATCCATGGTGACGCCGTTGGCCGCCGTGACGATTCGCGCCTCCGCAATCGTCAACCCAAGTCGATCCAGCGTAGCGGCCGCTGCCGCGAACAGCCCGTCCCGGTCGGGCGAATAGACGAACACCTCGAGTGCTCCAGGACGCGAATGCGGACGCGCGAGCACCAACGGCAATCCGGTCTCTGCCGCTCCGGCAATTCCCTTGGTTTGCCACGCAATCTGTTCAGGGCTGTAGCGCAGAAAACTCTCGCGTGGGAAGTTCACCCAAAGGGTTTCGATCACCTCGTCGCGCAGTCCTGCATCCAGCAAGCGGACTTTCGCCGCCGCCCGCGTCTCGGCGATCCGCTCGTCCGCATACACGCGATTTTCCAGGCCGCGCCGCAAGGTGAAGCGCGTCGCACCGTGCAGATCTGCCAGCAATCGATCCTTCCAAGCGTTCCAGAGCTTGGGACTGGTCCCGGCGATGTCCGCCACGGTCAGCAGATACAGATAGTCCAAGCGCTCCCGCTCGCGTACTTCCGAGGCAAAGCGCTCGATGACTACCGGATCGGAGATGTCCTGCCGCTGCGCTGTCACCGACATCAGCAAGTGTTGTCTGACCAGCCAGGCCACCAGATCGGCATCGGCCAAACCAAGCCCATGCTGCAGGCAGAACTGCTCGGCGTCGACCGAGCCCAGGCGTGAATGGTCCCCGCCACGGCCCTTGGCAATGTCATGGAACAGTCCGGCCAGCAAAAGCAGCTCGGGCTTGCGCAGACGTGGCCAAAGCGCATGAGCGAGGGCAAATCGCTGAGTGCTTTCCGGTTGGCTGAAACTTTCCATGTTCTTCAGCACAGCCAGCGTGTGCTGGTCGACGGTGTACACGTGGAAAAGGTCGTACTGCATACGTCCGGAAACGTTGCCGAACGAGGGCAAATAGCGCCCGAGCACACCGAGTTGCCACATGCGCTCCAGCGACTGCACCGGCGAACCACCACGCAAGATGCTGAGGAACATCGCCCGGACGTCCTCGCGCGAGCGGAATGCGTCGTCTATGGTCGGCAACGCTTCACCCAGCGCCCGCGCTGCCGTCGAGTGCAGTCCGCGCAGAGACGGGTTCGCCGCCCATACCCGGAACATAGTCAGGATGTTGAGCGGGGCACGTTGCAACAACTCCGCGTCCTGAAACTTCAGGAAACCGCCCGCCGACACGTAGTCATCGTCAATCGGCTCGCTTTCGACATCGCCAACCAGCGACTCCTGAAAGCGCTGCAGCAGTCGCGCATTCAACCTGACCACGACCGCCGCGCTGCGGAAATAGCCTTGCATCAACTGCTCAACGGCCAGGTTGTCGGCATGCTGGTCCTGCAACCCGAACCGCAGGGCGAGTGGTCGCTGAAAATCGAACAACAGACGCTCTTCGCGACGCTGCGCCACCAGATGCAAGCCGAATCGCACCCGCGAGAGCGCCCTGCGCTCTCGATCCAGCGCTGCGATCTCGTCCTTGCCACCCGCACCAAGCGGGATCAGCTCCTGCAACGCATTGACCCCGTAGATCCGCTTCGCCATCCAGGCCAAGGAATGCAGGTCGCGAAGCCCGCCGGGGCCGTCCTTGAGATTGGGCTCAAGGTTGTAGGCGGTGTCGTTGTAACGCGCATGCCGCTGCCTTTGCTCTTCACGTTTGACTTCGTAGAAGCTCGCGGCAGGCCAGAATGACTCGGTTCTGGCTTCACGCTTCAAGCGCAAGGCAGCATCCGTGTCACCGCACAGGTAGCGGCACTCCAGCAATGCGGTCGCTACCGTCGCATCCTGGCTGCCGACCTGCAGGCATTCCTTCAGGCTGCGCACCGCATGGCCCGGCGCAAGCCCGGCATCCCAAAGACGCATCAGAAAGCGTTCGATACGCTCGCGCGCCTGCAGTTGATCCGATTCGATCAGCAACAGCACATCCACATCCGAATGCGGAAACAGCTCGCCGCGGCCATAACCGCCCGTGGCAAGGAGACACAGTCCTGGCTCCGCGTCGAAGTCTCGCCGGAACGCATCGCAGAGGACCGAATCGACCCTCCGAGAGCGCGCCGACAGCAGCGCATCGATGTCGGCACCCTGATCAAACGCCTGCGCATCCGCCTGGTCTGCATCGGCCAGATAGCGCTTCACGATGCCACGCCACTCCGCCTCGTCCTGAACTCCCTGCAGGCTGGCTGCAAGTTGGGGATCGCCAGACTGGGCGGCAGGAATCATGGTCGTCGAGAACCCTGGGAAAGTGTGAGCACGTCAAACCCGTCGTCGGTGACGGCAATCATGTGCTCCCACTGTGCGGATAGGGAGCGATCCTTGGTCACCACGGTCCAGCCATCGGGCAACAGCCGAGTGTGCCGCGCACCCGCGTTGACCATGGGCTCAATGGTGAAGGTCATGCCCTTTTTCAGGACCATCCCGGTGCCGGGAAGTCCGTAATGCAATACCTGTGGGTCCTCGTGGTAAACCTGACCAATGCCGTGACCGCAGTATTCACGAACGACCGAGAACCGGTTTGCTTCGACAAAACTCTGGATGGCGTGCCCGATGTCGCCAAGCGTCGCTCCCGGACGAACGGCACGAATGCCGTGCCACATCGCCTCGAAGGTCACGTCGACCAGGCGTTTGGCAATGACGCTGGGCTGCCCGACCACATACATGCGACTGGTGTCGCCGTGCCAGCCATCCTTGATGACGGTCACGTCGATATTGATGATGTCGCCGTCCTTCAGAACCTTGCCGTCACTGGGTATGCCATGACAGATCACGTTGTTGACTGACGTGCAAAGCGTTTTCGGGAAGCCGCGATAGCCCACGTTTGCAGGTATCGTCCCCTGCACTTCCGTGATGTGGCGGAAACACAGTTGATCCAACTGCTCGGTGGTGACACCCGCCACAACATGTGGCGTGATCATGTCGAGCACCTCGGCCGCAAGACGGCCGGCTTCGCGCATGCGCTCGATTTGCTCCGGGGATTTGATAACGACTTTCATATCGGGATTATTCACCAGCAAGCGCGAATCGCAAAGAACCACAGCGCTTATCGTCGTCAGCGCGACGCTACGAAGTTTGTTGTGCGCGCCGTTTCATGTGGTGGATGACGAATGGTCGCGACACACCGACAAGCACAGCTTGCGACGAAACCTGCTCCCCGCTATGATTCACAGGCTTTTTGTGCCTGTTTCGGCCACAACAAGCGGTTCACACCGAACCTCATCGGTGAATTCACACACACCTGCCGCAACGGTTTGCGGGGTGTCGGCCTTCCAAAAGGAAAGCCGACCGCAAACTCTGCAGGTGTGGAGGCCCAACCCAGGAAGCTTCCCGGACCAGGGATTCGTTCCATTTTCTCAGGAGGCAATCATGCCCCAGGTCACCATGCGTCAAATGCTCGAAGCCGGCGTCCATTTCGGTCACCAGACCCGCTACTGGAACCCCAAGATGGCACCGTACATTTTCGGTGCGCGCGGCAAGATTCACATCATCAACCTCGAAAAGACCGTTCCGCTGTTCACTGACGCGATGAACTTCCTCTCGGGTCTGGCGCAAAAGCGCGGCACCATTCTGTTTGTCGGCACCAAGCGCTCCGCGCGTGAAGCCATCAAGGAAGAAGCAAGCCGTTGCGGCCAACCCTTCGTCGCACAGCGCTGGCTGGGCGGCATGCTGACCAACTTCCGCACGGTCAAGGGTTCGATCAACCGCCTGAAGGAACTGGAAGCCGCAGCGACCGATGGCACCTTCGAGAAGCTGGTCAAGCACGAAGTGCTGCAACGTCAGCGCGAAACGCAAAAGCTTGAAGCGTCGCTGGGTGGCATCAAGAACATGAATGGCCTGCCGGACGCGCTGTTCGTGATCGATGTCGGCCACGAAAACATTGCCATCATGGAAGCCAAGAAACTCGGCATTCCGGTGATCGCCGTGGTCGATACTAACTACGACCCGGCGCTGGTGGACTACCCCATCCCAGGCAACGACGACGCCATTCGCGCCGTGCAGCTGTATGCGCGTGCGGCGGCGGACGCCGTGCTCGAAGGTCGCGCCGCAGCACCGCAGTTTGCGCGCAGCGATGATGAATTCGTCGAACTGGACGCGGAAGGCAATCCGGTGGTCAAGGAAGCGGCCGAGCGCAAGCCCGCACCGCGTCGCCCAGCGCCCGGCAACAAGCGCGGTGCGCCCAGCAACAACCGTCGTGGCAACAGCCGTAACGACAGCGCCGAATAATCTTGCCAGTGGCGGCTTGGCTGTCACTGTTTCGACACGCCGCAGCACGATCCTTTCGTGCTGCGGTTGCCGTCCAAGCGATGCGACTGTCCCATGAGACGCGGTCAGGCGCCGGTCTCTGATATTAAATTGAGGAACCCCATGGAAATTACAGCCAGTCTGGTGAAAGAACTGCGTGAGCGCTCCGGCGCCGGCATGATGGAATGCAAGAAAGCCCTGACCGAATGCGGTGGCGACATCGACGCCGCCATGGAACACCTGCGCAAGACCGGTTTGGCCAAGGCCGACAAGAAGGCGGATCGCGTCGCCGCAGAAGGTCGAATTGTCGCGGCATCCACCGATGGCAAGGCAGTTCTGGTCGAAATCAACTCCGAAACCGACTTCGTCGCCAAGGACGAGAATTTCGTCGCCTTCGCAAACTCGGTGGCCGACGCGGCACTGGCCGCCAATGCGCTTGACGTGGACGCACTGAAGCTCGCCAAGCTGCCGTCCGGCGAAAGCGTTGAAGAAGCCCGCGCCGCCGTCATCGCCAAGGTCGGTGAGAACGTCCAGGTCCGTCGTCTGGCCGCGATTGCCAGCGAAAACCACGTCGCCGCCTATATTCATGGCGGACGTATCGGCGTGCTGGTCGAACTCAAGGGCGGCGACATTGAACTCGCTCGCGGTCTCGCCATGCATGTGGCAGCGATGAACCCGCCCTACAACAAGGCGAGCGATGTGCCTGCCGAGTTCGTTGCGAAGGAAAAGGAAATCGAGCTGGCGAAGATGTCCGACAAGGACAAGGCCAAGCCAGCCGACATTCTGGAAAAGATCATCAGCGGCAAGATCAACAAGATCATCAACGAAGTCACGCTGTATGGGCAGTCTTACGTGCTGAACACCGATCAGACCGTTGAGCAAGCCCTCAAGGCAGCCGGTGCCGAAGTCATCCAGTTCTCGCGACTGGCTGTGGGTGAAGGCATTGAAAAGGTGGTTGAAGACTACGCCGCGGAAGTCATGAAGCAGGCCGGTCTGGCCTGATCTTCAAGTAGACGGCAGCACTCGAAACGCGACCTCCGGGTCGCGTTTCTTTTTTCGCCCGCGCCGATCCTTCGTGACGCCTCTGGTCGCTTCAGCTACCTGATTGTCCCGCCAGTCATCGCGTCGCAACACGGTCGCCAGAGCGTATGGACAGCCGGTCATTCCCCGCAACGGTCTGCCCATCGCATGCCATAATGTCACCTTCGTCCCCTTCCCCCGCAGGGGTGGTCAAGGCACTTGTACGGGAGTTCCGCATGGCGATCGCCATTCGCGATGTTCGCGACAACGATCTGGACGCAGTGATGGCGCTGAACAATGGTGCGGGACAGGGCATTCTTCCGCTTGACGCCTCGCAGATCCGCTTTTTCATGCGTGAGGCGGAGTATTTCCGTGTCGCGGAAATGGATGGCGAAGTCATCGGGTTCCTGATTGGCGTTCTACCTGAAGCGCCCTACACCAGCTCCAATTTCCTGTGGTTCCGCGAGCGATATCCGCGCTTCCTTTACGTCGACCGCATCGTGGTCGCCGGATCGCGTCGTGGCGCTGGCCTGGGGCGGATTTTCTATGCCGACGTCACCAGCTATGCCGAAGTTCGGGTCCCGCTGCTGTGCTGCGAGGTATTTCTTGAGCCGCGCAACGATGCCGCACTGCTCTTTCACGGCACTTATGGGTTTCAGGAAGTGGGTCAACATGCCATGACCGAATCCGGCCGCAAAGTTTCGATGCTGGTCAAGGAACTGCCCAGTTTTACTTTCGTCGAACAAACCTACCTTCACCATGGCGGACTGCCGCGCGAAGACTGGCTGGACAGTCGCCGGACAACCTTGGCGGACAACCACTAGTCATTCATGAGTACTCCATCCTACGAACAGGCGGGCGAACTGAAGATCGGTCAGGTCGGTATCGCCAATCTCCGTATCAAGCTCCTCGACATCCCGCAACTGAGCGCGGAAATGCGTGAGCGCGTCGAACGTGCGCCCAAGATGTTCGAACACGCCGCCATCATTCTGGACTTCGGTTCACTCAGCCGCTGCCCAAGCGTCGAGGTGGCGACCGAGCTCTTGAGAGCCTTGCGGGACTGTGGCGTCCTGCCGATCGCCCTGGCGGTTGGCACCAGCGAGATCGAGGCGCTGAGCCGTGCGCTCAAACTGCCCTTGCTGGCGCGCTTCCGCGCGCAGTATGAAAGCTCAACGCCGCGCTCCGAGCCGGTAACAGACGCGGTGACAACGACCAGCGAGAAGTCATCTGCAGCCTCACTCACGCCAGCCTCGATCAGCGACAGCTCGGGTCTGCTGCATGGCGCACCGCTACGCTCCGGTCAGCAGGTCTATGCACAATCCCGCGATCTGATCGTGAATGCCATGGTTGGCAATGGCGCTGAAGCTATCGCGGATGGATCGATTCATGTCTACGGCGCGCTTCGTGGTCGTGCTCTTGCAGGCGCGCGCGGCGACGCCCGGGCGCGGATCTTCTGCCGCGAGTTCAATGCTGAGCTGGTTGCCATTGCTGGCCAGTATCGCGTCATGGAAACCGTGCCGCCGGAACTGCAGGGAAAGCCCGTGCAGATCTGGCTGGAAAACGACAAACTTCAATTCGCGGTGATGAACTGAACCCGCGCCATCACTTCCGGGAGAAACATCTTGGCTGAAATCATCGTTGTCACTTCAGGAAAGGGTGGCGTCGGCAAGACCACCACCAGTGCCAGTCTGGCCATGGGCCTCGCCCGCCTTGGCAAGCGCGTCGCCGTCATCGACTTCGATGTGGGACTGCGCAATCTCGACCTCATCATGGGTTGCGAACGGCGAGTGGTCTATGACTTCGTCAACGTGATTCACGGTGAGGCGACGCTCAAACAGGCGTTGATTCGTGACAAACGTTTCGAAAATCTCGCTGTCCTGGCGGCATCGCAGACGCGGGACAAGGACGCACTGACCAAGGAAGGCGTCGAAAAAGTCCTGAAGGATCTCGACGCCGACGGCTTCGACATCATTCTCTGCGACTCGCCTGCGGGCATCGAGAAAGGCGCATTTCTAGCGATGTATTTCGCTGATCGCGCGGTCGTGGTCGTCAACCCCGAAGTGTCGTCGGTCCGTGATTCGGATCGCATCCTCGGACTGCTGTCGAGCAAGACGAGAAAGGCCGAACAAGGCGGGCGCGTGCAGGAATACCTGCTGCTGACCCGCTACAACCCGAAGCGGGTTGAATCGGGCGAGATGATGAGCATCTCGGATGTCGAAGAAGTGCTTGGCATCAAGACCATCGGTGTCATCCCGGAGTCGCCAGATGTATTGAGTGCGTCCAACAAGGGGGAGCCCGTCATCCTTGACGAGGCATCGATTGCCGGGCAGGCCTATGGCGATGCGGTGGCGCGGCTGATGGGCGAAGACCGACCGATGCGATTCATCCAAGTCGAGAAGAAGGGTCTGCTGCAAAAGCTGTTCGGAGGCTGAGCATGGGAATTTTCGATTTTCTGCGCGCCAAGCCGAAAGCGACGGCCAACATCGCCAAGGAGCGCCTGCGCATCATCGTCGCGCAGGAACGCTCGCACCGTGGTGGACCGGACTACCTTCCCCTGCTTCGGCGCGAATTGCTGGAGGTGATCCGCAAGTACGTCAATGTCGATTTCGATGCCGTCAAGGTCGATCTCGTCAAGGACGGCGAGCACGAAGTTCTGGACATTTCTGTCGCATTGCCGGAATCCCGCCCCAGCGACACGCCATGACATTGACGGAGACGCCATCGGACGTGCTTCGATTGCGCGATGTTTCATGGCTGCACGTTGCCGAACTGCTTCGCACCTATCAGTTGCAGCTCAGCCACGTGCCGGATGACCAACCGATTCCGGGCAGCTATTGGGGTGAAAGTGAAGCGGGCATCATCGGCAGCACGGTCTATGCGCGAAGCGATACGCCAGTGCACTCACTGCTGCATGAGGCCTGTCATCTGATTGTGCTTCCCGCGGAGCAGCGCGCCCTTGTGCACACCGATGCCACCGACTCGATCGATGAGGAGGACGCCACGTGCTACCTGCAGATCGTGCTCGCCGATAGGCTGGATGGCGTCGGAAGTCAGCGTTTGATGCACGACATGGACGCGTGGGGTTACACCTACCGATTAGGCTCGACTCGGGCCTGGTTCGATCAGGATGCCGAAAACGCCTGCGACTGGCTCACTCAACGCGGCTTGTTGCCCTTGCATTCCACCAAAGGACAGTAAGAACAAGCTGGCAGGCTTCCTTGGGCGCGCGGATAATGCGCGCTCCTCTTCAGCAAACGCACCAACCCAGCCAGGAGAACGCTCATGTCAAGCGATGTCGTCATTGTCGGTGCAAAACGCACTGCGATTGGATCCTTCCAGGGCCAGTTCTCGGGCGTTCCCACGCCCACGCTGGGCGCCGCAGCGATTCGCGCTGCACTAGCCCAATCCGGACTTGCTGCCGAGCAGGTCGATGAAGTTCTGATGGGCTGTGTGCTGCCCGCCAATCTCGGCCAGGCTCCCGCTCGCCAAGCCACGCTGGCTGCAGGATTGCCGCTGGCCACCGGAGCCACCACGCTCAACAAGGTGTGCGGGTCTGGCATGAAAGCAATCATGCTCGCGCATGACCTCATCAAGGCCGGTTCCGCAAACGTCGTCGTCGCAGGCGGCATGGAATCCATGACCAATGCGCCCCATCTGCTCGCTGCTCGCGCTGGCATCCGTTATGGCGATGGCAAGTTGGTCGACCACATGGCATGGGACGGTCTGACCGACCCCTACAAAGGCCAGGCGATGGGTGTATTCGGGGAAGCGTGTGCGGACAAGTACACCTTTACCCGTGAAAATCAGGACGCGTTCTCCGCCGAGTCCGTGCGTCGCGCGATGACGGCGCAGAGCGCAGGGGCGTTTGTTGCGGAAATCACTCCGGTGACGGTCAGTGGTCAGAAAGGGAATGTCGACATCCTCAGCGACGAAGAGCCGGCACGTTGCGACATCGACAAGATCCCCACCCTGCGTGCGGCATTCCGCAAGGAAAACGGCACGATCACGGCCGCGAGTGCGTCGAAGATATCCGATGGCGCGGCGGCCATCGTGCTGATGAGTGCAGCCGATGCGAGCGCGAAAGGCGCCCAACCGATCGCGCGTGGTGGCTCATGCCACCCATTCGCAAGCGCCGGAGTGGTTCACCACCGCGCCTGTCGGTGCCATGCAGAAAAGTGTTGCAGAAGGCAGGTTGGACGATTGCCGACGTCGATCTGTTCGAGATCAACGAAGCCTTTGCGGTGGTCGCCATGGCAGCCATGGTTGACCTCGACATTCCGCACGACAAGGTCAATGTGAATGGTGGTGCCTGTGCGCTGGGTCATCCCATCGGCGCGTCTGGTGCGCGAATCGTGGTGACCCTGCTGCACGCGCTGAAAGCACGTGGACTCAAGCGCGGTTTGGCCAGCCTTTGCATCGGTGGTGGCGAAGCAACTGCACTCGCTGTCGAATTGATGTAAGGACGGCACGCCCCCGATGGCCGTCATTCAAACTCAGCTCGATACACGCGGCAGCGACTTCACCGAAAACCAGCGGCACATGCGCGAACTGGTGGCCGATCTCCGTCTCCAGTTGCAACGCGTTGCTCTGGCGGTGGTGACAAGGCCCGTGCAAGCATCTGGAACGCGGCAAGTTGTTGCCGCGCGAGCGCATTGATGCCTTGCTGGATGCGGGTTCGCCGTTTCTCGAAATCGCTCCGCAGGCGGCGCACGGCATGTACGAGGACCAGGCGCCCGGCGCAGGCCTCGTCGCCGGTATCGGTCGTGTCCATCAGCAGGAAGTGGTTGTTGTCGCCAATGACGCAACCGTCAAAGGCGGCACCTACTTCCCGATGACGGTCAAGAAACACTTGCGTGCGCAGGAAATCGCCCGCGAACCACCTACCCTGCGTTTATCTGGTCGACTCGGGTGGCGCCTTCCTGCCACTGCAGGACGAGGTGTTCCCCGACAAGGAACACTTCGGCGCATTTTCTACAATCAGGCGCGACTGTCGGCCGAGAACATTCCGCAGATTGCCGTGGTGATGGGTAGTTGCACGCCGGCGGTGCGTATGTGCCCGCCATGTGCGACGAGTCGATCATCGTGAAGGAACAGGGCACGATCTTTCTGGGCGGCCCACCCTTGGTCAAGGCCGCGACCGGCGAAGTCGTGGACGCGGAATCGCTGGGCGGCGCGGATGTCCATACCAGCGTGTCCGGCGTCGCCGATCACTTCGCGGAAAATGACCGGCATGCCTTGCAGATTGCCCGCGACATTCTTCAGCACCTGAATCGCGTCAAGGCGCCCCCCGTTTCATTGCAGGCAGCGCGCGAACCGCTCTACGCAGCGGAAGAAATCTATGGCGTTGTCCCCAAGGACGCGCGTCGTCCGTTCGATATCCGCGAGGTCATCGCGAGACTGGTGGATGGCTCGGAGTTCCAGGAGTTCAAGGCGCGCTACGGCAAGACCTTGGTCTGTGGCTTTGCCCATGTGTACGGAATGCCCGTCGGCATCGTCGCCAACAACGGCATCCTGTTTTCCGAGTCGGCGCTGAAGGGTGCCCATTTCATCGAACTCTGCAATCAGCGCGGCATTCCTTTGCTGTTCCTGCAGAACATCACCGGCTTCATGGTCGGCCGGAAGTACGAAAATGCCGGTATTGCGAAGGATGGCGCGAAGATGGTCACGGCGGTGGCCTGCGCCTCGGTGCCCAAGTTCACCGTCGTGATCGGCGGCAGTTTCGGCGCGGGCAATTACGCGATGTGCGGTCGCGCCTACGGCGCCCGCTTCCTATGGACCTGGCCCAACGCGCGAATCTCGGTAATGGGGGGCGAACAGGCCGCCAGTGTGCTGGCGACTGTGCGGCGTGACGGCCTTGAGTCTGCTGGCAAGGTCTGGAGTGCCGAAGAGGAAGAGGCTTTCAAGGCCCCGATTCGAGACCAATACGAACGTCAGGGCCATCCCTATTACGCCACCGCTCGGCTGTGGGATGACGGCGTCATCGACCCAGCTGACACGCGCCGCGTGCTCGGTCTGGCGCTGTCGGCCAGCTTGAACGCCCCCATTGAAGCGACGCGCTACGGCGTGTTCAGGATGTAGGAACTCCGATGGCATCTCCCTTGAGTGTGCGAATTGCGGCGGGCGTGGCCACGCTCACCTTGCAGCGGGCGAAGATTCACAACGCCTTTGACGACGTACTTATCGCCGCGCTGATCGATGTGCTGCGCGATATCGAAAACGATGAAGACGTGCGTGTCGTGGTCCTGACCGGCAGTGGATCATCGTTTTCCGCCGGGGCTGACCTCACGTGGATGAAGCGCATGGCGCAAGCCAGCGAGAAGGAGAATCGACGTGATGCCAGGCAGTTGGCCAAGCTGATGCGCATCCTGAATCACTTGACGCTGCCCACCATCGCTCGGATCAATGGTCCCGCGCTGGGCGGCGGCGTCGGTCTGGTGGCTTGCTGCGATATCGCGATTGCCTCGGAGGACGCTCGCTTCGGCTTGACGGAGGTTCGTTTGGGCCTGGTACCCGCCGTGATTTCCCCCTACGTCATCGATGCGATTGGTGCCCGACAGGCCCGACGTCTGTTTCAAACCGGGCAGGTATTTGACGCACGCGAAGCCGAACGCATTGGCCTGGTACACCGGTGTGTCGCCGCCGCTGATCTGGATGCGGCTGTCGCTGCCGAAATCGAGCGACTTCTGGCCGCTGGACCCGTCGCCGTGCGCGAGGCCAAAGCGCTAGTGCAACGCATTGCCTACCCTGACAGCAAGCATCGTCGCGCGGTGGACGAAGAGAACGCCGAACTGATCGCTGCCCTGCGCGTTTCGCCGGAAGGACAGGAGGGTCTGCAGGCCTTTTTTGAACGCCGCCCCGCGCAATGGATCAGAAAAAACTGATATGCGGGCGCACATTCAACTTTGGTCAAAAAAGTGAATCCAAGCCTATTTTGTCGGTCGCAACGCCATTGTTGCGACGCAAGAGACGTGATCCGCAGTTTATACTTTCGCCCCCCAAACAAGCGCCTCGACCGCGGTTTCGCGAAACGCTGCCCTGCGCATCGCGGTCAAGCATCCTCAGCGTCGACGCCCCACTGACCGGTCAATCCTGTGAGCAATCTGATTCAGCAATTTACGCAGTCTTCGCACATTGCGGGTGGCAATGCGGCGTTCGTGGAAGAACTCTACGAGTCCTGGCTGTCCAATCCCGCATCGGTTGAACCCGTCTGGCAGAACTACTTTCAGTCACTGAAAGGCCGTGAAGCTGGCGATGTCCCGCACTCCGCGGTGATGACGCAGATCGTGGCGGCAGCCAAACACGCAGGCCGCGGCACGATCATCAGCGCCACCGATGGCGATTCACAGAAGCAGGCCGCCGTGCTGAAGATGGTGACGGCCTATCGCTCACGCGGGCACCTGCAAGCCAAGCTCGACCCGCTGGGTTTGGCGCCGTTGCAACCCGCGCCGGATCTGGACCTGCCCTTCCATGGCTTGAGCCCTGAGGATCTCGGCACAGAGTTCAACACCAACATGCCGAGTGCCGCGAAGCGTCTGACGCTGAAGGCGCTGATGGCGCATCTGCAGGCGACCTACTGCAGCTCGATCGGCGCGGAGTTCATGCATATCGCCGAAGCCGATCAACGGCGCTGGATGTACGAGCGACTGGAAGCAGTCGGCGATGCCTATCCGCACAAGGACCACGAACGTAAGCGCATCCTGGAAAAGCTGACAGCGGGCGAAGGTCTCGAACGCTACCTCCACACCAAATACGTCGGACAGAAGCGCTTCTCACTGGAAGGCGGTGAAAGCCTGATTCCATTAATGGACACGCTGGTCTACCGCGCCGCAGATCAGGACGTGAAGGAAATGGTCATCGGCATGGCGCACCGCGGGCGTCTCAATGTCCTGATCAATACCCTGGGCAAGCCGCCGCACCAGTTGTTCGCCGAATTCGAGGGCAAACATGAAGGCCCGGTCGATGCAACGCGTTCGGGTGACGTCAAATACCACATGGGCTACAGCTCGGACGTCAAGACGGCCAAGGGCTCGATCCACCTGACGCTCGGCTTCAACCCCTCGCATCTGGAAATCATCGATCCGGTGATTGCGGGATCGGTACGTGCCCGGCAAACCCGTCGCGGTGACGAGACGCGCGACAGTGTTGTTCCTGTGTTGATCCACGGCGATGCCGCGTTTGCTGGACAGGGCGTTGTCATGGAACTGCTGCAGATGTCGCAGGCACGCGGCTTTGCGGTCGGCGGCACCGTGCACGTCGTGATCAACAACCAGGTGGGTTTCACCACGCACCGTGTCGACGACGCGCGCTCAACGCTGTACTGCACCGACGTGGCCAAGATGGTCGGCGCGCCGATCTTGCACGTCAACGGCGATGACCCCGACGCGGTCGTGTTCTGTGCGCAACTCGCGTTCGATTTCCGTCAGCGTTTCAACAAGGACGTGGTCATCGATCTGATCTGCTATCGCCGCCACGGCCACAACGAAGCCGACGAGCCCGCAGCGACGCAGCCCTTGATGTACCAGAACATCCGGGCACGCAAGACCACGCGCGAGGTCTACGCCGAATCACTGCAGTCGGATGGGCTACTGAGTGCCGACGAAGGCAAGGCGATGGTCGACAAGGTTCGTGCCCAGCTGGATCGGGGTGAGGGTCTGGTTGATCTCGCTGCAGGTGTGCAAGACAAGTTTGCGGTCGATTTCAGCGCCTACTTGAACGGCGAACTATCGGATCCGGCAGAAACCGGTGTGCTGCGCAAGTCGCTCGACGCCCTGGCAAAGCGCGTCAACACACTCGATCCGGGCCTCAAGCTGCATCCGCGCGTTGCCAAGATCTACGAAGACCGCCTGAAAATGGCGGCTGGTGACATCCCGATGGATTGGGGCTTTGCCGAAACGCTGGCCTACGCGACCTTGATCCAGGAAGGATTCAAGCTTCGTCTGGTGGGTCAGGATGCCAATCGCGGCACGTTTTTCCACCGACACGCCGCACTGCACGACCAGGCCACGGGCGAAACCACCGTTCCACTGCGCCAGCTTGCCAAGCGCCCCGAGGATGTGACCATTATCGATTCGCTGCTCAGCGAAGAAGCGGTCATGGCCTACGAGTACGGCTACGCGACCGCCGATCCGACCACGCTGGTGATCTGGGAAGGCCAGTTTGGTGATTTCGCCAACGGTGCACAGGTCGTCATCGACCAGTTCATTTCCTCGGGCGAAGCCAAATGGGGCCGCTTGTGCGGACTCGCGCTGTTCCTGCCGCATGGCTATGAAGGACAGGGACCGGAGCACAGTTCCGCTCGTCTCGAACGTTTCCTGCAACTCTGCGCACTCAACAATATGCAGGTTTGCGTCCCCACGACGCCCGCGCAGATGTTCCACATGATCCGGCGGCAGATGAAGCGGCGCGCGCGCAAGCCCTTGATCGTGATGACACCCAAGTCGATGCTCCGGCACAAACTGTCGGTGTCAAATCTGGACGCGCTTGCCTCTGGCGGCTTCCAGAACATCATTCCCGACCATTTGGTGAAAGATCCGAAGAAGGTCAAGCGGGTCGTGCTTTGCTCCGGCAAGGTTTACTACGACCTGCTGGAAGAGCACGAACGTCGTGGAATCAAGGACGTGGCGATTGCGCGTGTGGAACAGCTGTATCCCTTCCCGCGTGAACTGCTGATTTCTGAGCTCAAGCGCTTCCCGAAAGCCAAGGATGTCGTCTGGTGTCAGGAAGAGCCGCAGAACCAGGGTGCCTGGTATCAGATCCAGCACCACTTGCGCTTCTGTCTGCAGTCCGAGCAGACCTTGCACTACGCGGGACGCTCGCGCAGTGCGGCGCCTGCCTGTGGTCATCACGCGACGCACGCCAAAGAACAGGCCTTGCTGGTCGAAAACGCGCTCGTCGCCAAACTGAATGGTGACGAAGCGGCCGAGTAAGCCGCTTCGCGCCCCTCCATTGCTGCAACGCTCAGCCCCCAAATACGCGAAGGAAATTCCATGAGCATCGAAGTCAAAGTTCCTGTCCTGCCCGAATCCGTGTCCGACGCGGTCATTGCAAGTTGGCACAAAAAGGTCGGGGATGCGGTCAAACGCGACGAGAACCTGCTTGATCTGGAAACCGACAAGGTGGTGCTTGAAGTCCCCTCGCCCACTGATGGTGTGCTCAAGGAAATCCGGTTCCAGGCTGGTGACACCGTGACCAGCCAGCAGATCGTTGCCGTGATCGAAGCCGGTGCCGCGGCACCGGTGGTTGCCGAGGCGCCGAAAGCCGCGGCGGAAGCGCCCAAAGCAGCGTCGGCGCCAAGTGCCTCCGCCAAGGCCGACACCAGCGAGCTGTCGCCTGCTGGCAGGCGCGTCGCCGAGCAACACGGCGTCAATCCGGCTGAGGTCGCTGGCACGGGCCGTGGCGGTCGGGTCACCAAGGAAGATCTGGTCAACCACATCAATGCGCCGGTGGTGGCGGGTGGCGCGCGTCCGGAACAGCGCGTTCCGATGACCCGCATCCGTGCACGCATCGCCGAACGCCTGATGCAGTCGAAAAACTCCATCGCGATGCTGACTTCGTTCAACGAAGTCAACCTTGCCGAAGTGATGAAGATGCGCAAGGCCATGGGTGAGTCGTTCGAGAAGACCCACGGCATCAAGCTGGGCTTTATGAGCTTCTTCGCCAAGGCCGTTGCCAACGCGCTGCAGCGTCATCCGATCATCAACGCATCGGTGGATGGCAACGACATCATCTATCACGGCTACGCCGACCTTTCGATTGCGGTCTCCACCGACAAGGGCCTGGTTACCCCCGTGGTTCGCAACGCCGAGTCGATGTCGTTTGCGGACATCGAAAAGGCCATCGCCGACTACGCCAAGAAGGCGCGTGACGGCAAGCTGGGGCTGGATGATCTGCAGGGTGGTACGTTCACCATCACCAATGGCGGCACCTTCGGTTCGCTGATGTCGACACCGATCGTCAACCCGCCGCAATCCGCCATTCTTGGCATGCACACGATCAAGGATCGACCGATTGCCGAGAACGGTCAGGTCGTCATTGCGCCCATGATGTACATCGCCATCAGCTACGACCACCGCATCATTGACGGCAAGGACGCGGTGCTGTTCCTCGTCGACATCAAGAACCAGCTCGAGAACCCTCACCGCATGTTGCTGGGACTGTAAGGAGTGACCGCAATGAGCGATGTGCAACAGTTCGACGTGGTGGTGATTGGTGGTGGCCCCGGTGGCTACGTCGCCGCCATTCGCGCGGCCCAACTTGGAATGAGCGTCGCCTGTGTCGATGCCACCAAGGGCAAAGCGGACGGCAAGTTGGCCTTGGGCGGCACCTGCCTCAATGTGGGTTGTATCCCCTCCAAGGCGCTGCTCGACTCTTCGCGCCAGTTCCACAACCTGACGCACATGTTTGCCGACCACGGTATCAGTGCGGACAACGCCAAGATTGACGTCAAGGCAATGGTTGGCCGCAAGGACAAGATCGTCAAACAGTTCAACGGTGGCGTTTCTGCGCTGTTCAAGGCCAACAAGGTCACGGCATTTCATGGCCTCGGTACCTTGCATGCAAACAAGCGCATTAGCGTCAAAGCGCATGACGGCAAGGATGTCGAACTGCAGGCCACACACGTCATTCTGGCATCGGGCTCAAGCTCGATTGAACTGCCGTTTGCAAAGTTTGATGGGCAGCATGTTGTCGACAACGTCGGCGCGCTGGATTTCGATGCCGTCCCCAAGCGTCTTGGCGTGATCGGCGCCGGGGTGATCGGCCTGGAGATGGGTTCGGTCTGGAGACGACTGGGCGCGGAAGTGACGATCATCGAGGCAATACCCGAATTCCTTGCCGCCGCCGACAGCGATATCAGCAAGACGGCTGCGCGCGAGTTCAAAAAGCAGGGTTTGGATATTCGACTGGGTGCCAAACTGCAATCCGCCGAAGTAAAGCAGGGCGAGGTGCATCTGACCTATGTGGATGCCAAGGGCGAGCAATCGCTGGTTGTCGACAAACTGCTGGTTGCAGTCGGTCGGCGCGCCAACACGGCAGGGCTGCTGGCCGAAGGAACGGGCGTGAAGTTGACGGATCGTGGCCTGATCGAAGTGGATGGCCACTGTCATACGGGCGTTGAGGGCGTGTGGGCCATCGGCGATTGCGTGCGCGGCCCGATGTTGGCGCACAAGGCCAGTGAGGAGGGCATCGCGGTCGCCGAACGAATCGCGGGCTTGCCCGGCCATGTCGACTTCAACACCGTGCCATGGGTGATCTACACCGAGCCGGAGATCGCCTGGGTTGGCCAGACCGAGCAGCAAGTCAAAGCGGCCGGGATTCCGTTCAAAGTCGGCACATTCCCGTTTGCCGCCATCGGTCGTGCGGTGGCGATGAACGAGACGGCGGGCCTCGTCAAGGTCATCGCGCATGCCGAAACAGACCGCATACTGGGCCTGCACCTGTGTGGTGCCAACGTATCGGAGCTCGTTCACGAGGGCGTGGTCGCGATGGAGTTCAAGGGATCAGCCGAGGATCTGGCGCGAATTTGCCATGCGCACCCCACCCTTTCCGAGGCCGTCCACGAGGCAGCGCTCGCGGTCGACAAGCGCGCCATTCACAAAGCCAACTGAGTCCGCGTCGACAAGGCTGCCGGACGCGTGAAGCCTGTTCCGGTAGCCTTTGTCTTTTTGTTACTGCAGAACAGTGGAGACGACGCCGATGAGCATCCCCGAACAGTTTCGCGCCTTCCGCATCCATTCCGGCGCGGAGTCACATCGTGCCGGCATCGAATCCGTGGGGTTGCCGCAACTGAGCGACGGCGAAGTGGTCATCAAGACCGCGTATTCCTCGATCAACTACAAGGATGCATTGGCGGGTACCGGTAAGGGAAAAATCCTGCGTAACTCGCCGCTGATCGGAGGCATCGATGTTGCTGGGCATGTCGTGACCTCGACATCACCGGCGTTTCGCGAAGGCGATGCGGTGCTCTGCACCGGCTGCGGATTGTCGGAAACACGGGATGGCGGTTACTCGGAGTTCGTTCGCCTGCCTGCGGAAGCCACCATTGCGCTGCCTCCAGGATTGGACCTGCGCGAGTCGATGATTCTTGGCACGGCAGGCTTCACCGCGGCGCTCAGCCTTTATCGGATGGAACAGAACGGACAACACCCCGAGCAAGGTCCCATTGTGGTGACCGGCGCGACGGGCGGTGTCGGCATGCTTGCCATCAATCTGTTGGCGACAGCCGGGTACACGGCACACGCGATCACCGGAAAGATGACTCAACTTGATTTTCTGACGTCGATTGGCGCGAAGCAGGTGATTTCGCGGCAAGACCTGCACTGGGGCCAACGTCCGCTGGAAAACGCGATCTGGGCGGGTGCCATCGACAGTGTCGGCAGTGACATGCTGGCCGGGTTGACGCGAGTGATTCAGCCCTACGGCAACATCGCGAGTTGCGGACTGGCGGCCGGTCCGGGTTTGCACACCACGGTCATGCCGTTCATCATCCGTGGCGTCTCGCTGATCGGCGTGGCGTCCGCAGGCACCCCGCGCGCAATCCGCGAAGTCATCTGGCAGCGCTTGGCCACCGACTGGAAGCCCAGCATGCTCGCCGAAATATGTACGCGCACGGTCGGTTTTGATGCACTCCCGGAAGAATTCAACCGGCTGGTGGATGGCGGCGGCTTCGGCCGAACCCTGGTCGAATTTCCCTGAACATGCCTCGCCCATCAACTCCCTGCGCGAAGTTGACGCAGCGCATGGATACCACCCCAAGCTCAGGCTAGAATCCCTCGTCCGCTACACCCTTGAAGAGAACTCTCCATGGCTCGCATCCTGATCGTTGATGACTCCCCTTCCCAACTCGCTGCGATGAAAAAGATCGTCGACAAGCTGGGCCATGAAGTCATCTCTGCCGAGGACGGCGCGTTGGGCGTGGAGGTGGCCAAGCGCGAAATGCCGGACCTGATCCTGATGGATGTGGTCATGCCCAACCTGAATGGATTTCAGGCCACCCGTTCGATCTCGAAAGACGCCACCACCGCGCACATCCCCATCGTGCTGGTCACGACCAAGGACCAGGTTACCGACAAGGTCTGGGGCTTGCGTCAGGGCGCCAAAGCCTATCTCACGAAGCCGGTCAACGAGACCCAACTCATCGAGCTGGTCAACGAACTGCTGGCTGGCCGCACACCGCCTGCGGAGTGAGCCGCTGAGGCCATCAGGTTGCCATTCCCTGACGGCCAAGAATGAACTCAATCAGCGCCAAGTCGGACGGTGTGGTCAGCTTGATATTGTCCTCGCTGCCTTCAACCAGCCGAATGGGCAGTGTACGTTGCTCCATCGCTGATGCCTCGTCCGTCACACTGAGTCCGGCGCGTGCTGCCTGCTGAAGCGCGTCGATCAACTCACCGCGACGGAATACCTGAGGCGTGAACGCGCGCCAGTAGCGACTGCGATCAATGGTTGTCTGCACAGTCGGCGGAGAGCCCGCACCAGCGCCCTTCAATGTGTCGCGAACCGGTGCCGCAAGCAGCGCGCCCGCAATATCGGGGCTCTCAAGCGCAGCGAACAGCCGGTCAAGGTCAGCATGCCGAACGCAGGGTCTGGCGGCGTCATGGACCAGCACCCAATCGGACATGCCCACCTCCACTGGTAAGGCCCGCAGGCCCGCCTCGACCGAGGCGGCACGATGCTGCCCACCGATGCAACGAAGAACGGGCTTGCCCTGAAACATACCGTCGATCTTGGCTGCCTGCACATCGTTTTCCGCCAGTGCCAGCATCACGCCCTCGATGTGGGGATGACTCAGCAGACGGCGCAGGGTGTGCTCCAGAATCGTCTTACCAAAGAGCATCAGATACTGCTTAGGCACCTCGGATTGCATGCGGGTGCCCACGCCCGCTGCCGGAACGACCACCCAACTCATTGCTTGGCGTCCGAGGTCTCCACCTCTGCCTCAGCGCCGCCAGGCGGTTCCACAATCCGGTAGTACACCTCGCCAGGCTTGATCATGCCGAGTTCGGATCGTGCCCGTTCTTCAATCGCCGCCTCACCCGCGCGCAGATCTTCCACTTCGGCAGACAATGCCTCATTGCGAACCTGCAGCGCGGCATTTTCCTCACGCTGCTTCTCGACACTCCGCTGCAACGATGCAACCTCACGGCGACCGCCCTCGCCTTCCCACAGCCGCCATTGCAGCGCAAGCAGCATGATGAGAAGAACGAGGGCGAGCAAGCGAGCCAATGCAACCTCCGGAAGCGTCGTTGGATCAGCGGAAGTGCTTCAACTGCGGAAACGCCAGGCGTCCCGCGTAGCGCGCCTTGCTGCCTAGCGCCTCTTCGATGCGAAGCAACTGGTTGTACTTGGCAACGCGATCCGAACGGCACAGCGATCCGGTCTTGATCTGCGTCGACGCGGCCGCAACGGCGATATCGGCAATCGTGGTGTCTTCGGTTTCGCCGGAACGATGCGAGACGATCGAGGCATAGTTCGCCGCCTCCGCCATCGCAATGGCTTCGAGGGTTTCCGACAAGGTGCCAATCTGATTGACTTTGATCAGGATCGCATTGGCGATGCCCTTCTGGATGCCTTCGCGAAAAATCTTCGGATTGGTGACGAAGAGGTCGTCACCCACTAACTGCACGTGCTCATTGATTCGTGTGGTCAACGCCTTCCAGCCGTCCCAATCGTCTTCGGCCATGCCGTCTTCGATGGTGATGATCGGGTAGCGTCGGCTCCAGTCGGTCAGAAAATCAGCGAACTGCTCGGACGACAGGCGTTGTCCTTCGCCGGTCAGGTTGTACTTGCCGTTTTCGTAGAACTCGGAGGCCGCACAATCGAGCCCAAGATAGATGTCTTCACCCGCTCGATAGCCCGACTTGCCAATGGCCTCCAGGATGACCTCGACGGCTTCTTCGTTGGAGCGCAGGTCAGGCGCGAAACCGCCCTCGTCGCCCACGGCGGTGGACAGACCACGCGCTTTCAACACGGATTTCAGCGCATGAAAGATCTCCGTGCCCGCACGCAGTGCGTCGGAAAAGCGCTCAAAGCCAACCGGCAGCACCATGAATTCCTGCATGTCGACATTGTTGTCGGCGTGCGCACCGCCATTGATGATGTTCATCATCGGTACCGGCAACACCGCTTCGCGCGCCCCCAGCAGATGTTTCCAAAGCGGCATGCCCTTGGCAGCGGCTTGAGCGTGCGCATTGGCTAGCGACACCCCCAAAAGCGCGTTTGCACCGAGTCGGCTCTTGGTATCGGTGCCATCCAGTTCGATCAGGCGAGCGTCCAGTGCGGCCTGATCGCTGCCATCGAACCCCTGCAACAAGTCGGCAATCGGGCCATTGACGTTCGCGACCGCCCTGCTTACCCCCTTGCCCAGATAGCGGGTTTTGTCGCCATCGCGCAGCTCCACCGCTTCACGCGTTCCCGTGGAAGCGCCCGAGGGGACAGCCGCGCGACCCATCTGGCCCGAGGTCAGCACGACTTCGGCTTCAAGTGTTGGGTTGCCGCGAGAATCAAGAATTTCGCGGGCGTGGATAGTGCGAATTGTGCTCATGACGGTCTCGTCTGTTCTGAAGCGTGAAAATTAACAGGTTGTTGTAGAGGGCTTTACTGCCCCATTTTCCAACTCGCCATCCATGGTTTGCGTTACCAGATGCGTGTCAACACCTCGTTACAACGTCGTTTCAAGCAGTGCCTGCGATTTGACGACACGATCAATCGCGATCAGTTGTTCCAGCAAGGCTTTCATCATGCTCAGCGGCCAGGCATTCGGTCCGTCAGACAGCGCTTTGTCGGGATCAGGATGCGTCTCGGCAAACAAGCCCGCAATGCCTACCGCAACCGCCGCACGTGCCAGCACCGGCACGAACTCGCGCTGTCCACCCGACTTGCCATTGGCACCGCCTGGCAGTTGCACCGAATGCGTCGCGTCGAAGACAACGGGACAGCCGGTGTCACGCATCACTGCCAGTGATCGCATGTCGCTGACCAGATTGTTGTAGCCGAAACTGACACCGCGCTCGCAAGCCATGATGTGCGGATTTCCGGTCGCCTTGGCCTTGTCGGTGACATGTTTCATTTCCCAAGGACTGAGAAACTGGCCTTTCTTGATGTTGACTGGCTTTCCGGCACTGGCGACTTTCTGGATGAAATCGGTTTGACGACAGAGGAAAGCCGGTGTCTGCAGGACATCGACCACGCTGGCGACTTCATCCATCGGCGTGTACTCATGCACGTCCGTCAGCACTGGAACCCCGACCTGACGTCGGACCTCAGCAAGAATCTTCAAGCCTTCGTGCAAGCCCGGTCCGCGGAAACTGCTCGCAGACGTTCGATTGGCCTTGTCGAAGCTGGACTTGAAGATGAAGGGGACGCCCAGCGCGGTCGTGATCTCCTTCAACTTGCCGGCGGTGTCGATCTGCAATTGCATCGACTCGATGACGCACGGCCCTGCGATCAGTAACAAGGGCTGGTCCAGTCCGACCCGAAATCCGCAAAGTTCCATCAGCGCGGTGCTCCTGTTTGCTGTTTGTAGTCGCGCGCGGCGCGAATGAAACCGATGAACAAGGGATGCCCATCGCGTGGCGTCGACAGAAACTCCGGGTGCGCCTGACACGCCACGAACCAGGGATGCTGCGGCAACTCGATCATTTCGACCAGCAAGTCGTCCATCGACTTTGCGGAAATCACCAAGCCGGCGTCTTCAAGTTGGGTGCGATAGCGGTTGTTGAACTCATAGCGATGCCGATGCCGCTCGGCAACGACATCCCGACCGTACATCTCACGCGCCTTCGTTCCGGGCTTCAATCGGCATTCCTGCAACCCAAGGCGCATGCTGCCGCCAAGATCGGATTGTTCACTGCGCCGCTCCAGCTCGCCCGCCGACGTTCTCCACTCGGTAATCAAGCCGATCACCGGATGCGCGTTTTGCCTGTCGTTCTCGGTCGAATTGGCACCTTGAAGTCCGACCACGTGACGCGCGAAATCAACCACGGCGGCCTGCATTCCGTAACAGATTCCGAAATAGGGAATGCCTTTCGTGCGGGCATGCTGGCTGGTCAACACCTTGCCCTCGAAGCCGCGATCACCGAAACCACCGGGCACGAGAATGGCATCCACCCCCTGCAACACCGAAATGCCTGACGTCTCGACATCCTCTGCCTCGATCCAGCGCAGGTTGACCCGTGTCTGCTGTCGCAAACCACCATGTTTCAGTGCCTCGCCGACCGACTTGTAGGCATCCTGATGGTCGACATACTTGCCGACCACGGCAACCGTAACTTCATCGACCGGATGCTCCACCGCATCGATCACACTCATCCACTCCGACAGATCCGCGTCTGCACGGGCAGCGAGATGCAACTGGTTGACCACCAGATCATCCAGCCGCTGGTCCTTGAACCACGGAATGATCCGGTAAATGTTGCCCACATCGATCGCGGAGATCACTGCCTTTTCCGGCACATTGGTGAACAGGGCGATCTTGCGCCGCTCTGACTCCGGCAGAGCCTGTTCGCTGCGGCACAACAACACATCCGGCTGGATGCCGATCGAGCGCAATTCCTTGACCGAGTGCTGGGTCGGCTTGGTCTTCAACTCACCGGCAGCCGCAATGAAGGGCACCAGGGTCAAGTGCATGAACAGCGCCTTCTCCGATCCGCGCTCGGTGCGGATCTGACGAATCGCCTCCAGAAAAGGTAACGACTCGATGTCACCGACGGTGCCACCGATTTCGACCAGACCGACATCGAAGCCTTCCGTCGCCGCATCGATGCAGCGCTTGATCTCGTCGGTGATGTGCGGAATGACCTGCACGGTGGCGCCAAGATAATCGCCCCGACGTTCCTTGCGGATCACGTTTTCGTAGATGCGCCCGGTCGTTACGGAGTTCCTGCGCGACAGGCGCGTCCGCACAAAACGCTCGTAATGCCCCAGGTCAAGGTCGGTTTCCGCGCCATCGTCGGTCACGTAAACCTCACCGTGCTGGAAAGGACTCATCGTGCCGGGGTCGACATTGATGTAGGGATCCAGCTTCATCAGGGTAACGCGCAGTCCGCGCGCTTCCAGAATGGCCGCCAGTGCAGCCGAGGCGATGCCCTTGCCCAACGAGGACACCACACCACCAGTCACGAAAATCAGGGGAGTCATGAGAAACCAGACGGCGGGAAAACATGATTTTACAGGCTGGCGTCGAAGGTCGCACGGATCATTTGAAGGCAAGCACTTTCGGACTGTCGAACGGCAATCTCCGCGTAGGCCCGAGCCATGGGCATTGCCGCTTTCATCATGCGACGCAAGTTCGCTATGTTCCGCAGCCAGCCGACCTCCCGGAGCGTTGAAATGCCTGAGCAAAGTCCTTCCGCGGCGATCACCCCGACCATCCTCGTGGTTGAAGACGACCCGGTGACGCAGAGTTGCCTGCAGCAATGGCTGGCGCGCTGGGGTCTGCATGTCCATGCAAGCACCACCTTGGGCGAGGCATTGGCGTGGCTGTCGGCACGACCCGACTGCGCCGCCATGCTGCTTGATCAGCATCTGCCCGACGCCGCCGAGCACGAAATCACCGCACGGATGAAGGCGCAGGCATGGATTGCCTTGCAGCGGGTGGTTGCCATGACGGCCGCACCAAATGCCAACAACGATCCCGCGCTGAAGGCGGCCGGTTATGCCGCCATCCTAGCGAAGCCCGTCACGACGCAGAATCTGGCAACTGCCCTTGCGGCCTGCGCGCTGCCCATGCCGGTCTGGCGACGTGATACCGCGGTAAGTGATGCTGTGGTCGACCCGGAGATACTGCTGCAACTGCGCAGTCTGTTGAAGCGCGATCTGCGGCGGCAACTGGAAAGCGTTGAAAGTGCGCTTGCGCATGCCGACACGGCAGCGGCGCGAAGTGTCCTGCATACCCTGAGTGGCGCGGCGGCACTGTGTGCGGCGGTCGAACTCGATCTCGCCATCACGACACTGAGTACTTGCTTGTCAGGCGACAGCAGCGATTCCGTGCAGCGTGATACGGCAATACGGCAGCTCCAGGAGGCCGTGGGTCGTGTGCTCGAAAACTGAGAACGCACTCCATATCGGACAGGCCTGCTCAACGGCGGTCTGACCGAACGCTCAGGCTGGTCTCACAGACGACGAATCTCGTGCATCAGCGACCAGGCATGCAGTTCGCGATTCCCCAAGTGTGGTGACAACACGTCGCGCAGCCAACGACGACAGGCGGCCACCGCACTGACCTCGGGCTGGCGCGAGTCTCGCAAGGCAATCAGGACCTCGCCAGCGATGGCCTGTCGATCCGTCGGATCACACTCGATCAAGCAGCCTTGATCGGCGACGTAGATATAGCTGGCCGCAACACGCAGTTCCCCCGATACCCCGTCACCGTTCAAGGGCAGCGGAAAGCCGATGGCGCTCAAGAGATCGCGCTCGAACAGTCGCAAATGCCAGGCTCGATGCGATGCATCCGACGCCAACTGTTGCCGCAAGCACTCGCCGTAACGAACGAACAGTTCCAGGTTGGCTTCGTATCGCGGCAGCAGGGCAAGCATCAGTTCATTGAGATACA
Organism: Lysobacteraceae bacterium; assembly: GCA_041395245.1. Lineage (GTDB taxonomy): Bacteria > Pseudomonadota > Gammaproteobacteria > Xanthomonadales > Xanthomonadaceae > Aquimonas. The sequence goes on from JAWLAY010000011.1 coordinate 78,360, forward strand.
GCCCCGCCAATACGGCCTCGCCGCGCAGGTCCAGTCGTGTCTCGGCGGGCTCAACCTGGGTCACCAGCGGCAACTCGCCACTGCCCGACCAGGACAATACGACCGCTTGCATCGGCTGCAGCATCGCCTGCCAGCTCTGTGAGCGAGCCCCGCGCAAACCACGTACAACCAAGCCGACACGCCCAAATTCGGCGCTGAAGACCTCCAGCAGCGCACTGCTCTCGCGCCAGGCGCGCCGATGCAGGACGTAGGCCGGTTGCGACTCGATTCGTAAGGCGTGCGCACGTCCACGCATGAGTCAGTCGCCGTAGCCGAACCGCTTCAAGGCTGCCTCGTCATCGCTCCAACCCTCACGGACCTTGCACCACATCTGCAGGAATACCTTGCGATCCAGCATGCGTTCCATCGCCAGTCGGGCCGCCTGGCCTATGGCACGCATCTGCGTTCCTCCGGCACCGATCACGATGGCCTTCTGTCCATCCCGCTCGACCCAGATCACTGCGCTGATTCGCGTCAGACCGGGCTCTTCCTTCCATTGCTCGATCTCGACACTGGTGGCATACGGCAGCTCATCACCCAACTGACGCATCAGTTGCTCGCGAATCAACTCGCTGACCAGAAAGCGTTCGCTGCGGTCGGTGACTTGCTCGGGATCAAACAGTGCTTCACTCTCCGGCAGCAGACGCAGCAAGCCGCGCTGCAGGTCTTCCAGCCCTTTGCGCTTTTGCGCAGAGATCTGGAACACCGCTTCGAACGCCCGATCCTTGGTGACCTCGGCAATGAAGGGCAGCAGTACGCTTTTATCTTTCAGGCGATCCACCTTGTTGATGATCAGCACCGCGGGCACGCCCGCATCCAGCACTGCACGATAGGCACGCTCGTCATCCTCGCGGAACTGGCCAGCCTCGATGACCAGCGCGGCGATGCTGACGTCGGCAAGTGAACCGCGCGCAGCACGATTCATATAGCGATTCATGGCGCGTGGCTCGCGGCCATGCAGGCCGGGTGTGTCGACGTAGACGATCTGTCCCTCGTCCAGCGACGAGATACCGAGAATCCGATGACGCGTGGTCTGCGGACGGCGCGAAACAATGCTGACGCGAAAGCCGACTAACGCATTGATCAGTGTCGATTTGCCGACATTGGGGCGACCGACGACGGCGACCAGTCCAGCACGATACGCCGGAGTGGCGGGCGACGATGATTCATCTTGTGACATGAGAAGGTTCCAACGAGGTGACGGATTCGCCATAACGAATCCAAACAGGTGACGGAGAACAATCAAACTCCATCAGCGAAAGGTGAATACCGAAGCGTTCCACGAAGTCAATGGAGACGCCTTCGGAAGGTTTGAAAAATTCAGCCGCTGCTTGCACAAAGCCAGCAAAATCAATGCATTGCAGGGTAAACACAGAACGTGGTCGGAGTTGTTCAGCGCCTACCTAGGCCGACAGCGCGAGGATTTGCTGCAAGACCTCGGCCGCCGCAGCCTGCTCCGCCATCCGCCTTGAGCCCCCTTCGCCTTGCGCGCTGATCTGCAACGAAGCAACACGGCACTGGACGGTGAATTGTCGCGCATGGTCGTCACCCGTCGCTTCGATCAACAAATAGTCCGGCAACGGCAACTGCCGAGCCTGCAGATACTCTTGCAGCCGTGTCTTGGGGTCCTTGTCGGCACGCAAGCGGGTCGGCAAGGCGCGCAGCGATTCATCGAAACGCGCAAGCACCCACTGTCGACAGGCATCCATTCCCGCATCCAGATAGATCGCGGCGATCACCGCCTCAAAGGCATCCGCCAGAATCGAGTCGCGACGAAACCCGCCGCTCTTCAGCTCACCCGGCCCGAGAATCAACAACTCGCCCAGATTCAATTCACGGGCCAGTTCGGCGAGGCTCGACTCGCGCACCAACAAGGCACGCGCGCGGGTCAGCGCACCCTCGTCGACATCGGAAAACCGCTCGTACAGCACTTCGGCAACGATGAGATTCAGCAGTGCATCGCCCAAAAACTCCAGGCGCTCGTTATTTCGACTGCCCGCACTGCGATGTGTCAACGCCTGGGTGCGCATGGCGGACGAGCCAAAGCGAAAACCCAGCCTTCGCTCCCACGCGGCTTCGCTCAGACCGCTCATCGAAACTTACAGCGCACCGCCCCGCCGCAACTCAACGGTACGATCAAATTTCGCCACGTAATCTAGGTTGTAGATCAACTCCTTACGCACCTCATAGGTGATCCGCAGGTCGTAGCCGTCACCCGCCTGGGTCAATTTGACGTGTTGTGGCTTCACCGAATCGACATAGCTCACATAGAAGCGCCTGAACAGCAGGCTACGAATCTTGTCGGGCCCCATCGTGGTGATTCCCGGCTCCGCCGCCAGTCCATCCATGTCGCGAGCGACCGAGTAGTACTCCACATAGGTGGGCACGAGGCGCATGCCAAGGAATACGAAGAACCCGGCGAGGATGAGCACCATGAGGAAACCGATCAGGGTGATGCCGCGTTGCGATCTGTGGTTCATAACTGCTCCGTAGTCTCGGAAAAGGGCACCGACAAGGCGGGTGCCTTATTCAATCACAGTGCCAAGCCGGGAGAAGTTCACGCCCCCTGCCTTGCTGTCGAAATTCATCCAGATCAGGAAGGCTTTGCCGACCAGATTCTTTTCGGGCACGAAGCCCCAGAATCGACTGTCCTCGCTGTTGTCGCGATTGTCTCCCATGACGAAGTAGTGCCCTTCCGGCACAACCCATCGACCATCACCTCGACCACTGATGGCCAGAGGATTGATCAGGACATCATGGGTCCGTCCAGGCAACTGCTCGGACAGATGTTGAAACCCGGTGGCATCGGCCGAACTGCCCTCACCGACGTAACGGCCCACGGGCGTCTGTTCGACCAGTTGTCCGTTTATGAAGATCTGCTTGTTGCGGTAGATCACTTCATCGCCCGGCAGGCCGATGACACGCTTGATGTAGTCCTGACCGATATGCGGGTCGCGGTCACCCAGACGCGGGTTGCCGGGGTAACGGAACACCACCGGATCGCCGCGCTGCGGCTCGCCAATATCGAGAAACTTGTAGTCCAGCACCGGAAGCCGCAGGCCGTAGGCGAACTTGCTGACCAGAATGAAATCGCCATCCACCAGCGTTGGCATCATTGAACTGGAGGGAATGCGGAATGGCTCGGCCAGAAAGGACCGCACGATCAGCACGATGAAAATCACCGGGAAGAATGAGCGTGCATACTCGACGATGATCGGTTCCTTGACCGCATTGACCAGGGTCGGCGTCTCCGCCGCGCGCTGCGCACGCGACTTGGCAAAAAACAGCGCGTCCACCGCCCAGATGATGCCGGTGAGCGCCGACAGCGTCACCAGAATGGCTGCAAAATCAAAATCCACGCGAGCTTCCTTTATTTATTGTCGACTTGCAGAACCGCCAGGAACGCTTCCTGCGGAATGTCCACGCTGCCTACCTGCTTCATGCGCTTTTTGCCTTCCTTTTGCTTCTCGAGCAACTTGCGCTTGCGGCTGACGTCGCCCCCGTAGCACTTGGCCAGCACGTTCTTGCGCAGCGCCTTGACGGTCGAACGCGAGATGATCTGTGCACCAATCGCCGCCTGGATGGCCACATCGAACATCTGCCGCGGAATGAGTTCCCGCATGCGTTCGCAGATGTCCCGACCACGACGATCCGCATGTGAGCGATGCGAAATCATCGACAGCGCGTCCACGCGATCGCCATTGATCAGCACGTCCAGACGAACGAAGGGACCCGCGTCAAAACGCACGAAGTGGTAGTCGAGCGAGGCATAGCCGCGACTGACCGACTTCAATCGATCAAAAAAGTCGAGCACCACTTCCGCCATCGGCAACTCGTAATTGATCTGCACCTGACTGCCGAGGTAGGAAATGTTCTTCTGAACTCCGCGCTTTTCCTCACAGAGTTTGATGACATTTCCGACGTAGTCAGGCGGCGTGAGAATGCTGGCCAGGATGATTGGTTCGCGGATCTCTTCGATCTTGTTGACGGGCGGTAGCTTGGCCGGATTGTCGAGACTGAGGATTTCACCGTCGGTGGTCAGCACTTCATAAACAACCGTCGGTGCCGTGGTGATGAGGTTGAGGTCGTACTCGCGCTCGAGGCGCTCCTGAACGATTTCCAGGTGCAGCATGCCGAGGAAACCGCAACGGAAACCGAACCCCATCGCCTCCGAGCTTTCCGGCTCGAAACGCAGCGCGGCGTCGTTGAGGCGCAATTTTTCAAGCGCCTCGCGCAAGTTTGAAAAGTCGTCCGCATCGACCGGGAACAAGCCCGCGAACACGCGCGGTTGCATCTCCTGGAAGCCCGGCAAGGGTGCGCTGGCCGGCTTGGCCGCCGAGGTGATCGTGTCACCGACAGGTGCGCCGTGAACGTCCTTGATCGAGGCGCACATCCAACCCACTTCGCCCGCACCGAGTTTGCTCAGCACCTTGCGCTTGGGCGTAAACACACCCACCTGGTCGACCTGATGCACACGTCCGGTCGACATGACGAGAATCTTCTCACCCGGCACCAGATCGCCCTGCACGACACGAACCAGAGACACGACGCCCAGGTAATTGTCGAACCACGAGTCGATGATCAACGCCTGCAACCGGTCGGTATCGCCGGTCTTGGGCGGAGGAATCCGTTGCACGATCGCTTCCAGAACATCGCGCACGTTCAAGCCGGTCTTGGCGCTGACCTGCAGCGCATCCGTCGCATCGATGCCGATCACGGCCTCGATTTCATCCTTCACGCGATCCGGATCGGCGGTCGGCAGATCAATCTTGTTGAGCACGGGAATGACCTCTAGGCCCTGCTCGACTGCGGTGTAGCAATTCGCAACCGATTGCGCTTCGACGCCCTGCGCCGCGTCAACGACCAGCAGAGCACCCTCGCAGGCCGACAGCGAACGACTAACTTCGTAGCTGAAGTCGACGTGACCCGGGGTGTCGATGAAGTTCAACTGGTAGGTCTGGCCATCGCTTGCGGTATAGGGCAAGGACACCGATTGCGCCTTGATGGTGATGCCGCGCTCACGTTCGATTGGATTGGAGTCCAGAACCTGCGCTTCCATCTCACGTTCGGCAAGCCCGCCGCAGATCTGGATGATGCGGTCGGCCAGGGTGGACTTGCCATGGTCGACGTGCGCGATGATTGAAAAATTGCGAATGTGCTGCATGTGGCGGCGAAAACGCCGAATCCTTGATTGATGCGTCAACCGCGATTATGCCAGAGCGCTACCGCCATCAGGCTGACTATGCCGCGCCAGTCGGTTGCGCCAACAACGGCGGCGCAATTCTTGCAGGATCGCTGGCAAGGCACATGAAGCAGCGCTGCGCCCGAAGTAACGCGTACTCCGCCCCGCCAACAATGCTGTCATCGCCCAATCCAACATGTCGAATGACACACGTCATCAGGATGACAACGACGCGCAGAACGAACGAAGTCTGCGCACGGGCATCTTGGCCTTGGCTATCTCGGTGCTGGTCGGCTGGTGGCTGATCTACCCCAGCACTGCAACGCGTTCCAGTGAAACCCGTTTGGTTGACTCACCTCTGCGCGTCGGCTATGCCATAGAGCCACCCTACGCGTTTCTGGACGATCAAGGGCAACTGCAGGGGGAGTCCATCGACGTGCTCCGGCACGTGCTTCAGGAGGAGCACATCACGGATGTCGTCTGGTTGCACGTCGAATTCGGTGATTTGCTGCACGAGCTCAAACATGGCCGTATCGACATCATTGCGTCGGGCATGTTCGACACGCCCGAACGACGTATCCACGCTCTCTTCACACGACCGACTGCGCGCGTCAGAGCCGCCCTTCTGGTTCGTGTCGATCTGCCACCCACCTTCCAACTGAAGGATCTGACAGCCGACGCAACACATCGTGTTGTCGTGATCGACGGCAGCGTAGAGCAACAGACACTTGTCAGTCTCGGTTGGACAGCGGATCGAATCCACCCGGCAGCCGATGCGGAGGCCGCGATGGACACGCTGGAGAGCGGAATGGCCGACATGCTCGCATTGTCGCTACCTTCGGTGCGCTGGCAGCTCAAACGGCGCGAGATTGCCGACCGATATCGAATCATCGAACTCCCGGAAGTCCCCCCGGGATATCCAGCCTTCGCGGTCGGCCTGGACAACGCAAACCTGAAACGACGAATCGACCAGGTGCTGGCCACCTACATCGGTAGCCCCGCCCACGTGCGCAACGTGCAGTCGTATGGCTTCGAATGGGCGGACGTGGTCTGGCCGGCGTCGACGGAGACGACTCCGTGAAGCACACCGGCCCGGGGACCCGGATGTTCCGGACGATGCATGCCGTGGTCGCCTCGCACGTGTTGGGTGTGCTGCTGATCAGCATGGCCTACGGACTGGTCAATCAGCAGATGGAAAGCATTGCTCGTCTCACCCAAACGGCGGCAACGATACGAGTGAGCATTGAACGCAGCACAACGCTTCTTCAGCAGCGAAGCAATAGCTCACCGTCGGCAAATCAACGGTCCCGCACGCTGGCCGCACTACAGCGCGCAAGGCTGGCTTCGAAGGAACTGGCGAGAGAAATTGGGGCCAGCACGGAAGCGCAGGTGGACACCCTCGCCACGCCCTCCGTGTCGATGGCCGCCGCGCAACTTGCACGGCAAATTGATGAGGCCTATCGAGACCTTGAGCTCGGCCTACACAACCCGCAGTCGACCAATCTGCTGCGATGGCGACTGCACGCGTCCTCCCTGCGTCGCCAACTGAACGCACTGGACGACGCGGTGTCCAGTGAGGTCCAGTTCCGACGCTCGTCGTTGTTCCGCATTCACGCACTGATCATGCTGGGTATCGGCGCCCTCGGCAGCATCGCACTTTGGTCCGGCTACCACCTGCAACGGCATCGCCTGCGCGCGAGAAAGACGCGGAAAGAGCGCGACGATCAACTTCAGGCGCTGGTCGGCGCTGTTCCGGACGTGGTTGCGTTGCTCGACGCCGACCTGACCATTCGAGCCAGTAGCAGCACGCGGCCCGCATGGCGCCTGAGTCAGACGCCACCGCTGGAGCAGGACAATTTGCGCGATGTGCTCGATACGCCCTTGCTGGAGAAGGTCCATCTGGCCGTCAGCGAGAGCATTCAATTCAAGCGTGTCGTGGAGATTTCGTATACCCGTGAGATCGATGGGCAGACCATTCACTTCGACTCGCGGTGCAGCCCGCTGCGTGACCGGGAACAGGTCGTCTGGGTCAGTTGGGACATCAGCGCACGGGTGCTCAGCGAGCGACGCGCGAAGGCCCTCGGCAGTCACTACAACTTCCTCAGCCATGTAAATCAGGCGATCGTGTGGATTGGCGACACGGATACGTTGATCCAGCGAATCTGTTCCATCGCCACGCAGCACGGTGACTTCGCCTACGCCTGGTTTGCCACTCGGCAGGTGGGTCGTTTCGGCTTGCATGCCCAACATCTGGTGCGAGCCAGCGGCGCCATCGATGACACACAACACGTCCGCATCCTGATTGAACACGTGGATTCTCCGCTTGCAGCGGCGTTTACCAGCAAGGAAGTGGTTTGCATGCCGCTCAATGATCTGAGCACGCAAGGGACATGGCGTGCCCATCTGATCCGACTTGGTCTTTCGGGGTTGGTTCTCATCCCGGTTCGATCCGATCACTCGGCCCGTGCCGAGACGCTCGGAATACTGGTTCTGCACAGCAAGGACATCGATGCTTATGACAACGAACATCGGGCCCTGCTCGACGAAATCGCCGGAGACATCGGCTATGCCATCGGGCGCATTCGTCGAGAAGAGGAGCGCCAACAGATGGCAGGACGTGTTCGGTTGCACGCGGCGGCGCTGGAAGCAACGCGTGATGGCGTCATGGTCACCAACCCGCAGGGCATCGTGCTATCCGTCAACCCCGCTTTCACCACGATCACGGGTATTGCTGAGCGTGACGCCATCGGCAAGATCAGTTTCCTGAGACGGATACTGAGCGAGTCCGGCTACCCTGAAGAACTGATCGAGACCGCGATGCAGGCAGACGGCTTCTGGAAGGGCGAACTGCTGGGTCGCCTGCCCTCCGGTCGAATGCACACACTTGGCCTGACGGTCAGCCGCGTATTGACCGATAAGGAGGACGAAGACCATCGGGTAGTCGTGTTTTCGGATCTCACTCAACAGCGTGAGGACGAGGCGCGTCTGCGCCGCGTCGCCCAATTCGACCCGCTGACCGGCCTTCCCAACCGCAGTCTGATGCTCAACCGTCTGGAACATGCCCTGATGCAGGCCGACCAGCAGCACAGTATGGTCGCGCTGCTGTACCTGGACCTGGATAGTTTTCGAACCATTAACGACAGCCTGGGGCACCACCTCGGCGACGAATTGCTTCGTCAGGTGGCACTGCTTCTGGCAGAGCAGACCCCGGCAGGTTGCACACTGGCGCGCCTCGGCGGCGACGAATTCGCCATGCTTGCCGAGGATCTACACGAAGCGGAAACGCCGATGCGCTATGCGCGAGCGCTGCATGACGCACTCAACCAGCGACTCGACCTGGCGGATTTCGAACCAGTGTACCTGCAGGCCAGTATCGGCATCTGCGTCTATCCGCAGCACCGGGGTAGTGCGTCAGACCTGATTCGCAACGCTGAACTTGCCATGTTCGAAGCAAAGCGTGCGGGGCGCAACACCATCCGGTTTTTCACCGATGCCATGGGTGAGGCCGCGATCCAGCGTTTGGCGGTGGAAACACGCCTCCGGCGTGCGCTGGCACAGGGCGAGTTCGTCCTTCACTACCAACCACTGTGGTCCTTGGTCCAGGATCAACTGGTCGGCGTCGAGGCACTGGTGCGGCTGAAGCAACCCAACTTGCCGCCAATGGGTCCGGCCGAGTTCATTCCTGTTCTGGAAGACATCGGGCAAATCGAGGCACTAGGCGATTGGGTCACCCGCGAAGCCTGCCGTCAGGCGCGTCAGTGGCTGGACGCCGGCTGGGAGTTTGGCGTGATGGCGATCAACCTGTCGCCCGTCGAAGTCGCGCGCCATCCTGTCGAGCAGCGGATCAGGTCGGCACTGGATGAGAGTGGCCTGCCACCCGAGCGCATCGAGTTGGAAATCACCGAATCAGGCCTGATGGAACAGGGCGCGCGCGCCGAAGAGTTTCTGCGACGCCTGCACGCGCTCGGGGTCAGAATAGCGATTGACGACTTCGGCACCGGCTATTCGTCACTGGCCTACTTGCGGCACTTCCCGGTCAACAAGCTCAAGATCGATCGTGGGTTCATCTCCGAATTGACCACCGACGAACGCAATGCACGGCTCGTCGACAGCATCCTGCAACTGGGCCAGAGCCTTGGCATTGAAATGCTTGCAGAGGGCGTGGAAACCGAAGCGCAGGCGCGTCATCTGCGCGCGCATGGATGCCACACCATTCAGGGCTATTTCATCAGCCCCCCGCTGCCTGCCGATCAGCTCTGGGAGCGCTACGCGCGTGTTGGCGAGGATTGAAATCCTCCGCCGCGCGGAAGCTGCGACAAGGCTCTCTCAACAAGTCTGCTGATGCTTCACCCAACCTGGTTGCAGCGACCACCACGCGATCAAAGCAACGCGAAACGGTCCGCATCCAATTGCGCCGGGAAGCGCTGGCGATGGGCCAACAAGGCGGCGGCACTGAACTGGATCGTTACCGCTTGTGCTTGCGCGCCACACTCGACGATCACCTGCCCTAGCGCGTCCAGTGCCACGCTGTCACCCGCGTAGTTCAGGTCGTTGCCATCCGTGCCAACGCGATTGACCGCCGCGACACAGGCCAGATTTTCGATGGCACGTGCGCGCAACAGGGTTTGCCAGGGATAGCGCCGCGCCGCGGGCCAGTTGGCCGTCACCACCAGCAAGTCATAGTCGAATCCGTTGGCTTGTTCGACACCAAATCGATTGCGCAGAAACACCGGAAAGCGCAAGTCATAGCAAACCACCGGGCAGATCCGCCAACCGTTCAGCGTCACGGTCAAGCGATCCATCCCGGCCGCATAGCGCTGATGCTCACCCGCCATGCGGAACAGATGCCGCTTGTCGTAGTGACTGATTCGACCGTCCGGCCAGGCCCAAAGCAAGCGGTTGAATACGTTCTCACCTTCGCGAATGACCACCGAGCCGGTCACACAAAGCGACTGTTCTACAGCCACCGCTTTCAGCCATGCCACAGTGGGGCCCTGCATGGTCTCTGCTTCCCCGACGGCATCGTTGGAAAAGCCACTGGTAAAGGTTTCCGGCAGAACCACCAGATCGGATCGACCGGCAGCAGCGGCAATGTGGGCGCCATAAAGCCTGCGATTGGCCTCGGCATCACGCCAGACGGTAGCGTCCTGAACCAAAGTAACGCGCAAATCTTGCATCACCATCGCTCCGTTCACACTGCGCAGAGTCGCTGCGCCGCCAACTGCATGGTGGCATCGGTCTTGGCAAAGCACAGTCGCGCCAGTCGCAGATCCTTGGGGGGTTCGCGATAGAACGGCGACAGCGGAATTGCGGTAACCCCCTTTTCGACGGTCAACCAACGACAAAAGGCAAGGTCGTCGAGGTCACTGATCGCGCTGTAGTCGACCAACTGGAAATAGCCGCCCGGCACATCGAGCAGACGGAACCGCGAATCCTTCAGCAGCGCTCGGAAGGCATCACGTTTTTGCTGATAGAAGGCGGGCAATTCGCGATAGTGCTCGGGTTGCTTTTCGAGCATCTCGGCGATGGCCCATTGCGCGGGCGTGAAACTGCAGAAGGTCAGGTACTGGTGCACCTTGCGAAACTCCGCGCTCAGCGCCCTGGGCGCCACCGCATAGCCCAACTTCCAGCCGGTACAGTGAAAGGTTTTGCCGAACGAACTGACGACGATGCTGCGTTCCGCCAGTTCGGGCACACGCAATACGCTGGCATGCTCCCGTCCATCGAAAATGATGTGTTCGTAGACCTCATCCGACAGCAGCACGATATCGGTTCCGCGCAGAATATCCTGCAACGCGGCGAGGTCAGCGTCGGTCAGTACCGCACCCGACGGATTGTGCGGCGAGTTGATCATCAGCATGCGTGTGCGGGGGGTGATGGCATCCTTCACGCGCTGCCAGTCGACGCTGAAATCACCCGGATCAAGCGGCACATGCACGGCCACCGCGCCAGCCAGATCCACGGCGGGTTCGTAGCAGTCGTAACACGGATCGAGCATGACGACTTCTTCGCCCGGCCGCACGCAGGCATGGATCGCCGCAAAGATGGCTTCAGTCGCACCGCTGGTCACCGTGATTTCGCTGTCGGCGTCCACCTTGCGGCCGTACAGAGACTCGGTCTTGGCCGCAATCTGCTGCCGCAATGGCAGGATCCCCATCATCGGCGAGTACTGATTCTTGCCTTCCCGCATGGCCCTGGCGAGCGCTTCGCGCAGCAACTCGGGCACCTCGAAATCGGGAAAGCCCTGGCCCAGATTGACCGCGTTGTGTTCCATCGCCAACTGGGACATCACGGTAAATATCGTCGTGCCGACGCGCGGCAGCTTGGTCTGCAGATGCATAGTGGAAAGCCATTGGATGGAAGTGATGATTGTCGGACAACCGGCCATCAACCCGCGAATCGGAACGGGTGACACGAGAATCCATGGTTGAAGTGGCTGAGCAGCAAGCCAACCACTTCACCAACGTCCTCAAGGATTGAAGCACCCCACCGCATCACTCAACAACTGGACGGTGTGATCGCGATTCCAACTTCCTGCCAGCGGTTGTTGCAGCGAATTACTCACCGTCAGATGGGTCTGTGTGGCACTCGGTAGCGTCAGGACCGCTTGTCCAACCGTTTGGTAGGTCGGTTCGACATAGGTGCAGGTCGGACAGAAGCCCTGGAACTGCAGCATCGGCATCGCACCATTGCCACGATTGCCGGTTCCGAGCGTCCAACGCGCCACCCCCATGTCGTCATACAGATAGTTCGCTACCGACTGCAGCGACGCGCCTGCCAGGATGCTGTAGCCATGCCCCGGCTCATTCTGGTCGAACCAAAACCCATCCAGTCGACTGCCTTGACCCGCAGGCTGCGCACAACCTGCCAACGGCAACCATTCAATCTGCTCGCTGCCGGTCACACCGTCGATATCAAAGGTGAACTGCAGATGCTGGGCGTCACGCACGGACAACTGCATGCTGCCGATCTCCGTGGCACGACTGGCACTGCCGTTCCAGACATGGCGTGTGACGACCGACTGCCACTGTCCATTGCCCGCCGTCGGCGCCGGACCGGCAGCGATGTACCAGGTCGGCGTACCGTCCTCCAGATAGGTGTACCAGATCACGCCCCACTGCGTAGTCGCGACCGGAAAGAAGAAGATGCCCGACCCAGACCGCTGCGGGTTGTAGTAAGCCCCGAAACGCGGCGTCGGGACCGCCGAAGTACGGCTCAGCGTCGCACGCAACGAAATGTTTGCCGGTGCGACGCCACGATTGACCGGCGTCACGTACCACCGCCCAGCGCTCAGGGCCGCCCCAGCCAGTGAGAGGTTTGCCGCTGCGCCCGCTGTGGTGTCGCTGGCCGCGGCGCTCGCGCGTGCGGGCGCGGCGCTGATCGCAGGGCCGGTCGCAGTCGGGTCACGAGCCAGATACAGATCGACCTCACCCGTTCCCGTCTGCATCACTTCGAGGCGTGTGCTGCCCTGCGGTACGTCGATGAACAAGCGCTCGTGACTCTGCCCGGCAGGCAGCAGCAGATTGACCGCTTCACCGGACGACAGCGCGCGTGCGGCAGGTTCGTCCTGCGTTGCGCGGGTAAGCGTCACCGGCACATGGGCAAAGGGCGCCGCGTCGGGCCTGGCGCGCATCGTCAGTACGGTGCGCCGTGATTCGCCCGGCAACCACTGCGGGTCATTCCATGCAAGACGAACATTGTAGGAATCTGCCCGAGAAACCTGGTTCGGTGCGGTGGCAATCGCCTGATCCGCATCGGCACCCGCGTCGTCGAAGGCCAGCATGTCAAGCTCAATCTCGTCGGTGCCGGAGCTGCCTGCCTGCCAGTTCTGCACCAACACCCATAGCGTCTGTGCACTTCCCGTACGCATAACGTCGAGTTCGCAGCGCTCACTGGCCGTGGCCGTCACCGAGGCACAAAGCTGTTCAGATTCGCTCGGCAATCCGTCACCATCGAAGTCGTTGCCAACGAAAAGGTCCAGATCGGTAGCGGTGGAGGAACCAATGTTCACCCTGACGTGGTAGTTCGTGGCCGCCGATCCCGTCGCCGCCGGAATACTCAACGTCCGTACCAACGTACCGGTGGCAAACTGGTCGTAGATTTCACCCGGCGTCGGGTCCTGCGCGAGCTGCGCACGCTCGACCTGCGGTGGAGTCCAGCCAGTGGCGGAGAACAGTGCATCCGGCATGTTCGGCAGGCTGTAGGCAATCCACGGGACCGCGGCGAAAGTATTGACGCCGGTGAGGTCAACGACCGGCAAATCGACGAAGCCCTTGTCGCCTTGCGTGGTAAGCGTCACCCCCTCACTGATCACGCCCGCTGACGCGAATACGGTCACTGGCAGACGAGTGCTCGTCACGTTGCTGGTCGCGGGCACGAGGCGGACCTCACCGTCGACCCAGCGATTGGGCTGGGCGATACCGCGCAAATCGATCTGGATATCCAGGCGCTGACTGCCGCCTGCACTCAGAGTGAATTCACTCGGTGTCACCTGGATCATCCCGTCATCCAGACTGCCTTCGACCCTCCAGCGCCCACCGCCGACCTGGTCGGTCACCACACGACTCGTCGTGCACTGGTCCAGGCAGGGATCAAGCGCAATACCAGGCAAATTGAGGGTCGCGGGGTCACCGGAAGTCGTCGGATTCGCGTTACGCATGTCCTGGTCGCTGGCGGCCACAAACAGCCCGCCACGCAACGCCCCGGTGAGGTTGACCATGCCGGCGCCCGCGGCCATGCCACCTGCCGGAGACACACCATCCTGCAACCTCACTTCGGCACGTGCCGAGGTCTGCAGGGCGGATTCGATCTGTCCCACCGACCAGTTTGGTTTGGCGGCGCGCAGAAGCGCCGCCGCACCCGCCACATGCGGCGAGGCCATTGAGGTACCCGATAAAAACATGAATCCGGTGCCGGTGCCCGCAGCGGCCAGAACAGAGGTCCCCGGCGCCGTGATATTCGGCTTCATGATCGCGCCAAGCGCCACCGGCCCGCGTCCACTGGAGGACGCCAACCGGTCCGCAAACGATGACGACTGAACCAACTGCGCCGCTTCGATACGCGCGTATTGCCCGCCCGCCTGCAACCATTGACGCAAGGCCTCGCCAGCCTGGTAGCCCAAGTGTGTGGAGGGAATCGAATGGCTGTCGGCAACAATCCCCTCGCCATCACCAACAGTGTTGATCAGCACCATGCCGCCGCCGCCGGCACGGCGAACGTTGTCACTCTTGGCGATGCGGGCTTGGGTGCCGCGCTGACAGACGACGATTTCGCCGTTGAACCGGTTGCTCTGCGCCGCCCAGGGATTGCTGGAGCCATCAGGCTGGCCATTGCTGCCCGTGCCGAGTCCACTGCCCACGCCACAGCCGGGGTAGTCGTCAGGAATAATGATCCGCTGCGGACCGTAACCGCTGGATTTTCCAGCACCGAAAACACTTCCACCGCCCGGCAGGTCGCCGCTACCGCCGCTGAAGTCAATCAATCGACTGCCCACATCGCGATCATGGGTCGCATTGGCCACCGCCAACACCCACGGAGCGTTGGCTGGCGAGGTCAAACTGCCTGCGCCAGGACCTTCATTGCCAGCCGCCACCACCACCACCGTTCCGGCACTGCGCGCGGCGAGCATGGCCTGGGCGTCAGATACCGTCCACGGGTCTCTGGCGGACCCGCCAATGGAGTAGTTGATGACATCCACGCCATCTGCCACGGCGGCATTGATCGCCGCCAGCAGCCATGAACCCAGACAATCGGCTTCCTGCTCGCAAGCCTTGTAACTGATCAGGTTGGCATGCGGTGCCACACCGGACAGCACACGCGTTACGTTGGCATTGCCGAGCGTCAGCGTCACATTCAGCGTATTGCCCGCAGCCGTCGAGGCGACGTGACTGCCGTGCCCGTCCACATCCAGACCGTCATCGGGTTCGGCGCTGCTGCTGCCCGTGGTGAAGTCGCGGATTCCGATCAGCTTGCTGTTGCAGGGCGGCGCGCTACCGCTGCACAGCGTGACCAGACTCGGCATCGGATTGGTATGGGTAAACCCATCCGAAACGCCGCGCGCTGCAAACGAAGCGTGAGTCGGGTTGATGCCGGTATCAATGACACCGATAACAACCCCTTCACCGCGGGTTTGAGTCCCGGCGCTACCGTCCCAGATCGACTCCGCATTGATCCAGCGAGGACCCGCGTCGGTCAGCGGACGTGCCACCCAATCGGCCTCGATCTTGGCGACACCGTCGAGCTTCGCAATCTGCGTCGCTTCCTGTTCGCTCAACTCCAGCACCATCGCGTTGAGTACGACATCCAAGCGCAGCGCGGGTTCGAGGTCGCGCCCGAGGCGCGTTTCGATTCCGCTTAGTACCTCGTCCTGTTGCGTATGCAGCACCTTGCGGTAGGCCTTCACTGCCGCCGAATCCAAGCGCAGTCGCTGCCCGTCGTCGGCACGCGTGGGCTGCAGTGACTTGAGGGCGGAAAATCGTTTGGCCTGCGCCGCATCGAAAACGGCGACGGCGGGATAGGACAAATGAACGATGTATCGCCCGTTCGAACCTTCACGCTTCGCCGCAAGGTCCGCGGCCGCGCCGTCCGTACCCGCGCTGCACGCCAGCGCCAGCACGAGACCCTTCGCCAATGATCGCATCCGCATCGCCACCCTCCAGTCTGCGCAATTCACCCGTCCGCGCCGTCGCACTTCGGCGGATGCCGCCCACAACGCTAGCGGAAAACGCGATCTGTTCAAACCCGTCGAATGCTCATCAACGTGAAATGCGCCGGCGCACCGAAAGAATGGCAAGCCGTGCGCGCAGCGCTTGCGACGCGCGATGGCAACGTTGATGATCCACCAGTGAACACGCTTGGGGGAGAGATCAAATGATGCATTCAATGCGTTTACGGTCGCTGTCGGCGGCCATTGCCTTGGGGCTGTTGGGCACCAGTCCGACGGCGCTCGCCGATGTTTGGCGTATCGAGAACGTGCCCGCCAATCAACGTGCTGCGGTGCTATCTCAAGCCTCGCGGAGTTATGTATATGGCGACACGCTATGGTACGAGGCGGAAAGCGCGCCGAAGTTGCCAGTCGGGGCTCGCATCGAGCGCGTGATCGACGCGGGGCGAGTTCGGGTTGGCAGTTTCGATTTCGATCCGATCAGTGAAGCCTCACGAGCGGCGGTTCAACCCTTCAGCACGACCGCAACAGGCCACGGACTGAGGTTGGTGCAACTGCACGCTCCCGCTCAGGAAGGATGGCTTGAATCGCTGCAATCCCTGGGCATGAAGGTACTGCAGTATTACCCGCACCAGACCTATCTGGTATGGGCTGACGCGTCTGCCGTCAGTCGAGCTGGCTCGATCGAGTTCGTCCGTTGGCAAGGAAATTTCGGCCAGTTCTACAAGATCAATGCCGATCTGGCGCAGCGCGAAGGCCTGATCAACAACGTCCAGATCGAGTTCTACAACGATACCAATCCCGCGGAAGTTCTCGACTGGCTGAAATCCATCGGTGCCGACGTTGTCAGTCATGGCAAGGCGCAGCCGGACGGTGCGTTCTGGGATGCGTGGGTCAAGGTCGATGCCTCGACCCTGCAGACCATCGCCGCCCATCCGCAAGTCCTATGGCTTGGTTATGCCAGCCCGAAACGGGGTCTGGATGATGAAATGTCGGACCAGATCCAGGTGGGCAACTTCAATGCCAGCAACGTGCCGCAGGTCGGCTATTTGCCCTGGTTGCTGGATTTCGGGTTCGAGGGCAACGGCGTGACCTGGGCTATCGTCGATACCGGCGTGGACCGTAGTCACCCGGATCTGCTGCCCAATCTCGGTGCCGGCTTCACCACAGCGGACTGCACCGGCACGGGTGGCGATGACAGTTCTGGTGGCGGCCATGGCACGCACGTTGGCGGCATTGTCGCAGGCCTCGGCCTCGGTGATGGTGCGGGCGGCGACGCCGAAGCGGATGCCAATGGTTTCCTGTATGGCCTGGGTGTCGCGCCCTCGGCAACGTTGTATCCGATCGTCTCCGGGTGCTCGGCTTGGCCACCCGCCGGTGGCTGGCAGTTGCACAGCAAGCTCGCGATTGCTGGCGGTGCGGTCGGCATGAACGCCAGCTGGACCAGCGGCGAAGGCACCGCGCACGGGTATCAGGCATCCGAGCGGACGCATGACCTGATGGTTCGCGATGGTGATTTTGATACGCCGGCGGCGGAACCTTTCGTGGTGGTGTTCTCGGCGGGCAACTCGGGGCCGGGTGCTTCTACCCTGACTGCACCGAAGGAAGCGAAGAACCCAATTGTGACGGCGTCGGGTGTCAATTTCCGAGCGGGGTCAATTGACGCCATTTCCGGTTTCTCGAGCCGGGGACCTGCGGTGGATGGTCGACTCGGTCCGACCATTGCGGCACCAGGAGAGAGCATTGCTTCCACCAAACGAATTGCGGGCGCGTCAAGTTGCGCCACATCCATTGCGGGCACCGGCAATCGTTATGCGTTGTGCAGCGGCACCTCGATGGCGGCACCGCACGTGTCCGGCGCGGTGGTGCAACTGACCGACTGGTGGCGAACCCAAAACGCTGGTGCCACACCCAGCCCGGCGATGCTGAAAGCCTTGCTGGTGAATGGCGCGGTCGACATGGGCACGGCAGATATCCCCAACGCCAACGAGGGCTGGGGTCGTGTATTGACGCCGAGCAGCATGGGCGAAGGTGTGCTGCGCGAGTACCGCGATCAGTCGACCGTGTTCAACGCGACCGGTGAACAGCAGGAGATCACTGTTGGCATCCCCGACCCCTTGCAGCCGCTGAAGATCACCCTGGTGTGGACCGATGCCGCCGGTGCAGTCGGTGCCAACCCGGCCTTAGTCAATAACCTCGACCTCGAAGTCACGACCGGCGGTTCCACCTATCGCGGCAATGTCTTTGCGGCGGGCGTGTCGACAACCGGCGGCAGCGCCGACACGCGCAACAACACCGAACAAGTTCTGGTCCCCGCACCCGGCGGCGACGCCACGATCACCATCAAAGCGACAGCGATCAATGGCGATGGTGTCCCCGGTGGCGATAGCACCGATCAAGACTTTGCCCTGGTCTGCAGCAACTGCGCCGAGGCGGCGAGCTTCGGACTGTCCACCGACGTGGTCAGTCAAAGCGTCTGCGCACCGGCCGCCGCCAGTTTCGACGTCGACCTCTCCAGCATCCTGGGGTTCTCCGAGTCCGTCACGTTGAGCCTGCCGGATGCGCCGGCCAATGCGACGGTGACCTTTGGTGCCAACCCGCTCACGCCGCCGGATGGCACCAGCCTGATCATCGGCAACACCTCGGCCGTTGCACCGGGCAGCTACAGCATGACACTCACCGGCACGGCGGCCAGCGTGACCAAGACGCGTCCACTGTCGCTCTCGCTGTTCAACGCCGCACCGTCGACCGCGAACCTGTTGTTGCCAAACAATCTGGCCAGCAACCAATCGGCAACCCCCTCGTTCGACTGGGCTGATGCGAGCCAGGCGCAGAGCTATCTGATCGAAATCGACGACAACGCCGACTTCAGCTCGCCGACACTATCGGCGACCGTCAACAACAGCGCCTATACCGCCACGTCGGCTCTGGCCACCAGTACAACCTACTACTGGCGCGTAACGGCCGCGAACACCTGTGGCAGCAGCAACGTCTCTCCGGTGTTCAGCTTTACCACCGAAGCGGCGCCAGGCGATTGCAACCTCGGCGATCAGGTGCAAACCGCGTTCGGGGAGGACTTTGAAACCGGTGCGGTGGGCTGGTCCAGCACGGGCACAGGCAACACCTGGGCGCAGTCTGGCAGTCGCGTCAATTCGGGCAGTTTCTCCTGGAAAGCAACCGACCCCGATAGCGCCTCGGATCAGCAACTGAAGTCGCCGGCGATCAGCCTGCCCGGCGGCCAGTCACCGTTGACGCTGCAGTTCTTCCACTATCGCGATATCGAGGAACGTTCTGCCGGTGGCTGCTACGACGCGGGCGTCATCGAAGTCTCCACCAATGGCGGCGGCAACTGGTCGGCCATTCCGGATGCCGCGCTGCTGACCGATCCCTACAACGGAGCAATCCAATCCGGCAACGTGCTGGTCGGGCGCAATGGTTGGTGCAATCTGAAGAACTGGACGCGCAGCGTCGTCAATCTCGATGCCTATGCCGGACAGGAGGTGAGCTTCCGCTTCCGGCTGACTTCCGACGGTAGTGTCGGTGCCGAGGGTTGGTACATCGATGATGTGCGGGTTCAGTCGTGCACAGCCCCCCTATCGCCCGACCTGATTTTCCGCAACGGGTTCGAATAGGCACGCTCGGCAGGATCCCCGGTGTCGGCATCGGCGCCGGGGAATGTCCGTATCAGGGTGGGGGCGAATCATCACGATTTGGCATCGACGGACGTTGCCTGCGCCGGTACGATGCGCGACTCGCATGAACGATCATAACCAGCCCCCTTTGCTCGCGGCCCACGGACTGCAGTTTCATCGCAACGACGAACTGATCTTTGGCCCGGTTGATTTCCACGTCAGTCGCGGCGAAGCCGTGCTGGTGCATGGAGAGAACGGCGCCGGGAAAACCACCCTCTTGCGGGTTCTTGCCGGACTGTTGCGAGCCTCGGACGGGCGAATCGAGATTGACGGTGTGATCGCCGATCGCCACAAAGTCGCGGAGTCGACCGCCTTGCTGGGTCATCTGCTGGGGCACAAGGGCGAACTGACAGCGGAGGAGAACCTGCGTTTTTCGCTGGGCATCTACGGACAGCGTCCGGGTCTGTCACCGGCCAGCGCGCTGGCGGCGGTCGGCCTTGCTGGATTCGAGGACAGCCCCGCGCGCACCTTGTCCGCCGGACAACGCAAACGCCTGGCCCTCGCGCGCATGCTGAGCATTCCCGCTCGTCTGTGGCTGCTGGACGAGCCCTATGCCAACCTCGACCTGCCAGGCATCGATCTGGTCAACCGGCTCATTGCGCATCATCTGCATCGTGGCGGCGGGGCTCTGGTTACCAGTCATGGCGCCTACGCGACGGGTGCGGTCAGAACGCGAACGCTGGTTCTGCGTGCGGCGGCGGCCAGCGTCATGGAGGTGTCCGCATGACTCAGCCATCCGTGTCGCGGGCGGTTCGCGCCCTGTTGCGACGAGACTTGCTGCTGGTTTGGCGACGTCGTGGCGATGCGATCAATCCGGCGCTGTTCGCATTGCTGGTAGCCAGCCTGTTTCCCTTGGCCATCGGACCGGAGCCCAAGCTGTTGAGTCAGATCGCTCCCGGGATTGTCTGGGTTGCACTGCTGCTGGCCAGTCTGTTGTCGCTGGATACGCTGTTCCGCAGCGATCTCGAAGATGGCAGCCTGGAACAACTGCTGCTGTCGCCGCAACCGCTGGCCCTGATGATTTTCGTCAAGGTACTGGTGCATTGGTTGACCACCTCGCTGCCCTTGCTGCTGGCGGCACCTCTGCTTGCCGAGATGCTGTTTCTTCCCGGCAGATTGCTACCGGTCCTGATGGCTTCACTTCTACTTGGCACACCATTGCTCAGTCTGATCGGTGCCATGGTCGTCGCCTTAACAGTGGGTATGCGACGCTCTGGCATGCTGCTGGCCTTGCTGGCTTTGCCACTGTATGTGCCCGTACTGATTTTTGGTGCGGGTTGCGTCATGGCCGCCGCGCAGCAACTGCCCTACGAAGGCGCGCTGTATCTGCTGGGTGCTGGCCTGGCGATGTTCAGCGTGCTGACGCCCTTGGCCACAGCCACTGCACTGCGCATATCCCTTACGTGAGTATTCCGGCACACATCGACTGGCATTGTTGACATGAATCCCCTTCTTCGCTGGTTTCACCAACTTGGCTCGCCGCCCTACTTCTATTGGTTTGCCGGACGCGCCATGCCCTGGTTCTACGGCGCGGCCGTGCCGATGCTGCTTTGGGGCCTCTGGACCGCACTTTATGGTGTGCCGGTGGATTACCAGCAGGGCGACAGCTACCGCATCCTTTTTATCCACGTGCCTGCCGCGTGGATGAGCCTGTTCATCTACTTCGTGATGTGCGTGAACGCTTTCATCGCACTGGTCTGGCGAATCAAGCTGAGCGAGTTGCTGGCGATGCACAGTGCGCCCTTGGGAGCCGCCTTCACCTTGTTGACGCTGCTGACCGGATCGCTGTGGGGCAAGCCGATGTGGGGAACCTGGTGGACCTGGGACGCCAGACTGACCTCGGAACTGGTTCTCCTCTTCCTTTACCTGGGCGTGATGGGCTTGTATGCGGCCATCGAAGATCGCCGGTCGACCGCGCGCTGCCGGATTCCTGGCGCTGATCGGAAGCATCAGTAATGCCCGATCGTGCATTCTCCGGTGGAGTGGTGGAGCTACGCTGCATCAGGGGCGCGACGATGAAGCTGTTCGGTGCGTCGACCATGGACCCCAGCATGATCACGCCGCTGATCG
Organism: Lysobacteraceae bacterium; assembly: GCA_041395245.1. Lineage (GTDB taxonomy): Bacteria > Pseudomonadota > Gammaproteobacteria > Xanthomonadales > Xanthomonadaceae > Aquimonas. The sequence continues at coordinate 100,006 of JAWLAY010000011.1, forward strand.
CACTCGCGTTTGCAGCCTTCAGCTCGGTTCGTAGGTTCGCTGCTGGCACGCACTTGAGCCGCACTGGTCGAAGCGGAATCGGCAAGGAATGGGTGCGGGAGTCTTTGGTGAAACCAAAGGCAAGTCGGGGAAAGTCCGCATGAGGCGAATGGTTCGACATGGGCAAATATGGTCTGTATGTCTGGAGCAGTTATGGACTGTTCGTCCTGATGCTGATCTGGGACCTGCTTTGGCCAGTGGAAAAGCCGTAGCCCCGTCAACAGATACTTCACCGCGCGCGCCGCAGGCAGGCGAGACAACAATCCAGTACGGAGCTTCCGCTGCCATGAATCCGGTTCGCAGAGACGTCTCACCATCGCCCTGCTGGTATTGCCGGTGGTGTTGCCGGAACCTTGATTACCAAGCCTTGCAGGAAAATCTGACCTACCTGCACTCCCCGGCGGAGGTCGTGGCGGGCAGAGCGCCTGTCTGATTCGGTGTTCCGTTTTGGTGGTGTGGTTCTGGAAGACAGCGTCAGTAACCGCCGCATCAGGAAACCCGTGAAGTCGAGTATGATTCGTGGTCACCGACCGTGCCTATGAATATCCGGTGGTGTACCGCGGCGTCCTGCCGGATCTCTTCCGTGAAGGTCAGAGCGTCATCGCGCGTGGCCGCATCGTCGATGCGGAATTCGTGGCGGAGGAAGTGCTGGCCAAGCATGACGAAAGCTATATGCCGCCCGAGGTTGCCGACAAGATCACCCAGGCGCAGATCGCCAAAGCGGAAGAACTGAAACGCGCCGCCAGTGCTTCTGCGCCAGCCCCGGAAGGAAGCCCGGAACCCGCTCCAACTCAGGGTTTTGAAGGCGGCAAGAAACCTGACAGCAACGAGACACCTGTCACCGAAGCCCCCAAGCAAGGATGAGTGAGGCGCATGATTCCTGAACTCGGTCAACTCAGCCTCATCCTCGCTACGCTGCTCGCGTTTCTCCTGACCGTTCTTCCCCTGTGGGGTGCGGCCAGGGAAGACCGTCGATTGATGACGTCGGCTCGATCACTGGCCTATGGCCAGCTCGTGTTCCTCGTTATCTCCTTTGTCCTGTTGACGACGAGTTTTGTGCAGCAGGATTTTTCCGTTCGCTACGTGGCGGCCAACTCCAACAGTCTGTTGCCATTGATGTACCGTTTTTCCGCGGTATGGGGCGCGCACGAAGGTTCACTCCTGTTGTGGGCAATGACACTGGGCATCTGGACCGCCGCCGTGGCCCGATTCAGCCGGTCGCTGCCCTTGAATGTCGTGGCACGGGTGCTCGGCGTGATGGGATTTGTCAGCATCGGATTCCTGCTGTTCATGCTGGTGACCTCCAACCCGTTTGACCGTCTGTTGCCTGCGGCAGCCGAAGGGCGTGACCTGAATCCCTTGCTGCAGGACCCCGGGCTCATATTCCACCCGCCGATGCTCTACGTCGGCTACGTCGGTTTCGCGGTGGCATTTGCCTTTGCCATCGCCGCGCTGCTTTCTGGCGAGATGGATGATCGTTGGGTTCGTTGGTCCCGTCCGTGGACGAATGTCGCCTGGGCATTTCTTACCGTCGGCATTGCGCTGGGCAGTTGGTGGGCCTATTACGAACTCGGCTGGGGCGGCTGGTGGTTCTGGGACCCGGTCGAAAACGCCAGCTTCATGCCGTGGCTGGTCGGCACGGCACTGATCCATTCTCAGGCCGTCACGGAAAAGCGCGGTAGTTTCCGCAACTGGACACTGCTGCTGGCCATTGCCGCGTTTTCACTTTCACTGCTGGGCACCTTTCTAGTTCGCTCCGGCGTGCTGACCTCGGTGCATGCATTTGCCGCCGATCCCGAACGCGGCATCTTCATTCTGGCCTTCCTCGCCGTGGTGGCCGGCGGATCATTGTTGCTGTTCGGACTGCGCGCCAATACCGTCGCAGCGGGCAAATCGTTCGCGCCGCTGTCGCGCGATACCCTGCTGTTGCTGAACAATCTGTTGTTCAGCGTGGCGGCCGTGATGGTCCTGATCGGCACGCTCTATCCGTTGCTGGCCGACGCGCTTGATCTGGGCAAGATGTCGGTCGGACCGCCGTATTTCAGCGCGCTGTTCATCCTGCTGATGGCGCCGGTTGTTCTGCTCATGCCGTTCGGTCCCTTCACGCGCTGGGCCAGCGAACAGTGGGGTCGATTTGTGCCGCTGCTGCGAATCGCCCTGAGTGCAACCGCCGTAGTGTGCCTGTTCGCCTGGCTTGGTGCCGACGCGTCGCACTGGAAGACCTTCGCAGGCGTCGCGGGTGCCAGCTGGCTGATATTCGGCACGCTGCAATTTGTCTGGAAACGTTTCCGCGAGGCGCCTGCTGGTCGCCGTTTCACAGCCGAGATGCTGGGCATGGTGCTGGCGCATCTCGGCATGGGCGTTTTTGTTGCGGGCGTGATGATCGTCGAAAGCACCAGCGTCGAACGCGATCTTGCGCTTCGCGCTGGCGAAAGCGCCGAGTTCCGCGGCTATCGCTTCGAGTTCGAAGGTGTCGCCCATCAGGACGGCCCCAACTACAGTGCGGATCGTGGCTCAATCAGTGTGTATGTCGGCGAGCGCAAGATTGCCAGCATGCATCCGGAAAAGCGTGCCTACGCCAGCGGTGGCCAGATCATGACCGAAGCGGCCATCGATCCCGGCCTGTTCCGGGACCTCTACGTGGCACTCGGTGAGCCACTGAATGGCGGCGACAGCTGGGCGGTGCGGGTGTATGTCAAGCCGTTCATCCGCTGGATCTGGCTGGGCGGCCTGTTGATGATGCTGGGCGGATTCATCGCCGCCACAGATCGACGATTCCGTCGCCTTGACACTGGCTCGACCCAGGCTGGGACGTCGTCCGCTTCCGTGGGGGTCGCCGCATGATCCGTCGCCTGCTGCCGTTCTTTGCCTTCGTCGCCCTGTCCGTGCTGCTGTATGCGGGGATTCGGCTGAGTCAGGAACGCGATCCCAACGCCATTCCCTCACCGCTGATCGGCAAGCCTGCGCCCGAGTTCGCCCTGCCCGCACTGCATCAGCCGGACCAGATTGTTCGCAAGTCCGACCTGTTGGGCCAGCCGTATCTGATGAATGTGTTTGCCAGCTGGTGCCCTTCGTGTCGCGTTGAGCATCCGGTCATCACCGAGCTATCGCGCAGTGGGCGCCTCAAGGTGATCGGCTTCAACTACAAGGATCAGCGCGAGGATGCGTTGCGCTGGTTGCAGCAGTTCGGTGACCCGTATGCGCAGATCCTGGTCGACGCCGACGGTCGCGCCGGGATCGACTTTGGTGTCTACGGCGCGCCGGAAAGTTTTCTGATCGGGGCGGACGGCAGGGTTCTGCACAAGCATGTCGGCCCGGTCACACCTGAGGTGATCGAGCGGGAACTGCTGCCGCTTCTGCAAGGATCGCAGCCATGAAACGAATCCATTGGTTGACGGCGCTGTTGTGGTTGTTGCTGATCAGCGGCAAGGCATTGGCGATCGATCCCCTGCCCTTCAGGGATGCCGCCGAGGAGGATCGCTTCCGCGCGCTGACCTCAGAGCTGCGCTGCGTGATGTGCCAGAACCAGTCGCTGGCGGACTCCAACGCGATGATCGCGGGCGATCTGCGCAAGGAAATGTTCGCGCGCTGATGCAGGCGGGCGGAACCGACGCCGAGATCAGGCGTTTCTCACTGAGCTGTATCACCGACTTCAAGTGCTTTTGACCGCCCCTGCCTGCAGACCAAGACGGCTGCTGTGGTTTGGTCCAGTGGCGATTCTGTTGGCGGGTGTGATCGTGGTGATGCAGGTGTTGCGCCCACCGCCGCCGAGCCGGATCGGGCACCGGCGCCTCGAATGACGAGGTGGTAAGCATGTTCTGGATTCTTGCCACACGCTTTCCCAGCAGTCGCGCTTGCCTCGCTGTTCGTGCTGGTGCCTGTTCAGTCAGACTGAACGACCCCACCGCAGTTCAGCGACGCGCGCCTTGCGGGATGCGCGCCATGCCGGCGTGCTCAGCGAAACCGAATTCGCCACGCGCAGTACTCGAGTTGCCAGCGATGACCGCATCACCTCGCGCGCCGCTGTGGTTGGGCGCCGGTCTTTTGCTTGTGCTGTCAGCGAGGCGCATTGCTTGGCTATCGGCATTCCGGTGAGCCGGACGCGTTGAACCCGGAACGGCGGGTCGCCAGTCAGCAACGGCGACAGCCGCAGATGAGCATGGCCGAAGCCATGAGTGCCGCTCAGAAGCACGCCTGGCGGCATCACCCGACGATCTGGAAGGCTGGATGCTGCTGGTCGCAGCTTGCCAGTGAACGCTTCGCCGATGCCTTGCGCGCCTTCACCGAGGCACGGCGGCTGGCACCGGACCAACCCGATGTGCTGGTGGATCTGGCCGAGGCGCAGGCCGATGAACGCGCCGCAACGTGTTTTCCCGAGACGGCGCTCAGCTTGCTGCACCGAGCCATCGAATTGCAGCCGGCGCACCAGCGCGGACATTGGCTGTGGGTATTGCCGGCATGCAGGCCGGACGCCCCGCAGACGCCGCGGCGCGCAGGAACGCTGCTGGCCTTGCTGCCCGGCGGTCGAGGCACGCAACAGCCTGATCGAACAGATCAACAGTACGCCAGAGCGCGAACCTGCCTCCACTGGCTGACACGGCATCGGCCGCACCCGCTACCGCTGCATCGGCGCCAGCGTCTCGCCAGATTCGTATCCGTGTCAGTCTCGACCCGGCGCTGCAATCACGCACGCAGCCGGAGGCCAGCGTGTTCGTGTTCGCCCGTGCAGCAACCGGCCCGCGCATGCCAGTGGCTGTCGAGCGACTGACCGTCGCGCAATTGCCCGCCGAGATCGTCCTCGATGATGCCGACAGCGCGATGCCGAGCATGAAACTGTCGCAACTCAGCGAGGTCGTCATCGGTGCGCGGGTGTCGGCGTCGGGTAATGCGATTCCACAACCTGGGGACCTGGAAGTGCTCAGCCCCGCCTTCCCGCTGAGCGAGCAGGCCAACGAACTGAGCTTGCAGATCAATCGCGTGGTCGAGTGATGGGCGAGTTCGTCCCACCCGGAACACGTTGGTTCGATCTGCCATCGCCATTCCTGATGAAGCGCGGCGGATGCTTGAATGCCGCCCGACTGGCTTTCGAGACCTGGGGCGAACTGAACGCCGCCGCTGACAACGCGGTACTGATTGTCACCGGACTGTCGCCCAGCGCCCATGCGGCGAGCCACGCCGACAACCCCGAGCCCGGCTGGTGGGAGGCGATGCTGGGCCCAGGCAAAGCCATCGACACGCAGCGTTGGTACGTCATTTGTGTCAATTCGCTGGGCAGTTGTCGTGGTTCGGCCGGCCCGGCCTCCATCAACCCCGAAACGGGTGAGAGCTATGGGCTGGACTTCCCGGAACTGTCCATCGAAGACGGTGCACGCGCTGCCCATGCCTTGGTGCATGGTCTGGGCATCCGCCAACTCGACACGCTGATTGGTTGCTCCATGGGCGGCATGACGGCGTTGGCCTACCTGCTGCAGTTCCCCGGCGCAGCGCGCCGTCACATCAACATCTGCGGCGCGGCGCATGCGTTGCCGTTCTCGATTGCCGTCCGCTCGCTGCAGCGTGAAGCGATCCGGCTTGATCCGCTCTGGAATGATGGGCGCTACAGCGATCTCAGCTACCCCGAATCCGGCATGCGCATCGCGCGCAAACTGGGCGTGCTGACCTACCGCTCAGCGCTGGAATGGCATGGGCGCTTCGGTCGCGTACGCATGGACAACGAGCTGCGCGAAGACGAGCCCTTCGGCTTGGAATTCCAGGTCGAGTCCTATCTCGAAGGCCACGCCAAGCGCTTCGTGGCGCCTTTGATCCCCAACTGCTATCTCTACCTGCTCGCGCTAATGGACTGGTTCGACACCGCCTACGGCGACGGCTCCAGTGGAGCGCGGGCTGGCGCGCATTCATGGCACGCAATCGCTGGTGATCGGCATCAGTACCGACATCCTGTTCCCCATCGAGCAACAGGAACAGATTGCCGAAGGATTGGCGCTGGGCGGAAATCAGGTCGCGTTCCTGGCCTTCCCGTCGCCGCAGGGCCACGATGCCTTCCTGGTGGATTTCGACCGTTTTGACCCCGCGGTGCGCCGATTCCTCAGCGGCGACGACGCGGTGGCAGGCGAATGAGTCATTCGCCGAGCGGTATCACTTCTGCCTTGGGGTCATAGTCGCCCACCACATCGGTGCCTGCTGGGATGACGAAGCGAAACGTATCCGGCGCAAAGTCCGGGTTGCGTTGCCAGTCGGAAAAGTCGACTTCGGTCTTCTGGCCAAGCGAATCCTGCAGTTCCATTTTTGCCAGTTGTGGCCCCTCAAAGCCAAGCAGGGCGCGATCCAGCTCTGCGTCATCGCGTTTGGCTTGCAGTGCAACCCAGTCCAGCCCGTCACGCGTTCCGGCGCTACTCACCACAAACTGGCGCTCACGCTCCTCCGGGTCGACCACCGCCAACAATGGGCTCTGCTGTTCTTCGCCCAGTTGCTTGCGAACCGTCACCTGCTCCAGGTCAGGATCGTGGATGAACACATGATCGCCATCGGCGACGATCAGTTGCGGGAACGGGGCCTGGTACTCCCATCGGAACTGACGCGGCACCGCCAACGCCACACGCCCGGAAGAGGACTCCTTGAGCTGTCCGTCCGCGTCCCAGACGCGCTGTTCGAAATGCCCGTCAACACCGGTCAGCCCATCCGTGAAGCGCGCGATCAACGCTTCGCCCTCGTTCGCGGCCAACGCGTGATGGGCGAACACCGCAAGCAGCAGGCCAAGGCCCGCACGACGACGCAACACAGACAGAAAAGACATGGCGTTCATTCCAGAGAAAATCGCGCGCATTGGAGCATGCGCGCAGAAGCAGGTTCGGCCGATTTTGACCGTTGGTTGTCGGCAGTTCAGTCGCGCGATGGCACCAGGACCGTGCGATCGCCGTTGTGTTCCGGCGCACTGACGATACCGGCCGCTTCCATCGCCTCGACCAGACGCGCGGCCCGGTTGTAGCCGATCTTCAAACGCCGCTGGACCCCGGAAATCGACGCGCGCCGGGTCTCGATGACGATCTGCACCGCCTGGTCGTACAGCGCGTCCTGCTCGGGATCACCACTGCCCATGCTCTCCGGCAACCCGGTCGGCCCAACCACGACACCATCGCCCATGCTGTGGACTTCTTCCAGAACACCTTCAAGGTAGTCCGGCCCCCCGCTCGACTGACGCAGATACTCAACGACCCGGTGCACCTCGTCATCACTGACGAACGCCCCGTGCACGCGTTCCGGCATCGCCGTCCCGGGCGGCAGGTAGAGCATGTCGCCGTGCCCGAGCAGGGTCTCCGCACCGCTCTGGTCGAGGATGGTGCGCGAGTCGATCTTGGAGCTGACCTGAAACGCGATTCGAGTCGGAATATTCGCCTTGATCAGGCCGGTAATCACATCGACGGAGGGGCGCTGGGTTGCCAGGATCAGGTGGATACCCGCCGCGCGGGCCTTTTGCGCCAAACGTGCAATCAGTTCTTCCACCTTCTTGCCGACGATCATCATCATGTCGGCGAACTCGTCGATGATCACCACCAGATACGGCAGCGTCTCCAACTCGCGCGGCCCCTCGCCCAGTTCCGGGTTGGGCTTGAACAGCGGGTCCATCATCGGTTGACCGGCATCGCTGGCGTCTTTGACCTTCTTGTTGAAGCCCGCCAGATTGCGCACGCCGACCGCCGCCATCAAGCGATAGCGACGTTCCATTTCCGCCACACACCATCGCAAGCCGTTGGCGGCTTCCTTCATGTCCGTGACCACGGGCGCCAGCAGGTGCGGAATACCCTCATATACCGACAGTTCGAGCATCTTGGGGTCGATCATCAGCATGCGCACATCGTTGGCGCTGGCCTTGTACAACAGACTCAGGACCATGGCATTCAGGGCCACCGACTTGCCCGACCCTGTCGTACCAGCGACCAACAAGTGCGGCATGCGCGCAAGATCCACCACCGATGGGCGACCACCGATGTCCTTGCCCAAAGCGAGCGCCAGCGGCGAATGCAGCTTGTCGTACTCCTTGGACCGCAAAATCTCGGAGAGATAGATGATTTCTCGGTTCGCATTCGGAATTTCCAGCCCGATCACCGACTTGCCAGGAATGACATCCACCACGCGAACGGACTTCACCGACAGCCCACGGGCGATGTCCTTGTCGAGCGAGCTGACCTGACTGCCCTTCACGCCCGGTGCGGGCTCCATTTCAAAGCGGGTGATCACGGGACCGGGAAAGACACCCACAACCTGTGCGTCGATCCGGAAGTCCTTGAGCTTGAACTCGATCTGACGCGACAGCGTTTCCAGCGCCTCGTCCGAATAGCCCTTTGGCTGCGGCTTGGGATCATCCAGCAAGGCCAAGGGCGGCAGCACACCGCCCTGCACGCCAGGTGCCGAAAAGAGCGGAATCTGCTGCTCACGTTGCGCGCGTTCACTACGTTCGGGGGGCGGCAACTGCGGCTCGATCTTCAGCGGATCCCGCTTGGCACGCTTGGCCTTTTCCTCGCGCCGAACCTCCTGACGCTCGGCAATCGCTTCACGAGCCGCGCGGCGCTCTGGGGTGCTCTGCACGCGACTTTGCACCCGTTCGAATACCCACAACACAGCGCGCCCGAGCTGATCCATCAACGCGAGCCAAGACAAGCCGGTTGCCAAGGTGATCGACACCGCCACGGTCGCCAGCAGTAACAGACTGCCGCCCATGCCACCGAACAAACGCGACAATGCATTGCCGATCAGTGAGCCCAGCAAGCCACCCGCCTGCATCGGCAGTTCGGCACCCCAGAACAGGCGGTGCATCGCCGCCAACGCGGCGCACGCCAGCAATAGCAACACGGCACCAAGCAGCCGCAGCGCAGGCGTCAAGACGGAATCGGATTCTTCCATCCGCCCACGACGAAGTGCCGTCCACGCCAGCACGCCGAGCAACAGCGGCGTCGCGTAGGCACTGACACCGAACACCGCAAACAGAATGTCGGCAACGTAGGCCCCACTCAGCCCACCGAAGTTGCGAATCTCGCCGGTCACACTGCCCACCCGTGACCAGCCGGGATCACTGCTGTCATAAGTCCAGAGGCAGGCAGCCAGCAAAAGTATCAATGGTGCCAGGAGCAGGATGATGGTCTCCCGCCACATCAGGTTGCGGGACTGCGTGATGACTGGCCTTCGCAAATCTTCCCTCGGTCGTGACACCGTCTCGAATTCCTTTTTCCTGGTTGAACGGACGCATTCCATCCCCATTTGATGGGTGCCCGGAAACGCGTCTGTGCTGTAATGCGCGGCGTCTGATCGAAAGAATGATCACGGCGTGACGCGATGCCGCCGTAACGCGTTGGTTGATCGCGAATTCAAGGTCTGAAAGCCGCACGACACGCGGCGGAGAGTATACCCATGTCCAATGCCAACACCCGCCATTCCCGCTTGCTGATCCTCGGCTCTGGTCCCGCCGGCTACACCGCTGCGGTCTACGCGGCACGCGCCAATCTCAAGCCGCTGTTGATCACCGGCATGCAGCAGGGCGGTCAGTTGATGACCACCACGGAGGTCGACAACTGGCCGGGCGATGTTCATGGACTGATGGGACCCGACCTGATGTCGCGCATGCAGGCCCATGCTGAGCGTTTCGATACCGAAATCGTTTTCGACCACATCCACACCACCGACCTTTCCAAACGTCCCTTCACGTTGATCGGTGACAGTGGCACCTACACCGCCGACGCCTTGATCATCGCAACCGGCGCGACCGCCAAGTACCTCGGCCTGCCCTCGGAAGAAGCCTTCAAGGGTCGCGGTGTGTCTGCCTGTGCGACCTGCGACGGTTTCTTCTATCGCGACCAGGACGTGGCGGTGATTGGCGGTGGCAACTCCGCCGTGGAAGAGGCCTTGTACCTCTCCAACATCTGCCGCAAGGTCTACGTCGTGCACCGCCGTGATCGTTTCCGCAGCGAAAAAATCCTGCAGGACAAGCTGTTTGCAAAGGCCGCCGCAGGCAAGGTGGAAATCATCTGGAACCACGCGGTCGACGAAGTGCTCGGCGATGACACCGGCGTGACCGGATTGCGAATCCAGGCAACCGACGGCAGTGCCACCCGCGACATCCCGCTGCACGGCGTGTTCATCGCCATCGGTCATGCCCCCAACACCGAACTGTTCCAGGGACAACTGGAGACCCGCAACGGCTATCTGGTGATCAAGTCGGGCATCGAAGGCAATGCCACCGCCACGTCGATCCCTGGCGTGTTCGCGGCAGGCGATGTCGCCGACCAGGTGTATCGGCAGGCGATCACCTCGGCCGGGTTCGGCTGCATGGCGGCTCTTGATGCGGAACGCTTCCTCGAAAATGCCGGATGATTTGCAGGCCAGATCGACACCGAAACGGTGACGCATCTTGAGTGGTCATCTGCCGCAGTTGGGCGCGCGTCCCGACTCGCCCTTTCCGGCACCGGATCGCGCGCTGCGTGATCCCAACGGATTGCTGTGCTGGGGAGGCGACCTCAGCACAGTTCGACTGTTGAATGCGTATCGGCAGGGTATCTTTCCGTGGTTTTCCGAGGACCAACCGCCCTTGTGGTGGTCACCCGACCCGCGCATGGTAGTGCCGACGCAAGCCCTCCACGTCAGTCGCCGCCTGCGCCGGTTCTGGCGACAGCAGCGCTGGACAATAAGCGCTGATTGCGCCTTCGAGTCGGTCATTCGCGCCTGTGCCAGCGCGCCGCGTCATGGTCAGCAAGGCACCTGGATCAGCGCCCCCATGCGTCGCGCCTACATCGACTTGCACCGCGCCGGGCATGCGCACTCGGTGGAAGTCTGGGATGGAGAGCGACTGACCGGCGGCATCTACGGGGTGGCCGTGGGCAGAATGTTCTTTGGTGAGTCGATGTTCAGTGCGGAAACCGGCGGCTCGAAAACCGCCATCGCTGCCTTGTGCGCCGTACTGCATGCCTGGGGCTGTCCATTGCTGGACGGACAGGTCGAATCCGACCACCTCGCCACACTCGGATTTCAGACCTTGTCCCGCCCGCGCTTCCTCGAAGCCCTCGAAACGCTCTGCACGGGCGATGTCCTGCATGGCAACTGGGCGACACGATGGCCCTTGCGCGAACTTCGGCACCTGCACGACTACTGGGATATGCATCGCTGACTGTCAGTTTGTCGGTTGGCGTGGCATAATCGCGGACTTACCCAGTGGCTCCACACTCTCCGAGTTCGAATGTCCAAAGACGATTCCATTGAAATGGAAGGCACGGTGCTTGAAACCCTGCCCAACACCGTTTTCCGCGTAAAGCTTGAAAACGGCCACGTGGTCACCGCCCACATCTCCGGTCGCATGCGCAAGAACTACATCCGCATCCTCACCGGCGACAAGGTCAAGGTCGAGATGACGCCTTACGACCTGACCAAAGGGCGAATCACCTACCGGATGAAGTGATCCCAACGAATGCAACGCCGCCGTTCTCTGCAACGGCGGCGTTTTTGTTTGGGCGCTCAGCAGCCATACCGGGAGCGATCAGGCACCGCCCTGACGAAACACCACGGTGCGCAGCCCATTGAGCAGCACACGTCGCTCAGCGTGCCAGTGCACGGCGCGCGCCAGCACCACGTTTTCAACGTCCTTGCCGACCCGCACCAGCGCATTGGCATCCATGCCATGCCCGACCCGCACGCTGTCCTGCTCGATGATCGGACCTTCATCCAGATCACGGGTGACGTAGTGCGCCGTCGCGCCGACCAGTTTGACGCCCCGCGCATGCGCCTGGTGATACGGCTTGGCGCCTTTGAAACTCGGCAGGAAGGAATGGTGGATGTTGATGCAGCGCCCTGACAGCGCCTCGCACATGGCATCCGACAGCACCTGCATGTAACGCGCCAGCACAACCAGCTCGGCACCAGCCGCCTCGACGACTTGCAGGAACGCCGCCTCCTGCTGGGCCTTGTCGGCACCCATCGGCAAGTGGTGATAGGGAATCCCGTACCAGTCGACCATCCGCCGCAGGTCATCGTGATTGGACACCACGCCAACCACATCGATCGGCAACTCACCGGAATGCCATCGGTTGAGTAGATGATTCAGGCAATGCCCGTGGCGCGACACCGCCACCACGACCTTCATCGGCGACTTCGCCGGGTGCAGTTCCAACTGCATGTCGAAACGCTGTGCGACCGGCTTCAGTACGATCTGAAAGTCCTCAACGGTTCGAAAACGCGCCTCCGTCGGGCGAAACTCCGTGCGCATGAAAAACAGGCCGGTGTCGGGATCGCCGAAATGCGAGGACTCGATGATGAACGCGCCGGCCGACGCAAGCGCCGATGCCACACCGGCAACGATGCCGACCGCGTCACGGCAGCGAATGGTCAGTACAAAAGGGGGCTCGAACTGCTGCGGTTTGGCGGTCATGTCGATATTGGATCTGTCAATTGGAATAGGTCGGTGCAAGCCCGGCTCACCATGCTGCACGAAACGCTCACCCGCGTAAGGCGCTAACCCGGCAAAGGCGCGGATGCCATGTCACCGCTCAATGACGCATCGGTGACCTCACCCAACGCATGCAGCACCACGGTTGCGTAGGCACCCGCGGGTAGGAAGAAACGCAGTTCGAGATCCGGCAGAACCCGATGCGGGGCGTCGTCCAGCCATTGCCAGCGCAGTTGGCGCACGGGCAAGCGCAGCGCGCGGCGTTCCTGGCGCAGTCCTTCGGACTCCAGTCCCTGCTTGAGTACGTCCTGATCGCCGAGCACGCGGGTTTCCAGTGCCAGCGCATCCGATTGCGGGCGCAGCTCACCGCGCCCCCACATCGGTCCGGTCGGATGAATGTCCAACTCGGCAAGCCGTTGTCGCAGGCGTTCGTCCAGTGGCTCGGGTCCGAATACGCTGTGGCTGCCGTCAAGCATGAACACTTCACCATCCAGCGCCTGATCCCACGTTCCCGCCGCCACGCGCTCGGCGAGGACGCGATTGAAAAGGCTTGAACGCGCCGCCGAAATCAGGAATCCGCGCTTCGCCCGATCCACACGTTTGCCTGCGAACATGGCGATGGCCGCCGCGACATTGCCGCCGTCGCGACCAAATCGCTGCTCGCCGAAATAGTTCGGCACGCCTCGCGCGGCAATGTGGGTCAGGCGATCTTCGATGGCGGCGCGCTCACCCTGCAGTTCGCGCAAGCGCAGGATGAAGTGATTGCCCGCCAGCGCACCGCGCGGCAGCTTGCGCGAATGCCAGGCCTGATCCAGCACGCGAAAGCTTTCGTGCACAGGCAATGTATCCGGCGCGATGCGCTTGGCGAGATGCACGCTGAAGGTTTGCTCGGTGACCGCGTGGCGATCCTTCAGTCCCGCATAACTCACGCCCATCGGGGCGATACCGGCCCAGCGTGCCAGTTGCTCGGCAACCCACGCGGTATTGGCGCCGCGTTTCTCGACGCGCAGCAATAGATGTTCTCCGCTGCCGGAAGCCTCGAAGCCGAGGTCTTCAATGACTCGAAAGTCGTCGTTCTGAACACGCATGCGTGCCTGTAGCACCGGCTCGCCCAGGCCACACGGCAACCGATCCTCACTCATGCCACCGCCCCGCTGCGACCCAGCAGGGCGACGGCTTGCGCCGCGATGCCTTCCTCGCGTCCGGTGAACCCGAGCTTTTCGGTGGTCGTCGCTTTGACACTCACCGCGTCAACCGACACACCGAGATCCGCCGCAAGGCAGGCGCGCATTGCGTCAATGTGTGGCAACAATTTCGGGCGCTCACACATCACCACCGAATCCACGTTGACCACCTGCCAACCACGCTGCGTCAGCATGTTCGTCACTGCACGCAACAGTTCGCGACTGTCAACGCCGCGCCAGCGTGAATCGGACGGTGGAAAATGTTTGCCGATGTCGCCCAGCGCCAGCGCGCCGAGCAAGGCATCGCAGAGCGCATGAATCAGCACATCGCCATCGGAATGCGCAATTAGGCCGCGCGAGTGCGGAATCCGCACGCCACCGAGGACCACCGAGTCACCCTCACCGAAGGCGTGCACATCAAAGCCGGTTCCAATCCGCATTGCTGACCTCTCAAGCATCCAGTTCCGCCCAACGGGCATACGCACGGTCCAGTTCGGCCTGGGTGCTGGCAAGATCGGCACCCACGGCGGCCAGCGCAGCACCCGCGTCGGCGTGCAGGGCCGGATCGGCAAGACGCTCACTCAACTCGGCGATACGGGCTTCGAGCGCGTCGATCCGGCCCGGCAATTGATCCAGTTCGCGCTGGTCCTTGTAGCTCAGCTTGCGCTTGGCCACCGGAATGGCCGCGGCGCCGCTCACCTCGGCTGCCGCACTGCCCGCCGTTGCGGCAGGTCGAACGAACGGCGTCGACACGCCAGTGGCGCGCTCACGCAACCAGTCGGCGTAGCCACCAACCACCTCGCTGACCCTCCCCTCGCCTTCGAATACCCAGCAAGAGGTGACCACGTTGTCGAGGAATTCGCGGTCATGCGAGACCAACAGCAAACTTCCTTGGTATTCGCCGAGCCGCTCTTCCAGCAGCTCGAGGGTTTCCACATCCAGATCGTTGGTCGGCTCGTCCATGATCAACAGGTTGGATGGCTGCGCGAACAACTTGGCCAACAACAGACGATTGCGCTCGCCACCGGACAAGGCGGTAATCGGCGCCCGCGCGCGCTCGGGGGTGAACAGAAAGTCCTGCAGATAGCCGAGCGCGTGCTTGCGGCGACCATCGACTTCAATGAACTCGCGGCCTTCCGCCACGTTGTCGAGCGCATTCCAGTCTTCGCGCAACGTCGCGCGGTGCTGATCGAAATACGCAACCTGCAACTGGGTGCCTGCAATCACCTCACCACCACCGGGCTGCAGTTCGCCGAGCAACAAGCGGATCAGGGTGGTCTTTCCGGCGCCATTCGGCCCGATCAGCCCCACACGGTCACCGCGCTGGACGGTGGCGCTGAAGTCCTGCAGCAGCACCCGACCGGGAATCTGGTAGTGCAGGTCGCGCGCTTCGAACACGCGCTTTCCTGAGGGGGCAGCGACGGCCACGCTCAGCTTGACCTGGCCCTGCAATTCGCGCCGTTGTGCGCGCTCACGGCGCATCGCCTGCAAGGCGCGAACTCGACCCTCGTTACGCGTACGTCGGGCCTTGATACCTTGACGTATCCACACTTCCTCTTCCGCCAGCTTGCGGTCGAAATGGGCATTGGCCTGCGCCTCGGCATGCAGACGCTCTTCCCGTCGACGCAAATAGTTGTCGTAGTCGCCCGGCCACGAACTGACGTGGCCACGATCGATTTCGACGATCCGGGTCGCCAACGCGCGCAGGAAGCGGCGGTCATGGGTGACGAACACCAGGGCCGGTGCCAGATTGCGCAAGGCATCTTCGAGCCACTGGATGCTGGCAATGTCCAGATGGTTGGTCGGTTCGTCCAGCAGCAGAATGTCCGGCGCACTGGCGAGTGCCTGCGCCAACAGAACACGACGCTTCATGCCGCCCGACAGCGCAGCGAAGTCCGCTTCGCCATCAAGCCCCAATCGAGTCAGCACGTTCTCGACACGGCGGTCGGCATCCCAGCCCTGCAAACTGTCGATGCGACTCTGCAGTTCGCCGAGACGCTCGGTGGCGCTGGGCTGGTCAAGGTGGTGCAGCAGCGCGTGATAGGCCGCCAACACCACGCCGAGCTCACCCAGACCCTCACTGACGACCGCAAACACCGTGCCCGCCATGGCATGGGGAACCTCCTGTGCCAGTCGCGCCACGCGCACGCCGCTTGCGGTGCGCCGCTCACCCTCGTCGGGGCTGAGTTCACCGGCGATGATCCGCAACAGGGTCGACTTGCCTGCGCCGTTGCGACCCACGATGCAGATCCGTTCACCGGCCTCGATGGACAGATTGACCTTCGACAACAAGGCGGGACCGCCAACACTGTGGCCGAGGTCGATCAGTTGCAACAGGGACATGCATTCAATCCTTTGATCCGGACGAGTTAAGCGGAGATGCCGCCCAATTCGCCCATGAAACCGCGGTAGTAGGCGAGTTCCTGCACCGACTCGCGGATGTCGGCCAACGCGGTGTGCGCGGAACTCTTCTTCAGACCCGCCGCAACCGTCGGTGCCCAGCGACGGGCGAGCTCCTTGACCGTGGAGACGTCCAGATTGCGGTAGTGGAAATAGCGCTCCAACGCAGGCATCTGGCGTGCCAGAAAGCGGCGATCCTGGCAGATGCTATTGCCGCACATGGGCGACTTGCCCGCATGCACCCACAGTGACAGGAACTCCAGAGTTCGAGTTTCCGCTTCCTGCATGGACACATTCGACTCCAGCACACGCTGCCATAGACCGGATCCGCGGTGCTGGTTGCGATTCCAATCGTCCATGGCCTGCAGGTCTTCAAGTGCATGGTGAACAGCGATGACGGGGCCTTCCGCCAGCACATTCAGCTGGCTATCTGTCACCAGGGTCGCGATCTCAATGATCGAATCGTTATCGGTGTCCAAACCGGTCATTTCCAGATCGATCCAGATCAGGTTGCTGTCGCTGATATTGCTCATGACGGTGATACCTCGGAAGACAGCGCGGACGCGGTGCGCTTGCGACGCCGCTGGAAAAATCCCCGTAGCAGTTGCGATGCCTCTTCGGCCAGCACGCCACGGGTCAGGGAAATGCGATGGTTGTGACGCTCGGACTGCAACAGATCGAACACGCTCACGGCTGCGCCGGTCTTGGGATCATCGGCGGCATAGACCACTCGCGCCACGCGCGCATGCACCAAGGCCATGGCGCACATTGCACAGGGTTCCAGGGTGACATACAGGGTGCAGCCATTCAGGCGATGGTTTCCCGCGCGACGACCGCCTTCACGCAACGCGACAATCTCGGCGTGTGCGCTGGGGTCGCAATCCTTGCTGCAACGGTTCATGCCGGTGGCAAGCAATTCACCCTGCGCATCGACCAGGACGGCACCGACCGGGACATCATCCAGTTCGTCCGCAGCGCGTTCGGCCAGCGTCAGCGCATAGCGCATCCAGTGCTGGTCACGTGCCTCACGCCCCTGCGGAATCGGCCCGGTCATGGTGTCAATTCAGACCCATCAACGCGGTGGGCGACCACCACCCGACCGGCCGCCAGGACGGCCACCGGGTCCACCTTGCGGCCGTCGATCCTGGCGTGGGCCCGCACCGGGACGAGCGCCACGCGGACCGTCGCCACGCGGACCATCCGGGCGCGCGCCATGGCCAGGTCGTCCGTCGGGTCGTGAATTCGGCTGCGGGCCACGATTGGCGGCAGGTTTGCCACGAGGACTGGTGGTGGTAACACCTTCCGGCACATACCAGCTGCGGAACTCGCCACTGCTGTTCATGCCGCCCGGCTGCCCCTGTCGACCAGCGGCGGGCGAACGCGGTCCCGAACGCGGACCGGAACGCTGCCGCGCTTCGCCACCAGGCGCGGTCAACGCGCTCTGCGCATACGGCGACGCGGCACCTTGTGGACCACGCGGGCCACGCGGTTTGAACGGACCTTCGCTGCGTCCACCTTGCTCGGCACGTGGGCCACGCGGAGCGCGCGACTCGTTTCCGTAGGGCGAACCCGGCTGCGCCGCCTCGCCAAAACGCGGCTTGCCGGGCCCGCGTGCGCCAGCGGGCTTGGGCCCACTGCGTCGGTCTGAACGCGGCCCCTTGGGACCTGGGCGCCCGCGACCGGGACGGTCTTCGCGGATATGATCGAACGCACGCAACTCGCGGCCTTCGTCGCCATAGCCGCCCTGGGTCCACGCCTTCTGATCGCTGCGCGCAGCCGGGCGGTATTCCGAAGTCTTGGCGCGACGCTGGTTGATCACCGGCTGCAAGGTCAGACTGGCGTTGATGGGCGGCAGATTGAAACGTTGGCGCAACTCCGTCACCTGCTCGGCGTTCAGCTCCTGCGACTGTCCGCGCAACAGCAGACGCGGCAGGTTGATGTCGCCATAGCGCACCCGCTTGAGTCGACTGACCTGAAAGCCAACGGCCTCCCAGAGGCGACGAACTTCGCGATTGCGCCCTTCGTGCAGGACCACCCGGAACCAGAGATGGCTGTCACTGGAGCCGATCGATTCGATCTCGTCAAAATGCGCTTCGCCATCTTCCAGCATGACGCCAGTGCGCAGGCGCTGCACCACCTCGTCACCCACTTCGCCGTGAATGCGCACAACGTATTCGCGTTCGATCTGGCTGGACGGGTGCATCAGGGCATTGGCCAACTCGCCATCGGTCGTCAGCAGCAGCAACCCGGTGGTATTGATGTCGAGGCGACCCACCGCGATCCAGCGTGAGCCTTTCAGGCGCGGCAGATTCTCGAAGACGGTGGCGCGACCTTCGGGGTCATCGCGCGTGGTCAGTTCGCCTTCCGGCTTGTTGTACATCAGCACGCGCGCGGGTTCGCTTTGTGCGGTGGCGACAAAGCTGCGATTGTCGAGATCAACCCGATCGCCACTGCGCAACAAGGTGCCGATCACGGCCACTTCGCCGTTGACGCGAACCTCGCCCTTCTCGATGCGTTCTTCCAGGGCGCGGCGGGAACCAAGTCCGGCCTGCGCCAGCACCTTGTGCAATCGCTCTTCGAGCTTGGGTTGGGCGTCGCTGCCACTGCGATTGAGCGAAAGGACGCGGCGGGGTGTCTCTGTCATACGTTGTGCTCCGGCGAGTTCATGGTTTCTGACTCACCTGTCTGGGAAACCGTTGTAATGGAAGTTGCAACTTCTGCGTCCGTGTCGGGTGCTAACTCCGTCGCTGACGAGGACACGTCGTCAGCCGGAGCGGATGGGTTGGAGGCGTCCTGCGGCGATGTCGTCGCCGAAACCGATGCGCCTATCACGTCGCCCGCGCTCGACACGGCGTCCGGCACGGGCAGCGCCGCGGCAAGCGTTGTCGCGGCGGCATCGAACTCGAACTGCGGCTCCAGTTCGGGCAAATCCTGCAAGGATCCCAGCGGTGGCAGCTGGTCGAGGCTTTTCAGATTGAAGTAATCGAGAAAGCCACGCGTGGTACCGAACAAGGCGGGTTTGCCGGGCACGTCGCGATGCCCGATAACACGAATCCATTCGCGGTCTTCGAGCGTGCGAATGATCTGCGTGTTGACCGCCACGCCACGAATCTGCTCGATCTCGCCTCGGGTGATCGGCTGTCGATAGGCAATCAGCGCCAGTGTCTCCAGCAGCGCCCGCGAATAGCGCGGCGGCTTTTCCTGCCACAGGCGTGAGACCCAAGGAAATACCTCCGCACGCACTTGGTAGCGAAAGCCAGAGGCGACCTCGATCAGCTCCACGCCACGCGATGCACTGGCTTCAACCAGTGCCGCGAGGGCACGGCGGACATGATCGGCAGTGACCTGCTCGTCCTCGCCAAACAAATCACCCAACTGGTTGACCGTCAATGGCTGAGGCGCCGCCAACAGGGCGGCCTCGATGATCCGTTGTAGTTGTTCCTGCTCCATCAAAGAATGCTCTCAATCAACGGTCGGCATGATTCAGGGGCGACGGGTTCGGCTCGGGTTCGGACTGCGGTGCAAAGACGGCCTCATCTGCGGGCAGACGCTCGTTCAAAACCGGCTCGACGGCAGTGGTCTCCTCGCCGGACTCGGCACTCAAGGAGCGCACGAACACCGGCGCAAGGGGCGCCTCCTGAACGATCTCGATCAGCAGCTCCTTGGCCAGCTCGAGCAAGGACAGGAAGGTCACGACGATGCCGAGGCGTCCTTCCTCGACACGAAAAAGGGAACTGAACTCGACAAATTGCTGCGAGCCCAGTACCTGAAGAAGCTCACCCATGCGCTGCCGAACGCTCAGGGCTTCGCGACGAATCGCGTGATGGGTGAACAACTCCGCACGCTTGAGCACATCACGCAAGGCCAGCAGCATTTCGCGCAGATCAACCGGCGGCGGCAGTCGCTGGCTCTGCCTGTCTCCGGTGTGCGCATGCGCGATCACTGTATCTCGCTCGACCCGTGGCAAGGCGTCGATATCCTGCGCGGCCTGCCTGAACCGTTCGTACTCCTGCAATCGCCTGACCAACTCGGCCCGCGGGTCTTCCTCCTGTCCATCCTCTCGCGGCGGTCTGGGCAACAGCAATCGCGATTTGATTTCGGCGAGGATCGCGGCCATGACCAGATATTCAGCGGCCAGCTCCAGTTGCAAGTCCTGCATCAACTCGACGTATTCGACGTATTGACGCGTGATTTCGGCGACCGGGATGTCGAGGATGTCGAGATTCTGCCGCCGGATCAGATAAAGCAGCAGATCCAGCGGTCCTTCGAACGCATCAAGAATGACCTCCAGCGCGTCCGGCGGGATGTAGAGATCCTGCGGAATCTGCATGACCGGCTGCCCACGCACAAAGGCTAGCGGCATTTCCTGCTGCTGCGGCACGGCGCGTGAGGCTTCACTGGCGATTTCGGCAGAATCTGCCGCGATGGAATTCATGCGAGAACGAGGTTCTTCGGCGGGTTGAACTAAATACAGAGGCATTCGGGACGACAAATCGATCATGATTTGCCCGACGCTTGTTCATATCGGCACAGGCTCACGCCTGAAGCGCACATCTTTCGCGGTCGTCGCCGCGTTTGTCGATCATCATTGCGAGCTGGACCTGAGTCTCTCGCAACGCCAGCAACCCCTTAGAGATTGACGGGTACCGCACCTTGCCGAAGCACACGGGGTTCGTCATCACTGAGATCCACGACACTCGTCGGACCGGCAGCACATTCTCCCGCATCCAGCATGAGGTCGACATCGCGCAATACACGCTCTGCAACATCTTCGGGGTCTTGACGATCAGGCGAGTCCTCTTCGAACTCGATACTGGTCGACAGCAAAGGTGTACCGCACTCCCCCATCAAGGCCAGCAACACGGTGTGATCCGGAATGCGACAACCGATGACCCGGCGCTTGGCCTGCTTGAAACGGCGCGGAAGTTCAGAGGACACGGGCAAGATGAACGTGAAGGGCCCCGGAATCAGCGGCTTCACGATTCGGAAGGCCGCGTCGTCCAACTTCGCGAGCCGCCCCATTTCGCTAAGACTCGCGCAGAGTAAGGTGAAGGGGTGTTTGCTGTCCAGCCCACGCATGCGCTGAACCCGCTCTTCCGCCTTCAGCGCGTCGACACCCCAGGTCAGCAGATAGCCGGCATCGGAAGGCGCCACCAGCAACTGCCCACGTTTCACAGCATCCACGGCCCGCGCCAGCAGGCGCGGTTGCGGAGATACCGGGTGAATGGCTATACGCTCGCCCATCGGGTCCCGTTGGAATCGGTAAAAGATGTCGCCCAGGCGGGCAAACGCATATGATGCGCCGTTCGCGGGCCGCAATCCATCCTGCCGCACACCGCGTCTTGATCTTTCAGGCAATGCCCATCGGCAATGCACGCATCACAAGGTGTTTCTATGTGGTACCTCATTATCGGAAGTGACGTGCCGGATTCATTGCAAGCACGCCGTGCTGCGCGACCGGAACACTTGGCGCGTCTGCAGGTTCTGCTAGACGAGCAACGCCTGTTGGTCGCCGGACCGATGCCCGCCCTAGATACCGAAGATCCCGGCGAGGCAGGTTTTGTGGGCAGCGCCATCATCGCGCGGTTCGACGATTTCGCATCGGCTCGGCTGTGGGCCGAGGCCGATCCCTACGTCGCCGCGGGTGTATACCAGCAGGTCGATGTCCTTCCTTTCAAGCCCGTGTTTTCCAGCACCCATGAGTGATCGCCTGCAGCGTATCGAACAGGCCTTGGCCACACTGCGGCCTCAGCACCTGGAGATTCGCGACGACAGCCATCGTCATCGCGGACACGCGGGCGCAAAGGATGGACGCGGGCATTTCGCCGTCGAGGTAGTGTCGGAGGCGTTCCGTGGATTGCCCGCACTGGCCCGGCATCGGCTGGTTTACGCCACGCTGGGTGAGTTGATGACGACCGATATTCATGCGCTGCAGATCAGCGCCAAGACGCAGGAGGAGATTCAATGAAGGCATGGACCGTGGTGATCTTCGCCGTGCTGTTCGGCACCCTGCCCGGCTGTGGCGACGGCGGTTCGTCTGATCAGCAGGTGGCGACGGACAAGGCCTTGATCGGCACACCCGCCGGTAATCTGGTGGCCATGGTCAACGGCGAATCGATCACCCAGCCCTTGCTGGACGTGTACGCGAAGGGTCACGGCTTCGATCTGAACGACGCAAAGCAGCGTCAGGCGGCGCTTGACGGCCTGATCGACAACATCGTGCTGGCGCAGGCGTTGTTGAGCAGTGATGTGGCAACGCAACCCGAGGTACAGGCGGAAGCGACCCTGGTACGAATGCAGCAACTGTCCGGTCGCGAGATGTCCACGCTGCGATCCGCCGTTCAGGTCACTGATCACGAGCTTCGTGCCTATTACGACAGCGAGGTCAAGCGCACCGGCGACAAGCAATACCGACTGCAGCACATCCTGTTTTCCGACGAATCCAGTGCGCTGGCCACGCTGCTGGAAGCGCAGGCCGAGGGCGCCGATTTCGCCGCGATCATGCAGGCGAAATCCGCAAGCGCACTGCAGGCCAAGGAACTGGACTGGGGACACCTCGGCCAGATGCCGCCCGAATTCGCCACCGTCGTGCCTCAAGTCGCCGATGGCATGGTCGTCCCCACCGTGGTCAAGACCAGTTTCGGCTTCCATGTCCTGCGTCGCGCCGAGTCCCGGCCTTTCGCGCCCCCATCCTTCGATTCGGTGAAAGAAGGCGCACGCGCCCAATTGATCCAGCAAGCCGTCGCCGACCAGGTCAAAGCCCTGCGCAGCAAGGCCAAGATCACCACGGCGGGTTGATTTCGCATGCGTCTCTCCACCATCAAGCTGGCTGGCTTCAAGTCCTTCGTCGATCAAACGACCCTGCACTTGCCGACCAACATGACCGGCGTCGTTGGGCCGAACGGCTGCGGAAAATCCAACATCATCGACGCCGTGCGCTGGGTGATGGGTGAGAGCTCTGCGAGTCGCCTGCGCGGCGACAACCTGACCGACGTGATCTTTTCCGGCTCATCCGGCCGCAAACCCGTCGGTACGGCTACGGTGGAGCTGATTTTCGACAACAGCGACGGCACCATCCTCGGCGAATACGCGCAGTACGCCGAAATCTCTGTCAAGCGCATGGTCAGCCGCGATGGCGCCAGCGCCTACTATCTGAACGGCACCCGCTGCCGCCGGCGCGACATCACCGATCTGTTCCTGGGTACCGGCCTCGGACCGCGCTCTTACTCGATCATCGAGCAAGGCATGATCAGCCAGATCATCGAAGCGCGACCGGAAGATCTGCGCGTCTATCTGGAGGAAGCGGCGGGCATATCGAAGTACAAAGAACGCCGCCGCGAAACCGAGTCACGCATCAAGCAGACCCGCGAAAACCTGGATCGCCTGAACGACGTTCGCGAGGAGGTCGACAAGCAGCTGGAACATCTTCGTCGACAAGCCAAGCAAGCCGAGCAATATCAACAGCTTCGCGCCGAACAACGCGAACGTGACGCCCAGCTGAAGGCGATGGACTACCGCGTGGTCGAACGCGAACTGCTGGCGCTGCGCCAAAACCTCAGCGAGGAAGACCTCGCGCTGGAAGCGATGATTGCCGAGCAACGCCACGTGGAAGCACAACTGGAGCTGTGCCGCGAGCAACAGACCGACGCCAGCGCCCATCTCACACGCGTACAGGCCGAGAGCTACCGGGTCGGCGGCGACATCGCCCGTATCGAGCAGCAGATTCGACACCAGCTTGAATTGAGTCAACGGCTGCAGCAGTCGCGCACGGAAACTCAGCAATCGCTGGATGAGGTGAACGCCCACCTGCAGGACGACCAGACGCGGCTGGCCGAGCTTGGCGACGAACTGGCGCATCTGCAGCCAGAAGTGGAAGCGCTGCGCGGCCTGCTGGATCAGGCGAGCACCGATCAACAGGCCGCCGAAAGCGCCGTGGCCGAATGGCAACGCGCCTGGGAAACCCATCGCGTCACCCAAGCCGAAGCCACCCGCAGCGCCGATGTCGACCGCACCCGCATCGACTACCTCGACCGCCAGGCGCTTGAAAGCGCGCGCCGCCGCGAGACCCTGCAGCAGGAACGGCTCAGCCTCGACATCGAGGCACTCAACGAGCAGCTCGCCGAGCGCTTGGCCGAACTGGATGCGCAACGCGAATCGGTGGAAACACTGACCCAGACACTGGAGACGCGCAAGCAGGCGATCAGCGCCCTGCAGGATCGCCAGCGCCAGTTGCAAACCGAGCAGGCCGAGGTTCGCAAGGACGTGCAAAGTCTGCGTGGCCGTCTGGGCTCGCTGGAAGGATTGCAGCACGCGGCACTGGGACAGACCAAGGGCGCGGTGCAGAACTGGCTGCAATCGCTCGGACTGGAGCAGCTACCGCGCGTAGGACAGCAGATTTCGGTCCAGCCTGGTTGGGAACTGGCAGTCGAAACGGTGCTGGGCACGATCATCGAAGCCGTTCTGGTGGATGAGCCGACCGCGTTCGCCAGTGCACTGCCGTCGCTGCAGAGTGGCCGAGTGCACCTGATGTCGGCCGCCAGCGACATCCTGCTAACGCCCGTTGGCTCGCTGGCCGCACTGATCGAAGGTCCGGCCGCAGTCCGTCGCCTGTTGACGCAGGTTCGCACGGCAAACTCGCTGGAGGCGGCACTGAGTCTGCTGCCGCAACTGGCCGAGGGTGAAAGCGTGATCACCCAGACTGGCGAGTGGATTGCCGCCGACAGCGTACGTCTGGTCTGTGCCGGCGAAGCCCAGCATGGTGCACTGGCACGCGAGCGCGACATCCAGCAGTTGCGCGCCGAGATCGACGCGCTGGGACTGCGCGATCACGCATTGACGGAATCGCTGAGCAAATCGCGCGAGCAGCAGCAGGACGCGGAGTTGGCGCGCGAAGAAGCGCAGCGCGCGCTCTATCTCGCCCATCGCCACGTCGCCGAACTGGCGGGTCAGGTGCAGAGCTTGCGCGGGCGTGTCGAGTCCGCCCAGTCGCGCGTCAACCGCATCGAATCCGAATTGCTGCAGGTCGCCGAGCAGATGCAGCACGCGCAATCGCAGGCCGCAGAAGCGCGTGCGGCACTGGACGAGGTGCTGCAGGCGATGGGCGAGCACGAGACACGCCGCCTACATCTGGAAGCCGAACGCGAGCGCCTGCAGATTGCCCGCGAACAAGCGCAGGTTCTCGCGCGCGACGTGCGCGAACGCAATCACGCCCTGGCCCTGCAGCTCGAATCACGGCGCAGCCAGCATCAGGGACTGCAGCAGTCGGTTCAACGCATGCTGGCGCAGCAGATGCAGTTGGCGCAGCGACTGAACGAGCTGGATGCCCAGTTGGCGGTGGGTGACGCGCCTCAGGCGGCCTTGCAGGCCGAGCGTCAGACCTTCCTGGAAGCACGCAGCGATGTTGATCGGCAGTTGGCGGCCGCACGTTCCGCGGTGGAGGGCATTGACGCCGAATTGCGCGCCAACGAGCAAAAGCGGCAAATGCTGGATCAGCGCGCACTGTTATTGCGCGACCAGATCAACCGTCGGCGTCTCGACGAGCAAGCGATGGCGCTCAAGGCGCAAGGTCTGTCCGAAGCCCTACAGGAAGCCGGGCTCGACATGGCCGAGGTGCTGGCCGCCCTGCCCGCCAGCGCGGACGCCGAGCAATGGCGACGCACACTGGCAGACCTGGAGGTGCGCATCCGTCGACTGGAGCCCGTCAATCTCGCCGCCATTCAGGAGTTCGGCGAACAATCGCAGCGCAAGGAATACCTCGACAGTCAGCACAAGGATCTGACCGAGGCGCTGGAGACGCTGGAGGGTGCCATCCGCAAGATCGACCGTGAGACACGGGGTCGTTTCAAGGACACCTTTGATCGAGTCAATACCGGCATGCAGGAGTTGTATCCACGCCTGGTCGGTGGTGGGCATGCCTATCTGGAGCTGACCAGCGAAGACCTGCTGGAAACCGGCGTTGCCATCATGGCGCGCCCGCCAGGCAAACGGGTATCGAACATTTCGCTGCTGTCGGGCGGAGAAAAGGCGTTGACGGCAGTAGCCATGATCTTTGCGATCTTCCGCCTCAACCCGGCCCCCTTCTGTCTGCTCGACGAAGTGGATGCGCCGCTCGACGAAGCCAACGTCGGCCGCTTCTCGGCGATGGTCACGGAGATGTCGGAGCGGGTGCAGTTCCTGTTCGTGACGCACAACAAGGCCACCATGGAATCGGCCCGCCAACTGGCGGGCGTCACCATGCGTGAACCCGGCGTGTCGCGATTGGTGTCGGTCGACATTGACGAAGCGGCCCGCTTGATGGGTGCCGCCTGAGTCCCGCCATGCGCCCAAGCATCGATTTCAACTGCGATGTCGGTGAGTCCTTTGGACCGTGGCGAATGGGACACGATGACGAACTGCTGCCGTTTGCCAGTTCGGCGAACATCGCCTGCGGCATGCATGCGGGCGACCCCGTGGTCATCCAGCAAACCATCGCCCTATGTCAACAGCACGGCGTCGCCATTGGTGCGCATCCGGGTCTGCCCGACCTGCAGGGCTTTGGGCGGCGCACGCTGAACATGAGCGCCGCCGAGATTCATGCCTTCGTGCTGTATCAAGTCAGCGCGCTGGCGGGCATGACTGGCGCAGCAGGTGCCGAACTGCACCACGTCAAACCGCATGGCGCGCTGTATCACATGGCCAACGAGCGCTCCGATGTCGCCACTGCCGTGGTCGACGCCATTCTGCGCGTCTCGCCGAACTTGAAACTCTACGCCCAAGCGCAGAGCCGCCTGGCATCGATCGGCCAGCAGGCCGGCGCGCAGGTCATCGAAGAGGCCTTCGCCGAACGGCGATATGAGGCGGACGGTCGCCTGACCCCGCGCGATCATCCCGATGCCGTCATTCACGACGTGGATCTGGCAACGCAACAGGTAGCACAACTGTTGACGGGTGAAGGCATCACCGCGCGCACCGGCGAGCGATTGCGCTTGCGCGCCGACACGATCTGTCTGCACGGTGATCGTCCCGATGCGGTGGATTTCGCCCGCCGATTGCGCGACGCCATCGATGCCGCAGGTTGGCGGGTGGCGGCAGCGTGAACGAGGCCGTATCGCTGTGGCCGCTGTTGGGCGTGCTGATGGTCGTACTGGGCTTCGCGTTGCGACTGAATCCGGCGCTGGTGGTCGTGATCTCGGGCGTGGCGACCGGTCTGATCGCGGGCATGTCGCCTGCGCAGGTGCTGGCGTTACTCGGCAATGCCTTCGTCAAGAACCGCTATCTGGCATTGCTGATCCTCACCCTGCCGGTAGTTTCCCTGCTCGAACAGCACGGCTTGCGTGAACAGGCGCGGCACCTGATCCTGCGACTTCGCGGCGCCACCGCAGGGCGTTTGATGCTGGCCTATCTCGCCGTACGGCAACTGCTTTCCGCCATTGGCCTGCACAGCCTCGGAGGACATCCACAGACAGTACGCCCGCTGCTGGCGCCGATGACCGAGGCGGCTGCGGAAGCACAGCATCCTGGCCTCAGCGATAGCGATCGTGAGCGGCTTCGCGCACTGGCCGCCAGCACCGACAACGTCGGCCTGTTCTTCGGCGAGGACATCTTCATCGCCTTCGGCGGCGTACTGCTGATGCAGAGCTTTCTGGCCGACAACGGCATCCACGTTGAGCCGTTGCAGATCGCCATATGGGGCATCCCGACCGCGATCTGTGCGTTCGCCATTCACGGCGCTCGTCTGCTGGCGGAGGATCGTCGCCTGCAGTCTCGCCGCCGTATGGGCGACGACGCATGATCGGCATCCAGAGCATCTACGCGCTGGCCGGGCTCTACCTGCTGTGGATGGCCTGGTGCAGCCTGCGTGATGTGAAGCATCCACGCCGTCTCGGCACGTCATTGTTCTGGGCGCTGCTGGGCATCGCCATGCTGGTCGGCCAATGGTTGCCGGACGCGGTGATGGGCGGCGGCGTGCTGGCGTTAGCGCTGCTGGCAGGCAGTGGGCAGGTCCGTGCGGGCACACATGTGGCGGAGTCGGTCGACACGGTGCAACAACAACGGCAGCGCCATGGCAACCGGCTGTTCCTGCCCGCACTGATCATTCCGCTGGTGACGGTCGTTGTTGCACTCGGTGGCGCCCAGCTGCGGATCGCGGACGTCGCGTTGTTCGATTCAGTACTGACCACCCAGATCGGTTTTGGACTGGCCTGCGGCCTTGCCTTCATTGCTGCCGTCGCACTGACCCGAAGGCATCCGGTCGACGCGCTGACGCGTTCCCGAAGCCTGCTCGATGCGGTCAGTTGGGCCACCCTGCTGCCGGTACTGCTGGCGACCCTCGGCAGCGTGTTTGCCGCCGCCGGCGTCGGCGATGCGGTGGCGGCAGTAGTGCGCCCCTGGGTTGACGCCGACAGTCGCCTGGCCGTCGTCCTTGCCTATACCCTGGGTATGGCCGGATTCACCATCATCATGGGCAATGCCTTTGCTGCGTTTCCGGTCATGAGCCTCGGGATCGCCCTGCCTTTGCTGGTTGAGGGTCAGGGCGCCAACCCCGCCATCGTGGTCGCCATCGGTATGCTCTCCGGCTACTGCGGGACCTTGCTGACCCCGATGGCCGCCAATTTCAACCTGGTGCCGGCCGCCCTGCTGGAACTACGCGATCCCTACGCAGTGATTCGCGCCCAGTGGCCCACTGCCCTCCCCTTGTTGGCCGCCAACATCGCCCTGATGTACTGGCTGGCGTGACGACGCATCGTGCGCCGCGTCGGTGGCTCCTGCGATTCATACCGATTTAACCTCCGCATCTACCAGAAGCCGCAAACTCGCCCTTTGACCGCGAAGACCGATTTTCCATGCCTGTGTCCGTTCGCTCCCTGCTGACCGCGACCGTTCTCTGCGCCCTGAGTCTGCAGACCTCGGCGCAGTCGCTGGATTCGGCAGCGCCGAAATCCACGCTGCCGGACATCGGTTCGTCTGCCGAATCGGTGATCACGCCAGGAGACGAGGTTCTCTACGGCAAGGCGGTGCTGCGCCAGATCCGCTACAGCGGAGAACTGCTCGACGATGCGCTGCTGACCGACTATCTGCAGTCCATGGGCGAACGAATCGCCCGCCAGGGCGAACGCACCGAGCAGCCCTATACCTTTTTCTTCATGAAGTCGCGCGAGATCAATGCCTTTGCGACGTTGGGTGGCTATGTCGGCATGAACGCCGGACTGTTTCTCACCGCAACGCGTGAGGACGAGGTGGCGGCCGTGCTGGCGCACGAGATCTCGCACGTCACCCAGCGCCATGTTCTGCGCGCCTACGAACGACGCAGCAAGGACACCTTGCCCATCATGCTGGCGACCTTGGGGGCCATCCTGGTGGCGCAGTCAGCCGGCGGCAACAGCAGCGGTGAGGCGACCGAAGCCGCAGTGGCCAGCGGCATGGCGCTGCTGCAGCAACGAGCCATCGACTACACCCGCGACAACGAGTACGAGGCTGATCGTGTCGGTATCCAGACGCTGGCCAAGGCCGGTTACGATCCGCGCGCCATGGCGGACTTCTTCGCACGGATGGCGCGCGCGATGCGCTCCACCATCGGTGGCGACGAAGGCCCGGAGTTTCTTCGCACCCACCCGGTCACCACGACGCGTATCAGCGAGGCCAAGGATCGCGCCGAAAAGGTTCGAGTGACCGGCTTCGTGCCGCCGCCGCGGGCCACGTCCAGCAACCCCCTGCTGCCCGCGCACCTGCTCGACACGCGCACTTCGATCCATGCCGTGGACCGCACCTGGTTCGCGTGGGCGCAAGCACGCATGCGCGTTCTCAGCGCGCGCAGCCCGACCATCGCCATCGATGAACTGCAGCAACGCGAACAGGCCGATGTCGCGCAGTTCGGCGCACCGGATCGATACGCGCTGGCCTTGGCGAAAATCCAGATCGGCGAATACGACATCGCTCTACGCGAGCTCACATCGCTGCGCGAGCAGGGTGCGCCCTGGTGGGTCGATCTGGCGATCGCCGAGGCCCAGTATCTGGGTGGGCATCGCGCGTTGGCGCGCGACAGTTTCGAGCAACTCAGTCGCGCCAGACCGGACAACCGTGCGATTGCGCTGACCTATGCGAGTAGCTTGATCCGTTCCGGCGAAAAAGATGAAGGGCAACGAGCCCAGGCGGTTTTGCGCCCGCTGCTGCTGACCCAGGGGGACGACCCGGACCTGCAGAGCAGCTTCGCACGTGCCAGTGAACTGGCGGGTGACCCGGTGCGCGCGGGGGAAGCGCATGCCGAAGCCGCCTTGCTGGCGGGCGGCGCCGAAGACGCACTGAACCAGCTCAACGCGCTGAAGCAACGAGATGATCTGGACTACTACCAGCGCGCACGCATCGACGCGCGCATCGTCGAAATCACACCTTGGGTGCTTGAACTGCGGGAGCGTGGCCGCAAGGCCAGTGAACGCCAGCAGATCAGCGCCTCAGCACTGCAACACAGCGATGAGCGCCTTGGCTGGCGAGTCGGCACATCATTGACTCGCGACTGACGCCCGTTCCACCGCCGCGTTGTACAAACGTCGCCAGGCTTTGCGACGCGCCATGCCATGCCAGCCCGCCGCACAGGCCAGTACGCTGCTGAACAACACCTCCAGCAACGCGAGTTCGCGCACGGCAGGAACAGTCCATGCCTCGCTGACCCCATGCATAAAGTGCAGCAAGGACATGAATCCCGCCCAGAACAGGGCTTTCGGGCGATTCAACAGAATCCCCAGTGCTGGCACCAGCAGCGGCATCAGCGTCACCAGCAGAACCCAAGCCAGCGGAATGCTCTCGGGTGGCGCGGCGCGGAGATACCAGTCCAACTGCAGCACGATCAGCAGCCACAGTGCGACGACGCCGGTCCGGTGCGCGGTGCGCCCGATTTCTGGCGGAACCTGGATACTGTAGGGGTCAACACTCATCGTGCCGCCATGCGTTGCGCCGCTAAAGCCACGCGCCGACCCAATGCACGAGCCAGTTGCTTCTCGTCATCACTGAGCACCACGTCATCCGCTGCACCGGCCAGATGGCTGGCGCCGTAGGGCGTCCCGCCCGTGCGGGTCGAATTGAGTGCCGCCTCGGTAAATGGAATGCCTCCAACCCACATGCCGTGATGCAGCAAGGGCAACATCATCGTCAGCAAGGTCGATTCCTGCCCGCCATGCATCGTTGCGCTCGACGTGAACACCGCGGCGGGCTTGCCCACCAGTGTTCCCGACGCCCACTCCGCACCGAGCGAATCCAGAAAATGTTTCATCGGAGCGGCCATGTTGCCGAACCGGGTCGGACTTCCCAGCAGCAGGCCCGCGCAGCGCTGCAGATCATCCCGTTCGACGTACGGTGCGCCGTCCTCGGGCACCGGTGGCGCGGCATGCTGCGTTACCACCGCCACCGGCGGCACTGTGCGCAGGCAAGCCACCGCACCTGGAACCTCTTCGATTCCGCGCGCGATTTGGCGGGCTAGCGCCGCCACCGAGCCGCCGCGACTGTAGTACAGCACCAGAATTTCGCTCATTCCTGCCTCTCGTCCTTATCCGGCCCGCGTTCCGCCCACCGTCAATTGCTCGATTTTCAGGGTTGGCTGCCCCACACCGACGGGCACGCTTTGGCCGTCCTTGCCACAGATTCCAACGCCCTCGTCAAGGCGAAGATCGTTGCCGACCATGCAAACCCGGTTCATGGTCTCCGGTCCCACACCGATCAGGGTCGCCCCTTTGACCGGCGCCGTAATCCGGCCTTGCTCGATCAGGTAAGCCTCGCTGGCCGAGAACACGAATTTTCCCGACGTGATGTCGACCTGTCCGCCACCGAAATTCGGCGCATACAGACCTCGCGATACCGAACGGATGATCTCCTCGGGATCATGCGGCCCGGCCAGCATGTAGGTATTGGTCATTCGCGGCATCGGTAACGCCGCAAAGCTCTCGCGCCGCCCGTTGCCGGTCGGCGCCACGCCCATCAGGCGCGCGTTGAGACTGTCCTGCATGTAACCCACCAGGCGACCTTGCTCGATCAACGTGGTGCACTGGGTCGGACAGCCCTCGTCATCCAGGTTCAAGGAACCACGTCGACCTGTGAGTGTGCCGTCGTCAACAATCGTGCAAAGCGTCGAAGCGACCTGCTCTCCCATGCGCCCGGCGTAGGTTGACGTGCCTTTGCGATTGAAGTCCCCCTCAAGCCCGTGTCCCACTGCCTCGTGCAACAGGACGCCCGGCCAGCCGGGACCGAGCACGACCGGCATCTGCCCTGCGGGCGCATCCACCGCGTCCAGATTGACCACGGCCTGACGCAGCGCTTCGCGCGCAAAATCGAGCGCCCGACCGCTCTGCAACAGCTCGGGATAACCATAGCGGCCACCACCACCGGCATAACCCTGCTCACGGCGGCCCTGATGCTCGACGATGACCTGAACGTTGCAGCGAACCAAGGGGCGCACATCGCCCGCCAGTACGCCATCCGAGCGCGCGACCAGCACGGTATCGAGCACACCGGCCAGACTGACCGAAACCTGGATCACGCGCGAGTCGGCGGCGCGCACGAAGGCATCTACCTCTCGCAGCAGACGGACTTTGGCGTCGTTGTCCAGCGTGTCCATCGGATCCATCGGTGCATACAGCGTTCGCCCGTTGCGCACACCGCGAACGGCCGCGCTGGCCTGCTGTCCGGCCCGCGCAATCGCCCGTGCGGCGCTCGCCGCGTCCAACAGCGATTCGAGTCGAATATCGTCGGAATACGCGAATCCGGTCTTCTCACCGGACACCGCACGCACGCCGACGCCTTGTTCGATGCTGTGCGAGCCTTCCTTGACGATGCCGTCATCCAAAGCCCAACTCTCGTGTCGCGAGTGCTGAAAATACAGGTCCGCAAAATCGATACCTGGCGTCAGCAGGCGAGCAAACGCCTGATCCAACGCGGCATCATCCAGTCCTGCCGGAGCCAGCAGGCGCGAATGGGCTAGTTCGTATACGTCGTTCATCCGGCCACGATGCGGTCAAAGTGCCAACGAAGCAAGAGCTGATCGGTGGATCATTCGACATCGAATGGCACTGTATGCCCCGCGAACAGGCGACGACTGACTTCGCGCTCGCGCGCCTCGATGCGCCACAAAAACCCCGCCACATCACGGATCTGCGCGAAAGCGGCAAAACCGCGCTCGAGAAACTGTTGCAGATCGCCCAGACCGGCGAGCCGCGCCGGCAGACGGGAAGCCCTCAATAGTCGACCTAGCGTCGGCTTGTGCACGGCCTGGCCCAAGGCTTCACCGATGGCACGGATCAGATCAAGCTGTCTGCGACGCAATCGCGGGTAACCAGCCCGCCGGTACGCGGTCGCATACTGAGCACCATCCATCGATACGGCACCTTGATCGATCCACGCTTGCGTTACCCGCAAATCCAGGGCGTGACTCAACGCAGCTAATTCGATGCCGTCTGCGGCGGTATGCAAGAAGGCCTCGGGCAAGAGTCGCTGCATCAGTGGCATCACTTTCGCAACCCCTTGATCGCGCGCGCTGACATCGTGGTCACCGTAGAGATCACTGAGGAAGAACTCCGCCGCGGCGCGGGTATCGGAGGCAGCGAGAAAATCCGCAAAGCTCCTGCGCAGGCGTTCGGCCTGCCAGCGCTGCAGTACGCCCAGTTCGGACGATCCGTTTAATGGATGGAGCACGGAATCCCGCCATCGTCGATTGGCCTCGAGAAGGCGGGGAATCCGCGTATCAAGTGCACCGCGCATGAGATTTTGAGCGAAGATTCGGGCCGCGCACTCTACAATCTCTCCTTTAGAGCATCCAACCCGCCCATGCTATCGATCCACACCGCCAAGCAACGCAAGCCACGCACTCCCCGGATCGGGCTTGCCATTGCGGGCGGCGGGCCAATCGGTGGGATGTACGAGCTGGGCGCGCTGAGGGCGCTGGACGACGCCATCGAAGGACTTGACCTGACTGATCTGACCGTCTATGTCGGGGTTAGCTCTGGAGCGTTTCTTTCCGCCGCACTGGCCAATCGCATCGACACGCGCACGATGTGCCGGATTTTCCTCAAGGGTGACAAGGATGACGCCGCGTTTCATCCGGAGTCATTCGTTCGACCCGCGTTCTTTGAATACGCACGGCGGGCAGCAAGTCTTCCCCGGCTGGTTGGCGACTGGTGGCGCGAGGCGTTGCGCAATCCGTTCGACAGCGGGCTGACTGATTTGCTGGGGCACTTCGGCGGCTTGATCCCGAATGGACTGTTCGACAACTCCGGCGTGGAGCGCTTCCTGCGAGATGCCTTTACCCGTCACGGACGTAGCAACGATTTCCGCGAGCTGGCGCGCAAGCTGTTTGTTATCGCGGTCGATCTGGACAACGGTGAAACCGTGCGTTTTGGCTCAACGGGTTGGGATGACGTGCCCATTTCGGTTGCCGTTCAGGCCAGCTCAGCCTTGCCCGGCCTCTACCCGCCAGTGCGACTGCATGGCCGTCATCTGGTGGATGGCGCGCTACGGAGAACGATGCATGGTTCCGTTGCACTCGACGAAGATATCGATCTGTTGATCGGACTGAATCCGCTGGTGCCGTTTGATGGCAGCCATGCGCTCGGCCCGGAGGGGGAACGTCTGTCCAGCCTGGCGGATGGTGGCCTGCCGATGGTTCTCTCACAGACATTTCGGACCTTACTGCAGTCACGCATGCAGGTGGGCCTTGCCAAGTACAGCCAACAGTACGCGCATACGGATCAGCTCATATTCGAGCCGGATCGCAACGACACCGAGGTGTTTTTCACCAATGCCTTCAGCTATGCATCGCGGCAGCGCGTCAGCAATCATGCCTACCACGCCACGTTGCGCGACCTGAAATCCAAACAAGCCAACATTGCCCCGCTATTACGCAAGCACGGACTCACGTTGAGAACTGCGGTGCTGGACAACGCCGTTACGAACATTCTTGACGGACTCGAACCGACCACACCGGAACGTCGAACGCACACCACCGCAAAGCTGGCGCGTGCGCTGGATGACGTCGATCAACTGATTGCCTCGAAGGCACCACGCCACACTTCTCGACGCCGTCGTCAAAGCTGAATCGCCGCCTTCGCATAGTGTGAACATTCTAGGTGTCGCACATAGGCTGCACGACACCATCACAGTCACTCAGGAGTCTTCGCATGGCCAAGTTCAAAGCGAGCGCAAAAGCCAAACCCGCAGCAGCCAAGACCGCACCCAAGGCGAAGAAGGCAAGCGCCGCTAAGCCGCAAGCCAAGGCCAAGGCAGAGGTGCTGTCCCGGTCCATCATGGAGTCCGCTCAGAGCATCTGGCTGGCTGGCATGGGTGCATTCGGAAGGGCGCAGGAGGAAGGCACCAAGTTGTTTGACTCCTTGATCAAGGAAGGCAGCAAGCTCGAACAGAAAACCCGCAAGCTGGCAACTGGTCAGGTCGACGCCGTGCGCGGTGTCGTCGAGAACCGCGTCGAGCAGGTTCGCGAGCGAGCCACCGACACATGGGACAAGTTGGAGAAAGTGTTCGAAGACCGCGTCCAACGCGCATTGGTGCGCCTGGGCGTGCCGAGCCGGGATGACCTGAGTCAGTTGGCAACCCGCGTTGACAGCCTGACTGGTGAACTGCGCAAGCTAGGGAAGACATCTCCTGCTAGCACGGTCAAGCCGGCGCCCAAGAAGTCGGAGGCACCTGTAGCCAAGGCCGCCAGCAAGCCCGCCGCCAAGACGGTCGCTAAGAAGGCCAGCAAACCAAAAACCATCAAAGCTGGCGCGGACAACGCGCCCGCTGACAACGTCAAGAGCTGAAACGCTCCGCATTGGCAGCAACAAAAAGCCCGGCATTGCCGGGCTTTTTGTTTCAGACCACCACCACCGGAATTTTGCCGATCCGAGACTGCCAAAGCTTCGGGCCCGTGTTGTGGACCGACTCCCCTGCACTGTCGACCGCAACCGTTACCGGCATGTCCTGAACCTCGAATTCGTAGATTGCCTCCATGCCCAGATCGGCAAAACCAACGACCTTGGCCGACTTGATCGCCTTCGACACCAGGTAGGCCGCGCCACCAACCGCCATCAGGTAGACAGAACGATGCTTGCGAATGGCCTCGATGGCCGTCGGCCCGCGTTCCGCCTTGCCAATCATGCCCAAGAGCCCAGTCTGCGCAAGCACCTGTTCCGTGAATTTGTCCATCCGCGTGGCCGTTGTTGGTCCTGCGGGCCCAACGACCTCGTCACGCACTGGATCAACCGGACCGACGTAGTAGATGAATCGGCCTCGAAAATCGACCGGCAAGGATTCGCCCCTGTCGAGCATTTCCACCATACGCTTATGTGCCGCGTCCCGCCCCGTCAGCATGCGTCCATTCAACAACAACACATCGCCAGGCCTCCAGGACGCCACCTCGTCAACAGTGACGCGATCCAAGTCGACCCGCCGCCCCTTGCTGGTGTCGTAGGTGAGACTTGGCCAATCCTCCAAACGCGGCGGCGTCAGACTGACCGGCCCGCTCCCATCCAGTGTGAAATGCGCATGGCGGGTCGCCGCACAATTCGGAATCATCGCTACCGGCAAGTTGGCCGCATGCGTCGGGAAGTCCTTGACCTTGACGTCCAGTACGGTTGTCAAGCCACCCAATCCCTGTGCACCGATTCCTAGCGCATTGACCTTCTCGTAAAGCTCGATGCGAAGCTCTTCCGCCCGGTTGCTTGGACCGCGAGCAATCAAATCGGTGATATCGATCGGCTCCATCAGGGATTCCTTGGCCAGCAACATGGCCTTCTCCGCAGTCCCACCGATTCCAATACCAAGCATGCCCGGCGGACACCAACCGGCCCCCATGGTCGGGACCGTTTTCAGCACCCAGTCGACAATCGAGTCAGAGGGATTGAGCATCGCAAACTTGGACTTCGCCTCGGACCCGCCGCCCTTTGCAGCCACGGTCACATGCACGCGGTTTCCGGGCACGATCCGGGTATTGACCACCGCCGGCGTGTTGTCACGCGTGTTCAGTCGTTTTCCTGCGGGATCGGCAAGCACGGAGGCGCGAAGCTTGTTGTCCGGGTGGTTGTAGGCGCGACGTACGCCCTCATTGCACATCTCATCCAATGACATCGTCGCATCGTCCCAGCGCACCGCCATACCGACTTCCAGAAAAACCGTGACAATCCCGGTGTCCTGACAGATCGGACGATGTCCTTCGGCGGCCATGCGCGAGTTGATCAGAATCTGTGCCATGGCGTCCTTGGCAGCGGGCGATTGTTCCCTTTCGTAGGCAGAGGTCAGGTTTCGAATGTAGTCGACCGGGTGGTAGTAGCTGATGTATTGCAAGGCATCGGCGACGGATTGAATGAAGTCTTCCTGGCGAATACTGACGGGGGCGACCTGAAAATCTTGCGCTGGCGTGCTCACGATAGACCCTGCTTGCTGGTAAGGGGGCCAT
This sequence comes from Lysobacteraceae bacterium, assembly GCA_041395245.1. Taxonomy (GTDB): domain Bacteria; phylum Pseudomonadota; class Gammaproteobacteria; order Xanthomonadales; family Xanthomonadaceae; genus Aquimonas. Next base: position 137,456 of record JAWLAY010000011.1, read on the forward strand.
TTTACGCCCCTGCACGCCGCTGCATCGCAAGCAAACAGGGACATTGGTCGAACAGCAGCGATGGACAGAATTCAGACAAAAAAAAGCCCCGGCATGCCGGGGCTTTTTTCAAGGATCCAGAGGACCTTAGAGCGGCTGAACCTGATCGGCCTGCAGACCCTTCGGGCCCTTGGTCACGACGAAGCTGACGCTCTGACCTTCCTGCAAGGTCTTGAAACCATTACCCATGATCGCGCGGAAGTGCACGAACAGGTCTTCGCCGTCCGGACGGCTGATGAAGCCGAAACCCTTGGCGTCGTTGAACCACTTGACGGTGCCGGTCTGACGATCGGACATGTGACTTACTCCTGAGACTTGATGGTTGATGACACTCGCGATGGACGTCGCGCTACTGGGTCTGCAAGGAGGAAGGCAGCGAGGTGAAGCGATAGAGCAGATCGTGTGACCAACACCATCGGGCCACGATTCACGGTGACCCCAGCAAACACAGCACCCACACTATACGCCATGAATTGGCAACAAGCGAGTGCATTTGAAAAATAATTTTGCTATTGGGCGCGATGGGTGATTTGGTTGCCGAAACCGCATCACGGGCGTCAGTGGTGGTGCACTCCGCCCTCCCCGTGCACGTGACCGTGCAGGGTTTCTTCCAGGGTCGCATCCCGCACTGAAACCACCTCGATCGCGAAATGCAGCTCCCGTCCCGCCAACGGATGGTTGGCATCGACGGTGACGGTGTCTCCCTCAATCGCGCTGATGACAACGGACAGCACGCCCTGCGGCCCTTGCGCCTGAAAGTTCATCCCCACAGCAAGCTCGTCCACGCCTTGGAACGCCGCGCGCGGAACCTGCTGGAGCATCGCTTCGTCGCGCTCTCCGTAGCCATCGACGGCGGACACCATGACGTCGAAACGATCACCCTGTTGCCGCCCCGTCATCGCCGACTCAAGGCCCGGCACGATGTTACCCGCGCCATGCAAATAGGTAAGTGGAGCGTTTCCTTCCGATGAATCGATCACCTGTCCATTCGCATCGGTCAGGGTGTAGTGAAAGGAGACTACGCATCGTTCTGCAATTTGCACGGCAAGATCCTTGGGATTTTTGACGCCGGGAAGCCTATCAGGTGCGCATCGACAGATGTGGCTCCGCGCAGAGGCGACGTGCCCGAAAGCCATTTCGGTGCGTGTCCCTCTACGCACAGCCCAAGCGCCTGCAGCGCGACACGCGATCAAACGACCGTTCGTCGGGAAGTTACGAAGTCGCTGGACAAGTCAAAAACTGGTGTTATAGTTATCTACAACACCACTCCAACAGCTCACACGGAGCAAGCCATGACTCGATACCTACGCAAAACACTGCTGGCGCTGTCTTTCAGCATCGCGGCTGTCAGCTCAGTCGCCTTGCTCGGGGAGCCTATCGATTCCATCGACGAAAATCTCCCGACCTACACGGAACACGCTCCGCTTGATTCTCGGGAAGATCAGGCCGCGGTCCGCCGGATGCAAATGACCCTGCCCTATGTCGGCCGGATACTTCACAGAGAGGAGCGCTGACATGAGCGTGACATGGAACGACAACACGCCGATCTATCTGCAACTGAAAGAGCGCGTCGTCACCATGCTTCTTGACGGTCTTCTTAAGCCGGGGGAAGCACTTCCGTCCGTCAGACAGATTGCGGCGGATTACCAACTCAACCCCATCACCGTCTCGCGGGCGTATCAGGAGCTCGCCGACGAATCCCTGATCGAAAAACGCCGAGGACTGGGCATGTACGTTTCGGAAGGTGCACCGGAAAAGCTGCTGAACAGCGAGCGCGAGAGATTTCTGCGCGAAGAATGGCCAGCCATGTTGATTCGCATTGAGCGGCTTGGCCTTAGCTTGGACAACTTGCTGAAGAAACCTGCCAAGGAGCTCAGTGAATGAACACCCCTGTCATATCCGCACGCGACTTGCGCAAACGCTACAAAGGTCAGGACGCGCTGGCTGGCACCAACTTTGACATCCCGCGCGGCCGAATCGTTGGTCTGATCGGTCCGAACGGCGCCGGCAAGACCACCGCACTCAAGGCGATGCTGGGCCTGATTCCCTTCGAAGGACAACTCTCGGTTCTGGGACTTGATCCGCGCACCCAACGAGATGCACTGATGCGCGACGTGTGTTTCATTGCCGATGTCGCCGTACTTCCCCGCTGGATCAGCGTGGCCCAGGCCATACAGTTCGTTGAAGGCGTGCATCCTAAGTTTGACCGACGCAAGTGCGAAGCCTATCTGGCCAAGACCAAGTTGACGCCGAAGATGAAGGTCAAACAGATGTCGAAGGGCATGATCGTGCAGTTGCATCTGGCACTGGTCATGTCGATTGACGCCAAACTGCTGGTGCTGGATGAACCCACACTCGGACTCGATATCATCTACCGCAAGCAGTTCTTATCTACGCTCCGTTGGGGTGTTGCGATTCAGAGTTGAGACCGCCGAGGACAAGACCATCCTCATCACGACGCATCAGGTCGAGGAAGTCGAGCACATCCTTTCCGACCTGCTGTTCATCAGGGACGGCAAGATATCGCTGGCCGCCAGCATGGACGAAGTGGGCGAGCGCTTCAGCGAAGTCATGATTGCACCGGGCCTGATCGAACAGGCTCGCGCCTTGAAGCCGCTGGACGAAAGGCAGGTGTTCGGCAAGTTCGTCTGCCTCTTCGACGGCATTCCGCGCAATCAGCTTCAGGAACTGGGCGAAGTACGAACACCCGGCGTGGCCGATCTGTTCGTGGCAACGATGAAGGGGACCTACCAATGAACACCATCAAGATGCTGCTGCAGCGCGAGTTCTGGGAGAACAAGGGTGGCTTCCTGTGGGCGCCCATCGGAGCCGGGTCTGCGTTCCTTGCACTCAGCTTCATGGGTGCGATCGCCGGCGAAGTGCTCGGCCGCAAGTCGGGCGTGTTCATCAATGGCGTCAACATCAGCGGCATTGCTGAAAAGGCCGGGGACCAGGAGCTACTGCAACTGGGCGCAGGTCTCGACCTCGCCATGCTGATGGCGGCCGGCTGGCCGATGATCGCGCTCGGATTCGTGGTGTTTTTCTATTGCCTGTCATCGCTGTATGACGAACGAAAGGACCGAAGCGTGCTGTTCTGGAAGTCCTTGCCTGTCTCGGACACGTCCACGGTGATTTCCAAGGCGCTCAGCGCGACGCTGGTTGCCCCATTGATCAGCGGCGCGGTGGCCGTACTGGTGGGCTATGCGTTCCTGCTGATTCCCAGCTTTTGGTTGATCCTGCATGGTGCCAACCCGTGGACCCTGGTATTCGGCCCTGCTTCCCCGACGCATGTCGCCGGCACGATCCTGCTAGGCATTCCGGTCTATGCGCTATGGGCACTACCGACCGTCGGCTGGCTGATGCTGATCTCGGTCTGGGCAAAATCGAAGCCGTTCCTGTGGGCGGTGCTGGTGCCGGTCTTCGCGGGCATCTTCGTCAGCTGGTTCGACATCATGATGGCCTTTGACCTCGATTCGACCTGGTTCTGGAAGAATATCGTCGCCCGCGCCCTGACCAGTGTTTTTCCCAGCTCCGACCTGGTCTTCCTGCACGACGGTTTTGACAATATCGAAATCAACGGACCGGAAGATCTGCGTGGTCTGCTCAGTTGGCAATCGAGCTTGAACACGCTCACTTCGCTGCACACCTGGATCGGCGCGGTAGTGGGGGTGGCGATGATCGCTCTGGCGACACGGCTGCGGCGTTGGCGCGACGACAACTGATTCGCGGGACGACGGCTCAGTCCACCCATGAACGCCCACCGGAAGGTGGGCGTTCATGCTTTTGCCCATCCTCAATCCGTTGATATTGGCAACCCGCTAAAATGTCTTCTCTACTTGTTCTGGAACGCCGCCATGTCCTTGAGCGCGCTCACCGCCCTCTCCCCCGTCGACGGTCGCTACGCGTCGCGCTGCGATGCCTTGCGCCCGATATTCTCCGAGTTTGGCCTGATCCATTCCCGCGTCAAAGTGGAGATCGAATGGTTGATCGCCCTGTCTCTGGAGCCGGCAATCGTCGAGTTGCCCGCATTTTCCGAGGCAGCCATCGCGCGTTTGCGTGTCTTGGCGGAGCGTTTCGATGAAACCCATGCGCAACGCATCAAAGACATTGAGCGCACCACCAACCACGACGTGAAGGCGGTCGAGTACTTCCTGAAGGAGCAGCTTGCCGATGACCGCGAGCTGGCACCCGCGATGGAGTTCGTGCACTTCGCCTGCACCAGCGAAGACATCAATAACCTTAGCTACGCCCTGATGATCGAGCGCGCTCGGCAAAATGTGCTGCTGCCGCAGCTGGGTCGTGTCGAACACAGTCTGAAAGCGCTAGCCCATCAACTGGCCGACCTGCCAATGTTGAGCCGCACACACGGACAAACCGCGTCGCCAACAACTCTGGGCAAGGAAGTGGCCAATGTTGTCTACCGGCTTCGCCGACAGATTCTCGGTCTCGAGCAGATCGAGATTCTCGGCAAGATCAACGGCGCGGTCGGCAACTACAACGCACACGTCTGCGCCTACCCGGAAGTTGACTGGCCGGGCTTTGCGAAGCGCTTCGTCGAGTCGCTCGGCTTGCGATTCAACCCCTACACCACCCAGATTGAACCGCATGATTTCATCGCCGAACTGTGTGATGCGCAGCGACGGATCAATACGGTATTGACCGATTGGTCGCGCGACGTCTGGGGATACATCTCGCTCGGCTACTTCAAGCAGGCGCTCAAGGCCGGTGAAGTCGGCAGTTCGACCATGCCACACAAGGTCAATCCGATCGACTTCGAAAATGCCGAAGGCAACTTCGGCATCGCCAGTGCCATGCTGACTCATTTTGCTGAAAAGCTGCCGATCAGCCGCTGGCAGCGTGATCTGACCGACTCGACGGTACTCCGCGCGCTGGGAACGGCGTTTGGACATGTGCTGGTCGCACTGGAAAGCCTGCATCGCGGCCTTGGCAAGTTGAGTGCATCACCGGAGCGCGTGGCCGCCGACCTCGACTCAGCATGGGAAGTACTCGCCGAGCCGGTGCAAACGGTAATGCGCCGTTACGGCTTGCCTGAACCTTACGAGCAATTGAAGGCGTTGACGCGTGGTCGTGGCATCCATGCCGACAGTCTGCGCGAGTTCATTTCGCAACTCACACTCCCGGATGCAGCCAAGCAGCGTCTTCTGGCACTGACGCCATCGACCTACACCGGTCTCGCCGCGCAGCTCGCGAAGGACATCTGAACCATGGCAAAGTCCGCCTTCCCCACTGAAGTCTCCGGCAGTCACAGACAGCCGCTGGGCATGAGCCCCGCCGCCTTCCTGCGTGACTACTGGCAACAGCGACCGCTGTTGGTGCGCCAGGCCTTTCCCCATTTCCAGTGTCCGACGACACCGGATGATCTGGCTGGACTGGCGCTCGAAGAGACGGCATTGTCGCGGCTGGTGCAATACGACCGCGCCCATGATCATTGGCAGATCGAAACCGGTCCGTTTTCCGAAGACCGCTTCACGACGCTGGCGGAACGCGACTGGACGCTTCTGGTTCAGGACGTGGACAAATGGGATGCGGACGTTGCCGCACTCTACCCCGCCTTTGATTTCCTCCCGCGCTGGCGCTTTGACGACATCATGATCAGCTACGCCGTTCCTGGTGGCTCGGTCGGAGCGCATGTCGACAACTACGATGTTTTCCTGATTCAGGGTATGGGCGAGCGTAACTGGAAAATCGACGCCAAGCCCAATCCACCGCTCGGATTTCTACCCGACGTCGCGCTGAAGCTGCTGCAAACATTCGATCCCAGTCACGATTGGACTCTGCAGCCCGGCGACATGTTGTATCTGCCGCCTGGCGTCCCGCATCACGGAATCGGCGTCACGGAATGCCTGACGATTTCGGTGGGCTTGCGCGCGCCCTCCTCGGCGGAACTGATTGGCGATCTGGCGGACCACCTTTGCCCAGAGCTGCCGGAGGAACTTCGTTACGTTGATCCCGGCGTGGCGGTGGCGAAGCACGCCGGTGAAATCGATGCGGCCGCCATCCAACGCCTGCGCAAGGCGCTGTCGCCACTGCTGACCATGGATGACGCGGCGATGCAGCGCTGGTTCGGCCGCTTCGTGACTCGCTATCGCGCAGCCGTGTCGCCAACGGCCCCGCCGAAGCTGCCGTCGCGAAAACAACTGACACGCAAGATGGACGACGGCGCAAATGCAATCCCGCACCCCTATGCGCGGCGCGCGTGGACGCGTGTTGGGCGCGCCGCAGACCTCCACTCCTGCGGCGAAACCTATCGTGTCAGCCTGAAGGCGGCTCCGCTGTTCTGCGCAGAGCGAGGAATCGACGCGAATGGATGGTCGCAGTTCACCAGCAGTGACAGAGAAGTTCTTCTGGACTTGCTGGAAGCGGGACATTTCCTGCTGCAGCCCGCTCAAAAGCGCGGTCGCTAAGCTGGCTCATGGTCGACAGACAATCCATACCGGAGGGTTTTCGGGTCGACCCTGTCGACTACCGCGGCGACTTCGATGCATTGCGAACGGTTCGCGAGACGGTATTCGTCAACGAGCAATCCGTTCCGCGCGAGCTGGAGCTTGATTCCATCGACTCGCAATGCGCTCACGTAATAGCGCGTGACGACTTGGGTCGCCCGATCGGCACCGGACGTTTGATGCCGGATGGTCGAATTGGTCGCATGGCAGTACTCGGCGAGTGGCGGAATCGAGGTGTGGGTGGTGTCATGCTGCAGCGACTGCTGGAGATCGCTCGAACGCGCGGGCTGGAATCAGTTCATCTGCACGCTCAGATCGATGCGCAGCACTTCTATGCCAGACACGGCTTCGACGTTTGCGGCGCTCAATTCATCGAAGCGAACATCCAGCACGTTCCGATGCGACGCACACTGAGCCCCGCGGAAAGTCAGGGAGTGGCAAACTCCTCGACGTTGCGCGCTGTACGCGACGACGTCGGCATTCACCGGGCGGTTGTCGAGTGCCTGAACGCGGCGCGTCACAAAGTCGATCTGCTGCGCGTGAAACTGGACCCCTCACTGGCACATCCGCATGCGCTTGATGCGCTCCGCAGACTGGCTACCAGCGGACGCGGCGCGCAGATCCGTATCCTTCTGCATCATCCCGATGCTGCGCTGCGCGACATGCATCCCTTGATTTCCCTGCTGCAGCGTTTGCCCAGCGTGTTTGTCATTCGCGAAATCGATGATCCTGCGGATCGCGAGGATCGCGGAGAAATGACCTTGAACGATCAACATGCACTGGTTTGGCGGGCAAGCGCTGACCTTGCGGAAGCCCACGTATCGATGCACGCGCCAGGACGCCGAATGCAACTCGGAGAGACCTATGCGCAAAAGTGGGAGCGCGCCGTCCCATGCTCCCGTTTGCGCGCGCTAAGTGGACTTTGAGCCTTTGTAACTTCTGTCACCGACAGTGCGAGTCATTGCGCGCAAGCTACTCGCACATCAACCAGGAGCACACCATGAAAGCCAATGTCGGCGGTATCGACCGCATTCTTCGTATCGTTGTGGGAATTGCCGTGCTGAGTCTGTTCTTTGTGCTCGAAGGCGACAGCAAGTGGTGGGCCTTGATCGGTTTGGTCCCGCTTGGAACCGGGCTGATCAACTTCTGTCCGCTATATCCGATTCTCGGCATCAGCACCTGCAAACGCTAATTTGCATCGTGCCGCCCATCGTCTTCGTTGGGCGGCACAGCACTTTTGGCGTCTTTCCAAATCAACCAGCAACCGCGAGACGGCGCTCAACCCCGCGAACGCGTCATCCGAGCAAGCCGGAACCGACCAGAAGCTTGTTGCGCGGACGTCGCGACAACAGCGCGGCGGTCTTTCGAGCGATTTCGCCGTAACGTAGCGCGACATCCGACTGGGGCTCCGCAAGGACCATCGGCTCGCCCCCATCGGCCTGCTCACGGATGCGCCGATCCAGCGGCAAGCTTCCCAGCAACGCAACGTCATACTGCTCGGCCATCCGCTGCCCACCGCCCTCGCCGAACACATGTTCGGTGTGCCCGCAGTTAGAACAGACATGCAGAGCCATGTTCTCAATCACACCGAGCACGGGAATTTCGACTTTTTGAAACATGCGCAACGCCTTGCGTGCATCCAACAAGGCGATGTCCTGCGGTGTGGTGACGATGATCGCCGCCGTCAACGGAACCTTTTGACACAGCGTCAACTGGATGTCCCCCGTGCCCGGCGGGAGGTCCACGATCAGATAGTCCAGATCCTGCCACGCCGTGTCGTTCAACAACTGCATCAGTGCCTGGGTGACCATCGGTCCACGCCAGATCATTGGTGCGTCTTCTTCGATCAGGCAGCCGATCGACATGGCCTGCAGACCGTGCGCCCGCATCGGCAGGATGCGTTTGCCATCCGGGCTTTCGGGCTTGCCCTGCAATCCCAGCATGCGCGGCACACTTGGACCATAGATATCTGCATCGATGACGCCGACGCGAGCGCCTTCGCGCTGCAACGCCATGGCCAGATTGATCGCCGTCGTCGACTTGCCGACGCCCCCTTTTCCAGATGCAACGGCAAGTATGTTGCGAACGCCATCCAGAGGTGCCAGACCCTCGCGAACCTGATGACTCAGAGCGCGTGACCGTACCCGAACCGTCGCGGTGTTCACCTGCGGCGAACTCTCCAGCAATCTCCTCACCTGATGCTCGATCTCCTGATGACAGGAGCTGGCCGGATACGGCAGCTCCAATTCCACCACGATACGATCACCATCGACGCCGATCGCTTTGCTGAGTGCCGCTCCATCTGCACCGGAGACCGGGTCGACGTAGCAGCGCAGCAGATCGCGAATCGTTGTTTGATCCAAACTCATGCCCAAGTCTCCAACCGAATATCAGCGCACATTGTAGGTGTAGCGTGGCCGCGATCCCTGCGTGGCGGAGCGATGAAACAGGGATGCGTTGCAGGTCAACCGGTGCTTGGCTATAGTCGGGCGCGGTGTGCGCACGGCGTGGCACACATGGAAGGCCGACAGGCTTTGGGGGCGATGCGGTACGTCAGGGGAAGCACGGCCGCGCAGTCGGTGTGCATGGAGGACGTGACATGTTGATATTGACCCGCCGAGTGGGCGAGACGTTGATGATCGGTGATCAGATCACCGTCACCGTGCTCGGCGTCAAGGGCAATCAGGTGCGGATCGGGATTGGTGCACCGAAGGATGTTTCTGTACATCGCGAAGAGATTTACCAACGCATCCGCAGTGACGATTCCGGCAGCGCGCCAGCGGATACACCTGAGTCGAAGACCTGAGTTGCACGGTTGGGGTTTACCGAGCGAACGGACTCCGGTAAGCTGTTGCGCTCTGTTCGGCGGTAACGTCGAAATCAGTTCGGAGAGATGCCCGAGAGGCCGAAGGGGCTCCCCTGCTAAGGGAGTATAGGGTCAAAAGCTCTATCGAGGGTTCGAATCCCTCTCTCTCCGCCAGATCGATGATGGGCTCGTTGAGCCCATCATTGTGTGAGAGATTGAAGAACGAACGCATTCAATGTCGCGTCAGAGAATTACACGAGACTTGACGAACGAACTTCATCTCAGCATAATGCTTGCTTCACGACGCGCCCGTAGCTCAGCTGGATAGAGCACCAGGCTACGAACTTGGGGGTCGGAGGTTCGAATCCTTCCGGGCGCGCCAAAAAAAATCAAAGGTCGGTAACTTTCGGTTGCCGGCCTTTTTTGTTTGCGTGTCACGCGGCGAGGCATTGAGCGCGACAATCAACAAGTTCGAGCGAATCACGCTTTTACCGAATACGGTCGCTTTTTACCGGATGCGAGATTCTTATGGCGCGCGCGGATTGACGCTTCGCTACTCCCAATGCCGCAGCATCAGACGCAGTCTCGGTTCGCCTCGCCACTCGTCGATGTCGAGTTGGTAGGCGGCGCGAAAACTCTTGGGTGGGGATTCACCTCGGTAAGCGTTGAAAAAGATCGCTTCGATGGGGTGGCGTTCGGGCAGCAGGCGCAGACTCAGGCGCAGATGGCGTTCGGCCATGACGGACCAGCGTTCGAGTTCGAATTCGTTGTCGAACAGTGGCTCGGGAAAGGCTTGCCCCCAGGGACCGCCTGCGCGCAGGGCTTCGGCTTGGCCGAGACGGATGTCGTCGGCCTGCAGCGGGCCGTCGGTCCAAATGACGGCTTGCAGTTGCTCGGGACTGAGCCATTCGGCGGCAAGCTGCTCGAAGGCACGGACGAGCTCCGGCAGGCGTTCGCCGTCGAGGCTGAGTCCAGCGGCCATGGCGTGGCCACCGTAGCGTTTCAGCAAACCGGGATGGCGGGTATCGATGGCCACCAAGCAATCGCGCAGATGAAAACCGGGAATCGAGCGACCCGAGCCCTTCCATTCGCCACTGCCATCATCGGCCGGAGCGCAGGCGATGATCGGGCGATGTAGGCGCTCCTTGAGCTTGGAGGCGACCAGACCAATCACGCCGCTGTGCCAGTCGACATCGTGCAGTACCAGTCCCGCTGGAAGATGGGCGGCATCGAGGCTGGCCAGGCGGGCTTCCAGCAGGGCTTCGGCCTGCTCGACCATGGCTTGCTGCAAGTCGCGCCGTTCGTGGTTGATGCTGTTGAGTCGATGGGCAAAAGCCTCAGCGCGGGAGGCGTCGTCGCACAGCAGGCATTCGATACCAAGCGCCATGTCTTCCAATCGTCCGGCGGCATTGATACGCGGCCCGATGGCAAAGCCGAGATCGGCGGCAGTGGCGCGACGCGGATCGCGTCCGGCTGCACGAAACAACGCGAGTACGCCGGGCTGAGCGCGTTCGTCGCGGATGCGTTGAAGGCCTGCCCGCACGAGGCGTCGATTGTTGGCATCCAGCGCCACCAAATCGGCGACGGTACCGATGGCGACCAGATCCAGCAGGCAGGATAGATCGACCTGACCCTGCGGCGAACCGATCTCGCGCAAGTGTGCGCGCAAGGCAATCAGCAGGTAGAACACCACGCCGACGCCCGCCAACGACTTGCTGGGAAAAGCGTCGCCGTGCAGGTTCGGATTGACGATGGCGACTGCATCCGGAAGCCTCTCCGCAGGCAGGTGGTGGTCGGTGATCAACACATCGATGCCACGCGCTTTGGCCGCCGCCACACCCGCCAGCGCAGCGACGCCGTTATCGACCGTCAGGATGGCGTCGGGCGCCGGATGCAGCGTCTCGACCAGTGCCGGTGACAGACCGTAGCCGTGCAGAAAGCGATTCGGTACGCGGTAGTCCACGCGTTGAAACCCGAGCAGTCGCAGGCCACGCACGGCCAGCGCCGTGCCAGTGGCGCCGTCGGCATCGAAGTCGCCAACCACGGTAATGTGGGCTTGCGATTCGCGCCAGCGCAGCAGGTGTTCGCAGGCGCGATCCAGGTCGCCCAGCGTTGGCGGCAGCAGCCGCGCCAGACGCAGATCGATGTCCTGCGCGTCATGCACACCGCGAGCCGCATAGATGCGACGCAAAACCGGCGACAGACTCGAATCCTGCAGGATCGGTGCGTCCGGCAGAACGCGTCGCTGGATACGCGGACTCATGCCCAGTCGCGAGGCGGCCGCCGCCAGAAACGCAAGGCGTGAGGGCGACGATAGATCCAGGCGTGACTGTCGGCAAAATCGATGGTCAGGGCAGGCAATTTGCCCTGCTGAACGCGTTTCAACAGCGGTGCGATCACCGAGGTTTCCAGTGCCGCCAGATCACGCGCGCCGCGCAGGTCAATGGCGCAATCATCGAGGGCATCCGGCAACACGTCACTGTCGATCAGTTTGACCTCGATGCCAGCCAGTTGTGCCAGCGCACAGGCATGGGGTTCATGCGAGAACAGTGTCGCCACACCCGCGATGACCTCATCCGGCAAGGCACCGGCGCCCCATAGCCAAAGACTGTTGGCGGGCACCTTCCCGGCATTGACGCGGGCCTGATTGATCGGATGGTTGTGCAGGATCACCTGCGCCTCGTTCAACAGGTTGCGCCAGCGCTTGCCTTCTTCGCCGTGCGGCAGGTGCTCAGCCAGATCCGCGCCGATGGCTTCTTCCGGCGAAGCAAAACGCGGCAACCGCAGTGCGGCATCGAGACGCAGATACCAGCGCTGCGTGTTGGCCGCACTGAACTGCATGCCGGATTCGGCAAACAGCGGTTGTAACGCTTCGACCAGGGCACGCGACTCCTCGGCACGCAGGCCCAGTTCGCCGACGGCCATCAGTCGCACACCATTCATTTCGGGCTGCAGGAACGCGGGGTCCGCCCGCATCCACAGATGCACGTCGGCATCGCCCGCATCGAATTGCCGAGCCAGCGCCGCGGCAGGCAGGCCCAGCGGTGTCACGTCGAAAATGCGGGTCAACTGGCCCAGCTCACCAGACTCGGTCGCCTCCAGCGTATCGCCACGGGCGAGCATGCGCTGCAGACTGGGGGCCGCATCCAGTGTGCCGCGCAAACGCTTACGCGCCGGAAGCAGCAGAATGCAGCCGACCCCACTCATGTGTCGTAACGCACCGCGACGATTTCGTAGCTACGTTCACCACCGGGTGCCGAAATGCTGATGGCATCGCCTTCGCGCTTGCCGATCAGTGCGCGGGCAATCGGTGCCGACACCGAGATCAGACCCTGTTTGATGTCGGCTTCGAGGTCTCCCACGATTTGATAGGTGACTTCATCACCGGTGTCCACATCGGACAGCTCGACGATGGCACCGAACACGATCTTGTCGCCGGGGTTCAACTTGCTGGTATCGATGACGTGGGCATGCGATAGCGCGCCCTCCAGCTCTTTGATGCGACCTTCGATGAAGCCCTGTTGCTCCCGCGCCGCGTGGTATTCGGCGTTTTCCTTAAGGTCGCCGTGCGCACGGGCCTCGGCGATGGCCGCGATCACCGCCGGTCGTTTGACCGACTTCAGGTGCTCCAGCTCTTCGCGCAGGCGCTGCGATCCTTTCAGCGTCAATGGCGCTCGCATGTGTTCAACTCCTCAGGCACGCAATTCGGCGTGCAATTCCTGCAATGACAAAACACCGCCCGTGCCGCGATAGGGCAAGGAATGCACCAATGCGCGGGCACCAGAGACGGTCGTGGAATAAGTCACCCGGTGCTGCAGTGCCTCGCGACGGATCGAGAACGAGTCCGCGATGGCCTGCCGCCCCTCGGTGGTGTTGACGATATACACGATTTCGCCGTTCTTGATGAGATCGACCACGTGCGGACGGCCTTCGGCCACCTTGTTGATCTGCGCGCAAGGCAGGCCATGCGATTGCAGGAATGCCTGGGTGCCGGTGGTGGCGATCAGACTGAACCCGCGTTCGAGCAGGGCTTTGGCCACCGGCAACAGGCGCGGCTTGTCCTGTTCGCGTACTGACACAAAGGCCTTGCCCGGCGGTGGCACCTTGATGGAAGCGGCTTCCTGCGCACGCGCGAAGGCCGCACCGAAGTCACGCCCTACCCCCATTACTTCGCCGGTAGAACGCATTTCCGGCCCGAGGATCGGATCGACGTTCTGAAACTTGGCGAAGGGGAAGATGGCCTCCTTCACGGCGAAATAGTCCGGCACGATCTCGCGTTCGGCCCCTTGCTGTGCCAACGATTGCCCGACCATGCAACGTGCGGCGATCTTGGCCAACGGACGCCCGGTCACCTTGGAGACGAAGGGCACGGTACGCGAGGCGCGCGGGTTGACTTCCAGCACGTAGATCTTGCCGCCACCCTGATCATCCGTATGGATCGCGAACTGGGTGTTCATCAATCCGACCACTTTCAATTCACGCGCCATCGCCGCGACCTGTTCGCGCAGTTGGTCCTGCAAGGCCGTCGATAGCGAGTAAGGCGGCAACGAGCACGAGGAGTCGCCGGAATGCACGCCCGCTTCCTCAATGTGCTCCATGATGCCGCCGATCAACACCTGACCGTCGGCGTCGGCGACCACATCGACATCGATTTCCACGGCATTGTCGAGGAAGCGGTCCAGCAGCACCGGCGATTCATTCGACACGCTGACCGCATCGCGGATGTATCGACTCAGATCGGCATCGGAATACACCACTTCCATGGCACGGCCACCCAGCACGTAACTGGGGCGCACCACCAGCGGATAGCCGATCTCGTGCGCCGCCGCCAGCGCCTGTTCGGCGGTGCGTGCGGTGCGGTTGGGCGGTTGATTGAGGCCCAGCTTGACGATCATCTGCTGGAAGCGCTCACGGTCTTCGGCCAGATCGATGGAATCCGGCGTGGTGCCGATAATCGGCACGCCGGCTTCTTCCAGCGCACGCGCCAGCTTGAGCGGAGTCTGTCCGCCGTACTGCACGATCACGCCCTTGGGCTGTTCGCGCTCGACGATTTCCAGCACGTCTTCCAGCGTCAGCGGTTCAAAATACAGGCGATCCGAGGTGTCGTAGTCGGTCGACACGGTTTCGGGATTGCAGTTGACCATGATGGTTTCGTAACCATCCTCGCGCATCGCGAGGGCCGCGTGCACGCAGCAGTAATCGAACTCGATGCCCTGCCCGATCCGGTTCGGGCCACCACCCAGCACCATGATCTTGTCGCGTGTCGTCGGCTCGGCTTCGCATTCGTCCTCGTAGGTCGAATACAGATACGCTGTGGACGTGGAGAACTCCGCCGCGCAGGAATCAACACGCTTGAACACCGGGCGCACTGCAAAGGCATGACGCAGTGCGCGCACGGCCTTTTCGTCGGTACCCAGCAACCTGGCCAGACGCGCATCGGAGAACCCGCGTCGCTTGAGGAAGCGCAAACGCTCGGCATTCAACGACTCGATCCCTTGCGCGGCGACCTCGGCCTCGATGCGGATCAGCGCCTCGATCTGGCGCAGGAACCAGTGATCAATGCGGGTGAGACTGTAGACCTCGTCCAGACTCAAACCGTGACGGAATGCATCGCCGACGTAGAACAGACGATCCGGTCCCGGCTCGCGCAACTGGCGACGCAGTTCCATTTGCCCGACATCATCCAATTGCGCAGGCAGAATGGGATCGAAGCCGGTGCGCCCGGTTTCCAGACCGCGCAGGGCTTTCTGCATCGATTCCGACAGACTGCGGCCAATCGCCATCACCTCGCCGACCGACTTCATCTGGGTGGTCAGGCGTGAATCGGCCTGCGGGAACTTCTCGAAGGCAAAACGAGGAATCTTGGTGACGACGTAATCGATGGTCGGCTCGAACGACGCGGGCGTGGCACCACCGGTGATGTCGTTGCGCAATTCGTCGAGGGTGTAACCCACCGCGAGCTTGGCGGCGATCTTGGCAATCGGGAAGCCCGTGGCCTTCGAGGCCAGTGCCGATGACCGCGACACGCGCGGGTTCATCTCGATCACCACAACGCGACCGTTGTTCGGGTTGATGCCGAACTGCACGTTGGAACCCCCGGTATCCACACCGATCTTGCGCAGCACCGCGATGGAGGCGTCGCGCAGGCGCTGGTATTCCTTGTCCGTCAGTGTCTGCGCCGGGGCCACCGTGATCGAATCACCGGTGTGCACACCCATCGCGTCGATGTTTTCGATGGAACACACGATGATGCAGTTGTCCGCCGTATCGCGGACCACTTCCATCTCGAATTCCTTCCAGCCCAGCACGGATTCTTCCACCAGCACTTCATGCACCGGCGACAGATCCAGGCCGCGCTTGACGATTTCCTCGAACTCCTCGCGATTGTAGGCGATGCCGCCACCCGATCCGCCCAAGGTGAAGCTGGGCCGGATGATCGTCGGGTAACCGACCTTCGCCTGGGTCTCCAGTGCCTGCTCGAAGGTCCGCGCTACCTCGGCCTTGGGGCATTCGAGTCCGATCTCGCCCATCGCGACGCGGAACAACTCGCGGTCTTCCGCCATGCGAATCGCTTCCCGCTTGGCGCCGATCAGTTCGACGCCGTATTTTTCCAGCACGCCGTTGTCGGCCAAGTCCAGCGCGCAGTTCAGCGCGGTCTGGCCGCCCATCGTGGGCAGCAACGCATCGGGCTTTTCCTTGGCGATGATCTTCTCGACCGTCTGCCAGTTGATCGGCTCGATATACACCGCGTCCGCCGTGTCCGGGTCGGTCATGATGGTGGCCGGGTTGGAGTTGACCAGCACCACGCGATAGCCCTCGGCCTTGAGCGCCTTGCAGGCTTGCGCACCCGAGTAATCGAACTCGCAGGCCTGTCCGATGACGATCGGACCAGCGCCGATGATGAGGATGGAGCGGAGATCAGTTCGCTTTGGCATTGGAGATATCGGCTGAGGAATCGGAAACGGGGCGGCTGCCAGCGTCGAGAATCCGCACCTCGCGGACCGTTTCACGCGGGATGCTCAAGTCGAAACCGCCTTGTGCAGGAATCAGGGCAAGAACCAGTCGCGCTCGGGTCGCGTCCTTCAGGACGCCACGACGCTGGGTGTTCCAGGTGGTTTCTACGACGACGGACCTTCCTTCGTAGGCGGCCAGCGCATCAAACGAAACGCGCCCCTGGGCATCTGGCGCGATATCGATGGCGGCCATTTCCTCAGGCGTGGGGACAGGCTCGATCATCTTATCGACCACATCCTCGGCGACCGGAACGCCGTCTTCCTTGCGAGTCCGGGCGATTTCGCGGGCGCGTTTCTGTTCGCTGAGTGAGGAAGCGGTCACCCGATTCAATGAAAGGCGTACGGGGTCGATGCCGCTGACCCGAACATAGGGGCTGAGCGCCGACATCAAGCTCTCGCCGCTCAACATGCTGAACTGCTGGAAGCCAAGCGCGGCGCTGGGGCGCGTTTCGATACGAAATTCACCGCCTTCGCGGGTGAACTGCCCCCACGCGTGCAGCAGGTCGTCCTCCGCCTGCAATCCTTGCGACAACAGCAGTGATTGCACGCCATCAAGGTGGGCCTGCAGAAATTGCTCGACGGTGATGTCCTGGAGGTCGGCGCAGTAAGCATTGCGCGCGGCGAGAAAGCCCTGGTCGCGAAACACCACCGACGCATCGCCCAGCGTCGCACCGATCAGCGCTTCAGGGCGAAGCCTGCCCTCGCCGGGTACGCGCAAGCCAAGCCGCGCCTCCATGCTGCCTACGCCAGGCGTTTCGAGATTCATCAGATAGGCCAACACGCCCGGACTGCTTTGCTCAGCCTGAATGGTCAGCACCGACTCGCCCACGTCCAATCCCATCGATTGGAGATCCGTGCGATCCCAAGCGTCGACCTTGCAGCCCGCTGCCTCCATCGGCAAGCCTGTGTAGGCGCCGATCAAGCCCGATTGCGGCCCGGTGGGCAGGCCTTCGATTTCGAGATTGACCAAGCTGAACCCGATCCGATTCGGCAATTCGTCCGGCATGCCGAACAAACTGGAGCGCACCAGCCACCACAATCCCGGCGTATGAATCTCCATCCGTCGCGCACGCACCAGCACATCACCGCCCAGCGCGGGTCGCATGCGAATACCGCTGATGCCGATATCGCCCGCGAACGTGAAGTAGCTGTTGTCGCGGGCGACTTCCACCATGCCCGCCACTTGCTTCAGTTGTTTGTCGATGCCGGCACTGATTCGCCACCACAACAAGCCATACAACAGCACCAGCGGCAACCCTACCCAGAGCAAGGCCCGGACAAAAATGCCGCTGACGGTCACACCACCGACCGAGGCACCACGCGAACGAGCGGAACGAGCCATGACAACCTCCTGATCAGGAACGATTGGCGCGAATCATCGCCAGGAACTCATCGAATAACGCGGACACATCATGCGGACCGGGAGCGGCTTCGGGATGCCCCTGAAAACTGAAGGCGGGCGCATCGGTCAGCGCAATGCCCTGCAGCGAACCATCGAAAAGGGACCGGTGGGTTGCCTGCACGTTCGCCGGCAGACTGGCCTCATCGACGGCAAAGCCGTGGTTCTGACTGGAGATCATCACTCGCCCACTACGCAAGTCCTGGACAGGGTGATTGGCGCCGTGATGACCGAACTTCATCTTCAGGGTTCTGGCACCTGATGCCAGGCCCAGCAACTGGTGCCCGAGACAGATGCCGAAGATTGGCAGCCTCGCCGCGATGAATCCGCGAATGGCGGCGATCGCGTAGTCGCAGGGTTCGGGATCACCGGGGCCGTTGGAGAGAAACACGCCGTCGGGCTTCATCGCAAACACCTCATTCGCCGGTGTTTGCGCGGGAACAACGGTCAGTCGACAGCCGCGATCAGCGAGCATGCGCAGGATGTTGCGCTTGACGCCAAAGTCGTACGCGACGACGTGGAATTGGCCGCTGGACGTGGCAAAGTCGCCGCGATCCATGTCCAGACTGCCCTGCTCGAAGGTGTAGGTCTGTGCCTCGCACACTTCCTTGGCCAGGTCCATGCCCTTCAAACCGGGAAAGGCGCGCGCTTGGGCAACCGCATCCTCGACGCTCACGCCCTCACCAGCGGTCAGACACGCGTTCTGTGCGCCACCATCGCGCAACAGACGGGTCAGCTTGCGCGTGTCGATTTCGGCAATGGCCACCACGCCGCGTGCCTGCAACCAGGCTGTCAGGTCGGATTCGCTGCGCCAGTTGCTGGCCGGTGTCGGCAGTTCACGGATGATCAGCCCCGAGGCCAGAACCGCCGCCGATTCGTCGTCCTGATCTGTGCAGCCGGTATTGCCGATGTGCGGATAGGTCAGGGTGACGATCTGCCGGGCGTAGGACGGATCGGTGAGGATTTCCTGATACCCGGTCATGGCGGTGTTGAACACCACTTCACCGACGCGCGTACCAACGGCTCCGGCGGAAAGCCCGTGGAAGACGGTGCCATCGGCCAGAGCAAGCAATGCAGGTTGATTCACAGAGGGGTCGCCTTTGATGAGCTGGGACTTCCGATTCCCCGCATCGTAAAGCGCTGTTGCGCAAGAAAAACCGGGCCAGCGATTGCGGGTCCGGGTCGACGATGCGAGGGTTCAGGCGAGTGCGAATTGTAGATTTCCAGACCCGCGCTGTCCACCCGAGCGCGTACGCGCAATCGGCATATCGGCGCGACGCGGATTCGCTACACGTCGAACAGATCGTCGAGCGAATAGCGTCCGGGTGACTGGCGCGCCAGCCATCGCGCGGCCTTCAGGGCACCATGAGCAAAGACATCGCGACTGGCCGCGTGATGCGCCAGCTCGATGTGCTCGCTGGCGGCGAAGAAACTGACCCGGTGATCACCCACTACGTCGCCACCACGCAGCGCGTGGAATCCGATCTCGCCGGACTGACGCGTCGCGCTCACGCCTTCGCGACCATGCCGCGCCACGGCGGAGAGGTCCACACCACGCGCCGCTGCCACCGCTTTCCCGAGTCGCAGAGCGGTTCCCGAAGGCGCGTCCTTCTTGTGGTGATGATGGACTTCGACGACTTCGCAATCCCAGTCGGGCAAGGCCGCAGCCGCCTGCTGCACCAAACGGGTCAACAAGGCAATGCCGAGACTGAAGTTGGCGGCCCACAACACGGGAATACGGGAACTCCAGCTTGCCAAGGCCGCTTGCGCCGCATCATCAAGTCCGGTGGTGCCGGAGACCAACGCCGCACCGCGCGCGACGCAGACTTCGCCCAGCGCGTGCAAACCCGAGGGTGCGCTGAAGTCCACCGCCACATCGAAAGCCGGTGCATGCGCCAGTTGACTCGGTTGCAGGACCGACAGTGCACCCAGATCCGCACGCGGCGCACTGGCCACGGCGGCCACCAGATGCAGTTGCGGATGCTCGGCCAGACTGGCGATCAGACTGCGCCCCATGCGCCCGGATGCCCCGTGGATCAACAAGCGGATACGCGGCTCGGTCATGTCGTCCCCCACACTCTCAACTGGTCATGTTTTCGAAAAATCGTTTGACGCCATCGAACCACGAACTGGCACGCGGCGAGTGCGCCTGTGCATCGGCGCCCTCGAATGTACCCTCGAACTCCTCCAGCAATTCGCGCTGCCGCTTGGTGAGCTTGACGGGCGTTTCCACCACCACGCGACAAAGCAGATCACCGGTGCTGTGACTGCGTACCGATTTGACGCCCTTGCCGCGCAACCGGAACAGCTTGCCGGTCTGGGTTTCCGCCGGCACCTTGATCAAGGCCTCGCCATCCAGCGTCGGCACCACCAATTCCGCACCCAGCGCGGCCTGCGAGAAGCGGATCGGCACTTCGCAATACAGATCGTTCCCGTCACGCTGGAAAATCTCGTGCTGCTGCACCCGCACTTCGACATACAAGTCGCCTGCGGCAGCACCATTGGGGCCTGCTTCGCCTTCGCCACTCAGACGGATGCGGTCGCCGGTGTCCACACCCGCAGGAATCTTGACCTTGAGGGTCTTCTCGGATTCGACACGCCCCGCACCCTGACACTTCTTGCAGGGATTCTTGATTCGTTTGCCCGAGCCACCGCAGTGCGGACAGGTCTGCTGCACGGAAAAGATGCCCTGTTGCATCCGCACTCGCCCGTGCCCACCACAGGTACTGCAGGTTTCCACCACGCCGTCGGTGGAGCCACTGCCTTTGCAGGGCTCACAGGCGACAACGGTCGGAACGACGATCTCTTTCTCGACACCGAAGACCGCCTCTTCCAACTCAAGGTCGAGCACATAGCGCAGATCGGCACCGCGCCGCGGCCCGCGCTGACGCGCTCCACCACCGAAGATGTCGCCAAAAATATCCCCGAAGATGTCGCCGACATCGGCGAAACCGGGACCGCCACGCCCCCCGCCCATTCCCCCTTCAAACGCGGCGTGCCCGTGCTGGTCATACAGGCGACGTTTGGACGCATCGGACAGCACTTCGTAGGCCTCCTTGGCCTCCTTGAAGTTGGCCTCGGCCTGCGCGTCATTGGGATTGCGATCAGGGTGGAACTTCATGGCGAGGCGACGATAGGCCTTCTTCAGCTCATCGTCGCTGGCGTTGCGCTGCACACCTAACACTTCGTAGTAGTCGCGTTTCATCGTCGAATTCGGAACTCGTTCTAGCGGATCGATGCGGCTGGAAAATCCGCAACTCGGTTCAACGACAAGGCCGCAGAGGTCGTCTGCGGCCTTGTCGGGCGGTGAATCGCACACGTATGGGGCGGACCTCGCGCCCCATCGGCGCTGTCATCAGTTCTTCGGTTCGTTCTTGACCTCGGTGAACTCGGCATCGACCACGTCATCTTGCGGCGCAGACGTGGAGGCCGACGCACCGGCGCCTGCGTCACCGCCCGACGCCACCGCAGCCAGTGACTGCGCAACTTGCGCCAAGGCATTGGTCTTGGCCTCGATCTGCGCCTTGTCATCACCCTTCATGGCGGTTTCGAGGTCAGCCAACGCGGACTCGATCTGGCCGATCTGATCCGCTGGCACCTTGCCACCGTGTTCCTTGATGGCGCTGCGGGTGCTGTGGATCAGGGCATCGGCCTGATTACGGGCACCGACCAGCTCGTGGAACTTCTTGTCTTCCTCGCGATTGGCTTCGGCGTCGGCAACCATGCGCTGGATCTCGTCATCCGACAAACCCGAACCGGCCTTGATTTCGACCTTCTGTTCCTTGCCGGTCTTCTTGTCCTTGGCCGACACATGCAGGATGCCGTTGGCGTCGATATCGAAGCTCACTTCCACCTGCGGCATGCCACGCGGAGCGGCTTCGATGCCCGACAGGTCGAACTTGGCCAACGACTTGTTGAAACGCGCCTGTTCGCGCTCGCCCTGCAGCACATGCACGGTCACCGCAGTCTGGTTGTCTTCGGCGGTCGAGAAGGTCTGCGAGGCCTTGGTCGGCACCGTGGTGTTCTTCTCTATCAGCTTGGTGAACACGCCGCCCAGGGTTTCGATACCCAAGCTCAGCGGCGTCACGTCGAGCAACAACACATCCTTGACCGTACCGGCCAGCACACCACCCTGCACCGCCGCGCCAATCGCCACGGCTTCGTCCGGGTTGACGTCCTTGCGCGGCTCCTTGCCGAAGAACTCGGACACTGCCGCCTGCACGCGCGGCATGCGGGTCTGACCGCCAACCAGAATGACTTCACTGATGTCGGACATCTTCAGTCCGGCATCCGACATGGCGGTGCGGCAAGGTTCGATGGTGCGCTTGACCAGATCTTCGACCAGCGCTTCCAGCTTGGCGCGGGTCAGCTTGACGTTCAGATGCTTGGGGCCGGAGGCATCGGCGGTGACGTAGGGCAGATTCACTTCGGTCTGCTGACTGGACGACAGCTCGATCTTGGCGCGCTCAGCGGCATCTTTCAGACGCTGCAGCGCCAAGGGATCCTTGCGCAGATCGATGCCCTGATCCTTCTGGAATTCTTCCACCAGGAAATCGATTACGCGCTTGTCGAAATCTTCGCCGCCGAGGAAGGTGTCGCCATTGGTGGCCAGCACTTCGAACTGCTTTTCACCGTCGACCTCGGCGATCTCAATGATCGAGACGTCGAAGGTGCCGCCGCCCAGGTCATACACCGCGATCTTGCGATCACCGCCTTTCTTGTCCAGGCCGTAGGCCAGTGCTGCCGCGGTGGGTTCGTTAATGATGCGCTTAACCTCCAGCCCGGCGATGCGACCGGCATCCTTGGTGGCCTGACGCTGACTGTCGTTGAAGTAGGCAGGAACGGTGATAACCGCTTCGGTCACCGCTTCACCGAGATAAGCCTCGGCGGTCTTCTTCATCTTGGCCAGCACTTCGGCGCTGATCTGCGGCGGCGCCATCTTCTTGCCATCCGAGGTCGACACCCAAGCGTCGCCGTTGTCATGCGCGACGATGCCGTAGGGCACCAGATCCAGATCCTTCTTGACTTCAGCGTCGGTGAACTTGCGGCCAATCAGGCGCTTCACCGCGTAGAAGGTGTTCTTCGGATTGGTGACCGATTGCCGCTTCGCCGAGGCGCCGACAATGGTTTCGCCATCCTTGGTGAACGCAACGATCGACGGCGTGGTGCGATCGCCTTCCGAGTTCTCAATGACCTTGGCCTGACCACCCTCGATCACTGCAACGCAGGAATTGGTGGTGCCGAGGTCGATACCGATGATCTTGCCCATGAAACTCTCCTTACAAAGTTCTTGCCCGGTGCAATCGCCGGGCTCTGTGCGCTATCTGGGGTTGTCGCAAAGCGCTTTCAAGCGCTCTTCACGGCGGTTATACGTCGATTCATTCGGCCTGACTGACCACCACCAACGCGGGTCGCAGCAGTCGGTCATTCAGCAGATAGCCTTTCTGGAACACCTGCACCACGCTATTGGGCGGAACCGCATCACTGTGCTGCGCACTCATCGCTTGATGGTGCTCGGGATTGAACGCCGCGCCCGCCGCTGGCGAAACCTCCACCAGGCCACCGCTCTCACAAACCTTGAGCAACTGCCGCAGGGTCAGATCGAGTCCCTCACGCACCTGATCCGACGCACCGGCCGCGCTTTGCAGACCACGCTCCAGACTGTCCAGCACCGGCAACAGATCGCCCAGCAGTCGTTCGTTGGCAAATTTCCGCGCCTGTTCGACATCACGAATCATGCGTTTGCGCTGATTCTCCAGATCGGCGCGCTCACGCAGCTGTTCTTCCTTGAGTTGGATCAGGCTGAGTTGCAACTCGTCTACCTTGGCCGCCAGTGCTTCCGCACGGTCATGCTCGGCCTGCTCGGTCGGCGTGTCATTCGGGGTGTGTTCTTGGGTCATTGCGCTCTCGCTGGATAGGCAAACGGGGCACCCGCCCGATGCAGGTTTCCCTTGATGAAAAGAATCGTCCAGCCGCGTTTATTGGGACTGTTGAGCCTGATTCAAGGCCGCGGTCAGCACTTGGGCGGTGGTCTGCACCATCGGGATGACGCGCTCGTAGGCCATCCGGGTGGGACCGATCACACCCAGCACACCCAGCACCTTGCCATCCACGCCATACGGTGCGGCGACCAGCGAGCAACCACCGAACGGCGCCATGCCCGACTCCTCGCCAATGAACAAGCGCACGCCCTGCGCATGGATACACCCTTCAAGCAACTGCAACAGTTCGCGCTTGCGCGCGAAGGCATCGAACAGCTCCCGCAAACGGTCCATGTCGGACAGATCGTGCACGCCCATCAGTCTGGTTTGCCCGGCCACCACGACATCCTCTTCGGTGGCCGCCGGAAACACTGACTCGGCGACCTCTACGGCAGCCGACAATAAGCTGTCCATCGCCGAACGGGTTTCGCGCAGTTCGCGAACCAGATCAGCGCGGATGTCGGCAAGCGGCCTGCCCGCAAAATGCGAATTCAGATAGTTGCCGAGCTGTTCCAGTTCGGCAGGGCTATAGAGGCGTCGGGTCTGAATCACCCGGTTCTGCACTTCGTTGTCGGCGAACACCAGGATCACCAGAACGCGATGACCATCCAGTGCAACAAATTCGATGTGCCGCAACGCAAACTGATCGCGCTTGGGCACGGTCACCATGCCGACGAACTGCGACATCGCCGACAACAATTCCGACGAATTGGCCAACAACCCCTGGGTGCCCAACTCGGGCGACAGGCGCTGCCGCAAGGCGTCGATCTCCGCCGCCTGCATTGGTTGCATCTGCAAGAGGCTGTCGACGAACACGCGGTAACCCTGCACTGTCGGGACGCGTCCCGCCGAGGTGTGCGGCGTCGCGACCAGGCCGACATCTTCCAAGTCAGCCATGACATTGCGAATCGTCGCCGGACTGACATCCAGCCCGGAATGCTTGGCAAGGGTCCGCGAGCCCACGGGTTCGCCATCGCGGATGTACTGCGCGATGAGGGCGCGAAGAAGCTGGCGGGAACGGGCGTCGAGCAATCGCGAATTCATTCTCACTAGATATAGCCTGCGCCAGTACCTGACAAGCCCTGCACGCCATCGTCGCTTCTTCTTGGCCTGTTCACTGCGGAATGCTAGCGTTTGCGACCTTGCGTCCACCGAGCCCGCCCATGCTGTCCAGTCTGTACGTGAAGGATTTCGCCATCGTTGAAGAGGTGGAACTGACACTGGGGCGCGGACTGACCGTCATTTCCGGTGAAACCGGGGCTGGCAAGTCCTTGCTGGTCGATGCGCTTCTGTATCTTGGTGGCGCGCGTGCCGACGCATCGATGGTTCGCCATGGTGCCGAGCGCGCGGAACTCTCGGCGCAGTTTGTCTTGGGTGAGGATGATCGTGCGTTGCACTGGTTGCGCGAACAGGAGCTGGACGACGAACTGGCATGCGGCCTGCGTCGGGTGATCCGCGCGGATGGCGGTTCGCGCGCGTGGATCAATGGGCGCCCGGTGTCCGCCACCCAGTTGGGCGAACTGTCCGAACTGCTGATCGAGATCCACGGTCAGCACGAACACCAAGCCTTGCTACAGCGCCCCCAGCAACTCACCCTGCTGGACGGCTGGGGACAGCACGATGCTTTGCTGAGCGAGGTCAACAGTGCAGCGCTGCAGTGGCAGGCGCTGCGCAAGCAACGCGACAACCTGCTGCGGCAAGCCAGTGATCCGGGCCCTCGGATTGAACTGCTCGCTCATCAATTGCAGGAACTGGATCAGGCGGCTATCAGTCCAGCGGCGTTCGACGAGCTGGTCACCCAGCACCGGCGCGCGGCCCACGCCCTCCGCATGATCGAGACCTGCGAGCGGACGCTGCTTCAACTGGATGGCGACGAGCGCGCGGACATGACACGCAACCTGCGTCGGCTTGCCCAGGAGCTGATGCGCCACAGTGACGACGAGCCTCGACTGTCCGAAGCCGCCGAGCTGCTGGAATCGGCGGCCATTCAAGCCGAAGAGGCCGCGCTGCGAATTCGTTCCGCACAGGATGATCTCGAGCTGGATCCAGCGCGCTTGAACCGGTTGGAGGACCAGCTGACCCAGCTCCACGATCTGGCCCGCAAACACCGAGTCGACGCACGGGATCTGCAGGAAAAGGCGCAATCGGTGCGCAACGAAATCAGCCAGTTGCAGGAAGCGGGCAGCGCGGTTTCCGTGCTGGATGCGCAACTTGGCGAATTGCAAGCGCAGTGGCAGCTTGCCTCGGCCCGTCTGACCGCTGCACGCCATGATGCCGCGCAGCGATTTTCGCAGGCGGTCAGCGCGGAAATGAGCCTGCTTGGTATGGCGGGTGGACAGGTCAGCGTGCAAATCGACGCCAATGGCGATGACCAACCCGACCCGCTCGGCGCGGAGCGAGTCGAGTTTCTGGTCAGCACCAATGCCGGGCAGCCACCGCGCGCACTGCGCAAGACCGCCTCGGGCGGTGAACTGTCGCGTATCAGTCTAGCCATCGAAGTAGCGGCACTCGGCATGGATGCCGTGCCCACGATGGTGTTCGATGAAGTGGACACCGGCATTGGCGGCGCGGTGGCCGAGATCGTCGGGCAAAAGCTGCGTCGGCTTGGCCAGCAACGACAAGTGCTTTGCGTGACTCACCTGCCGCAGGTCGCCGCGCAGGGACACGCCCATTTCAGCGTGCGTAAACAAGCCAGCGATGGTGTCACCCGCAGTGCACTGCACGTGCTGACGAATCAAGAACGCATCAGCGAACTGGCGCGCATGCTCGGCGGGGTACAAGTCACCGAAGCAAGCCTGGCGCATGCCAAGCAGATGCTTGAGGATGCGCAGGCAAGGCCGTGACTCCACCAAGTCCACTACCCTGTATTGAGCTGGAGTGGGTTGATGACCAACACCGCTACGGCGTGCACACGCGCGAAGGCGTGTTGCTGTGGTGGATGCAGCCGCGTGCTCAAAGTGCTGAACTACAGGAAGCCGCGCACGCTCAGACACTGGCGGATTTCAGGGCTCGCGGCGCGCCGAATAGCGTACCGCCGGGTATCCTCGCCAGCTTGCGCCGCCAACTTGGCGTTCCACCGCCCGCCGACGGAACGCCGTGAGCGATCAGCCCTGCGCCTCGGGCCGCATGTAGGGGAACAACAGCACATCGCGAATCGACGCACTGTTGGTCAGCAACATCACCAGTCGATCCATGCCAATGCCCAAGCCGCCGGTGGGCGCTAGGCCATGCTCAAGCGCGCGGATGTAGTCGGCATCGAAATGCATCGCCTCGTCGTCACCGCCATCCTTCTGCGCCACCTGGGCCTGAAAACGTGCCGCCTGGTCTTCGGCGTCGTTCAACTCCGAGAAGCCGTTGGCAATCTCGCGACCGTTGATGAACAACTCGAAGCGTTCCGTGATGCCCGGTTCGCTGTCGCTTTCACGCGCCAAGGGACTGACCTCGACCGGATGATGGGTGATGAAGGTCGGCTGCACCAGGTGCGCTTCCACGGTTTTTTCGAAAATTTCGAGCAGCAGCTTGCCCCAGCCATCGGTCGGCTTGACCTTGATCTGCAGACGCGCGCAATGCGCAGCGAGCGCCTCGCGGTCACGGCAATCGGCCGCACTGATCTGAGGGTTGTGATGGCGCACCGCTTCGTCCATGCGCCAGCGCCGAAACGCGGGGCCAAGATCGATTTCCACGCCTTCCCAGTGCCGCAGCGTGGTGCCGAATACCGCCTCGGACGCATGCCGGATCACTGCTTCGGTCAGGTCCATGATTTCGTGGTAGGTGGCGTAGGCCTCGTACAATTCCAACATGGTGAACTCGGGATTGTGCCGCGTCGACACCCCCTCGTTACGGAAGTTGCGATTGATCTCGTACACACGTTCCAGACCGCCGACCACCAATCGCTTCAGGTACAACTCCGGCGCCACGCGCAGGTACAACTGCAGGTCGAGGGCGTTGTGGTGGGTGACGAACGGCTTGGCGGTGGCACCGCCCGGAATGTAATGCATCATCGGCGTTTCAACTTCCAGAAAACGCCGTTCGTCGAGCCAGTTGCGGATCGCCCGGATGATCCGCGACCGCTGCACGAACACCTCGCGCGCCTCCGGGTTGACGATCAGATCGACGTAGCGCTGGCGGTAGCGCTGTTCGACATCGGTCATGCCATGAAACTTGTCGGGCAACGGTCTCAGCGCCTTGGTCAGCAAGCGCAGCGAGGTCGCGGCGACCGACAGCTCACCGGTCTTGGTGCGGGTCAGTCCGCCTTCCACAGCGATGATGTCGCCGATGTCCCAGGTCTTGAACGCGTCGTAGGTGGCACCGAGGGCATCGGCCTTGAGGTAGAGCTGGATTCGCCCGGACTCGTCCTGCAACTGCACGAAGCTGGCCTTGCCCATCACACGCTTGGCCATGACACGACCGGCAATCTGCACGACGCGGTTCAACTCATGCAGCGCTTCTGCGCTCCAATGCTCGTGATCGAGGTACTCGGCCTGCAGATCACCAACGAAATGCACACGCCGGAAATCATTCGGGAACGCCGGTCCCTGCGCACGCAGGGCGCTCAGCTTGCTGCGCCGCTCGGCAATCAGGAAATTGTCATCGGTCGCGGTCGCGGGATCAGGTGTGAGATTCATGGCATTCCATTGGCAGCACGGGGCGGGTTTGAACGCGCGCATAACCGCGCGCTGATTGGCGAATCAGACCGCGTCTGAACGCTTGGAACCGGCTTCCAGTCCGGCCTTCAGGCTGCCTTCGACGAACTCGTCGAGATCACCGTCCAGCACCTTCTGGGTATCGGTCCGCTCGATGCCGGTGCGCAGATCCTTGATGCGGCTCTGGTCGAGCACGTAGTTGCGAATCTGGCTGCCCCAGCCGATGTCGGACTTGGTCGCTTCCACCGCATCCTTTTCCGCGTTGCGCTTCTGGATTTCAAGCTCGTACAACTTCGCCGCCAACATTTTCATGGCGCGATCACGGTTGGCGTGCTGGCTGCGTTCGGTCTGGCACGCCACCACGATGCCGCTCGGCATATGCGTGATGCGCACAGCCGATTCGGTCTTGTTGACGTGCTGACCACCCGCGCCGGAGGACCGATAGACGTCGGTCTTCAGGTCAGCCGGGTTGATCTCGATATCGATTTTGTCATCGACTTCAGGTGATACGAACACCGAGGTGAAGCTGGTGTGGCGACGGTTATCCGAATCGAAAGGCGATTTGCGCACCAGACGATGCACGCCGATCTCGGTCTTCAGCCAGCCGTACGCGTAGTCGCCCTCGACACGGAAGGTCGCGGACTTGATACCAGCGACATCGCCGCCGCTGACCTCCATCAACTCGGTCTTCCAGCCACGCGATTCGCACCAGCGCAGATACATGCGCAACAGCATTTCTGCCCAGTCCTGTGCTTCGGTGCCGCCAGCACCTGCCTGGATATCGACGAAGGCATTAGCCGGGTCCATCTTGCCGGAGAACATGCGCTGGAACTCCAGCTTCTCCACGGCGGTGGTGTGCTTGGCCACATCCGCGACGACCGCCTGAAAGGTCGCTTCGTCGCCTTCCATTTCGGCCAGATCGAGAAAATCGTTGGCGTCGTTCAAGGCCGACGTCAAATCACGGATACCGCTGACCACCTTGTCCAACTGTGAACGTTCACGACCCAGTTGCTGCGCGCCATCCGGGTTGTTCCAGATATCCGGACTCTCCAACTCGCGCGTCACTTCCTCCAGACGTTCGACCTTGTGGTCGTAGTCAAAGAAACCCCCGTAGCAGGTCAATCCGCTGGCGAAGATCGGCGATCTGGTTGCGGGTCGGGTTGGCTTCGATCATGACGGTGGTTGAAACGGCGTGCAAAAGGCCGCGCAGGATAGCAAAGCACGGCGCGATGCCCAAATCGACACAACACCGTTCGACCCCGCCTTCACCGCAGAAAGCGCACAAACACAACGGGGTTCAGCAAAGCTGCCGAACCCCGCTGGTCGCGCATCAGGCGGGATCAGTGACCCGCAGCGCCTTCGAATCCATTGGCAAACATCGGCGGCACGACGTTGGCAGGTGTGATTGCATCGACGCCAAAGGACGCTGGAGCACCGGCCTCGGCCACACCCAGATTGACACTGCCCTGCACCGGCGGCATGTCAGTCACCAACGAGAAGCGATAGAGCGTGCCCCAGTTGAGCGCATTGGTGGCGACCCCGGCATCACTTGGGCCCTGCCAGGTCAAGGTATTGCCCTGTCGGGTTTGCACCCATTCGTTCGCTGCGTCGCTGTCGGCATCGTTGAACGCGGCGGAAACCAGGCTCGCCGTCGCTGGCAAGGTCAAGCTGAAGCTGTTGAATCCGTGGTTGCGCATCACATTCAGGTTGTTGGCCGCTTCGGAACCCGTGGTGACCGCGCGGGCAAAATCGAAGTTCATGACGGCGTAGTCATAGCGCCAGGTGCCGTCACCCAAATCGCTCACCTTGACGGCCACGCGAGCATGACCTTCATCCGCGGCCAACTCGGTGCTGTCTTCGTTGGGGTTGCTGGTGGTCGGCGACACCCATTGATCAATCGCAGGACCAAGCAGCAGGGGCGAACCATTGGTCAGCTGCCAATGCCCCGACGCCCAGTTGATGCTCACAGGTCGGCTGGCCATCGTGTTGTAAATGCTGATGTCGTCGCGAACCACATACCAAGACTCGAAACGATAGCTTGCGCCAGGGTGAATTGCCGGATCGAGATCGCTCTCGCGGACCCGCAGACGGAAGCCCAGCGTGGAACAGCTCGGCTCGCTGGAGTTGATGCAGGGTGCGCCGCTGTCCGCTGCGCCGTTGCAGTTCTTGTCGTACACCGACCCGCAACGTCCCCACTGCCCCGTCGCCGGAATGATCTCGCTGCGCGGCCCCAGATCGCCGGTGGAGTTGTTGTTGCCGGTTCCGTAGGTATCGCTGCAGCCACGCCCCAGGATGTGTCCGTTGCCCGGATTCTCATCGCAACTGACATTGATCGTCAGGAAGGCGTGCTTGACGCCGGACTGGCCGATCTGTTGCATGCTGCCGTCCGCGTTGACGCGGTAAAGATTCCAGATCAGGTAAGGGTGCTGATCATTGTTGTAGGGCGCCGTCGGCGAGGTGAACTTGGTGTTCCAGACCACATCCGCAGCCCAGGGCGCCGCGCTCGTCCCCAAGGGATCGCTCGGGATGGTCGCCGTTGACGAGCCGTTGGCCCGGTTGTTGCGCAGCGTCGAACTCGGCGTGTAGACCACGATGCCATCGACGCCACCGGGGCCATCTTCACCTGAGGCCAGCATCCATTGAGCCGTGAAGGACTGCATGAACACGTCCGCCTCGTAGGTGCCGCCATTCGGCGCGGCCGTTCCCGGCCACTTGGAACTACCTTTGGGCATCGGCAACACGACGCTGTCCGTCGCAATGCGGGAGCCCATTTCCATCGCCGCGACCACGTAATCCGCGATGCCCGGTCGGCCCGCGGCGGCGGCGGCTTCAGCGGTGACGCGCAAATCCATCGCGCGCACGATCATCCGCGGCGAGCTACCGCCTTCGATCTTGTACATCATGCGGTCGATGTAGAACCACGCCTTGCCATCCGCGCTCACGACATCCAGTTGGAATGCATTGTCCTTGCGCGGGCGCAAGGTGAAATTGCGCAGATCGATGTCATGCGGAAACAGTCCGCCGGTGGCCTTCAACAAATAGCCGCCGTTGGCCTGCAACTGGCCACCCTGAAAGCCGACGAAGTCCAGATCGGCGACGCGAATCTGCAAACCGCCATCCTGCTTCAGCGACACCGTGTCGAACTGCGGGCGGTGACTATTGGACTTGACGGTCGCAGCACGCTCCACTGACAGACCCAGCAAACCCATCGGCCCGTCGAACCAGGCGATATCCATCGCCCCACCCCAAACCGTCAAGGTCTGCTCCTTCGCCGGCTGCGAAACCGCTTCCGTCGGCGCCGTTGCAGCTATACTTCCCGTGCTACCGAGGAGCCCCAATCCCACCGCAACCACCAACAACGAAGTACGCATTTCTCACCCCTGAAAGATAGTCACCGCGGCAAAGCCGCTTCCACCCCAACTGACACACCACGCAAAGGCCAAATCACAAGGTCTGCGCTGCCATTTTCATCGTTACCGGTGCCGAGCGCCCATAGCTTGGATTCGACCACAACGAATACAGGTACTCGCCACGGGTCTGATCCTGCGGGCCGACACTGAATGGCCGCCCCGGTCCACCGGCACACATCGTGTTTTCATCTTCGATGCCCCGTTCCACGGCTTGATTGCGCAGGAACTCGATGTAGTCCCGGCTGGCAACCTGAAACTGCAGGCGCGCTTCGACCCGCACACCGGCCGGTGTGCCTTCGGGCAACGCGATCGAATAGCTGACCTGATCAAAATTCACCAGCCGATGCGCGCCTGACGGATCAGTTGGATAGCTGATGCCGACCGGCGCGATTTCCGGGTTGTTGCCACCGGTAAAGCCCAGCGGCGGAATGCGGTTGTCCTTGGCGATGCAATTGTTGAGGGCGAAATGAAACATCTCGCGGCCTTGCGCGTCAGACGTCTTACAGGTGCTGGACGCGCTGTCCCAGATGCCCTGTTTGACCTCGTAAATCCGCGTCTGCGCGCTGCTGCTCAGCGCGCCCGTATTGGGATCAAAAACGCCATCGCTCCACAGCAGGTTGTCGCTGGCGTCGAAGACGCGGATGTCCAACCACATCCGCCGCCCTTCCGAGTAGCCGGTGGGCAGCTTGTGGCCGCTCAGATTGGTCACTTTGACGTTGACGCTCAGCGTGTCGGCGACGCGGGAGCCGGTGACGTCAAGCGTTGCACTCTGCTCGGTCAGCATCTGCAGCGAACGTTGACTGGCCTGATCGAACGCAGTGCCCAGATTGAGATTGGGAAACTCGCCCTTGAGGATCTGCGGAATCCAGGTGTTGGCACCGGCAAAGTGATGTTGCGGCAGATTGCCGTTGCGATTGGGGCCGCCCGCCGCCGCTTCAAAATGCACTTCGGGATCAGGATCGTAGGCATTCGGCATATGGCATTGCTGACAGGGCTGGGCGGGTTCCACCGATGAGGTGGTGTGAACCACGCCATTTGCCTCGGCGCCATCGGCGAACAGCGCTTCACCGGCGAAGTCGCTGGCAAGCCACTCCGAATAGGTCCGCTCGATGGGGAAAGCGATCCCGGTGTCGACACCGTTGTCGTCGATGAGCGTGCGCAGAATCTGCCCACCGACCGTTGGCGAACTCACATTGTGGCAACTACCGCAATGTTCGCTTTGCGTATGGAATGCGGAAAACTTCCACGGGTGGGGCGGCTCGAAGGGCGCACCGAAATGTTGAATCGGGTAGCTGTAGGGACCGGCACGACAAGGCTCGTTCGCACCATTCGGGCAACTCTGATCGTCTAGCCAGAAATCGGCATTTTCGCGAATGCCGGGCTCGCCTTGTGGGCCCTGCGCCTGCATGCGATGGCAGGTGTGACAACCAATGCCCGCATAGTCGTTGTTGAACAACGAGGACTGATCGTGCGATCCCCGCAGGCGGCAACCGTTGGCACCATCGATGATGCCGCCCGAACCATCCTTGCGCACCCGTCCGCCAAACCAGCCTTCTGGCGTGTGACAACGCAGACAGAACTCACCGATCCCTTCCAGACCAAGCGCCTCGCCGTCGGCATTGGCGACATCCAGTGCTGCCCAGAACAACGGATCGCGGCTCGAATTGGCCATCATGCTGCCCTGCCAACCGACCGCAGGGTAATAGGTTTCCAAGGCGCCGCCGCTGTGGCATCCGGCACAATTGCCTGAGCTCTGGATGTCGTGGACCAGGCCTGGCTGGGTGCCTCGTGGCGTGAAGTCGATCACGCCCTCGCCTGCCGCAAAGGCCGCCGCGCCGAGAACCAGCAGACCCACGCCTCCCACCCAGCGCCCGAAGCGCGTCAAAGGACTTCGCCAAACCATGCGGCACCACATCTGCAAATCAGGCACTTAGCCTAGCGCCTAGGGGATTTGACGGCAAACCTCGTCGCCCGAATGGCGCACTCAGGTGCGCGAACTCGTCGTCAGCACGGACACCAAGGCTTTACAAAACAACCCGTTGCATGATGACTGCCGCACCGGGATCGACACGTCATGGCCCATTGCGACCGCCGTTTCGTTACGCCGTTGCACGTTCAGTGCGCGCAGGCGGGGCCGACAGAGCGATCTGCTCATCCTGACGCAACACATGGAACCCCGTGGCACGCATGGCCTCGCCTGCGGCCTCACTGCCATAGT
Organism: Lysobacteraceae bacterium; assembly: GCA_041395245.1. Taxonomy (GTDB): domain Bacteria; phylum Pseudomonadota; class Gammaproteobacteria; order Xanthomonadales; family Xanthomonadaceae; genus Aquimonas. The sequence goes on from JAWLAY010000011.1 coordinate 171,429, forward strand.
GGTAAAGGCGCAGGCGCGAGTCCCACTCGCGCGGATACTCGCGCAACACATCATCCAGTCCGGTGTGCGAAGGATTGCCTTGCAGACCGCAGTCGTGCAGCAGAAGCTCACTGCTGTATTCCCGCAGTACCTCTGGAATCGGACGGGTGTCGCCACTGAACACAAAGCTGCCTCGCAGGGCCAATCCAAACGCCGTATTCGGCGCGTGGTGACGCGCTGCAAACACCTCGAAATGCAGGCCCTGGTGCCAGAATCCCTGCGAAACCGGAACCACCGCGAACGCGTCCCAGAAGTTGGCGCCGCCCTCGGCCAGCACACTGGGGTAATCCGCCAAGCGGGACTGCAGAATCGGGATCAGCGCGGCAGGCAGAAACAGACGACAGCGACCGCGCCGCTCGGGATCGAAATACAACTGGAAGAACAAGCGCTCCATGCCGCCAATGTGGTCGAGATGGGCATGGGTGATGAACAGCGCGTTCGGAGGCTGACCATACGCATCGAGATACCGTGTCAACGCCTCGGTGCCGCAATCGATCATCAGCACCGGCTCGTCGTCGCACTCCAGCACCGCCGAGGCCGAACCCAGTTCGACCGCCGCACTGCTGCCAACCCCCAACATGCGCAGGCGCCAATCGCCGCCAGCGGGATGGCTTTGGTTGACCGGTGCGGCAGCACTCATGACTGCGCCGCTAGCAGCAAGCGGTAGGCGGGATTGGCGGTTTCCTCGCTATGCGGATAACCGAGACCATCCAGAAATGCCTCGAACTGCGACTGATCGGACGCGGGAACCTGCAATCCCACCAGAATGCGTCCGTAATCCGCGCCGTGATTGCGGTAGTTGAACAGGCTGATGTTCCAGTCGGGATGCATGGCGGCAAGAAACTTCATCAAGGCACCCGGACGCTCGGGAAAATCGAAGCGGAACAGGCGCTCATCCAAGGCCAGGGCAGACTTGCCGCCGATCATGTGCCGCAGATGCAGCTTGGCCAGCTCGTCGTGGGTGAGATCGAGCGTGGCAAATCCCTCATTGGAAAACTCGCGTGCGATCCGAACGCTTTCATCGGCCTGCCCACTGGTCTGCAGTCCGACGAAGATATGCGCCGAACTGGCATCACTGATGCGGTAGTTGAACTCGGTAATGCTGCGGCCGCCGAGCAGACCGCAGAAACGTCGAAAACTACCGCGCTCTTCAGGAATCGTCACCGCCAGCAGCGCCTCGCGCTGTTCGCCGGTCTCCGCACGCTCGGCGACGAATCGCATGCGGTCGAAGTTCAGATTGGCGCCGGAGGTGATCGCCACCAGCGTCTCGCCAGCGTGACCGCCCCGCGCCGCATAGGCCTTCAATCCCGCCACCGACAGGGCACCTGCCGGCTCCAGCAGGCTGCGCGTATCGGCGAACACGTCCTTGATGGCCGCGCACAGGGCGTCGGTGTCCACGCAAATCACTTCATCCAGCAAGGCCCGGCACAAACGGAAGGTTTCATCGCCGACACGCTTGACCGCAGTGCCGTCGGAAAACAGCCCGACATCGAGCAGATTGACCACCTCGCCGGCCGAGATCGACTGTGCCATGGCGCAGGAATCCTGCGTTTGCACGCCGATCACCCGCACCTCGGGTCGCACCGACTTGATGTAGGCCGCGACACCGGCGGCCAGGCCGCCGCCACCAATCGGCACAAACACCGCATGCAGTGCGTTGGTGTGCTGGCGCAGGATCTCCATGCCGACCGTGCCCTGTCCGGCAATCACCTCCGGATCATCGAACGGGTGCACGAAGGTGTAGCCCTCGCTCGCCAGCAATTGCTGCGCATGCGCGTAGGCATCACTATATGAATCGCCATGCAGCACCACTTCGACCGCCTCGCCGCCATGACTGCGGACCGCATCGATCTTCATTTGGGGCGTGGTCACCGGCATCACGATCACCGCGCGACAGCCCAAACGTCGCGCCGCCAGCGCCACGCCCTGCGCGTGGTTGCCCGCCGAGGCCGCCAACACGCCGCAAGCCCGCTGCGCCGCATCGAGGCCAACCATCTTGTTGTAAGCGCCGCGCAGCTTGAACGAAAACACCGGCTGGTTGTCCTCGCGCTTCAGCAACACCTTTGCCTGGCAGCGACTGGACAGACGCGGTGCGAATTCCAACTCGGTCTCACGCGCTACGTCGTAGACCCGCGAACGCAGAATCCGGCGCAGATAGTCATCCACAACCGACAGATCAGGGGACGCATTCAACGACTTAGGGCTGTTCACGGACTACCTGCATGACGAAGGGCGGCAACGCGCTGACCGCAGCGCATCGTGTGGCCGAATCATAGGGGCTTGGCCGGATGCTGTGCGCGGCCGGATTGGCTCAACGACGGATTGGCGCGAGCCCGCGCCCAACGCCACTGGCAAAAGTCGCCCATCAATGATGCACTGCGCGCCTCTCTCTTCCGAACGAGCATCGTCGTGGCCTGGATTCGTCGTCTGTTGCTGTTGGCTGTTATCGGTCTCGTCCTGCTGGCGGGTGGCGCGTGGTGGGCCTTGCGCGAAAGTCTGCCGGTTCTGGATGGACAGCAGCCCCTGCACGGTCTGCAGGCGGACGCTCGCATCGAACGCGATGAACTGGGCACGGCAACGATCCGCGCGGCCAGCCGACAGGACGCACTGAGGTCGCTGGGATTTGTCCACGCGCAGGAGCGCTTTTTCGAAATGGATCTGCTGCGGCGCTCCGCGGCGGGCGAACTGAGCAGCGTGTTCGGCCCCGTGGCACTGCCCCGGGATCGCGCCAATCGGCTGCACCGGATGCGCCACCGCGCGCAGCAAGCGGTCAAAGACTTGTCGACCGACGATCAAGCCGCACTCGCCGCCTATGCCGACGGCGTGAATGCGGGACTTGCGGCGCTGCAGACGCGGCCATGGGCCTACTGGTTGTTGCGTCACCAGCCCGGCGAATGGAAGGCGGAAGACAGTCTGTTGGCCGGTTTCGCGATGTTCTTCGATCTGCAGGACAGCCAGAACCGCCGCGAGCTGGCCTGGCTGCAGATGCGCGAACACCTTCCGTCCGAGGTCGTGAATCTGCTGGCGGCCGATGGCAGCGAGTGGGACGCGCCGCTGATGGGTGATGCGCGCGCCGCACTGAGCGCCGAGCAGATTCGCGCCGCGTTCAAGTCACCCTTCAAGCCCTGGCAAGCGACACCGGCGTCGCTTGAAACGCAGGATGCGCCAGTGCAGTCAGATACCCACTCGCCCGCAGCGGAAGTGGACCAAGATGCCGCTCCCGTCGGTAGCAACAACTTCGCGGTCGCGGGCGGTTTGACCGCCGATGGGCGCGCCATCGTGGCCGACGACATGCACCTCGGTCTGCGCGCGCCGAACATCTGGTTTCGCACCCGTTTGATCTATCCCGACGCCGACGCGCCGGACGGACAGGTCGATGCCACGGGCGTCTCGTTACCCGGCGTCCCGACGCTCGTGGTCGGCAGCAATCGTCACATCGCCTGGGGCTTCACCAACAGTTATGGCGACTGGGCGGACTGGGTGCTGGTGGAATGGCTGGATACGGCACATACGCGCTACCGAACCGCCGACGGTGAAGCGCACGTCGAAAGTGTAGAAGAATGCCTCGATACGCACGGCGGCAACCCGGAGATCCTGAGCATCCGCGAAACCCGTTGGGGCCCAATCTTGCACGATCTCGACGACACGCACAGCCTCGCGCTGCGCTGGACTGCCCACCAGCCGGGGGCCATCAATCTCGACCTCGGCCGTCTGCTGAGTGCCGACAGCATCGACACGGCGCTCGACATCGCGCATTCGGCAGGCGTGCCTGCGCAAAATCTGCTGGTGGGTGATCGCCACGGCGACATCGCCTGGACGCTGATCGGTCGCATCCCGCGCCGAATCGGCGACTGCGATCCGAAAGCGCCGCTGGTTCCTGCACGCGGTTGCGACTGGGATGGATGGATCGCACCGGGCGCCACACCGAGCGTCGTTCGACCTGCGAATCAACGTCTTTGGACCGCGAACTCGCGCGTCGCCGACGCCGAGGCGCTCGCCCTGATCGGCGATGGCGGCTATGACCTCGGCGCACGGCAACGTCAGATTCGCGACGACCTGCAGGCTTCCGCGCGCTTCAGCGAGCCCGACTTATTGGCAATCCAGCTCGATGATCGCGCCCTCTTCCTGCAGCGCTGGTGGGATCTGTACGAGAAAACGCTGGCCGCCTCGAACGATCCCGCGCTCGTGCCACTGCGCGGCTTGCAGGCCCGATGGGATGGTCGCGCCTCGGCCGAGTCGGTGAGCTACCGACTGGCACGCGGACTGCGCAGCATCGTGCTGGAACGGGTGACTGAACACCTTCTGCTGCCGGTTCGCGAAGCCATGGGCGAACGCTTCATGACTCCCAAGTTGAGTCAGCTCGAAGCGATACTCTGGCCCGCCATCGAAAACGAGATTCCGGAGCTGCTGCCCGCCGACTACGCAGAATGGCAGGCATTCCTGCAGGCCAGCCTGCTCGAACTGCAGTCCCAGCTGCAGGCCGTGCCGGGCGATCTGGGTGATCGAAGCTGGGGTGAAAAGAACGCCACCCAGATCTGCCATCCGCTGGCCATGGCCCTGCCTGCCCTGCTGGCGGAACCGCTGTGCATGCCAGGCGAACCCCAAGGTGGCGACAGCAACATGCCGCGCGTGGCGGCTCCGGGCTTCGGTGCCAGTCAGCGCATGGTCGTCGCACCGGGCCACGAAGCGGACGGACTGTTTCATATGCCGGGCGGCCAGAGCGGGCATCCCCTGTCGCCATTCTGGGGTGCGGGACACAACGACTGGATGCAGGGCAAGCCATCGCCGTTCCTGCCCGGTGAAACCCGCCACACCCTGATCCTTAACGCCGATTGAGATATTTTCGATTCCCCGCGAATCCTTTTGCCTTCCTGCCCACTCTTGCAGACATTGAATTGATCGCCATGGCTTGCCGACCAGGCCATGGCGTCGAATCACACGGAATGTGTTACCCCACCACCTGACCTGCACAGGAACGGACGATGACCGAGCCAGCGACCTGCCACCCCTTGCATCCGCTGCTTTGTGCCGCGCGCCAGGGCGATGCCGAGGCACTGAACCGCTTGCTGGCGCGCAGCCGGTCCCAGGTCATCCGCTACGCCGAACGGCATTGCGCCGTCAACGATGTCGAGGACGCGGTACAGGAAACTCTGATCCTCACTGCGCGCTATCTGAATGCATTGCGGGTTCTGGAAGCGTTCAACGGCTGGCTGTTCCGCATCGTCAAACGCGAGTGTGATCGTCTGAAGCGTGCCGTGCGGATGAACGTCTACGACTATGCGCCGGACCTACCCATGCCCGAACCGGTGCTGCAGTCGGCCAACGAACTGCGCCGCGACCTGACGACGGCGCTACAGTCGCTGCCGCCGCACTATCTGGAAGTGCTGCTGATGCGCGACGCGGAAGAACTGACCATCGAAGAAATGGCGGAGCGTCTGGGTCTGCAGCGTGCAGCGGTCAAGTCTCGCCTGCACCGCGCCAGAGCGATGGTGCGCGAGTACCTCAAACCCTGACGCGTTCCTCACTGAGTTGCGGGTATTACCGCAACCTGTATCACCCGTTTCACCCCGCGGCTTAGCCGCACCTACAAGGAGCACTGCAATGAGCAACAACACGTTGAATCTGGCAATGGGCGCGATGCTGGTCGGTGGCCTGGCTCTGGTCTCCGGCAATGCCGCTCAGGCCTTCCAGTTGACCGACATGCACAGCGGCTACCAGCTGGTTGGCGACGAAGCCGACAAGAGCAAGGAAGGTTCCTGCGGCGAGGGCAAGTGCGGCGGCGCCAAGGCCGAAGAAGACAAGAGCGCCGAAGGCTCCTGCGGCGGTGACAAGTCCAAGGAAGGCAGCTGCGGTGAAGGCAAGTGCGGCGGCGAAGCCAAGAAAGAAGGCGAAGGCAGCTGCGGCGGCAACGCGGTTTGATGATTCGGGTGGCGTTGCGCGGTGCGCAGCGCCACCTGTCCTCGATGCCATGACCATGATGATGGATCGCTCCTGCTGCGGCCTTGGCTTGCGGCGTGCCTTGCTCGAATCCCTTTGCGAGCAACGCCCGTCGGCCATCGGCTTTCTGGAACTGGCACCGGAAAACTGGATCGGCGTCGGCGGCAAACGGGCCAAAGCGCTTGCGCAACTCCGCGAACAGTATCCGATTCATTGCCATGGGCTTTCGCTGTCCATCGGTGGCCCGGAACCCTTCGACCCCGGGTACCTGCGGCGTCTGCGGGACTTTCTCGACCGCCTGGACACACCGCTCTACAGCGACCATTTGAGCTTCTGCAGCGACGATGGCCAGCTCTACGATCTGTTGCCACTGCCTTTCACCGACGAGGCGGTGCGCCACGTCGCGGCGCGCGTGCAACAGGTGCAGGATGCATTGCAGCGCCGAATTGCGCTGGAAAATGTCTCCTACTACGCCGCGCCATATCAGGCCATGAGCGAGATCGATTTCGTCAATGCGGTGCTGCGCGAAGCCGACTGCGACCTGCTGCTGGATGTCAACAACATCCACGTCAACAGCATCAATCACGGCTACGACGCCAGCGCATTTCTACACGCTCTCCCCGCCGCGCGAGTGCGCGGCATTCATGTCGCGGGTCACTACGTCGAAGCGCCCGATCTGCTCATCGACACCCACGGTGCAGACGTGATCGACCCGGTCTGGAATCTGCTGCGCCTGGCCTACGACTACTGCGGCCTGCATCCAACGGTGCTTGAGCGCGATTTCAATCTGCCGCCGCTGGGACAGTTGCTGCAGGAAGTCGATCAGATCGCTCAATGCCAGCAAGCTCACATCGCCGGAAGCCCCCATGCGCGCTGCGCCTGAAACGCTCCGCGCTCAGCAATTCGCACTGACCCGCGCCTTGCGCGATCCGGTTCAGCCCGGCCCCGAAGGCATTGAAGCGCGCCGGCTCAAGGTCTACCAGGACCTGCTGTTCAACAACGTCCATTCGCTGCTTTCCGCGCAGTTCCCGGTCATCGCGCAGTTGCACGGATCGGACTGGTGGGCGTCACTGGTGCGCGACTTTTTTCGCGAGCATCGCGCACGGACGCCGTTGTTTCCCGAGCTGGGTCAGGAGTTCATCCTCTGGCTCACACAGCGTGAGGAACAGGGACAACTGCCTCTGCCCTTCCTGCGTGAGCTGGCGCACTACGAATGGGTCGAGCTGGCACTCGCGATCAGCGATGCGCAGATTGACGAGTCCACCTTCGATCCGGATGGCGACCTGCTTGATGGCGTTCCGGTGCTGTCACCCCTGGCCTGGCCGCTGGCCTATCGCTTTCCGGTGGATCGGATACGCGCTGATTTTCAGCCCACCGAGCCACCCGACGAGCCAAGCTGTTTTCTGCTGCAACGCGACGCGCAATTCCAGGTGCGCTTCAGCCGCATCGACCTGACCAGCTTGCTGCTGTTGAACCGTCTGCAACAGGTCAACCAGACAAGTGGACGGCAGCATCTGCAGGCGTTGGCGGCAATGGCCGCCATCTCCGACGTTGAATCCTATGTGGCGTCGGGTGCTCGCCTGCTGCAGCAATTGCGCGAACGGCAAGTCATTCTGGGCACCGCTCGGCGACCCGATCCGCTGCCCTAGGAGCCCGCGCTCCGCCACAACGCCTTGTTGCGAATGGGTTGCGCGGATTGCGGGGGATTGGAATAGCCGGGAAAGAAGAAATCGCCACCGCCCGGACGCCTCGTCCGCGTACCGGGCAGCTCCCAGGGGATTGAGCTGGCTTCGGTGGCAGGGCAAGGCTGCGCTCCCATCGGCTCGCGCACCATCGGAAACGGCGCTGATTCGGCGTAGGAATTTTCCTACCCGCCTTTTTGCGGGGAGTCAGCCGAGAAAATCCTGCAGCGCCCGGTTCAGTGATGCGCACTGCGTGTCCGGATCGAACCAGCGCAGGTCGAGTTCGCCGCGTAGCCAGGTGAGCTGACGCTTGGCCAGTTGCCGGGTCGCGGCGATGCCCTGTGCGCGCAGTTGCGACAGGTCGATCTTGCCGCGCAGGAATTGCCAGGTCTGGCGATAGCCCACGGCGCGCATCGACGGCAAATCCGGATGCAGCCTTGAATCCGCCGTCAATCCACGCACTTCATCAATCAGACCCTGTTCCAGCATCTGCTCGAATCGCAGCGCGATGCGTGCGTGCAGGACCGCGCGATCGGTCGGCGCCAAGGCCAGCTTGAGGACACGATACGGCAGACGCGGCGACCTTTCGCCTTCGCGCTGCCAGACCGAAATGGGGCGTCCGCTGACGCGAAACACCTCCAATGCCCGACTGATGCGTTGCGCATCTGTGGCGTGGATACGCGCGGCGGCCAGCGGGTCGATCTCGGCCAGTTGGCGATGCAGGGTCGCCCAGCCATGCATGGCCGCCTCCGCCTCGATGTCGGCCCGCACCCGCGCATCCGCCGCTGGCATCTGCGCAAGACCGCCCAGCACGGCACTGAAATACAGGCCTGTTCCGCCCACCAGCAAGGGCAAGCGACCCCGCTGCGTCGCCGCGTCCATGCAGTCACGCGCGTCACTGGCGAAGTCACCGGCAGAGTAGACCTCGTGCGGGTCGCGCACATCGATCATTGCGTGCGGTGCCTGCGCCAGCGTCGCCGCATCCGGCTTCGCGGCACCAATGTTCAGGCCGCGATACACCAAGGCCGAGTCGACACTGATGATCTGCGCATCGAGCCGCTTTGCCCACTCGATTGCCAGCGCGGTCTTGCCCGAGGCGGTCGGGCCCATCAGCGCTATCGCCAGCGGGCGCGTATCGGCGGGCATCAGCTGCGACTGCAACTCTGCAACTGCAGGGTTTGCCCCGGTCGAATCAGGTACTTCGGCCCGCGAATGCCGTTGGCACTGGCCAAGGTGCCGACAGTGCAACCGTAGCGACGGGCGATGCCATGCAGGGAATCACCGCGCCGCACACGGTAGGCGCTCGCAGCGATCCCCACAGGCGGAACCGTGGGCTTGCTGGCAGCGGCAAACTGTTGCGCCATTTGCAGGCGTTCGCCCGCCAGACACCAGCGCTGGTAGTCATCGACCAGACGCTGTGGTGCCTGCAGCGTGGTCCCGGCAGCCAAGGGCGCGTGCGGTTGCAAACGCGGATTGAGATTGCGCAGCACCCGGAACCAACCCTCCCGGGTATCCCCCTGACCAAGGCACATCGTCAGCTCATTCAGGCTGCTGGGCCGCTGCAACACCAGCGTCGCGGGCGTCGCATCAATGCTCGGAAACACCAGCCCGACCTCGTCGGGATGCAGAAACAGCCAGGCCGCCGCCAGCACCATCGGCACGTAATCCTGCGTCTCCGCGGGCAGTTGACCGCGAATGCGGCGATCCCAATAGGGTTTACCACCGCTGCCTGCGTACAGACGCCGAACTCGCCCCTCGCCGCCGTTGTAGGCAGCCAGCGCCAGTTCGAGGTTGTGGTTCAACTCGGCGAAACGGTCATTGAGGTACGCCACGCTGGCGCGCGCCGACAGCTGCGCATCGAATCGTGTATCGAAGCCATCCACCCGGCCCAGTCCATAACCCAGTCCGGTCTGATACATGAACTGCAGCGGACCGCTGGCCCCGGCACGCGATACCGCGTGCACACGGCCACCGGACTCCTTCGCCAGCAGACCGAACAGCAAGGCCTCCGGCAAACCGGCACGCTCGTACTCCGGCCACATCAAATAGCGCAGGTACTGGTAGTTCTCGTAGGCCGTAATCAGGTTCGGGCGCATCCAGGTCAACCACTCGACCATGGCCGCCTTGACCGGCGTGTTCAGTTCGATCAGATCGCGCAATTCGCGGCCGTTCAACAGCGTAACCGAGCGCTGCGCTTCGGGCAGATCATCCAACAGCGGTGACGCGGACGAGTCCTCGGTCTGCGCCGCGGTGAGGTCGGCCTCCGCCAGTTCATCGGTGTTGTCACTGTGAATCGCCAGTCCTTCTCCGGCCAGCTTTTCATAGCCCGACAACACGCGCGAATGATCGCAAGCGGGCGAGGACAGACAGATTTGTGCCGGTTCGCGCAAGGCATCGCGCGCCGCCCGCAGCGTCTCGTCCTCGATGACTTCACCCGCGCGCAGACGCTCCATCAAAATCAACGCCGCGTCCAGCCGCGTGTCGAATTCCTGCAAGGCCGACTCCGCCTGCGCCGTCGATGCCACGGGATCATCCGGGCTCGACTTGGTTCGTTGGCCCTGACAGCCGGTCACACCGACACTCAAACCGCACAGCACGGCCGCCACCGAAACACCCCGAAACCACATCGGTGTGAGACACACCCGCTTCCACTGCCACCGCACCATCACTGTTTCCAAATCGGGCCGCGCCGCGCGGCCAAGGGCGGCAATTCTAGGCAATTCGCCCGCGCCTCGCCCTACAATCGCCGACATTCCACCACACAGGGAGCACAGCGTGGCCGATATTCTGATTGGCAAGGGTGAGTCGCCGGTGCACCTGCTCGGCAAGTTCGGCAACCGCCACGGCCTGATCGCCGGTGCGACCGGAACCGGCAAATCGGTCAGCCTGATGGTGCTGGCCGAAGGCTTTTCGCGGATGGGCGTGCCGGTCTTCCTGGCCGATGTGAAAGGCGATCTGGCCGGACTATGTCAGGCCGGAACGTCCTCCGAAAAGCTGCAGACGCGGGTGGCGCAGATTGGCGTCGAGGGCTACCAGAACGAGGCCAGCCCGGTGGTGTTCTGGGATCTCTACGGCAAGCTCGGTCACCCGGTCCGCACCACGATCAGCGAAATGGGTCCGGCCCTGCTGTCGCGTGTGCTGGAGCTCAACGACACCCAGTCGGGCGTGCTGGATGTGGTATTTCGGCTTGCCGACGAACAGGGGTTGTTGCTGATCGATCTGGATGATCTGCGCGCCCTGCTCGGCTTCATCGCCGAGCACCGCGCCGAGGTCTCGGCCAAACTCGGGCTGGTCAGCGCTCCCAGCATCGCTGCGATCCAGCGCCAATTGCTGCGTCTGGAAAGCGACGGCGGCGAGCATTTCTTCGGCGAGCCGGCACTCGACCTGAGCGATCTGATGCGGCAGGACATGAGTGGGCGCGGCATCATCAACGTGCTCGCCGCCGATCAACTGATCCTGAAGCCGCGCCTGTATTCGAGCTTCCTGCTCTGGCTGCTGTCCGAGCTGTTCGAGAATCTGCCGGAAGTCGGCGATCTGGAGCAACCGAAGCTGGTGTTTTTCTTCGACGAAGCACACCTGTTGTTCGACGACTGCCCGCCCGCGCTGCTACAGCGTGTCGAACAGGTGGTGAGGCTGATCCGCTCCAAAGGTGTCGGCGTGTATTTCTGCTCGCAGAACCCGGACGATGTGCCCGACAGCGTGCTCGGGCAACTGGGCAACCGGGTCCAGCACGCCCTGCGGGCATTCACACCGCGCGATCAGAAAGCCGTGCGCGCCGCCGCCGAGACCTTTGCCAGCAATCCAAATCTGGACGTTGCCAAGGTCATCACCGAATTGGCGGTCGGTGAAGCCCTGGTCTCCACCCTGCAGGACAAGGGCATTCCGATGCCGGTGCAGCGCGCACTGATCGCGCCGCCGCGCTGTCGCATGGGTGCGATCACGCCGGAGGAGCGCCAGACACAACGCCTGCGCAGTCCGGTCGGTGGCAAGTACGACACCGCGATCAATCGTGAATCCGCCTACGAAATGCTCGCCGCGCGGGCGCAAGCAGCATCGCCGGACCGGACCGCCGCGTCCTCGGCGCCGGTGACGGGATCGCCCGCCACGCCGCCGCCCGCGCCGACCGACGAACCCAACCCGATCACCCGCAAGCTCAGCGAATGGATGTTCGGTACCAGTCGGCGACAAGGTGCGGTAGAAGCCATGGCGAAATCGGCGATGCGGACGGCCGGCAATCAACTCGGCAAGAAATTGCTCCGCGGTGTGCTGGGCAGTCTGATGAAGTGAGTTATCGACGCCCGTCACACGGGCGTCATTCGGCTGTCATGCCCGCGCCACCGCCTTCCCGCATGGTGCGGGCATGGGCCAGACCGATCATTTCGTCATCGTCAGCGAAACCTATCCGCCCGAGGTCAACGGCGTTGCACTGACGGTGCAGAGCCTGGAACTCGGATTGCGCGAACTTGGCCATCGCGTCGAGCTCATTCGCCCCAGTCAGGCCACTGCTGCGCCGTTGGCGGCGGATCACCTGCTGGTTCGCGGAATGGGTCTGCCACGCTATCCCGGCCTGCGCTTCGGCCTGCCGTCGGGGCGCATGCTGCGGCAACGCTGGCAGCAACAGCGCCCGAGCGCGATTTATGTCGCGACCGAAGGTCCGCTGGGCTGGTCGGCCGTGCGTGCTGCCAATCGACTCGGCATTCCGGTCGCGACCGGTTTCCACACCCGCTTCGACGACTACGTCGAACGCTACGGTGCCGCCTGGTTGCGGCCGACCGTGTTCCGCTGGATGCGGCATTTCCACAATCGCGGACATGCCACTTTGGTGCCGACCATCGAGCTTGCCGAGTTCCTGCAAAACAGCGGCTTCCGGCACCCGCGCCTGCTGCGACGTGCCGTCGACACGCGACTGTTCAACCCAAACAAGCGCAGCCGAGATCTGCGCCGACAATGGGGCGTTGGCGACGACGCAGCAGCGCTGATTTACGTCGGTCGCATCGCGGCGGAAAAGAACCTGCCGCTGGCGGTGCGCGCGTTTCGCGAATTGCAGCGTGAACAGCCGGACGCACGCTTCATCTGGGTTGGCGATGGACCGGCCCGCGCGGCGCTGGCGGCCGCCAATCCGGATTTCGTCTTCTGCGGCGTGCAGCGCGGCGAGTCGCTGGCGGCGCATTTCGCCTCCGGTGATTTGTTCGTGTTCCCCAGCCTGACCGAGACCTTCGGCAACGTCACCCTGGAAGCGATGGCCAGTGGCATTGCCACCGTCGCCTATCGCTACGGCGCGGCACGAGAACACCTACTCGACGGCGTGCATGGCGCGGCGATCCGCAATGGCGACGAAGCCGCCTTCGTCGCCGCCGTCTGCGATCTCGCGAAATCGCCATCGAACTGTCTGCACCAAGGCAACGCCGCGCGAGCTGCCATCGAGCACCTCAGCCCGCACAGCGTTGCCGAACATTTCGCCGAGCTGTTGCAGTCCTTGCCTGGGAGATCGCTGACATGAATACCCGCCTGAGCCGTCACGAGTCCGCATTCTGCCTGGCCGCCAATCGTTGGGGACATCGAAACGGTGTGCGTCGCTTCTTCGCACTGGTCAGCCGTCTTGGTGATGGCGTGGCCTGGTACAGCCTGATGGCGCTGATCGTTCTGCTTGATGGCTGGTCGGGTCTGGCTGCCTCGGCGCATATGGCAGCCACCGGTGCCAGTGCCTTGTTGCTGTATCGGTCACTCAAGCGCTGGACCCGACGCCCACGTCCGTTTGCGGCGGATCGGCGGATTCGTCCCTTGGTTCGCCCTCTCGACGAGTTCAGCTTTCCCTCGGGTCACACCCTGCACGCGGTGTCATTCACCCTGGTCGCGCTGGCGCACTACCCTTTGCTCGCCTGGTTGCTGATCCCCTTCAGTGCCAGCATCGCCGCTTCGCGTGTGGTGCTGGGTCTGCACTACCCCAGCGATGTACTGGCCGCAACCGGCATCGGTGTGGCATTGGCCAGCGCCTCAATCCTGCTCGGACAGATGCCGCTACCGTACTGATCCGATGCGGAGTGATTGCCTGCGCCTCGCGTAATCATTGTTCCTCGACCAGAGATTGATTGCGGCCGTTCTGTTTGGCTCGATACATGCCCCGATCCGCGCGCTCGAACAGCGTGTCCGGCGTGTCACTCGGCTGGATCTGCGCAATCCCGCAGGACATCGTGACTTGCAGGGGCTTGCCCTGAAAATGGAAGCCGAGGTGCGACACCTTGCGGCGCAGTTCCTCCACCACACGTAAGGCCTGCTCCGAGCTGGCGCCGGGCAGGATGGCGACGAACTCCTCACCGCCGACACGGGCGACGAAATCGGTATTGCGCAAGTGCTTGCGCAGCACCTGCGCCACCGCAAACAGCACCTTGTCACCCGCCTTATGTCCGTATTGGTCGTTGATCGACTTGAAGTGATCGATGTCCCAGACCGCCAGCGCAATGGGGCGCGGATAGCGTGCCCAGCGTGCGAATTCCTGGGCGATCGCCTCCTGATACGCCATCCGATTCGGAATCCGGGTCAGATTGTCGGTCGCCGCCAGCACCTGTTCGTAACGCAGGGATTGCCGAAGGTTGGTGGTTTCGCGCTCCAGTTCATCGATCCGCGAGCGCATCTGCTCGCCACGTTCTTCCAGTCGGACGATGCGGTCTTCCTCGCGGGAACGGAAGTCCTGCACATGGGCGTTGATCGCGCTGATCCGCGTGCTGACGTGCTGCTGCAAGGTGGTCAGTTCGGTGGCCTGGCGCGCATGCGTCCCGAGTCGATCCACCTCACCATGCAGTTGCGTGGTCAAGGCATCGCGGCTATCGCGTTCGTGCTTGCGGGCATCCTTGTCACCCATCAGATAGACGGCCAGCTCATCCAGCCGCCCATCAACCTGCTCCAGCATGCGCTCCAGGTTGGCCTTGTCGCTGGCGAGTTGGGTTTGCTGCGTGTTGAGCAGACTGAGGAAGGTCTCGACCACCGGTCCCCATTGCGGCTCGCTCATCACCGGCACGACGTGGTCTCGCAATGCCACCAACTGCGGCACAAGCTCAGGCCCGAGGCTCACGTTGTCGAGCAGCTTCTTCAGCGCCGGACCGGCGTTGTCCTGCACCCGCACTTCGGTCACTGCCGCAGGCGCCGCTGGCGCCGCGACCGGCGGGGGCTGGAAGGCGGGCGCATCGGGCGCGTGATCCAGGCCAACGATGGCTTCCGAAAGCGCCTCGATCCGCGTGTTCAAGGCATCAACGTCAACTTTCTGGCGAACCGCGGTCGAAAATCGCGTCAATTCGTCGTCGAGTCGATTGTCCAAACCCCGGCAGGCGATGCTCAAACGCGAGATCGCTCGTCGCAAACTGGCGTCCATGTGCTCCGCACGGGCCTTGTCGCGCTCGATCTGATCGATCAAGTCGAGGTATTTGTCTTTCCAGTGTTCGTTCTTGCTTTCCATTGCACGCCGTTACCCTGCACCGCTTGCGGGGACCACTCAGCAAGGAGCGTGCCGCACCGCCCAGCACACCGGACCCGACAATTGCGCAGCATCAATCAGCGCCCGATTCTTGCAGGCAGAATGGCCGTGGGCAGGCAATGGGCCTGCGCTCAGCGAGAGAGAACACCATGCGCAAGGTACTGATTCCCTTTGACGGCTCAGCGGCATCCCGGCGGGCCTTGCAGTACGCGGTCGACTTCGCCAAGGAGTACAGGCGTCTGGAGATTCATCTGCTCAATGTGCAGGAAGAACCGGTCGTCTACGGTGACTACCTGACCGCCAGTCTGTTGGAAAGCCTGCGCCAAGCGGCGCTGCGCGCCGCGTCCCACGCGCTGGAACCCGCCGTGGAAGTGCTGACCCAGGCCGAGCTGCCGTTCGAGCAACACACAACGCTGGGGCCTGTGGCCGAACGCGTGGCCGAGCAGGTCGAACGCAATGGTTGCGACACCATCATCATGGGCACACGCGGACTAACCGGCGTTGGCAGTGTCCTAATGGGCTCGGTTGCCACCAAGGTGGTTCACACCGCGCCGGTACCGGTGCTGCTGGTCAAGTAAGCGTTGCGGGGCTCAGACCGGCATGCCCAACAGGCGGCCGGTCAGCTTGCGCGCGCGAGGCGCGAGAAAATAGATCATCGGCACGGCCACGCACCAGCCGACCAGGAATGATCGCAACCAGCGCAACGGGAAACCGGCGTCGAAACCGGTGTTGAACGCGGTGACGGCAAAGGTGACGCCAAACACCATGGCGCTGCCCATCAGGATGGCAAACAACCACTGGAACTTCTGTGCAGGAGCCATGCGCAAGTCTCGTTAAATCGGGTTTGCCTAATTTACTGCATTAGCCCAGTCCGAGCTGCGACAAAAAGTGCGAAAGCACGCGCGGCTGCATCGCCACCATGAAGGTCACGCCATACACCGCGCCCCACAGGTGGGCGCTGTGATTGATGTTGTCCTGCCCCATTCGCTGCATGTAGAGGCTGTAGCCGACGTAGAACACCGCGTACAGGATCGCGGGCACCGGCAGCACGAAGACGATGATCATCGACCAGGGCTGCAGCAGGATAAACGCGAACAACACGGCGGTCACCGCACCCGAGGCACCCAGACTGCGATAGCTCGGGTCATCGCGATGTTTCATCCAGCTCGGGAAGATCGAGACGATCAAGGCCGACACATAGAAAAAAACGAAGCCCAGATCGCCGATCTGCTGGTTAATGAACTCCTCGATCAGTCGACCGAAGAAATACAAGGTGATCATGTTGAACAGCAGATGCTGGAAATCACCATGCACCAGACCATAGCTGACGAAACGCTCGACCTCGCGTCCGCGGGTGACCGCCGGTGACCAGAACAACAGGCGTTCCAACAAGCGCGGCTGTTGCCATGCAGACCACGAAACCAAGGCAGTGATGGCAATCAGGATCAGCGTCGAACTCATGAGCGATATCCATGAAGGAGGATGACAACGTCGCATTCATGGTGACACAGACCGCACGCATCAAGCCTCGCGCCAAACTCACCTGCTCCTCTCGGCGCATTGGTTACCATGCACCCTCATCCACACGGAGAACAGTCCATGACCATCCAGATCGGCGAACGTATTCCCGACGCCAGCCTCAGCCAGTTGCAAGACGGCGTGCAAACCCTCAGCACGCGCGATCTGTTCGATGGCCGCAAGGTGCTGCTGTTCTCGGTTCCCGGTGCCTTCACGCCCACCTGTTCTACCAAGCACCTGCCCGGCTACATCACGCACTTCGAGGACTTCCAGCGGCGTGGCATCCATGTCGCCTGCATGGCGGTGAATGACCCCTTCGTGATGAGCGCCTGGGCAAAGAGCCAGGATGTTCCGCCCGGCTTGATGATGCTCTCGGATGGCAATGGCGTGTTCTCACAGGCACTGGGACTGGAAATGGATGCCACCGCCTTCGGCATGGGCATGCGCAGCAAACGCTTCGCCCTGTTTGCCGACGATGGCGTGCTGAAGATCCTGCATGTGGAATCCCCTGGCGAGTTCCGAGTGTCGTCCGCCGAGGCAATGCTGGCCGCCATCGGCGACTGATCGATGACCGCTTTTCCAGCTCGGGTTGCCGTCGTGGGCGGCGGCCCCGCGGGGCTGTTTGCTGCCGAGCGAATCCGCGCGCAAGGCCATGAGGTCGACCTGTTCGACCGCATGGGCTCGGTCGGACGCAAATTCCTGATCGCCGGAAAGGGCGGACTCAACCTGACCCATTCCGAACCCAAGCCCCGCTTCGTCGAACGCTATCGCGAACAAGCGGAACGCGTCGGCGAGTGGCTGAACGACTTCGATGCCGATGATCTGCGAACCTGGGCACGCGATCTTGGCATCGAAACCGTCATCGGCAGCTCCGGCCGGGTGTTTCCGGCCGACTTCAAAGCCGCACCGCTCATGCGCGGCTGGGTGCGGCGCCTGCGTGCACAAGGCGTTCGATTCCACGTCCAGCACCGCTGGACCGCAATCGATGCCGAGCGGAACCTGCAGTTTGAAACGCCGTCGGGCCACGTCTCGTTTGCGGTGGATGCGGTCGTGTTTGCACTGGGCGGCGGATCGTGGGCCAAGCTCGGCAGCGACGGGCAATGGGTCGCCGCCCTGCGCGATGCCGGGATTGAGGTGCGCGATCTCGAACCCAGCAATTGCGGCTTCGAATGCGAGTGGAGCCCGCCGCTTCGCCAACGCTTCGCGGGCGCGCCGATCAAGTCGGTCTGCGCCCACTGGCAGGAAGCCGACGGCAGCTGGCACACGCGGCAAGGCGAATTCGTGCTGACCGAACACGGCGTCGAAGGCAGCTTGATCTACGCACTCGCGGCCCCGCTGCGCGAACAGATCAAACGCGACGGCAGTGCCGTGTTACACCTCGACCTGTTCCCCAACCAGACCGAAGAACAACTGCGCACGCGATTGCACAGCGCACGCAAGGGTGAGACGCGCACAAAACAACTCGCCCGCTGTCTCGGCCTGAAGGATGCCCGACTGGCCCTGGTCCGCGATTGCGTGATTACCGCGACCATCAACGACGATGACGCCCTGTGCCGAGCGCTTAAATCACTGCCCTTGCGCCTTCAAAGCACGCGCCCCATCGACGAAGCCATCAGCACCGCTGGCGGCGTTCGCCTGGATGCACTCGACAGCCAGTTGATGAGCAAGCAACTTCCCGGCGTGTTTTTTGCGGGAGAAATGCTCGACTGGGAAGCCCCCACCGGCGGCTATCTGCTGACCGCCTGCTACGCCAGCGGCGCCCGCGCAGCGAACGGCGTGGAGGCGTGGTTACGCCGATGAGCAAAACAAAAAGCCCAGCGCGATGACTGGGCTTGATGTTTTGAAGCTGGCGTCCCCACGGGGATTCGAACCCCGGTCGCCTCCGTGAAAGGGAGGTGTCCTAGGCCTCTAGACGATGGGGACGTTGATCTCTCAACGCGAACAGACGAGGCAGTCTGTTCTGGTGTTCTTTGGTGGAGCCAGCCGGGATCGAACCGGCGACCTCTTGCATGCCATGCAAGCGCTCTCCCAGCTGAGCTATGGCCCCACGGCTGGAAGACGCGCATTGTAGGCAGAGGAAATGGGATCGTCAACACTTGAGTCGGCGCATGGATCGGTCGCTGACGCATGACCGCATCGTGATGTGTACCGAAACCGGATCAGCTGCGCCAGCACGCTGATGGCGATTTCGTCAGGCGTTTCCGCATCGATGTCCAGCCCCACCGGCGCGTGGATTTTCAGGGCCGCGAGTGTCGGGGTCGACAATGCCCGGCGTACTTCGTGAATGCGTCGCGCACTGCCCATCATGCCGATGAACTCGGGTGCGCGAAATGCGAGCTGTTCCAAGGTGCGCACATCCGAAACGTAATCGCGATTCAGCAGCACCGCGTAGACCGGTCTGGGCGTGCGTAGTGCCTCGCCCAGACTCGTCCAGTCGCCCTGCAGGGCGCGGCAGGCTGCGGGCATGGCCTGTAGCCATTCATCGCGCGGGTCGTACGCCCAGACATCGAAATCCAGGCTGACGGCATGGCGCGCGAGCGCCAACCCGCAGTGCCCGCCACCGACGATCAACAGCCGTGGATCGGCCTTCAAGGTCAGCGGGTTTGCACCCTGTCCAAGGCATTCAGCGGGCAACGTGATCTCTGCCGCGCACTGCAGGGTCGCCAGAAACTCACGCGCCAGTGCGGCATCCGCAATACCTTGCCAGCGACGCATTGCCACCTGCATCTGACCACCGCAGACGCCATACGCGGCATCGCCGCCTTGCAGGGAAATCTGCAGACCGGTGGCAGTCCTTCCGTCACGCAACATGGCTTGCGCTTCCGCCAGTACATGGGCTTCGGCGGCGCCACCGCCCACGCTGCCGATGCAGCATCGCGGCTCGATCCACATCATCGCGCCCGGCTTGCGTGGTGTGGCGCCAACACTGCCGACCACACTGGCCAACACGCCTTCGCCACCCGCATTGAGCGACGCGCACAGCGACTTCCAGATGGATTCGCTCATCTCAGCCGGTCTGCGCGCGAATCGCCATGAAGACCGCCTCCGGCGTGGCCGGTGAGGCGAGCGCAACATGCCGCGAGTCGGCTCCAAACGCCGCCACCGCATCGCGCAGGGCTTCGCGCACACTCAAGCCCAGACAAAGCGGCGGCTCGCCGACCGCCTTGCTGCCAAAAATGACCTCGGTGCTGCGTGGCAATTCACGATGGAACAGGCGAACCCGGAAGTCCTTCGGTAATTCGCCCAAGCTGGGAATCTTGTAGGTGCTCGGCGCATCGGTCAGCAGGCGTCCCTGCGCGTTCCAGCGCAGTTCCTCGCAGGTCAGCCAGCCCATGCCCTGCACGAATCCACCCTCGATCTGGCCGCGATCAATCTCCGCGTTCAGTGAATCGCCCACGTCGTGCAGGATGTCGATCCGCCGCAGCGTGTGCACGCCGGTCAAACCGTCGACCTCGACTTCCGCTACCGCCGCACCGAATGCGAAGTAGTAGAACGGATGACCCTTTCCACTGGTCGGGTTCCAGTGCAGGCCGGGCGTGCGGTAGTAACCCGTGGTAGAAAGACTGATGCGTTGGGCGTAGGCCGTCGCAGCCAGTTTGCTGAAGCTCACCCGCTTCGCAGGCACGTCGCGCGGTTTTGCGTGGTCATCGACAAACTCGACGTCTTGCGCCGCACAGTCCAGCAACTCGGCGGCGATGGGCCGCAGGCGTTCGCGCAGCGTCTCGCACGCCGCCTTGATCGCCTGGCCATTGAGGTCCGCGCCCGTGCTGGCCGCCGTCGCCGAGGTATTCGGCACCTTGTCGGTGCTGGTTGGCATGATCTGAATGCGTGATGGCGAGACGCCCAAGCTGCGCGCCGCCACGGCCAGCATCTTGGTGTGCAGTCCCTGCCCCATTTCGGTGCCGCCGTGGTTGAGCTGGATGCTGCCGTCGGCATAGACATGCAGCAGCGCGCCCGCCTGGTTGTATTCGGTCTTGTTGAACGAAATGCCAAACTTGACGGGCACGATGGCCATGCCACGTTTGCGTATCGGCGAGGTCGCGTTGAACGCGTCGATGGCCTCTCGGCGCGACGCGAAATCGCAGTCGCGCAAAAGCTGCCACCACAGCTCGGGAAGATCGTTGTCACGCACCGGCTGATCGTAGTGGGTCATTCCGCTGGGGCGCTCGGCGTCCAGTCCGTAGAAGTTGCGCGCACGCACCTGCTCGGGCGGCAGGCCCAGATGACGCGCCAGATGGCTGAGCATTTCCTCCGCCACAAAGATGCCTTGCGGCCCACCGAAACCCCGGAAGGCGGTATTGGATGGCAAATGGGTTCGCGCGATGCGGCCATTCACTTCCAGCGCGGGGAAGTAGTAGGCGTTGTCGACATGCACCATCGCGCGCGACAGCACCGGCGGGGAAAGGTCGCAGCTCCAGCCGCCATCCGCGATCAGTTCGATGCGCGCGCCACGCAGTTGACCATTGTGGTCGGCAGCCAGCGCGTAGCGCGCCAGAAATGGATGCCGTTTGCCGGTCAACTGCATGTCCAGCGAGCGCGGCAGTTTGATGCGTACCGCGCGGCCACTGTGCCAGGCCGCGACGGCAGCAACCGCCGCGAAGGGGTTGGCCTGGGTTTCCTTGCCGCCAAACCCGCCGCCCATGCGCAAGCTGCGACAGACCACCCGATGCGCGGGCAAACCGAGCACGCGCGCCACGATGATCTGCGTCTCGGTGGGATGCTGGGTGGAGGCGACGATCTGAACGATGCCTTCGCTGTCGATCTGCACCCAACTGGCCTGGGTTTCGAGATAGAAATGATCCTGCCCGCCGATCTGCACTTCACCATGCAACTGCACGGGCGCTTCGTCCAGCGCCGACTGCACGTCGCCGCGCACGATGCGCGACGGCGAGAGGTGAAAACTCGCCTGCTCAACGGCCTGCTGGATGCTCAGGCAAGCGGGCAATACCTGATATTCGACGCGCACACACTGCGCCGCGCGCTGCGCCTGCGCCTCGGAATCGGCCAACACCCAGGCCACAGCCTGCCCGCAGTAGTGGACGGTATCGACCGGAAACAAGGGCTCGTCATGCAGGATCGGGCCGGTGTCGTTCTCACCGGGAACATCCCGCGCGGTCAGCACGCGCCAGACACCGGGCATGCGCTCTGCGTCCGAATAGTCCATCGAGAGGATGCGCGCATGCGCGTGCGGCGACTGCACGGGATACAGGCTCAACGTGCCCTGCGGCATCGCCAATTCGTCGGCGTACGCGGCACGCCCGGTCACGTGCGCGCGGGCGCTTTCGTGCTTCATCGGGTTCATGCCGAGACCTCCGCGTCACGCAGGTCGTCGACAAAGCGTCGCCACAGATTGGCGCTCAGGGCACGCCGGTATTCCGCGCTGGCGCGCTGATCGCTCAGCGGTTCCAGTGACGCCGCGATGCGCTGCGCGATCGCCTGTACCACCTGATCCGAAAGCTCGCTACCACACAAGTCGGCTTCGACCGCGTGCAGACGAATCGGCGTCGCAGCCACACCGCCGAAAGCCAGACGCGCGGTGGCGACGCGCGACTGCGAATCCAGTTGCACGGCGAAACAGGCCGCGACGACGCTGATGTCGTCGGTCTGCCGCTTGGCGATCTTGTAGAAGCGAATCCGCCGCTGCGTATCGCAGGACACATTCACCGCAACGATCAACTCGTCGTCGCGGCGCCGGGTTTGCCGATAGCCGGTGAAGTAGTCGGCCAGCGGCAACACGCGTTCGCCCCGCAGACTACGCAGGACGATCTCGGCGTCCAGCGCCAGCAACACAGGCAGCAGGTCACCAATCGGCGAGGCGCTGCCGATGTTGCCGCCCAGGGTGGCGCGCTGACGCACCTGCTTGGCCGCAAACCACGGAATCACCTGCCCCAGCACCGGCAACGCGTCGATCAGTTCGCTCTCCATCCGTGCCAGGGTGACGCCTGCACCGATGCGGAGTTGCGTTCCCTGCCGTTCGATCTGCTGCAATTCGTCGATGCGGTCCAGCGCGATGAAGGTGGTGTCCAGACTCTTGCCGCGACTCAGCAGCACGCCCAGATCGGTCGCACCGGCGATCCACTGCGCATCGGGATGCTGCTGCTTCAACGCTAGGGCTTCGTCGATGACAAGCGGACTGAAATAGCCAGGCAACTCGGCTGCAGGCAGGCTGGGCATGCCCTCTCGCAGCCGCGCACGGAAGCGATCCTCGCTGCGTGGCAACGCATTCAATCGATCCGTCGCTGCACGGATCGAGCGATAGCCCGTGCAGCGGCACAAATTGCCCTCGATGTCGTGATCGCTCAGTGGTGCATCGGTGTACCAACCCGCGAACAGACTCATCACAAAGCCCGGCGTGCAATAGCCGCACTGCGAACCACCGCCCTCGACCATGGCAGCTTGCACCGGATGCAGATCGTTGCCGCTCGCAAGCGACTCGACGGTCAACACCTCGCGACCCGGCATCGCCCCCATCGGCAGCAGGCAGGCATTCACCGACTCATAGTGCGCTATGCCGTCGGCGTCACGGCTCAACAAGACCACCGTGCAGGCACCGCAATCGCCGTCGCCACAACCTTCTTTAGTGCCGGTGAAGGCATTGCGCTTGAGCCAGCGCAGCAGGGATTCGGTTGCTTGGCAGTCACTGAGGTCGACGGTTCGACCATTGAGTTGAAAGGTTTTGGCTGTCATGTCGCGAGGGTAACGGTTGCTCGCTATCCGGTAAACGCAGGCGCACGCGCAAGACACCATCAACTTGCTACGCTCGCCGCGAAGGTTGTCGATGATGTCTTTGCGTATGCGGCCGAAAGGCGACCAAGAACCGGATGCAATCATGGACCCAAGTCAGTTTCAACGAATCGAAACCCTGTTCAACGAACTCGTCGACCTTGCCGAGCCGGCGCGCTCGAGCCGCCTCGATGCATTGGCCACTACCGAGCCGGCTCTGGTGGCGCATCTGCGATCGCTGCTGGCACGCAGTGTGGCGGACGCCAGCCCGCTGGGTGCGCTGCAGGATATTGCCAGTGCCGTACGAGACGGCACGGAAGAGTCGCTTGGGGAAGGCAGCACCGTTGGCCCTTACCAACTGCAACGCAAGCTGGGTGAAGGCGGCATGGGTAGCGTTTTCCTCGCCGCCCCCATCGGCAACAACGGTCCGCACGTAGCGATCAAACTGATTCGATCAGGCTGGATCACACCCGAGCTGCGAAGCCGGTTCCTGTCGGAGAGCAGCGCCCTCGCTGTGCTGGAGCATCCGAACATCGCTCGCATCATCGAGACGGGCTCGACTCCAGATGGACGCCCATGGTTTGCCATGGAGTACGTCGACGGCGTCCCGATTACCCAGTGGGCGGTCGAACGCCAGATGGATCTCGGCGAACGAATACAACTGCTGTTGCCTGTCTGCGAAGCCATCCAGCACGCGCATCGTAAGGGACTGATCCATCGTGACATCAAGCCTTCCAACCTGCTGGTGCGCGATGACGGTGCACTTGGGCATCCGATGGTCATCGACTTCGGCGTCGCCAAGTTGGTCGAGCGCGGCGAACTGGAACGAAGTCTGATCACCCACATGGGTGAATTGGTGGGCACGCCCGAATACATGAGTCCGGAACAGGCCACCCTGGGAGAACTGGACGTCGATACTCGCTCCGACGTCTACGCGTTGGGCCTGGTCCTCTACGAGCTGCTATGCGGAAGTCTGCCGGTCTCGTCGCAAGCGCTGCGTCGGATGGCATTCCTGGAGATGTGCCGAGTCATTCGGGAACAGGAAATCACCGCTCCGAGTCGTTTCAGCTCTGCTGCCGATTCGGACACCTACCGCTGGCGCTCTGCATTGAGAGGCGATCTGGATGCGGTGGTGCTGAAGGCACTGGCGAAAGATCGCGAGCGGCGCTACGACTCGGTGAATGCACTTGCGCAGGATCTGCGTCGATTTCTGGCCCATCAACCCGTCAGTGCGCAACCGCCGAGCCTGCGCTACGTCGTGGGAAAGTTCGCCCGACGCCATCGAGCTGGCGTTGCTGCCGCGGTATTGTCGGTCAGTGCGCTCGCGATCGGCACCACACTGTCGCTCTGGGGTTATCTGCGTGCCGAGCAATCGCTTGATCGCATGAACTGGAGTCTCGGTGAAGCCGAACTACGCAACGATATCGCCAACAGCTATGCCGATGCGCTGGCCAGACTGTTCGGCGAAGAAGCCGATGCCACCGTACTGACCGCACAATTGCTGCGCTACGCCGAAGAGAGTCACGCCGATTGGCAAAAGGACCCCGAAAACGCGGCACTGCGCGCCTTCGCAGTCGGCCGACATTTTCTGAATCGGCATGACTACGTCAACGCGAAAACGGTGTTCGAGCGCTGGATTCACGCGAACTATGGTCGACAGGATCTGCAAGCGTTCGGCTGGCAACTGTTGGGCTTCGCCTACAAATACACCAATGACCGCACCGCGGCGTTATCCGCTTTTCGTCAAGCGATCAGCATGCGCCACGTCTATGAATTGGATACGCCTGGCCACGCATCGGGGCTGGTGCAGATCGCCTTGCTGAGTCGCGAGTCTGCCGATGCGCACGCTGCGGAGCGAGCAATCGAGCGCGCCATTCTCACCGCTCCGGCCGGCGCACAAACCATGTCGCTGATGAATACGCTTGGACAATTGCGCTCAGGCCTGGGTGACTACGAAGGCAGTCTGCAAGCCATGCAACGCGCGGTAATGGAAATCGACGCGCATCCGTATGCGGAGATTTCGGGACGCATGATCAATCGGCTCAACTATGCCTGGATGAGCTTGAAGGTTCGGAGCGATGTAGCCACGGCCACCCAGCAATTGCGCAGCGCGCGGGCGGAGGACGCGATCAACGAAGGGCGCTCGCTGAACACGGCATTTGCATTGGAAGTCGAAGCCATACTGGACCGACTGCAGGGCAAGCCTGAAGACTCTGCAACAAAGCTTGGCAAAGCCATGGAGATCGCCCGCGAATTTGCTGGCGTCAGTTCACCCGCGTTTCGGCGTGCAGAGCTTGAACGAATGCTGAGTTTGCACGCGACAGGTGACCTGGACGCGCTGAAGCAACACGTCGCCGCCAGCGAACCTGCCGTAGAAGGCGCGGAGAACCCGCGCCGGGTGATCGGCCGCGTCCTGATCGCATTGCTGACTGAAGGCCCTGACTCAGCGAGCACGACCTTCCAACAGGCGGGAATGGATATCGACCGACTTCGATCGGTTGCTTACCTGTGGTTTGCTCTGGAGTATCTGCAAGCGCATGGCGTGGTGATCTCGGCAAGCGCCTCATGATGTGGCGGGAGTGGCCTAGGAGTCTGTCGGACTTGAAAGGGAATCGGCTGCAAATCCGTCTGGACGGTCCATTTTTCGCCGCTTCCTTGGGCAATAGTTCAACTATTGCCCTGCAAAACCGGCAAAAACTGTCCTCGCCCAGCCGTATTTTCGCTTCGATTCTTCAAGTCCGACAGGCTCCTAGAGAGTCCAGT
>JAWLAY010000012.1:0-166724 GCA_041395245.1 Lysobacteraceae bacterium
CCGCGCCTGCGCGTCGGTGTCGCGCGTCAGGCGCGCGCGCAGCGGCGGAATCAGATGATCGGCGCGAACCAAGGTCCAATCCGGAGTAATCCGGGCGTCGAAGCCACCTTCGCGACGGCGCTTGTCAATGCGGTAGCGATAGCGCAATTCCCCACCCGCTTCCGGCAAGGTCCAGCGCACTCGCTCGCCCTCACGCACCACCTCGCCATCGCCCTGCACGTCGAGATAGCGCTCGGCATCCATGCGCAGATCCAGCGACACCACACGCCCCGAATCCGGCTCCACCACGATCCGCACCGTCGCCAAGCCCTCGCTGGGCAGAAACCCGACGTGATAGTCGACCGAGAAGCGCTTGCTGGCGGCCAGCAACACGGCCGGAAACAGGCAGATCGCGCAGACCAAAAGGAGCCATCGTGCTTTCATGGGGGGATCATCGAGAAAGGGTGGCGACAGGATACCGATCGCCAATGAATCGCAGGAGCCTGCGCGACAGAAGCCGACCGGTCTGCAAAGCCGTCTGCGAGGTCCATTGTTTCCGCCGATTCTTGGCCCATAGCCGTGCTATGGGCCGGCGAACCGTCGAAAACCTGTCCTCGCGCAGCCGACTTTTCGCCTCGATCGTTTCTGCCGCGCAGGCTCCCAGGTCATCACCGACAGGCATCGAGATTGCACCGGATCAGCATCACCACGGAGTTCCACCATGCACATCGCTTTTACCAGCAGCAAGCCGCACGACCGCAGTAGTTTCGAGGCGGCTGCGGGGGAGTTGGGGCTGCCTGCCGATTTCGAGTTTCTCGACTTCCATCTGGATCGCCGCAGTGCGCCTGTGCTGGCGGGCCGTGAGGCGGTTTGTATCTTCGTCAACGACCATGCGGATCGTGAGGTGCTGCAGACCCTGCATGCCGGTGGCACGCGTCTGCTGTTGCTGCGCTCGGCGGGTTACAACCATGTCGATCTCAAGGCGGCGCGCGAGTTGGGCATTCAGGTCGCCAATGTGCCGGCCTATTCGCCGCATGCGGTGGCCGAGCACGCGGTCGGTTTGCTGCTGGCGCTGAATCGCAAGATTCATCGCGCCTGGCTGCGGGTGCGTGACGGCAATTTCGCGCTGGATGGGCTGATCGGCTTCGACATTTTCGGAAAGCAGGTCGGGGTGATCGGCACGGGCCGCATTGGCGAGTGTTTCGGTCGCATCCTGCAGGGTTTTGGCGCCAAGGTTCTGGCCCACGATCCGGTCAATCGCTCGCTGCAGGACATCGCGGAATACGTGGATCTGGACACCCTGCTGGAACGCGCCGACATCGTTTCGCTGCACTGCCCGCTGAATGCGGGCACCCATCATCTGATCAACGCCGAGCGTCTGGCGCGGATGAAATCCAGCGCCGTGCTGATCAATACCGGTCGCGGCGGACTGATCGATACGCCCGCCCTGATCGGCGCGCTCAAGTCACACCGGATTGGCGCGGTCGGGCTGGATGTGTACGAGGAGGAGGCCGACGTGTTCTTCGAAGACCTCAGTCAGCGTGGCATCGACGACGACGTGTTGGCTCGCCTGCTGACCTTCCCCAACGTGCTGGTTACCGCCCATCAGGGCTTTCTGACCCGCGAAGCCCTGCATGCCATTGCCCTGGTGACCCTCAACAACGCGCTGCAATGGCAACGCGATGGTCTCGCAGGGAATGCCCTGGGCATGGCCTGAGCACATTCCAGCGCGGCGGCCTGCCGTGTGCTGACGCTTGCCCGTTGCGGGCTCTGCCTTTCGGCAGGTTTCGCGACTTTCGCGCTGCGGCTACTCTGCGCGCCTGTCTGTTTCGCCATCGAGTCCGTCCATGCGCCGAGTTGCCCTGTCTCTGAGTCTTCTGCTGGCCGCCGTGCCAGCGCCGTCACCGGCCAGCGAATTTGCGCTGGATCTGCAGCAGATCATGGAAGACCCCGCGTGGATTGGCCCCGCTGTGGAAACGCCCTACTGGACGACCGACGGCCAGCGCATCGTGTACGCACTGAAGCAGGACGCCTCGCCGCAACGCAGCGTGTTCCAGGTGTCACCGACGGGCGGTGCGCCGAGCGCGGTCGACGATGCCGCGCTGGCCGATCTGGACGCTGCGCAAGTGGTGTGGGATGCCGCACGGCAACGCGCATTGATGATCAAGGATGGCGATCTGTTCCTGCGCACGCTCGGTAGCCCCGGCTTGCGACAACTCACGCGCTCGGAAGCCGAGGAGGCACAGCCGGGCTTCATGACCGATGGCCGAGTGATGTTCCGCGTCGGCACCGACTGGTTCACGCTGGCGATCGATAGCGGCCTGATTTCGCCCGCGGCGCGGCTGCGTGCCAGCGTCGATCCCAAGGCGGCCAAACCGGACGAACTGGCTGCCCTGCAATTGCGTCTGATCGGCACGCTGGCGCGCGAGAAATCCTGGCGTGACGCCGCCAGCGAACGCGACGCGGCGCTGGCGAAGCACTCGCCACACGCGCTGCCCGCCGAAGTGTTCCTGGGCGACGTGAAACTGGTCAGCACGGTGCTGTCGCCCGATGGTCGCTGGTTGCTTGCGGTCACCGAAGACCCCAAGGCGGACAGTGGTCGCCTGGGCAAAATGCCGACCTACGTCACCGAGAGCGGTTACGAGGACAGCGAGGAAGTCCGCGTGCGGGTCGGCCGCAACGCGCCCACGGCCCAGCAACTGTGGCGTATCGACCTGCAGGATGGCCGCGTCGACGCGCTGGATTTTGCCGCGCTGCCGGGCATCGATGTCGATCCACTGGCAGATTTGCGCAAGCAAGCCGACAAGCCCGCGTTGCAAGGTCCGCGCGCACTGCGCGTCAACGCCATCGAGTTCAGTCGCGACGGCGCGCGCGCGGCGGTGATGCTGCGTGCGGTGGACAACAAGGACCGCTGGATCGTCGAAGCACAGCCGGAAAACGCCTTGCAACTGCGCCACCGGCTCACCGATCCGGCCTGGATCAACTGGGGTTTCAACGAGTTCGGCTGGCTGCCCGACAACCGCACGCTGTGGTATCTGTCGGAAGAAGACGGTCACGCGCATTTCTTCACCCGCGAAGGTCAACGCAAACCCAAGCAACACACGCGCGGCGCGTTCGAAGTCTCCGCGCCGCAGATCAGTGCCGACGGACGTCATGTCTGGCTGCTTGGCAATCGCGCCTGGCCGGGCGATTACGAGGTCTATCGACTCGATCTCGGCAACGACCAGCTCAGCGAAGTCACTGCCCTCGATGGCGTCGAGTCGTTCCAGTTGTCGCCAGACCAGTCGCAATTGCTGGTCAGTTGGTCGTCCAGCTATCTGCCGACGCAGATTGCCGTGCTGCCCGCCTCGGGCGGTGAGGCAAGGCCGCTCACCGACACCCGCAGCGCCGCGTTCAAGGCCGTCGACTGGCTGCCGCCGCAGTACGTCCAAGTGCCCTCGAATCACGGTGCGGGAACCATCTGGGGCAAGTTCTACCGCCCCGCCACGCTGGAGCCCGGCAAGCGCTATCCCATCGTGATGTTCGTGCACGGCGCGGGCTATCTGCAGAACGTCTCGGCACGCTATCCGGCCTATTTCCGCGAGCAGATGTTCCACAACCTGCTGGTGTCGCAGGGCTATCTGGTGCTCGACCTGGACTACCGCGCCTCGGAAGGCTATGGCCGCGACTGGCGAACCGCCATCTATCGGCAGATGGGCCATCCCGAGCTGGAGGACTATCTCGATGGCATCGACTGGCTGGTCGAACAGCAGCATGGCGACCGCTCGCGTGTCGGCATCTACGGCGGCAGCTACGGCGGATTCATGAGTTTCATGGCGATGTTCCGCGCACCCGAGGCCTTCAAGGCGGGTGCCGCGCTGCGTCCGGTCACCGACTGGACCAGCTACAACCACGAGTACACCGCCAACATCCTCAACACGCCGGACATCGATCCCGAAGCCTATCGCCTGTCCTCGCCCATCGAATACGCCGAAGGCCTGCAAGGCCACCTGCTGATCGCCCACGGCATGATCGACAACAACGTGATGTATCAGGACTCGGTGCGGCTGGCGCAACGCCTGATCGAATTGCGCAAGGACCATTGGGAGCTGGCCAGCTATCCGCTGGAACGGCACGGCTTCGTGCACCCCGAAGCGTGGTACGACGAGTATCGCCGAATCTTCCAATTGTTCGAACGGACGTTGAAATAGCCCATGTACGAAAACTGGCCGGTCAATCTGCTGGTGGTGGCAGTAACTGCCATCACCGTCTCACTAGCCGTGTTGATCCACTACGAAGGATTGGTGCAGATCTCGCAGCGTCTGACCCGCATGCAGACCCAGCGACGCCGCAAGGTGCTGTACGGGATCTTCGGCGTGCTGATCCTGCACGTGGCGGAAATCTGGGTCTTCGGTAGCGCGCTGTGGGCGCTGCTGGAACTGGCCAACGCGGGGCATCTGACCGGTGACGACCACATCAGCCTGCTGGATGCGGTCTACCTGTCGGCGGCGACTTACACCACGGTGGGTTTCGGCGATCTGGCGCCCGTCGGCGCGGTGCGTTTCCTGGTCGGCACCGAAGCATTGACCGGCTTCGTGCTGATCACCTGGTCGGCGTCCTTCACCTATCTTGAAATGGAGCACTTCTGGCGATTGCGGCGCAAGGCCGACGACGAGTAATTCGCGGCACGTACATTGCCTGTCATCACATTGACATCCGTTGACACCGAACGCGCCGGTGTAGGGCTATGATCGTCGCGCGGCGCAGCGCAAACACCCTGCCTTGCGACCCGACTATCCGATCGATCCGTGGAGGGGCCATGCAATTCGATCTCAGTTTCGTCATCAGTCTTGCCGCCATCGTGGTGATGGTGTTCTGTCTGCTGCAAGTCATCAAGCTCGGAAAAACAGTGCCCGGCGGCATCGTGGGCAAGGCCTGGAGGCAGCTGTCCGCGCTGGTCATCCTGTTTACCGTGGGCTACCTGGTGACGCCATTTTTCTCACTGCTGCCAGCACAGGTCATCAATCCCATCGTGTCGCTCATCTTCCTGTTCGGCGCGATCTATGTGTGGATTACCGTGCGCCTGATCCATCGCGTCATCAGCGAGCTGACGAGTTGACCGCATGCAACCGGAATGGGTCTTCAGCAAGACGCCGCGTGGCAGCGCCGAATTGGAACAGCGCAGCTTGGGTTTGACCTTCATGTGTCGTCGATTGCTGATCATGGTCGATGGCAAACGGACACTTGGCGAGCTGATCCACGACCTCGGCGGATCGATGGACGTGCTGGCCATGCTGGAACGGCTGGTCGCCAACGATCTGATCGCGCCGCCTGCGGGTGTGACACTGCGCCGCCCGGAAGGCCCCCACTCGATCGAGTTGGGCCCCAAGGCGCGGCTATGCGAATTGGCGGATTCGCTGCTCGGCAGCGCCGCGAGCAAGATTAACGCCAAGATCACTGCCTGCGGCGATGGCGCGGAAGAACTGAACGCCTGTGTCGATGCCTGCGTGCGACTGATTCGACTGACCATCGACGAAACCAAAGCTGCTGAATTCAAGCGTCAGGCCAGCACCATCCTCGCGCACTGACACGCGCTGTTGCGCTGCAGCTTTCCCCAATGACCAATGGTTGATCGTTCTGTTGCGTGACTTACTGCGCGAGGGATCAGTGCGCCGGAATCGGCGCGTCGCGTTGGAGAACGCAGCCACCGCCCGCACACCAATCCAACACGACGGGCGGCCTTTTGGGGAGAGGAACCATGCGTCGTTTCATCGGCCAATCGGCACTGCTGTGCCTCATCGTGTGCGTCGCACCCAGCGCCATGGCGCTCACCGAAGTCACCGGCTTCGGCAGCAATCCCGGCAATCTGAAGATGTTCAAGTACGTGCCCAGCGGTTTGCCCGCCAACGCGCCGTTGGTGGTCGCCTTGCACGGTTGCGCGCAAAGCGCGTCGTCCTATGACGCCGAAACCGGCTGGGAGGCACTGGCCAATCGCTGGAAGTTCGCCCTGCTGTTGCCGCAGCAGCAGAGCGGCAACAACTCGTCGAGTTGCTTCAACTGGTTCGAGGCGGGCGACATCGCGCGTGGCAGCGGTGAAGCCCTGTCGATCAAGCAAATGGTGGATCGCATGCGCAGCGATCACGCCACCGATGCCGCACGCAGCTACGTCACCGGTCTTTCGGCAGGCGGCGGCATGACGGCGGTGATGCTCGCGACCTATCCCGATGTGTTTGCCGGCGGTGCCATCGTCGCGGGTATCCCCTACAACTGCGGCACCGGCATCAGCGCCGCGTTTTCCTGCATGAATCCCGGCAGCGACTTCAGCACCGCGCAATGGGGCAACAAGGTGCGCGCTGCCAGCAGTCACAGTGGACCTTGGCCCATCGTGTCGATCTGGCACGGCGATGCCGACACCACGGTGCGACCGGTCAACCTGACCGAAAGCATGGAGCAATGGACCAACGTCCACGGCATCGACCAGACGGCGGACCTGCAGGACACCCTCGGCGGCTATCCGCACAAGGTCTACAAGGACGCAGCGGGTGTACCGAAAGTCGAAACCGTGCTGATCACCGGCATGGGTCACGGCACACCGGTTGATCCGGGCACGGGCGAAACCCAGTGCGGCACGGCGGGCGCCTACATCCTCGACGTCAACCTGTGTTCGAGCTACTACATCGGTCGCTTCTGGGGCCTGGACAATCTCGATAACGTGCCGCCCAGTGTCAGTCTCAGCGCGCCCTCGCCCGGCGCGGCGGTCAGTGGCTCGGTGACAGTCAGCGCCAATGCCAGTGATGCGGTGGGCGTGGCCCAGGTGGAGTTCCTGCTCGATGGCACGCTACTCGGCAGCGATGCCAGCGCACCGTATTCGGTGAGCTGGAACAGCGCGACCGCGGCCAATGGCAATCACACGCTGCAAGCGCGCGCCACCGATCTGGCTGGCAACGTCGCCAGTTCGTCCGCCATCACGGTGAGCGTCAGCGGCGGCGTCAGTGACACCACTGCGCCAACCGTTGATCTGATTTTTCCTTCGCCGGGTGCCACGCTGTCGGGCACGGTGACGCTGGCCGCCGATGCCAACGACAACTTCGGCGTTACCGACGTCACCTTCCTGTTGGATGGCGCGGTGCTCGGCAGCGGCAACCGCAGTGCGCAAGCGGGACCGTGGACACTGGACTGGAACACCACCAGCACCAGCAACGGATCGCACACCCTCAGCGTGCAGGCACGCGATGCCGCGGGCAACGTCGGCAACGACAGCACGACTTCGGTGACCGTCACCCAGAACCTGCCCGCACTCGATGAAACCTTCTCCAACCGCGACAACGCCGGTGACTACACCGACAGCAGCGGCTGGAGCGGCAGCTTCGTCGCCAACACCACCAACGCCACCGCCTCGGTCAGTGGTAGTCAATCGGCCTATGGCGCGGCATCCTCCGGCCTGAGTTGCTCGACCGGTCTGAAAACCCAGTTCTTTACCCGCAGCGTCACCCTGGGCGCCAATCCGCGCCTCAGCTACGCCCGCCTGCTGAACCTCAAGGCCAACACCAACAGCAGCTACAGCGCCTACTTCAAGGTGCTGGTGAACGGCGTCACGGTCGACCAGCAAAGCGTCAGCTACAGCACGTATGCCGACAGCAGCTGGCAGCGTCGCGAAGACATCAGCCTGTCGGCTTACGCCAATCAGACGGTGACCTTGCGTTTTGAGGTCGGTGCCAATGCGAACGTCTGTCTGGAAGCGTGGGCGCGCGCCAATATCGACGACATCCGCATCGCCAACGCCCAACAGGACGCCGATGTCACCGCGCCGACCGTCAACCTGACCGCCCCCGCGAATGGCAGCACCCTGAGCGGCAACGTCACTCTTAGCGCCACCGCCAGCGATGCCAGCGGCGTCAGCAAGGTCGAGTTCTACGCCAACGGCAGCCTGCTCGGCAGCGACACCGAATCGCCCTTCAGTCTGACCTGGAACAGCGCCAGCGTCGCCAACGGCAGCTATGCCCTGATGGCCAAGGCCTACGACCCGGCCGGCAATGTCGGCAGCGATGACGACACCGGCGTCAACGTCGACAATGGCGGCGGCGGTGGCGGCGTGCAGGTCCTGAGCTTCGGCAGCGAAGATGCCAACGACGGCTACATCAAGGCCAACGCCAACGGCAGCAGCCCCGCCGTCGGCACGCTGGAGTCCTCGCTGGGCCTGGCGCTGGGACGCGGCAGCGACAGCAAGTACAACCGCGCCGTGCTGTCCTTCGACACCTCGACCCTGCCCGACAACGCCGTGATCCTGTCGGCCAGCCTCAGCGTGACCTATCGCAGCGGCTCCGGCGATCCCTGGGCCAGTCCGGCAGGCAATTCGCTGGTGATCGATGTCATCAACGGCTGCCTCGGCGGCTGCGGCGTCGAAACCAGCGACTACGCCGCCACACCCAGCGCCAGCGCGGTCGCCGAATTGCTCAAGTTCACCACGGGCACGCAGAACAGCAGCAGCTTCAACAGCAGCGGTCTTGGCGCCATCAACCGCACCGGTCGCACCCAGCTCAAACTCCGCTTCAGCGCCAACCCCACCGCCACCCGCTACGTCACCATCAACGGCGGAACTGCCGCGACACTGCGGGTGGAATATCAGCTGCCGTAGCACGCGATCCGTCGCCCCACCTTGCAGGAGGTGGGGCGACGTTAGGTATCGACATGACGTCGCATTTTTCGGGGTAATTGACCGCGCCCGCCGCCTTCAACAGCCGCGCGAGTGGAACCAGATGGCGGGTTCGCCCGATTCGGTGTGCGCAGGCATCCACACGCTCGCCAGCACGCGGGCAGGTTCGGGTGACACGCAGACGGAATGGCTGAGCAGGTCGATGTGCAGCCAAAG
This sequence comes from Lysobacteraceae bacterium, assembly GCA_041395245.1. GTDB lineage: Bacteria > Pseudomonadota > Gammaproteobacteria > Xanthomonadales > Xanthomonadaceae > Aquimonas. The sequence continues at coordinate 8,828 of JAWLAY010000012.1, forward strand.
CTGCTCGCCGACAGTGCGTGATTCGCGCAGCATGACGGGCGTGCCGCTTGCCCAGCGCCGGTCCAGCACGCGGCCTTGCGGCTGATCCCAGCCGATGGCGTCGGGCACCGCGACGTAGCTCAGTCCATCGCGCAACAGATCGGCGAGCGACTGGTATCGATCCTGCGGACCGGCCTGCACCCAGGCGCTGCCGTTCGGCATCTGCAGCCGGAACCAGGGTGCGCGCGCTTCCAGCACCACGGCGGCGGGCGTTTCGTAGTCCAGCTCGCGGCTTGGCAGGTCAAGGACCGCATCGGGTTGGCTGTCGAAACGCACCGCGACGCGCAGCCCGCTACAACCGCCCTCGCTCTGCATCGTCCAGCCTTGCAGAACTTCGATGCGACCGATCCGTGCGCTCGCTTGCGGTGCGGCATACAACGCCACCTCGCCAGGTGCGATGTCCTCACATGGCGACTCGCCATACACGCCCGGCAGCGTCAAAAGACCGAGTGTGCGGTCGGCGGCCAACGCGTTGGTTCCCGACAGCCAGCACAGCAGCAATGCGCAGCGAATCATCGCGTTCACGAGCAGACTCCGGTGCGGGTGTGAACCCGATGACGGAAGCGTAGCGGACTTCCCGCAGCCCGACGCCTGGATTGGCAGTGTCAACCGATCACGACCCCGGACGTTTGCCCTGCGGATTGCGGTCCCCACCCCGCGAGGAGTCGAAGCCGATGCGATACGCCAAACAACTGAGAATGGGCCTGCTGCTGGCGGCGCTGCTAGTGCCGACGGCGTTCACCCTGGCCGAGGAGGCGCCGTGGAAGGACTACTTCGGTGCCAATACAGCGGCGGGTTTCAGCGCCGAGGTCTGGCGATCAACCGTGCGCAGTGGGTATCCGCGCGGTTCCAACAATGCCGCCATCAGCAGCAGCATCGATCCCGCACGCCTGGATGAGGTGCTGGCGGCGCACGATTGGGTGCACCTGCAGGACGGCTACAACTATCGCCAACAGACCGAGGTGGACGCGTTCTTCGATGCGGTACGCGCCGATCATGGGGCGGCCTGGCGTGCCAACGTGCAGCAATTGGCCGAGGCGATGATCGATGGCATGCAGCGCAACAGTGCGGGTGGTCATCGCGCCTACTGGGAGCTGGGCAACGAGATCTACGCCGGTCAACCGGGGCAGACCATCGGCACCTGGCTGGCGGCCAATCAACTGCCCTATCCGCATCCGAACTCCAACTACAACGACAATCCGACGCATGTCGAAAGGGCCAATGATCGCGGCATCATCGGCTATCAGATCGAGTATCAGATGGCCTTGGCCATCGAGGCCATCCTTGCGGCCAATGCCGATGCGCCGGAAGCCTTTCGCGTGCCGATCATGGGCCCGGCAGCGACCGTTAGCAGTGTCAACGGGGGCTGGCTGCAAGCCCTGCTGGACTACCAGATCGTGGGTTACGAAGTCGAACTGGATGGCAAGGGTCAGAGTTTCGTCAACTACAGCAAACCGCTGGCCGCGAGCCTTGCCGGACAACGCTTTGGCGACCTGCTGGACCTTCTCAACGTGCATTACGTGATCAATGCCGATGGCGAAACGATCAACACGGTCTGGGATACCTGGCTGGATGGCAGCACAAGCGCGCAAGGCGTCTTCCACACCGAAGAAGGCGGCATTCGCGCGGCGTCCGAAGGCCGTGGCGGACTGGCTGCGATGAGCAGTTTCCCGCGCATCATGGATGTCTGGCTGTCGCGCGGGCTGGGGCCCGCACAGGCCCGCAGCATTTTCTACTCCAGCGGCGAAGGCCCGGTCGGCACGCGCGGCGTCGATGCGATGAACGCGCTGCATGCCTTCCTGCCTGCCGACAGCACCATCCTGCGACGCAAAGCCGGTTTGCTCAGTCACCCGAGTGTCGCCATCGAAAGCTATGCCTTCGAGGCCGCCAACGGCAACCAACGCGCCTTGTTCGTGCTGCCCGCCGCCAACGGTGCGGCCAGTCTGGACCACATCGACATGCTGGCTGGTGGCTGGACCAATGCCCAAATCACCGCCAGCCTGCATTTGTGGAACGACAGCGCCAATGCCGCGCAGAGCGCCAGCGTCACCCGCGCCGTCGACGGGCTGAGCTATCGGATCGATTTTCCAAGCGTCGACTTCACCGGCATCAACAACGAAGCCTTGGTGATCCTGCTGCAGAGCAGCGGCGAAGGCGCGCCGGTCTTTGCCGATGGCTTCGAGAGCTTGTGACCGGACAAAACGGGCGTGAATGACGCACAGGGTCTGACGGTCTTTTCCTGTGGGGTTCACCGCCCACGCCGCGCCACGTAAGCGCGACACCCGCCTTCGCTGGCATGAGACGCGAGCAAAATACGCGCGCCAGGCATGGCCAATGCGTCGCGCGCACAAATCGGTCGCGAGCACAAGCGCAGCCCGTTCACTACTGCAAAACCGCCCTGCGGCCTATCATCGACGTCTTGTTGCCACACCAGGGAGTGCACCATGCGTCATGCTTTGCTCGTCACGTCCGTATTGATCGGGCTGGCGGCCTGTTCCAACGACACGCCACCCGCCGACACCGCGCCAGCGCCCGCGCCCCCCGCGTCGACAGCCGCCGCCACCGCACATGCCTTCAGCCCGGAGGTCACTGTCGCCGACTACGCCGAGTTCACCCGCGTGCTGGCGTCGGATGAGTTCGAAGGTCGTGCTCCTGGCAGTCCCGGCGAAACCAAGACCATCGAATACCTGATCCAGCAATATCAGCGCATGGGCTTCGAGCCGGGCAACAACGGTAGCTGGATCCAGACCGTGCCGATGGTGACGACCACGACCCAGCCCGGCGCCAGTCTCACTCTGACGGTGGATGGTCAGGCACACGCGCTGGAGTTTGGCAGCCAGATGGTGCTGGGCACGCGCAATGGCGCGGCAGAGACCGCCATCAAGGACAGCGAGGTGGTGTTCGTGGGCTATGGCGTGAATGCGCCCGAGCTGGGCTGGAACGACTACGCCGGTCTGGATGTGAAAGGCAAGACGGTGGTGATGTTCATCAACGATCCGGGCTTCCACACCGGCGACGAAAGCCTGTTCGAAGGCCGTCGCATGACCTACTACGGACGTTGGACCTACAAGTACGAAGAAGCCGCACGACAAGGCGCGGCGGCGGCGCTGATCATTCACGACGATGCCGGTGCGGCCTATCCGTGGGCGGTGGTGCAGAACGGCTGGAGCGGTCCGCAGTTTGACCTGCCCGCCAGCGAAGACCCGGACCCGCGCCTGCCGATGCAGGGCTGGCTGACCGCCGAGTCGGCGCAATACCTGATCGCCAGCACCGGCAAGGACCTCGACACGCTGCGCCGCGAAGCCAGCACGCCTGGCTTCAAGCCTATCGCGCTGAAGGCCAGTGTGAGCGCCAACTTCAAGAGCACGGTACGCGAAGGCAAGTCGGACAACGTCGTTGCCCTGCTGCCGGGCAGCGCGCGTCCGGACGAGGCGGTGATTTACATGGCGCACTGGGACCATCTGGGACGCACCTTCCAGGCCACCGGCGACGGCATCTTCAACGGCGCCATCGACAACGCCACCGGCGTGGCGGGCATTCTGGAACTGGCCGAGAAGTTCGCCAGCGGGCCGCGTCCGCAGCGCTCGCTGCTGTTCCTGACCGTCACCATGGAGGAATCCGGCCTGCTGGGCTCGAAGTACTACGTCGCCCATCCGACCATTCCGCTCAACAAGACGGTCGGGGTCATCAATCTGGACGCCATGACCGTGATTGGTCGCACGCGGGACTTCGAGGTGGTTGGCAAGGGCAGCTCGGAAATGGAAGACCTGCTGACACCGCTGCTGGCGGCGCAAGGTCGCACCGCGTTCGCCGAGGTCGAAGTGCAGAACGGCTACTACTTCCGCAGCGATCACTTCAATTTCGCCAAGGCAGGCGTGCCGGCACTGTATGCCAAAGGCGGTCTGGACCACGTCGAGAAGGGCGCGGAGTACGGCAAGGCGCAGGCCGAGCGCTACACCACGCAGGACTACCACAAGCCTTCGGACGAGTTCGATCCCGCCTGGGATCTGTCCGGCGTGATCGAAGACCTGGCCGTGCTGTACGGCGTCGGCGAAACGCTGGCGAACTCCGAGCAATGGCCCAACTGGTATGCCAGCAGTGCCTTCCGCAGCAAGCGGGACGCGATGATGGCAGCCCCAGCCTCGCCCTGAGCAAGGCCTGCGTGGCGGTGGGTGCAGCGCACGGCACACCCACCGCCATGCGGTGTCGATGCGGCCCGATCGCGCGAGCGCGTCGATGCGCGAGCCCGAAGCCGCGACAACGCGACGCGCCAAATCTTCATGTGCCGCGTCGAGCTTTTTCGTCGCGATGTCGGTAGGTTTGCCAACCTGAGCAATGCGCTGGCGGCGCGTACCGAATCACCGTCCGCCCTACAACTGCGGATTCGTTCTGCAGGACACCAGGAACACCGCCCCCATGCTGCTGATGATCGACAACTACGACAGCTTCACCTACAACCTCGTGCAGTATTTCGGCGAGTTGGGTCAGGCGGTGAAGGTGATCCGCAACGACGAACTGAGCGTGGCGCAGATTGCCGCGCTGAAGCCGGAGCGCATCGTGATTTCACCTGGCCCGTGCACGCCGAACGAAGCGGGCGTGTCGCTGGAGGTACTCGCCAGACTGGGCGATCAGGTGCCGATTCTTGGCGTCTGTCTCGGTCACCAGAGCATCGGTCAGGCGTTTGGTGGCAAGGTCATCCGCGCCAGTCGCATCATGCATGGCAAGACATCGCCCGTGCATCACACCGGGCACGGCGTTTTCACTGGCCTGCCCAGTCCGTTCGAAGCCACCCGCTATCACTCGCTGGTGGTTGAGCAATCCAGCCTGCCGGACTGCCTTGAAGTCACCGCGTGGACCGAGAACACCGACGGCAGTCGCGAGGAAATCATGGGCCTGCGCCATCGCACGCTGCCGGTGCAGGGCGTGCAGTTTCATCCCGAATCGATCCTGACCCAGCATGGCCACGCCATGCTGCAGAACTTCCTGAGCACTTGAGCGCATGAGCACACGCGAACTCCACATCACCCCGCAGCAGGCGCTGCAACGGACCATCGAGCATCGGGAAATCTTCCACGACGAGATGATTTCGTTGATGCGGCAAATCATGCGCGGCGAGGTCTCGCCGGTCATGACGGCGGCCATCCTCACCGGCCTGCGGGTGAAGAAGGAAACCATCGGCGAAATCGCCGGTGCCGCCAGCGTGATGCGTGAACTGGCGGCCAAGGTGGAGGTCGCGCCGCACGCGCATTTCGTCGACATCGTCGGGACGGGCGGTGATGGCGCGCACAGCTTCAACATCTCGACCGCCTCGATGTTCGTGGTCGCCGCCGCTGGCGGGCGTGTGGCCAAACACGGCAATCGCAGCGTGTCGTCGAAATCGGGCAGTGCTGACGTGCTGGAAGCGCTGGGCGCCGCCATCGATCTGCAGCCCGCTCAGGTCGCCACCTGCATTGAGCAGCTCGGCCTGGGTTTCATGTTTGCGCCGATCCACCATCCGGCGATGAAGAACGTCGCCCCGGTGCGCCGCGAGATGGGCGTGCGGACGATCTTCAACATCCTCGGACCACTGACCAATCCCGCCGATGCACCGAACATCCTGATGGGCGTGTTCCATCCCGATCTGGTCGGCATCCAGGTGCGTGCCCTGCAGCGCCTCGGCGCCCAGCATGCGCTGGTGGTGTACGGGCGCGACAGCATGGACGAAATCACGCTCGGCGCCGCCACGCTGGTGGGCGAGCTGAAGGACGGCGTGGTGCGCGAATACGAGATCGAGCCCGAGGACTTCGGCCTCAGCATGGCCTCCTCGCGCAATCTACAGGTTGCCAATGCCGACGAGTCCAAGGCGCGCGTGCTGGAAGTGCTGAACGACGAGCCCGGCGTGTCGCGTGACATCGTCGCACTCAACGCGGGGGCGGCGCTGTATGCCGCCAATGTCGCGGACTCGATCCAGAGCGGCATGCAGCTGGCCCTGTCCGCCCTGCGCAATGGGGATGCGCTGCGCAAGCTGCAGGATTTCGTGCGCCTGACCCAGCAACTGCGCGGCGACCCACACTGACTGCGCGCTCCGACTTGTCGCAGCGCCCGCTTCACGGCAACCTTGCCATCAATCTTTCACGGCCAAGTGAGTCATGCCCGACATCCTGCACCGCATTCTTGCGCGCAAGCGCGAAGAGATCGCCGAGCGCGCCGAACAACGCCCGCAAGCTGCGCTGGAGCGTGCCGCCAAGGCTGCGTCGGCCGCGCGCGGCTTTCATGCCCACATGGTGAAACGCATCAAGGACGGCGATGCGGCGGTGATCGCCGAGATCAAGAAGGCCAGCCCCAGCAAGGGCGTGATTCGCCCGGATTTTTCCCCCGCCGACATCGCCCGCAGCTATGAGCGCGGCGGCGCGACCTGCCTGTCGGTGCTCACCGATGTGGACTTTTTCCACGGCTGCGACGAGTACCTGGTCGAAGCCCGCGCGGCCTGCACACTGCCGGTATTGCGCAAGGACTTCACCGTCGATCCGTATCAGGTGTTCGAAGCGCGCGCGCTGGGCGCGGACTGCATCCTGCTGATCGTCGCGGCGCTCGACGATGCCGCCCTGCGCGAACTGTGTTCGCTGGGCAATCAGGTAGGTCTGGACGTGCTGGTGGAAGTGCACGATGGCGAGGAACTGGAACGCGCATTGAAATTGCCGACCAAGCTCATCGGCATCAACAACCGCAATCTGCGTGACTTCCACACCTCGCTCGACACCACGCTCGATCTGATCCCCGCTGTGCCCAAAGATCGGCTGTTGATCACCGAAAGCGGCATCCGCAATGAAGACGATGTACTGACTATGCGCGCCGAAGGTGTGCACGCATTTCTGGTCGGCGAAACCTTCATGCGCGCCGACGATCCGGGAGCCGAACTGGAACGCTTGTTTGGCTGATTCCAACGCCGTTCCCGTCATCGTCTTCGATTTCGACAAGACGATCTTCGCGGGCGACATCGGCTTCGAAATCACCCGCTGGCGCATCCTACGCTCGCCATGGCGCTGCGCCCTGGGACTACTGCTGTTACCGATCTATGCGCCCTTGTTCCTGCATGCGCGCAGCCTGCGATGGGGAATTAGCTTCGCCTACTGGCTGAGCACGGTCGCGGCCAGCGACGACGCGACGCACGCCTTCTTCGCCAAGCACGGCCCGTCCTTGCGTACACGCCTGTTTCCGCAGGCCTTGCTGGCCCTCCGCGCCGCCCAAGCGCAACCGGCACGCGTCGTGATCGCCACCGGCGCGCAGCCTGAACTGGTTCGCGCCCTGTTGCAGCCCGTTCTGCCCCGACTGCCCGAAATTGTAGGCAGCACCACGCGCCGTTTCGGCGGTGGCCGCTTGCTTGCCCGTCACTGCCATCGCAGCGAGAAACTGCGCAGGCTGCGTGAAGCCGGACTCGCCCCACCCTACGCTGTCGCCTACAGCGACAGCCTGGCCGACACCCCCCTGTTTGCCGCCGCACAACGCGTCGTTCTGGTCAACGCCAACGACACCCAGGCAAACACACTGCAGCAGCGTTTGGGTCGCCCCATCGAACGGGTGCGCTGGTCAATGGATGAGCGTGCGCAGGAACATCGCTAAGCACCGTCCATCCTGCGTGGGATCGCGGCGCGATGAAGGTGGGAAGCAAGACAGACTGGAGCGGGTGAAGGGAATCGAACCCTCGTCGTAAGCTTGGGAAGCTTCTGCTCTACCATTGAGCTACACCCGCCGCACCAGAATAGTCGCAGCGTGAGGCTTGCGCAACGCGAGGCACGCCACGGACAAGGATTCATCACCCCATGCAGATCATGCTCAACGGCAAACCGCAAATCGTCGACGACACCAGCAGCATTGCGGATCTCCTCGCCCAACTCGGCTGGACAGAACGCCGCGTCGCGGTAGAAGTGAACGCGGAAATCGTGCCGCGCGGACAGCACGCCGAATGGCGTTTGCAGGACGGTGATCGGGTCGAACTGGTCACCGCGCTGGGTGGCGGCTGAGCGCGCTGCGACACCTCATGAATGCAGGGCGCTTCGGTCATGCGTGGGTGATGCAGTGCGGCCAAATCGGGCGATAATTCGCCCATGAACAGCCAACCCGCTTCGTCCGACCTGCTGCGCATTGGTCAGCGCACCTTCCAATCCCGCCTGTTGACAGGCACCGGCAAGTTCCGCGATTTTGAGGAAACCCGTCTGGCGACCGAAGCAGCGGGTGCGGAGATCGTCACCGTCGCCATTCGTCGCACCAATATCGGCCAGAACGCCGGTGAGCCGAATTTGCTGGATGTGCTGCCGCCGGAGCGCTACACGCTGCTGCCCAACACGGCAGGCTGTTACAGCGCGGAGGATGCGGTGCGCACCTGTCGCCTGGCTCGCGAGTTGCTGGATGGACACGCCTTGGTGAAGCTCGAAGTGCTGGGCGATCAGAAAACCCTGTTTCCGGACGTGCTGCAAACCCTTCGCGCCGCCGAGACCTTGGTCGCAGAGGGTTTCGAGGTCATGGTCTACACCAGTGACGACCCGATTGTGGCACGCCAACTGGAGCAGATCGGCTGTGTCGCGGTGATGCCGCTGGCCGCGCCCATCGGTTCGGGCCTTGGTATCCAGAACAAATACAACCTGCTGGAAATCATCGACGCCGCCAAGGTGCCGATCATCGTCGATGCGGGCGTGGGCACCGCGTCGGATGCGGCGATTGCGATGGAACTGGGCTGCGATGGGGTGCTGATGAATACGGCGATTGCGGGTGCAAAGTCACCTGTCTTGATGGCACAGGCGATGCGTAAGGCGGTGGAGGCGGGTCGCGAAGCCTTTCTGGCAGGACGCATTCCGCGCAAGCGCTACGCCAGTGCCTCGTCACCCGTTGATGGGCTGTTCTTTTGATGACGCCCGAACGCGTTCCCGACCCCGGTATCGAAGCGCAGGCTCCTAGGCCGATCCGGAGTTTCGTGCGTCGTCAGGGTCGGTTGACCGAGGGCCAGCAACGCGCACTCGATTCGCAATGGGATCGACTGGGACTGGATCTGCAGGGACAACCGCGCGATCTCGATGCCCTGTTTGGCCGACAGGCCGAGCGCGTGCTGGAAATCGGTACCGGCAACGGCGAAGCGCTTGCCTGGGCCGCCGAGCACACGCCGCAATGCGACTTCATCGGGATCGAAGTTCACCAGCCGGGCGTGGGACGTCTGCTGGCCAGCCTGGCCGCGAAACAACTCGTCAACGCGCGGGTCTACTGCGCCGATGCGGTGGAGGTTCTCACGCAGGACATTGCCGATCAGGCGTTGGATGAAGTGCGGATCTACTTTCCCGATCCCTGGCACAAGAAGCGTCACCACAAGCGGCGACTGGTACAGCCCGTCTTCGTGGAACTGCTCTGTCGCAAACTGAAACCCGGCGGGCTGCTGCATCTGGCGACGGACTGGGAACCTTACGCCGAGCACATGTGGGACGTGCTGGAGGCACAGAGCCTGCTTGCCAACGTGAACGGACCACGCGGTTACTCACCGCGACCTGCTTGGCGTCCCGAAACCCATTTCGAACGCCGTGGTCAGCGTTTGGGTCACGGCGTCTGGGATTTGCTGTACCGTCGCAAGGACTGATCGCCCAGCGCCGCACAGGGCTGGCTTCCCTCTCATCGCCACTGGAGTTCGGCCACACGACGGCCACCGGACATGGAATTCGATACGCAGGTTTCCTCCGAAGTCTGGATCGTCACCGCCCTGGTGCTGTTCACCATGGTCATGTTCGTGTGGGAGCGCCTGCGCGCCGACGTCACCGCCTTGCTCGTGTTGGTGGTGCTTGGCTTGACCGGCGTGGTGCCGGTGGAACACCTGTTCGACGGCTTCTCCGGCAATGCGGTGATGAGCGTGATTGCGACCATGATCCTGGGTGCAGGACTAGATCGCACCGGCTTGTTGAACCGCATCGCGGTGGCCTTGCTGCGCGCCGCGAAAGGTTACGAGGAGCGATTGATCCTCTACACCAGCGCGGCGGCGGGCGCGGTTTCCTCGGTCATGCAGAACCCTTCGGTCACCGCACTGTTCCTGCCGGTGGCGGCGCGGTTGTCGTCGCGAACCGGCATCGGACTTGGTCGCCTGTTGCTGCCGATCGCCACCTGCATCGTGCTGGGAGGCTCGCTGACCATGGTGGGCTCCTCGCCGATGATCCTGCTCAACGATTTGCTGGTGGCTGCCAATCGCAATCTGCCGTCCGGCGTCGCCTCACTCAAACCCTTGGGCATGTTCGCGCCGCTGCCCTTCGGTCTGGCCCTGCTCGCGATGGGCTTGGCCATGTTCAGAGTGTTCGGCAAGCGCTGGTTTGGCGAATCCGATGACAAGGGCGTCGCGCCGTTCCGCACCGACAGCTACTTCGCCCGCACCTACGGCATTTCGGGCGATGTTTACGAACTCACCGTCACCGCCGACAGTCCGCTGGTGGGCATGTCGATTGGCGAGGCGGAAGTGCAGCCGGGGACGCCGCTGATTCTCGCCTTGCGCAATGGCAACGAATCGCGTCTTGCGCCACCGGCCGACGAGATGATCTGGGTCGGCAGCACGCTTGGCGTGATGGGCGAACGCGACGTCGTACAAGCCTATGCAGACCGGATGAGCCTGCGTCTGCATGTCCGCATGCGCTACTTCAATGAGTTGTTCAACCCGAGCCGTGCGGGCATTTCGGAGGCGGTCGTGCCGCCGAATTCGCGCTTCATCGGCCAAGTTCTCGGCGACCTTCGCTTGCGCAAACAGCTTGGTATCAGCGTACTGGCGGTGTATCGCGGTAGCCAGGTATTCCGCGAAGACTTACGCAAGTTGAGCATTCGTGTCGGCGATCTGCTGGTGTTTCACAGTATCTGGAGTGACTTGGCACAAGCAGCGGAAAAGCGCGATTTCGTGGTCGTGACCGACTATCCCAAGGACGAGCAGCGCCCGCACAAGCTGTGGCATGCCCTGGGCGTGTTCGTGATCTCGCTGGGCCTGGCGCTTTCGCACGAAGTTGCGGTGCCAGTTGCGCTGATGGCAGGCGTCGTGGGGATGTTGTTGACCGGCGTGCTCAACATGGATGAAGCCTACGCCGCGGTGAACTGGAAGACGGTCTTCGTGATGGCCTCGCTGATTCCACTGGGTTGGGCGGTTGATTCGTCGGGCCTGGCCTCGCAGATCGCCAGCGCGTTGATGCAGGGCGGTAGCGGTTTGCCGGTATGGCTTCTGCAACTCGGCATCGGACTGCTAACGGTCGTGCTGGGTCTGGTCGTCAGCAATGTGGGCGCTACCGTCATCATGGTGCCCATCGCGATCAACATGGCGATTTCGGTCGGCGGCCATCCAGTCGCGTTCGCGATGGTGGTGGCGCTTTCGGCCTCGAACAACTTCATCAATGCGAGCAATCCCGTGCTGTCGATGATCACCGGTCCGGCAGGCTATTCACGACGCGACCTGTTGCGCGCGGGGCTGCCGCTGACCCTGGCCTACCTGCTGGTAGTCCAGCTCATGGTCGCGCTGCTGTTCTGATTAACGTCGCACCAGCCACCAGCGAACGGCCAGCAGCATCGACAAGCCGCCACGCAGAATGATCGCCACTCGCCACGCCAACACTTCCCACGCGGGCCTTCCCACCGCATCGAAGCGCTGGAAATAGCGCAGAAACCCGCGTGTTTTCTGCAGTTCCACCCAGACCGGATTGCGCCGACTCGATGTCCCCTTGAGATGCAGCGCGCGCGCCGCATGCTGGACGTAACAGGCATAACCCTGCTGGCGCAGACGTCGACACAGATCCAAGTCTTCGAAATGCAGACGATAGCCGGTATCGAAGCCGCCCAGCGCCAAAAACACCTCGCGCCGCATCAGCATCAGGGCACCGGAGATCGCCTCAACCTGCTCGATGCCGTCGATGACCTCGCCTACGGCGGGATGCAGCGATTGACGACCATCGCGCAGCGCGGCCCATAGACGCTCCGGCGTCGGATCGAGTCGCCGCGCTTGCAACTGCAGTCGACCATCGGCCTCAAGCAGGTAGCCGCCCACCACACCGACCTGCGTCTGTTGCGCGAACACCTGAAGCATCGCGGCAAGTGCACCGTCGTGGAGAAAGCAATCCGGATTGACGAACAGCAGGTAGTCACTCAAGGCCGACGCCGCACCCTGATTGCAGCCCACGGCGAATCCCGGATTGTCGATATTGCACCGCAGTTCGATGCGCACATTTCCCAGCCGCGTCGGCACGACAGGCGACGGATTGGAACCGTTGTCGACGACGACGATGTCGTTCAACTCGGGCTGCCGCGCCAAGGCGTGCAAGGCCTTCATCAACACCGCATCGCTGTGATGGGTAACGATGACCGCACTGACGCAGGCACCCTGCTCGGCGAACTGACTCATGCAATCAGGCGATTGACACGCGCCGTCTCGAACAAGCTCGGCCAGACCTGCAGCGCGGCAGCGTAGTCACGGAGCTCGCTTTGAAACTGCTGCAGTGTCGCGGTTTCGTCGAGCTCCGCTGGCCAATCGGCGAAACGCATGGGTGTTTCGGTCACCAGTGCCTTGGCATTGGCCTCGACCAGCGCACGCGCATCAGCAAGCCAATAGACGGCCGCCTGCTTGTCTTCGGCAATGGCCGCCTGCAACCGCCTCACTTCCTCGGCACGCAGATCGGCGGTGTAGTCGTTCAACCAGGTGCGGCACTGTGGTGTCGACATCGCGGCAACGTCCTGCAACAGCGCGGCCACACACACCAGACGCTGCGACGGCGTCTCCGCGCAGATCACGTCTGCACGCTCCCGCATCAGCGCCGCCAGCACACTTGCATAGGCGGGCTGTTTGGCCTTCGCCGTGAAGCCGCGTCGATCACCGCCCGTTTCCTCCCGATGCTCGATTGCCATCGGGAACTCCAGTTGCAGACCCTCGGGATACAGGCAATCCATCAGTCCGGCGAACACCGCACCCGCTCCCGAACCGCGTCGCGGAACCGCCGGTAAAAGCGTGCCCGCATCGATTCCAGTTGGCATGTTGGCCGCCAGTGTGGTCAAACCCACCCGCGCACTACCTTGCCATACCTCGGGACGGCTCAGTCCCGCCAAGTAGCTGTCGCGGGAGGCACACCAACCCTCACGTGCGGCATTGGACATCGCCATCATCCAGTCGATACCGGCCGCCGTGGTGTCTCCGCGATGACCATTCAGGGTGCTGACGATTCGCCGACCTGGCTTGAGCAGCGGCGAGCGGCTTGGCGCGAGTCCAGTCCATTGGCGTGCCTTGGGTGACCAGGGCGAGGTGGTGATCACATCAGCGAGTGATCGACCGCACCAGGTTGTGTGCATCGCGAGCGGATCATCCTCAACGGCGAACCCTGCGGCGCTCGCCTCTCCCTGCACCGCAAAGGTCAACTCATCGCTCAGCGCCGCGCCCATTTGGAAACCCGCGGTCCGCAGCGGATGCCAGCGGAAGTTAAGCAGATGATCGTCGTCCAGCCAGATCGCTTGCGTGCCTGCCGACAACAGTGTTGCCCAGTTCATGCCACGCCCGTAGTGCGCCCCCATGTCTGGGCTTTCGGCACCATCGCGTTGTAACAAAACTCCGGCCTGGATGTGCTGCTGCGACGTCAAATCGCGCGACAACCGTTGCCAGTAGGCATCGAGGTCCACGCGCGTGATCGAGCGTGCTTCGCAACCGCTGGCGTCGGCAAAGTGCCGAACCCGCTCGGCGTTACTGGCCGTCACCTTCGGGTCGTCGGAATCATCCAGAATCCAGTAGCGACGGCGGGCTCGCCATCGCTGCTCGTAGTGCAACGCCGACGCCAGAAAGCGCTGCAGGGCGGCAGGGCGGTTGCAGGTCCGAATGATGACGGCGCCCACCGGCGCCGCGCCAGGCAGATCGCCCTGACCGAGTTGGCGAACGTACTCCGCCACCTCGATCAACACACCGCGATTGGCCAGCGACTCAAGCACCTTGCGTACGGCCGCCTGCTGCCCGCGCAGCGATTCAATGTGCTGGCAGATTGTCGCGACGTGCTGATCGAGCGATTGGAACGCCCGGCACAGGTCCAACGCCTGCAGTACCTGCACCGTCATGACATGCGTACGCTGTGAAAACGTCTCACGAAACAAGGCTTCGTCGTTGCCCAGATCGTGAACCTCACCGGGCACCGTGGCGAACAATCGCAGGTCAGCAGGTGCTGTGGCGGCGTTCCAGTTCAAGCCGTAGTTCATCGAAGGTTTTCCAATTCACGCAGACGCGCAAGTGCCTGATCCAGCTCAGCTTCCAATTGCTGGATGCGCGCACCCGCGCTCATGTTCTTGCGGATTTCATGGTAGTAGTGCGCATACACCGATTCGGCCTGGTCGCCAAACAGCGAGAGCGCGGGAAGATCGGGGAGCGGCTCGTTGCTGCACACAGCAATGTAGTAAAGCGGCGGATAGTCGAGCCCCTGCCTTACTTGAGCGTCGCCGTCCACGGTTTGCGCGATGTAGTGCCCAGGACCTCCCTCGAGCGACCACACCATCGACTGGAATACCAGCTTGTGCGCATACAGGCGAACGTAACGAAACTCCCGGGACAACATCGTCTCGAACTCGTCGCGATACAGCTCGCGAACATGGTGCTCGTTGTTGAATCCCGGGAGGTCCGAGTAGTTGTACTTGTCGGGAGTCGACACAAGCAGCATTCCACCGGGTGCCAGCAAGCGTCGAAACCCAGCCAGCATGCTTTCCTGCGCATGCAGGTGCTCAAGCGTCTCAAAGCTGCAGATCACATCGAAGGTACTAGAAGGCATCGCCTCCAACGCCGCCACATCCGCCTGCCGAAAGGCTAGGTTGGCGCGTTGCCCGGCGTATCGATTGGTCGCGTGGGTGACCGCCTGAGGGCTGATGTCCAGGCCCAACACCGACCCCGCAGCAGTGGCAAGAAGTGAACTCCCGTAGCCTTCACCACAGGCTGCGTCGAGTACGGTCTTACCGCCCACCAGCGACAACGCGAACGCGTAGCGGTGAAAATGTTCGTACCAGATTTCACGAACGCACTCTGGCGTGAAGCGCTCGCCGGTAAACTCAAGCGCCGAATTTGCATCCGTCATGCAGACAGTCTCTGCTGAGGAGTGAAGCGCCAGTTCAGTCCGTGCGCCCACTCAACTGATGATAACGGGCAACGACCGCTTCGCGCCGCGCCCGCAACGGGTCGGCCATGATGAACTCGGCCACACGCCGATTGTAATCGGGATAACGCGCGACAAGCCGCGCGAGATTCTCTCCGCCGGGCGCAAGGCCCTCGGAGGAAAAGCTGACTCCACCCTCATGCGCGACAAACGCGTTGTCACACAGGACGTTGCGCCACCCATGCCCGGCGACGCGCAGGCAAAAGTCGTTCTCTTCGCCGTACCCGCGCCCGAAGGTCGCCTGATCAAAACCACCGACCTGATCCCAAGCCGCACGGCGAATTGCCATGCAAAACCCCACCCCGGTAGGCAGATCGGGGTATGTCGGCGACCCAGCCAGCAATGCGGCCTTTGCCCAAACCTCCCCATCCTCCGGCATCGGGTTGGAGCGACAGAAGTTGGGAACCGAACAAATCTCTGCGTTGTTGGACCATGGCGTAGCGGTCGCGATTCGTGGGTCACTCGCAAACGCCTCCATCAAACGATCCAGCCACCCGGGCGTCACCACGGTGTCGCTGTTCAGCAGGACGACATCCCCGGCTGTCTCCGTCATCGCGCAATTCACGTTTGCGACAAATCCGAGGTTGACCGGGCGCCTCACGAAGCGGAATGCGCTACCCAGGGATCGCGTCATTGTCGCCACGAGCCCCCCGAAGGGACATCCGGGACTTGCGTCATCCGCGAGAAAAACACAAATGCCGCTCGCTGTATTTTCCGAAACCGAGAGTAGACAGCGCTCCAACGCATCCACAGCACCATATGCCGGCACGATAATCGTAAATTGACTCATATATTCGTAATTCCAGACTCCCATCTGTGTGGAATTCGTACCAAGCCTAGCTCTCGTGTTTCTCCGCGCAAAGTGATAAAGCGTTCTACCGTATCGTACATTCGTAGCCCTTCGGGATCCATGGCATGGAAGCGCAATGTGTATTGCCCCGGCAAAAGCGCGGACAAGTCGATGTGAATAACGAATTCGAATCCTTCGTCGCGCTCAAAGGGCTTGGCATCGTGCATGTCTGATACCGCACCGTAAATCGCTGTTCCGTCGGCTCGTAGTAGACCCCAAGCAAGTCTAGGCGGCCGGCCATCAGGCGAGACCACGAAAACATCGCACTGGGTCATTGGCTGAGAAAGCAGACATTTTTCATCGGAAGATCCGTTGATCCGAACGCTATCAACTCTGTACTCATTCTGGTTAACGACCCTCTGTGTCGGCTCGGATATTGCACGACCAAGACGTTCATGAAAGGCCAAATAGTCTTGCGTTACGGAAAATACATCACCATAAGCATGCACCTTCCCATCCTTCAGCCAAAGCGCACGCTTACATAGCTTCTGTATGTGATACGTCGAATGCGAAACCAGCAATAGAGTTCCGCCGCTGGCGAGATATTCTTCAATCCAACGAATACATTTCCGCTGAAACGACTCATCACCAACAGCGAGAACCTCGTCTGTTATCAACAAGTCCGGGCGCAGCGCCGAAATCAACGCAAAACCCAAACGGACAACCATCCCGGACGAATAATGCTTTACTGGCTGATCAATATATTCGCCGATATCAGCAAATGCCACGATTTCAGGCACCAACTCCGCAAGAGCGGACGCATCAATGCCATGCAGCGCTGCCGAGATATAGAGATTCTCTCTACCGGTTCTTTCCTGCTCAAAACCTGCACCCAACTCAATCAACGCCCCGATTTTGCCGTTGACAACAACCGACCCTGTTGTCGGATGCAAAAGACCGGTGATCAGCTTGAGGAGTGTTGATTTCCCGGCACCATTGGACCCAATGATACCCAAGGATTCGCCCCGATAGACATCGAGACTGACCTGACTCAAGGTTGTTTTTCGCTCGAGCGGTGCACCGACTAGCAATCTAGATAGTGCAGACACCCTCTCTCCCGGACTGGACGCGGACGCCCAAGCCTTAGATAGAGACTTAACCTGAACAAGAAGCTCTCTATTCAAGAAAACTCCTCGAGCTCTACGGACGTTCGCCTATACACAAACGCAGCAAGCAGTGACGTTGCTAATATCACGGTGATTGTGGGTATTATTGACTCAGGGAACGAGCCACCCTGCACAATTATACGGTTAAGCTGAACAACTGAAGCGATTGGATTGTAGATTTGAAGACCGGCAGTTACCGTCGGCAATGCGGAAGCAGGGTAGAATATTGGCGTCGTGAAAAACCAAAGTGTCATTACCAGTCCAACAAACTTCGTCGTGTCGCGAATAAAGACGTTTAGTATCGAAGTAATCAGACCTATGCATAGCGCAAAGAGAAAGTGCAGCATCCACAACAGCGGAAGCAAAAGCCAGTAAATTGAGACATCAACAGCGCCAAAAATCAGAAACAGGGCCAAAACACAAATAAAACCAACAAGATGAAACGCAAACGTCGTTACGGAGACACCAACAAACATCCCCAACTTTGAAAATCTGACTTTTTTTGCGATTGCGGATTTTTCCAGAAAAAGAGCAGTCCCACGCAGCACCGTTTCGGAAAACGCCAGCCACGGCCAGAATCCAAGCGCAAGAAAGACCAAATAGTTTTGCGTGACCCCCGACCGTTGCTGGAACATTTCCACAAACACGAAGTAAAAAACAAGCAATTGAAGCCCCGGCAATAAGAATAGCCAAGAAAAACCAAGAACTCCGTCAAATAGTCTTTGCCGGAGTTCTTCTTTGGCGAATATCATTGCCGAGTTGAAGATGCTGCGACCGCTGGAATGCATTTCAGTCACTTTGAATTCGGATCGGTCACAGCGTTGTATTGCTGACGCATAGTCACGCCTTCATGAATTGACGCCGGCGTTGAATGACTCTAGCGCAATCCGTCGGGAACGGCTTCCGGCTCAAGCTGGTTTTCCGCGGCGTTTTGATAGCGCGTCCTCAGTGACTGCAACAGCGCTGGATCGGCACGCAGGTCTTGGTTGCGCAATGCGTCATCAAAGTTAGCACGCATTCGTTCGGTATATTCTTTTTTCAGTTCACCAACGATCTGCTCCTGAACTTCGGCAAACGTCCGCTGCACTGCTTCATCTCGCTTGAGTAATCTGACCACGTGATAGCCGTACTGGGTTTTGATGACATCGGATACCTCATTAACTTCTGCCATCTTGAACACAGCGTCCTCGAACGGCTGCACCGTTGTACCCGGTCGAACGCCTCTCAAGTATCCATCTGAGGGTTTGGCGTTGGACATTTCTTCGGTGTACTTGGCAACCAGTTCATCGTCGCTTTGTTCACCAGCACGCATGAGCTCACGCACCGTTTCAGCGATCGCTTGCGCTTCCTCATCACTGCGGTTCTTAGCCTTGATCAGGATATGTCTTAGTGTGAGCGTCGCTGGAATCATGTACTTGCTGGGATTTGCCTGATAGCGCTCCTGCGCTAACGCCTGCATGTCGGGAACATTTTCATCAATTTGTTCCGCAACACGCCCCCTCACCCATTCAGCTTCGAACCTTGTGTTGGCCAGTTGCCGTCTGGTTTCGTAGTAGGGATCTTGCCCAGTCGGATAGTCGGTGAGTTTCTGAGCGGTTTGCTTTTCCAGCAACATATTTGAAATCAGTTGCTGGATGCGTTCCGGATTGTCGAGATAGCCCGCACGCAGGTGCTTTGGCAGCGCGAAGACCATCGCATCGACCTCCTGAAGTGTCACTGACGCAGTTCCACGCTGCGCGACGATCATGTTTTCGGTGGAAGCGATGGCAAAGGGCGCCATGATCAAAGTCGACAACAGGACGAGTGTCCGCATGAACGTATTTCCTCTTGTGAAGTTAGAGCGCAATGCGTGTGCGCTTGTTCGGTATGTGACACCGATGGAGCAGCCATGGTTCCGTCAAAAAGAAACCCCCGACGCCGAGGCATCGGGGGTTCTCTTCGTGCTTACGATCAACGGTAGTCGATGTTGAAGTTTGCCTCGCACTTGTCACGCCCCTGAGTGCACGAGCGCTCGGTGGTGGTCAGTCCGTCTGACGGGTCTGCCATCAGGATGGTGAGCCAGTAGAGTTCGCCCGCCTGCAGTCGACATGCGGCAGCGCTTTGGGTGGAGAATACGAGTGAACCTTGCGCAGAGAGTGATTGCTTACATGCCTTCAACCACTGGTTGGTCGATGTACTCACCCTCGCTCTCACGTCGCCAGCGCAGGGACTGACAGAGACGTGGACGATGCTTGCCGACCGGGGCGTGAAGTAGCCTGCGTCCGGGATGCTTTGAGCGGATTCCCAACTCAGGTTGTAAATGACGTTGGCGACCGGTCTGAACGGGATGGTGATGTACATCCCCGCCGCTTCGTCATCTCCAACAGAGAAAGACCCGATTGGCGCCAAGAAGGACACTGGTGTACCGAAGGGGCGGTCGTTGAACTGATTTTCCCAGGTCCGGTTGTGCATTTGAAAGCCAACCGGTCTGATCAATTCGTAGTTACCCGTTCCGTTCGCCCCAACGGTAACGCCGTCGATGACACAACTGTTTGGATCTTCCCCGGTCTGCTGACCACTGGCGACGTTGACAGTTACGGTATCGGACCCGGCAGTACCGCTCGCGTTGTAGCAAGTGGCTGTCAAGTTGTGTTGACCGGTATTGGCGAACGTCACATTCACGTTGCCATCGGTTGTTCGAAGGTCGTTGCCAATCCAACCGGTCACACCTGTTGAGGGCGTCGCGGTCCCAACGCACGTAATCGGCGTGTTACCGACATCTACCGTTACCGAAGTTTGAACATTCTGCGTCGTTTCGATGGGCCCAACCGGGAGACTGACGGTCGCCGGCGTGCCGGACTGTCCCAAGCTGCTGCAGTTTGAGCCACTGCACGTTGCCTGAAGATTGCCGTCACTATCCACAGTAACTGCGCCTGACAGCGGTACGGGACCCAAATTCGTGTTCTGAATCGTGAGGGACTGCGCATGCGCATCAACGGCCATCAAGGCGAGCGCGCTGGCGAACATCGTGATTCGAAGACTGATATTTCTTGGGTACATGACAATCCTTACAGGGAGGGGCAACGCTGGTTGCTTGGGTGCCAGATGAACGCCATAGCGTTGTTCATTTGCTCACACAGTGAGTCGATTGTCTGCCCTGTTGATTTGGGCGGTCAAGCCTTGCGATTAACTTGCGATAAACCAAAAAAAGGGGCCCCGAAGGGCCCCTTTCAACACCATAACTAACAAGCTTACGGAGTACCGGTGCTCGGCGCACGACCCGAACGGTGCTTGTGCACGATCGAGAAGTTAGCCAGCGCGGAACCCGAGCCGCTGTCCTGCGTCACGCGCGAAGCCCAGAAACCGGTGACCGGCAGG
This sequence comes from Lysobacteraceae bacterium, assembly GCA_041395245.1. Taxonomy (GTDB): domain Bacteria; phylum Pseudomonadota; class Gammaproteobacteria; order Xanthomonadales; family Xanthomonadaceae; genus Aquimonas. The sequence goes on from JAWLAY010000012.1 coordinate 29,320, forward strand.
CCCTGCAGTGAGTTCAGGTCGGAGTCGATCAGCACGTTGTCACCATCACCCATACCCATGCGCGCCCAACCTTCTGCGAACAGCAGGTTGATGTTACGGGCAAAGTACGAACCCAGCACCGACGACTGGTTGCCACCGACGTAAACGTCGTTGACGCCGTCTTGGGTGTAGGTCACAACCTGTGCTTCATAGCACAAGCTCAGACCAGGCGCACCCGGGGGGGGCGGCGAGAAGCCAACGCCACCGCCTTGCGGACGCTGTTCTTCACGGTTCCAGTACGCAAACGAAATCGGCTCGCACGCGCCCAGCGGGGTGTTGTCGTCACCGACATAGCTGCTGATGAACGGCAGGCGATCACCGGAAGCAACGGTACGCTCCAGATGCAGACCCTTGGTCGGGAAGGTGACAACCCACTCAGACGCAAAACCACCACCGGTCACGTACTCGTTGTAGATCTCGTCGTGCATGAACACGGCAGAGACGGCCTTCAGGCCTGGGGTGTTGTGGTCACCAGCGTCGAAGTTGAACTGGAACAGCGTACCCGCGTGGAAAACCACGGCCACAGCGTTGCCAAGGTCATCGCTCTGAGCGTCTTCCAGCGACGGGTCAGTGGTACCCGGGTTGGCATGCAGCGTCGCACCCGAGGCGCTCACGAAGAAGCCATCAATGGCGTCCGCGTTGTAGCTGATGTTGGTGCCGTTGACGACGTCAACGATTTCCGCACCACCAAACAGACCACCGTTCGGGCTCAGGATGCCGTCATCGGGATCGATCGACCACGCACCACCCGCATCCCACGCAGCACGAATGGTTCCGCAGTTCGCGGGCACGCCCGACGCACCGTGGGTGGCTGCCGTGGCACGCGAACCCGTCACGCGACCCATTTCGATCATTTCGATATGACCTTCACGGGTACGGCTGTTCTCGTAGGGGCCGCCGTCATCGTTGTTGAACGCGTATTCGAAGTTCACGAACGACTGACCAGCCGCAGGAATTGCCGGCACGGTGCAGGACGTATCTTCCGTAGTCAGGACGGCAGCGCTGGCGTCCACCGGGTCGGAACCCTCAGCCGCACCGGTAACCGCACCGGTCCAAACGTCGAATGGCGACAGGTACAGGTTGAAGTCGAGGACTTCCTGCGAGTTACGACCTTCAAGGAAACGGACCTTGACAGCCTTCACTTCGTCAGTGGTATTGACGACCGAGATCAGCGTGGCGTTGCCACCGTTGACGGTGTAGTACGGGTAGATCAGGACCTGACCCAGACCGTCCGGATTGATGTTAACGGCGTTGGAGACGCTCACAAGACCGGCAACGCCGGCGATGCCAGCGACCACGGCCGTGGTCAAAGAACTCTTTTTCATCAGAACACTCCTAAAAAAAACATCCACAGGGCTTGTGTGCCTCGCCAACCCGAACCGCACGCCACGGCAGCGGTGTTCACCCGCCTTCCATGGGCGAGGTTAGACAAGAGCGCAGTAAGGTTGCCACATCGATCGTCAAGTCGCAATCCCCTCGGAGATCAAAAGATTCGCAGATGGTGCGACACACACACAGCGCCAACCGGGTTCAAGACATCACGCTTGGCCATACCGGGAGCGCCGCACGATTCGGTGCTGCGCTCGATCAATCTTCTGGAAGAACGAACCAGCCGCCGTCCAGCTTCAACCAGCGCTCGCCGATCTCCTTCTGTGCCGATATCTCGCCAACCATGCCCAGTGAAGATCTGACTCGGAAATCGACACTGAGGCGCGCCAGGCAGCTGGTCTCCGCAGCATCACATTCGACCGATTTGAACGCCACCTTGTCCCACTTGACGGGCCTGTTTCGCATGGATGTTGCGTAGTTTTCCTCATCATGGGTATCCCTGTAGCCGGGCGTCAGGTATTCCCAAGCGGCTTCTGGCTTCTTCGCGATCAGAAAGTCCCAGCGTTCGATTGCACGCCTGGCGATGGCCTGCTCCGCTGTTTCGGCATACCGCAAGCCGCCATTACCGGTACATGCCGTAGCCAAAAGGACGACAGCTGCAGACAGGATCAGTTTGATTCGTTTCATGGGTTTGGTTCTTCGCTGTGAAAATTTTGGGGAGGTCACGCAGAGCTCAGTCGGCGTCCACTTCGGACTCATACGCGTCATCGCGCGCGCGTAGCGGCTCCAGCGCCCGGAACTGCTGGATGTAGTCGTCGGTGATCCGCTTGGCGTCAACGGGGCTGGCTATAACGCGCGGCGTGATCATCACCAGTAGCTCGGTGCGGTCAGACGAACGGGACTGTGATCCAAACAAGCCACCGAGCAGCGGTATACGGCTTAGGAAGGGTACGCCGCCACTGCCCTTTTTGTTGGATTCCTTGATGAGCCCACCGAGGATGATGGTCTGACCGGACTGCACCGCGATTTCGCTGGTGATGTTGCGCGTGCTGATCGGTGCGTTGGTTGATCCCTCAGCGGGAGTCCCCGGCGTGCTGTCTTCCTGTTCGATCTCCATGTAGACGAGCCCGCCGGGATTGACACGCGGCGTCACATTCAGCGTGATGCCGGTCTGAAGGTACTGCGTGTAACTGCTGGTCGCCGTGCTGCCGGTTCCCGTCCCTACACCAGGCAATCCGATCGAAACGCTGCTGACGGGGATCTGGTCGCCCACGTTGATCATCGCGCTCTTATTGTTTAGCACCATCAGTGATGGGGCCGACAGCACCTTCGTTTCCGTCACCGTGTCCAGCAATGACAACGCAGCGGTTGCACTGGGACCAACGAAATTCCAGCTTGTCGCTCCACCTCCCTGCACCGACCCCGCGGTATCACCCCAGATGGTGCGTCCGGTCGCCAAGGTACGCGTTGCCTCGTCGGTGATCCCGTTCTCGAAGAACCAGTTGACACCATAACTAAGAGAGTCGTTCAGCAAAACGCTGACGATCTGAGCCTCGATCATCACCTGCAAGGGAATCTGGTCGAGACGCTCGATCACGCGGCGGATGGACTCCCACTGCGACGACGTGGCTTTGATGAGCAAGGAGTTACTGTCCTCGACCGCCGAGACGCGAATGTCCTTTTCGGCGCCCAGTGCGATTCCCCCTGCCGCATCCACCACCGGGCCGCTATCGCGCTTGGCGACACCGTCGTCGGACGAACTGTCACCGCCGCCACCGAAGGACACCGCCGCGCCGGTGCTCTGATTCGATCCCGAGGATTGGAACTGAGCCCCCATCGAGGGCTGCTGACCACGCCCCAAAGTGCTGACCGATACCGGCTCAAGGCCAGGCGCAACAGACCCGGACTGGCTCGCGGTCGACTGCCTGGCCTGACCGCCAAAGATCTCGCCCAGGGTCGCCGCCAGGTCAATCGCTTTGACGTTCTTGACCTCGTAAACGTACAACCGTGCCCCAGCTTCGTTTCCGCCCGCATCGATGCGCTCAATCCACTCTTCCGCCTGACGCAAGTACTTGGGCTGAGGCGTGATCACGATGATGGAGTTCACACCTTCGAGCGGAATGAAGCGGAACATGCCGGCCACCGGCGTGTTGGAACCCTCGCCGAAGATCTTTTCAAGCTCTGTGATCACTTTCGACGCTTCTGCCTGCTGGAGCGTATACGTACCAATCGACATTCCGGCCAGCCAATCGACATCAAATACGTCAACGGTGTGCTGGTAGTTCAACAGTTCGGCGGCGGTGCCCGCCAGAACGATCATATTTCGCGCCGGGTCCACGCTGATCACCGCCTCGGGCTTGGCGTAGGGCTTGAGCAGCTTTTCCATCTCCAGCGCGCCGATGTATTGCAGGGGCACCGCACGCACCTCGTAGCCTCGCGCGGCGGCAGCCGAGCCGGTTCGCGGCGTCAGATTGCCGGGCAATGCCTGCGCCACAGGCAGAATGGTGTAGCGTCCGTCCTGCCAGACCAGCGTCGCGTTGTTCCAGCGCAGCAACATCTCCAGTACCGAGAGCGCCTGGTCGCCACGCAACGGTTTCGCGGTCGAGAACGTCACCGTCCCCTGTACACCCGGCGCGACGACATAGTTTTCCTGAAGGAAGTCACCGAGGATGGCCTTGATGACGGCATGAAGAGCTTCACCTTCGAAATTGAACGTCACCTCACCCTCAGCACCTGCACCGGCAGGCCCGCGCGCCGCGGCAGCCTGATTGATGAACGCTCCCGACCCCAACTGGACGTTCGGCTTCGTTTCGTTCGTCTCGGTCGCCTCACCGTCGTCAGTTGCCGAGGATTGTTTGTCCGAATCCTGCGTGAGCGTGCTGGAAGCCTGTGGCACCTGTTCAGACAATCGGCTGTGCCCTGGCATGACATAGCCTGGATCACGCGTCGAAGCACATCCTGACACCGACAGGACCACCACAAGACACCACACTGTTTTCGCGGATTTCAACACGTTGCCGCTCCTGAACAATTCTTGATACTGGCCGAATCCAACGCACCCGAATCGCATCGTCTCGTGGCTGCGCTCGTGCTGAGCACCATCACATCTTGTTGAGACGACCTGTCTGGCAGATCGAACTGACCGATTAACGACCGCAACTCTAATTCACGGCCGCTTGAATCTACTGGTTGCCACGATTCCTTTCCGCTTCCTCGCGCATCTGTCGACGCCGCTCTTCAATCCGCTTGCGGATCAACTCGGCTCTTGCTTCTGGAGAATCTGCCGCCGCTGCGCCGGCTGCGGGAGGCGCACCAGGTTGAGCACCGGCAACCGGTGCGGGTTGCTCGGCGGCAGGTGGTGCCTCGATCGCGGTTGGCGCCTGTCCGCCGGTCCCGTCGAACACACGAAGCGAAGCCTCCTTGCGACCTGAGGCTCCTTCAAATACCGCCTTTCGTGGCGCAAGTTCAACCAGTTTCCAGCCTGCCAGGTCTCCCCTTAGCTCCTCACCCAGCTTCACCGACTGGCTGGTGCCACTGGACGAATGCAGAACCACGGCAATCCCCAGATCGTCTCGCAGAAGCACACTGGTGAGTACCACATCAAACGTCGCCGCCTCGGCCTCGACTGGCGCACTGTCCTGTGCCCCTTGCTCAACGGGCATCGGACGACGGTCCGGATTGAACAGCGGACGCTCGGCGATCTCGGCATAGGCGGACACGGGGTCCAATTGACTGGTCGCACGCTGCAGGTCGAGCACGGGCACCGGTGGCGCGAGCGAGGCGTCATCGCCCAGCGGTTGATACCGCGAGCCCAGCCCCGTCAGCCCTGCCAGCGCGAACAATGCACTCCAGGCCGCCGCTGCGATCAAGGATGCCGACAGCCACCAGTAGGTCGAGCGAAAATTCATGCTTTCGCGCCCCGCTCGCGGATATAACCATACAGATTGAAGGACACATCCACATAGCCCGCTCGCGCGGGCTGGCCCGCCTGTGGCGGGGATCGGCGCGCCACAATGCCCAGGTCACCGATAAACAGCTGCGGACTACCACTTTCAAGTCCGTGCAATACCGGCAGCAGATACTCCAACTCGCAACGCAAGCGGACCTGGATGGTGACCCGCTGGAATGGTTCCTCGTCACGATTGCGGAACGCATTGCGACTGACAACCACACAACGCTCTCCCGCACCCTGCTCATCGACGGCGGTTTGCAGTCGTTGAATCAAGGCGGACGCCGCCAGATCAAAATTGGCCTCGGTCAGGAAGCCCGGATTGCTCTGCTCGAACGCGGTCACCTCGCCGAGCAGTGCGTCGACCTGCGGTGCTTGTTGCGCCGTCGCGCGGAGTCGTTGCTCCTGCTCACGCAAATCCAGGAACTGCGTTCGTGCAGCCATGAGCGGCTCGGTAAACCACCAGTGCACCAAAAGAAAATAGCCCAACAGCAACGAAACGAGCAGCAGAAGGACCGCCATCAAGCGACCACGCCCTGCCGTCATGGGACTGGCACTCATGGCTTGGCCTCCGGAGTGTCAGCGGATTCGATGCCTTCCACAAAATGCATGGTCAAGGTGAATCGATCCAGTCCGGTACGGCCATCCGGCTGGACGGGTCCATTGAGCGCAGGCGACTCGAGCATGGTGGAGTCTTGTAGGCGCTCAACCAGTTGTGCGGCCTTCGCACTCTGTCCGGTGATGCTGAGTTCGCCTTTGGACACGTTCAGACGTTCAAGAAAGGTGTCGTCCGGCAACAGATGGGTCAGGTCGGACAGCGTCCTCACCATGGAGGGTTGCGAACGCTTCTGCTGGGCAAGGAAGTTTGCCGCTGCCGCCGCCTGCGCCAGTTGCTCACGCTTGCCTGCAGTCAAGCGTGCCGCCGCACGCTGTGACTCCACCTCGCCTTCCATTGCCGTCACGGCCTGCAAGCGATTTTCCAGCACGGCCGACATCCCGATCAGGATCAACACCAAACTCAGAGAGGCCAGGCCCAGATTCAAATACAACTGCGAATGACTGCGCGCCGCCCTGCGTTCTGCAGGCAGCAAATTCACACCCAGCAGGTTGCCCTGCTCATCCATCACATCGACACCATGCAACGGGGTGGCCAGCAGTCCGAGCGACTGAACCGCCGCGTCAAGTACCGGTCGGGTGAGCACGACGAGCTCAACGCTGGCTTGTTTTGTTGCCAAGTCGCGCCGAGTGACCCGACTGTCGAAATAGACTTGATCCAGTTTGAAGGGGGTCTGACGATCCAGCTCGAAAGCGCAGACCTGGCGCAAATTTTCCAGCGCCGCCAGGGGCAGTGAAAGCGCCCTGCGCAGCACTTTCGTCGTCGGCAGCACCAGCACGCGCGGCATTTCGCGGTGCGCGTCGGTTAGCCCGCGCTGCAGTTGTTCCGGCCAATCGGCCGCTGCGCCAGCGGCAAGCATCATCAGCTCGCGTCGTTGCTGCGAACGAATCTCCTCGACCCGAATACCCTGTTCGGCAACCGAAAACGCGAGCTGCGCCGAGTCCACCGACAGTGCGTGGCGCCACGAGACGGGCAGCAAGGATCGCAACTCGCCAGCCCACCAGGCGAAAAACGCAGGCAACGCAGTCTGCGCGTAACGCGCACGCACTTGCGTCAGCATCGGTTGAATGACGTCCGCAACACTCATGCAGGAGACACCAGAGACAGGGATTGGGTCGCACCGAACAGTGCAGGCCGCAGCCAGCACACGACGCGCTTATTGAACAGCGGATTGCTCATCGTCCGTCTCCGTCTTGCCAGCGCAATACGCTGTAGGCCAAGCCGGAAACGCCCGCACCACCCAGTCGGACTGTGGTGTAGAGCTCGGTCCAGGCGCCGTTCGGAAGCGTCGCCTTGGCCTGAATACTATACGTGCCCGTGCCTCCCTCGACCATCAAAGGGGTTCCATCCGGCAGGACTGGAGGCACACCACCGGCCTGTGGCGACCAGGCATGTCGCTGTTCAATCAAGGATTGCGCCAGCCCCGCGTCCATGTTCGGCAGCGCCTGCAACACCTCCTGAGGCGCGAAGGCCATGTTCGGCAATGCCTGGCCAGAGTAGATGGTGAGCGCCGGCTCGATACGCTGAAACAGCGCGAAGTCCATCCCCATCACCTGCTGCACTTCCGAGACGGTATCAAACGGGGCGTCCTTGCTGCCGTAGGGATAGCCTTCGGCGTCGTAATCACTGTCCTCGGCACCATTCGGCTGCTTCAGGTCGTCGGCGTCGCGCCAGTCAACGATGGCTTCGGCAAGTGACGTGGCGGCCTGCAGATCCACTCCGACCGACTGGAAAAGCGACATCAAGGTCAGTGGTTCTGCCGCATTCAGATCGATCAGACCCGATTCGTCGGTGATGGCAAGCTCAACGATGGCGTCATCGAATTGCACGGTGTAGGTCCTTCCATCGGGAATCCAACGCTGGGTCGGGTCCGGTAGAGACAATGCGTACACCGCTTGGTTCACGCCCGCTTCGGCGGCGTATCGCGCCTTCGCGGTATCGAACAGATGACGCGACTGCAAGGACTCGGTGCGCGTGATCAGCGCGAAACTGCCCAACATCAAGGTCAGCAGGGCGATCACCCAGAGCACGAAGATCAGTGCAACGCCACGCGTTGCGCGGGCCTTGAATCGCAATGGGCGCGTCATTGCAGGGGCCGCCGCGCACGGCGGTCACGCCGCTCTTCGTTGTCGCGCAAGCTGCCGAAAGGCAGGGCGCTGTTCATCACCGCACCGGAAGCACCGGACATCACAGGGATTTCGAGTCGCGGCCATCGCTGCCGTCGGCCTTCAGGAAAACTGGCGACCATCCTCACCATCATCGGCGGCGCATGCGGCGCATCCCATTGCGTGGTCCATTCACCCAACTCGCCAGTTTCGGTCATCCCGCGGTACTCGAAGGATGCCTCCGCCAGTCCGTCCAGAACCATCACCGGCGGACGCTCGGCGCTGGCCTGGCTGGCTTTGTCGTAGCCGTTCAACAAGGTATGGGTGAACTCGAGTTGCAAACCTTTGGGACCCTGCGCAATGTGCAATTCCTGCACGTGCGGACCGCCCTTGGCGAGGTGGCCCGGCATGGTCGACACGAAACGCATGCTGGACTCGTCTCCCTCGAACACATACATCATGCCGGTGTCTTCCTCGCGCTCGAACGGCAAGGCCATGGCATGACTGATCTGTCGCCGCAGGAACTCCTGTGCGATGCGCACACTGTCAGTCTGGGTAACGACACGCTCGCCGCTGTGCATGGCGCGCACGGCCGTACGCAAAGTACCCATCGCCAGCAGGACCATGACCGCCAGCAAGGCCACGGCCAGAAGTATTTCCAGCAAGGTGAAGCCGCGCTGCAGACGCATCTCAGCCACCACCATTCGGGTCGGGCGTGAGGGCGCGCAAGGTGCTGAATTGCGCAGAACGCTCGTGCTGAGAATCACCCCAGCGAACCGTCAGTTGCAGGCGAAACAGTTTGATCGGCGTCATTCCCGTTTCCTGCGGCGAGTCATTGCTCAGGGCGATGTCGTAGGGTGTCACGTCCAACTCCCAACGCGTGCCGTCCTCAAACTCACCGGCGTCCGAACCTTCCTCCAATCGCTCTCCCACACCGACCGTGTCCAGCAAGGACTGGGCATTCAACGCCGCCTGGGTATGCTCCGCGGCCTGTCTGGTCTGGCGCAGCGCGCTGGTGGCAATCTGCATGGCCAATCCCATGCCTACGGCCAGAATGGCAAAGGCGACTACGATTTCAATCAGGGTGAAACCCTGTTGATGGCGAGCGATCCGCTTATTCCGGTTCACGCAGATGGACCTCGCCTGTCAGCCAGTTGACATCGATGCGCCAGACCGTTTCGCCCCGGCTCAACTGGATGTTGCCGCCGGTCGACGAGCCATCGGGGTAGAAGCGGATGCCCGCTTCACCATCGGAAACCTGTTCCTGACGAGCCGTTTCGATGGTGATATCGACACCATCGGGAAGGGTGACTGGCTTCCTGCCCGGCGCCACGTAGCGGCGCTCGTCGACATTCAGCATCAACACGGCGGCTTCGCGCTTGATAATCGCCTGACCTCGGGTATAGCGCAGATTGGCGATCAGATCACGGCTGGCACTGCGCACTTTGGCGCTGGTGAAGCCACCGCTGATCGAGACCGCGACGACCGTCATCGCCAGGCCAATGACCGCTACGACGACGAGGATCTCGATCAGGGTGAAACCGCGTTGGCGCGGGGTGGACATCGCGTTCACGCGGCGAGGTGAAAGGATCAATCCGCGCTGGAAATATCACGATTCCAGCTTTCGCCGCCGGCCTTGCCATCCTTGCCATAGCTGCTGATCGTATAGCCCGCCTCGCCCTCCTGACTGTAGCTCAGCGGCTTACCCCACTGATCTTTCAGATCGGCTTCCTTGGCATACGGCCCCAGCCAACTGTTGGCGCCAGACGGTTGCCGCACCAGGTCTTCAAGGCTGCTTGGTGCGCCACCGTTGTCCAGCGAATACTGTTCGATCTTGCCGGTCAGGGTCTGAATCTGGGTCCGAGTGAGATTCCATTTCGCTTTGTCCTGGCCACCGAAGACCTGATTGGCCACCATGCCCGCGATCACCGCGATGAGGGCAACCACGATCAGGATTTCGATCAGGCTGAAGCCGGTCTGACGTGTCTGGCGCAAGACGCGCGCATGGGTCGGGAAGGAGTTGCGTTGCATCGGACTACCCCACTGCATTGGTCAATTCAAAAATCGGAATCAGGATGGCCATCATGATCACAGCCACCGCTGCCGCCATCAGTACCGTGATCACTGGCACCAGCGCGGCCAGCAGGCGATCCACGGTGTTCTTCACTTCCATGTCGAAGGTGTCGGCCACCTTGGTGAGCATGGTATCCAACTCGCCGGACTCCTCGCCGACCGCGATCATCTGCAGGGCCAGACGCGGAAACCGCTTGCTGCGCGACAGCGCGATCGAAAGCCCGCCGCCGCGTTTCACTTCTTCGGACGCTTCTGCGACCGACTCTGCCAGCGCAGAGTTCCCCAACACGTTGCGCGCAATCGACAGGGCTGCCAGCAGAGGCACGCCGTTGTGGACCAGGGTGCCCAGGGTTCGAGCAAGCCGCGCGGTATCGAGCTTGCCAAACAGTGTGCCCAACAACCCACGCTGCAACAGCCACGCATCGAAGCGAAGCCGCCGTTCGGGCTCGGACAGCATGCGCTGGAACAGATAAAGCGCCACACCCAGCACGATCAGGATCAACCACCAGTAGGCGCGCAATCCGGTTCCTGCGGCAAGAATCACTTCGGTGAGCAGTGGCAGCTCCGCACCCATGTCCTCGAACAAGGGCAAGAATTGCGGCACGACATAGCCCATCAGCAAACCCAGCGCACCAACCACCATCAGAATCAGGATCGACGGATAGATCATCGCGTTGATCACGCTTTCCTTCAGTGCCTTGCTGCGCTCGAGATAATCCGCCAAGCGACGCAAGGTGTCGTCGAGACTGCCGCCGACCTCACCCGCACGCACCATGTTGATGTACAGCCGCGAGAACACGCCGTGCTGTTGCTCCAGCGCCTGCGACAGCGGCGCGCCACCGCGCACCGATTCGCGAATCTGCTCGATGATGCGACGCGCCTGCGCCGACTCAGGCAGGTCGAGCAGGATCTGCAGCGCACGATCAAGGGCCTGCCCGGCACCGAGCAAGGTCGCCAATTGCTGCGTGAACTGCATGATCTGCGTCGCACCCATCGCCGAGCGCTTGAACAAGCTCGCCAGACCCTTTCCTTCGGCCTGATCGGCAGGGACTGCCTTGATCGGTATGTTGCCGGCATCCTGCAACTTGGCGATCACTTCGTCGGGGTTGGCCGCCTCCATGACGCCGTCGAGCATTTCACCCGCCGGGCTGAGTGCCTTGAATCGGAACTGTGCCATGGTCGCTTCAGCTTTCCTGGGTGACGCGCAGCACTTCTTCAATGGTCGTCACGCCCTGAAGTGCCTTGACCAAGCCATCCTCGTACATCGTGCGCATGCCCTCGTCACGTGCCGCCTGCTCGATCACCCCCATGTCGGCATGCTGCATGATCAGGCGACGTAGCGTGTCGCTCATCACCAGGAACTCCATGATCGTGGTCCGTCCCAAGTAGCCGGTCGGCGTATTGGCCGAGGGCATCGGTCGGTACAGCATGATGGGCTCGGCATCGGTGAAACGGCGCAGGCCGAACTGCTCGATGACTTCCGGCGAGGCGGCATACGCTTCGCTGGATGTCGGATCGAGTCGTCGCACCAGGCGCTGCGCGAGAATGCCATTCACCGTGGAGGTGAGCATGTAATCCTCGACACCCATGTCGAGCAGACGCGTGACACCACCAGCCGCATTGTTGGTGTGCAGCGTCGACAACACCAAGTGACCGGTCAGCGCGGATTGGATCGCGATTTTCGCGGTTTCCAGATCACGCATTTCGCCGATCATGATGACGTCCGGGTCCTGTCGCACGATCGAACGCAGCGCGTGCGAGAAATCCAGCCCGATCTGTGGCTTGGCCTGAATCTGGTTGATGCCCTCGATCTGATACTCAACCGGATCTTCCACCGTGATGATCTTAACGTCGGGGGTGTTGATCTGCGACAGCGCGGTGTACAGCGTCGTGGTCTTGCCGGAGCCGGTCGGCCCGGTGACCAGCAGGATGCCGTGCGGCAAATCGAGCACCCGCAGGAACTTGCCAAGGAACTCGTCGGTGAATCCGAGCTTGTGGAAGTCGAACACCACCGACTCGCGATCCAGGATACGCATGACCACGGACTCACCATGCGCCGTGGGCACCGTCGAGACACGCAGGTCCAGTTCCTTGCCCTGCACACGCAGCATGATGCGTCCGTCCTGCGGCAGGCGGCGCTCGGCGATGTTGAGCTTGGCCATGATCTTGATGCGCGAAATCACCGCCGCCGTCGAACTGGCGGGCGGTGATTCCACTTCGTGCAAGACACCGTCGATGCGATAACGCACCTTGAGACGGTTCTCGAAGGGCTCAATGTGAATATCCGACGCGCGACCTTCAACCGCGCGCTGGATCAACAGGTTGACCAGACGGATGACCGGCGCTTCCGAGGCCAGATCGCGCAGATGTTCGACGTCGTCTTCGCTGCGATTGTCGCCTTCGGTCAGGTTCTCGACGATGGCACCCATCGCGGATCGTCCCGCACCGTAGTAGCGCTCGATGAGGTCATCCACCTCCGAGCGAAGTCCCACATGCAGACGGACGTCGCGACCGGTCGCCATGCGGACCGCATCGAAGGGGTACGTATCGACCGGATCTGCCGCCAGCAAATCGACGTGCGATTCCGTCTCGCCGATTGGACACAGGTGGTACTGCTTGAGAAAGCGCAACGACAAGTGGACGTTGGGCGGCGGCGCTTCGGGGCACTCTTTTGCCGCCATCAAGGGCAGCCCAAGCACTTCGGCACTGGCCTCCGCGACATCGCGCTCGGAGACCAGACCAATCCGCGTCATCAAGCCGATCAGGCTGCCGCCCGACTCTTCGAGCAATCGGCGAGCGCGACCGAGGTCGTTCTCCTTCAAGCGACCACGCGCCAGCATCTGCTGGCTGATGCGCTCTTCCAGTTCGACCAGAGGATCCAGTTGCTCCGCCACTACCGCATTCACTGCCCTTCACCTCTCTCGTTGGGGAGACACCCGCGCCACGCGCTCAGACCTGATCGCCGGACTCGGGTTCCCGCGAGAATTCGACCAACTGGTTGACGAATCCCTGATTCAACATGATCCACAACGCCACCGGCGTGACGGTCGGCAGGATCAGATAGCCAAACTGGTAGCCCAGTCCAACCATGCTGGATTTGAAACCGTGCGCCTCCAATGCCGCCGTGCCCAGAGCGCCCGCCTTGAACTGTAACAGGTAGAACACATCGAACACCGCGCCCCAACTGATCACCAGCCACAGCACCGGCAAGCCGATCGCGAAGTGCAGCAAGCGCTGCCCGACCGCCACCGGCGAGGCCATCACCAATCCGGCAAACAGCGGAAGACACCAGGCATAGATCATCGGGGTGGAGGACAGAATCAACTGCCCGATTCGCCCGCTCGCATCGGGCTCAGTCAGCAGCCGGGTCACGACGTTGAACGCCGCCCCATCCTGTTCGACCATTTCGATCACATCCGGCATGACCTGCTGCAACACCAGATTGCTCAGTTTGGCCACCGGCAAAAGCAGCGGCGCGATCAGCACTGCCCAAAGAAAGAAGCACAACGGCAGCCAGAGCGCGGCGGCCAGCAGAAATTGACGCAGGGGCGACAACTGCATGTCTGTCCTCCTCAATCGACAAAGCGGCGCGCATTGCGGAACAGGCGCATCCAGGGCGACTCATTGCCCCACTCCGCGGGATGCCAGGACATCTGCGCTGTGCGGAACACGCGCTCCGGATGCGGCATCATCAGGGTGGCGCGCCCATCGCTGCTGCACAGACCGGTGATGCCCCGTGGCGAACCATTCGGGTTGGCCGGATAGCTGCTGCCTGCCGGACTGCCATCGCCGTGAACAAAGCGCAGCGCAACGTGCGCGGCATCCAGTTGCGCGGTTGAGTCGAACACGGCCTGACCTTCGCCGTGCGAAACCGCCACCGGGATGCGCGAGCCCTGCATGTCACGCAACAGCACCGAGGGCGATTCCAGCACTTCCAGCATCGACAGGCGTGCTTCGAACTGCTCCGACGCATTGCGCACGAACTGCGGCCAATCCTGCGCACCCGGGATCAGCGGCTTGAGCTGCGACAGCATCTGACAGCCATTGCATACGCCCAGCGAGAAGGTTTCGGCGCGATGGAAGAACTGCTGGAACACGTCCCGCAAGCGTGGATGTTCCAGGATCGACGTCGCCCAGCCACGCCCAGCACCCAGCACGTCCCCATACGAGAATCCGCCACAGGCCGCCAAACCGACGAAGCCGTCCAGATTGCCCGCTCGCTCCAACAGGTCACTCATGTGAACGTCGACGGCCTCGAAGCCCGCATGGTGAAAGGCCGCTGCCATCTCGATCTGACCGTTCACACCCTGTTCGCGCAGGATCGCCACGCGCGGACGGATCGCCGAGGCGACATAGGGTGCCGCCACATCCTCGGCGGGATCAAAGCTGAGCACCGGCTGCAACGCGGGGGCATCGAAGCGTCGCACGGCGTCACGCTCGGCATCCGCGCAGCCGGGTTCGTCGCGCCGCTTCTGCATCGCGTGAGACACCGACCACCAAGCGTCGAACAAGGCCTCCCAATGCCACTCCGCCAACAGACTGTCACCCCGCATCACGCGGATCCGCGGACGGCCGTGTACACGACCGATCCGTTGCGTGCAGTGGATCAACTCGTGTTGCTCCACCAGATCGGCAAAGGCAGCGCGATCTTCACAGCGAACCTGCACGACCGCCCCCAGCTCCTCACCAAACAAGGCGGGGAAAACCTGCTCCGACCAGGCGTCCATCTGCAGATCCACGCCCAGGTGACCGGCAAACGCCATTTCACACACGGCCGCGAATGCACCGCCATCGGACCGGTCGTGATAGGCCAGCAGCAGTCCTTCGGCGCGTGCGGCCTGAACCAGATCGAACAGATTGCGCAGGCGCGTCGGCTCGTCCAGATCCGGCACGGCGCCACCAAAAGACTGGTAGCACTGGGCCAGAATCGAGCCACCCAGCCGCTGCTTGCCCGCACCCAGACCCAACAGCCAAAGTTCGGTGTCCGGCTCGTTCTGCAATTGCGGCGTCAGCGCACCACGCACATCGGCGACCCGCGCGAAGGCGGAGACGATCAATGACACCGGCGAAACGCTGCGCACGATTTGTTGGTCCTGTTGCCAGCGCGCCTGCATCGACAGCGAGTCCTTGCCGACCGGAATGCCGATGGAAAGCTCGGGGCAAAGTTGCATCCCGACCGCCTCCACCGCCTGATAAAGCAGCGCGTCCTCGCCGGGGTGAGACGTCGCTGCCATCCAGTTGGCCGACAGCTTCACCTCCGCCAGCCCGGCCACCGGGGCCGCCGCCAGATTGGTCAGCGCTTCGCCAACCGCCATGCGCGCTGCCGCGGCAGAATTGAGCAGTGCCAGTGGGGTGCGCTCACCCACCGACATGGCTTCACCGGCATGCCCGCTGAAATCGGCCAGGCTGATCGCACAGTCCGCCACCGGCATCTGCCAGGGCCCGACCATCTGATCGCGTGAACAGAGACCGCCCACGCTGCGATCGCCAATGGTGATCAGGAAGTTCTTGCTGGCGACGGTGGGGTGCGTGAGCACCCGCATTCCCGCCTCGGCAAGATCCAGTGACTCCACGTCGAGCCGTGGCCAGTCACCCGCTGCGGGCATCTGCGTATCGCGCAACATGCGCGGCGTCTTACCGAACAGCACGGCCATCGGCAAATCAATCACCAGACGATCAGGCTCGGCAACACCTTCGCGGGAATCGATCACCCGCAGATGCTGCGCTTGGGTAACGCGCCCCACCACGGCAAACGGGCAGCGTTCACGCACGCACAAGGCTTCGAAACGCGCCAGCGATTCCGCCGCAATACCAAGCACGTAGCGCTCCTGCGCCTCATTGCACCAGAGCTGCATCGGCGAAAGGCCGGGCTCATCGCTGGGCACATGCGCAAGATCGATCTCGCCTCCCAGGTCGGAGTCGTGAAGCAACTCAGGGATGGCATTCGACAAGCCGCCTGCGCCGACGTCGTGCATCGTCAATGCCGGATTGTCGTCACCCAGTCGCCAGCAGCGATCGATCACTTCCTGGCATCGCCGCTGCATTTCGGGGTTGTCGCGCTGCACCGAGGCATAGTCCAGCGCTTCACTGCTTTGCCCCGCACTCAGCGACGAGGCAGCACCGCCACCCAGACCGATCAGCATGCCCGGCCCGCCGAGCACGACCACGGCATCGCCCGGCCGCAAACGGCGCTTTTCAACCTGGGTCGGCTCGATGCTACCGATACCACCCGCCAACATGATCGGCTTGTCGTAGGCCCGCCAGAGTGAAGCATCCGCCGTGGGGAGTTCGAAGCTGCGGAAGTAACCACACAAGGCCGGTCGGCCAAACTCGTTATTGAAGGCCGCCGCACCCAACGGCCCATCACGCATGATCTCGAAGGCGCTGGCCATGCGCGGATTCAACGGTCGCGGCAATTCCCACGGCATCGCAAAACCGGGGATGCGCAGGTGCGAGACGCTGAAGCCGCTCAAGCCGACCTTCGGCTTGCCGCCACGTCCGGTTGCGCCCTCATCCCGGATTTCCCCGCCACTGCCGGTCGCCGCGCCCGGAAAGGGCGAAATCGCGGTCGGGTGGTTATGGGTTTCCACCTTGATGGCAAACGCCGCAGCGCGCGGCGCATCCAAGGCATATGCGCCGGTCGCATCCGGCGCAAAACGTCGTGCCGTGTAGGCCTCGACCACCGCCGCATTGTCCTTGTAGGCCGACAGCGTCAACTGAGGAGCGACGCGCTGCGTGTTGCGGATCATCCCGAACAAGGAGTGCGGTTGATCCTTGCCATCAATGCGGTAGCTGGCGTTGAAAATCTTGTGCCGACAATGCTCGGAGTTCGCCTGCGCGAACATCATCAGCTCGGTATCCGTCGGGTCACGCGCCAGCACACCAAACTGCTCGTGCAGATACTGGATTTCGTCTTCCGACAAGGCCAGGCCCAAATCCAGATTGGCTTCCGCCAACTGCTCGCGCGTCACGCGGCGCAGTGCGGTCGATGGCTTGGCCGCGAACACGTCGTCAAGCTCGGCGGCCTGCACGCACACCGACTGGGTCATCGGATCGTGCAGAACCGACAACACGCCCGCGGGTGCACCACGCAAGGGACCGCTAAGCGACAGAACCAGGCCGCGCTCGACGCGCCGGACCGGCAGCTCTACTCCGCGCAGGATGTCGGTGGCTTTGCTTGACCAGGGCGAACGGGTGCCGATCCGGGGCAGAACCCAGGGCGCCGCATCGGAGGCCGGCTCGAGGTTTTGCTCTGCACACAGAATGCGCTGCAGCACATCCATCGGAAGCGAGGCATCGGGCAGCGGATCGATGAAGTACACCCAGTGCGCGGCGAGTACCTGCAACGAAGACGACAACGCCTGCAGTCGCTCGCTCAGAGCCCGCAGACGGAAAGAAGACAGGGCGGACTCGCCCTTGAGCACGATCATGCTGACCTTGTCACGCACTTGCGCGTAGCGTTCTCGGGCCGCGAATGATACGGGATTGGCGAGACTGGACCCAGACCACGCCGGGTCCAGCCTTCGCAATCGGTTACTTGGCGGCCAGTTGATCCAGACGCTGACGCAGCTGGGCCGCAGGCACATAGCCGCCCAACTGTTCGCCGTCGGTGGTGAAAATGGCGGGTGTACCGCTCACCCCAGCCCGTTGACCCAGCGCGTACTGATCGGCAATCGGATTGGTGCACTGCTGGCTGGGCACATCGACCCCCGCCTTGGCGTCGGTCATCGCCTTGCGCTGATCGGCAGCACACCACACTGCCTCGGCCTTGGCAAAGGAAGGTGAACCCAGCCCGGCACGCGGGAAGAAGAGGTACTTCACTTCGATACCCGCGTCGTTATAGGCCTGGATCTCGCCATGCAGCTTGCGACAATAGCCACAGTCGATGTCAGTGAACACCGTGATGCTGTACTTGGGATTCTCTGGCGCAAACACGATGTAGCCGTCCTTGATCTGCCCCAGCACTTCCTTGCGTGACTTGGCGCGACTGGCCTCGGTCAGGTCAGTCTTGTTGGCGATGTCGTAAATCGATCCCTGCAACAGGTACTTGCCGTCGGCACTGACGTACACAACGCGTCCTTCTATCGACACTTCGTACATGTTTGGGAGCACGGTTTCGGTGATCGAATCGATCTTTGCGCCAGGAACCAGAGATTCGATCGCACCACGCACCACATCGTCGCTGGCCTGAGCCATTGCCGACAGCGCGGAGAAAGAGCCCAGCAGGGCAAGGCCAAACAGACGCTTCATAAAGACTTCCTTACAATCGATGGAGTGAGCAACGGCGCTGCGACCACGATGTTCACGGCAAAGTTCCGTGCCATGTCAGCCGTGAAGTCTAGCAACCCGCGAAGCCGCAAGGAGCGCGTCTTGGAACCGCTCAACCGCGCGGGTGATGCTGTACGTGCAGGCGCTTCAAGCCTTCTTTGGCCACATGGGTGTAAATCTGCGTGGTGGACAGGCTGCTGTGGCCAAGCAGCATCTGCAACGCGCGCAAGTCCGCACCATGGTTCAACAAATGGGTCGCAAAGGCATGCCGAAGGGTGTGCGGGCTGATGCGGTCGGTATCGATGCCCGCCAGTCGGGCGTATTGCTTGATCGCGTACCAGAACATCTGCCGGCTCATTTCCTCCCCTTTGCGGGTAACGAACAGGCGCGTCGGCTGCGCCTTGCCGACGAACAACGGGCGTGCTTCCTGCAAGTAGCGCGTCAGCCAGTGCGCCGCTTCCTCGCCGATGGGCACCAAGCGTTCCTTGCTGCCTTTCCCGGTAACTCGCAACACGCCCTGACGCAGATTGACGCCGACCGCGGGCAGTCCCACCAACTCACTGACGCGAAGTCCAGCCGCATACATCAGTTCCAGCATGGCGCGATCACGCAAACCCTGCGGTTCGTCGGTCGGTGGCGTGTTGAGCAGCAAGGTGACTTCGCTCTCACTCACCGCCTTGGGTAGCGGCCGCCCCAGCTTGGGCATGTCGATCAGCGCGGTGGGATCTTCTGACAACCGGCCTTCGCGGACTTGCGCGGCATAGAACCGCCGCAACGTCGAGATGAGACGCGCAGTGCTGCGCACCTGGTAGCCCTGCTCACCACGCCATTGCAGATAGGCAAATACATCGGCACGGCTCACCTGGATCAGGTCACCGGCCTGCTGACTGGTGCGCCAGCGCGCAAACCCCTCCAGATCCCGGCGATAACTGTCTTGAGTCTGCCTCGACAGGC
Organism: Lysobacteraceae bacterium; assembly: GCA_041395245.1. GTDB lineage: Bacteria > Pseudomonadota > Gammaproteobacteria > Xanthomonadales > Xanthomonadaceae > Aquimonas. Next base: position 48,653 of record JAWLAY010000012.1, read on the forward strand.
CGTCCTCGGCCCACACCTGCTCGATGAAGGTCGAGATGGCATACCGATCTTCCTCGCTGGCTGCCGGCAGGTGCAGCGACAACTGACGGCGCGCGGAGGTTTGCGCACGCGCCACAGCGCGCGACCCCGAAGGAGCAGCGACAAGGCGCGACATCGGCGAGTCGATCCGATCACTCATGTGAAAATCATACCCCCGGGAGTAAACGCGCCGCTATGCTTCGGCAATGAACCGCTCACCGAACCCGACTCCTGCGCACCCCGCTGCGCTATGGCAACGCCTTTCCGCCCTCCTCTACGACCTGTTTCCGCTGCTCGCACTGTGGCTGGTGGTCGCAGGACTGTCGTACTGGCTTCGTGGCGCTCAGCCGGTTGCACCGGGCAGTCTGGCCGCCTGGATGGAGTTTGCCCTGCTCTGGCTGGTGACCGCCTGCTACGCCGTCGTGTCGTGGCGGTTCGGCGGGCAAACCGTCGGCATGCGCGCCTGGCGTCTGCGGGTGGTCGATGATCAAGGCCAGCGTCCGAGCTGGTCATCGCTGTGCTGGCGCTTTGCGGCAGCTCACGGCTCCTGGGCGTTGTTGGGTCTCGGCTGGCTGTGGCCGCTCTGGGAGCCGCAAGGTCGCACCCTGCACGACTTACTCAGCCGGACGCGACTGGTCAAGCTGCCGAAACCGCGCGCCTGACCGAGCTCTGCACACGCTGCAACGCCGCCTCGATACGCTGGAAGACGTCGCGCATCACCTCCGCACTGGGCAACAGCGTGACCCGGAAGTGGTTGCGGTAAGGCACGTTGAAGCTGCTACCCGGCACGATCAGCACGCCATCGACTTCGAGCAATTCCAAGGCGAAGCGGTAGTCATCAAAGCCCGGCAAGTCGTGGGTGTCGATGCCTGGAAACGCAAACATCGAGCCCTGCGGCGCAACGACCGACAGCCTTTGACTGCGTGCACAGGCATCCAGGATGGCCTGCCGCGATTCGTAAAGGCGTCCGCCCTTGCGGGTCAGTTCGGACACCGTATCCGGGCCGTTCAGGGCAGCGGGAATCGCCCATTGCGCGGGCACATTGGCACACAGACGCAATGCACCGAGCAGATCCAGCGCGTGGTGGTATTCGGTCGTCCGGCTGCGATCACCCGACAGCACCACCCAACCCGCACGATAACCACAGGCACGATGCACCTTCGACAAACCGCCAAACGACAGGCAAGGCAGATCACCCGCCAACGAAGCCAGCGGCACGAACTCGGCATCGTCGTACAGCAGGCCGTCGTAGATTTCATCCACCATCAGCACCAGTCGATGACGCTCGGCGATGTCGACGATCTGCTGCAGCAGCGCGCGCGGATAGACTGCGCCAGAAGGATTGTTGGGGTTGATCAGGACCAAGGCGCGGGTCCGCATCGTGATCATCGCTTCAATCTGCTCCGGATCGGGCAGAAATCCATTCTCCGGCGTGCAGGTGTAGTGCCGCGGGTTGCCTCCGTTGAGCAAGGTGGCCGCCGTCCACAGTGGATAGTCTGGACTCGGTAGCAGCACTTCCTCGCCCGGATTCAGCAAAGCGCGCAAGGCAATATCGATCAGCTCGCTGACGCCGTTGCCCAGAAACACATGCCCGGGCGTGACGCCGCTGGCACCGCGGCGCTGATGCAGCGCGGCGACGGCCTCCCGAGCCTCCGGCAAACCCTGCTGGTGGCAGTAGGGATCGCTATCGGCGATGTGTTGGGCAATCGCCTGCTGGATGTGCGGTGGCGCGTGAAACCCGAACGCCCCCGGGTTGCCGATGTTCAGCTTGTGCAGCTTGCGCCCTTCGGCCTCCAGCTCACGCGCTCGACGTGCCAATTCGCCACGAATCTCATAGCGGACTTGTTCGAGACGTTGACTGGTGGGGACCGGGCGGTGCGACATGGCGACATTTCGACAACAGGGAACGGATCGCAAGCCTAGCGGTTTTTGGTCGCAGCGCGAAACGCCAGTTCAGTGCGGTCCAAGCCGTCGCAAGCCCCACAGTGCGGCGCACGCCAGTGTCACCTCGGTCGCCAGAGCGAACCAAAGGAAGGTGCTGCCCTGTCCTGCCAGCAGCATCCCGATACTGCGCCCGAGCGCGATGCCACCGTAGCTCGCCAGCACCAACCAAAGCCCCTCACGCAAGCGTCCGCGTCGTTCTGCCAGCAGCAGCAAACTGCCCAGTCCCAGTTCCAGGCCGCCATAGAACGCGCGAACCTCGGTCGCGGCCACATCGCCACCCAGCATCACGCCCGCCGCCGCGAGCAGGCCGATCGGATCAAGCAGGCTGGCGACGCCAAAGCCCAGAAAACACAGACCACTCAGCCACAGCGTCAAACGAATCACGCGCATGCCGCACTCCCGTCGGATTCAGGTCGGGCAGCGTGCCGCCCCATCCATCAAGGCGCCGTGATTCGCCCGCAGCCTACAATGGCCGGATGCAGGCACCCTCCGACAAACAAACACGACTGAGCGGCATCGGCTGGCGCGATGACCTTCCCGCTGCGGCGGCGTGGGCCGACCTGTCCGGGATGCGGCTGGCTCGCGTGGTCGAACAGCACCGCTCCGGCTATCGGGTTGACGACGGCCAAAGCGAATTCGCCGTGCAGTCGCCCGCCGCATGGATTCGCGCCGGGTTTCCAGCTCAGGATCGCGCCGCCGTGGGCGACTGGGTGGCATTGGCTGCCGACGAGGATCTGATCGTGCACTGTCTGCCGCGCTTTTCCGTGCTGAAACGCGCCGCCGCCGGTGAGCACTACAAGCAGCAACTGATCGCCACCAATGTCGATGTGGTGTTGATCGTCAGCGGACTGGACCGCGACTTCAATCCGCGCCGCCTGGAGCGCTACCTGGTCCTCACCCGCGGCTCCGGTGCTCAGCCTGTCTTCGTGCTGACCAAGGCCGACCAGTCAGGCAGGGAACTCGCCCAGGCGGCGACCGATCTGTTGCAGCATCTCGCCGACACCGGTGCGGCGGTGATTGCGGTCAACGCCAAGGACTCCACCACGCGCGATCAGCTGCAACCGTGGCTGCATGCGGGCAAGACCGCCGTGCTGGTGGGCTCGTCCGGCGCAGGCAAATCGACGCTGACCAATACCCTGCTGGGCGAAGCGCGACAGCGCACCGCCAATGTCCGCGAAACCGACAGCCGAGGGCGCCACACCACTACGCATCGCAGCCTGTTGCGGCTCGATTCCGGCGCCTGTCTGATCGACACGCCCGGCATGCGCGAGCTGAAGCTGACCGGCGAGGAAAGCCTCGACCGCAGCGGTTTCGATGTGATCGAGAGCCTCGCCACCCAATGTCGCTTTCGCGACTGCCAGCACGAGCGCGAGCCCGGCTGCGCGGTGCAGGCCGGACTGGACAGCGGCGACATCGACGCAGGCGCCTGGGCCAACTACCGCAAGCTGCAGGCCGAGCTGGCGCACGCGGCAGACGTATTGCTGGCGCGCCAGCGTGAGGATCGCGGCCTGCCACGCGGCAATTCCCACAAGCCCGCGCGCCGCCGCCGCGACGAAAAGTTCCGGCCATGACAAACCTGCAGGCACTCAGCGTTCGAAGCTGAACTCCAACACGATGCGCTGGCGACCATCACTCATCGCCATGCGACTGCTTTGCGTCAGGTCAATCACGCCTGGCTGACGACGCAACCAGTCTGACAGGATCGTCGCGTGCTCCATGCCATCGACGAATACCGACAGCACGACCCGCCCCGACCATTGCTCCAGGTTGATGAGTTGAAACTCGCCAGCCAGTTCGGCCAACAAGCGTTCGCGCAGCGCGACAACGCGGGCATCGCGGCCCTCGTAGTGCGTCACGCCCGGATCATCCATCGCAAACGGCACCTCGGGCGGATACCAGGTGCCGGGCCGTGCCACCGGCGACAGGCGCATCCAACGCGAACGGACGTGCACCGAGTAGGGAATGCCCGCGCAGCCATCGCCACACCAGACCGAAATCTCGCTGCGCGTTTCGTCGTCGAGCCGAATCAGCAGTCCGTTGTCGACATCCGAGGTCAGACCGACCGCCTTGTCACCCTGTGACTCGACATACCAACCGTCCTCGCACCGCCATTTGTAGCCGTGCCCGCGCACCTCAGGTGTCGGCCCCTGTTTGCCCAGCTCACGCATGGCCGTTTCGCGGTCCGGCTGGTAGCGCGCGCTCAAGGGGTCCATCAGCAGGCGCGCCTCGCGCAGCCAGGCGGTGTAGCGCACCGGTTCGGACTGCCGCCACGCATCCAGCTCGCGCTCAAAATCGGCTTGGTCGCGAAACCAACCCATACGCCATTGCGTCTGCGCCGGATCGTCCTCGATGGTCAGTACGCTGGCCGCGATCGGTGGCGACCCGAGCCATGCCTCACTCAGAGCACCTTGACTACCCGCGTCGAGTGACAGCCCGTAGCTGCCGGATATCACCGGACAGCCGTCGTCGTAGAGCGGGCGCGGGAAATGCTCGGGCGGCTCACCCTCACGGGTGAAGCAACCACTCAGCAACAGCCCGGAAGCCAGCAGCGCCACGCCGAGCGTGCGTTCGCAAAGCCGCCTCACGGCTCCAGGTTGATCCAGGTCGCCTTGATCTCGGTGTACTTCTCGAAGGCGTGCAGGGACTTGTCGCGACCATTGCCGGATTGCTTGAACCCGCCGAAGGGCGCGGTCATGTCGCCGCCGTCCCAGTAATTCACCCACACACTGCCCGCGCGCAACTTGCGTGCGACACGATGAGCCCGACTGATGTCGTTGGTGAATACCGCCGCCGCCAACCCGTAGTCGCTGTCGTTTGCGATTCGCACCGCCTCGGCTTCGTCCGTGAAGCTCAACACCGACAGCACCGGCCCGAAGATCTCCTCGCGCGCCACGGTATGGCCGGTCTGCACGCCATCGATGATGGTGGGCGCGACATAGCAACCGCCCGCCACCGGATGCACCCGTTCACCCCCGCAGACGACGCGCCCGCCTTCGCGCTGGGCGATATCGATGTAACTCAACACGCGCTGGGTCTGACCTTCGTCAACCAAGGCACCCATGGGCGCATTCGGCTCAAACGGATGCACCGGATGCAGACCGGCCGTGACCTTCGCGACTTCGGCCAGGAATTCGTCCTTGATGTCGCGGTGCACCAGCAAGCGCGAGGCCGCCGTGCACACTTCACCCTGATTGAAGAAGATGCCGATCGCGGCCGCTTCAGCGGCGCGGCGCAGATTGGGGGCATCCGGGAACACGATGTTCGGGCTCTTGCCACCGCACTCCATGAAAGCCCGCTTCATGTTGGAGCGACCGGCACACTGCAGCAGATGCTTGCCGACCGCCGTCGAGCCGGTGAACACGATGCCATCGACATCCATGTGCAGCGCCAGGGGCTCACCCGCGCCCTTACCGAAACCGGGCAGGACATTGAACACGCCCGCCGGAACACCCGCCTCGATAGCCAGTTCGGCGAGGCGGATCGCCGACAGCGGCGACTTCTCCGACGGTTTGAGGATCACCGAGTTGCCCATTGCCAGGGCGGGCGCAATCTTCCACGTCGCCATCAGCAGCGGGAAGTTCCAGGGCACGATGGCCGCGACCACACCGAGCGGTTCGCGTGTAACCAGACCGAGTTCTCCGGGACCGGTCGGCGCCACTTCACCGAATACCTTGTCAATCGCTTCGGCAGTCCAGCTCATGCAGCGGATGGTTCCACTCAGGTCGACATTGAAGGCATCACAGACCGGCTTGCCCATGTCCAGCGATTCCAGCAAGGCCAGCTCCTCGGCGTGCTGTTCGATCAACTGCGCGAAGCGTTGCAGCACGCGCTTGTGATGGGTTGGCCTGGTCTCCGACCACACACCCGCCTCGAAGCGCTGACGCGCCACGGCCACCGCACGATTGACGTCTTCCTGCTCGCATTCGGCGACGTTGGCCAACAAGCGACCATCGATGGGACTGCGGCATTCGAAGGTCTTGCCCGAGGCGGCATCGACGTAGCGGCCATCAATGAAGGCTTGTGTGCAGAGCTGCAGCGATTCGGAAAGGGCTTGCCACTCACTGCAGGATTTGGGGCTGTTCATGCGGACTCCGGTCATTCGGTGGCGACTTAGAACGTCGCGGGGGTATTGGCACTGACGAGGATGGCGTCGATCTCGCCGACGTTACGGAAACGATGCGGGATACGGCTTTCGAAGTAGTAGCCCTCGCCCGGTCCGAGCACACGTACCTGCTCGCCCACGGTGAGCTCGATCTGACCCTGAATCACCACACCGCCCTCTTCGCCTTCGTGCTCCAGCATGCTCTCGCCGGTGTCACTGCCGGGCGGCATCACCTCACGCAGCAAACCGATCTGCCGATTGCTGCGGTGCTTGCCGATCAGGTAGTAGTGAATTTCGTTGGTGCCCACATCGGGCTGCTCGTCGACCGGATAGAACGGGCTGTCCTCGCTTTCGGCGATATCCAGGGTGAAAAACTCGGCCAGCGAGATGGGGATGCCGCCCAGTACCTTTTTCAGGGAACTGACCGAGGGGCTGACCTTGTTCTGCTCAATCAGCGAGATTGTGCTGTTGGTGACGCCCGCCCGCTTCGCCAGTTCCCGCTGACTGAGGCCCTTGAGCGTACGTACCGTCTGGAGACGAAAACCGATGTCCAAAGCCCTACCTCGACGCAATGTTGTGGAATATTAAACACCCGGCGCCGACCGGGTCAAACCGGCCAAAACCACCATATTTTTAAATAAAATCAATTACAAATAGATCATTTTTTTCCCCATGAAAGAACAACGGATGTCGCGGTTGTAAAGTTTATTCAACACTGCTAGCGTGATCCAACCTTTTCAAACCAGCACCCCGACCATGTCCGAATCCAGCTCCGTGCACCAGGCCGCCCTCAGCGCCCCCGAACACCATGACGCCTTCTGGATGCCGTTCACCGCCAACCGCCAGTTCAAAAAGGCACCGCGCCTGCTGGCTTCCGCCGCCGACATGCACTACACGGCAGTTGACGGGCGTCGCATTCTGGACGGAACGGCCGGTCTGTGGTGCTGCAATGCGGGACATTCGCGTCCGGCCATCGTAAGGGCCATCGCCGAACAGGCCGGCACGCTGGACTTCGCGCCGACCTTCCAGATGGGGCATCCGCTGCCCTTCGTGCTCGCCGAACGGCTCGCCGAGATCGCACCAGAACCGCTCAAGCATGTGTTTTTCACCAACTCCGGCTCGGAGTCGGTGGATACCGCCTTGAAGATCGCCATCGCCTATCACCGGGTTCGTGGTGAAGGTCAGCGCACCCGTCTGATCGGTCGCGAAAAGGGCTATCACGGCGTCGGCTTCGGCGGTATCGCGGTCGGCGGACTGCCCAACAACCGCAAGTTCTTCGGGCCCTTGCTGCCCGGCGTGGACCACATGCGCCACACCCTGGACATCGAACGCAATGCCTTCAGCCGCGGGTTGCCTGAGCATGGCGTGGAACTGGCGGAAGATCTCGAACGCATCATCGCCCTGCATGACGCCAGCACCATCGCGGCAGTGATCATCGAGCCGATTTCCGGCAGCGCGGGCGTGGTCTTGCCACCGAAAGGCTACCTGCAGCGCGTCCGCGAAATCTGCAGCAAGCACGGCATCCTGCTGATCATGGACGAAGTGATTACCGGCTTCGGGCGCGTTGGCGACGCCTTCGCCGCACAACGATTCGGGGTGATTCCCGACATGATCACCACCGCCAAGGGACTGACCAGCGGCACCGTGCCGATGGGCGCGGTGTTCACCTCCAACGCCATCCACGACGCCTTCATGAACGGACCGGATGGCGCCATCGAACTGTTCCACGGCTACACCTATTCCGGCCACCCACTGGCCTGTGCGGCGGCGCTCGCGACACTCGACATCTACCGCGACGAAGACCTGTTCAACGCCGCGCAACGTCACGAGCAGTACTGGGAAGACCGCCTGCACGCGCTGAAAGGGCTGCCGAACCTCATCGACATTCGCAACTTCGGTCTGATTGGTGCCATTGAGCTGGCACCGCGCCCCGGTGCGGTCGGCGCACGCGGCTACGAAGTATTCACGCGCGCCTTCTACGATCACGACCTGCTGGTACGCGCCACCGGCGACGTCATTGCCATGTCGCCGCCGCTGATTCTGCAGCGCGAGCACATCGATCAGATCTTTGATCGACTGGAACGCGCTTTGCGCGCCACCGCCTGAGCGCCACGGAGCCCGCCCCAATGAGCGCAACGATTCCGCACATGATCGCAGGCAAGGCTGTCGAGGGCAGCGTCGATGGGCGCTTCGCCGACGTGTTCAATCCGGCGACCGGCGCCGTCACGGCGCGCGTGCCATTGGCGAGCAAAGCCGAAGTCGAGAGCGCCATTTCCGTGGCCCAAGCTGCCTTTCCCGCCTGGGCGGCCACCACGCCGCTCAATCGCGCCCGCGTTCTGTTCAAGTTCAAGGCGCTGCTCGAAGCGCATGCCGACGAACTGGTGGCCGCCATCACTGCCGAACACGGCAAGGTGCTCGCCGATGCGCGTGGCGAACTCACCCGTGGCCTGGAAGTGGTCGAGTTCGCCTGCGGTATTCCGCATCTGCAGAAGGGCGAGCATTCGATGAATGTGGGCCGCGATGTGGACTCGTGGAGCGAGATGGCACCACTCGGCGTGGTGGCAGGCATCACCCCGTTCAACTTCCCGGCGATGGTTCCGATGTGGATGTTTCCGGTGGCGATTGCCTGCGGCAACACCTTCATTCTGAAGCCCAGCGAACGCGACCCCAGCGCGCCCAATCTGCTGGCGCGCCTGCTGACGGAAGCAGGCCTGCCGGAGGGTGTGTTCAATGTCGTCCACGGCGATAAGGAAGCGGTGGACACCCTGCTCGACGATACCCGTGTGCAGGCGGTGAGCTTTGTCGGCTCGACGCCGATTGCGCAGTACATCTACGAACGCGGCGCGCGCAGCGGCAAGCGCGTGCAGGCACTTGGCGGCGCGAAGAATCACCTGATCGCCCTGCCCGATGCCGATGTCGAACAGGTGGCCGAAGCGCTGCTCGGCGCGGGCTATGGCTCGGCGGGCGAACGCTGCATGGCAATTTCGGTCGCGGTTTGCGTCGGCGACGAGGTAGCGGATCGATTGGTCGCCACGCTTGCGCCGAAGGTTGCCGCGCTGCGCGTCGGTAATGGCGTCATCAACAACCCCGACATGGGGCCCCTGGTCACCTGCGCACATCGCGACAAAGTCCGTGGCTATGTTGAGTCGGGCGTCGCCGAAGGCGCTCAACTGGTGGTCGACGGCCGCCAAGCGAAGGTCGAAGATCATCCCGAGGGTTTCTACCTCGGCGGCTGCCTGTTTGATCGCGTGACCCCCGACATGCGCATCTACCGCGAAGAAATTTTCGGCCCGGTGCTGTGCGTGGCACGCGTGCCGGATCTGGCCGCCGCCACCGCACTCATCAACGCGCACGAGTACGGTAATGGCTGCGCCATCTTCACCCGCGACGGCGGCGCGGCGCGGGATTTCGCCCACCGCGTGCAATGCGGCATGGTCGGCATCAACGTACCAATCCCAGTTCCGATGGCCTTCCACAGCTTCGGCGGCTGGAAGCGCTCGCTGTTCGGACCGCTACACATGCATGGACCGGATGGCGTGCGCTTCTATACCCGCATGAAGACAATCACCGCGCGCTGGCCCACCGAGGTGCGCGCCGAGTTCGCGATGCCAACCATGAAGTGATTGCCCTTTGCCGGAGGCTCTACCTCCGGCCACCGGTGACGTCGTCCCGGCGCTGCAAGGCGGAATGACGATCTCAATCCATTGAGACGTCACCATGTCCAACTCGACACCGCGAACAACGGCAAGCGCTGCCACACCGACAACAATCGACACGGCACTCACTCGGTCGTCACCCTATGGCACCTTGGCAGAGCCGACCTACAGCGGCGTTACCAGCTTTCTGCGCCGCCCCTACCGGAAGGATGTGCAGGATGCGGATGTCGTGGTTTTCGGCGCGCCCTTCGACCTTGCGACCACGAACCGCCCTGGCGCCCGCTTGGGGCCGCGCGCCATTCGGAGTGCTTCGGCATCGCTGGCCTGGTGCCCACCCTATCGCTGGGGCTTCGATCCGCTTGATCGATTGCAGGTCATCGATTTCGGTGATCTGTACTTCGATCCGGGTCGCCCGGCAGAGATCCCGGAACAACTTTATCGACAGGCCCGCGATATCGTCACTCACGCCGTCACGCCACTGGCCCTGGGCGGCGACCACTTTGTCAGTTTTCCAATCCTGCGCGCACTCAGCGAACGCCATGGCCCGCTTGCGCTGATTCATTTCGATGCCCATAGCGATACATGGCGTGATGATGACGGACGTATCGATCACGGCACGATGTTCTTCCATGCCGCACGGCTGGGTTTCATCGACCCATCCTCATCGATCCAACTCGGCATGCGTACCTTCAATGAGGAGTCGCACGGCTTCCAGGTTTGCGATGCCGATTGGCTGCATTCCCATGGCATCGAACAGGCCCTGAAGCTCGTCCATGCGCGGGTTGGACAACGTCCCTGCTACGTGAGTTTCGACATCGATTTCCTCGACCCTGCTTTTGCGCCGGGCACAGGCACGCCGGTATGCGGCGGTTTCAGCACCCATCAGGCGCTGGGGCTGATACGCGGGCTGGCGGGCTTGAATGTCATCGGTGCCGATGTGGTTGAGGTCGCTCCCGCCTACGATCATGCCGAGATCACCGCGCTTGCTGCCGCAAGCCTCGCACATGAATTGCTCGCAGTGATAGCCAGTCGCCACACCTGAATGCGACGACTGGCTGCTCTGCAATGATCAGGGTCGGTCGCCGCGGAAACGCTTCGGCTCTGCACCCACCACCGCGCCAATCCGCGCACTGTCGTGCACGAACAGTTCGACCTCGCGCTCGAAGCGCAATTCACCACGCACTTCGCTGTGCGCACCAATCACGATCTTGGGAATACGGCGGTTGCTGTTGTTGTTGAACCAACCGCCACTGGGCTTCTCGACGAAAATGCGACCGGCCACCACGCTGCCGTCCAGCACCGATATGTCGCCGTTGACGGTGTTCAGATCGCCGCCCACCTGCACCGCGTTGAGGACGATTTCACCGTTCACGGTTTCCAGCGATTGACTCACGCTGCTACCGGACTGGATGCGGATCTCACCATTCACCGTCTCGGCACTGCCCAGACGAACAGCCTGCCCCACTTCGATCTCGCCATTCACCGTTTCGGCCTGATCCACCTCGGCCTGATCACCGATCCGGATCGCACCGTTGACGGTGTCCGCCGAATCCACCACCACGCCACCATCGACGGTGATGTCGCCATTCACGGTATCCAGGCTGCCGTAAGCCTCGCCCGCACGGGCATGGATGCTGGCATTGACCTTGTCGATATCACGCGCCGCCTGCGCGCCGGAAGCAGCCAACAGCAAGGCGGTCAGCAGCACGGTATGACGGGAGGCAATTCGGAACGAAGCACGCTTCATGGCAATCCTCGGGTTGACGACAACAGGTGTCGGGTGCTGAGTCGGATGCGGCATGAAGTCCATCGGTTTAAAGGCGGCGCAAGCTCATTCAAACCCATTCGCGAACAGGTCATCCGGTCCAGGGAATTGCACCGGCGTGCTCAGCACAACGCTGTTATTGGCTGAATTGGGGTCGACGATACTGCCGTTGATGATCGCGTTGGCGCTCAGATTGGCACTACCCGCGTAGTTGGCGGGCAACAGCACATTTACCGTGGCAGCACGACTGCTGCCTGCCGCCAGCGCGGACAAGCCGGAACAGGTCACTGTGCCGTTGCTGTGCGTGCAGCTATAACCGCTGCCACTCGCATTTTGATAGGTCACACCCGCGGGCAGGCTCATGTTCAATGTCGGCGTCGATGGCTGGCCCGCCACCATGTTGATGGCCGTCATTGTGTAGGTCAGCGGCGAACCGACCGGGGCCGGGTTGAGGTTGATACTCAAGGCCACCGACAGATCAGTACGGAACTGCACTGGCGTATTGAGCGTTGCGGTGTTGTTTGCTGCGTTGCTGTCCGTGATGCTGCCGCTCACCGTGGCCGAGGCAGACAGGGGCGACGAACCCGAATAGTTCGAGGGCAGAGCCACCGAAATGGTCGCGGCGCGATTGCTGCCCGACGCCAACGCCGAAGTCCCCGCACAGGTCACGGTTCCGCTGCTGTGGCTGCAACTGAAACCGCTGCCGGTCGCGGACGAGAAGCTCACGCCAGCGGGCAAGCTCAGGCTGAGGGTGGGCGTCGAAGACTGTGCGCCCGAGGCGTTGCTCACCGTTGCGGTGTAGACAAGATTGTTGCCGGTCGGCGCGGGGTTCTGGTTGATCGACAGCGCGGCGGACAGATCGGTGCGCAGCTGCACCGGCGTGCTCAGCGTCGCGGTGTTGTTGGCGGCGTTGGTGTCAGTAACGCTGCCGCTGACCGTCGCACTGGCCGAGAGATTTGCTCCACCCGAATAGTTCGCGGGCAGCGCGACCGTAACCGTCGCGCTACGACTGTTGCCCGCCGCCAGGGCCGACGAGCCCGCGCAGGTCACCGTGCCGCTGCTGTGACTGCAACTGAAGCCGCTACCGGTCGCGCTGGAATAGCTCACGCCAGCAGGCAAGGTGACGGAAACGGTGGGCGTCGACGGATCGCCGCCGGCTGCATTACTGACCGTCGTGGTGTAGATGAGATTGGACCCGGTCGGTGCCGGATTCTGGTTGATGGTGAGTGCCGACGACAGATCGGCTTCGGGCGCGGCAACGAAGGGAGCCAGGCAACTCGGGCTACTGCTGGCGCGCGCGGCCAGATGATCGAGCATGCGGTTCGGCACGCGCTCGGGTGCCACGCCATAAGGATGTCCCGCGCCAAGAATCTGCGTGATGTTGTTTAGATTTTTTGGCGGAACCGTATGACAGTAACTCATCAACGTCCCACTGCCCGCACCCGCTGGCCCAGGCAAGCTTGCCGTGCCTGCGTGACACGATGACCCCGGAATCTGCGCCGTTTCACTACCGAAGCATTGATCGATAGGCGAGGCATTGCCGTTCAACCCGCCATAACAATGGGTATGCGGCGAGTTGAAGTTGTGACCCAACTCGTGCCCGACAACGTAGCGCTCGATGGACAGATTTCCGCTAATGCCCGTCATGCCAAAGGTCGTGCCATAACCGCCGCCGAAATTGCCGGTTCCGCTCACAGAACTGCAACCACTTGGTGCAGTTGTATTGAATGCGCCGCTACACAAGACACCGACCCAGGCGATACCCGACCACCCACCGCCCGCGGGTGTCTTGCCACTCAGCATATGCGCTGTACTGCGCGTGATGCCGGTGTAGTTGTTGTTCCACTCGCGACCAAACGCATAGAGCTGGCACGCCGGTGTGGTTTCGGACCATGGATCGCTGCTGGTGCTGCGCACCTCCAGATGGGTGACCTGGATTTCGGTATTCACTTCGCCTTCGTAGATCGAGGAGATCGATGCGATCAGGCCGCCGACATAGGTCTGCAGTGCCGCGCTGCTGCCGAGCTTCTGATACAGCTCGAAGTCGGTATCAATCGCCAGTCGCACGCCATAGCTTGACCCGGCGACCACATCCGGCGTGAGCGACTGCAGTGCCTGCCCATCGCGCGGGTCTTCCGGTGCGATGGGTAGCTGATCGCTGCACATGCCGTTCTCGCTGGGCGACTTGGCAACGCGCTGCAGCCAGGCGCGGACCATCGTGTCATTGATCCGGTTTGCGGTGATCGCGTCGGCGTCGCCCGACAGGCGCAAAGTGTCCTTCGGCGTCTGGATGTAGCCGTCGACAGCGCCTTCCGGCGTCTGGATCAACATCACCTCGCTGCCGCTGCCATCCAGCGTGCGCCCCACCCAGTAGCGCGCCTTTGGAAGGTCCCGTGTTCTCGCCCCGAGCGGGCCGTGCTCGACCAGGCGGAAGTCCTTGGCGAAGGGGAATGACTCGCGCAGCTCGATGTCGACCGTGCTCTGCGTGTCCGCGCGCCAGACGCGGCGTGGCGTGGATTCACTGGCGACGCCGAGGCTGCTGATCAGGCAGCAGGCCGCGACAACCCAACGGAATGATGACTTCATGGCTGATCTCCGCAACAACGACCGACAGCATGTCCGTGTCGGCCTGAGCCTTGTGTGACTTCAGTAACGAATACGCAAGACACGGCCTCCAAGCGACGGATCGTCATGCGTGCGCGGTCGGCAAAGCGAGTCGCCTCGCTGGCTTGGGTATCATGCCCGCCTTGTCCTCGCCCGCCACCGGAGTGCGCCCGTGAATCGTCCCAAGCCCGTGATGCTGCTGATTCTGGATGGCTGGGGTCATCGTGAAGCCGCGCCGGACAACGCCATTTCCGTTGCCAACACGCCGCATTGGGACAACCTGCTGGCGCAGTGCCCGCACACGCTGGTTGAAACCTCCGGCCAGCATGTCGGCCTGCCGGCCGGGCAAATGGGCAATTCCGAGGTCGGCCACATGAACCTGGGTGCCGGACGAATCGTCTACCAAGATCTCAGCCGGATCGATCACGCCATCGAAACCGGCGAGTTCGCGCGCAATCCCGCGTTGTTGGGCGCGTGTGCGGCGGTGCGCCGCCGACAAACCACCTTGCACGTCTTCGGCCTGCTCTCGCCCGGTGGTGTGCACAGCCACGAATCGCACCTGCTGGCGATGCTCGATCTGGCCAAACAGCAAGGCGTCACCCAGCTTTGCGTGCATGCCTTTCTGGATGGGCGCGATACACCGCCGCGTTCGGCGGCAGCCAGCATCGGCTTGATGCAGGCGAAGTGCGATGCGCTGGGCTACCGCATCGGCACGGTGTCGGGTCGCTACTACGCGATGGACCGCGACAAACGCTGGGACCGCGTGCAGCGCGCTTATGCCGCCATCGTCGATGCGCAGGGCGAACCCGCCGACACCGCACTCGACGCGCTGCAGGCAGCGTATGCCCGTGGCGAGAACGACGAATTCGTGCAACCCAGCGTGATGGCGGGCCATTCCCCGATGGTCGATGGCGATGCCGTGGTGTTCATGAACTTCCGCGCCGACCGTGCTCGCGAGCTGACCGCCGCCTTCGTCACCCCGGACTTCCAGGGCTTTGAACGCCGCCTACCCGCACTGGCCGACTATGTCTGCCTGACCGAATACGCCGCCGATCTGCCTGCCACCGTGGCTTGGCCGCCGGAAACCCTGCACAACACCCTGCCGCAGATTCTGGCTGCCAACGGGCTAAGCCAGTTGCGTATCGCCGAGACCGAAAAATACGCCCACGTCACGTTTTTCTTCAGTGGCGGCGTGGAAGCTGAGTATCCGGGCGAAACGCGCATTCTGGTGCCGTCGCCGAAGGTCGCGACCTACGATCTGCAGCCGGAAATGAGTTGTCCCGAAGTCACCAACAAGCTGGTCGACGCCATCACGCAACAGCACTTCGACGTGATCATCTGCAACATCGCCAATCCGGACATGGTTGGTCACACCGGCGTGATGGCGGCAGCCGTCGCGGCGGCGGAAGCGGTCGATCAGGCCTTGGGGCGTATCGTCGCGGCGATCCGCGCCGTTGACGGTGCGCTGATCGTCACTGCCGATCACGGCAACCTGGAAAAGATGCGCGACCCCGAGTCGGGCCAGGCGCACACGGCGCATACCGTCGGCCCGGTTCCACTGGTGTTTGTCGGACGCCCCGCCCGCTTGCGAACTGGCGGCGCCTTGCGCGATGTCGCGCCCACCCTGCTGGATCTACTTGGCTTGCCAGTGCCCGCCGAAATGACCGGTCGCAGCCTGCTGCAAAACGCGCCCGACGCATGAGCCGAGGCGCGCTGTGGCTGCTGGCCCTGAGCCTTGCCGTATGGCTCATGGCCAATTCGACAGCGCAAGCCGCTGCGGACGACGAAGCCAGCATCGCCGCCCGCGAAAAGGCGGCCAAAGCCAAACTGGTCAGCCTGCGCAGCGATATCGATCAGGTCCTGAGCCTGCAATCGGCACTTCAGGACGAGATGAAACAGGTTCAGAACGCCTTGCGTGAAGCCGATCAGGCGGTGCAGAAACAAAGTGCCGCGCAGCGCCAATTGCAGACCGAGGCCGAGACGCAACAGGCCACCCTGCGCGATCTGGAAGCGCGCCGTGCCGCCAGCGCTGCCGGACTGCAGTCGCAGCGCGAGGACTTGGCGCGCATGCTGCGTTCCGCCTTTCGGCTCGGCCAACACCAGCAACTGCGCCTGCTGCTGTCGCAGGACCGCTTGAGCGCTGCCTCACGCATACTGGAATATCACCGCTACCTGCAGCGCGACCAACTGGCGCAGGTTCGCAAGGTGATGGATGAACTGCGTGCCCTGGCCGAACTGACCGAAGCCACCCGACGCCAGAATGAACAGGTGGCCGAGGCGATCCAGGCGGCCGACGCCGGCCTGCAGGCGCTGACCCAACAACGTGCCGAGCGCGAATCCCTGCTGGATGAACTGCGCTCACGGCAACGTGATCACGATGTGCGATTGAAGACGCTGCGGCGCGACGAACAAGCGCTGCAAACGCTGCTGGAAACCCTGCGCGACGTGTTCGCTGACATCCCCGATCAGTTGCAGGCCGAGCAATCCATCGCGTCGCAGCGAGGTCGGCTGCCCATGCCAACATCTGGACCGGTGCTCACCGGCTTCGGCGCGGCGCTGCCGGATGGTCGGCGCAGCGAGGGCTGGCTGATCGGCAGTCCGGCCGGTGCGCCGGTCAAGGCGATTGCGCACGGCCGGGTGGCATTCGCCGAATGGATGAACGGCTACGGTCTGTTGCTGATCCTTGATCATGGCGACGGCTATCTCAGCCTTTACGCGCACAACGATGCACTGTTGCGCGAGCCGGGCGACTGGGTGGAGACCGGCGACGCCATCGCCGAGGCCGGCAGTTCCGGCGGGCAATCGCGACCCGCGCTGTACTTCGAATTGCGCCGCAACGGTCAGCCGGTCGACCCGCGGCAATGGCTGAAGCGCTGATTCACTGCCCAGCTCGGCGACGCGCTCTATACTTTGTGCATGAACAATTCCACCGCGTTGCGTCACCGGCTGTCTGCGCTGCTGCTATCGACCGCCTGTCTCTACTTCGTCGGCCCCGCCGATGCGCAGGAACCTGCCCTCGAAACACCAACGCAAGCCATACCGTCAGCGGCGGGGACGGGCGCCAAGGCTGATGTCGCCGACAAGAGCGAACGAGTTGGGCTGGAAGAGATTCGGCGCTTTGTCTCGGTGTATCGCGCGGTCAAGCAGGCCTATGTCGATCCAGTGGCCGACGGCGATCTGATGAGCGCGGCCATTCGTGGATTGCTGGCCGATCTCGACCCGCACAGCGCGTATCTGGATCAGGATGCTTCCGCCGCACTCAACGAAATGGCGGAAGGCGAGTACGGCGGATTGGGTCTGGAAATCATCCAGCGCCCGGATCGCAGTCTGACCGTCATCGCACCGATTGATGACACGCCCGCGGCACGCGCAGGCATCCAGCCGGGTGACGTCATCACCGCCATGGACGGCGAGCTGATCACCGCCGACAGCGTCGATGCGGCCATTGAGGCCATGCGCGGCGAACCGGGCACGACGATCACCCTGACCATCGTCCGCGAAGGCGAATCGGCACCGCTGGAGGTTCAACTGACCCGCGAGATCATCCGCGTCAACAGCGTGCGGGTGGAAGTACTGAGCAAGGACTACCTGTATCTGAGAATCGCCACCTTCCAGGCCGACACCGGCATGGAAGTGAGCAAACGCCTTGAAGCCGCCGTCGCACAGCGTGGCAGCGCCTTCAAGGGGCTGGTACTCGACCTGCGCAGCAATCCGGGCGGTTTGCTGAATGCCGCCGTCGACGTCGCTGATCAATTCCTGGAACGCGGCCTGATCGTCAGCACGCGCGGTCGTCTGCCCTATGCCACCAGCGAATTTGAAGCGCATCGTGGCGATGTGCTGGACGGCGCACCCATTGTCCTGCTGATCGACGCGGGCAGCGCCTCGGCCTCGGAAGTGCTGGCGGGCGCGCTGCGCGACCACAAACGCGCGGTCATCATGGGCACGCGCAGCTTTGGCAAGGGCTCGGTACAGACCGTGTTGCCGCTGGACAATGGCGACTCGATCAAGCTCACCACGGCGCGCTACTACACGCCGAACGGCACCTCGATCCAGGCGACGGGCATCGTGCCGGATATCGAACTGCTCGAGAACGCCACGCTCAAGACCGAGGACGTCCAGGGTCCAACCATCCGTGAAGCCAATCTACCTGGACACTTGCGTGCGGAAACGGTGCCGGTAGAAGCGGATGAGCAAGCCGCACTGGCCGATGACTACGCCGTCGGTGAAGCGCTGAACCTGCTGCGCGGTCTGGCCGTATTCCGCGATCGCGACTGAGTCCGGCTCGACCTTCAGCGCTCAGTCTTCGCTGGCCCGCAGGCGGCTCTCGGCCAGCGTTGTCGCGGTGTCCAACTGCTTCAACAGCGCGTCGAGTACGGCGCATTGTTCACTGCTTAGGCTTCCGATCAGGCTGCGCTCGTACTCCAGCGCCAAGGGCGCGACCTTCTCGTAAACCGCTTGTCCATCAACCGACAGGCGCAGCGGCGCACGCCGACGATCCTGCGTGCACTGCGTGCGAATCACCCGCCCCGAGTCCATCAGGCGTGCCACCGCGCGACTGACCGCCACCTTGTCCATGGCGGTGCGCTCGACCAACTGGGCCGCGGTCAGGTCAGGGTAGCGCCCCATCACCGCCATCAGACGCCATTCGGTGATCGACAGATCGAAGCGCTCGGCATAGATGCGGGCAATCGCCTGACTGATCCGGTTGGACAGCACGGACAGCCGATACGGCAGGAAGTGCTCGAGTTCCAGAACCGCCGAGGAATCCATCGCACGCGGACATTCGGGCTCGGATGGGTTCATCGTGCACCGCATCTTGCGTATGGTTTCATATGAAACTAATCTCCTGACTCACCGCGACACGCACTGCAATCCTTCCGGAGGTTCCCATGAGCGCGCAACCCAACCCTGGCATGCAGGTCACCACCTTCGACAATCCGATGGGCATCGACGGCTTTGAATTCGTCGAATTCGCCTCACCGGAACCGCAACACCTGCATTCCCTGTTCAAACAGCTCGGCTTCAGCGCCGTGCTGCGTCATCGTACCCGTGCCATTACCGTGTATCGGCAGGGCGGGGTCAACTTCCTGATCAATGAAGATCCGGACTCGTTCGCGGCGGACTTCGCCGCCAAGCACGGCCCCAGCGCCTGCGGCTTTGCGATCCGCGTGCAGAAGCCGGCGTTCTGGGTCCGTGAGCAAGCGCTCTCGCGGGGTGCGGAAGCGCCCGAGCGCGAGGACAGTCGCGCGGTCGACATGCCGGTCATCAAGGGCATCGGCGATTGCATGCTGTATCTGGTGGACCGCTACGGTGAACGCGGCGACGCCTATGCGCAGGACTTCCTGCCCATCGACGGTGCGACGCTGCACCCCGAGGGTTTCGGCCTGAGCTTCATCGATCACCTCACCCACAACCTGTACGTCGGCAGCATGGCCACGTGGGCCGACTATTACGAACGTCTGTTCAATTTCCGCGAGATCCGCTACTTCGACATCAAGGGCGCCAAGACCGGCCTGTTGTCGAAGGCCATGACCGCACCAGATGGCATCGTGCGCATTCCGCTCAATGAGTCGAGCGACCCCAAGTCGCAGATCAACGAATACCTGGAGGCCTACAACGGCGAAGGCATCCAGCACATCGCCTGCTTCACGGACGACATCTACCGTACGGTGGAGCTGATGCATGGCGCGGGCGTGCAGTTCCTCGACACGCCGGACGCCTACTTCGATGTCGTGGACCTGCGCATCCCGAACCACGGCGAGGATCTCGACCGTCTGCGCCGCAACAGCATCCTGATCGATGCCGATCCGGAAACCAAAACCCGCAAGCTGCTGCAGATCTTCACCCAGAACTGCATCGGCCCGATCTTCTTCGAAATCATCCAGCGCAAGGGCAATGAGGGCTTCGGGGAAGGCAACTTCCAGGCCCTGTTCGAAAGCATCGAGCGCGATCAGATGAAGCGCGGCGTGCTGTAACCGTCACGGAAACCCAGCCATGAGCGACTTGAGTTACCAAACGGGATTTGCCAATCACTTCGCCAGTGAAGCCCTGCCCGGCGCCTTGCCGGAAGGACGCAATTCGCCGCAGCGCTGCGCCTACGGGCTTTACGCCGAGCAGATTTCCGGTACGGCCTTCACCGCGCCGCGTGCGGAAAATCGCCGCGTCTGGACCTATCGCATCCGCCCTGCGGCGATCCATGGCGAATTTGCGCCGTATGCCCATCCGGGGTTCCACAACGACTGGCAAAGCGGCCCGGTGCCGCCCGACCAGATGCGCTGGAGTCCGCTACCCACGCCCTTGCCGGGAACCGATTTCATCGACGGTCTGTTCAGCATGGGCGGCAATGGCAGCGCGGCGGCAGGCACGGGCATCGGCATTCATCTGTATGCGGCGAATGCCGACATGCACGCGCGCTTTTTCTACAGCGCCGACAGTGAATGCTTGATCGTGCCGCAACAGGGTCGGCTGCGCATTGCCACCGAGTTGGGCGTGCTGCAGGTCGAGCCGCAGGAGATCGCGGTCATTCCGCGCGGCATCCGTTTCAAGGTGGATCTGCCTGACGGTACGGCACGCGGTTACGTCTGCGAGAACTTCGGTGCATTGCTGCGGCTGCCCGACCTGGGTCCAATCGGCAGCAACGGCCTGGCCAATCCGCGCGACTTCCTCACCCCGGTTGCCGCCTATGAGGACCGGGAAGGCGATTTCGACCTGCTGTGCAAGTTCCAGGGCCATCTCTGGCGCGCGCCCATCGGCCATTCGCCGCTCGATGTCGTTGCCTGGCATGGCAACTACGCGCCCTACAAATACGACTTGCGCCGCTTCAATACCATCGGCTCGATCAGCTACGACCACCCGGACCCGAGCATCTTCCTGGTGCTGAACTCACCCAGCGATACCGCGGGTGTGGGCAATCTGGATTTCGTGATCTTTCCGCCACGCTGGCTGGTGGCTCAGAACACCTTCCGTCCGCCGTGGTTTCACCGCAACGTGGCCAGCGAATTCATGGGTCTGATCCATGGCGAATACGACGCCAAGGCCGACGGATTCCTGCCCGGCGGATGCTCGTTGCACAACGGCATGAGTGGTCACGGCCCGGATGCCGCCACTTTCGAGAAAGCCAGTGCTGCCGATCTGTCGAAACCCGACGTGCTGACCGATACCATGGCCTTCATGTTCGAATGCCGCGCGGTCATCCGCCCGACCCAGCAAGCCGTCCACGCCGCGCATCGGCAAAGCGGCTACACCGCCTGCTGGACGGGGCTGCGCAAGCATTTCAACCCCCATCGCCCCTGACCTCGAGCGACCTCTGACGCCATGAAACTCGCCTCACTCAAAGCCGGTGGCCGCGACGGCACGCTGATCGTCGTATCGCGTGACCTGCAATCCGCCGTGATCGCCAAAGACATCGCTTCGACCCTGCAAGCCGCGCTCGAAAACTGGGAACACTGCGCACCGCGTTTGAACGCGCTGTCGGAGGCGCTGAACGCGGGTCAGTGCGAGGACACGTTCGCGCTGGACGCGCAGGCCCTCGCCGCACCGCTGCCGCGTGCCTACGAATTCGTCGATGGCTCGGCCTATCTGCCTCACGTCGAGCGCGTCCGGCGCGCACGCGGCGCCAGTGTGCCGGAGAGTTTCTACAGCGACCCACTGATGTATCACGCCGTTGGCGCGGGTTTCTATGGCCCGCGCGACCCGGTGCGCGTGGCCGACGAGGCCTACGGCATCGATCTGGAAGCCGAGGTCGTGGTGGTGACCGACGACGTGCCGATGGGTGTCTCGGCACGGGATGCGGAAACGCATATCCAACTCATCGGTCTGGTCAACGATGTGTCACTGCGTAACCTGATTCCCGATGAACTCGCGAAGGGATTCGGCTTCCTGCAATCCAAGCCGCGCTCGGCGCTGTCGCCGGTCTTCGTCACTCCCGATGAACTCGGCGACGCCTGGCGCGACAGCAAGGTGCATCTACCCTTGCTCAGCCATCTGAACGGCGAATGGTTCGGTGCCCCGGAAGCTGGTGAAGACATGCAGTTCAACTTCGCCCAACTGATCGCCCACGCCGCCAAGACCCGCCCACTGTGCGCGGGCACGCTGGTCGGCTCGGGCACCGTGGCCAATCAGGACGAGGCGCGCGGCGCGTCCTGCCTGGCCGAAAAGCGCATGTTGGAGATCATTGCCCAAGGCAAACCCAGCACGCCGTTCATGAAGTTCGGCGACCGCGTGCGCATCGAGATGCTGGATCGCGCAGGCCAAAGCGTGTTCGGAGCCATCGAACAGACCATCGAGCGCGCGGGAGACTGAGTAAGCCCGCGTCTGACGAATCCTGGCCCGCCCGTCATACCCGCAGAGCGGGTATCGCTGGTTCCGGCCGCTGACGACGGTCGAGACCACCGAACCGGTGTCGCCCAGCCTGGGGCCATTGCCCAGACCTCGCGTTTTCCTGCACGCTGCGAGTACGCTGTCCGCACGTTGTCGAAGGAGGGGTCGACCATGTCCGAGTTGCTGACGCTCTACAGCTATTGGCGCTCGAGCGCCGCCTACCGCGTGCGCATCGCGCTCAACCTGAAACAGGTGAAGTACGCCCTGAAGCCGGTTCACCTGCTCAATCAGGGTGGCGAGCAACGCCTGCCCGAGTTTCGTGAACTCAATCCGCAGGGACTGATCCCGGTGCTGGTCGATGGCGAACGTGTCGTTCGGCAGTCGCTGGCGATCATGGAATATCTGGATGACACGATTCCCGAGCATCCGCTGCTGCCCACCGCCGCGCGTGACCGCGCCCGGGTACGTTCATTGGCCCTGCTGATCGCCTGCGACGTCCATCCGCTGAACAATCTGCGCGTGCTGCAATATCTGGAAAACGAGTTGCACATCGACTCGACCCGGCGCGAAGCCTGGGTGCGGCACTGGATTCACGAAGGCCTGCTGGCCTTCGAGCAGATGGTGGCCGATCACCCATCCACCAGCACCTATTGCGAAGGCGAAGTGCCGGGCATGGCCGACTGTTGCCTGATTCCGCAGATCTACAACGCGCGCCGCTTCCAACTCGACATCGCGCAATATCCGACGCTGCAACGCATCGAAGCGGCCTGCCTGGCACTGCCGGAATTTCAGCGCGCCGCGCCAGAACAACAGGATGACGCACCGCGCTGAGTGCGCAGCGGGAAGGCGCCTTTCGGCACCTTCCCGGCCACGCTGCCCATTGGCTCAGTGGATTCAGCCGTCCAGTTCGACATTCACGTCGACATCGACGTCCACATCGTCATTGGCATCCGCATCGGCCCGGTCGTCGGAACCGAACTGCCAGTGCCCACTCGCCTGTTTGCCGTACCAGCGCCCGCCGATGCGCACCAGCTCATGCTCGGACGCAATCGGCGCGTTGAATACCTCGATCGTGGTCCGCACGCGCGCGGTATCACCGGCCACCTCCAACACCTCCACCTCCAGCGTGGAAGCGATGGCGTCCAGATCGATGCCATACACCCGCGCCGCTTCCTTGCCTGCCGCCAGCATCTGTCCGGCACGCCCCATCACTTGCTCCAGACTGAGGCTGCGCAGCGTGTCGAGGCTATCGACACCGGTCTTGCGGACGCCCTCGGCCAGTGCCGTCAGCGCCGAACGCGCCAACTCCGGACTGAAAAAGTCCGTCACGCTCAGCCAGTGCTCCAACGCGGGCAAGGCCATGCGCAACTGCTCGCGCTGCTCGACACTGAGATCCGATTCCGGCGAGGTCACGGCCATGTTCAACGCGCCGATCGCCATCAAGGTCAAACCCGCAGACTGCGCTTCGCCTTCCTGCAGCTTCGGTGTGATTTCCTCCATCAGGCGATCCACCGCACCGTCGGCAGTCAGTCGCCCCACGCCTTCCAGAAACTCGGCACGATCCGCGTCGGAAATCGGCTTCAAGCGCTCGCGCTCGTATTCGGCCAACAATTCGTCGTACTTGTCCGGCGGCAGGCCGCCACTGACCAGCGCCGCCACATCATTGCGGCGAAACTGCTCCGCCATCTCCAAAATCTGGATCGCCGGATCCGTCGCGGCCTGCACCGCGACCGCCGCCACACTCACCTGCGCAAACACCGGCACCGACACCGACGACGCCACAGCGAGGGCAAGACTCAATACCAAGCGTTTCATGAGCAACTCCAAGGGGCAGCACCATCGCTGCAGATGTAGTGTGGTGGTTTGCTATAACACCATGCAGTGCTGGAAGTCATACCTGCACGTGAACAAGGTCGAATTGCGCACGCCGCCGACCGATCCCTGCGTGCGGCGTGCGGGCCAAACGCATCGGATGGGTCTCGGCGACCGTTGGTCGGCTCACAATTTCGGGCTGACGATCGGCGGCGTGCCCGGATGACGCCGAGCTCACCCCAATCCTACTGCCATCACGGGACGCCAATTGGCCCCTACGTCCTGAGTCCTGCCTGGGCTGGCGCTAGAATGCCGAGGCGTCGCCACGCGACAGGTATCCACGCCCCATGGTTTCCACTGAGCATCGATGATTACCACCGACCAATTCACCTTCATCCACGTCCACAAGACCGGCGGGCGCTCGTTGAACAGCGTGATCACGCAGTGCATGCCGAACAGCAAAGCGGTGGGCTATCACTATCCGCATACGCTGATCCCGGACAGCCAGCAGCATCTCCCGATCGTCGGCGTGGTCAGAAACCCCTGGGATTGGTACGTTTCCTGGTATGCCTTCAATCGCAAGATGGGCCTGCGCAACCCGCTGTTCATCGTGGTTTCCGATGGTGGCAAGGCAAATTTCAAGACCACCATCCAACAACTCGTCAAGCTGGGCGACGACAGCGCACAAAGCCGCGCACACCGGGCTGCGTTGGCGGCGGTTCTGCCGTCAGAATTCGGCACGGATCGTGGCGCTGGACTGACCAGTGCCTGCATTGAAGGCCTCCGCGAACCAAACCGCGGCTACTACTCATGGTTGTTCGACCGCATGCTCGGCGCGGCTGAATCACCGCATCTGCATGTCGCCCGGTTCGAGAATCTGCAAGATGACTTCATTGCGATCACCCGGCGGCTCGGAGTGCCTGAATCGGCAGCCATGGCGGCGGCGTTGCAGACGACTGAGAAGAAAAATTCTTCCAGCCATAGCCACTACTCGTGCTATTTCGACAGCGAACTTCGCGAGCTGATCGCCGAACGCGAACGGGGCCTGATCGAGACCTACGGCTATTCGTTCGAAGACGTCACGAGCGCGGACGCACCGGTACCGCTGCCGGACTTCTATTCCTTCGATGTCGGATTTCGGAAACTGCTCGACCGTGCCCCCAATTTTCTCCTGCTGCGGTCTGGTGTGGACATCACCGCGTTGCGGGAGAAAGTCGAGCAGCTCAGCGTGCAGGACTGGGAGGGATCTGGCCGGGAGCAGAAGTTTCGCGCGCATCGGCATACCGCGTCGCTGATCCTGGCGACGGACAATTTCAAGCACCTACCGCCAACCTACTCGCCACTCTTCAATCACTTCAGGCATGAAGTGCAGCCCGTGCTGGACACCATCGCCAATTACTACGGCAACCAGGGAATGTTCCTGCGCGTGCTGTTGGTCAAGTTGACGGAAGGTGAGGATATCGATCCCCATTTCGACGAAGGCATGTCCTTGCTTCACTCTCATCGCGTCCACGTGCCCATCATCACCAATGATCAGGTCATGTTTTGCGTCGGCGGCGAAAAGCGCCACCTTGCAGCCGGAGAGATTTGGGAAATCAACAACGCAACGGTGCATTACGTCGAGAACCACAGCAACCACGCGCGCGTTCACATGATCGTCGACTGGGCACCCAAAGAAACCCTGACCCATCGCGAGCGCATCGCTGGCGTCGTAAAGGCCCCGCCGGTGCCTCAGCCCAGTCAGCCGAGTCGCCAAACCACCGTGTCGCGTAATGACCCTTGCCCCTGCGGATCAGGCCAACGCTATAAAAACTGCCACGGCAAGCTGAGCTAAGGGGGTCTGACATGTCGCGCAGGTCCACACCCGCGGATCGCTGCACAGCGCTGTCCCGCTCGCCTTCCGCTCGCCCTGATCTGCTGTCCCACGGCGATTCGCGAACTGCGACGCAGCCACAGGAATTGTCATGCTCGCCTCACTCCAAACAAGGCTGAACCGAAATGCCCTTCAGTCCGGAAGACCGCTACTTCCACCTCGGCCATGACGGTGCAATCCAATCGCATCGTGGCGGTGCGGATTTCTGGTCCTTGCCACCGGAGGCGCTGCGGCGATTTGATTCCGGCTGGCTGATCACCGAGTTTGTCTGTGTCGAGGATTGGCCCAACTGGGAGATGCACCCCGAAGGCGACGAGTTTGTTTACTTGCTCAGCGGCGAT
Organism: Lysobacteraceae bacterium; assembly: GCA_041395245.1. GTDB lineage: Bacteria > Pseudomonadota > Gammaproteobacteria > Xanthomonadales > Xanthomonadaceae > Aquimonas. The sequence continues at coordinate 75,087 of JAWLAY010000012.1, forward strand.
GTGGCGCTGACGCTGGAACTGCCAGCGGGCACCACGACGACTCGCCTATTGGATCGCGGTGCGGTGGTCGTCCCATGCGGCGTCTGGCATACCGCGCGCGTCTTCACACCCAGCCGCATGCTGTTCATCACCCGCGGTGAGGGCACGCAACATCGGGCTACGGCGACCGATTGATTCCATTCCGGGCTGGCGCGAGAGGTCTGACGTCAATCGCCGGAACGTTCTGCCTGAACGACCGTTTCCACCGAGCACAGCGCACCCTCGGAGCCTGATACCTTGCGCCTTCGCGCACCACTTGCCGGGGATGCCCCATGCCTATCACTGACCTCGCCATCCCTCAGCTTCCCGCCCGATCCATGGCGCGGACCATCGCGTTCTATACCGCGCTCGGGTTTGATGTCGAAGTCGTTTCACCACATCAGGACTACGCGATCGGCAGTCGCGGATCGCTGGAGCTGCACTTTTTCCTGCATCCCGAACTGGAGCCTGCAGCGTCGTCCTTCGGCTGCTACTTCCGGGTCGGCGATGTCGACGCGCTGCATGCTCAGTTTTCCAGCGCCAAGCTGCCCGGCAAGGGCATTCCCCGCATCACCACGCCGGAGAACAAACCTTGGGGCCTGCGCGAGTTCGCCGTCGTCGATGAGGATGGATCGCTGATCCGCATTGGTCAGGTGCTGTAGCGTGCGTTTTTCGGCCTTCATCGCGTGTGCGGTCTGCCTGCCGCTACTTGACGGCTGCGCGACGACACAAACTGCAGCGGCGTGCTGCGACGTCGAACCAGAGAAATGGATCGTGCTCGATGCGCCACCCGCCGATGCGGCGGCCTTGCGTCGCGCGGCGGCAGCGGATCACCTTGACCACATCGAACTGTGGTTTGAGGGCAAGGATGGGGCGCTGTTGTTGTGTCAACGCCCTCGCCCGGATGCCGCCATCACGCGCACGCTTGGTCACGGATGCGGGTCAAGTCGCTGGATATTTCATCGCGCAATCGGCGGTTGGCACGAGCCTGAGTATTCCTATACCTGGTGTCACGAGTAAATTCCCGCACAATCGGATTACCGCAACGCCGACAACCCACTGTCACAACCATCGCCTTCGTCCTGCGACCATCAAGGAACCTCGCATGCCCTGGGAAATTCATCGCCCCGGCGCTTCACGCAAATCCGACAAGGCCGCGCCGCGGACGCTGGTGGTCAATGAGCGCTGGTTGGTGGTGAAGATCGCGGGAGGCGTGCTGATGGCCTTGTTGGCCTGGCGCAGCATCGAGCAGTATCTGCTTCGACAGGAGCTGGAAGAACTGGCTCGAGAGACGGCCGCAATGCGGAAGCCTGCCCTCGCTCCGCAATCGGAACGAGGGCAGGCTAGCGCGCGCATCCGCACCACGCGACCCGCGTCCGGCCAGACCCTTTTCTCGCCAGTACGGCGTGCACTACCCGAGGGTTACCGCTGCGTGGCGGGCACGGTGATCTACACCGCCCACGACGGCGCCATGCGCAACATCACCGCGCGTTCGAACTACTGGTATTGCCCGCCGGGCGGTCGCGGCGAGGAGTGCTGGAAACTGACGCCCGCCGCCGTCGGCTGTCGTTGAAATGACGATTCGCGACTATCGCGCGCGGCGGAATCATCACCCAAACAGCGAGGCCTGACGCGCGGTGCTGCTGGCGTCGACCAAGTGCGTCAGGCCGACACCGGCGAGTCGGAAGCGCGTATCGGCAGGCAATCCGACACGTTGTCGCAGCGCCAGCGCAATCGCCAGCACTTCGGCAGCGCTCGCCGGAGGACAGTCCAGCGTCTGGCTGCGCGTGAGAATGCGGAAATCAGTGGTCTTGAGTTTGAGCACCACGCCTCGACCCAGTCGACCACTGCGCTGGGCGCTGAGCCAGATTCGCTCGGCCAGCGGGGCAAGCTCGCCACCGATTTGCTCCAGGCTGAGATCGGTCGCAAACGTGTCTTCGGCGGAAATCTGCAGGCTGGGACGCTCGACTTCCACCGGATGCAGGTCGATCCCCATCGATAATTCATGCAGGCGACGCCCCCAGCGACCGAAGCGCGCGTCGAGCGCTTCCAGCGGCATCGCCCGCAGCTCACCGACGGTTCGGATGCCCAAGGCATCGAGCTTGCCTTCCATCACCTTGCCCACACCGGGTAGTCGCCCGACAGGCAAAGGTGTGAGGAAGTCGATGGCCTGCTCCGGTCGGATCACGAACAGACCGTCCGGCTTGCGCCAGTCGCTGGCGATCTTGGCGAGGAACTTGTTTTCGGCGACACCGGCACTGGCGGTGAGTCCGGTTTCGTCGCGGATTTCGCTGCGGATGGCTTGTGCCACGGCCGTCGCGCTGGGCAAGCCCTGCCGATTCTCACTCACGTCCAGATAGGCCTCATCCAGCGACAAGGGCTCGATCAAGTCGGTATGGCGCTGAAAGATGGCGCGAATCTGCTTTGACACGGCCTTGTAGCGCCCGAAATCAGGCGGAACAAAGATCGCCTGCGGACACAAACGCTCCGCGCGGATGGCAGGCATCGCCGAGCGAATGCCGAAGCGTCGCGCCTCGTAGCTCGCTGCGCAAACCACCGAACGCGCGCCACGCCATGCCACCACGACCGGCTTGCCGCGCAGATCGGGATCGTCCCGCTGCTCGACCGAAGCGTAGAAGGCATCCATGTCGATGTGAACGATCTTGCGCATGGGGGAAGTCTATCCAGACCCCCGCCCAGATGGCGCGCTGTCGCTACGCATCGGCGTGCAGCCACCAGCGCTGACTTCGTTTTCCGTCAGCGCAGGCGTGTGCCCGATGCCCGGTCAGCCGGATTTCTTCAACCGCGCGGGCGGCCTTTGAAGCCACCACCGGGTTTGCCCTTGAAGCCACCCGGCTTGCTGTCGCCGCGTTCGAAACGACCGCCAGGTGCACGTGAGCGCGGGGCGGGGCGTTCGTTGCTGCTGGCCGCTTTGTCGGCAGCGCTGGCGCGCGCGATCTTGAGCCGCTGACCGGCGACCCAGACCTGTTTGAGATGCTGCATCAGTTCGTCCGGCATGCCGACCGGCAGATCGATCAGGCTGTGATCGCCACGGATGTCGATACGGCCGATGTGGCGCGATTCCAATCCCGCCTCGTTGGCGATGGCGCCGACCAGATTGCCCGGCTTGGCACCATGCACATGGCCGACCTCCACGCGGAAGGTTTCCATCCCGGCCTCGCTGCCACCCGCCGGTCGACGCGGTGCGCGTTCACCGTCGGCAAATTCACGCGGCGCCCGCGCGGGGCGTTCGCTGAGGTCGCGCTCGAAGCGATCCGCGCGCTCGAAACGCTCGCCGCGTTGCGGCCGCTCACCGCGCTCCGGACGCTCCGGGCGGTCGAAGCGCTCGGACTTGCCACGCGAGGGCGGGTCGGGCGGCAACAGCAATGGCGTGTCACCTTGCACCAGACGCGCCAGCGCTGCGGCGATTTCGATGGCAGGCGTGTTCTGGTCGCGCTCCATCTGCTCGATGATCTGACGATAGGTTTCCAGTTGCGGATCGCCCAGTGCGGCGACGATCTGCTGCTTGAACTTGCTGACCCGCTGCTCGTTGACGGTCTCGACGCTGGGCAACTCCATCGGCTCGATCGGCTGACGGGTAGCGCGCTCGATGGTGCGCAGCATGTTGCGCTCGCGCGGCGCGACAAACAGGATCGCCTCACCACTGCGGCCGGCCCGACCGGTGCGGCCAATGCGGTGCACGTAGCTCTCGGTGTCGTAGGGAATGTCGTAGTTGAGCACGTGGCTGATGCGCTCGACATCCAGCCCACGCGCGGCCACGTCGGTGGCCACCACGATATCCAGATCGCCATCCTTGATGCGCTGGACGGTGCGCTCGCGCACGTTCTGGGCGACATCGCCGTTCAGTGCCGCGACCGAAAAGCCGCGTGCCGAGAGCTTTTCCGCAAGCTCTTCAGTGGCCTGCTTGGTCCGCGCAAAAACCAGCATCGCGTCGAAGGATTCCGCTTCGAGGATGCGAGTCAGGGCATCCAGCTTGTGCAGGCCGCTGACGTACCAGTAGCGCTGCCGAATGTTCTTGGCGGTGGTGGTCTTGGCCGCAATGGTCACTTCCTTGGGATTGCGCAGATGGGTCTGCGCGATCTTGCGGATACGTGGCGGCATGGTGGCCGAGAACAACGCGACCTGACGTGACTCGGGGGTTTTCTGCAGGATGGTTTCGACATCGTCGATGAAGCCCATGCGCAGCATTTCGTCGGCTTCGTCAAGCACCGCCCAGCGCAGGCCGGACAGATCCAGCGAACCCCGTTCCAGGTGATCGATCACACGCCCCGGCGTTCCCACGACGACATGCGCACCGCGCTTCAATCCGGCCAACTGCGGCTGGTAACTCTGCCCGCCGTAGATCGGCAGCACGTGAAAGCCGGGCATTGCGGAGGCGTAGCGCTGAAACGCTTCGGCGACCTGGATCGCCAGCTCACGCGTCGGTGCCAGCACCAGCGTTTGCGGCGACTTCTGCTGCAGGTCGAGTTGGGAAAGGATCGGCAGCGCGAAGGCCGCCGTCTTGCCGGTACCGGTTTGGGCCTGGCCCAACACATCGCGGCCATCCAGCATCGGCGGAATGGTGGCAGCCTGAATCGGCGACGGGGTTTCATAACCCACGGCGCGAATGGCCTGCATCACCGGATCGGAAAGACAAAGATCGACAAAACGAACGTCAGCCGCAGGCGCGGCGGATTCACTGGACATGCTGTACTCCGGGAGTGAGGCACCTGCAGGCCGGAGAACGCAGCTTCACGCGTCAACACAGTGACGGCATCCGAGCAGCACACGGTCAAGCCGTGGCAGAAAGCGATGCAGGAAGCGACCAGTGGCCGAGGGTGCAGAAAGAAACGGTGGCGGATTCTAGTCGATCCGCGACCCGATGTTGCATTGCAAGAGCACACAACAAGGGGAGCGGTTCAGACTCGAAGCGCATCCGCCTGCGGTAGCATCACCCTTTGTCTGCTTGCCGGGAGCCACTCATGCGTTGGGATCGTGCACGTCGCAGTGATCAGGTCGAGGATCGTCGCGGTCTGGGTGGAGGTGGCGGGCGTGGCCCCGGCGGCGGCATGCGCTTCAGTCTGACCGGCATCGTCATCGTGGTGATCCTCAGCTTCGTGATGGGCAAGAACCCGCTGGAAATGCTGGCCCTGCTGGGCGGCGATGGAATGACGGGCGGCAGCGCGCCCGCACCCGAACGCGGCCAACCGGCGGACCGCAGCGATCCCACCATCGATTTTGTCAGTGCCATCCTTGGCGACACCGAAGACACCTGGAGCCAGATTTTTTCCGCCAGCGGCGAACGCTACCCTGCAGCCAAACTGGTGGTGTTCGAAGGTGGCGTCACCACTGCATGTGGTTTTGCGAGCTCGGCGGTCGGCCCGTTCTACTGCCCCGGCGACCAGCAGGTCTATCTCGATCTGCAGTTCTTCCGCGAGTTGGAACAACGCTTCAGCGCCGCAGGCGATTTCGCCCAGGCCTACGTGATCGCGCACGAAATCGGCCACCACATCCAGACCCTGACCGGCGTCTCGGCCAAGGTCAACGCTGCACGCCAGCGCGGCCAAAAAGTGGAAGGTGATGGCGGCCTGCTGGTGCGCCAGGAACTGCAAGCCGACTGTTACGCGGGCGTCTGGGCGCACTCTGCCCGGCAACGGCTCGACATGCTGGAACCCGGCGATCTGGAGGAGGCACTGAATGCCGCCAGCGCCATCGGTGATGATCGCCTGCAACAACAGGCACAAGGCCGTGTGGTACCGGACGCCTTCAGCCACGGCACCTCGGCACAACGCGTGCGCTGGTTCCGGCAGGGATTCGATCAAGGCGACGTGGGCGCCTGCGACACCTTTGCAGCAGCGCGATTGTAGGGCTGTGGATGCACGGGCGCGCAAGGTAGACTCGTCGTTCGCGCTGACCATCCCTATTCGAGCTCGAGATCCTCGGGTGTCAACGAATACACGATGGCGTCGTGCGATCGACCCTGCATGAACAATCGTCGGCGAGCGATGCACTCGCGCCTCGCACCCACCGATTCCGCCACCCGCTGACTCGCGACATTTTCCGGCAGCACCACGATCTCCAGCCTGTGCAGGCCCAAATCCCCGAAACCGAGTTTGGCCACCTCGCGCACGGCAAAACGAGCAATACCCCGGCGATGGTGGGCGCTGCTGACCCAATAGCCGATGTTGCCAATCCGATGCGCGGGATTGATCTGGTTGATACCCGTGCCACCCACGACCTGCCCGCTTTGGCAATCGATGATGCCAAGCGGGAACTCGCTCCGCTCACGCCACGCCGTTTGGGAAAAATCGATCCATGCCAACGCGTCCTGCAGCCCGTAATCGTCTTTGCACCACGGCATCCAGCGCATCAGTGTCGGCAGCGAGGCGCGCACCGCCGCCAACATGGAAGGCGCATCGGAAACCTGCAAAGGACGCACCTGGTATGGGATGACGCTGGGCATCGTTGAACTCTCGGCTGAGTACGGCGAGTGGGTCGGAAAACCAGTCGGGCAAGGTCGACGATCAATCCATTGGACGCCATCGGCGCTCGCTTACGGCAAGCTGGCCTCGCCCTGCGCCGACTCTGCAACGTGCGCCAACAACGGCTGGATCGCTTGCACCACCACGCGTGTCTGCTCCTGGTGGATGTAGTGCCCACTGTGCGGAACCACAATCACCGTGGCCTGCGGCCAGAGATGCTGCCAGCGCTGCGGCGTAGTCTCCCATAAGCGACGGAACTCGCCGCGTTCGAGGATCGAATAGTCGGATCGCATCAATATGCGCACAGGAAAGCGCGCGGACGACGCAGTGGTCTGCGCGACGCTGGACGATGCGTCCATGCAGACATCCTGATCACGAAATTCCTCACGCCCCGCGCCAGACAACCCCGCTGCGTTGCTTGCCAAGGCATAGAGCTTGGGCATGCGCTCCTGCAGTCGCGCGCCATGCCCGGGTGGCGTGGCATCGATCAACACCAAGGCAGCGACCTCGTCCGGGTAGCGCTGCGCGAAGGCGTGTTGATACAACCCACCCAGAGAATGCCCGACCAGCACGTAGGGCGGCTGCAATCCGGCATCCGTCAACAGGCGGTGCAACTCATCGGCAATGTCGCAAGGACTGCGCGAACCACTGACGCTTGCGCTTTTCCCGTAGCCAGGTCGGTCGTAACTGAACACCCGCGCCTGCTCGGCGAGCGTCTTGCGCAGGCGGCGCCAACTGGATTCACCATCGCCAAGACCACTCTGCAGAACGACTGTTGCGTCGCCTGGACCAACCAGCACGGACCAATGGATCGACGTTTCGCCCGCCTTCGCGGGCACGGCGATGCACACCCAACCCAGCAGAAATGCTGCCGTTCGCAACAGGCAGCTCGCGCTTGCATTGGCGAATGGCATCAACGTAATCCCGACCGAAAACTGACAGGAGGCTACGTGTCGTCGGCGTAATGTCGCCCGAACAGCCCGCCAAACCAGTGCGATCGTCGATCGGTGAGGTGTCGCCGCTACGCCGCTTGCACCTGATCCGCGCGGGACAGCGCAAGGTTCAGGTCCGCCAGCAGGTCCGCCGCGGACTCGATACCGACGGACAGGCGCAGCAGGCCATCAGTGATGCCCGCCTGTGCCCGGGCTTCGGCGCTCATTGCGGCGTGGGTCATGGTCGCGGGATGCGCGACGAGGCTTTCGACGCCGCCCAGGGATTCAGCGAGAGTGAAGTAGCGCAAGCCATCAAGGAAGGCGCGCACGGCGGGTTCGCCGCCCGCCAGCTCGAAGGAGATCATCGCGCCCGCGTGGCGCTGCTGACGCTGTGCCAAGGCATGACCGGGGTGACTGCTGAGACCGGGATAGTGCACGCGAATTACCGCCGGGTGACGGTCCAGCGCCTCGGCGATGGCTTCGGCATTTTCGCAATGCGCACGCAGACGCGGTTCCAACGTGCGCAGACCACGCAGGGTAAGGAAGCTGTCGAACGGGCTTCCGGTCAAGCCCAGCGCATTCGCCCACCAGATCAGCTGCTGATGCAGCTCGGCATTGCTGGCGATCACCGCGCCGCCAACCACATCGCTGTGACCATTGATGTACTTGGTAGTGGAGTGCAGGACCAGATCGGCGCCGAGGCTGATCGGGCGCTGCAGGGCGGGCGACAGAAAGGTGTTGTCGACCAGTGCGAGGGCGCCCGCGCGATGCGCAGCGTCGATCACGAAGCGCAGGTCGGTGACGCGCAACAGGGGATTGCTGGGTGTCTCGATCCAGACCAGGCGCGGATTGAGTGCCAGGACTTCGGTGAGTTGGCGCGGACAGGTCAGGTCCACCACGCTCAGTTCGAAGTGGCCCTTTTTGGCGAGTGCGTTGAACAGTCGCCAACTGCCGCCATAGCAATCGTGCGGCACCACCAAGCGGTCTCCCGGTTGCAGCAGGTTCAATACCAGGGTGATCGCAGCCATGCCGCTGGCCGTCACCACCGCACCCGCGCCGCCTTCCAGTTCGGCCAGTGCTTCGGCGAGCAGATCGCGAGTGGGATTGCCACTGCGCGTGTAGTCGTATTGGCGCTTCTGCTCGAAGCCCGCAAAGCTGAAGTTGCTGGACAGCACGATGGGCGGCACCACCGCACCGAAGGCGCTGTCGCGATCAATGCCGGCGCGGGCGGCCAGCGTGGCGGAATGTGGGGTGCTCATGCGGCGATCTCCGAGCTGAGGTGTTGCAGGGCGCGATGCAGCAAGGCATCGACGTGGTCGGTTTCTTTCAGAAAAGCGTCATGACCAAAGCGCGATGCGATGCGCTCGACCGTGCACGGTGCCGAAGCGGCGGCGGCACAGGCTTCGATCCAATCGACCGGAGCCAACCAGTCGCCTTGAACGGCCAGAAAATGGCAGGGCACGCGAAGCTGCGACGGCGTGATGGCGTGAAGGTCGATTGATTCCGACAAGCGCAGGAAAGCCGTGGCACTCCAGTGCGCCGCATAGCGCTGACCACAATGTTGCAGATAGTCCTCGGCGGCGCAGCGTACCCGCCCGGAACGCAGTTCGGCGGGTTGATCGAAGCGCTCGGCAAACTCATCCGGGCTGCGATAGCTGAGCATGGCCAACTGGCGTGCCAGCGACAGCCCGACATCGTCGGCGCATTGAGTTTGTCCCAGCGTCACGACCTGGCGCTGCAGCGCACGGAAGGCGCTGGCGAAGGGCGTCGCGCGGTGTGCCGCTGACAGGCAGATCAAACGACTCAGGCGCTGACGGTGACGAATCGCAAAGTGTTGGCCGACCATGCCGCCATACGAGGCGCCGACAAACGCATGCAATCGCGCAATGCCGAGACGCTCCAGCACGTAGGCGATGGCATCAGCCTGATCGGCGCTATCGATGGGCACGTCGAGCTGTCCATCCGCGCCCAGCCAGTCACAGGCCAACAGACAGTAGCGCTGCGGGTCCAGACTGCGTGTCGTGCCGACGGCCTGCTGCCACCAGCCCGGCCTGCTGTCGACGCTGTTCGCGCAGACGTGCCGGTCGGCCGAAATGCCACCGGCCAACCACAGCGCAGGCAAACTCAGATCACCGGTCCATTCCACGCGCAGGCAAATCCGCCGCATCCCGGCGTGGCGCAGGTTCAGATCGAATTCGAATTGCTCACGTCCCGCCGACAGTCGCGTCGAGCGCGACAACACACGTTGCGGTGAACAATCCGGCTCCACGGCGCTATCGGCCGATCGCGGAGACGCACAGGACAACGACATCGCAACACTCCCGAAAGCAGACTCACAGCATCGCCATCGGGAAGCGGTGGAACACGTTCATGTCGGCGTCGGCGACGTCGCATGCGCATCTTCCGGAAGACACGGCCGCGCCCTTGGCGCCGCCGCATCCACCGCAGGATTTGGCACCTGCTGAACGTCATGCGTTCGCAGGTTGCCTCGGCATCACAGGGCCAGTCCCTCCGCCGATCTCGATGGCGGGTGCAGTCTGACTTCGTACCGATTGAATGTCAATCGCTTTATCCGCATGAAGCGATATAAGAACTACGCCGCATGGTTCCGCAGAGAGCCACCGCCGCGCCTGCGGTGGCTCTCTGGCATCTCAGCGCTTGCGCGTCGACTCGACGTAACGGAAATAGTCGGCGTCACCGTCGATCATCAAGGTGGTGTTCTCGCCCAGATTGCGATAGCTCTCCAGGGTCCGCAAGAATGCGTAGAACTCCGGATCGGCGCCGTAGGTTTCGCCATAGATCCGGGTCGCTTCGGCGTCCGCCTTGCCGCGAATTTCGGCCGCCTGACGCTCCGCCTCGGAACGGATCGTGCGCAGTTCACGCTCCATCTGACCCAGAATCTCCTGGCTCTTGCCGCGACCTTCCGAACGAAACCGTTCGGCGATGCTTTGCCGCTCCGACACCATCCGGCTTTCCACCTGACGGCGCACGCTGTCGATGTAGTTGATGCGCTTGATACGCACGTCCACCAACTCGATGCCCAGTTCCGGCATCTGTTTGGCCGCCGCAGCAAGCATCTCCTGCTCCAGACGTTCGCGACCCTTTTTCGGTTTGTCGAGCGCCACATCCGCCGGTACCGCCGCACCGGGTTCAATCGCCGCGTCATCCACATCCCAATCGCGCGAACGCACGATTTCCTCCAGATGGGTGCCGGAAACGATGTCGCGCGCGACCGAATCGATGATGTCATCCAGGCGTGTCCGCGCGCCCGACTCGTCGCGCACCGAACGCAGGAACTGCAGGGGATCGGCAATCCGCCAGCGCGCTGTGGTGTCGACAATCACGAACTCGCGCCCCAAGGTGGGAATCTGGCTAACGTCGCCATCCCAGGCCAGCAATCGCTTGTCGAAGCGACGCACGTCCTGGATGAATGGCGTCTTGAAGTGCAGACCGGGCTCGCTGATCGGGCCACCGACCGGCTCACCGAACTGCACCACGATGGCCTGCTCGGCCTGATCGACGACAAAGATGGCGTTCCAGCCGACAAACAGCGCGGCCACACCGATCAATCCTCCCAATCCGACCCGCTTCATTTCGCACCTCCCTGATTCGGTTGCGCATCGCGCAGGTTCAACAACGGCACCGGCGGCATCTGTCCGTCCTGGGTTACGATCACGCTGCCGACATTCGGCAGTACGGTCCCCAGTGCTTCCAGGTACATGCGCGTGCGGGTCACTTCGGGCGCTACGCGATACTCGGCCAGAATGGCGCGAAAGCGTGCGGTTTCACCCAGCGCACCGTTGACCCGTTCGGTCGCATAGCCTTCGGCTTCGGCGATCACCCGACTGGCCTGTCCCTGCGCCAGCGGCAATTGCTGGTTGGCCTGCTTGGTTGCTTCGTTGATCATCCTTTCGCGCTCCTGGCGCGCTTCGTTGACCTCGTTGAAGGCGGGCTGCACGGCATCCGGCGGAACCACGTCCTGCAGTTCCACGGTGACGATGTGGATGCCGGTGTCATAACGCTCCATCGCAACCTGCAATTCATCCCGCACGATGGTGGAAATCTCGACGCGCGCCGTCGTCAACACTTCGCTGCCCAGGCGATTACCCACGGCCCGACGCACCACCGACTCACTGATGTCGCGCAGGGTGCGGATTGGCTCGCGCATCGAGTACAGGAACTTGATCGGGTCAGCGATGCGGTACTGCACCACCCACTCCGCGTCGACCATGTTGAGATCGCCCGACAGCATCAAGGACTCGTCTGGGTACTCCTCACTGGAATATTGCGTTCGCTCCGTGCCACCTACGCTGCGGAAGCCGAACTCTTCCTTCAGCACGCGCTCGGTTGCGACAACTTGAATGCGGTCGATGCCGAACGGCAACTTGAAATGTAATCCCGGATCGGAGATGCCCACCACCGCGCCAAAGCGCTTGACCACAGCGCGCTCTTCCGGCTGCACCGTGTAATAGAGGCTGCTGACACCCCAAAGGCCGAACAAGGCAAGCGCCCCAAAGCCGATCCATGACCCTGGAACACGCTGCGGCGGACCTGAACCGGCGGCCTTACCACCCCCGAACAGGGCCTCGACGACCTGACGATGATTACTCATAGTGCATTCCTCCCTCACCTGTGATGGCACAGCATACGGATGCCGACTCTGCGTGTGTCACCACGACGTGAGCGCCCCACCAATGTGACGACTTCGCAGCACAGACTGGCACGCACGCGTGCCCCGCTCCGTATCCCTTCCTGTTCGACGGCTTAGCGTTCCTTTCCCTTGTCCACACCCCCTGGAGATGCTTCATGAACCACCCTGCGACCTCGCTTACTCGCGGTACCTATCCGTTGGCGATGCTGGTGAGCATCGCCTTGTCCAATCCCGCATCGGCCACGGAAATCGAGCTGCCATCGACGCCCTTCGAGCCCAATGCGCAGTCCACCCTGGAGGCCATCGAGCGCGGCCTGCAAAGCGACGATGCCTTCCGCTGGACGGCCGCTGCGCAGCAACTGTCGCTGCTGCTCGACCGCGAAGGCCCCACCGCGATTCCTTTCCAGCGTCTGGTGATCGCCCATCAGGATCGTTTGAACAGTGCGCTTGGCAAGGCCGACAACAGCGCGGCGGCAACGTCACTGTCCAATCGCCTGCGCTCGCTGCTTGGTGATACGGCGCAGGAATTGAAAGGTCACCCGGTCGAGGGCAACGCAAACACGTTCGCAGCCGACATGGAACTGGCGGGGCACAACGGTTGGTATGGCCTGACGACCCAGGCCGATCAGATCTACACCCTACAGTTGCCGGAATGTCACGGCGGTGCACTCGCTGTCCTCACTGATGCGCAGGGCAACGTGCTCGGTGCCGAATCGAGCGATCCCGGTCTGCCGACCTTGCTGACCTTCGCTGGCAAGCCCAAAGCGCAGATCCGTTTGCGTCTGTTTGCGGGTGACCAGTGCAGCAACACCCAGACCTTGACCTGGTCCGCCATTCCGACCTCGGGCCTGCTGTTGCCGAACACCGCCGAGCAGGCCTATGTGATCGAGCCGGATCGCGACTACCGGGTGATGGCGACCTCCTCGGCAGCCGTCTGGGTCCGCTTTGCGGACAAGGTGTCTGGCACCTACACGTTGCAGACATCGACCCTGCCCGCAGGCGTCGACACGGTGTTGTCGGCCTACGCCGCCGACAATCCGAATGAAATCGCCGCCACGGACGACGACAGCGCAGGCGATCTCGCCTCGCGCCTGCAGTACGTTTCCTTTGGTCGCTCGCCGATGCTGTACCAGGCAAGTCTGCTGTCGGGCTCTGGCGTTTTCACCCTGCGGGCCAGCCGCGAGGAAACGCCCAGCGTGCGCCCCGGCGTGGAAGTGCAGCCAATGCAGTTTGCGGGTGGCGATGTGCTGTGGCGCAAGCTTGAGGTGAAAGCAGGCACCGCCTACCGCATCCAGACCTCCGCCGCCGGCAGCGACTCGCTGGACACGATTCTCGCGATCTACGACGGTCACGGTGCCGCTCCGACCGCAGAAAACGACGACAACGACGGCGATCTGTATGCCAGTCTCGACTACTTCGCCAGCGAAGACGGTGAGATTGTCCTGTCAGTCCGCGAACTCAGCGGTTCCGCAGGCAGCTTCGGACTGCAGATCACCGAGCTGACCGAAAGCACCGCCTGCCCGCCGGGCAACGTCTGCTTCAAGCAGCCCAAGGGCGAATAACGGAAGGCTGCCTGGGCGCTGTGTCGGCGCCCAGGCACACACCTTCTCTACGAAGTGAACTTAGCGCGTTTGAATCACACCGAGTCGCTTGCCGACGCGAATGAACGCCTCGGCCGCGCGTTCAATCTGTTCGGGCGTATGTGCCGCGCTCATTTGGGTGCGAATGCGTGCCTGACCCTTGGGCACGACCGGGAAGAAGAAGCCGATCGCATACACCCCTTCCTCCAGCAAGTCCGCCGCAAAGCGCTGTGCCAGCGGCGCGTCGTAGAGCATGACCGGCACGATCGGATGTTCACCCGGCTTCAGATCGAAACCCGCGTCGCTCAAGCGACGGCGGAAATGCTCGGTATTGCGCCGGAGTTGTGCGCGTAGTGCATCACCAGCGGCGACCAACTCGAACACCTTGAGACCCGCCGCCACGACAGGTGGCGGCAATGAATTGGAAAACAGATAGGGCCGCGAGCGCTGCCGCAGCATGTCGATCACTTCGCGCTTGCCGGTGGTGAAGCCACCAAGAGCACCACCCAGCGCCTTGCCCAATGTGCCGGTGAAGATGTCGATCTGATCCATCACGCCGCGCACTTCCGCCGAGCCGCGTCCGGTTGCGCCGAGAAACCCACTGGCATGGCATTCGTCGATGTGCACCAGGGCACCGTACTTTCTGGCCAGCGTCACGATCTGATCCAGCGGCGCGATGAAGCCATCCATTGAGAACACGCCATCGGTGGTGATCAGGATGTCGCGCGCACCGTCAGCGCGCGCCTGCTGCAATTGCGTCTCCAGATCCGCCATGTCGCAGTTCGCGTAGCGATAGCGTCGGGCCTTGCACAGCCGCACGCCGTCGATGATCGAAGCGTGATTCAGCGCATCCGAGATGACCGCGTCCTGCTCGCCCAGCAGGGGCTCGAACAGACCGCCGTTGGCGTCGAAACACGCCGCGTAAAGGATGCAGTCCTCGGTGCCGAAGAAGTCTGCGATGCGTGCTTCCAACTGCTTGTGCAGATCCTGCGTACCGCAAATGAAGCGCACCGACGCCATGCCATAACCGTGCGTGTCCAATGCCTGCTTGGCCGCCTCGATGATGGCGGGGTCATCCGCCAGACCCAGGTAATTGTTGGCGCAGAAATTCAACACCTTGCGTCCGTCTGCCAAGGTGATTTCGGCCGATTGCGACGAGGCGATGATACGTTCCGACTTGAAAAGGCCCGCCTCGCGGATGGCGTCCAGCTCGGTCTGCAATCGCTGATAGCTTGGGTGCGACATGGATGTATCCCAGCAGAAATGAATGCGGATTTTCCGCCATCCGCGCGCCCAACCCAAGCCTAGTAGGCTGTCGGACTTGAAAGGGAATCGGCTGCAAATCCGTCTGGACGGTCCAGTTTTTTGCCCAGCCGAATTTTCGCGTCGATTCTTCAAGTCCGACAGGCTCCTTGCTGGACGCCGTCCGATCAGGCTTCCAGCACGAAGGGCAATTCGATCTCGGCCGCCACCGGCAAGTGATCGGAGGCGGCGGTGTCGACCACCCAGCGCCGCGATACCGTGATCGCCTCGGACACCAGTATGTGATCGATGGCGCGTTGCGGCCGCCAACTGGGGAAACTCGGTAGTCGCTCCGCTGGCCGAATCAGTGGGGAAATCGAGAACAGACGCTGCATTTCGCGCGTGTGCATCTCACAGTTGAGATCGCCCATCAGTACGACATGCCGACAGTCCTGCAACAACTCACCGATGAAGGCCAATTGCGCCAGTCGCGACTTGGCGCCAAGCGACAGGTGCGCGACGATGACGGTCAGGCGCTGCTCGCCCGAGCCATAGTGCGCAAGCAAGGCTCCCCGCCCGCGCAAACGGCCCGGCAAGGCATGATCGATGACATCCGCTGGCTCCCGCTTGCTCAGCAAGGCGTTGGCTGACGTTGCAATCTGACCGATGCGACGGTTCGGCTGATGGCGCCAGAACGGAAACCGCGCCAGCTCGGCCAGATAATGGGTCTGGTTGAGGAAACCCGAACGCAGCGAACCCGGATCGGTTTCCTGCAAACCGACCAGATCAAACTCCCGCACCAGGCGCGCGATGCCGTCCAGATTGCCCTGCTTCTGCGGGTGCGGCAGCACGTGCGTCCAGGGTCGCGTCACGTAGTCGCGATAACTGTCCGTGCGCGCGCCCGCCTGGATGTTGGCGCTCAACACCCGAAGGCGGGTCACAGGTTCATCTACGGTAGCGTGGGCAGCGGTCACATGGTTTCCGTAAAGCAAAACCCCGAGGTCGGAGCCTCGGGGTTTGCGAGTGCAAGGTCTGGGCCGTTGCCTTACTTGGCGGCCATGGCCGCACGTTCCTTGGCGATCAGCGCGTCCACGATTTCCAGCATGCGCGGGAAGCCGCCTTGCGCTGGCGACATCACCCGGTACTTGCCATTGACGATCATGCTGGGGGTGCCTTCCACGCCATAACGCGGCACCACCTGCTGGGCGCGGGCGATCTTGGCGTTCACCGCAAAGCTCTGCATGGCCGCCATGAATTCGTCCTGCGTCGTGCCGTAGTCGGCGTAGAACGCGGCCACATCCTCGACGCTACGCACCGGACGACGCTCGACGTGCAGCGCATTGAAAAGCGCGGAGTGGGTCTTTTCAAGCAGACCCATGGTCTCCGCCGCATAGAAGGCGCGGCCATAGACTTCCCACACGCCGCCGAACACCGCAGGCATGTAGACGAACTGCACATCGCTGGCCAGCTTCGGCTTCCACGCATCGACCACCGGTTGCAGGTGTGCGCAATGCACACAGGAATAACCGAACACCTCGATCACTTCGATCTTGCTGGCATCGGCGGTCGGAACCGGCGGATTGATCAGGACGTAGTCCTTGCCTTCAACCAGCCCACCATCAGCGACCGGCGCAGGCTGGGCAGTGCAGGCCGCAGCAGACAGCACGAGAGAGGCAGCAACAAACCAGCGCATCAACATGGACGACTCCTTGGATCAAGTAAAAACGCCCCGCCGAACACGGCGGGGCGCAGCGGTGGACTGACAAAACCGCAAAAGGTTCACTCCGCGACGGCGTGATGCAGACCTTCGATGTAACTGGCCAGTGACTGGATTTCCTCGTCACTCAGCGCACCGGCGACACCGGACATCACCGCGTTCGCGTTGTCGCCCTTGCCGTAGACATTACCGTCGCGATAGAGCTTGAGCTGCGCAGCGGTGTAGTTGGCGTGTTGACCGGCGAGGCGCGGGTAGGCCGGACCGGGGTTGCCAGCACCATCGGGACCATGGCAGGCCAGACAGGCCGGAATGCCACGGGCCGCATCACCGCCGCGATACAGCGCCTCACCGACCTGGTAGAACTTCTTGCCCGCATGCGGACCTTCGGCGATCACGCTGTCATCGGCCACGCCGGGACGGCTGGTCTGCGCGGCAAAATGCGCACCGATGTCACGCATGTCCTGCGGCGACAGCATGGACGCAAAGCCCAGCATGATCGGATTGCTGCGCTCACCGCTCTTGAACAACATCAGATGGCGGGCGGTGTAATTCTCGTGCTGCCCGGCCAGCTTGGGGTATTGCGGGTCGCTCGAATTACCGTCAGCACCATGGCAGGCCGCGCAAATCGCCGCCTTGGTGGCACCCGTCGAAGCGGTACCGGGCGTGGTCGGTGCCGAATCATCTGCCAAGGGCGCAGCGGCGGCAGGCGCCTCGTCGGCCACAGCATTCACCTCGGTTTGCGCAAAGGCAACCGGCATCAGGCTTGCGCCACCGATCAACAGCAGGGCATTCAAGCCCAGGGAACGCGGAAAACTCATACACTTGGCTCCAGTTCTGGAAGACATGATCCAACGCGACGGCAGCTGGCAATCGTCTGTAGCCGCAAGCGCCGGATTATCCCAGCCGCCGCCAAGTGCGGTCAACGAAACCATAGGCGCATGCCCGACGCCCTCGACGGCATCATCCCGGCTGCGCAGGAATTCCGCATGAGCAAAGTCAATCCCTTGCGCACCGCGCGCTACCGTCTGAGCGTTCACGAACTGCGCCAGTTGCCGCCCGACCAGGGAGCGGAACTGGCGATTTGCGGGCGTTCCAACGCCGGCAAGTCCAGCGCGATCAACCTCATCTGCGATCAGAATGGCCTGGCGCGCACCAGCAAGACGCCGGGTCGCACGCAACAACTGGTCTATTTCGAGCTGGCCAAGGATCGGCATCTCGTCGACCTGCCCGGCTACGGTTATGCCAAGGTACCGCCCAGTCTGCGCGACCACTGGCGCGGATTGATCGACAACTACTTTCAAAGTCGTGAGTGCCTGCAAGGTCTCATCGTGGTAATGGACGTACGCCACCCGCTGCGCGATTTCGACGTGCAGATGCTGGAGTACGGTCAGGCACGCGGGCTGTCTTGCCATTGTCTGCTGACCAAGGCCGACAAGCTGGGCCGCGGCGCCGCCGCGAACACCCTGCTGGCCGTGCAGAAGGAAATCGCCGGTCGCGCCAGTGCGCAATTGTTCTCTGCACTGAATGGTCAGGGCGTGGAAGAAGCGCGTGCGGTGATGAGCGAATGGTTGCGGATGGACAGCGCCGAGCCGCTGCCGCCCGAGGTCAGTAAGCGAACTCGCTGAACACCGGGTCGACGCTGCCACGCCATTCGCCATGGTAGAGCGCGAGTTTGCGCTCGGCGGCGGTTTCGTTGGCCTCGACGATTTCGATCAGCGGCTCCAGATAGATTCGCTCGTCCACCCCATTGCCGTTGAGATAGGCGCGACGCCGCAGACCTTCCGCGGCAATGCGCAGCGCCTCATGCGCCAGATCACGCACACTGCCTCGCCGGAACGCCAGCTTGAGCGCCTGCGCGGGCACGCCATCGCGCAGCGCATGACGCTCGGCCATCGAGAAATCCTTGACCAAGTCCCAGGCCGCATCCAGTGCGGTCTGGTCGTACAACAGGCCGGTCCAGAACGCTGGCAGCGCACACAGCCTGTTCCACGGACCGGCGTCGGCGCCGCGCATTTCCAGATACTTCTTCAGCCGAACTTCCGGGAACGCCGTCGTCAGATGATCGGCCCAATCGGAGAGGGTTGGCTGATGCCCTGGGTAGACCGGCAAACGCCCCGCCATGAAGTCGCGGAAGCTCTGCCCGGACGCGTCCAGATACTGGCCGTCGCGGTAGACGAAATACATTGGCACGTCGAGCATGTAGTCAACATAGCGCTCGAAACCGAAACCCTCGTCGAACACGAAATCGAGCATGCCGGTGCGGTCGGGGTCGGTATCGGTCCAGATATGCGAACGGTAGCTCAGGTAGCCGTTGGGCTTGCCCTCGGTGAAGGGCGAGTTGGCGAACAAGGCCGTGGCGACCGGCTGCAGAGCCAGACTGGTGCGGAACTTTTTCACCATGTCGGCTTCATCGGCGAAATCCAGATTGACCTGCACCGTGCAGGTGCGGGTCATCATGTCCAGGCCGAGTTGGCCGACCTTGGGCATGTAGTCGCGCATGATCTTGTAGCGCCCTTTGGGCATCCACGGCATCTCGTCGCGCGCCCATTTCGGCTGGAATCCAAGCCCGAGGAAACCAATCCCCAACGCATCCGATACGGTCTTGACCTCACGCAGGTGAGACGCCGACTCACAACAGGTCTGATGCAGGTTCTCCAGCGGCGCACCAGACAGCTCCAACTGCCCTGCGGGTTCCAATGTGACCGTCGCCTTGTCCTTTGCCAAGGCGATGAGATAGCCCTTTTCCTCGACCCGCTGCCAATCCTGTGCAGCCAGACCTTCAAGCACCGCGCGAATGCCTTGCGGACCCTCGTAACTCAGTGGACGAAGGTCATCCAGACGAAAGCCGAACTTCTCGTGCTCGGTTCCGATCCGCCACTCGGCCTGCGGCTTGCCGCCGGACGCGAGGTAATCAACCAACTGTTGTCGATGCGTGATGTGGGCGGCGGCAGTGCTGCTCGGGCTGGACATGAACGAACTCGCTGTCTTGTGGTGCGGCAGGCGCTGCGCACGGAACCCCGATATGGTGCCGCCGACAACGTCGACAAGAGGCGATGGTAGCCTTTGCCGATGGCACGTGTTCGTTTCGATCTGCGCTCTGCGTTCTTTTGCGTTTCGCTGTGCTGGATGACCGGCGCGACGAGCGCACAGGCGGTGCTTGAGCGCGGCAACGGTCCCGAGCCGTCGACACTGGATGCGCATCGCTGCCAGGAAGTCAGCTGCGCCAACATCCTGCGTGATCTTTACGAAGGACTGGTCAGTGAAGATGCCGCTGGAAACCTGATTCCCGGCCTGGCCGTGCGCTGGCAGGTGTCCGATGATCAGCGCGAATGGACGTTCTGGCTGCGCGACGACGCGCGCTGGAGCGACGGCAGCCCGATCACCGCGACGCAGGTCATCGACAGCTTCGCGCGGGCACGCGACCCGGCGACGCTGGCGCCGCTGATTGATTTACTGCACCCGATTCGCCAAGTCGACTCACCCGAACCCGGTGCGATCCGTTTCCACCTGCATCGCCCGGTAAACCTGTTGCCGCGACTCACCCTTCCGATTGCGTTCCCGGTGCGGGTTGATCTGGCGACGCGCTGGGGTGCACAGCACACCCAGGCGGAACACTGGGTCGGCAATGGCGCCTATGTACTGACCGAATGGACGCCGCAATCCAGCCTGCGACTGCGCCGCAATCCCCATTTCCACAGTCCTGCCGCCATCGAGCACGTGCGTTACCACGTCACCGAGGATGCCGCGGCCGAATACAAGCGGTTTCTGGCGAACGACCTGCATCTGACCGAAACCGTCCCACCCGCGCGCCTTGCGGAACTGCAGGATCGACACGGCGACGCACTGCGCGTCAGCCCCTACCTGGGCGTGTTTTTTCTTGGCATCAATCTGCGCCAGGGCCCGTTGGCGGAGTCGCTGGTCTTGCGCCAAGCCTTGAGTCTCGCGATTGATCGCGAGCGTCTGGTCAGCACGATCACCGGGATGGGCGAACACCCCGCCGAGCGACTTTTGCCGCCTGCGCTGGGGCTACCGCCTTCGAGCGCCGCGGAAGTCCTACCCGCCGCCCAGCGCGAAGCCCGCGCACGGGCGCTGTATGCCGAAGCCGGGTTTTCGCCCGAGTCGCCACTGCAGCTCGAACTGCGTTTCAACACCTCCACGCCGCATCGCCGCATGGCGCTTGCGGTGGCGGCAATGTGGCGCGAGGTGCTGGGGGTGCGTACCCGCTTGCGCAATGAGGAGTGGAAGGTCTTCGTGCAGAACCGCCGCCAGGGTCGCGTCACCGAGGTCTTTCGCGGTGGATGGATCGCCGATATCGCCGACCCGGCGAGTTTTCTCGATTTGTTCCGAAGCGACAGCGAACTCAACTGGAGCGGTTGGCGCGACCGCGACTACGACCACTTCCTGGATGCCGCGCAGGCCAGCAGCCATCCCGCCGAACGCGGCCGTTTGCAGGCACTTGCCGAATCCCGTCTGCTCGCCGCGCAACCCATCCTGCCCTTGTATTTCTACACCTCGAAGCATCTGGTCAGCCCCGAGCTCGCGGGCTTCGAGGCCAATCCACTGGATCGGCATCCGAGCCGTTTCCTGCGCTGGCAACCCTCGCCAGAACCACCCATGCCGGGTACACCATGATTCCCACGCGCTTTCGACACCTGCTCGGTCGCGTGCTGGAAGCGGCGCTGACCCTCTGGTTACTGCTGTCGCTATGTTTCGTGCTGTTGCGACTGGCTCCCGGCGGGCCGTTCGATTCCGAACGCAGCGTGCCGGATGAGGTGCTCGCCACACTGAATGCGCAATACCGACTGGATCAACCCGTCTGGCAGCAGTATCAGTCCTGGCTCGGTGACCTGAGCCACGGCGACCTCGGACCCAGCTTCCAGTATCCCGATCACCGCGTCAGCGCACTGCTCGCCGACGCACTGCCGGTCACCCTGATGACCGGCAGTGCCGCATTGCTGATTGCCGTACTGGGCGGATTGGGCCTCGGCATGCTGGCCGCACGACATCACGGTGGTCGCCTGGATCGTGTGTTGATGGCGCTGAGCGGGCTTGGACTTGCGCTGCCCAAATACGTGGTGGCGCCATTGATGGTGCTGCTGTTCGCGGTCGTCTTGCGCTGGCTGCCTGCCGCGGGCTGGGGCGATCCGGCGCAATGGGTTCTGCCGGTGTTGGCGCTGGCGCTGCCCAATCTGGCGGTCAGCAGTCGACTGGTGCGCGCCGCCGCCCTGGATGCTCTGCACAGCGATGCACTGCGTGCTGCCCGCGCACGTGGATTATCGGCGCGCCGTTTGTGGCTTAAGCACGTCCTGCCGTTGGTGGCGTTGCCGCTGCTGGCCTGGCTATCGCCCGCGATGATCAATCTGGTGAGCGGCTCCGCCGTGGTCGAACAGATCTTCAGTCTGCCCGGGATGGGGCGTTACTTCGTGCAAGGCGCACTCAACCGCGACTACACCCTGGTGATGGGTGTGGTCGCCGTCGTCGGTGTCGCCATCGTGGCAATCAACACGCTGGTCGATGTGCTGCGTGCCTGGATCGACCCGCGCCTGCGTTGAATCCGCGAGAGCCGTCAGGTCCGGTGATAGCGCTCGCGCATCATCCGGATGGCACTCACGGTCTGGTTGGCTTGATGGCGGTACTTGCCGATGATCAAGTGTTCGGCCAACTCTTTCTTGCCATCGTCGACGGCCTTGACGACCTCACCGGCACAGGCGTGGAACTGCGCATGCTGATCGAGCAGATGGTCGTACTCGCGTTCGCGCGCAAACGTCTTGCCTGGTCCGTGAATCCACTTGCCCAGCGCACAGGCATCGTCGCGGCACACCACGGCATGCTCCAGCTTGTCGCCGCGCCCCTCAACGTAGGATTGCAATCGATCTCTCCAGGCCAGATGCGCCGCGACCATCTTGTCGAAATCGATTTCGTCATCGGCCTGATTGCTCACGCCCGTCTGGTTGGCACGCTTCCGACTGGGGTCCACCAAGGTGAATGCAGTGACCTCCCGCATCAAGGTATCAGCCAGCAACTCAAGACTGCGTGCCGAGGCTGTGGCTTCCTCCACCAGGGCCGCATTCTGCTGGGTGCTTTCGTCCATGTGGGTGATGGTCGAGTTGACTTGTTCGATCCCACTGCTTTGCTCTGCACTGGCGGCGGAGATTTCACCCATGATGTCGGTGACTCGCTTAACACTGGTCACAATCTCGCGCATCGTGGCCCCTGCCTGCTGCACGCGTTTGCTGCCATCCTCGGTTCGATTGGTGCTGTTCTGGATCAACTCGCGGATTTCCTTGGCTGCCTGTCCCGATCGCTGCGCGAGCGAACGAACCTCCGAGGCCACTACCGCAAAGCCTCGCCCCGCGTCGCCTGCGCGCGCGGCCTCCACGGCGGCATTCAAGGCAAGGATATTGGTCTGGAAGGCAATGCCATCAATGACCGAAATGATGTCGCTCATTCGGCGTGAGGACTGGTCAATTTCGTTCATCACAGCCACCACACCTTCTACCGCCTCACCACCACGCACCGCCACCTCACTCGCACCACTGGCCAGTTGATTTGCAGAACGCGCGTTCTCCGCGTTCTGCCGCACGGTGGCGGTCAGCTCTTCCATGCTGCTGGCGGTTTCCTCCAATGCGGCGGACTGCTGCTCCGTGCGGGTCGACAGATCCGCATTGCCTTGGGTGATTTCGCCAGCCGCGGTCGAAATGGAGCGTGCTGCATCGATGATCCGGGAAATCATCGCGCCAATCTGTTCGCAGCTGGTATTCGCCGCCGCCTGCAGGCGACCGAACGTGCCTTGATAGGTTCCATCGACGCGTCGACTCAAATCACCCTTGGCGAGCGCAGTCATGACTTGCTCGATCGCATCCAGACCTTCCTCGGTGCGGTCCAGCAACTCATTCAAATGACCGGAATGACGGCGAAAAAAACCCACCTTGTCCGCCAAGGTCAGACGATGCGACAAATCGCCTCCGGCTGCCCGAGTCACCAATTCCTCGACCTCTGCTTCGATTTCTGCCTCGTAAGTACGATCACGCCATTCGACAGCGGTACCGATACGCTTTCCGTCACGGTCATAAACCGCCGTGGTGACCAAGGCAAAGGTGAACCGACCCAAGGCAACGGTGGCGTAGTAGGGCTTATCCAGTTGCTCGAGCACTGCCGCTTGACGCTCCGGGCTGTGGTGGAAGCGATCCATGCTCATTCCCACGATCTGCGCGGCATCGAACTCGGGAAAGTGCCTGCGGACGTCCTCCGCCACCGATGTCAGTGTGGCGCGCATGGCCTTGTTGGCAAACGTCACCACACGGTCCATATCGGCGATCATCACCCCGGTGGAGGCGTTATCCAATGCGTTTCGGACACTTTCATTCAACTGTGCGGTGACGCGTTCCTGGGCCAAATGGTCACGCAATCCATCCTGCATCCGCTGGATCGAGGCCAGTTGGCTGCGCGTGTCACCTGGGCGTAGCGGAATCGGCACACTCAGATCACCGCCAGCAATGCGCCGCGCGATGTGGGCGACCAGACCAGGATCGCCACCGAGCTGACGCATCAATGCGTTCACCAGTAATGCGGTCGTCAAAAGCAGCCCGCTTGAAATGACCAATTGCAGGACGATGCTGATCAGCAGGGTGTTGGAATCGCTCGCGCCATCCGCCCAACCGAGTCGTTCTGCGAAGTGCCCGAGCGCAGCGCTGAAAATCGATGCGATGACACCCGCGCCACCCAGCGCCCAGACCTTGTGCTTGAACTGCATACGAACCCCCGTTCGTTTGCGCGATCCGCCCCCAAGCGTCCCGACGCGGATTATTCGTAGAGTGGATGGATCCCCCCGCCTGAGGATCTTGCCGCTGGTTGCTGGGAACCGCCGGTGCTCGCATCACCGGCGGTCATCGCAGTCCATTTGCTACCTCTGACCGCCTTCTCAGAATTCGGTCCACTCCATGTCGTCTCCCTTCGCTGCCGCAGCCCGTGCTGGCGCCGCGAGCGTCGTCGCTTTGGGTTTCGCGGGAGCTGGTGACACCGCTTTCGGCACCGCTTTCAACGCGGTAACCGCTGACTTGCGCTCGTTCGACGGGGCTGCGCTTTTCGCCACGGGGCGCGCCGATGGCGTGCTCGCCTTGCTCGGCGGCGCATGCGAAGCCGTAGCGGGACCGCCTTGAACATGGATCCGCAATTTGCGGATGCCCGTCAGGGTTCGCGCCGTGGCGTCCGAGAACTCGTGATCGAGCAATCCCTGCGCCACCTGCATGTGGCCCTTCTCGAACTCGCTGATGACCTTGCCCGCATGCTTGTGGAAGTCGGCGTGGTCCTTGACCAGCTCGGCGTATTCCTCGTACTGCGCGAAGCGCTGACCCGGCCCATGCAGCCATTCGCCCAGTGCACAGGCGCTGTCCTTGCTGACTTCGGCAGCAACCAAGGGCTCACCCTTGCGACGCAGGAAATCGAGCAAACGGTTCTTCCAATCGCGATGCACGTTGATCATGGCCTCGAAGTCCGGGCCATCGCCCGCCTTCGACTCGACCTTGACGTTGGCGATGCGTGCCGCCATGGCCTTGCGTACCACGTCGTCCGAGAGCTTGAAGCGCTGCACCGCTTCGGCCAGTCCTTCGGCCTGATTTTCCAGCGAGCGTGCCGCCGCCGTGGCCTCTTCCACCATCGCGGCGTTTTCCTGCGTGGTCTGATCCATCTGCGTGACGGTGGCGCTGACCTGCTCGATGCCGCTGCTTTGTTCCGCGCTGGCGGCGGAAATCTCGCCCATGATGTCGGTGACACGTTTCACCGAGTTCAGCACTTCGTGCATGGTGCGACCGGCCTGATCGACCAGTTCCGAACCGCTACGCACCTTGTCCACCGAATCGGTGATCAGGGTCTTGATTTCCTTGGCCGCATTGGCCGAGCGCTGCGCCAGCGAGCGCACTTCGGAGGCGACGACGGCAAAGCCGCGACCCTGTTCGCCCGCGCGTGCCGCTTCGACGGCGGCGTTCAGGGCAAGGATATTGGTCTGGAAGGCGATGCCGTCGATGACGCTGATGATGTCGGCGATCTTCTTCGACGAGCTGTCGATCTCGCTCATCGTGTGGATGACCTTGTCGACCACCTGACCGCCCTTCTCCGCCACTTCTGCCGCACCGATGGCCAACTGGTTGGCGCTGCGCGCGTTCTCGGCGTTCTGCCGCACGGTGGCGGTCAACTCTTCCATCGAGGCGGCGGTTTCTTCCAGCGAGGCCGCCTGTTGCTCGGTACGTGCCGACAGATCGCTGTTGCCCGCGGCGATTTCGCGCGCGGCGGTATTGATCGAATCGGTCGACCCCTTGATCTGTCCGACCAGTCCGCTGAGGCTTTCCACCGTGCTGTTCAGAGCGTCCTTCATGGTGCCGAACTGGCCCTTGTAGTCGCCGGTGACATGGTCGGTGAGGTCACCTTCCGACAGCGCGCCCGCCAGCCGACCGAAATCGCGCAAGCCGCTGTCGGTGACACGCATCAACTGGTTCAGGCCTTCGACCATCTCGCGGAACGCAAACTGGAAGCGGTCGGCTTCACCGCGCACGGTGAAGTCACCCGAATTGGCGGCATTCACCAGACGCTGGATTTCGTTGTTGATCGCAACCAGATTCGCCTTGACCGCGTTCACCGACTCGGAAACACGCGCCTTATCGCCGGGCAGACGTGGCATGTCTTCCGACAGATCACCCCGTCCGTAGCGTTCGATGATGCCGATGGCCTTGAACTTGGTATCAATGTGCGACTGCACCAAATTATTGCTGCCCTCAATCAAACGGCGATATTCACCCTGGAACTGATCCGCCGGAATCATGTGGCTGATGGTGCCTTGGTCATGCTTATCAGCCATCTCGGTCTGCGCCGCCGCAAATTGGCGCAGCGCGGATCCGACTGCCTCCAGCGAGTCAGCGATGGTGCGCATTTCGTCGCGAGTATCGACGTCAACACGCTCGCGAAAGACACCGTGCGCCAAGTCCTGGGCGGTGGCAGCGATCGCAGTGACCGACTGGCTGACACTCTGGATGAAGCCCAGGAATAGATAGACGGCGACCAGCAACACCGCCGCAATGCCGAGAATGACCAGCAGGCGCTCACTGCCCAAGGCCGAAACACGCTCTGCGACACGCGTCTTCAACTTGGGTTCGACAACATTCAACAGAGCATGCACCGCGGTCTCGGCGGCGACGCCCAGCTGACTCAACTCGGCAGCCGTCATCTGCAGTTCTTCGGCATCCAACAGTTTGGCCTGCACCGCCTCGCGCAAGGCCCCGACATGCGTGCTGACCTGAGCAATGGCGTCGCTGACTTGACCACCTTGGGGCTCCAGTCGCTCCACATCGCGTTGCAAGGTATCGAAGGCCGTCGCAATCTCGCGATCCGCGCTACTGATATCGATCCGATCCTCCACCCACACCGCGCCGCCCTCGATCACCAGGTTGGACAGCACCCGGATTCGACTGATGCGATCGAGCAGCAAGGGCACCTGGTTGCTGGCGATACCGCCAAGACTGAGCGTTGCCGCATCGTTGTCGAGAAACAGCCCGCTACTGACGAAGCCTTCGGCAAGAAAGGCCACCACAGCGCGCATGGCTGCGGCGTCATGCTGAACGATCAGATTGATGTCGTCCTGCGGCTGTGCCGATTCTTTGACGGCCGCATCCATCTCGGCCAGCGCCTTGACCAGCCGCGGGTCTTGCGGCAGATCGGCGACATGCTCGGTGGCCTCCGCCAGCGCGGCCAGCTGCGCTGCCCTGTGCGCCTGCTCGGTCGCCGCGGCCGCTGCTGCGCCGGCCAAACGCTGTCGCGCGGCTTCGGTGCCCGAAGACACCTCAAACAGCATCTGGATCGATGGCTGGATGAGATGCTCTCCATGCTCGATCTGTTTAAGCACCGCAAGCTGGCGGTTGCTAGACATCACGATCATGCCTGCGAGGATCAAGCTGGCAGTGAGGAAGGAAAGCGCAATGACGCCAAGCTTGCCTTTCATGGATAGCCGGTCCATCAGGCGCGTGGCGGGTCGGGCAAGCGGAGTCAACACTTGGATCAGGCTCATGGGACGGTCTCTTCGTTCGGTCCATGCGCTTTGCCATACGACAAAGCGTCGATGCGGGAACTGCAAACGGCGTGCCGTCGAGACGAACCGGATTGGAAACTGTGCACCCGTTGGCACTGGTATGCCGATTGCAGCGATGCAACGCATCGCATACAGGTGGGGGTTCATCGTGAAAGCAATCGCACTGTCAAACATCGTCGTGGCCACAGCACTGTTGCTGGGCGTCGCATCCAACGCGCAGGCCAGCGCACCGATCCCCGTCAAACAGGACCCGCCGTCCTACCCGGCAGACGCCGCACGACGCGGCCTGGAAGGCTTCGTTGAGGTCGAATTCGTGGTCGGTGCCGACGGCAAGGTCGGTGCCGTCAACGTGCTGAAGGCGCAACCACCTCGCGTGTTCGAGCGCGAAGCCGTGCGCGCCGTCAAGGGCTGGTCCTTCCAGCCCAGCAGTGACGGCGAGACCCGGGTTAAACGGCGGATCGACTTCAAGCTCTGATCCCGTTGCATCCCGGTGATTCGCCGCGACCGGGCAAGGCGACTGTGTTGAGCCCTGACTCGTCACTCCCGCGCAGGCGAGAGTCCATCACCGGTTCGTTCCTTGCGGCAAGGTCGTGGGTACCCGCTTTCGCGGGTATGACGAGCACTTGGTCGAGGCAAGAGTGTCGTTTCGCTGGCTTGCGAACTTACGGTTCGATCGTCGCTCGTCGCTCCCGCGCAGGCGGGAGCACATCACCGGTTCGTTCCTTGCGGCAAGGTCGTGGATACCCGCTTTCGCGGGTAGGACGAGCACTTGCTCGAGGCAAGAGTTTGGCTTCGCTCGTGTGCGAACCATCAACTCCAACGCCACTCGTCCCTCCCGCGCAGGCGGGAGTCCGTCGCAGATTCGATCCTTGCCGCAAGGTCGTGGCTACCCGCCTTCGCGGGTATGACGAGCCGATCGGCGAGGCAAGCGCGTGGTTTCGCGGGTAGGACGAACACACTGGCGGGACGGGCATGTGGCCCGACTGACTCGCACTTGTGACGGCCTACGGATGGGGCACTACAGCTTGAATGCAGCCACCATGCGCGCCAGTTGGTCGGCCTGTTCCTCCAGCGACCGCGCGGCGGCCGTCGCCTCTTCAACCAAGGCCGCGTTCTGCTGCGTGACCTGATCCATCTGGGTCACCGTGGCGTTGACTTGCTCGATACCTGCTCGCTGTTCGCCTGATGCCGAGGCAATTTCACCAATCAGGGTGGCCGCCTGCCGCACAGACGTTCGCACATCGCTGATCGTGCTGCCTGCGGTATCGACCAACGCGCTGCCGCTCTGCACCTTGTTGACCGAATCGTCGATCAGGCCCTTGATCTCCTTGGCCGCCTGAGCGGATCGCTGCGCCAGGGAACGCACCTCCGAGGCGACAACGGCGAAGCCGCGCCCCTGGTCGCCCGCACGTGCCGCTTCAACGGCGGCATTCAGGGCCAAAATGTTGGTTTGGAAGGCGATCCCGTCGATCACACCGATGATGTCGACGATCCGCCGCGAGGAGGCCTCGATCTCGTGCATGGTCTGCACCACGCCCGACACGACGTCGGCGCCACGTTCCGCCAATTCGGCGGCGCCCTGCGAATGCTGATCGGCCAAACGGGCATTGTCGGCATTGAGACGGACGGTGGCGGTGAGTTCTTCCATGCTGCTGGCGGTTTGTTCCAGCGATGCCGCCTGTTCTTCCGTGCGTTGAGAGAGATCATCGTTGCCGCTGACGATTTCACCTGATGCCGTATAGATGCTCTGCGCGGTCTCGTTGATCTGGCGAACCATCTGCGCCAACTGCTCGACGCTCTGGTTTGCGGCCACCTGAAGCTGGCGGAATTCGCCCCTGTACTCGCCCTGCATTCGCTGCCGCAGATCACCCGATGCCACGGCCTGCATTACCACCGAGACGCCCTGCACACCCTCTTGGGTAACCGCCATCAGCCGATTGAGCCCGCTGACCATATCGCGGAAGTTGAACTCGAAAGCCGACTCATCGCCACGCTGATGTAGTTCACCCGCGGCTGCGGCGTCACCCAGTCGAACGATTTCGTCGCGCAATCGGGACAGACTGTCCCTGACGGCATCCATGGCCGAGGATATGGAGGCCTCCTCACCGGGCAGTCGATCCATGGCATCGCTGAAGTTCCCTCGCGCGTAGTCGGAAGCGACCTCCACAATGCGATGCTTGACCGCGATGTGCGAGGCGATCAGATCGTTCACACCCTTGGCAATCCCTGCATACGCACCGCTGAAACGCGCCTCGTTGATTCGGTGACTGACCTCACCGGTTTGATGTTTGACGAACATGTCGTGCTGTTCATCCTCGAAACGACGCAGCACACCGGTGACCTGGTCCAACTCATCGGCGATGTCCTGCAGTTCATCCCTGGACTGCAAATCGATACGCTGCGGAAACTCGCCAGCCGCCAGCGCGCGCGCCGCACGACTCAAGCCACGCAAGGTCGCCGACAGCGAGCGAGCAAAGCCAAAGAAGAAATACAGCGCGGTCAGCGAAGAAACCACCAACGCGACCAGCGCAACGGTTCGATTGTGCTCATAGCCACTCTGACGCAGCGACAACTCTGCATCCAGGGCGTTGATAGCGCTGCTGCGCAGATCAAGCAAAGCGCGCACGGCTGCGTCGCCCGAACTTCGGAATGCTGTCGCGTCGCCGGACGACGCCCCACTCAACCAGACATCCGCCGACTGCATGAATGACTGCAATGCCGTCTGCGCGGAAGCAAACTTTTCCCTCAACGCGGAGGCGACGGCAGGTCTCGCCTGCATCACGCGCTCGACACCTGGTTGGGCACGATCCAACAGATTGCGCGCCACCTGCAACATGCCCATGGCTCGACCAAGTTCAGCGACGGCAGGCTCGGTCGCGGACATCGCCTGCAAGCGGGCACCGCTATCGCGCAGTTGCGCCAATTGATTCACGGCACCCGGATGCTTGAAGAACACCGCGTCCATCAGCACATAGGCATTGATCTCGGGATCCAAGGTCAGGTTTGACGCATCCGCGACGGCCTCACCCAATGTGATCAGCTCAAGCATGAACGCATTGATGGTCTCGCTCGTGGCTGCCGTACCAAGCGCCTTCCACTGTGCCTCGATGCGCTGTAGTGATTCGGTTTGCGGCATGTCTTCCGCATTGGCCTGGTGCCAATCGAGGACGCCTTTCCACGCCTGCTCAAATGCCACCGATGCCTGCGATCCTGCGCCGGCTCGCAAATCGGCAACGGCAGCAATCGCCTGTCCCAAGGGCTGGGCCACCTGCAGTCCACGCCGTTCTTTGTCGATGAAGTCGATGTTGAAGCGCAGCAAGGGCAGCAATTGCACGGTCAAGACCGCGATTGCCGCCACGAAAATGAGGCCGATGGTGATCAGCTTGCGGGTAAATCGCAGCCGGTCCATCAGGCGCGCTGCAGGCATTACCGCCTGATAAAGCAATCCGGGAAGTCGCACAGTGGCATGTCCGATTGGGTAGGGGGGCGGACGAGTGCATTACCAGCGGATGGATAGCCCAAAAGTCCACGCCCAATCCGGCGTACGTTCGTTCAATCCAAAGCTGATCGCGGTGTCGAGTTGCAGGTCATCGCTGAGCAACCAGGCACCGCCCAGATCGAATGCAGCCTGTGTGCCACCGTGTTCCGTCGCGGCGATCTGCGGCATCTGAATCTCGGCAAACACGCGATGGCGATCACTCAACGCGCGTCCGATCACCGCCGAGGCGATCCACGCCGTGTATCGGCTGTTGCCGTCGTGATCCCGAATCACCCCGGGCATCACGCCGAGAGACCAGTCGTCGCTCAAGGCCCACTCCGCGACGAGCCGCAAGGAGGGACGCATCCCGTCACCGCGGAATGCCTGGCTACCGGTATCCAGATCCGCATGCAGCAGCCACGCCAGCGATGCGCCCAGTGGCTCGGCCTGTAGGTGGTACTTCAGACCGACAGCCAGATCATTCATGCCATCGAATGACTCGCCATCCGGTAGCCGGACGCGTTGAAACGTGTCGCTCTCGAAGCGCAGTTCCCAGGACTCACCCAGACCGACGCGTAACAGGGTCGGCAACAGCCAGGACGTGCTCTCGCCCTCGGCTCCGCGCTCGCGCACCAGACCCATTTCAATCTGCCATCGACCGGCGCCGACGGTCGCACTCGATTCGACGAAGTCAGGTCGGTCGGTCGCCAGCGCTTCGGCATTCGCCACCGCGGGCATGCCACTGCTGCAACCGACGGCACACGCCAGAATCCACATCAAACTATTGGTGTTCATACCCCCTCCCGGACTCGCGAATGCGAGTGACGAGAGCACGTGCAGGGCCTGTGCCAGTCTCAATCCAGCCCACAGCCCGCGATCAGACGCGGAACTGCGAAACCGTGTGATTGAGCTGTTGCGCCTGCTCCTGCATGGAGCGAGCCGCTGCCGAGGCCTCTTCCACCATGGCCGCGTTTTGCTGGGTCGTCTCGTCCAGATGAGTGACGGTCGAATTGACCTGCTCGATGCCCGCGGTCTGTTCGGCCGAGGCCGAGGAAATCTCGCCAATGATGTCGGTGACACGTTTGACCGAGTTCAGTATCTCGGTCATGGTGCCACCCGCCCGGTTGACCAGCACCGCGCCGCTACCAATCTTGCCGACCGACTCGGTGATCAAGGTCTTGATCTCTTTCGCGGCATCCGCGGAGCGTTGTGCCAGCGAGCGCACCTCCGAGGCGACGACGGCAAAGCCGCGCCCCTGCTCGCCCGCGCGCGCTGCTTCCACCGCCGCGTTCAAGGCGAGGATATTGGTCTGGAAGGCGATGCCGTCGATCACGCCGATGATGTCGACGATGCGCCGTGAGGACTCATCAATGTCGCGCATCGTCGCCACCACTTGATCGACCACCTCGCCACCGCGCTGCGCGACGTCGGCCGCACCAATCGCGAGTTGGTTCGCCGAACGTGCGTTCTCGCCATTCTGTCGCACCGTCGCAGTGAGCTCTTCCATACTGCTGGCGGTTTCCTCCAGCACGGCAGCCTGTTGTTCGGTTCGGGTCGAAAGGTCGGAATTGCCGGACGCGATCTCGGTGGACGCTTGGCGGATCACCTCTGCGGCACCCTGGATCTGCTTCACCAGCCCACCCATCGCCTGCACCGATCGGTTGGCCACTTCAGACAGTTCGCCAAAACGGCCGTGCTGGCCGGTTGGATAGCGGACACTCAGATTGCCTTCGGCGACCGCTTCCAGGAATCGCTGGGTGTCGGTCAACACCGTATCGAAGTGCTGCAGCATGAAGTTCATCGCCACGACCTGCAGCAGGTGGAATCCGTCCAGGCCGCTCGTGTCGATGCGATAGCTCACATCGCCCTCGGCGGCATGCTCCAACGCTTCGTCCTGAATCTCGTTAAAGTGCTCGACCGACTTGCGCATTGAATTGACCGCGTCCCGCAACTCGGCGAACAGACCGGCGGCTTCCACATCCACGTGTTGCCCCATTTGTCCTTTGGCGAGATGGGCGGCCGAATGCACCGCCGCCGACAGCACGCGCTCCAGTTGCTGCATCGACTGGTTGACCGAACGCGCGATCTGCGCGAAGCGGCCCTGCAACCCGTCCTCACTGACCTTGCCATCCAGCTCGCCCCGCTCCAGCTTGGCGAGCGCGGTTTGCACCTCCGCAAGCGTGGCGTCCATCGTGGCGGCGGTACGGTGAATGGCATGACCGATACTCCCGGACGGCAGGTCAGTCAAGTTGACCTGACCGATCCGCTCGCCGCGAGCCAGCCCATTGGCGACCGCGATCAATTGGTCGGGGTCGGCACCCAGAATCGACACTTCGCGCGCCAGTTGCCGTGCCATGACCACCAGCACCGCGGTCTCCGCCACCACGAACAGCGCATGGATCACCACGATGATGAAACCGGTGTCCTTGGCAAAGACCCACACCGGCCAGCCGTTGCGCTGCAGGAAGTCGAATAACAGGTGATGCACGGCAATCACCGCCGCGCCAACGACCAGAGGACGCCAGTCGCGGTAGTACAGCAACACGGCCAGCAGCACGAAGATGCTGAAGTGCATTTCGATCATTCCGTGGGCCTGATGGATGGTGACGCCGGAAAGCACCATGAAGGCCGCAGCGATCGTCAGGCGGGTCAGCAAATGGGCAGGATTCAGGTAGACCTGAGCGGCCACCACCGCGACCGTGGGCAAGCTGATGAGTAGAAAAGACGCCCAGCTCCCCGTACCAAAGGCCAGCCCCAAAGATAGGAGTCCCATGACCGTCGTCATGACCATCATCAGCCGATCTGCCTTGCCATGCAAAGATCGCAGGTAGCTGGATTCTGCAGTCACCTGACGCATGTGACGCTCCTTCGTTCGATCTCAGACTTGAATGGACGGGCAGTCGCAACGCGACTGCACGATGGGTGTTCCAAACGGCGGCTCATTGGCACGCAACCCCTGCCATAGCAGAGCCGGCAACGAGAGCCCGCCACAACCGTGCGGCACGACGCCGGGACCCGCATACAGCAACTTTCCTTGCGCCGAGAAGAAAATCAGCGCCACCCGCACGTCCTGCGGCAAGGGAGGAGTCTGCAAATCCCGGCGATCAACAACTTGCAATCCTTGTACCTGCAAGCCGGTCCACGCCTTGGCGTTCGTCTCGTCGTTGTCGCAGGGGCACGCCGCAGCGACATCGACGATCAGCGTCCCCTTTGCAGCGGAGATCAACCCGGCAGACGCGCGAAACCACGCCTCCAACTGCGCAATCTGTGCCTGAGCCTCGTCGGTTGCAACAAAGCGCTCCCGCAGCGGACGTCCCTCGGTTTGCCAGAAACCCCAAGCGACGACGACCGCCCAGATCGCACTCAGGCTCCATCCCAGGAGCGGCCAAAGGCGTTGACGCAAAGGTGATTCGTTGGCGTCCATATCAGCATCTCTGGTCAGGTGGGACTGGGTGGCGATTGATCCTTCGTTTCGCTTTCGGGCTCTGGCTCGTTGGCCATCGAAGCCACGTCTGGCCTGACCGCCATGTCATCGCTTGCCGCTGCGACATCCTCTTCCGCCATGTCATCGCTTGCCGCTGCGACATCCTCTTCCGCCATGTCATCGCTTTCCGCAGCGGCATCACCGGCAGTGGGCGTCTCGGAGGCGACCCGTGCGACCTCATCGCCCGCTTCTTCTGCCGCCGTGATCATGTTCGGCGCGGTTGAGGTTGGGTCGAGATCGGACTCAGCCGACGCATCGACTGATTGTTCTTCACTTGATGCGTTGGTCGTCTCCACGGGCTCGCCAGCCGGCGCACCGATCACCACGGCGTCGATCGCCGGCAGCACGTTCTCCATCGGTTCGGCAACAGCGGATGCCTGCGGAGCTTGAGTCGCCAGCGGGTCCGAACGGCGAATAGACGTCGGCGCCAATCGCATCGCAGCGCTACCGTCCAGCCTGAACGCCGACACGGCTTCAGCGAGCTCTTCAGCCTGATCCTCCAGCGCGCGCGCGGCGGCCGACGCCTCCTCGACCAGTGCGGCGTTCTGCTGCGTGGCCTGATCCATCTGCGATACCGATTCGGTCACTTGCGCGATGCCTTCGCTCTGCTCTTTCGAGGCCGCAGAAATCTCACCCATGATGTCAGTGACACGCTGCACCGACTGACGAATCTCGCCCATGGTTCGCCCGGCCTGGTCAACCAGTGCCGAACCGCTTTTCACCTTGCTGACCGAATCGGTGATCAGCACCTTGATCTCCTTCGCTGCCGCCGCCGAGCGCTGCGCCAGCGAGCGCACTTCGGAGGCGACGACGGCAAAGCCGCGACCCTGTTCGCCCGCTCGAGCCGCTTCGACGGCGGCATTCAGGGCAAGGATGTTGGTCTGGAAGGCGATGCCGTCGATGACGCTGATGATGTCGACGATCTTCTTCGAGGAGGCATCGATGGCGGTCATGGTTTGCACCACATCACTGACCACGCTGCCGCCCTTTTCGGCGACCTGGGCCGCGCCGATCGCCAGTTGATTGGCCTGCAGTGCGCTTTCGGCGTTTTGCCGTACCGTGGAGGTGAGATGCGACATGCTGACCGCTGTGCGCTCGAGCGAGTGCGCCTGTTGCTCGGTTCGACCAGACAGGTCGTTGTTGCCCGCGGCAATTTCCGCCGCCGCCGTTTGAATCGCGTCGGTCGCCTGCTTGATCTGCTGGATGATGCGGGTCAGGTTGCTGACGGTGACATTGGCGTCGGTCGCCAGTTGCCCGAACGCACCGTCGTAGCGGCGTTGGATCGCCCGCGTCAGATCGCCCTGGGCGATGCCTTCCAACAGGTTGCCGACATCGCTCAGGCCGGCATCGGCCTGCTCCATCAACCGGTTGAGCGCCAGCACCATGTCGCGGAAATCGTGCTCGAAGCGACTGGCATCGCCACGCGCGCTGAAGTCGCCGCGCCCAGCCGCCTCGGACAGACGCAGGATGTCGGTCTTGATTGCGGCCAGTCCCTGCTTGACCGCATCCACAGCGCGGGTAATTTCGATCTGCTTGCCCGGCAGACGGTCCATGTCCTGACGAAAATCACCTTTCGCATAGTTGGCGATGACATCCAGCACACGCTGCTGAACGGCCAGTTGTCCGTCGACCAGATGGTTGACTGCTTCGGCCATCTCGCCATAGGCGCCGGGGAATTCAGCGGTATCCAGTCGGTGCTCGGTTTCGCCACTTGCAAAGCGTTCCCCCAAACTCAGTTGCGCTTGCTGGAACGCGCGCAATTCGTTCTGCAGGGTTCGCATGTCCGCCAGCAGCGAAGGGCCATCGACATGCGTCACGACCTCGTGCTCCAGTTCGCCGCCAGTGATGCGCCGAACCACTTCCGCTGCATAGCTGGGATCGCCACCCAACTGCCCCATCACCCGATGGGTGATACGCCAGCCCCACAGCAGCAGACCTGCTGCCAGCAGCAATAGGCCGAGTAGTTGAGCGATGGTGACTTGGGCACGCACGCGACTGACATCATCGGAAGCCGCCACTTGCATGGCTTGAATTTGCTCGGTGAGCGCAGAAAGACCGGCCGCCACATCGTCGTAGGCATAGCCGAACACGACCAGAATGCTACTGGCCGCGTAGGCGTCTTCTTCGGTGGCGATGGTGAAGATCTCTTCCGCCTGACGCACATACTCGTCGACAGGCGCCTGCAATTTGGCGATGCCCTCCAAGGTTGCCGGGTCCAAGGGAAGCGCGGCATTGGCTGCCAACGCCTCGCGCAAGCCCTGCGCGTGATCCTTGATGGCCTGTTCAATGCGCATGCCCGACGAGGGATCGGCCATGAACGATGCCACCATCGAATCCAGCACGTCGGTTCGCAACCCTGCGTGCATGCTGACGGCCTGCTGCTGATGCTGCAGCGCTTGGACGGCGAATGACAGTTGACCCGCAGCGGAGGCCAGACGTGCCTGACCCCAGAAGCCGACCAAGCCAATCACGACGGCGGCGACGACACCTGCGGCACTGAGGCTCAACAACAATTTCCGGAAATTCACCAGCGGCTCCCCCCAAGACAGCGTGGCAAGCTCACGCTCAAACGCGCGGAGCTACCACCGAAATACCGATACCGCTCCCTGCAAGTCGCGTGCTTGTTGTTCCATCCGGCGGGCGGCCGCGGTCGCTTCTTCGACCAGCGCGGCGTTCTGCTGGGTGGTCTGATCCATATGGGTGACTGTCGTACTGACCTGCTCGATGCCCTGCGTCTGTTCGATTGAGGCCGAGGAAATCTCACTCACGATCCCGTTCACCTGCGCGATGGCCGCGAGGATGTCCTGCATCGTCTTTCCGGCCCGCTGGACCAGACCCGTGCCGGAACTGACTTTGCTCACCGAGTCACCGATCAGGCCCTTTATTTCGCGGGCGGCATCGGCGGAGCGCTGCGCGAGCGAGCGAACTTCCGAGGCCACCACGGCAAATCCGCGTCCCTGCTCGCCGGCGCGGGCCGCTTCCACCGCTGCATTCAACGCCAGAATGTTGGTCTGGAAGGCAATGCCATCAATCACGCCGATGATGTCGACGATCCGTTTGGAGGATGCATCGATGGCCGCCATCGTATCGACGACCTGTTGCACCGCCTGGCCACCCCGCTGCGCGACATCGGCAGCCCCACTCGCCAATTGATTGGCACCGGCGGCGTTTTCCGCATTGCGCCTTACTGTGGCGGTCAGCTCTTCCATCGATGCGGCCGTTTCCTCCAGCGCCGCTGCCTGTTGCTCGGTGCGTGACGACAGATCCGCATTGCCGGCGGCGATCTCGGCGGCCGCGGTGTGAATCTCGTCGGCGCTGGCGACGATCCGCTTCACCAATGAACCCAACTGATCCGACATACCGTTGATCGCCTGCTGCACGCGCGCAATCTCGCCGCCGAACTGCCCTTGCATGCGCGCGCTAAGGTTGCCCGCAGCGATGTCCGCCGCCGTGTTGGCGACCGCCGTAAAGGCCCGCTCGCTTTGCGCGAGAATGCGATGCAAGGCGTCGATCAAGGTGTTGAGGAACGGGTTTTCCTGACTTCGCTGTTCGATGCGACGACTGAAATCCCCCTCCGCTGCGGCAGCAACCGCCCCCTGAAGTTGCGCCTCGATACGCAGCGTGTCAGTTCGATCCAGCCACTCGACGAACCAGCCTGCGCAATGCCCATCGCCGTCACGGATGACGCTGACGGTCAGGCGAAGATCTCGCCCGCCAATTTGCACATCCTGCTGACCGCTCCGGTCAAAGGTCTGCCATGTTGCGGTTGCTCGGGCCAATTCAGCATGCACGCCACCCAAGGTCTGTCCCATCGAACGACGTCGGTCGTGGAATAGCTGAAGATCCTCGCCACAATTTATCGCCAGCGCGGTCATCGCCGCATTCACGAAAACCAGCCTCTGCTCGGCATCAACGATGACCGATGGCGAAGCGGCCGCCACGAGCCCACGCCGTACACGCATGCCCTGCAGGGCCAGTTCTTGTTCTCGCTCGATACGCTCGCGAATCGCGTTGGTCGTGGTGTCCATGGCGCGATAGAGTCGTCCGATCTCATCGTCGCCGCGCGCGGCCATATGCACCGCCAGATTGCCCTGCGCCACCGACTCCAGCGCGCGAACCGCGCCATCGAGCGGCACGCCGAGCAGGCGCTGCACCACCCAGGTCAGCGCGACCACGGCAATCACGAGGCCGATGATGCTGGCGAGCAAAACGACGCGCATCAACGACCGCAATGGCGCCTGCAAGGCATCCAGCGACTGTTGATTCACCACCACCCAACCCCATGGCTCAAAGGCGGTCGCATTCAAACGGACCCGCCCGGCTTCGCCGCCCAGGTCGACATCGACCTGACCCGCACCCTTGGTGACCAGCTCGGCAAGGTAGGGTTTCCCCTCACCATCCAGCAAGGTGTCAACGGTCTCGCCCTCGTTCTGGCGACTGGCAATCACGCGACCGTAGCCAGGCCCCGGCGCGGCATCAAAGGCCATGCTGAAACCCTCGCCGGCGAGACGAACTTCGCGCAGCGTCTTCTTCATCGTCACCAGATTGCTGCCGAAATGCAGACCGATGAAACGCAACGCGATGACCTCACCACGTGAGGTGGTCACGGGGTCGTAGCGGGTCATGTAGTAGGTGCCGAACAGCAAGGCTTTACCCACATAGGGCTGGCCACGCATGACTACCGCATAGCCAGGGTGATTTCGGTCCAGAAGGGTGCCGATAGCGCGCTTGCCGGCATCATCGGACAGCGAGGTCGTCACGCGCACGAAGTCATCGCCGGTGCGCGCAAACACGGTGGCGACGCCGCCCGTCGCGCGACGAAACTGATCGACGGTGCTGAAGTCCAGATTGAGAACGTGATCGCCTGCACGCAATGTGGGTGTCTCGATCTCACCGATTCGAACCGTTTGGGTCGGGTCCACATTGAATTCGCCATCGGGGAGCAGTTCGGCAAAGGTCTGCGCGAGGCGTTTGGCGTCATCAATCAACCGCTGGTGGTAGGTTTGCAGCAACTGTTGCTGCATCGCAGTGACATGATCGAGTTCCGCCTGCGCCTGATCGTCCAGAATCTCCACCGAACGACTGCCGACCAGCCAACCGACCATGGCGAGCGTCAAGCCACCGCAGATCATGATGGCCACGACCAATTTCGCTGCAATACCCCACGCCGAAGGCCCGCGCAGCGCACGCCGCAACAGTGATCGGGCGTGATCAGGATTCAGGAGGCGCATGTGGTCGCGATCCCTTGCAACGTCCACGCGGGACAGGATGGCGATGGGCGGTGCAAAACCTGCGCCGCGTTCTACCGTCACATCGATGGCGGTGGTCAGCGCGGCGGGCTGACGGCGACGCTTATCGACGCCGCAACGACCACTGCATCCACGCCGCAGCCGACCCCAGCCATAGCAGATACAAGGCGATCACCCCCTTCTGCAACGCACCGCGCGGCGCGTCACGCCACAGCATCAAGCTGATGAATCCTGCGACGCACAGCAGTCCGAGCGGCAGCGCCCAGCGCGCGAAGCCACCGTGCTCGCGATGTCTCCACCACAGCCAGCCCTGCATGGGCATCGCCATGCCCAGACTGAGAAAGCTCGTCATCGCGGCAAGTTTGTGCAGGCGGTGCTCGTCCACGGGAACTTGCATCAAGGGCGTACCGCCGGGATACATCGCGGTCAGGATCAAGCTCAATCCGCCCAGTGTGCAGAGCATCGGCACACCGATCAGTGCGACCCGTTGCGGCCAGCCAAGCACCTCGCACGTGCCTTCGTCGTGCATGCCCAACACATGATCGCGCAGCGCCACACCCAGCATCGCCACCGCAAAGGCAAGCCACAGATACACCGCCTGCAGCACGCGACCGTAGTCGCCGCTCAAGTAAAAACTGAGTGGCGCCTCGCTCCAGTCATACTCGACCCGCAACACATTGACGGCCACTGCCACCAGCGCGAAGCCCGTCACCGCCCACAAGCTGAAACGCGCGGCACTGTCGATGCGATGACTCAGACGCCGGGCAACCATGGGAGCTTCTCCAGATCGACATTGCCACCGGACAGGATGATGCCGAGTCGGCGTCCGGCAAACAGCGCGCGGTGGCGAAGGACAACCGCCAATGGCACCGCGCTGGAGGGCTCGACAACCAGCTTCAGGCGCTCCCACAGCAGACGCATGGCGGCGACGATTTCGGCTTCGCTGGCGAGCAGGATCTGCGCACGATGGGTACGCAAAATGTCGAAGGTCAACGGACCGAGCTCGGCACGCAGTCCATCGCAGATCGTGTCGGGAATCCAGCCGGTGACGCGCTCTCCGCGTCGCAGCGATTCGGCGGCATCCGCCGCTTGCTCGGGCTCAGCGCCGAACACCTGCATGGCGGGGCTGAGCGCATGCGCCGCAATCGCCGTTCCCGACAGCAGACCGCCGCCGCTGACCGGCGCCATCACGCTGTCGAGGGCATCGATCTGACTCAGCAGCTCCAGCGTGGCGGTGCCCTGTCCGGCGATCACCCGCGCATCGTTAAAGGGATGGATCACCTCTGCCCCGGTCTGTGCGAGCACCTCGCGCATGACGCTGTCGCGCTCCGCCTGGGTGACACCACTGGGAATGATCTCGGCTCCGAACTCGCGAATCGCCGCGAGCTTCACGGCGGGGGCGCTGCGTGGCACCACGACGCGCGCCGAGATGCCGCGCAGCCGACAGGCGAGCGCCACGGCGGCACCGTGATTGCCCGAGCTTTGCGTGATCACGCCGCCAGCTGCTTCCGCATCGCTGAGCGAATACACCGCGTTGCAAGCGCCACGAAACTTGAACGCGCCGCCGCGTTGCAGGTTCTCGCACTTGAAAAACAACTCGCAACCCGCCAGCGCATCCAGAGACGCCGAGCGCAAAACCGGGGTGACGTGGGCAAACGGTGCGATGCGCGCTGCGGCGTGCTGAATGTCGACAAATTGGGGGGCGGTTTGGAGATCCGGCATGGTCGGCGTATCAGGAAGGATCAGACAGCAGTGTCGGCACTGACAGACATTCAAACAAGCCACCCGCCTTTGCCGTGAATACGTATGCAGCGTGTGTGCGGGAAGGACGAGGCTGTCACCATGCAAGCAAACAGCAATACAGAACCATTTTGGGAGGGGAACTCATGCACGCAGGCACTCTGCAGTGGGCGGTATTTCTTGGCCTGACGACGTTGGTCGCTGGCCTCACTTGGTGGCGCTGCCGGGTCGCCAGTCATGACTCACAAGCGACACGCGAGTTTTTTCTTGCGGGCGGCGGCCTCAGCTGGGTTTTCGTCGCTGGCTCCCTGTTGTTGACCAACATCAGCGCCGAGCAGATCGTCGGCATGAATGGCGCACAGATGCTGCTGGTAGCGTGGTGGGAGT
The DNA here is from genome assembly GCA_041395245.1 of Lysobacteraceae bacterium. GTDB lineage: Bacteria > Pseudomonadota > Gammaproteobacteria > Xanthomonadales > Xanthomonadaceae > Aquimonas. The sequence goes on from JAWLAY010000012.1 coordinate 117,121, forward strand.
TTGGCGCCGCCGCAGGGTTGCTCATTCTGGCGCGGGTGTTGATTCCGCTGTACTACGAGTACGGCTGTACCACAACGACGGAGCTGTTGGAAAAGCGGTTCGGCGATTCCGGCATTCGCGCTGCAGTGTCGTTGCTGTTCCTTCTGGGCTACCTCTTCATCCTGTTGCCTGTGGTGCTCTACACCGGCTCGGTGTTCATGAAATCGATGTTCCAGCTGGACTTCCATGTCGTCACGATCGCCGCATGGTTCGCGATCGCCGGCTTGGCCTACGCCGCGTTTGGCGGGCTGCGCGCGATAGCAATTTCCGACACCTTCAACGGGCTCGGACTGTTGGCGATGGGCTTGCTGGTGACGTTCTTCGCCATGCAGGCGATTGACTGGGACCTGAGCGGTATTCCGGTCGAACGCCTGAGTCTCATCGGTGCGGACGATAGCGATATCCCCTGGCATACCTTGTTGACCGGAATGGTGTTTATCCATCTGTTTTACTGGGGCACCAATATGGTGATCGCGCAACGCGCGATGGCGGCCCGTTCGGTGCGCGAAGCGCAAAAGGGCATCTATGCGGCAGCAGCCTTCAAAATGATCATTCCCGCTGTCGTGGTCCTGCCGGGCGTCATCGCTTTCAAGTTGTACGGCGACGTGGGCGACGTGGCGTATGGAAAACTCGTGGGTGATGTGTTGCCGTCCTGGTTGTCCGGCGCTTTCGCGGCGGTGATCACGGGTGCCGTGCTGTCCAGCTACAACTCCTGCCTCAACTCGGCAGCGGCCTTGTATACGTGCGACCTGCACGTCAAATACATCAATCCCAACGCCAATGTGAAACGCATCGGGCAAATGGTCGCCGTACTGTTCACGCTTGGCTCCGTCGCACTGGTTCCTGTCTATGAACAGGCGCGCAGCATCGTCGACACCATGCAACGCCTCAACGGTCTGTATTCGATGCCGGTGCTAGCGGTATTCATTGCGGCGGTGTTCTTCCATCGCCAGATCACTGCCCGCTGGGCGAAACTAGGATTGTTGTTCGGCGCGTTGCTCTACGCACTGTTCACGTTCGCCTGGACACCACTGCACTACATCCATCTGATGTTCATCACGCTGTGCAGCAGCCTGATGCTGATGTGGATCGGCAGTCGTCTATTCCCGACGTCACCCTCGCGTTGAACGATCACTTTCGCCGTGCTGGACGCGGCGTGATCGCCATGGCATTCCGGCGTGCTCAGCGCCGCGAAATCCAGTCGAGCAACTGCGCGCGTCGCGTTCCAGACAAGTCCATAAACGCGGCGCGCGCGGCATCAGCCTCACCGGCATGCCAGAGGATGGCCTCTTCCACCGAACGGGCGCGACCGTCATGCATCAGGCCAGGTTGACCGCCACGCGGCAGATGGGCAATGCCCCACAGCGGCGCGGTGCGCCAGCGGCTTTCCACGACCACGCCGTCGATGCGGCGGTCGGCCAGATCGTCTCCCAGATCGTGCCGACGCAGATCGGTGTAGGCCGCAATCTGGTGGATGCCGTCGATACCTTCGACGGGCAGACTCGGCAGGTGACAGGCGGCGCAGCCGGTTCGTCGGAACAATCGGACACCTTCCGCTTCGGCCTTGCCATCCAATGCGTCCGCTTGCGGCACCGCCAGCAGCGATTGGAAACGCGTCAAGGCCTGCAGGAAGTCTTCGGAGACCTCCGGCTCGCCGCCTTCGGGGGCATTCACACAGGCCGTGTCGTCGCCGCAATCGTCTATCGGGTAATCGGCGGAGTGCAAACCCATTTCACGTGAGAAGGCTTTGGCGGTCTGATCGCGGACCGAGCGCGTCCCGGCCTGCCAGCCAAAGCGTCCGGACGAATCCTGATCCGACGCGAATGCCGACAGTGGCACCGCGTCCAGCAATCCACTGCCGAACAACGGCGAGGCCATACGAGGCTTCAATACGGTCTGCGGGGGCAATGCCGCGATGCGCGGGCCCTGCAATTGATAGCTCGGCTCGCGAAGGGAGACGATCGCCCCATCCGGGAAGCGGACTTCGCGCATCCGATAACGGAGCACGACCTGGCCCTCGGCCGGAAAACCCTCGATGGCCGCCGGATTCAGCACATCACCCAAGGGCGTGGTGACCGCATTGGCCAGTCCAAGCTGGATGACGAATCCAATGGGCAGACGACCGTCATCACGCGGCGCCGTCGCGCGCGCGCCGTTGTTGTGGCAGGCATCACAACTCGCCGCATTGAATACCGGCCCGAGCCCATCGCGTCGTTCGGCCCGTGCTGCACCGGCTGGCAACCAGATCGAATTGAAGATCGCCTGGCCAAACTGGTGCGCGGCGGCCTCATCCGAACGGATCACCCGCCAGGTGGGCGGCTGTCGCGTATCGTCGAATCGACGATGGACCGCATCGGAAGGCTCGCTTGCATGCCCGAACGACGCCTGCAGCGCGACCATCAGCGCCGCGCCGATCCATCCGCAGCGCTCAGTTCGCATCGTTGTTGTGCGGCACAACGGTCACGCTCACGCGCTCGCTGGTCGCGGCGCTGATCTGCAACCACAGCACATCGCTGACCGGCAAATCGAACAAGACGATCTTCGCAGGCCGGGTGCAGGTGGCCGCACCACTGAACTCGCTGGAATTGATCGACCGATCGCCGTTGACGACATCAATCCACGCGCCATTGTCGAGCGCGATCCGATAGCTTCCTGCGGCAGGAATTCGCAGCCGAAGCAGACCGGCATAGACCCCATCAGGAAGCATCGCCTTGCTGGGTGGCACAGCCAACTGAACCAACTCCTGCCGGTGCAGCGCGACCTCGAACAGCTCGCCGACCAGTAGGTCGGGAGCCGAGCTGGCGACCTTGCCCGCCTGAACCTGCGCGCCGGACGCGGTTGCAAACAATGCCCGTTCGGCAGTCACATCCCAACGAAAGTCATTGCAACCGCCAGAGGCCTGGGCGGCCACATCAAAGACAGCAAGACAACCGATCAACGCGAGCAAGCGACGCATGCATTTCTCCCGGACAACATCGATCCAGCACCTCGGCGGGCACCGCTGTCGTTATCTTTTCACAGACATAACGAAGTGCGAAACCCGCCGGGCGACAGATCAGTCACTTCAGTGCCGGAAGTGTCGGCGACCGGTAAACACCATCGCCATACCTGCCTCGTCCGCTGCGGCAATGACTTCGCTGTCACGCATCGAACCGCCCGGCTGGATCACCGCAGCAATGCCTGCCTTGGCGGCGGCATCGATGCCGTCACGGAAGGGGAAGAAGGCGTCCGAGGCCATTACCGAACCGGGTACGGCCAGCCCTGCTTCTTCGGCCTTCAGCGCGGCGATCTTTGCACTGACCACACGGCTCATCTGACCGGCACCGATACCGACGGTCTGCAGGTTGCGCGCGTAGACGATGGCGTTGGATTTCACGTACATCGCGACCTTCCAGGCGAACTGCAGATCACGCAGTTCGTCGACGCTGGGGGCGCGTTGGGTGACGACCTTGAAGTCCGCGATGCCAAGCGTATCGGTGTCGGCATCCTGCACCAGCAGTCCACCCGCGATGCGCTTGTATTCCAGCCCACCGAAGGCGCGCAGATCGCCGCAGGCCAGCACGCGAACGTTCGGCTTCTTCGCAAAGTGCGGCAGGGCGTCGGCATCGATGGCGGGGGCGATGACCACTTCGACAAACTGGCGCTTGAGAATCTCGGACGCGGTGACCGCATCCAGCGCACGATTGAAGGCGATGATGCCGCCAAATGCCGACGTCGGATCGACCGCATACGCGCGGTCATAGGCATCGAACACGGTGGCCGCCACCGCAACGCCGCAGGGATTGGCGTGTTTGACGATCACGCAAGCGGGCGCGTCGAACGCCTTGACGCATTCCAGCGCCGCGTCGGCATCGGCCAGATTGTTGTAGGACAGTTCCTTGCCCTGCAGGAAACGCGCAGTGGCCACAATGCCTTGCGGCGCGTCTGGCTCGATGAACAGCGCGCCGCGTTGATGCGGGTTTTCGCCGTAACGCAGCGCGCTGCCGAGCTTGAGCGACCGATGCAGCGTGTCCGGCCACACGGCGGGCTGTTCCGGTTGCTCGGCGCGCGCCGACAGCCATTCGGCAATCCGTCCGTCGTAATGCGCGGTGTGCGCATAGGTTTTCGCCGCAAGACGACGGCGCAGCGCGGGATCGGTACCGCCAACCTGCAGCGCGTCGATGACCGCGCCATAGTCGGCGGGATCCACCACCACCGCGACACGCGCATGGTTCTTGGCCGAGGCGCGAAGCATCGCCGGACCACCGATGTCGATGTTTTCGACCGCATCGTCGTAAGCACAATCGGGCTTGGCGATGGTGGCCTCGAAGGGATACAGGTTGACCACCAGCAGATCAATCGGCGCGATGCCGTGTTCCGCCATCACCGCGTCGTCGACACCACTGCGTCCAAGCAGGCCACCGTGGATCATCGGATGCAGGGTCTTGACGCGACCATCCATGATCTCGGGAAACCCGGTCACCTCGCTGACGTCACGCACCGCAATACCGGCGTCGCGCAATGCACGCGCAGTGCCGCCGGTGGAGAGTAGTTCGACGCCCGCGGCATGCAGGGCACCAGCAAGCGGAATCAGGCCCGACTTGTCGGACACGGACAACAGGGCACGGCGGATCGGCTGAAGTGGGCTGGTCATGGGCGAAAGCACAAAGTGGGGGAAGCATTGCCACACACCTGGCGCTCGCGCGCTCAGTCAGGGCGCGGCGAAAATGATCAGGAAAGACCGTACTGGCGCAGTTTCTTGCGCAGTGTGGCGCGGTTGATACCAAGCACCTCGGCGGCGCGAATCTGCTTGCCGTCGCAGTGCCGCAGCACTTCCGCCAGCATGGGCTTCTCGACCTCGGCCAGAACCGCGTCGAACAGACCGCCGCAGGCGTGGCTCTCGAGATCTTCCAGATACCTGCGAACCACCCGGGTAACGCAATGATGCAAGGGCGACGCGTTCATCCCATCGGAGCAAGCCACCGTGGTCACGCCGTCCTCGCGCAGTGATTCGACGGCAGACTCGGGTTCGGAACGCAACAGGGAAAGGTTCAAGCAGATGCTCCAAACGAAGACGCCCACCACGCACGAATCGCTATGCGCGTCGTGGCAACCGGGAATGATTGGGGGGCGAGAATTCTAGCAGCTGGCGATCCACTGCCCAACTCGACTTCGCCCACCGATGATCCCGTTCGTCGGAAATGCCCGCCGCGTCGACATCATAGAAAGTTGAACTCATAGGCGATGGCCTGCTTGCCGGGATCCACCAGTTCCAACTCGATGGCGACGGGCTGACCGGCCTCGAGCACGTCCGAGTGCGCCGCTTGACCGAGGTACTCGTCGGCACCGAAGCGGCGCAGCGCCACCAGACGACCATCCAGATCGGAGAGGCTGAGTTCCAGCGTCGGCCACGCCTGCGCCCAGTTGGCGTCGTTGCGAAAACTGGCGCTGATCAGCAGCGCATCCGGCACCGAGGGATGCGGCTGTACGTCGCGCGTCAACAGGTGAATCTGGGCGGGATCGCGGAACGCGGGCAAGTCGCACTTCACGACATCGCACAAGCGCTGCAGCCAGGGCCGCAGGCCTGGATCCTCCGAAAGCTGGGCGCGCTGTGACATCACCAATTGCAGGCTCAGTACCAGTGCCGCCGCCATCACCCCAAGCCACCACCGCCCGCCATGAGGCAATGGCTCGGCATGCTGATCCAGCAGGAAATGCGGCGCTTCCAGCGCCGACTCGGGCTCGTCTTCCGGGGTAGCGATCGCCTGCTCACGCGCCTCCGAACGGGATTCCGCAGAACTGCCACGGTTCGATGCCGAAAACAGGTCCAGATCCGCTTCCAGCGGTGCCTGCGCCAACTCGCCGGGGTCGTCGACCAGGCGCAACAGTGCGTCGAATGCGCTGCCACAAGCGTCGCAGCGAACCTGTCCGCGCTCCGCCCGCAGACGACGGACATCAAGCGCTTGCACGTGCTGACAATGCGAACATTGGGTATACATTCGATGACTCGATCACTGCCGGGAGAGGCCGGGAACCATTGTAGGTAGCGCGCGCCATCGAAAACACCCTGACGCCGCCGCAACCCCGTCCGCCGCGCGAAAATCAGGCCAGCCGTGGACTACGCCGCGTCGGCGTCGCCGAGTGCAAGCCCATACGCGCCTGCAGTTCATCCAGCAGAACATCCAGACTGCGCAGCGGCTCGCTGCCGCTGAACCGCGCGTCCTCGCTCTCATGACGCAACACGCGCAGACGACCGCGATCCTGCAGCCGCGTCAGCAAGTGCCCTAGTTTTCCGCGTTGTACCTCGGGCGCATGGCAGTAAACCGGAACCGTCGTGGCACAGGCCTCACTGACCAGATTGGCGGAGTCGGCGGTAACGATGATGCGGTCCGCCCACGCGAGCATGCCGTGGTAGGGATTGTCGCCGTCCTGATCGCCATGCCATTGGCGGCCCGGCAGTTCATTCCGCGCCGCTTTGCGCAACCAGTTCGGCGTGCGCCGCGAACTGCTCACCCAAAGGCTGCCGCCATCGGCTTCCAGCCACGCCTCAACGCGCTCCCGCAGTCCCGCCCAGTAAGCCTGATCCATATTCATGTGCCGCGTCGGCCCTCCCAGCAGAAGCAGGGTGCGGGGGCCTGGAACCAGGCCGAGTTGCGAGGAGGCAATCCGCGCCTGCGCAAGCCAGGCGGGGTTGATCGGATGCAGGCTGCCCAGAGTGGTGATGACGTTGCCGCCCTGCAATTCGTCGTGCTCGGGCGCGATGACGACATCGTAGAAATCGCTATCGATCCTGGGGTCAAGAATCTGGATGGCACGCAGTCCACGTCGGGCGCGCAACCAGCGCGTTGCCAGCGCGGCCTGCCGCCCGCAACCGATCACGCACTGCCCTGGTCCCTCCGCGCAGGCATTGGCGAAGGCTTCGCCGAACACCTCGGGAGCGCGCGGCAACCAGTGTGGGGCCAGCCAGCGCCAGGGGCGCTGCACGGACAACACGATTTCGCGCACCTCGGCATCGCTGCGAATCGCCAGACCCTCGGCAACCGCCATGGCCTGTCGACGATTGCCGTTGCCCCCATCGTGCACACACCAGAAGAGTTTTTCCGCTTTGCTCACGCCACATCCACTCGAGTTTTGGCCCCACCAGTATCGCCCCAACAGAACCACAAATCTGCGGCGAACGGCCCGAACGAATCGGATGAGCGTGTGTCCATTGTTGCCTAAACGACAACAACATGTTTCGACTTATCGACCGTGCCCGGCACCTGTGCGGCCTAGACTCTGCGTCGTTCCGGGCATCCGCCGACCTGCGAGTGCCCAATCACCCCACGCACAAGGAGTTGCCCATGCACGCGCTGCGCCGTTCTGCCGAACGAGGTCATGCCGACCTGGGGTGGTTGGACACACGCCACAGCTTTTCCTTCGGTCACTACTACGACCCCCGGCACATGGGCTTCGCTGCGTTGCGTGTCATCAACGAAGACGTCATCCGTGGTGGCGGCGGCTTCGCGCCGCATGGCCACGCCAACATGGAAATCGTCACCTACGTCATTTCGGGACAGCTGGCGCACCGCGACAGTCTCGGCAACACCGGCATCATCCGTCCCGGCGAGATTCAGCGCATGAGCGCGGGTCGAGGCATCCAGCACAGCGAGATGAATCCATCACCCGGCACCAGCGTGCACCTGCTGCAAATCTGGCTGACCCCCGAAGTCCACGACACGCCGCCGGACTACGCCCATGAAACACTGGACCCAAGCAGCCTTCGCAACCAGTGGGGACTGATCGCCGCACCGCGCGGCGAAGCGCAGGTCGGCACGGTCGGCCTGCGGCTGGATGCGCGCATTCACGCCGCACGCTGCGATCAAAGCACAAGCTTGTCACACCCGCTGACGCATGCTCGCGCGTGGTTGCAGGTCATCGAGGGCGAGGCGCGCCACGACGATCTACTGGTCCATCCCGGCGACGGCCTGGCCCTGTCCGGGCGCGAACGCCTCGATCTGGACGCCAGTGCGGACTTTCACGCGCTGCTGTTCGAACTTTCCTGAGCCCTTCCACGCCTCGATTCCAAGGAACCACCCATGCACGAACTTGATCGCAACGCACTCGAACAACTTTTTACCGGCGCGCGTACGCACAATGCCTGGCTGCCGAAAGACGTTCCCGATGACCTGCTGCAACAGGCCTATGAGCTGGCACGAATGGGTCCCACAGCAGCCAACTGCTCGCCCGCGCGTTTCGCCTTCGTGCGCAGCGCCGAGGCCAAGGCCAAGCTGAAACCCGCGCTGCAGGCGGGTAACGTCGACAAGACCATGGCCGCACCGGTGACCGTGATCGTGGCCACCGACTTCCACTTTTTCGACAAGTTGCCGTACCTGTTTCCTCACGTCGACGCACGCAGTTGGTTCGCCGGAAACGAGGAACTGATCCAGACCGCCGGCTTCCGCAACGCCAACCTGCAGGCGGGCTACTTCATCCTCGCCGCACGAGCACTCGGATTGGATGCCGGTCCGATGTCGGGCTTCGACAATGCCGCCGTCGATGCGGCGTTCTTCGCCGACACCGGCTGGAAATCGAACTTCCTGATCAATCTGGGCTATGGCGACGACGCTGGCTTGTACCCGCGTAATCCGCGCCTGCCCTTCGACGAAGCCTGCCTGCTGGCCTGACCAACCCTTTCGCCGTCGCGACGGCTTGTTGCACCCCAAGGAGAAAACCCATGAAGAAGTTCCCGTTCGCCCTTGCCGTGTTCGCCGCCCTGTCGGGTTCCGCGTTTGCCGCACCCCAGGCCGTCGAGATCGACACCTCGCATACCCGCATCCTGTATTTCATCAACCACCTCGGCTTCTCCGAGATGTATGGCGACTTCGGTAGCTACAACATCGATCTTCAACTGGATACCGCCGATCTCACCCAATCAAGCGTCAAGGTCAGCATTGATACCGCCAGCGTCGACATGCGCCACGGCGGACTGAATGACCATCTGAAGGCGGCCGATTTCTTCAACGTCGCGCAGTTCCCGAGCATGCAGTTCGAAAGCACCGGCGTGACCCAGAACGGCGAAGGCAAGTTGGCGGTGGCGGGCAACCTGACCCTGCTTGGCGTCACCAAGCCCGTCACACTGGATGTCACTGTCAACAAGATCGGCGAACATCCGATGCGCAAGACGCCCTGGGTCGGCTTTGGCGCCAGCGCAACCATCAAGCGTTCGGACTTCGGATTGAGCTACGCCGTCCCCGCCGTCGGCGACGAGGTCAAGATCCAGATCGCGCTGGAAGGCGGCTTGAAAGCGGAGTAAGACGTCTCAGCGGGTGCGTCGGCGACGTGTCGGCGCATCCGCGTGACCCTGCATACGGGTAAGGCTACACTGCGGCCCTATTCGACTGCATCGTGATGCCACCATGTCCAACGCTGCCGCCCAGAGTATTCCGGCCAACACCCAGAACCGCTACGAAGTGACCCGTGCCGACCTGCCCTTGTGCTGTCCGATGCCCGGCATGACACTGTGGAACTCGCACCCCAAGGTCTATCTGCCGATTGAGGCCAGCGGCTCGGCCAAGTGTCCCTACTGTGGCGCGCAATACGTTCTGAAGTCCTGAGCCTGGTCACACGGGAGCCGGTGTGCCAGCGCCTTCCATCCCGCAGGATGACTTGTCTGTCCGCTCGGCGCCGAAGCGGCGCCTTACCGTGGTGCAGATTCTGCCCGCCTTGCAAAGCGGCGGCGTCGAGCGCAGCACGCTGGAGATAGCGGCCGCGCTGGTCGCCGAGGGCCATCGTTCGGTCGTCATCAGCGCCGGTGGCCGGTTGCTGGACGGTCTGCTCGCATCCGGCAGTGAGCACCTCTTGCTGGATGTCGGCGCGAAATCCCTGCGCACGCTGTTTCAGATTCGCGCACTGCGGCGTGTGTTACGCGACCTTCAAGCAGACATCGTGCATGTGCGCTCGCGCTTGCCAGCCTGGATCACGCGCTTTGCGCTGCGCGGACTGAATCCGCGCCCGGCCTTGGTCAGCACCGTGCATGGGCTGAATTCGCCGGGGCGATATAGCGCCATCCTGACCCGCGCAGACCGGGTGATCTGCGTTTCCAACACGGTCCAGAACTATCTCCGCCAGCACTACCCCGAAGTACCACCGGAACGCCTTCGCGTGGTGCCACGGGGCATCGACCCTGCGGCGTTTCCGCGTGGTTATCGAGCCAGTCGAGACTGGCGTCTGGCCTTCCTTGCCGAGCATCCGATGCTCGAAGGCGGCCCCATCCTCACGCTGCCGGGACGCGGCACCCGACTGAAGGGGCACGCGGAAGCCCTGCACCTGCTGGCCGCACTGCACCAACACGCGTGCCCGGCGCGACTGCTGATCCTCGGCGTGTGTGAACCCGAGCGCGCACGTTACGTGGCAGAACTGCAAGCGCTGGCGCTGCGATTAGGGGTGTCCCACGCCGTGGTGATGACGCCACCACGCCATGACGTCGGCGACATCTATTCGATCAGCCACCTCATCCTGCAGCTCTCGTCTAAGCCCGAGGCGTTTGGTCGCACCGTGATCGAGGCATTGCAGATTGGCGTACCCGTGCTGGGTTTCGAGCATGGCGGAGTCGGTGAGTTGTTGCGTGAGCTCTACCCGGTAGGCTGCGTGCCACTCGGTGATCGCGCTGCCTTGCTGGATGCAGCACTCGCCTTGCTGGAAGAAGCTCCACCCGTGGCCCCGTTTGCAGGCTATCGCCTGGCCGACATGCAGGCCAGAACCCTGGCGATCTATCGCGAAGTGCTGGAACCCTGATGTCGCAGCATCGGCTCGACGCCTTGCAGCGCCATGCCGGCAGTCTGTTGCTGCTGATGGTGCTCGTGCTGATGCCACTGGGACGATCCGCCGAGTTGCCCGTGCTGCTTGCGGCCTTGCTGGGCCTGCGTGAGTTGCCCCGACTGAGGCGTGACCCCGATACCTACCCGGTGAGCGTCGTGTTTCTCGCCTACTGGCTGCCGGAGCTGATCTCCGCACCGGATGCGATCGAGCCTGCCAAGGCCTGGACGGAGGTGCTTGCCGACCTGCGTTTTTTGCCCTTCCTCTTGTTCGCGCAGGCGCAGTTGCGCAGCGCACCAACCTTGCGGCGCGTTCTGGGTGGCAGTGCCGCCGTGCTGATGCTCTGGCTGCTCGACGCGCTGGTGCAGGCCACGACCGGCTTCAGTCTGGGCGGTAGCAATCTGACCGACCGGCTCAGCGGCATTTTCGGCGACGACAATCTGAAACTGGGTGGCGTGCTGGCCACCCTGTCACCCTTGTTGCTGTGGCAGGTGCGCAGCCTGGGCGGACGCAAAGGGCTGATTGCCGCGGCACTGCTCTGCCTGTGGGTGATCCTGCTGGCCGGTGCCCGCGCCGCCTGGCTGGTCTACGGTCTGGTCCTGATCGCACTGCTTTGGCGTGAACTCGGCGGCGGTCGGCGCGCACTCATCGGCATGGTTGTGGCAGCGGTCCTGGGTCTGTCCAGTGGACTCGCGATGTGGCAGCTCTCGCCGCGCTTCGCCGAGCGCATCGAGCGCACAGCTGCCGCGCTGCAAGGCGATACCGCCGCGCTCGACCACGCGCTGTCATTTCGATTGCCGATCTGGCGCACGGCCCTGTGCATGATCGAACAGCACCCTTGGAACGGCGTCGGCGTGCGCGGATTTCGCCATGCCTACCCGGACTGCGCGGAAGCCGATGACCGATTCATCGATCCGACTCAGGACATCGGCGCCCTGCATGCGCACCAATGGGTGCTGGAAGTGCTCAGCGAGACGGGCGTGCTCGGGCTTTCTTGCTGGTGCATCGGAATTGCCTGGCTAGCGCGCTGGTACCGCCGACGCGATCCCCAGGAGCGGATCGACGTGTTTCCCGTCAGCGTGGCGTTGCTGGTGCTGCTGTTCCCGCTCAATACCCACTACGCCTTGTATTCGAGCTTTCATGGACTGCTGCTGTTCTGGCTGCTCGGACTCTGGCTTGCACCCACCTCTCCCGCAAGAACCACCTGATTTCGACCACGATGTTTTGCCTCGTACAAGGCGGCGTCGGCGCTGCGCATCCACTGTGAAAGCGCCGCGCCGATTTCGGCGCCTGGCAAACGCGGTGTAATGGACGGCGCCGCCACGCCAAACGAGCGCCCGAACGTTGCCATAAATACCGGCCACAACAACAAGCGTGGCCAGAATCGGGCGATCAACACAGCGGGATCCCGCACTAGCGGGGAGGCGAATTTCCAATCATCACACGACGAACCGGTATCCTTGTCGCTCTGCGCCCGATCTCCGAGACCCATGGCTACGCACATCCTTGTCATCGACGATGAACCCGATATCCGTGAACTGCTCTCGGACATCCTCGCGGATGAGGGCTACGTTGTCGGCACGGCGGCCAACGCGTCTGCCGGCCGCGATCAGCGCCAGGCACGCGCATGGGATCTGGTGCTGCTCGACATCTGGATGCCCGATACCGATGGTTTGAGTCTGCTGCGCGAGTGGAAGGATGGCGGCCAACTGGATATCCCGGTCGTGATGATGTCGGGTCACGGCACCATCGAGACCGCCGTGGAAGCGACCCGCCTCGGCGCCTACGACTTCATTGAAAAACCGATCTCGCTGGCCAAGCTGCTGATCACCATCGAGCGCGCCATCGAGACCCAGCGCCTGCGCAGCGACAATCAGGCGCTGCGCCGTGCATTGACACCGGCGCACGCGCCACTGGGTGACAGCGCGACAATGCGCGCGCTTCGCGGGCAACTGGAGCGCCTCGCGCAACACGACGCACCGGTGCTGCTGCGTGGCGAGGCTGGTACGGGCAAGGAGTCGCTGGCGCGCTGGATGCACGAGGTCGGCCCACGCCGGGATCAGCCCTTTGTCACCGTCGCCGCCGGTGCCATTGCCGAAGAGCGTGCGGCGGCGACCCTGTTCGGCGAAGAAGGCGAGCAGGGCGTGATCACCGGACTGCTTGAACACGCCGAAGGCGGCACGCTGTACCTGGATGAATTTGCCGAACTCAGCGCGGAGTTGCAGTTGCGATTGTCCAGTGTTCTGGAACGGCGCGAGATCCTCCGCGTTGGTGCGCGTCAGGCAGTGCCCTTGCGCGCTCGCATCATCGCCGCAAGCGCCAAGGACCTCGATACCGAGGTCAGCGCCGGTCGGCTGCGCGAAGCGCTGTTCTATCAACTGAACGTCCTGCCGGTGAATGTACCGGCCCTGCGTGAGCGCCCCGACGATCTGCCCGCCGAAGCGCAGTCCCTGCTGGAAAGCCTCGCGCAGCGTGATCGCGTTCCGCCCCGCCATCTGAGCCTCGGTGCCCAGACCCGGTTGCGTGCCCATCATTGGCCTGGCAACCAGCGCGAGCTTCGCGGTCTGATGCAGCGCCTGCTGCTGCTGGGCGGCGAGCCGGAGATCACCGCGCTGGAACTCGACCAGGCGCTGAGCGGAGCGCGTCAATCCAGCAATGCGCCACTGCCGGGCCACCGCCTGCAGATCGACCTCAATCAACCCTTGCGCGAGGCCCGCGATCAGTTCGAACGGGCCTATTTGCTGCATTGGCTGGACGAAAGCGAAGGCAGCGTCGGCAAACTTGCCAAGGCGGCCGGGATGGAGCGGACCCATCTGTATCGCAAATTACGTGATCTGGGAATTGACCTGCGCGGTGCGCGCGACAACTGATCGGTCACACCGATTCGAGTAGGGGGAACGAGTGTGAAAATCCTGATTCTGGGCGCTGGCCAGGTGGGCTCGTCGGTCGCGGCAGCGCTGGCGTCCGAGAACAACGACATCACGGTCGTCGATACGGACGCCGCCAAGCTCAAGGAGCTGTCCGAGCGACTCGACATCCGCACCGTGCAGGGGCATGCCTCGCTGCCCAGTGTGATGGGCCACGCCGGTGCCGAGGATGCCGATCTGGTCATCGCGGTAACGTCCAGTGACGAGGTCAATCTGGTCGCCTGTCGGGTTGCCGACGTAGTGTTTCGCACACCGACCAAGATTGCCCGCCTGCGCGAAACCGAATACATCAGCAACCCCGACATCATCCACAAGGGCCGCACCTCGGTGGATGTGGCGATCAGCCCGGAGGGACTGGTCTACAAGCATGTGCAGCGACTGATCGAGTATCCCGGCGCGCTGCAGGTGCTGGATTTCGCCGATGGCCGCGCGCAACTGGTCGCTGTGCGGGCAGTGTCTGCGGGCAAACTGGTCGGGCACGAGATTCGCGAGCTGCGCGAACACCTTCCGGTCGGCGTGGATGCGCGTGTCGCGGCGATCTTCCGCAATGGCAAGCCGATCGCGCCGCAAGGCAACACGGTGATCGAAGTCGACGACGAGGTGTTCTTCCTTGCCGATCGGCGCAATATCCGCGCGATGATGTCCGAGCTGCGCGCCGTCGACAAACCGGTCAAGCGCGTCTTTATCGCCGGTGGCGGAAACATTGGCCGCCATCTCGCAATGGCGCTGGAAGCCCAGTTCAACGTCAAGATCCTCGAGCGCTCCAAGGATCGCGCCAAGCGGATTGCCGAGGATCTGGTCAACTCCATCGTGCTGGTTGGCGATTGCTCCGACGAAGATCTGCTGCGCGAGGAGAATATCGATCAGACCGACGTGTATTGCTCGCTGACCAATGACGATCAGGCCAACATCCTGTCGGCCATGCTGGCCAAGCGTCTGGGCTGTCCGCGCGTGATCGCGCTGATCAACCGACCGGCCTATGCCGAACTGGTCGAGGGCGGCAGCATCGACATCGCGGTCAGTCCGCAACTGGTCACCCTGAGTGCGCTGTTGACCTACATTCGGCAAGGCACGATGGCACGGGTGCATAGCCTGCGGCGAGGTGCCGCGGAAGCCATCGAGGCGGTGGCGCTCGGTGACCGGCGTACTTCAAAGGTGATCGGTCGTTCGCTCGACGAACTCGAGTTGCCCTCGGCGGCGACCATCGGCGGCATCGTGCGGGGCGACAAACTGCTGATCGCGCATCACGACCTGATCATCGAACCGAATGATCACGTGATCATCTTCGTCATGGACAAGGCGCAACTGCCGCAAGTTGAAGCCTTGTTCCGCACCGCCGCGACCTGGATCTGAGCCATGCGATTCCAGGCCATCCTGCGGATTCTCGGTGCCATTCTCGGCTTCTCGTCAATGATGTCGCTGCCCGCGCTGCTGGTGGCCGTCGGCTACGGCGAATGGAGTGTGGCCGATGAATTTCTGGAGAGCTTTCTTGCTCCCGCCATCATCGGCTTTGCGATGTGGTTTCCATTCCGCAACGTGCGCTATGAACTGCGCCTGCGCGATGGCTTCCTGATCGTCGCCGGCATCTGGTTTCTGGCCAGCATCGTCACCGCCCTGCCCTTCATGCTGGCACCTCCCTATCTGAGCTTCACCGACGCGTTCTTCGAGTCATCCTCGGGACTGACCACGACGGGCGCGACGGTCATCACCGGTCTCGATGCCTTGCCCAGAAGCGTGCTGTTCTTCCGTCAGTCGCTGAATTTCTATGGCGGAATGGGAATCGTGATTCTCGCCATCGCCATTCTGCCCATGTTGCGGGTCGGTGGCATGCAGTTGTTCCGCGCCGAGAGTACCGGACCGATCAAGGACGCCAAGCTGACGCCGCGAATTGCCGAAACCGCCAAAGCACTGTGGCTGGTCTACGCCGGATTGGTTTTCGCCTGTTCACTCGCCTACTGGCTGGGCGGCATGACCTTTTTCGATGCCATCAGTCACGCGCTCGCCACCATCGCAACCGGCGGCTTCTCCACACACGACGCCAGTTTCGCCTACTGGGACAGCGCGCTGATCGACAGCATCGCCATCGTCTTCATGACCCTCGGCGGCGTGAACTTCGGCCTGCACTTCATTGCCTGGCGGCGCGCCAGCACGGCGGCCTATGCGCACGATTCGGAGCTCAAGAGTTACTTGCGCATTCTCGGCGGGGTCAGTCTGCTGATCGCGGTTACGTTGTGGTTCTCGAGTACGTTCGAGAGTTTCCCGCAGGCACTTCGACATGCCACGTTCCAGACCGTCTCGAACATGACCACAACTGGCTTCACAACCACCGGTTTTACCGCCTGGCCCAGTTTCATTCCGCTCGCGTTGATCATGATCGGCTTTGTGGGTGGCAGCTCCGGCAGCACGTCCGGCGGCATGAAGGTTGCCCGGGTGATCATGGCGGTTCGCCAGGGCACCCGAGAGGTCAAGCAACTGGTGCACCCGCATGGGCAATTTCTGGTCAAGATGGGCGGTCGACGCGTTTCAGAAAGCATTGTCCTGTCGGTCGGCGGCTTCTGCACCCTTTATGTGTTGACGTTTGTGGTCTCGACGCTGGCATTGGCGACCACCGGCGCCGACCCGGTTACCGCGTTTTCAGCGGCAGCGACCATGCTCAACAACATGGGGCCGGGGTTAGGCATGGTCGCATCGAACTTTCAGGACCTCAACGATGCGGCGATATGGATCAGTTCCTTGACCATGCTCGCCGGCCGCCTCGAAGTGTTCACGCTACTCGTCCTGCTGACCCCTGCATTCTGGCGCGAGTAACCACCGCCTGCGTTCCGACACGAATCACTGACGCAGCAACCCGACTACAGGTGCCCATCGTATCGATGCGGCTGGCCAGGTGGACTGATGCTGAATCGCTTGTAGCCCCATTGATACTGGGCCATGGCTCTGCGCACGCAGGCTTCCACGCCACGATTCAATGCGGTAATCGCGCTGGCGGAATCCGCGTCATGCATTGCGGTTTCGCCGGGCAAGAACACGATCTTGAAGCCCTGGGAAGCAGGCAACCTTTGCGCCCAGGCAAACACGACCTCGGCCTCGCTACGCTGCAGGAGGCGTGTCAACAGACTCATCGTCAACGCCTCGACACCGAAAAACGCTGCGAATTCGCCATCGCCCTGCTTCGGTTGCTGATCCGGCAGAATCCCGAGCATGCCGCCCGCCAGCAAGGTTCGAAACAGGCTTCGTACACCCGCCGCTTCGGCGCGGACCTGCGAGACACCAGGATGGTGGCGTCCGCGCTGGATCACCCGCTCCACGAACGCCTGCCGTGGCGGTCGATAGACGACCGAAATCGGCGCCTTGCTGGCCAGGTATTGATTGAGCAGTTCCCAGTTTCCGAGATGTGGCGCGGCAACGATCACTCCTTTGCCTCGCGCCAGTGCCTGCTCAAGCAATTCGGCGTTTTCGACCTCGCGGATCAGGGCCAACCCATCGGTCAAGGGACGAGACCACAGGCGGCAGGTTTCCAGCAACAGACATCCGGTTTCGCGCAGGGATTCGCGTGCCAGCGCATCCCGCTCCGTCAGCCCCATGTCTGGCACACACAGCGCAAGGTTGCGTTGCGCCACGCGCCATTCCCGCCCATTGAGCAGACGCATCAGGTCTCCCATGCGTCGGCCCAACCCTTGCTGCAAACCCAAGGGCAAGCGCCCTAATGCCCACAGCAAGGCAAACAAGCCATTGGCCACCCAGCGCTCAAGCAATCCGTTCATGGACGAAGTGTAAGCGAGCCGGGCCGCGCTACCATCCGCAGGCGATGAGCCAACTTGCGAGCAAGACATGATCGCCCTGATTCAACGTGTTGCCCATGCGCGAGTCGATGTCGCCGATCGTTGCACCGGCACAATCACTCGTGGCGTTCTCGCCTTGATCGGCGTTCAGCCCGGTGATGACGAGCCGCAACGGCGACGGATGCTTGAACTGCTGTTGGGATACCGGATCTTCGAAGATGAGCGAGGCCGCATGAATCGCAGCCTCAGCGACATCCAGGGCGGGCTTCTGCTGGTGCCTCAGTTCACCTTGGCGGCGGACACCCGCAGCGGCCTGCGACCGAGCTTTTCAAGCGCTGCGTCGCCGCAATGGGGACGAGAGCAGTTCGACCACCTGCTTCGGGAGGCAAGGGATCAGCATGCCATGGTTGAAAGCGGCGAGTTCGGCGCCCATATGCGGGTGACGCTGGAAAACGACGGCCCGGTAACCTTCTGGCTGCAAAGCTGATCCCGACTGAGCGCAATCGCCTGCTTTTTTCGTATTGCTCTTCGCAGTCGAAATAAACATGTTTTACAACAGCCACATAGCGGCATTCAGCCACAGCGCGTATACTGTCGCGTTCTTTCAACCCCCAACGTATCAGGCGCAGCATGGCGATTGACAAATCCGAGCAGCAGTCCGAGATCAAGCAGCTCATCCAGAAGGGCCGCGAACAGGGCTACCTGACCTACTCCGAGGTCAACGATCTGCTGCCTGACGACGTGGTCGACTCCGAGCAGATCGAAGTCATCATCGGGATGATCAATGACATGGGCATCACGGTGCATGAAATTGCACCGGACGCTGAAACCTTGCTGTTGACCGAAGGGTCGCGCGGTACGGATGACGACACCGCCACGGAAGAAGCCGTCGCGGCGCTGACCTCGCTCGAATCGGAAGCCGGTCGAACCACCGATCCGGTGCGCATGTACATGCGCGAGATGGGCACGGTGGAACTGTTGACCCGCGAAGGCGAAATCGCCATCGCCAAGCGCATCGAAGAAGGCTTGACGCAAGTCCAGAGCGCACTGGCAAGCTTCCCTTGGTCCATCCAGATGATTCTGGAGGACTACGACCAGCACCTGGAGGGCAAGAAACGCCTCAACGAGATCGTGGTCGGTTTCCTCGACCAGCTGGACGCCGAACCGGAGCCCGTGGCGGCCGAAGTCGTCGATAGCGACGTCGAAGATGAGGAAGACGATGTCGAGGCAGCCGATGAGGATGCCAGCCCGGTCGATACCGGCCCGGACCCGGTCGAAGTCGCCGCCCGCATGGACGCCATGCGTGGCCTGTTTGCCAAGTTCCAGAAGGCACACACCAAGACGGGACCTGCCGACAAGAAGGTGCTGAAGCTCCGTGAAGAGATGGCGGAAATCTTCCTGACCCTCAAGCTGCCCTTGGGCTTGATGGACAACCTGACCCGCAAGTTGCGCGAAGTGGTCGCCGAAATGCGCAACCACGAACGCGCCATCATGGATCTGGCAACCCGCGTCGGCAAAATGCCCCGCAAGGATTTCATTCGCACTTTCCCGGGTGCCGAGACCGATCTGAACTGGACTGACGAGGTGATCCGCCGCAAGCAGAAGTGGTCGTCCTCGATGAAGGATGCGAAAGACGCCATTCTTGCCGAACAGCAAGCACTGATCGCGATGGAGTCGACCCTCACGCTGTCCTTGGCGGACATCAAGGAAATCAATCGCACGATGGCGATTGGTGAAGCCAAGGCGCGCAAGGCCAAGAAGGAAATGGTCGAGGCCAACCTGCGTCTGGTGATCTCGATTGCCAAAAAGTACACCAACCGCGGGTTGCAGTTCCTCGACCTGATCCAGGAGGGCAACATCGGCCTGATGAAGGCCGTCGACAAGTTCGAATACCGTCGCGGTTACAAGTTCTCGACCTATGCGACCTGGTGGATTCGTCAGGCCATCACCCGCTCCATCGCCGATCAGGCTCGCACCATCCGTATTCCGGTGCACATGATTGAAACCATCAACAAGCTCAACCGCATTTCCCGCCAGATGCTGCAGGAAATGGGGCGCGAGGCAACGCCGGAAGAACTGGCGGTGAAGATGGAGATGCCGGAGGACAAGATCCGCAAGGTGTTGAAGATCGCGAAAGAGCCGATCTCGATGGAGACGCCGATTGGTGACGACGAAGACAGCCACCTGGGCGACTTCATCGAAGACACCAGCATCGAGTCGCCGATGGAAAACGCCACGGTGACCGGCTTGATGGAAACCGTGCGCGACGTGCTGGCCGGTCTGACGCCGCGCGAGGCAAAAGTGCTGCGCATGCGCTTCGGCATCGACATGAATACCGACCACACCCTGGAAGAAGTGGGCAAGCAATTCGACGTTACCCGCGAGCGAATCCGCCAGATCGAAGCCAAAGCCTTGCGCAAACTGCGCCACCCTAGCCGCTCGGAACAACTTCGCAGCTTTCTCGATATCGATTGACATCTGCCCGGCGTCGGCAGCCTCTGACAACGGCCCGCCTGCGGGCCGTTGTCACATCCGGGATTTGCTTCAATCCAAGACGGCTGGCACATCCCTCTTCAACAGCAATCGGCTATCGTGCGCCGACCATTGGAAGGGGAGCCAGTCGATGAAACCGATCCGCACGACCATGTTGTGCGCGCTTGTCTGCGCGCCACTGCTTGGCTGTCAGCACGTCGCGCAAAAGTCGCAAGCCGACGCATCCGCGAACTACACGCCGTCTCCCGGCGAATCGCGACTATTGCAACTTTCCTATCCGACCGGGCAGTTCGAGCCGCGCTGGATGGTTGACGCGGCGCGTCAGGCGCAGGCGATTCGCGCCGGACTTCCGCTGGGAAGCGGTTCGGCAACACGTGGACGCCAATCGCCAGGCCTGCTTGCCCTTGACCCAGCACGCTTCACTGCACTGGGACCGATGCCTCTGAATCCGGGCAACGAAGCGGCTGCCGGTCGCACCAACGTCATCGTTGTTGACCCGGTGGATACCAGCGTGGCGTATGCCGGTTCCGATGGTGGCGGCGTATGGCGCACTCGCAATTGCTGTTCCGCCAGTACCATCTGGGAGGTGGTTACGGATTTTCCCGAGATTGCCAGCATGGCCATCGGTGACATCACACTGGACCCGAACAACCACAACACGGTGTACGCAGGCACGGGTGATCTTCGCTACGGCTCGTTCTCGTTTGGTGCGGCGGGCCTGCTGAAAAGCACGGATGGCGGCGACACCTGGACGATTCTGGGCGCCGACGTGTTCAATCCCTTCTATGGCCCCTCCGCGGGAGGATTCCCGCAGTACCAGGCCATTGGCAAGGTCGTGGTCGATCCGCGTGATTCCCAGAACCTGATTGTCGGCACCAAGACCGGGCTGTATCTCTCCTACGACGGCGGCACGAACTGGACCGGCCCCTGTCTGACCAATCCGCATACCTCGCAACGCCAGGACACCACCGGGCTGATCGTGGTGCCGAACGCCGACAACCTCAGCACGCGGATCTTCGCCGCCATCGGCACGCGCGGCTCCCCGACCCCAGTTCAGCCCGACCTAGGCAATACCGGTGCCAATGGCGTGTATCGCGCCACCCTGCCCGCGTCGGGCTGTCCTGCTGACTGGACTCTGCTTGCCAATGGTTGGCCCGCGAACACCGGCAATGGCGTGGCGGGGGCAACCAATATCGGTCGACTCGAAATCGCCATCGCACCGACCGACGCCAACACGATGTATGCCATGGCGGGCAATTCGGCGTCGCTGGGATCGGGCGTGATTGGCGTGTGGAAGACCAGTAATGGCGGCGATACCTGGACGCAAGTGGCGACGCCCGCGACCGTGTCGGCGAGCGGCTGTGCCAACGCGACCGCCGGTGGCGCGCAGATGTGGTACGACGCGGGTCTGACCGTGAGCCCGACCGACGCCAACACCGTACTGCTCAGCGGCGTCGACCTGTATCGCTCCACCAACGGCGGGGCGAACTTCAGTGACGTCACGTGCGGCTACTCCACCGGCAACGTGCATGTCGACCATCATGCGCGTGCCTACGTCGGCAACGATCCGACTCGCTTGCTGCTCGGCAGCGACGGCGGCGTCTGGTATTCCGCCAACGCCACAGCGACCAGCCCGAGCTTCATTCCGCTGAACAACACGATCAACACGATCGAGTTCTACTCCGGCGACATCACGGCCGACTTCGCCAATTCGACCAACCCTGGCGCCAGTGGCGGCGCGCAGGACAACGGCTCGAACACCGTGCAATGGAGCGGATCGCCAACAGCCGGCGCATGGGTCACTCGCCTGGGCGGAGACGGCATCTACACCCGCATCGACCCGATCATCCGCAGTGGCGGCGGACAGCGCTGGTACTACTCCAGCCAGAACGGCAACCTAGTCGTGGCGCAGAACGGGCCAGGCGGATCGATTGTTGGCGCGGCGGCGCCCAGTAGTTGGGGCGGTGACACACTCAGCTTTGTCATGCCGGTGGAGTTGTACAAATACGGCGCACTCGACGCGCCCAACAGCGGCTGCACCAGTGCGAATGGGTGCACGCGTTTGTTGGGCGGTACCAATCGCGTATGGGAAACCATCCAAGCCGGCGTACCCACCTCGACCTGGTATGCCAACAGCCCGAATCTCACCAAAGGCACACTCGCCGGCCGCTCTTTCATCAACCAGTTGTCACATGCCGTGTCCGATCCCTCGGTGGTCATCGCGGGCACCAACGACGGCAATGTCTGGATCGGCTATGGCATGGGTCAGGGCGTCGCCAACAGCGCGACCTGGGTGAACCTGACCGACGGCAACGCACTCCTGCCCAACCGCCCCATCATGGACGTCGCCACCGCACCCGACACACCTTGGCAAGGTTATGCGGCCGTCGGCGGCTTCACTGCCAACACACCGGCGACGCCAGGACATGTGTTCCAGGTGACCTGCACGGCCAACTGCGCAAGCTTTGTCTGGATCGACAAGTCGGGAAATCTGCCCGACATTCCCGCCAACAGCGTGATCGTCAATCCGCATATCCCGAGCCAGGTCTTCGTCGGCACCGACTGGGGCCTGTACTACACCGACGATATCGACGCCAATCCCGTTTCCTGGCAGCGTCACGAAGGCTTGCCGCATGTGATGGTGTGGGACATGGCCATCGACCGCGGCTTCACCACGCTCGCCGTCTTCACGCGATCCCGTGGCGCCTGGGCATGGCCCTTGCCGACCGAAGCAGTCAACCCCGACCTGCTGTTCCGCAACGGTTTCGAAAGCGGACTGTGATGCGAAACGGGCAGGCACCGCAATGGTGCCTGCCCAAGGTCGTGACTCAGGCTTGCCCGCCGACGATCACCACATCGGCCGGGCGCGCCGCAAACAACCCGTTGCAGACCACGCCCACGATCTGATTGATCTCGCGCTCCAGACTCACGGGATCGACGATTCGCAGATTGTGGACGTCGAGAATCCAGTTGCCGTTGTCGGTCACCACGCCCTCGCGCCAGACGGGTTGTCCGCCCAGCGCAAGCAACTTGCGCGCAACATGGCTGCGCGCCATGGGGATGACTTCAACAGGCAGCGGGAAGCGGCCAAGAAGGTCGACCTGCTTGCTCGGGTCAATCATGCAGACGAACTTTCGACTTGCCGCCGCGATGATCTTTTCGCGCGTCAAGGCCGCACCGCCGCCCTTGATGAGTCGCTTGTGCGGGTCACACTCATCGGCACCATCGATGTAGACATCCAACGGTCCG
The DNA here is from genome assembly GCA_041395245.1 of Lysobacteraceae bacterium. GTDB lineage: Bacteria > Pseudomonadota > Gammaproteobacteria > Xanthomonadales > Xanthomonadaceae > Aquimonas. The sequence goes on from JAWLAY010000012.1 coordinate 140,387, forward strand.
ACGCTGTTGAGATCCAGCACATCGATGCCAAGCGAGCGCAACTGCTGGGTGCTTTGCTCCGAACTCGATACCGCACCGCGAATGGGTTCCTGCATACGGCCAAGTCCTTCGATGAAGAACTTCACGGTCGAGCCGGTTCCCACACCGATCACGGTTCCGGGTTCGACATGAGCGAGCGCGCGCTCGGCGGCATCACGTTTGTTGGCATCCTGACTCATCACGCAGCTCCCGCAGACTGTTCCAGATCAAGAATGTACCGCCACTGCGCCGCACTGACCGGCAATATCGACAGCCGGTTGCCACGTCGCAGCAGGGCGAAGTCACCCAGCGCCTCGGCGTGCCGCTTCAATTCATCCAGCGCAATCGTTCGCCCCAGCACACGCTTGAAGCCCACTTCGCGCAACAGCCAGCGCGGTGAATCCGGTTTGCTACCGGGGTCGAAATAATCGCTCTGCGGATCAAACTGGGTGGGGTCGGGAATGGCTTCGCTGACGATCTCGGCGATCCCGACGATCCCCGGAATGGCGCAATTGGAATGGTAGAACAGCACGCCGTCGCCGCATTGCATGTCGTCGCGCATGAAGTTGCGCGCCTGATAGTTGCGCACACCGTTCCAGGGCTCCCGCCCGCGTTGCGCGAGTTGCTGGATCGAAAACTCCTCGGGCTCGGACTTCATCAACCAGTAACGCATCGCCACCACCTCCTCAGGCCAGCAAGGCGTCGATCAGTGCCTTCTGACTGCGCGCCTGACGAAAGCGCTTGAGCCGCTCCGCACGAACGACGGCCAGCAGATCGTCCAGCGTGCGCTCGAACACGTCATTGACCAACAGGTAGTCGAAATCTTCGAGATGGGCAATTTCCGTTCGCGAATCGGCCAGACGACGCTGAATCACGTCTTCCGCATCCTGTCCGCGTCCGCGCAGACGACGCTCCAGCTCGACCCGCGACGGCGGAAGAATGAACACGCTGACGCAGTCCGGTACCAGAGAACGCACCTGACGCGCGCCCTGATAGTCGATCTCCAGCAGCACGTCACGACCTTCGGCCAAGGGTCGCTCAACGGTATGTCGCGCTGTTCCCTTCAGGTCACCATGCACCACGGCGTGCTCGAAAAACTCGCCACGCGCCACCATCGCCTCGAACTCGCCGCGGGTGACGAAGTGATAGTGCGATCCTTCCGACTCACCCGGGCGGGGCGCACGCGATGTGTAGGAAATCGACAACTGAATCGACGTCTCACGTGCCAACAGCGCATTGACCAGACTCGATTTTCCCGCGCCAGACGGGGCCGCAATGATGAAAAGACATCCGCTCATTCGATGTTCTGCACCTGTTCGCGCAACTGTTCAATCAGCACCTTCAACTCCACCGCAGCTTGCGTGGTGCGCTGATCCACGGATTTCGAGCCCAAGGTATTGGCCTCGCGATTGAACTCCTGCATCAGGAAGTCGAGACGGCGACCAACGGCTTCCTTCAAGCCCAGAATGCGGCGCGCCTCGTCCACATGCGCAGCCAGCCGATCCAGCTCTTCATCAACATCGATTTTCTGCAGCGAAAGGACGACTTCCTGCTCCAATCGTCCGGGCTCCAAAGGCTGTTTGAGGTCGGCCAGCCGCGCGTCGAGCTTGCTGCGCAGCGCCGCCCGAATTTCTGGCAACCACGCGCGAACCTGCACCGTGATGGCGGCAATCGCGTCCAACCGGTCGCGCATCGCCTGCGCGGTGGCCGCTCCTTCGCGCTCTCGCCCTGCGGTGAATTCACGCAGCACCTCGTCGACCAGGCCCAGCGCCTCGCGTTGCAAGGCTGGCAGGTCGACTTCCTTCTGCTCCAGCACACCCGGATAACGCAACAGCTCGGTGAACTGCACCTGCATCGTCGGGAAACGCGCATCGCACTCCTGCGCGAGGTTGGCCAACTGCTCCAGCAGGGTGCCATTCACCACCAGTGCTTCGGACTGCCCGGCATTTGCGCGCAAGCGCAGGCTGACGTCGACCTTGCCGCGCGAAAGCCGCTGCGACAGGCGCTCACGCAACGCAGGCTCGATCGAACGCAACTCCTCCGGCAAACGGAATCCGGGTTCCAGATAGCGATGATTGACCGCGCGCACTTCACAGGACAACAGTCCCCACTCGGTCGTGCGCTCGGCGGATGCGAACGCGGTCATGCTGCGAATCATGTGCCAATCCTGCTTGCTCGGGCTGCCAATTCTATCAGCATGAGGTCATCGCACCCGCCGCGCTTTTCGACGCGGGATGCGCTTCACCGGCCTGCTAAACTGCCACGCCGCGACCGAGCGATCTCTCTGCATGTCAACGACCCTACGCCCCAGCGGCCGCGCTGCCGATGCGCTGCGCGCACTGCGCATCGAAACCGACTACACCCGCTATGCCGAAGGCTCGGTATTGATCAGCGTCGGAAATACCCGTGTGCTGTGCAATGCCAGCGTGGAGAACCGCGTTCCGGGCTTTCTGCGTGGCAAGAACGAAGGCTGGGTCACGGCCGAGTACGCGATGCTGCCGCGCGCCACCAAGGAACGCACGCAGCGCGAATCCTCCACCGGCAGAGTCGGCGGTCGCACCCACGAGATCCAACGTCTGATCGGCCGCTCCCTTCGCGCCTGCATCGACCGCAGCGCGCTGGGCGAGCGCACCATCACGCTCGACTGCGATGTCCTACAGGCTGATGGCGGCACCCGTTGCGCGTCGATCACCGGTGCCTATGTCGCGCTCGGTCTGGCGGTGCGCAAGTTGCTCAAGCGCGGCGACCTCAGCCGCAACCCACTGTTCGGCGCGGTGGCAGCCGTGTCGGTCGGTATCTATCAGGGATTGCCGGTGCTGGACCTCGACTACATCGAAGATTCCGGTTGCGACACCGATATGAACGTGGTGATGAACGATGGTGGCGGCTTTATCGAAGTGCAGGGCACTGCCGAGGGTCACGCCTTCCGCCGTGATGAAATGAATGTGCTGCTGGATCTGGCCAGCAAAGGCATCGGCGAACTGATCGCCGCGCAGCGGCAGGTGCTGGATGCCGCGTGACCTGAGCCGACTGGTGCTTGCCAGCGGCAACGCGGGCAAGCTCGCGGAATTGCGTGAGCTGCTCGCGGACACCCGGATCGAACTGCTGTCCAGTCGCGAACTGGGGATCGACGATCCGGCCGAAACCGGGCTCACCTTTGTCGAGAACGCGCTGATCAAGGCGCGCAATGCGTGTGCACGAACGGGCCTGCCCGCGCTAGCGGATGATTCCGGGCTGTGCATTGATGCACTACAGGGCGCGCCAGGCCTGATTTCTGCCCACTACGCGGGTGAGCACGGCAACCATGCCGCGAATATCGAACGCGTTCTGGCTGCGATGCAGAACATCGAGGAGGACGCCCGCTCGGCGTATTTCATCAGCGTTCTGGTATTGCTGCGCCATGCCGACGATCCGGCACCGTTGATCGTGGAAGGGCGCTGGCATGGACACATCCTGCGCGTGCCACGCGGCGCCGGTGGATTCGGCTACGACCCCATTTTCTGCGACCCACCATCGGGCTTGAGTGCCGCCGAACTGTCTGCGGCAGAGAAAAATCGCCGCAGTCATCGCGCCCGCGCGCTGCAGGTTCTGCGTGCGCAGTTGATCGACGGTGACAGCTCGACAACGCGTTAACGCCGGTCTGCGGTATAAGTTGCGCAATCGTCACACCCACCACGGAGTCACGCCATGAGCTCGCATCCACTACCCCCACCCGCACCAATGGCTTTGCCGATGGCGGTCAACCACACCCTGGTACGCAACACCTTCGTGCTGCTCAGCCTGGTTCTGGGTGCCGGCGCCGTGGGTGCAGGACTCGGTATTGGCCTCAATCTCCCACTGGGGATGGGTATGTGGCTGGTCTTCATGGCGGTCTTTATCGGCGGTCCGTTTGTGATCGGGCGCATCGGCAATGGACAAACCGCCATCGCTGTGACCTTTGCCTGGGCATTTGCGGTCGGTCTGTTGTTCAGCCCCTTGCTCAATGCCTACCTGAGTTTCCCCGGCGGCGACCGTATCGTGCTGAATGCGCTGGCGACAACCGCCATCCTGTTCACCGCGCTGGCCGGTTACGCCGTGATTTCGCGCAAGAACTTCAGCTTCATGGGCGGTTTTCTGGTTGCCGGTTCCATCGTGCTGCTGATTGGCATCGTCGCCAATCTCTTCCTGCACATCCCCATGCTGTCACTGGTGATTTCCGGCGCCGCCGTGCTGCTGATGTCGGGCTTCATCCTGTTCGATACCAGTCGTCTGATTCACGAACCGAACGCCAATCCGATCATGATCACGGTCGAGTTGTTTTCCAGCATCGTGGTGCTGTTCTCACACCTGCTGAATCTGTTCAACATGCTGAGTGGCGACGACTGATCTCTGCGCCGCAGCGTTTAAAAATACGAAGGCCGGGCGTGTCAGCGTCCGGCCTTCTTGTTTTGTTTTCTGGCGCGATCAGCGTCGCGGTTCGTAGACCGCCGCATGAATACAGGCCAGCAGGTTGGCGATCCAGCCGCCGAGCGTGAAGGTCACCAGCCACAGGACGCCACCCAGCACAAACCAGAACAAGGCCCAGAGAAAACGCCCCTGCACCAATTGCCCCAATCCGGGGATTAACAGGCTGCACAAGGCAGCGATGACATTGCCAGAAGAACCTTGGCCCGCGCTCATGATGAACTCCCTTGGACGACTTGCGACTCGATGCCGCGAGCGGATTGACGTAAGCACCTCGCGCATTGTGACAGGTGCGCCGAAGCCCTTCAGCGCGATGCCCAACGGGCCTGCTGGTGCACCGCATGGTCGCGCACGACGGAGCGCCCCACTTGCGGCACAAGCGCACGGACCCGGTGGATCAACCCAACGGCAGAAGCCGCATCCACTGACAGCTAGCGAACGCGTCCTCGCGGACCGGTGGTCAGCGAATGCTACGGCGCAGAGTGCTTGGGCGACGCACCTTACTCGCCGGGGCCCGGCGACACCGGTTTCAAATGCCGATCAAGAAAATCCAGAATCGTCATCATGCTGTGAACCTGGTTGTCACGGCGCTGAAGCCCGTGCCCTTCTTCGGGGTAGACCACGTATTCCACCTCAACCCCATTGCCACGCAAGGCATCCACATAGGCTTCGGTTTCATTGCGCGGCACGCGGGTATCCAGCCCGCCCTGGAAGACCAGCATCGGTCTCTCCACCTGACCTGGGTGCATCGCCGGTGAGATTGCCTCCAATTCGGCGCGCTGCGTTCGTGGATCGCCGTACTCTGCATACAAGGCTTCGCGCGACACGCCCCACCAATCGGGAATGCGCTCGAGCGTGGATACCCAGTTCGAGATACCGAACAAATTGACACCTGCACCGAACTCCCGAGGGTGGAACGTCAAGGCGGCCATGGCGATATAGCCACCGTAGCCCTCGCCCATCACGGCGATTCGCGCGGGATCGGTTGCGTACGTGCGCTGCAGGTAGTTCTTCGCTTCGATGATGTCCCACAGCGGTTCCGCACCGTGCCGTCGATCATCCGCCGACGCAAAACTGCGACCAAAGCCCTCGCTGCCGCGCTGATTCACGCCCAGCACGCGATAACCATGGTTGGCCAGCAATTGGGCCATCGGATTGAACCGGCGTGTGATCTGCCCTTCGGGACCCGACTGCACCCATACCACCGCAGGAGCGTCTTCCACCGTTTGCAAGGGCTGCCACAACACGGCATGCAGCATGACGCCATCAAAACTCGGGAAGCGCACAAGTTCCGAAGGTACCAGAGACTCTGGCCGAATCGCCGGGTTCAGCGTTGCCGTCAGTCTGCGCGGCCATTCCTCTCCCAGTCCCCAAACATACAGATCGTTCGGCTGACGATCCTCGTTTCGCAGAAACACCAGCTGTCGCTCACTGGACGAGAAACGAACCGCTAGCGGACTTCCTTCCCAATCCTGCGGCAGTGCTATCTCGCGCGCCTCCGACTCGTCGTGGAGCATCACGCGCCAGCTCGACCTGGTGCGAACCACCATGATGCGATAACGACCGGATTCACTAAAGAACGCCGCCACAATGTCGCCATCCTCGGCAGCGATATCGGCATGCTCCTTGCGGCGCAGGTCATAGCGGCGCAGGCGCATGTATTCGCCGCCCTCGTTGCTGCTGTAGTAAACGAACTCGCCGGCCTTGTCGAAATCCATGCCGCGATAGCGCGCGACGCCTTCATGGCGGGAAATATGCCGGTTTGTTCCCGCCGCCACATCGACCAGAAAGAGCTCGTCGTTGTTCGGACTGAGGTACTGCTCCATCAGCAGATAGCTGCCGTCTCTGGACACCAGAACCGGGTTCTTGTCGGACTCGTTGCGATAGATCAGGGTCCGCCGGTAATCGCGAATGTCGTAGCGATACACATCCATCTGACGCGGATCGCGTTCATTGGTCGCGATATAGAAACTCCGCCGATCACCCGAAAAACGGAAGAAATAGGCGTTGACCCCGCCATCCGGCGTCAAGGCATGCTGGCTGCCATCGGGTTCGTGAACCAGAATCTGTATCGCACCCCCAGCCATTGCACGGCGGCTGAGGATCAACCGACTGTCCTCGGGAAACGCAGCGATAAACTGGTAGGCATCGGTCTTCGATTGCGTCACCGGCGTCCACTCGCCGCCCTTCGACGGAATCGTGTACACGTTCCAGACACCATCGCGATCCGAGCTGAAGACGACCTTGTCGCCGTTGGCCGAGAACCCGGGATCCGCGATGGCGACATTGTCCAGCAGCGTTTCCGCGCTGTAGCGGGGAACACTTGTCGACTCCTGCGATGGCGAAGACGACGGGGCTGGATTCCCGACTGGCTGCGACTCGCGGTTCTCGCAGGCCTGCAGCGCCATCAGGCAGAGCAACACGGCTGCGCATCGAGCCACGAATCCAGGCATCGTCTCATCGTCCTTCTGTTGCCATCCCGCGGCATCGGTACGCGACGATGGCTGCCGCTGCAAACCATTTCACCACGCAAACCATTCCGGTCCGCGACGAAAAAGCCACCCGCTCGCCATCTTGTCACCCACGACGCGCCAGCGCACGGCTCAATCGACCCAAGCTGCCGCGTCTACAGCATGTAGCCCACCCGGAAGCCACCCCAATGCTCGCCATCGACATAGATGGGCACCGAGAGGTCGAACATGATCTCGCCCGTATCGCGCCGATAGATCTGCAACAGATAGGGCTCGGTATGACTGCCCACCGCACGCCCGACCCGGTCACCGAAGAGGCGCTTGGTTCGGTTGCCGACCAGGTCGCGCTTCGGATCGCCAGTCAATGGCTGGCAGAAACGATCATTGTGGGTCGGCACATAGCCATCCCGATTGGCGCAAATGGCATAGGCAATCCAGGACTCGGAAGCGGCAATCGGCTCCTGCACCGCGGGCAAACAGTCGTCGCAAACCGGATCGAACGCTGTCGAATGCTTGGCGGGCTGCGTATTCGGAATCGGGATGTATTCGCGCGAAAACAGCGCTGCCCGTGTCAGTCTGCGCTGCTTGATCAAACCCGCGAAGGTGGCCGCTACCGCCTCGACGGCTTGCAGCGCGAGTTCGTGCACACGACGATGGCGGAACGATGACAGTGGATTGCTAGGAAGACGGAAGATGCCGTTGCTGTCGTCCAGCGCCTGCGCTTCCTGCTTCAAGGTGTCCGCCATGGCGGACATGCGCTCGGCGCGCTGCAGGTTATCGTGACTAATTCGCGATGCCTCTCCCAGCGACTCATCCAGGACGCTGGCGGTGCGTTCCTGCGCCGCGACGGCATTGGCCACGGTCGTGGTCGATGCGCTCATGCGTTCGACCAGTCCGCCCAACGCGGAGACGGCCGCATGCGTCTCTTCCGTCGCCTTGCCACCACTACGCACGGCCGACTGCGTTTCGGCAATCAGACCGCGTACATCTTTTGCCGCCTGCGCCGCCCGCTGCGACAGCGATCTGACTTCCTGTGCCACCACCGCAAAACCACGCCCGAGTTCGCCCGCACGTGCCGCCTCGATGGCAGCATTGATGGAAAGGATGTTGGTCTGGAAGGCAACCTGGTCGATCAGATCGATGACCTCGGAAATGCGCGCGGCGCGCTGATTCACCTCGCCCATCACCTGCTTCAGCGTTTCACCGGCGCTACGCGCCGTGCTGCCGCGCGACTGCGCCTCGTGGGTCAGACTGCCGAGTCCATGCAGCTCCTCCTGTGCACACCGCAATGCCGTGTTCATCGCGCGCGCATGCGTCCGTGCCTGTTCAATCGCCGCATACTGCCGCTCGGATTGCGCGCTCAGTTCGGCATTGTCCTGTGCGATGACGGGCGCTTCGCGTGAAATCGAGGCAGCGATCTGCGTGGTCTGACGTACGGCCTGGCTGAGGTGCCCAAAGCCACTGAACATCTGCCTTGCGATGTCGTTCCCTCGAAGCGCCTCGGGCACATCGAAGTTCAGATCACAGGTGCCCATTAGCCTCGCGGCAATTTCCGCCAGTTCCGCTGCACCTTGCAGACGCTGACAGGTCGCCGACAAACCTTGCACCCAGGGATGCGACACCGAGCGACCCTGAGCCCACTCGGCATCCGCGCGCAGAGCGCCTGCAACGTTCGCGTCGGCAACAGTAGCCAGAGTGATTCGCCATCGACGGCCAGACTGACCCGCCAGCCAACATCGACCGGACTCTGCCAGACCGCATCGGTGGTCCAGTCTGCAGCGGGGTCAAATCCCTGCAGTTCCGGGATCTGCGCAAGACTCGTCGGTAACGTGGTGAATTCGTCGGCCAGCAAGGCCAACGCGCCCGCACTGATTGCCTGAATCTGCCCAGCCCGTCCAACCTGCAGCTGTGCTGCGGGGCCACCCAGCAAGACCGGGGCAATCGTCGCGTATTCAGTGGGTTCCGTCATGTTTCCGTACCCCGCTGCCGAGGAATCGACAGCGGTGCAATTTCCGCGCCGCGCCAGCTCAAACCCAGCACGGACACTTCGATGATGTGTCAATTACCGTTATGGTATGGCGCATCCGAAAACGAACTGCCATGCGCCCCACCGCCCCGATCCCCAAACGCCCCGCCACGCCCGCCACTGCGTTCTCGAATGCCTGGTGGCGAGAGCGCCTGCCGCACTATGCGCGTCTGGTTCGCGCCGACAAGCCGATCGGGAGTCTTCTGCTGCTTTGGCCAACGCTCTGGGGACTCTGGCTTGCCGCCAAAGGCGTGCCACCCCTCGGCACCCTGCTGATTTTCGTGGCCGGGGTCTGGCTGACTCGCTCAGCAGGCTGCGTGATCAACGACTACGCGGATCGCTGGCTGGATGGAAAGGTCGAGCGCACGCGAATGCGCCCGCTGGTGTCGGGTCATGTGAGCACGCGCGAAGCCCTGGTGCTGTTCGCCGTGTTGATGACATTGGCATTTCTGCTCGTGCTGCTGACCAACCGACTGACGATCCTGCTGTCCTTTGCCGGGATTGCGCTCGCGGCGAGCTATCCCTTCCTGAAACGCTACACCTGGTTTCCGCAGGTGTATCTCGGCATTGCCTTCGGCTGGTCCATCCCGATGGGCTTTGCCGCCGTAACCGGCGAGGTACCCGCCCTGGCCTGGCTGTTGTTCGTCGCCAATGTCCTGTGGTCGACCGCGTATGACACCTGGTATGCCATGGTGGATCGCGAGGACGATATCCGCATGGGTTCGCGCTCTACCGCCATTCTGTTCGGCGACATCGATCTGATCGCCATCGGCATCCTGCAGGGCGGATTCCTGCTGACCCTGATCATGGTCGGTCAGCGCGCGGAATTGGGCCGGAGCTGGTCTATCGGTCTTGGCCTTGCCGCGCTGTTGATTGCCTGGCAGTTCTGGATCGCCCGTGACCGCTCCCGCGAACTGTGCTTCCGCGCTTTTCTGCACAACAACTGGGTCGGCATGGCTATTTTCGCAGGACTGGTGATTGATTTGGCAGTGCCCTGAGCAAGTGCATCAGCTAGCACATCCTCCGGGAGGAGCGCTTCACCCTTGCAACGGACGCCGAGGCCTTGGCGCGTCTGCCGCCTCCCAGACCCCACGCACAGCAACGCACGATTGACGTACGGCCACGACACGGTTATGTCGCGGTTAGTTTTCGTTCATGGATCGACTGATCCATGCTCGCGTTGGTTGACTTCATCAGGGGAAGGTCCAGTGATCAATGTACGTCGCGTCGCGCTGACCGCAGCGCTTTTTGGGTTGGTATCCACAAGTGCAATGGCCTCACGCGCCGAAAACGCCGCCCCGCGCAACAACCAACAGGCCAACGGCGCACCAGCGCAACTCCGTGCAGCCGTTCAGCCCAGCGGTACGGGTTTGGCACCGACAACTTGGGGCTATGTCTCCAGTTATTCGGGCTCCCTTTATGGCACCGGTTACTATGCGTTCCGCGTTGACAACACCTACAACGGCAACAACTCGATCTACGGCTATACCTTCCAGTACCCGAGCATTGGGTTCGTGAATGACATTCGCGCCGTATATGTGTTTGATATCTCCGGCCTGCTGGGAGAGCCCAGCCCGCTGTGGAGTGCCTTCATGTTCGACGCGCGCGAGACCCCGCCGGACGGCAGCAGTACTTTGATGGCCCTCGCTGACGTGCAGATCAACCAATCCGGCACTGACTACACGCTAGATGGTTTGTCGTTGCGGCAATCTAACGGTGGAGACGTGATACCCGAGGGTACGGCGATTGTCGATGTCTATGACGCAGAAGATTTCGAAGATACGGCCGACTTCAGCACTCCAGAAGATGGCTTTTCTGGCGCCAGCAACACGTTGATTGCGAATTTTTCTTCGCCGTTCGGCACCGTGACGCCTTTCAGTATCAACATTACCGGAGCCATCGATGCCGATGCCCCGGCAGGGAATGGACTGCCGCCGCCGCTGGCACAACCGGATGTGATTCCGGCTGCCGGGTCGCTAGGCAAGGGCCTTATCGCGCTCGTTCTTCTTTTGACGGGTGCCTGGATGATTCGGCGTCGCTGATCTTCCAAACGGTCGCCGAAAAGGGTCGATTCGTGGCACGAGAAGGGCACTCCACGTGGGTGCCCTTCTGCTGTCTGGATCGCGCCGACCCATCGCAAATGGAGCGCGACGATTTGACTGTTCCACATCGCTGCAGGGGAACGATCGAGGCTCAGTTTGCTTGAGGTTTCGGCTGCGGCATTACTTCGCGAGCTTCGCCACGTGGTGCTGAACGCCAAGGAACAACGATGCAAAAATATATAGTGTTTGACGTCCGAGCACGCTTGCTCATCGCCGCCATGGCGTGTGGCTTACTCGCCTGTCACGACGAGTCGGTGGCCACGTTGAATAAACCCTCGGCCACGAGCTCACCCGCTCGAGAAGCTACCGCTGAGGCAGAACCTGGACTCGCGACTCGAAGCCGCGAAGGCAAGGCCGCACTAACCGCGTGGTGGAACAGACCAGAGGTGCTTGCGATCCTGCAACTCTCGCCTCAACAACAGAAAGATTTCGAGCGCTATCTGAGCAATCAGGAACTCGGCTATCAGCTTGCCAGTGCCAATTTAAAGCGCGCTCGGACCGAGCAAATCAGGATGATCGAGGACCCACAGATCACCCGTGATGTCATCGAAGCATTTCATCGAGAACACATTCAGTCCGAGTCCACTTCCATGCTGGAAGCCAACATTCAAGCACGGCTCTGGGTACGCGAACGCTTGTCTCCACAGCAACTGCAGGCGCTACTCCTGCATGATCCTCGATTCTTCAGAGCCAGTTGGTTCCGGCGAGCGCGCGGCGAACTGCAACAGGGTTCCGTGGGATCGAAGCCATGAACATGAAGTGCCCATACCGGATGGTAACAACAACTTTCATGGTTCTTTGCATGTTGTCGATCGCAGAAGCCCAACAGCCGCTGTTTGTACGCCCATTCGACGCCACAGCCGATCTTGTCCGCTTTGAGGAAGAGAAAAGAAACGCCACAGCGGATGAAAGATTCTGGCTGCAGAGAGTGGCGACCTATACCGCCATCTCCGAACTGGAGTCGATCAGCGAACTGATTCCACGATTGATTGAGCAGTGGCCAAATCAGCCGGTTTTTCGAGAAGCCCAGATGATCCTACTTAACAGCCGAGGCGAAACAACTATCGCTCGCCGGGTGGGTGAGCAGGTGATAAATGACTTCCCTGACTACGCGAGCATTCGCAGCAATCTGGCACGAGTCTATTTCAACGATGGAGATCTGCCTTCAGCGCTTAACGCAATGATTGCGGCGGTTGAACGCGGTCCAATTCGCATACAGGATTGGGAGTTCCTGCTGCAAGTTCTCGCAAGAGCAGAGCCGGATAGACAACGCACATTCGATTTGCTGTCAAAAAAGATTCAGGCCAATCCCGAAATGAAGGGACTGCGCTACCTGCAGGTCATATTACTGACCCGATTCGGACAATTGGCGGCCGCACGCGATGTGCTGGAGGCCCATCCCGAGTTGACTGCCAATCCGGAGTTGCAACGCTTTGTCGCCGACGTCAACGCGGTTTATCCCCAATCAACAGCAAAGCGATGATCGAACGCATGAAATTTTCCGCACCACGACGCATCGCAGGCACCCTTATTCTTTTGGCGGGCGTCGGCTTGGCGCTGAGTTTGCTGTTTGACGGGTACCGGCCAATTCGCCCCAAGAACGTCATCCTTATCACTCTCGACACCACGAGGCCGGATGCGCTGGGGGCCTATGGAAATCTCAACGCGGGGACGCCGAACCTGGATGCTCTTGCCGCGCAGGGTAATGTATTCACTCGCGCCTACTCGCATGCGCCGATTACTCTGCCATCGCACAGCAGTATCCTGACTGGCCTGACACCGCCGCAGCATGGAGTGCGTAACAACATCACCTATCGATTGCGCGAAGACCACACCACGCTGGCAGAGCGATTGAAGGCGGAAGGGTTTGCGACGGCAGCGTTTGTGAGTTCCATCATTCTTGATAGCCGGTTTGGGTTGGCTCAAGGCTTTGATGTTTATGAAGACAATATCGTCCACTACACCAAGAAATCCCCCAAAGCGATCGTTACCCGTCGCGCCGGCACGACGGTTGATGCCGCACTGGAATGGCTTGATTCACAGCAAGCGGATCACCCCGACGAGCCATTCTTCGAGTGGATTCATTTCTACGACGCACACGCGCCCTATGATCCACCATTGCCCTACAAGCACGCCTATGCAGATGCGCCCTATCAAGGCGAAATTGCGTATATGGATCAGCAAATCGGCCGTTTGTTGGATGCGCTGAGGCGTCATAAGATAGCGGAGGAGACTCTGATTATCGTTACGGCGGATCATGGCGAGTCGTTTGGCGAGCATGGTGAGCATACCCACGGGTTCTTCTGCTATGGCGCAACGACAGACGTACCACTCATCGTCTCCATGCCTGTTTTCGGAGATCGTGGCGCTCGGTTGACACATCCGGTACAGAGCATCGATTTAGTACCCAGCATTTTTGGTGTATTAGGCTTTGATATTCCGACAGAGCTTGACGGCACTCTGCTTTCCAGTACCGCTGATCGTGCTGTAATCGGCGAAGCCATCATTCCGAAAGAGGACTTCTATCTTTCGCCTGTTCACTCGATAAAGGACGGTCGCTACGCGTTCTATTACAGCTCTGATCTTGAACTATACGACCTTCAGTCAGACCCCGACGAAAAACACAATCTAGCCTCATCGCAGCCAGATGTAGCGGCTCGATACCTGGATAGAGTTCAGGCCGCACTTGATATGGCGGAATCAAATTCAGAACGTGTATCGGTCGATCAAGCCACCATCGAGATGCTGCGGAGCTTGGGCTATGTTGCCGACGGAGGAACAGCACCGGAACTGGCGGGCGATCCATTCTTGAGACCCTCACCACTGGCCTCAGTTGGTGTCTACAGGACTCTGCAGAATCTGCGCCAGTTTGAAGACGTCTATCCCTTCAAGATGATCGAAGGCCTGCTCGAACTGGTCGAAGCGCATCCGCGTCAGATCATCTTGCATAGGGAGCTAGGCCGTCTTCTGGTGCTGGCCGGCAAGGAGACCGAGGGTATCGCGCACCTGCGTCAAGCCACGGATCTGCTACCGACCGATCCCCGCCTTCACACGTTCTTGGGCCTGGGGCATCACCAGTTCGGGCACTTCGATGACGCGATCGCTGAATACAACCTTGCACTGGAACTTAATCCTGAACACAGTATCGCCCGCTACAACCTGGCGCTGGCGCAACTTGCGAAAGGCGAGCAGGACCTCGCACGCCAGAATCTGGAAACGGTGGTGGAACAGAATCCGACCGACGCGCTGGCGCTGAACAATCTGGCCTATATCGCCTTCAACATCGAACAGGATCCTGACAAGGCGCGGTCTTTGATCGAGCGTGCCGCCAAAGCCAATCCGGATCATCCCTTGATCAAGCAGAATCTGCGCCGATACGCTGCGGAATCGGCTTCGGAACCAACCGACGACGACGGGGAATAAACCGCAGCGAGTCAACCAACTCGCCGCGGCGTATTTACTGCAGCTTCCAGCGCCACTTCAGCCAGAGTGACACCGCAAAGACTGCCGCCAGATAGGTCGCGAGCCAACCCCGCAGCCAACCGGGACCAAAGGGCAGCAAGGTCTGCTCGGGCAGGTTGATATGAACGGCGGAAAGCGGCGCGTCGTCCGGCAGATAGCCCGCCGGGTTGCCGATCAATCGATTCAGCAACGGCTCGCGGATGTGTACCACGCTACTCGGCGCAGGCATTGGCAACTGCAGCAGTGTGCGCTCGCCTTGGCGCAAGCTAATGGGCTCCGCTCCCGCCCGGGGCCAATCGACGAGCCATACCGAACTCTCCGCATCCCAAGACACCTCGCCCCCCGACCAGGACAAGCCCCCGGCGGCGACGGTCATCGCCTCTGGTCGCAACTCAACGCGCGTGCCAGGCTGGGGCCACTGGGCACCAAACTGATTGGACAGCCATGGCATGACCCACAGTAAGGGCAAGCCTGCCAGCAGCGCCGGCACGAAGCTGAGTCGCAGATGTCGTCCACTCAGACGCAGTAACTGGCGCACACGCACCATCAGCCCATCGAAGGGACCGTCATACCCGGACAGTTCGCGCCGCAAGGCTGCCGTTTGGGCACCCAGCGCGGACAACTCGGACTGCTTCGAAAAGCGTCGATAAAAGGCCATGCACAGCCAGCCCGAGAGCGCGCCGTACACCGCAACACGGATACCTCCGGGAAAATGGAGCGCCTGCAGTCCGACGTCGATGGCCGACCAGAGCGGCGCGGGCCAATCCAGCAGTGCAGGCGTCATGGCGAAGTTGGTCCCTTGGGCAAATGTTTCAGCACCATGTGCGCCATCGAAGCGATGTTCTCCACCGGTTGATCCGGCACGAACGAGGTGAACAGCACACCCGGCACCGCATCCGGGTCGATGCAGTGATCACCACTCCAAGGCTGTCGATTGTCCTCCAGCAAATCTCGCGGAACAGCACCCAGCGTGGTCTGCCAAGACGCGCGATAGCCCGGCGCGTATCCCAGCACCAGATCCGGTGCATCCTTGGCCATCGGTCCTTGATACAGATCTCGACCCCGGTACACATGCTGAATCACGGCGGTTTCCTCACCATCGCGCCAGCCCGTTAAGCCCGTCACGAGTTCATCCAGCAAGGGCTGCGCCTGCTCGGTGGTGACGATGCCCTGCGCCTCGCGCCCGGCCAGATTGAGAAACAGACCATTCAAACCCAGGGCGTACGCGCGACTGCGCGACCAGTCGATGTCGGCAAACAAGGGTTCGGACTCGCGTTTGCCCGCCTTCAAGCTCAGATAGCCGTGATCGACCAGCCAGCGATTGACGTGCGCAGCGCGGCGAAACGAGGAGAAACCGTGATCGCTGAGCACGATCAGGCGATCCTCGGGGCGCATGCGCTTGCGTACTTCGCCCAGCACCCGATCCGATTCACGATAGATCCACGATACGGCGCCACGCGCTAGCGGCGAAGACTCGGCGTACAAAGGATGCTGCGCGTCCATGCCGCGCCAGAACATATGGCTGACCCGGTCCGGCTGCACGAAAACCTTGACCACCAGCTCGCTGTCATTGCTGGATAGAGCGTCGTAGAGCATGGCCTCACCTTCGGCTAGCGTGGTCTTCACCATGTCCAGATAGCCCTGTTCGTCGAGGTGGCCCTGATTGAGCGACCAGGTTTCTTCCGGCATGCCCAGCGTGTGATAGCGACCAATCCGCTCGGCAAGCTCTGCGGCATAGGCCGGCGAAGCACTGATCGGCAAAACGGATTCCAGCGGATCGGCCTGCACGGGGGAGACATACAAAAGTGGGCGGGGGAATCCATCCAGCAAACGCATCCGTACCATACCCGGCAGCGAACCCAACCCATAGTCGAATTCGATACGCCACCAATCGGACCACTCATCCAACTTGAGGACTCGCGTTTCCTCACCCAAGGTTACTGTCGCACTATCCTTTTCAGCCACGATCCGCAACGCCACCGACAGTGCCGCGGCATCCGGCTTCAAAGGATCTGCTGGGCCATCGAGATGGGTTTCGATGTATCCATTAACATCCATCGCGACCCGCTCGACGCGCCCCCCGTTTTCGGCGGCGGCCATGCGTCGGGTGCTGAACAAGGTGTAGGTGCCCTGCGTGCCGCGCAGATCCGGCACACCCATGCCAGACAGCATGTGCTGAATCGGATCAGGCGGATAGGTGACCGGCACACGTTGCACCGTGGCACGGCGGCCCTGCTTTTCAGCGGACATCCAGAACGGCTCGCCACGACGCTGGTTTTCCAGCACACCCTCACCCATCGGCACACGCCAGCCTGCAAAGTTGATCAAGTCATCGGGGGGTGTGTAGCGCGCAATCGAGAAGTCGGGCTGATAGGTCTTCGGGTCACGCCGCAGGAAATCGTAGATCCCGTGCTCGCCCGCGCCCTTGCCGGTGGCGAAACTCGCCCACGCCACGGGCGACTGCGGCGGATTGCTGGTCGCCAGCCGCTGGTAATAGCCCTCGTCACGCAGACGGGAAAACTCGGGGAGCAATCCCTCGTCCATCCAGCGCTCGGCGAGTACGGGGTCCATGCCATCGAAACCCAGCACAATGAGCCGCGCCTGCGCGGGCACGGGCGGCTCGGCGGAGCATGCCGCCAACAGCACCGCAGCCACCAATCCGGCGCAACTCGGCAAGAACCAGCGACTCATGCGCGGGGATCAGAGCCAGCGGAAGGACGGTCTGCACCCTTGCGCATGCGACGCCACGCCCAGCGAATCGGCCAGAACAGGATCGCACCAACGACCACCACGAAGCCGACCAACCAGGCCCACAACGAGCCCAGAAACCCAATCCCTGCACCAGGACCGATATACGCCTCCGCGCTTTGCGCGATCAGCACCAGACACACCACCAACACGATACGAAGCATTCGTCGCCCCTAATGAGTAGCCCACGTGAAGTCTACCCGATGACCCTCGCATGCCAGCATAGGCCGGCGACTTTGCCGTCCTCACTCTTGACTGCGAAGATGTTCCTCAACGCAAAGATCGCTCGCCTCCACCATCTCCAACCTCGTCTCACACAACTTGCCCATGACCATCTCCGCCCCTTCCCGCTCTGCCCGCTTCGGTAGTTGGTTGCTGCATCGCTACGCGAGCCTGTGCGAGGATTTGGCGAACCGGGAAACCGCTCAACTGCAGGCGGCGCTACGCGACATCCGGATTGATCGACCCGTGTTCATCGCCGGGCTTGCCCGCTCGGGCAGCACCATCCTGCTGGAGGCATTGGCCACGTGCGAGCGCTTTGCCAGCGCACGCTATGGTGACTACCCGCCGATCTGGTTCCCGCACTGGTGGAGTCAACTCCGGCAACATCTGCCCATCAAGGCAAGCACACCCAGCGAACGTGCCCATGGCGATGGCATCCGCGTCACCCTGGATAGCCCGGAAGCCTTCGACGAAGTGTTCTGGATGCACTTCTTTCCTGAGCGGCATGATCCCGCCGTCAGTCAGTGCCTGGATACAGACGCGAAAAACCCGCGCTTTGACACGTTCTACCGGCACCACATTCGCAAGGTCCTGCTGAGCCGCAATCGGCCGCGTTATCTCTGCAAGGGCAACTACAACCTCGCGCGTCTGCCTTATCTGCTCGGCGTGTTTGGCGATGCGAAGTTCGTCGTCCCCATTCGCCATCCGCTTACGCACATTGCATCGCTGCAACAACAGCACCAGCGATTCGCCGACGCGGCAAGGCGACACCCCTCCATCGCTTCACAAATGGCGCGCAGCGGGCATTTCGAGTTCGGACCGCAGCGTCGGGCGGAGAACCTGGGCAACGATGAAGCCAGCCTGCGCATACAGGAGGCCTTTGCGGCAGGTCGCGACATCGAGGGCTACGCACTGCAGTGGGCACAGAGCTATGGATGGCTTGCCGACTGCCTTTCCAATGACACGACCCTCGCCGCATCAACCCTGCTGCTGCGCCATGAGGAGGTCTGCCGATCCCCGAAAGAAAGTCTCAGCGCGCTGGCCAATCATGTCGAACTCGCCGCTGAGGATTCGGCCGCGCTAGTGGAACGCTGGTCGCCACGCCTGGGGACGCCGAATACGGATCGCCAACTCTGGACGGCCGCGCAGCTGGAAACCATCCAGCGTCTTTGCGAACCGGTGGCGCAGCGCTTCGGCTACGCATTCGATTCAAGCTCCGACTATGCTGCGGCCTCCGATTCACCCTGATCTCACCACGGGACGTCCATGACCCTTTCGTTCTTTCGAATTGGCGCGCTCGCCGCAATGCTGACCGGATTGATGGTCGCCAACGACGGCCTCGCCAGCACGGAAGGCCGTTTTGTTGTCGCCGAGCCGGTGCTGCAATCGCGCTCGCTGCAAACCTACGCCCAGCGCCTGCAGTCCAGCGGCGTGCTGCAAGCGGTGGCGCGCAGCCTGAATCAGCGTTGGCGTCTGCCCGTCGACGTGCGCATCCGTCTCACCCAATGCGATGAATCGAATGCCTACTACGACGCGGAACAGCGCGAAGTGCAGATGTGCATCGAACTGGTCGAAGACATGGCAAACACGCTCGACGGTCAGTTTGAAGACGACGACTTCGAGGCCGATGCGCTGTCTGGCGCCTTCGTCGGCATGCTGCTGCATGAAGTCGGTCACGCGCTGGTCGATGTACTGGAAATACCTATCACCGGACGCGAGGAAGACGCGGTCGATCAGCTATCGGCCTGGATACTGATCGAGTCTGGCGAGGCCGATGCGGTGCTCGGCGCGGCGGCGACCTACTACGGCGACGACAGCGGCGTGGGTGCGGAAGACTTTGCGGACGAACACTCGCTCAACTCGCAGCGTTACTTCAACATGGTTTGCTGGGTCTACGGCAGCGATGCCGACCATCGACAGGATCTGATCGATACCTGGGAACTGCCCGAAGCACGCGCCGAACAATGCAGCGACGAGTACGCCCTGATCAAACGCAGCTGGGACCGCCTTCTGCGCGCGCACCTGCGCACGACATCATCACAGCATGTAGCCATCAACGCGCCGCACCTGCCGCTGCCACACAGCAGCACCAGTGACACGCGCGACGGCCCGACCAAGCCCATCCGCCACGACGCCTCTGAAGACAGCAACGAACACGACTACACCCACAGCCTGGGCGAACTGGTGAAAGTGGGTGACGACGAGGATGAGGACGACGACGGACGTCGGCATGTCGGACCCAATGATCGCAACAGCCTGGACTGATCACCGGCTCGCCGCACACTCAGATGCCGGTCGATAACCCCATGTCGATGCCCAGACCCGAAGTCATCACTACCGACGTTTCATTCTGCGGACTCATGCAAACTCCTCAGGCGTGCGTCAGATACCAACGCCAGTCCTGTTCGCCGACTTCGCCGACGAACTGACCGAACTCGGCCCATTTGATGGCGAGATAGACCCGCAGGAACTCCGCACCCAGCGCGTCACGAGCCCAGCTCGATTGCTCCAGCGCACGCAATGCCGATAGCCAATCGGTGCTGACCCGCTCATTGGCCAGATCGTAGCCATTGCCGACGATGGCGGGACCGGGGTTGATCTGCTCACGGATACCGCGTTGCATACCGGCAAGGATGGCCGCAGCGGCCAGATACGGATTGGCGTCCGCACCGCAGATGCGATGCTCGACGTGCCGACTGCGCGCCGGTCCGCCAGGCACCCGAAACGACACGGTGCGATTGTTGACGCCCCAGGTCTTCGCCATCGGTGCATAGCTATTGGCCTGAAAACGCCGGTACGAATTCGCATGCGGACAGAAGATCGCCTGCACTTCGTGCAGGGTGGCCATCATGCCGCCGATGGCGTGACGAAGCAGCGGCGTGCCTTCGGGATCTTCGGCGGCGAACAGATTGTTGCCCTGCGCGTCCGCCAGACTGACGTGCATGTGCAATCCACTGCCCGCCAGATCGGCGAAGGGCTTGGCCATGAAACACGCCTGCAGCCCGTGTTTGGCGGCCACGCCCTTGACGACCCGCTTGTAGCGCAGACCTTCATCCACGGCCTGCAAGGCATCGGCACGATGTTCCAGGGTCAGTTCCAGTTGTCCCGGCGCGTATTCCGAGATCGCCGTGCGCACCGGCAAGCCCTGCGCTTCGCAGGCGCGATACAGGTCGTCGAAGAACGGCTGCAGATGCTCGAGTTCGTATACGCCATACACCTGCGGCGCATCCGGTCGCACGCCATTGGTCTGCCGCGCGGGTTGCGGACGACCCTGCGCATCGCGGGCCTGATCGAGCAGGTAGAACTCCAACTCGACCGCCATCACCGGGTGCAGACCCTCGGCCTTCAAGCCGTCGATGACGCGCCCCAACACGTGGCGCGGATCGGCCACCACACTGGGCTTGCCCAACTCCGGATGCAGACTCACCTGCATCTGTCCGGTCGGCACCTCGCGCCAGGTCTGCAAGGTCAGACTGCCGGGCAGCGGAAAGGTCAGACAGTCGGCGTCCGCCACTTCCCACACCAGACCGCTCTCGACCACATCCTCGCCACGCACGGTCAAGGCCAGAATCGAACTCGGCAACGGCCGTCCCTGCGTGTACACCGCCATCAACTCGTCACGATGCAGCAACTTGCCGCGCGGAACGCCGTTGCTGTCGAACAGCATCATCTCGATGCTGCGCACTTCCGGATGCGCGTCCAGAAAGGCTTGCGCCTCGGCAGGATCGGCGAATTGGTGGGCGATGGGGGTCATGGCGTCGTCATCGGCGAGAAAGTCTGGAAGCGTGCAACGATCCCATGGTCGCGACAAGTAGGACGACGACACGTACGCTGTGCGCTAGCATGTCTCGCAGCCCAACTCAGGGGATCTGAGATGAAACCGTCAGAGGCCTTTGCACGGCATCGTGTGCAGATTCGCGCCGTCGTTGCCGCGCATCGCGCCAGCAACCCGCGCGTGTTTGGATCGGTGTTGCGCGCAGCGGACACGGAGCAGAGCGATCTGGATTTGCTGATTGACCCCACTTCGCAAACGACGCTGTTCGATATTGGCGCCATCCGACACGAATTGACCGAACTGCTCGGCGTGCCGGTCGATGTTCTCACCCCGATGGCCTTGCCCGAGCATTTTCGAGCCAATGTCATTGCCGAAGCCAAGGCTATATGAGCAGCCCGCAACAGCGTCTGCGTGATCGACTGCGACACATCCTTCAGGCCATCGAGCGAATTGATCGTTATACCGCCACGATGGATCAATCCACGTTCCTTGATGACTCGCTGGTACAGGACGCGGTGATCCGCAATCTGGAGATCATTGGCGAAGCCGCCAACGATATTCTCAAACGCCACAGCGAGTTCGCCGCTGCCCGTCCGCATTTACCGCTGACCCAGGCTTATCAGATGCGCAACGCCTTGGCACATGGGTACTTTTCGGTGGACTTTCGCCTCGTCTGGCAAACCGTCGTCAGTGATTTGCCCAGCCTGATTGTCCAGGTCCAGCAAGCCCTAGACGACCTGCTGATTGGGAACGACTGAACACGCGCAGGCGGCTAGGAGCCTGCGCGAGGACAGGTTTTCGACGGTTCGCCGGTCCATAGCACGGCTATGGGCCAAGAATCGGCGGAAAAGTGGACCTCGCAGACGGCTTTGCATACCGGTCGGCTTCTGCCGCGCAGGCTCCTATGGATTCACCCGTGCATTCGGCAGCGCCAACAACTCACCCAGCACGGCATCAAGGTGAAACAGCAGCGCATCGACATCGGCTTCGGTGGTGGCCGGGCAGCACAGCGTCATGTTGTGGAAGGGCGTGATGAGTACGCCGCGATTGATCAGCGCCAGGTGCAAGGCCATCTGCAAGGGATCGTCGAAGGCCGCTTCGGCCGCCGCACCGGTGCGCGGCGGCGTGGCGCAGAACTGGAATTCGCAGCGTGCTCCCAGTTCGGTCACCGACCAGGGCAAGCCGTGCTGCGCAATCACCCGGCGAAACCCGCTGGCCAGCGTTGCCGCCAAGGGCAACATGTGCGCGTAGGCGGCCTCGGTCATCACTTCCTGCAGATTCACCCGCATGCAGTGCATCGCCAGCGCATTCGCCGACAAGGTCGTGCCCATGCCACTGTGACCGTGCCCATGACTGCTTTCGCGCCGCGCACGCTGCACCGCGCGCATTGCCTCGGCCATCGGCGCACTGATGCCAAACACACCGCAGGCCACGCCACCGGCGACCGGCTTGCCCATCACGAAAAAGTCCGGCTGCAAATCCCACAGCCGCGTGCAGCCACCGATGCCAGTGGAAATGGTGTGGGTTTCGTCGATAACCAGCAGCGCGCCGTAGCGCTGCGTCAGCGCACGCGCGGCCTGCAGAAAGCCCGGATCAGGCAGCACCATGCCGATATTCGTCATCGCCGGTTCGCACAACAGGGCGCAGACATCACCCTGTGCCAGCGCCGCTTCCAGTGCCTGCAGATCATTGAAGGGAATGGCGCGGCTATGCGCCGACAGATCGTAGGCCTGCCCCACCAGGCCACTTCGATGCACGGTGCGGCCGTCCTGCCAGCGCACCATCACGTCATCGACCGTACCGTGATAGCAGCCATCGAATACCAACAGCGTCTTGCGCCCGGTGATCGCCCGCGCCCAGCGCAATACCGACCGATTGGCATCGGTCGCCGTCGCCGTCACCTGCCAGAACGGCAAACCGAAGCGCTCGGCCAGCAACTCACCGCAGACCACCGCATCCTCGCCCGGCAACATCGTGGTCAGACCGCGCTCGGCCTGCTCGCGCAAGGCACGCGCAATCGGCGCCGGTGAATGACCAAACATCGCCCCGGTATCACCCAGGCAGAAATCGACATAGCGATGGCCGTCGACATCCTCGAAACACGCCCCCTGCGCGCGTTCGACAAACAGCGGCACCGGCGTCGACCAATCGGCCATCCAGTGCATCGGCACCCCATCAAACAAATGCCCCTGCCCGCGCTGCGCCAAGGCCACCGAACGCGGATGCGTGCGCAAAAACCGCTCGCGCTCCGCCTGCGCCAACACCGCCACCGCCTCGGCTGAAATTCCGCTGCACCCCATCGTCCGCTCCCCAGACCGAACCCAACGCGTGGACGCGAATGCTGCTGGGCGGGGTGAGGGATGTCAAAGATCCGTTTGCGGTGACGAGTTATGGTGAGCCGATTGCGCGACGTGACAGATCAGCACATTGAACGCGGGACACATTGTCCACTCGCAGTGTAGAGGATGGGGTTCGATTTGCACCCTATATCACCGGGACGATCGTCAGCCTTACTTCCTCCTGTTTAGCGCGATGTCTCAGCTCCCCTCTCCCCTTGCGGGAGAGGGGCCGGGGGAGAGGGGAGCTGAGACATCGCGCAAATAAAGAGGCGGGGAACCTATTGAGTAGCACCAATCAGTAAACTACTTCTCAATTTCGACATTTACTTCAACAACGGAGCAGTGCGATGAATAACTCGGCATGGGCGGTTGGCTTGGTGGCGATACTTGGTGCGGGTCTGGCGCACGCGCAGTGCACCGGTAGCTTTGACGCGCCGACGTGTACCGCGCCCTCGTGGCCGCTGGGCAACCCGCCCGAAGGTTGGCGTCCGGCACCCTTTGATGCCGGAAGTTGGTTTGATCGCGAGCGCGATGGAGCGGGTTGGGCGATTGAAAAGCTCAGTCCTTTGGCCGGCGAAACGAATCCGCTGTATGCGGGCACCGTCTACACCTACGACAGCACGGGCAAGCCCTACTGGCTGCTGATGGCCGGAACACTGCAATACACCGGCTGGGACGAGTATTTCCGCACCAGCGTGTCGGCCAAGTTTGGCGGCGTGTTGAATGATGGCATCAATGGTGCGTGCCCGACCTGCATCTACGTCGCACCGAATGTCGGCCCCAGTGCCTACGGCACCGGCGAGATCCGCTTTCTGGGCGCCGCGCAGGCGGATGTCTACGTCAACAACGGCAGCACGCTCGTCGAGCGGCTGGAAACATCGGAGCACATCCTGTTGAACGCGGTGGCGGATTTGCTGGAGGGGGAGTGGCGCCGGGAGATATATAGTGCTTCCGGGTCGGTCAGTCTGAACCCGGATACCTACACAATCTACGAAACAACCGCCCCCGCGTGGGCGGCGGCGCTGACGGCGGATGCTAATGTCATGCACAAACCGCAGACCACGGATCGGTGGTTTGTGGTGAGTGGTTCGTACACCAATTCATACCTTGTACTGAACAGCGATGAGGGCAGTTTGCGGCGCTATTGTTTCAATGTTGATTCGGGCTGCGGGACAGAAGTGATTGGTAGCACGGGCGGACTGGGTGTGCCGGGGCGCATTAGCTTTCACATGAGCGCGAACGCGTGGATTGAAGTATTTAATCTGAACGACAAGAACACGTTGATTATTAGTGAATACAAAAATGACCGTAGCCTCGTACAAAACAGCACACAACCGAACAACCGAGCGATTCGCTACCGCCGCGAGATCCCTCGCTGGCAGCAGTAGGACGGATTGATCCCGACGGCTGGACGGTAGCGCACGTGAGCGGAGCGTTTCAGGAAGCGCCGGCATCCCAACGGGCGCAGTGCTTTTCTAATTTAGTACCGCGAATACGACACAGGCTAACGAGTGATCACTGCGCCGCATTGGCATCCGTCTGCACTGACTGTCGACACATCACCGCTCGCATCGCCAATACATCCTGCCAGCCAAGAAAACTCGTGATCCCTGGTTCATCATGGCAACGCCGCGTTCACATTGAGTCAAACGCAATGGATACCCGCTTTCGCGGGTATGACAGCGTTTTGATGTCCACGCGGATTGCCGCGGAACCCCGTCTCCGTTGGGTGCGGAGATTGCCTACGCGCAACCGTAGCAGCGGACGGGGCTCGCTGGGGCAAACTTCCAGCCTCGCTCACCACACAGGAACCCAACCATGCCCACCGCGCAGCCGCCCACCCGTGTCGCCCTGATCAGTGGTTGTGGCAGTGCCGAGGGCATTGGATTTGCCATCGCGCGGCGCTTGGGACGCGCGGGGTTTCGGTTGTTGATCACCGCCAGCAGTGCGCGGGTGCATGAGCGCGTTGGTGCGTTGCGCGGCATGGGCTTCGAGGTGGCAGGTGCGACAGCGGATCTGACCGACGAGGCGCAGATGCAGGGCTTGTTTGCGTGGGCCGTGGCGCAGTGGGGCCGCGTGGATGTGCTGGTCAACAATGCAGGGATGGCGATGCAGGGCAGTCCCGAGCCGTTTGTCGAACTGGCCGACATGGACTTCACCACCTGGCAGCAGTCGATTGCGCGCAATTTGCACACCGCCTTTCTGCTGACCCGCGCGGTGCTGCCGGGCATGCGTGAACGGGGTTTCGGGCGCATCGTGCAGATCAGTTCAACCACCGGCACGCGTGGCAGCAATCGCGGTGAGGCGGGCTATAGCGCTGCCAAGGCAGCGATGGTCGGCATGAACATGAGTCTGGCGCTGGAAGTCGCCACACAGGGCATCACCGTCAACAGTGTGGCGCCAGGCTGGATTGCCACCGGCTCCAGCACGCCCGAGGAACACGAGGCAGCGCGCTACACGCCGATGCAGCGTGCAGGACGTCCCGATGAAGTGGCGGCAGCAGTGGCCTTTCTGGTGTCCGACGAGGCCAGCTACATCACGGGTGAAGTGCTGGTGGTGGACGGCGGCAATTGCCTGATCGAAAACAAGGCACCGTGAATCGGGGCCGTCCACCCCGACTGTGGACAACGCCAGAAAACCCGGATGCATCGCGGCGGCGGCATCGGGAGGCGGTGAAATCCTCGTGGACTCCCACCGCCATAGACGTTTCAACGCTAGGAGCCTGTCGGACT